>CAWGYF010000001.1:0-33378 GCA_963826705.1 uncultured Actinomycetota bacterium
CGCATAGACCTTGACGCGCAGAGAGCCGCTGGCGAGCGTCTCGATCTCACCACGCTGGCGGGCACTGGTCATGGTGCGAGGTTAGGACGACTCGCACCACGATTGGCCCCACGCGAACCGGTCCACCCGCTCGGACCAGCCGTCTGACCTGGGTGCCCCCGGCAGGATTCGAACCTGCGCCACCGCCTCCGGAGGGCGGTGCTCTATCCCCTGAGCTACGGGGGCCACTGCCCCGAAACCCTAGCGCACCCCACTGATCACGACGGCGGGGGCGTCAGCGCCGCGGACCCCGCGCTCCGGGACCGGTCCCGTTCGGGTCACGAGCGCCCGAGATTGCCATCACGGGGGTTTGACCGCGGGCGAACCCCCGTGGCGGCAATCTCGGGCGCTTACACCTCACCGGGCGTCAGCCGGGCCAACCGATGGGTGGGGATCAGCCAGCGAGCAGGGGACGCTCCTGCCGACGTCGCTCAGCGATAGCGACAACGCCCCGACGTCTGCGAGGTGGTCGGATGCGCCGCCAAGTCCGCCACGTCGGCCGGGCCTACAACGGGAGGGGTGTGCCGCCGCGCGCGGTGAGCAACTGCGTCAGGTACTGCGCCTCTGCCGTCTGCGCGCTGAGCATTTGGGCGGCGAGGTTGCGCACGGGCTCCTGTGACGCGTTCTGCGCCGCGTCGCTCAGCATCGTCGCCCCGCCTTGGTGGTGGCGCAGCATGAGCTGCAGGAAGTAGACGTCCAGGTCCTTACCCGACAGCGAGCGCAGCTTCTTCAGCTCGTCCGCGCTCGCCATCCCCGGCATCGTCGTGACGCCCGCCGCGGTGACGGTGTGGTCGTGCGCGCCGGTGGGGGAGGCCGCCATCCACGTCATGTAGGGCCGTCCGACCGGCTGCGACGATGCCCCCCACAGCTCCAGCCACCCCTGCATCCGGCCGATCTGGCCGGTCTGGGTGCTCTCGATGTCGTAAGCCAGCTGGCGCAGCTGCGGGTCGGCCGTGTGGTCCCGCTCCCACGAGGCCATCTCGACGGCCTGGGTGTGGTGCACGCTCATGTCCTGCAGAAACCCGACGTCCACCGAATCGGCAGCGGGAATCGTGGGCTGCCCCGACCGGCCGACGAGCAGCCCGCCGGTGGCGCCGACCAGCAGGAGCACCAGGGCCGCGGCGGCGACGATGAACGGGCGCACCCAACGTGGCTCGCGCACGTCCGTCTCGTCGGCGGGCGGGAGGTCATCCACTGGCGGAAGGGTGCGCACCCCGGTCACTGCCCCGGCGCCTTGGCCGCGTCCGGGGTGACCCCCTGGGCCCCCGCGATCACCTCGGGCATCACCGTGGTGTTGTTCACGGCGCTGACCGGTGGCGCGGGCTGGTACGGCGGGGGCTTGTCCTGGTCGAACTGACCCGGCCCGAGCGCCTGGCAGCTCGCCCCCGGCTCGGGATAGGCGTACTGGTTGGTGCGCAGCGACTGGATGAACTCGTCGATCCGCGGGTCGTTCGGATCCGACAGCTTGAGCTGGTGGCCCCAGGACTGCAGCGAGATCGGCTGGTCGAGGTTGGGGTAGGGCGACATCAGGCTGTAGGGCTGCCCGCCGATCTTGGTGGCGAGCGTCTTCACCGCGTCGCCGGTGATCTTGTCGGGGTTGTAGGCGATCCACACCGAGCCGTGCTCCAGCGCGTGCACCATGTTCTCGTTGCGCACGGGCGTGGTGTAGACGACGCCGTTGCACGCCGCCCAGTAGCCGTCGTGGGTTCCGCCGAACGGCGGGCTGTGCGTGTAGGCCACCGTCTGGTTCGGCTGGACGTGCTGCGCGCCCGCGTAGGTCTGGGTGACGACGCCGGGGATCTTGGTGGATGGATCCTTGTTCGTGTCCGACGGCGTGAACTCGGCTAGCGCGGCGGCCTCCGCCTGCTTCGCGTTGTTCTGCAGCACGTAGTAGCCGAAGATCCCGCCTGCGAACAGCACCACGACGAGGATGCCCGCGATCATGCCCCATGGCGTCGACCGCCTCGTGACGACGGCGGCCCGTGCCTGGCGCACCGTCCTGCTGTTCTTGCCACTGGCCATGTACGGAGTGTATGAGCGGCACCTGAGAAACCTTTGAGCAGCACCTCCTAGACTTGAGCAGTGACCCCTGCCCTGCTCGCCGACCTCGTCCGTGCCGCCGCCTCTGACGTGCTGGCGCGACGAGGCCTGGACGCCGCGGCGCTTCCCGACGACGTGGGCGTCGAGCGGCCCCGCAACCCCGAGCACGGCGACTACGCCACCAACGTCGCGCTGCGCACGGCCAAGAAGGCCGGGGTGTCGCCGCGCGAGCTCGCCACGTGGCTGGCAGGCGAGCTGGCCACAAAGGACGGCATCGCGAGCGCCGAGATCGCCGGGCCGGGCTTCATCAACCTGCGCCTGCAGGCCGACGCCCGGGGCGGGATCGTCGCCGAGGTGCTGGCGGGCGGCGCGGCGTACGGCAACGGCGACGAGTACGCCGGGCGCAACGTCAACCTGGAGTTCGTCTCCGCCAACCCCACGGGCCCGCTGCATCTGGGCGGCACCCGTTGGGCGGCGGTGGGCGACGCGCTGGGCCGTGTGCTGTCCGCCCGCGGCGCCAAGGTCACCCGCGAGTACTACTTCAACGACGCAGGCGGCCAGATCATGCGCTTCGTCCGGTCGCTGGTCGCCGTGGCGGGCGGCGAGCCCGCTCCGGACGACGGCTACGCAGGCGACTACATCGCGGAGATCGCGGCGAAGGTACTGGCCGTCGTGCCCGACGCGCTCACGTCACCCGATCGGGACGAGATCTTCCGGCGGGTCGGCGTCGGGCTGATGTTCGAGGAGATCAAGGCGGATCTGCACGCGTTCGGCACGGACTTCGACGTCTGGTTCCACGAGCAGTCGCTGCACGACTCCGGCGCCGTCGACGCGGCCGTCGAGCGGCTCAAGGCCTCCAACAGCCTCTATTTCGCCGACGGGGCGTGGTGGCTGCGCTCCAGCGAGTACGGCGACGACAAAGACCGTCCGGTCATCAAGAGCGACGGTCAGCCCGCCTACATCGCGGGCGACATCGCGTATCTGCTCGACAAGCGCGCACGCGGCTTCGACCTGTGCATCTACATGCTCGGTGCCGACCATCACGGCTACATCGGACGGCTGAAGGCCGCCGCGGCGGCGCTCGGGGACGACCCGGCCGTCGTCGAGGTGCTCATCGGACAGATGGTCAACCTCGTCGCCGACGGCAAGCCGGTGCGGATGAGCAAGCGCGCGGGCACCGTCGTCACGATGGAGGACCTGGTCGACGCGGTGGGCGTCGACGCGGCGCGCTACTCCCTGATCCGCTCGTCGGTCGACTCGACACTGGACGTCGACCTCGACCTGCTCGTGCGGCGCAGCAACGACAACCCGGTCTTCTACGTCCAGTACGCCCACGCGCGGCTAGCGTCGCTCGCCCGCAACGCGGCCGATCTCGGGGTCACCCCGGGCACGGCGTTCGAGCTGCTGGAGCACCCGCGTGAGGGCGACCTGATCCGCACTCTGGGGGAGTTCCCGAGCGCCGTCGCCTCCGCGGCCGAGCTGCGGGAGCCGCACCGGGTTGCTCGCTACCTCGAGACGCTGGCCAGCGCCTATCACAAGTTCTACGACGCCTGCCGCGTGCTGCCCATGGGCGACGAGCAGATCACCGAGCTGCACCGCGCGCGGCTCGCCTTATGTGTCGCAGCCCGGCAGGTGCTGGCCAACGGGCTGGCGATGCTGGGCGTCAGCGCGCCGGAGCGGATGTGAGCCTGCACCGCCCGTGCGCGCATAAAGCCGCCAGGGCCACCTTTTCCGCGCACGAGGGCACCCTTTGCGCGCGCGGGGGGCTGCGGTGAGGGCGCATCCGGCAGGCCCGCTGCACGCAGGCATCGCGACCGCATCCGAGACGGCCGGACCACGCCCCGTCGACGCCGCGGAGCTCGACGTTCTGGCGCCCGAGGTCTGGCCGCGCCACGCCCGCCGCGGCCCGTCGGGGGCTCTGGAGATCGCGGGCGTCGACGTGCGCGACCTGGCCGAGACCTACGGCACGCCGCTGTTCGTGGTGGACGAGGACGACTTCCGCTCACGGGCGCACGAGTTCGCCGCCGCCTTCGGGGCCTCGTCGGTGCACTACGCGGCCAAGGCGTTCCTCTGCACGGAGGTCGCGCGCTGGGTGGCCGAGGAGGGCCTGTCGCTGGACGTCTGCAGCGGCGGAGAGCTGGCCGTCGCGCTGCGGGCGGGCTTCCCGGCCGAGCGGATCGCGTTGCACGGCAACAACAAGTCGAGCGCCGAGCTCGTCGCGGCCGTGGAGGCGGGCGTCGGACGGGTGGTGCTCGACTCCTTCCACGAGATCGTCCGACTGGACGCGATCGCGCGGGAGCGCGGCGTCGTCGCGCCGGTCATGATCAGGGTGACGGTCGGGGTCGAGGCGCACACCCACGAGTTCATCGCCACCGCTCACGAGGACCAGAAGTTCGGCTTTTCCCTGCCCGACGACGCGGCCGAGGCCGTCGCCCGCGTTCTGAAGTCCGACGGGCTCTCGCTTCAGGGGCTGCACAGCCACATCGGCAGTCAGATCTTCGACACCGAGGGCTTCGAGGTGGCGGCGCACCGCGTTGTCCGGTTCCTCGCGACGCTGCACCGCGAGCACGGGTCGGCCGCGCTCACGGCGTTGACCACATTGGATCTCGGCGGCGGCTTCGGCATCGCCTACCGCGCGGATGAGACGCCGCCCGCCGTCCTCGATCTGGCCGACGAGCTGCGCGCCATCGTGAAGCGCGAGTGCCACGCCGCCGACCTGGACGTCCCCGACATCGCGGTGGAGCCGGGGCGCGCGATCGCCGGACCGGGCACCGTCACGCTGTACGAGGTGGGCACTCTCAAGGACGTCCCGCTGGGCGGCGCCGCGCGGCGGCGCTACGTCAGCGTCGACGGCGGCATGAGCGACAACATCCGCACCGCGCTGTACGACGCGGTCTACGACTGCAGGCTGGTGTCGCGGTCCTCGGAGCTCGACGGCACCGGCGAAGCGACGCTCTCGCGCGTCGTCGGCAAGCACTGTGAGAGCGGGGACATCGTCGTGCGCGACTGTTGGCTGCCCGCCGACCTCGCGCCAGGCGACCTGCTCGCCGTGGCCGCCACCGGCGCCTACTGCTACGCGATGGCCAGCTCCTACAACCGGCTGCCGCGTCCCGCTGTCGTCGCGGTGCGCGACGGCGTGGCCCGTGTGCTGCTGCGCCGGGAGACCGAAGAGGATCAGTTCCGGCTGGAGGCGGCGTTGTGACCGAGCTTGCGAGGTCGTCGTCCGACACTGTGACCGAGCTTGCGAGGTCGTCGTCTGGCGCTCCACGGCCGATCCGCGTCGCGATGCTCGGCTGCGGCACCGTCGGGGCGCAGGTCGTGCGGCTGCTGCGTGAGCAGGCCGACGACCTGGCGGCTCGCGTGGGCGCACCCGTCGAGCTGGTCGGGGTGGCTGTGCGGCGCCCGCACCGGCATCCCGAGCTGGGGGAGCTGCTCACCACCGACGCGTCCACGCTGGTCACGCGGCCGGACGTGGACGTCGTCGTCGAGGTGATCGGCGGCATCGAGCCCGTTCGCACCTGGCTGCTGGAGGCGTTGAAGGCGGGCAAGTCCGTCGTCACCGCCAACAAGGCGCTGCTGGCCGAGGACGGCGCCACGCTCGCCGAGGCCGCCGAGTCCTCCGGCGCCGACCTCTACTATGAGGCCTCCGTCGCGGGCGCGATCCCGCTGCTGCGGCCGCTGCGGGAGTCGTTGGCGGGCGACCGGATCCGGCGGGTGGCGGGCATCGTCAACGGCACCACCAACTTCATCCTCTCCTCGATGGCCGCCACCGGCGCGAGCTACGCCGACGCGCTCGACGAAGCCACCCGGCTGGGCTACGCCGAAGCTGACCCGAGCGCCGATGTGGACGGCTACGACGCGGCGTCCAAAGCGGCGATCCTCGCGTCACTGGCCTTCCACACCCGCGTGACCTCGGCGGACGTGCACTGCGAGGGCATCCGCGACGTCTCGGCCGCCGACATCGCCGCGGCGCGCAGACTGGGCTGCGTGATCAAGCTGCTGGCGATCTGCGAGCGCACCGGTGATCCCGAGGCGGTCTCGGCGCGCGTGTACCCGGCGATGATCCCGGCCGCGCACCCGCTGGCGGCCGTCGACGGGGCGTTCAACGCGGTGTTCGTCGAAGCAGAGGCGGCGGGCCAGCTGATGTTCTACGGGCAGGGCGCGGGCGGGGCGCCGACGGCGAGCGCCATCCTCGGCGATCTCGTCGCCGTGGCGCGCAACCGCGTTGTCGGCGGGCGCGGACCGCGGGAGAGCACCTACGCGAGTCTGCCGTTGCGCCCGATGGGCACGGTGTCGACGCGCTACCACGTCAGCCTGGACGTCGCCGACCGCGCCGGGGTGCTCGCGGCGATCTCGGGCGAGTTCGCGCGGCACGGCGTGAGCATCGCGGCGGTGCAACAGGCAGGCGGGGACGGCACCTCGGCCCGGTTGGTGGTGGTCACGCACGTTGCGCTGGAATCGGCGCTCGCCTCGACGGTCACCGCGCTCGTCGGGCTGGAGATCGTGCACGGTCTGAACAGCGTGCTGCGGGTCGAGGACCTCGGCCGGAAGGGTGTGGCCGGATGACCACCGCTCGTCTCGCCCGATGGCCCGGCGTGATCGAGGCCTACCGGGACCGCATGCCCGTGGAGGAAGGCTGGCAGATCGTCACCCTGGGTGAGGGCGGCACACCGCTGCTTCCCGCGCCGCATCTGTCGGAGCGCACGGGGTGTGAGGTGTTCCTCAAGGTCGACGGCGCGAACCCGACGGGCTCGTTCAAGGACCGCGGGATGACGGTGGCCGTCAGCGACGCGCTGGCGCAGGGCAAGCAGGGCGTGCTGTGCGCGTCCACCGGCAACACGTCGGCGTCGGCCGCTGCCTACGCTGCCCGCGCGGGACTGACGTGCGCCGTGCTCGTCCCCCGCGGCAAGATCGCGTTGGGGAAGCTGGCCCAGGCCGTGGCGCACGGGGCGCGGATCCTCTCGATCGACGGCAACTTCGACGACTGCCTCGAGCTCGCGCGGAAGACCGCCGCCGACTACGACGTGGCCGCACTGGTCAACTCGGTCAACCCGACGCGCATCGCGGGCCAGGCCAGCGCCGCCTACGAGATCTGCGACGAGCTGGGCCGGGCGCCCGACGTGCACTGCCTCCCCGTCGGCAACGCGGGCAACATCACTGCGTACTGGGCGGGCTACTCCGGCTACCTGGCCGACGGGCTCATCCCGGCCGCGCCGCGGATGTTCGGTTACCAGGCGGCGGGCGCTGCACCGCTGGTGCACGGCGCGCCGGTGAAGAACCCGGAGACGATCGCGACGGCGATCCGCATCGGCGCGCCCGCGTCTTGGGCGGCGGCGATGACGGCGCGTGACGCCTCCCGCGGCCTGTTCGCGGCCGTCACCGACGAGGAGATCCTCGCCGCGTACCACCTGCTCTCCGCGCGCGAGGCGGTGTTCGTCGAGCCCGCTTCGGCGGCGAGCGTCGCCGGTCTGCTGCAGTCGGCGGCCGACGGGACGCTGCCGCGGGGATCGCTCGTGGTGTGCACGGTCACCGGGCACGGGCTGAAGGACCCTGAGACCGCGCTGTTGGGGGCGCCGGAGCCGATCGTCGTCCCGCTCGACCCGGCCGCGGTCGCGTCGGCGCTGGAGCTGGGCTGATGGGTGGGTGGGGGCGGCGCTCGCATCGCAGCAGGGTGGCCCTGCTGCGACTCAGTCGGAGCAGGGTCACCCTGCTGCAGTCCGGTCGGCGCGCGCAGAGGCGCCCTGCCCATGGGTAGGCCCACCGAGGTCAGGGTGCGGGTGCCCGCCTCGTCGGCCAACCTCGGCCCGGGGTTCGACGCGCTCGGGCTCGCGCTCAGCCTCTACGACGACATCGAGGTGTCGGTCGCGTCGGACGGGGTCGCCGTCGAGGTCGACGGCGAGGGCGCAGGCCGGGTGCCCTGCGACGACGGGCACCTCGTCGTCCGCGCGATGCGCACGATGTGGGCCATCACCGGCGACGCGCCGCCCGGCCTGCGGATGCGGTGCCGCAACGCCATCCCGCACTCGCGCGGGCTGGGCAGCTCCGCGGCGGCGGCCGTAGGGGGAGCGGTGGCGGCCGCCGTCCTCGCCGGGCGCGACACTGCGCTGGAGCGCGACACGATTCTGCAGGTGACGGCCGGTATGGAAGGACACGCTGACAACGCGGCGGCCAGCCTGCTCGGCGGGTTCGTCGTCGCGTGGCAGACGCCAGGGAATACCGAGGGCCGGTTTCACGCTGTACGCGTCGACGCGCATCCGGGCATCCATCCGGTCGCGTTCGTCGCGGAAGTGGAGTCGCTGACCAGCGCCACGCGAGGGCTGTTGCCCGATCGGGTGCCCCTGGCCGACGCGGCCTTCACCGGCAGCCGCACGGCACTCTCTGTGTTGGCCTTCACCCAGCGCCCCGAGCTGCTGCTGCCCGCCACCGAGGATCGCCTGCACCAGGGCTACCGACGCCCTGCCTACCCGGAATCGGCCGATCTGGTCGATGCGCTGCGCAAGCGGGGCATCCCCGCTGCCATCTCCGGTGCGGGCCCCACCGTGCTCGCGTTCACCGCCGACAGCGTCGTGCCGCCTGGCATCGATCTCCACGGATTCACCCCGTTGCCGTTGCCGATCGACACCGCGGGAGTTCTCGTCGAGACGGCGTAGGCGTGTCGCGGTGGGGGGTTGTTGCCGCAACCAGTGGTTACGTCTACCCTCGACAGTGCAACGGCGATCCACGCGTCATCCGCGTGGTCACTCAGGCCGAAATCTGCACTCCACATCGAATGAACTCGGTTCGATCGGATCCGGTTTCGGACGAGCGGCCTCTTCCCGCGAGGAGTCGCGAAGATCGCCGTCCCGCCGGTCGGGACGACCGCTCTTTCCGCGATCCGTCCACCGACATCTCTAGTGAATTCGCTGACCCGGGCACGGCCCGGTAGGTCAGGAAGGACAACCTTGAGCGAGACCGATCTCGTGAGCACCGCCGCACCGCGCAAGCGCGGCCTCACCGGCATGGTGCTGGCGGAGCTCCGCCAGCTCGCGGGGGAGCTGAACATCCCCGACACCTCGGGCATGCGCAAGGGCGATCTCATCGCCGCGATCAAGGAGCGGCAGGCGGGAGCGCCCGTGACGCCCGCAGCCCAGCTCCCGCTGCCCGACGCCGCCGAGGCGCCCGCCGCGAGCAATGGTGCCGCACCTGCTGCCGCACCCACCCGCCGTCGCCGCGCCGCCAGCAGGCCCGCGGGCGCGCCGGACCCCAAGCCCGCCACGAACGGTTCTGTAGCGAGCGCCGAGGCGCCTGCCGTCGACCCTCCGGGCGTTGACGTGCCCGCCGCCGCGCCCGCGGTCGAGACGCCGAGCGCGGCGCCCGAGACCGCAGAGGCCCCGGCTGCCGAGACCCCCGCCGCTCCGGCGGAGGGTCAGGGCGGCGGCCGTCGCCAGCGCCAGCGTCGCCGGGCCGAGCTGAACGGCGCCGCCACCGAGCCCGCCGAAGCCGTCGCCGCGGCCACCGAGGCGCTTACCAGCACGGATGCGCCCGTCGACAGCTCGGCCGACAGCTCGGTCGATACCGGCCGTCCGGCCAGGGAGAGCCGCCGCGCCGAGCGCGATGTCCAGCGCCGCAACGGCAATGACAACCGCGGTGCCGAGCAGCGTGGCGCGGAGACCCGGCCCGACAACCGCGCCGACAACCGCCCCGACACGCGGGGCGGCGAGGGACGGTCCGACGGTCGCCCCGACAACCGCACTGACAGCCGGCCCGACAGTCGCACCGACAACCGGGGCAACGACACGCGCCCGGACAGCAGGCCCGACACCCGGGGCACCGACACTCGGGGCAACGACAACCGGGGCCCGCGCGACAACCGGCCCGACGACGACGGAGACGACGACGGCGATGGCCGCGGTCGCCGCGGTCGCCGGTTCCGTGACCGCCGCCGCGGCCGGGACCGCCAGGGCACCAGCGCAGTAGGCAGCCAGGGCACCGTCGACACCGAGGTGCGCGAGGGTGACGTGCTGCTGCCCGTCGCGGGCATTGTCGACATCCTCGACAACTACGCGTTCGTCCGCACTACCGGTTACCTCGCGGGTCCGACCGACGTCTACGTGTCGCTGTCTGTGGTCCGCAAGTACGGCCTCCGCCGCGGTGACGCGATCACCGGCGCGGTGCGTGAGCAGCGGGAGGGCGAGCAGTCGCGGCAGAAGTTCAACCCGCTCGTCCGCGTCGACTCGATCAACGGTCAAGACCCGGAGAACTCGCGCAACCGGCCCGAGTTCACCAAGCTCACGCCGCTCTACCCCAATGAGCGGCTGCGCCTTGAGACTGAGCCGCACAAGCTCACCACGCGCGTCATCGACCTGGTCATGCCGATCGGCAAGGGCCAGCGCGCGCTGATCGTCTCGCCGCCGAAGGCGGGCAAGACCACGATCATGCAGAACATCGCCAACGCGATCACCACCAACAACCCGGAATGCCACCTCATGGTCGTCCTCGTGGACGAGCGGCCGGAGGAGGTCACCGACATGCAGCGGTCGGTGAAGGGCGAGGTCATCGCGTCGACGTTCGACCGGCCGCCGACCGACCACACCACGATCGCCGAGCTGTCCATCGAACGGGCCAAGCGACTGGTCGAGATGGGCCATGACGTTGTCGTGCTGCTGGACAACATCACGCGGCTGGGCCGGGCCTACAACCTCGCGGCGCCCGCGTCGGGGCGCATCCTGTCCGGCGGTGTCGACTCCACCGCGCTCTACCCGCCCAAGCGCTTCCTCGGCGCCGCGCGCAACATCGAGGACGGCGGCTCGCTGACGATCCTCGCCACCGCGCTGGTCGAGACCGGGTCCACGATGGACACGGTGATCTTCGAGGAGTTCAAGGGCACCGGCAACGCCGAGCTCAGGCTGGATCGCCGCATCGCCGACAAGCGGGTCTTCCCCGCCATCGACGTGGGCGACTCCGGCACCCGCAAGGAAGAGCTGATCATGGCACCGGACGAGTACGCGGTGATGGTCAAGCTCCGGCGGCTGCTGTCCGCGCTGGACGACCAGCAGGCCATCGACCTGCTGCTCACCCAGCTGAAGAAGACCCGCACGAACATCGAGTTCCTGATGCAGGTGGCCAAGAGCACGCCCAACGGCGACTTCGACTGACGGCCTAGAGCGCCCGACGAATGCGGCACGTGGCGTGGCGTGACAGGGTCCTCGCAGGGTCCGTTGTCGCTTCGCAGGGTCTGTGGACCCTGCGACGTGCGTGCGCGGTCTGCGAAGTGGCCCTGGTTGGGCGCGAGCGCTGGTCGACACGCGCCGCTCAGCCGTGGGGGTGGAGGTCGCGGGCCGCGGCGCTGAGATGGATCGCCGCGCGCCGCACCGGGGGTGAGCGGTTGCGGGTTGCTGGGGTGCGGATGGCGCCGATCAGCCCGGGCAGGCGGGTGTAGTCGGGTCCTGCGGGGTGACCTGGCCCCCGCGGAGGCCGACTGCGCAGGCCGCGGGGTGACGTCGCACCCTGTGCGCGGCGTGTGAGGTGCCGGTGCGGGGTGCGAAGTGGGCTGACTGCGGCCCGGGTGTGGGAGCGGACGTGGCCCGGGCACGGCAGTGGCGTAGCGTCCGTTGGGGCCGGTGATCGCTGGCAGTGGTGCGAGAAGTGCACCAGGGCCCCTGTTGACACCACTTTCGCCGATCATGCCGGCAACAACCAATTGCCGGGTGCGCTCGTCGCCGTGTCGCCGGGTGCATCGCGGCCTGTTCCGCCGCCAGGACCTGCCGGGAACACTGAGCAGGGGCGGATGGTTGAATGGACTGTCACGCTCCGGCGCCGGTTCACCCCATAACGAAGGGGACCCGGGGCCACATCGAGAGGAATCCCGTGCGCGAAGGCATTCACCCGGCCTATGTCGAGACGCAGGTCACCTGCGGCTGCGGCAACCACTTCACCACCCGCAGCACCAAGGCCAGCGGGTCTATCACGGTCGAGGTCTGCTCCGCCTGCCACCCGTTCTACACCGGCAAGCAGAAGATCCTCGACTCCGGCGGTCGCGTCGCGCGCTTCGAGGCGCGTTACGGCAAGCGGACCCCCGGCAAGAAGTAGCTTCCTCGGCGGCGCCCATCCCCAGGGTGGGCGCCGTCGTCGTGTCCGGACACCAGCGAGGAGGGTTGAGATGGCGGCACCGACGGTCGACGCGTTGCTCATGGAGTACGCCGAGCTAGAGCGCGCCCTCGCTGACCCCTCCGTGCACGCCGACGCCGGGCAAGCCCGCAAGCTGGGGCGGCGCTACGCCGAGCTGGGCCAGGTCGTCGGCGCGGCGCGTGAGCTCGCATCCGCTCGTTCGGACCTCGGCGCCGCCCGCGAGCTCGTCGCGGAGGACGCGGCATTCGCCTCCGAGGCCGACGAGCTCGCCGCCCGCATCCCCGAACTCGAGACACGGCTGGCCCAGCTGCTCGTCCCGCGCGATCCGCACGACGGCGACGATGTCGTGATGGAGGTCAAGTCCGGGGAAGGCGGCGAGGAGTCGGCGCTGTTCGCGGCCGACCTCGTGCGTATGTACTCGCGCTACGCTGAGCGCCGCGGCTGGAAGGTCGAGGTGCTCGACTCTGTCGCCAGCGACCTCGGCGGCGTCAAAGACCTCACGATGGTCGTGCGTTCGCGGGCCACCGATCCGCAGGGCGTCTGGTCGGCCCTGAAGTACGAGGGCGGTGTGCACCGGGTGCAACGGGTGCCGGTCACCGAGTCGCAGGGGCGCATCCACACCTCCGCGGCAGGCGTACTCGTCTACCCCGACACCGGCGAAGACGACGCGAGCGTCGAGATCGACGAGAACGACCTCCGCATCGACGTGTTCCGCTCCTCAGGCCACGGCGGACAGAGCGTCAACACCACCGACTCAGCCGTGCGGATCACCCACCTGCCCACCGGCATCGTCGTGAGCTGCCAGAACGAGCGCTCGCAGCTGCAGAACCGCGCGCGGGCGATGGAGGTGCTGCGCTCGCGCCTGCAGGCCCTCGCCGAGGCGGAGGCCGCCGCGCAGGCGTCGGACGTCCGGCGCTCGCAGGTGCGCACTGTCGACCGCTCCGAACGCGTCCGCACCTACAACTTCCCGGAGAACCGCATCTCCGACCACCGCGTCGGCTACAAGGCGCACAACCTCAGCGCCGTCCTGGACGGTGACCTGGATGCGGTGGTCGAGGCGCTCACGGCAGCGGACCGGACCGAGCAGCTGGCCCAGTGACCGGTGAGTCGCCTGTTTGGGCACGCCGAGTCCGGCATCCCGCCATGGCGAGTCGGGCATTTCAGTACGCCGAGTTCGCCGTTTCGGCACGCGCGGCCCACCGTCGTCCCAGCGAACGGGACAGCCGTCGGTGAGTGCGCCTGACGCGAGGCGCGCGGACGCGGTCGCTGACGTGCCGCTGCGCTCATTGTTGGCCACGGCCGAGCGGGAGTTGGCCGCGGCGGGGGTCTCGTCGCCGCGGTTCGACGCGGAGTCACTCGCCGCGCACGTGCTGGGTGTGCCGCGTGGACGGCTGCTGCTGCGCCCGCTGATCGTCCGGTCCGATGTCGACGCCGTGCGCGCGCTCGTCGCCCGCCGCGCCGCCCGGGAGCCGCTGCAACATCTGCTCGGCACGGCGGTGCTCGGGCCGGTCGAGGTGGCCGTCGGGCTGGGGGTGTTCACTCCGCGGTTTGAGACGGAACTCCTGCTGGAGTGGGGGCTGACGGCGCTCAAGGGCGTTGTTTCGCCGCTGGTGGTGGACCTGTGCACGGGCTCGGGCGCGCTCGCGTTGGCGCTGTCGGCCACGCGGCGCGATGCGGTCGTGCATGCGGTCGAGGCCGACCCTGGTGCTCTGGTGTGGGCACGGCGCAATGTCGCCGAGCACGGCGACCGCGTTGTGCTGCACGCCGCCGACGTTCGCGACCCCGATCTCCTGACCGACCTGGCGGGACGCGTCGACCTGCTCGTCTGCAACCCGCCCTACGTCCCTGACGGCACACCCGTCCCAGCGGAGGTCGGCACATGGGACCCCGCGGTCGCCGTCTTCGGCGGGCCGGACGGGCTGGAGATCATCCGGGCGGTTGTCGAGCGGGCGGCGGAGCTTCTGCGTCCTGGCGGCGCTGTGGCGATCGAGCACGACGACACCCATGCCGAGGCCGTCCCCGCCCTCCTGCGCGCCCACCCGGAGTTCGTCGAGGTCAGGGAGCACAGGGACCTCAACGGCCGCCCCCGCTACGCCACCGCCTCGCGCGCGCCCGAACCCCGCTGAGGAGCCCCGCCCCGGCCTCCGCTGAGTCGACCCCCCCACCCCGGTGAGTCCAGCACCTCGCCACCGCGAGTCGGCCGTTCTACCCCGGTGAGTCCACCATCCCGCCACGGTGAACCCACCTCCTCACCAGGGTGAACGGCAGATCGGGCGGTGCGACCAGCCGCTGGATCGCCGCCCCGTAGTCTCCGCGGCGTGGCTGTGACGTACGACTGCTCCGATCCTTACGCCCGCGCGGAGGGCTTGGCGGCGGCGGCCAGAGCCGCTCGCGGTGGCCGCCTCGTAGTGCTGCCGACCGACACGGTCTACGGGCTGGGCTGCGACGCGTTCAACGCTGACGCGGTCCGCGGCCTGCTCGCCGCCAAGCGGCGTGGCTCCGACATGCCGGTACCGGTGCTGGTCGGGTCGTGGTCGACGATCGACGGGCTCGTCCTGGGTGTTCCACGGGCGGCGCGCGACCTCATCGAGGCGTTTTGGCCGGGCGGTCTCTCGCTCGTGCTGCCGCATGCGCCGTCGTTGGCATGGGATCTCGGCCAGACGAAGGGCACGGTGATGCTGCGGATGCCGCTGCACCCGGTGGCGCTGGAGTTGCTGCGCGACGTCGGCCCGATGGCGGTGTCCAGCGCGAACGTGTCCGGCAGTCCGCCTGCCAGCGACGCGACCATGGCTTTGGAGCAATTGGGCGATACCGTCGACGTCTATCTCGACGGCGGGCCGTCGGGCGACCCGGTGGCGTCCACCATCGTCGATCTCACCGCCGACACGCCGCGGATTCTCCGTGAAGGCGCGGTGACCGCGAACCAGGTGTCTGAGGTCTTGGGCCACGCCGTCCAACCCGCGCGGTAGGAGGCAAGGGCTCCCCTTACGTGATGCAGAAACGTTTCTGCAGAGAGAGCGCCCGGCCGACAGGGCCCAGCAGCGTGATCGCCGAGGTTCCCTGACTACGCACACCTTCTCGTGTCGTCACAGAAGGCCGGCCATCTGTGAAGACACCACACCGTCTGTGAAGTCGGCGGCCAGCCTGTCGGGGCTCAGATCGAAAGGCCCATCAGCGCGGCGAGGCGGGCCGTCGATGCCGTGAAGAACGCCTCGTCGTCGACGACGACGTTGTGCGTATGACCGAACAGCTCGAAGTTGATCAACCCGAAGAGGCCTGTCCAGCTGAGGACGGCGCGCGCGGCAACGGAGCCCGTCGGGTCGCCGGGCAGTCCCAGCTCTTTGGGGAGGCCCTGCCGGATTGTCGCGTCGAGCCCGGTCTCGTCGGTCTTGCCGTCGACAGCGCCGGACGCGATGCCGTCAGCCACAATCCGGCAGAGGACGATTCCGACGCGACCCGCCGGGCCGATCGTCGCCTCCGGTGCCGCATACCCTGGGACGGGTGAGCCGTATACCAGCGCGTATTCCTGCAGATGCGCCAACGCCCACGTCCTAACAGCGTTGCACGCGGCCTGCCAACGACGGCCAAGATCGTCCCGGGCTAGCACGGCGTCGGCTGACTCGGCCGCCTCGCCCATGGCGTTGTAAGCGTCGATGATCAACGCGGTGAGCAGGTCGTCACGGCTCGGGAAGTAGCGGTAGACGGCGGAGCTCGCCATGCCCATCTCGCGCGCGACGGCGCGCAATGACAACGCCGCTGCCCCGTCCGATGCGAGATGGCGGCGGGCGACTTCGGCGATCTCACGCGTCAGCTCAGCCCTGACCCGCGCCCTGGCTCCTGCCGCGCTCATGCCGCGAACGGTATACGGAGCAGTGAACGCGGTCAAGAGCACTGCTCTTCAACGAGGGAGGTGGGCGGGTTCGAAAACGGATTCCGCCCCGCTCGCCGTCGTGAATCGGCCAACTCGGCGGGGTCAAACGCCGGACTCACCGTCGGGGTGTGCCGTTGCCGGGCGGCTCGCCGTGGTGAATCGGCCAACTCGGCGGGGTCAAACGCCGGACTCACCGTCGGGGTGTGCCGTTGCCGGGCGGCTCGCCGTGGTGAATCGGCCAACTCGGCGGGGTCAAACGCCGGACTCACCGTCGGGGTGTGCCGTTGCCGGGCGGCTTGCCGTGGTGGATCGGCCAACTCGGCGGGGTCAAACGCCGGACTCACCGTCGGGGGTGCGCAGTTTCCGGGCGGCCCGCAGTGGTGAATCGGCCAACTCGGCGGGGTGACGTGGTCGACTCACCCTGGGGGGCCGGGGCGGGCGGGGCGGGCGCGCCGGGCGCGTAGCGTCATCGGTCGTGCCGACGCTCGTCCTGCCTATCCGCGAGTTCCTACTCGCGGGGTTGACGGCGGCGGTGGTCACATTCTTGCTGGTCGGCCCCGTGCGGTTGCTTGCGATCAAGCTCGGGGCGGTGGCCTGGCCTCGTGGTCGCGACGTGCATGTCACACCGACCCCGCGCTGGGGCGGCGTGGCGATGCTGGGCGGGGTGCTCGCGGGCGTCGCGATGGCCTACCAGCTCCCCGCGCTGCGGCTGGCCTTCGACACCAGCTCGGCCGAGGTCCTCGGCGCGGTGCTGGCCGGGGTGCTGCTGGTCGGCGTCGGCGTCCTCGACGACCGCTACGACCTGGACGCGCTGACCAAGTTCGCGGGCCAGACCACCGCGGCCGGGGTCCTGATCATCTTCGGGGTGCAGTGGGCGACGTTCTGGATCCCGTTCGGCGGCGGCGGCACCGGCATCTCGGGTTCGGTCCTCTCGCTCGGCGCCGGTCAGGGGATGCTGGTGACGGTGCTCTTCACCGTCGTGCTCGTGAACGCGATGAACTTCGTCGACGGCCTCGACGGTCTCGCGGCGGGCATCGGGATGATCGGCGCGCTGGCGACGGGGACGTTCGCGATCAGCCTGATCCTCAAGTACGGCAACGACCCGTCCTACTACTCGCCCGCGCTCATCGCGGCCGTGCTCGGCGGAGCCTGCGTGGGCTTTCTGCCGCACAACTTCAACCCGGCCCGGATCTTCATGGGCGACTCCGGCTCGATGCTCATCGGTGTGCTGCTGGCCGCGGCGACGACCAGCGCGTCAGGCAAGATCCCTGTCGTCGGCTCGCCGCGCGACTACCTCGCGTTGCTGGCCCCTCTGATCGTGTTCGCCGCCGTGTTGTTCGTGCCGGTGCTCGACCTGCTGATGGCGATCGTCCGCCGCACGCGGGCGGGGATGAGCCCGTTCTCGCCCGACAAGATGCACCTGCACCACCGTCTGCTGGAGATCGGTCACAGCCAGCGAAGGGCGGTGCTGCTGATCTACCTCTGGGCGGCGGTGTTGGCGTTCGGGGCGGTGGCGCTCACGTTCATTTCTGACGCCGTGGTGGTGCTCTGGACCGTCGGGTTCGGGCTCCTGCTCGCCGCACTTGCCTCCGCTGTACCCCGGATGCGCCACCGCGTGTAGAAACCGATCGTCCGGAAGCGGTTTCTCGCAGGTCACGGGGTGCGGGAGAGACGGTGACCCTGTGGTAGCGTCCCCGTCACGGGCCGGTCATCGGCCTGGTTTGTCCCCTTGGGATGAACCACACTTCTGGCGCCGAGGCGAGGAGAAGCTGGTGAGAGCCAACCCCCGGTCACTTCGACGCCTGGCGTGTCGGCGTTGAGTCCGGCCGGTGGACGGCGGCGGCCCCGAGCTGGGCGACCTCCTTTCGTTGGGTCTGACACTCGCCCTCTGCGTCGTGATCGGCTTCGGCCTCGGCTGGCTGGGCGATCTGGTCACAGGCACGTTTCCGCTCATCGCGATGATCGGCCTCGCTCTGGGGGTAGCCCTCGCCACGTTCTACGTCGTCAAGCAGTTCAAGAGGTACTCGTGAAGGGCAGGTGCGGCCGGTGACGATGAGCACGCCCCCCTACACCCCGCCCGTCACGCTCGCGACGTTCCGCCGATCCGCGATCATGGCCGGGATCGTGACGGCCGTGGCCGTCGTGGTGCTGGTCGCGCTCGGCTACGGCCTTTTCGGACTGTTCCTGGCCGTCGGCGTGGCGCTGGGCACGCTGAACATGTGGCTCGCGGTCCGGTCGGTCGCCCACTTCGCCACGGCCCGGCCCTCGAAGGCGCGCCTGTCCGGCTCGGTGCTCGGACGCCTCGCCGTGATCACGGTCTTGGCGCTCGGGGTGGCATGGTTGGTCCGCCCGGCGGGTATCGCCGTGTTCGGCGGGCTGGCCCTCTTCCAGTTCCTCGCGATCGTGAGCTCGATGCTGCCGTTGATCAAGGAGATCCGACAGAAATGACCGATCAGGGATGAGCACCATTCTCGTCGCCGCTGAGGGCGGCACGATCACCCCAGGCGAGCATTGGACAGGCGAGTTCCTGGGGCTCACCTTCAACCTCGACACGATCATCGGCACGCTGATCGCGGGCGCCATCGTGTGCGGCCTGGGCTACTACATGGCCAGGCGCGCGACGAAGGGTCGGCCCTCAGGGCTGCAGGTGGCGTTCGAGGCGCTCGCAAGCTGGGTGCAGGGCCAGCTGAAGGAAGGCATGGGCGTCCGCACGCCGCGTGGCGTGCTCGGCTTCTGCGTCACGCTCTTCGCGTTCATCCTGACCTGCAACTGGCTGGCCGCGCTGCCGTCGGAGCACTGGATCCCGCCGCCTACGGCGGACGTCAACCTCGTCTACCCGCTGTCGTTGCTGGTGATCGTGTGGGTCAACGTCGCGGGCATCAGGGCGAAGGGCGCGAAGGCCTACTTCGGGCACTTCACTCAGCCGTACGCGTTCCTGGCGCCGATCGAGTTCATCACCCAGTACCTCTCGCGCCCCGCGTCGTTGGCATTGCGGCTCTTCGGCAACATCTTCGCGGGCGGGATCATGGTGGCGGTGATCGCGCTGCTGCCCAGCTACATCCTGTGGGCGCCCAATGCGATCTGGAAGCTCTTCGACATGTTCATCGGCGTCATCCAGGCGCTGATCTTCACGCTGCTCACCTTGATCTACTTCAGTGAGGCGGTGGGCAGCGAGGACGAGGCTGCCCACCACTAGTCCGACCGTCCCCGAACCAGACGTTGTGAGTGCCGCCTCCGCGGCGCGAAAGGAATGAGGAGAGACATGAGCGTTCTGGCCCAGGCCGCAACCGGGATCACCGGAAACGTGACCCTCGGTTTGGCCATGATCGGCGGCGGGCTCGCCCTCGGCGGTGGGGCGATCGGCGCGGCGATCGGCGACGGCCTCGCGGGCTCCGCGGTGATCCAGGGCGTTGCCCGTCAGCCCGAGGCCGCAGGCCGCCTGAACACGACGATGTTCCTGATCATCGGTCTGGTGGAGGGCATGTACTTCATCAACCTGGCGTTCATGGCGCTCTTCGTGTTCGTACTGAGCTGAGCGGCGACCTCATGGCAGAGACGTCGACCACGGCGACGTTGGCTGCGGGAACGCAGAACTTCCTCGTTCCCAACGCCACGATCATCGTCGTCTCTCTGATCTTCCTGGCGATCCTGTTCTTCTTCTACCGCTTCGTGGTGCCGCCGCTGACCAAGGCGATGGACGAGCGCGATGAGATGAACCGCAAACAGGCCGAGGAGCGCGACGCCGCGGTCCGCAAGCTCGCCGAGGCCCAGGAGCGCTACGACGCGTCGCTGGCCGATGCCCGCGCGCAGGCCACCGCCGTCAAGGACGAGGCGAGGGCGGATGCCCAGCGCATCCGCGACGAGATGCGCGCCGAGACCGACCGGAAGGTCGCCGAGATCCGCGGTCGCGGGGCGGAGGAGCTCGCCGAGCAGCGGAGCCAGGCCGTGCAGGAGCTGCGCGGCCAGATCGGTGGCCTTTCCACGGATCTGGCGGGCAGGATCCTCGGCCGTCCGGTCGCCTACGACGACGCGACGGTCATCGGCTTCCTCAGCGAGCTGAACGAGCGACAGACGGCAGGAGGGCAGCGCTGATGGAGTTCATCGCCGAGCTCGTCGGCTTCGTGATCATCGTGTTCGTGCTTTGGCGCTACGTGCTGCCGCTGATCACGAAGATGGTCAAGAACCGGCAGGACGACGTGCAGCGCCAGGTCGACGAGGCGGAGGAGGCCACGCGGAAGCTCCAGGATGCCCAGAGTCGCTTCGACAACGCCGTACAACAGGCCGAGGACGAGGCAGCCCGCATCCGCGACGACGCGCGCGCCGACGCCACCCGCATCCGCGAAGAGCTCATCGCGCAGGCCGAGGCCGACGTCGAGCGGATGCTCCAGCGCGGCCAGGAGCAGCTCGCCGCCCAGCGTGACCAAGTTGTGCGCGGGTTGCGCTCCGAGCTGGGTGGGGCGTCGATGGAGCTGGCCGAGCGGGTCGTCCGCAACACGCTGACCGACGACGACGCCCGCACCGCCTCGGTCGACAGCTTCCTTTCCGAGATCGAGAACCTGCCGTCGCCGCGGGGAAGCCAGGTCGCAGCAGGGGAAGGGGCCTGACACATGGCGTCCGTACTGCAGTCCGCCAGCCGCGAGGCGCTCTCGGAGGCATCGGCCCGGCTCGACGAGCACATCGACGGCACCGGAGCAGGCGAGCTCTCCCGCCTTTCCGACGACCTGTTCGCCGTGCTCGGCCTGCTCGACCGGGAGCGCTCGCTGCGTCGGGCGCTGGCCGACCCGGCGACGCCGCCCCAGGCCCGCAGCGGTCTGGCCGACCGGCTCCTGGACGGCAAGATCGGCCGTCCGGCGCTGGACGTCGTCTCCGATCTCGTCAGTTCGCGCTGGTCGCAAGCTGGCGACCTGGCCGAAGCGATCGAGACGCTCGCGCGGAACGCGGCGTTCGGGGTGGCGGAGAAGGACGGCTCGCTGGACCGCGTCGAGGACGAGCTGTTCCGGTTCGGCCGCATCCTGGATCGCGAGCCAGAGCTGTCTCGGCTGCTGTCTGACTCGGCCACACCCGTCGAGAAGCGCGTCGGGCTGCTGCACGAGGTGCTCGGCGAGAAGGTCGCGCCGGTCAGCGCAACGCTGCTGGAACAGACCGTGCGCACGCCGCGCAGCCGCCACCTCGACGTGGCGGCAGAGGAGCTCTCCGAGCTCGCCGCAGGCAGGCACGACCGCTACGTCGCGCACGTCCGCACGCCGGTGCGGTTGACGGCCGAGCAGGAGCAGCGGCTGGCCGACTCGCTCACCCGCCTCTACGGCAGGCCGATCTCCGTACAGGCCGAGCTCGACCCCGACCTGCTGGGCGGCCTAGTCGTCCGCGTCGGCGGCGAGCTGATCGACGGCAGCGTCGCGGGCCGACTGGCCGCCGCGCGCCGCAACCTTCCGAGCTGACCCCCAACCAAAGGACACTTAGTGGAAATCCAACTGGACGGCCGTCCGTCTGCGGTGCCAGCGGTTTGGCTGGGCGGGAGAGGCTGAGATGACAGAGCTGACGATCTCCTCCGAGGAGATCCGGAGTGCGATTGCGGGCTATGTCTCGTCGCTGGAGACCGAGACCTCGCGCGAGGAGGTCGGCACCGTCATCGACACCGGTGACGGCATCGCGCACATCGAGGGTCTCGCCTCTGCCATGACCAACGAGCTGCTCGAGTTCGAGGGCGGTGTCCTCGGCGTCGCGCTGAACCTCGACCAGCGCGAGATCGGCGCTGTGGTGCTCGGCGACTACGACGGAATCGAAGAAGGGCAGCAGGTCCGGCGGACCGGCGAGATCCTCTCGGTGCCCGTCGGCGACGCCTTCCTCGGCCGCGTGATCGACCCCCTCGGCGTGCCGATCGACGGGCTCGGCGACATCGAGGCCGAGGACCGGCGCGTTCTCGAGCTGCAAGCGGCCTCGGTGATGCAGCGGCAGTCGGTCTCCGAGCCGCTGCAGACCGGCATCAAGGCCATCGACGCGATGACGCCGATCGGCCGCGGCCAGCGCCAGCTGATCATCGGCGACCGCAAGACCGGCAAGACCGCCGTCTGCGTCGACACGATCATCAACCAGAAGCAGAACTGGGAGTCCGGCGACCCGAAAAAGCAGGTGCGCTGCATCTACGTCGCCATCGGCCAGAAGGGCTCCACGATCGCCATTGTGCGCGCGGCGCTCGAGGACGCGGGCGCGCTGGATTACACCACGATCGTCGCCGCTCCCGCGTCCGACCCGGCCGGGTTCAAGTGGCTCGCGCCCTACACCGGCTCGGCCATCGGCCAGCACTGGATGTACGCAGGCAATCACGTCCTGATCATCTTCGACGACCTCTCCAAGCAGGCCGAGGCCTACCGCGCGATCTCGCTGCTGCTGCGCCGCCCGCCGGGTCGCGAGGCCTACCCCGGCGACGTCTTCTACCTGCACTCGCGCCTGCTGGAGCGCTGCGCCAAGCTCTCGGACGACCTGGGCGCAGGCTCGATGACCGGCCTGCCGATCATCGAGACGAAGGCCAACGACGTCTCGGCCTACATCCCGACCAACGTCATCTCGATCACCGACGGCCAGGTGTTCCTGGAGTCCGACCTGTTCAACCAGGGCGTCCGCCCGGCCATCAACGTCGGCATCTCGGTGTCGCGCGTGGGTGGTGCCGCGCAGGTCAAGGCGATGAAGTCGGTGTCGGGCTCGCTGCGCCTTGACCTGTCGCAGTACCGCGAGCTCGAGGCGTTCGCCGCGTTCGGCTCCGACCTCGACGCCGCCTCGGCCGCGGCGCTGGGTCGCGGGAGCCGACTGGTCGAGCTGCTCAAGCAGCCGCAGTACTCGCCGTACCCCGTCGAGGAGCAGGTGATCTCCATCTGGCTGGGCACCACCGGCAAGCTCGACTCGGTGCCGGTGGCCGACATCGGCAAGTTCGAGCGCGAGTTCCTGGACCACGTCCGGCGCAACGCCGAGGGCGGGCTGGCCGAGATCCGTGACACCGGCAAGCTGACCGACGAGAACATCGAGCGGCTGGAGGGCCTCGTCAAGGAGTTCAAGCAGGGCTTTACTGCGTCCGACGGCTCCTCGGTCGCCCCCAAGGAGGCACCGGCCGACGCGATGGACCCTGACGACGTGGATCAGGAGACCGTCAAGGTCCGCAAGGCGCAGGGCTGAGGTAGCGGGTCATGGCGGCACAGATTCGGGTGCTGCGGCGGCGCATCAAGTCGACGCAGTCCATCAAGAAGATCACCCGCGCCATGGAGCTGATCGCGACCTCTCGGATCGTGAAGGCCAGGGCGCGGGTGGAGGAGTCGCGGCCGTACGCGGAGCAGATCACCGCGGTATTGACGGAGCTGGCCAGCAACTCGGCGCTGGACCATCCGCTGCTGGTCGAGCGTAAGGACCCGAAGAAGGCCGCCGTGCTCGTGATTACGAGCGACCGTGGGCAGTGCGGCGGCTACAACACCAACGTGCTGCGGGAGGCCGAGCAGCTCTATTCGCTGCTGCGCGAGGAGGGCAAGGAGCCGGTCATCTACGTGGTCGGACGCAAGGGCGTAAGCAACTACCGGTTCCGCCGCCGCAAGGTCGAGGCATCGTGGACGGGCTTCTCCGAGCAGCCGACCTACCTCGATGCGGCCGAGGCGGCGCGGACGCTCGTCGCTGCGTTCATGGCCGACGAGGACGACGAGCAGAGCGTCGACGAGCTGCACCTGGTGTACACGCAGTTCAAGAACATGGTCACGCAGACGCCGCGGGCCAAGCGGATGGCGCCCATGGTCGTCGAGTACACCGAGGACGAGCCGTCGACCGGAATCCAGCCGCTGTACGAGTTCGAGCCCGACCCGGACGCGCTGTTCGACGCGCTGCTGCCCAAGTACATCGCGGCGCGGCTGTTCTCGGCGATGCTGGAGTCGGCGGCGTCGGAGTCGGCCAACCGGCAACGGGCGATGAAGGCCGCAACCGATAATGCGAACGAATTGATCCGTACGCTGACCCTGGAGTCCAACCAGGCTCGTCAGGCCCAGATCACCCAGGAGATCAGTGAGATCGTCGGTGGCGCCGACGCTCTCGTGACCGCAGGAAGTGAGAGCTGATGACCGCCACGGAGACAAGGACCGGCCGGGTCGTTCGCGTCACCGGCCCGGTCGTGGACGTCGAGTTCCCGCGCAACCAGGTGCCGGAGCTCTACAACGCGCTGACCGTCGAGGTCTCCGTCGGGCAGCTGGCCAGGACGCTGACCCTGGAGATCGCGCAGCACCTCGGCGACAACCTGGTGCGCACGATCTCCATGCAGCCCACGGACGGCCTGGTCCGCGGCCAGGAGGTGACCGACCTCGGTCGGCAGATCTCGGTGCCGGTCGGCGACCAGGTCAAGGGCCACGTGTTCAACACGCTGGGCGAGTGCCTGGACACGCCCGACCTCGAGATCACCGGCGAGCTGTGGGGCATCCACCGCAAGGCACCCGCGTTTGACCAGCTCGAGGGCCGGACGGAGATGCTGGAGACCGGCATCAAGGTGCTCGACCTGCTCACCCCCTACGTGGTAGGTGGCAAGATCGGCCTGTTCGGCGGCGCGGGCGTGGGCAAGACGGTGCTCATCCAGGAGATGATCCAGCGCGTCGCCCAGAACTTCGGTGGCACATCGGTGTTCGCCGGTGTCGGCGAGCGCACCCGCGAGGGCAACGACCTCATCACGGAGATGACCGAGAGCGGCGTCATCGAGAACACCGCGCTGGTGTTCGGTCAGATGGACGAGCCGCCCGGCACACGTATGCGGGTCGCGCTCTCGGCGCTGACGATGGCGGAGTACTTCCGTGACGAGCTGAACCAGGACGTGCTGCTGTTCATCGACAACATCTTCCGGTTCACCCAGGCGGGCTCGGAGGTGTCCACGCTGTTGGGCCGCATGCCGTCCGCCGTGGGGTACCAGCCGACCCTGGCCGACGAGATGGGCGAGCTGCAGGAGCGGATCACCTCGACCCGCGGCCGGTCGATCACCTCGATGCAGGCGATCTACGTGCCTGCCGACGACTACACCGACCCGGCGCCCGCCACGACGTTCGCCCACCTGGACGCCACCACCGAGCTCTCCCGCCCGATCTCCCAGAAGGGCATCTACCCGGCGGTGGACCCGCTGACCTCGACGTCGCGGATCCTGGATCCGCAGTACGTCGGCGAGGAGCACTTCCGCGTCGCCAACGAGGTGAAGCGCATCCTGCAGAAGTACTCCGACCTGCAGGACATCATCGCGATCCTCGGCATCGACGAGCTCTCCGAGGAGGACCGCCAGCTCGTCGGACGGGCGCGGCGGATCGAGCGCTTCCTGTCGCAGAACCTGCTGGTGGCCGAGCAGTTCACCAACCAGCCGGGGTCGACCGTGCCGCTCAAGGAGACGATCGAGTCCTTCGACAAGATCGCCAAGGGCGAGTTCGACAACGTGCCCGAGCAGGCGTTCTTCCTCTGCGGCGGCCTGGAGGACCTGGAGCGCAACCGCAAGAAGCTGGAAGACAATGGCTGAGATGACCGTTGAGCTCGTCGCCGTGGAGCGCCGGGTCTGGTCGGGCAAGGCCAGCTTCGTGTTCGCGCGCACGACGGTCGGCGAGATCGGCATCCTGCCGGGGCACGAGCAGACGCTCGCGCAGCTGGAGGAGGCGGGCATCGTCCGGATCGACGGGGTCGACGGCAACCCCACCACGGTGGCCGTGCTCGGCGGCTTCCTGCACGTCACGCCCGAGAGCGTCACGATCTTGGCTGAGTCGGCGGAGATCGGGAACGAGGTCGACGTCGCGCGCGCTCGCGCGGCGCTCGACCGGGCCGACTCGTCTGAGCCGGAAGGGGAGGCCGCCGCGGCCCGCGCCGAGGTACGGCTCAAAGCCGCGGACGCCGAGTAAGGCGTCTCAGCGCGATGGAGGCGGTAGCGTTCAGCGCCGGCATCCTGCTGCTGCTGGGCTGTCTCTGCCTCGTATACCTCGCCTTTCGGCGAGTGCGCCTCATGCGGGGCGGTGGTGTGGATGTCTGTCTGCGACGACAGGGTCCAGGCCGCCGCCCCGCTCGCGTCTCCCGGGACGCTGCCGCGGGCTGGCACTTCGGCGTCGGGCGCTACCAGGGCAACGAGTTCGTTTGGCACCGGCTGACCTCACTGCGCCCAGTGGCCACGACAGTGCTCGACCGCACCGGCCTGGAGATCGTCGAGCGCCGCCACCCCGTGGCCGGGGAGGTGTACGCGCTACCGCAGGCCGCGTCCGTGCTGCGGTGCCGGGTGGGTGACCGCGAGATCGAGCTGGCCATGACTCCCGGTGTGCTCATGGGCTTCCTGTCGTGGCTGGAGTCGGCGCCTCCGGGCCCCGCGGGCTACCGGGTGGCGTCGTAACCGGTGAGTCCGGCGTCTGGCCACGGTGAGTCGGGCGTCCTGCCACGGTGAGTCGGGCGTCTGGCCACGGTGAGTCGGGCGTCTGGCCACGGTGAGTGGGGCGTCTGGCCACGGTGAGTCGGGCGCTCCGCCACGGTGAGTCGGGCGTCTGGCCACGGTGAGTCGGGCGCTCCGCCACGGTGAGTCGGGCGTCTGGCCACGGTGAGTCGGGCGCTCCGCCACGGTGAGTCGGGCGTCTGGCCACGGTGAGTCGGGCGCTCCGCCACGGTGAGTCGGGCGTCTGGCCACGGCGAGTTGGCCATCTGGGCACGGCGTTGGCGGTCAGGTCGTCGGCGAAGCGGAAGGCCCGCCGGGCTGCCAGAGCACGTCGCCGCCGGGGTTGGCGACACGACCGAGGATGAACAGCAGGTCGGAGAGCCTGTTGAGGTAGCGCGCGGTCAACGGGTTGGTGCGCTCCGCGTCGACAGCGAGCAACGCCCACACCGACCGCTCCGCCCGACGCGTCACTGTGCGCGCCACGTGCAGGTACGCCCCGCCGGGTGTGCCCCCGGGCAGGATGAACGAGCTCAGCGTGGGCAGGTGCTCGTTGAACGCGTCGCACCAGCCCTCCAGCCGTGTCACGTACTCCTCGGTGACGCGCAGGGGCGGATGCTCCGCCTTCTCCCCGCCCGCCCCGTCGACGATCGGTGTGCACAGGTCGGCGCCGACGTCGAACAGATCGTTCTGCACCTGCCGCAGCGGTCCCAGCACGTCCGCGGAGAGCCCGCCGAGGGTGACCGCCACCCCGAGCGCCGCGTTGGCCTCGTCGGTGTCGGCGTAGGCCGCGAGCCGGACGTCGGTCTTGCGGACGCGGCTGAAGTCGCCCAGCGCCGTGGTGCCGTCGTCGCCGGTCTTCGTGTAGATCCTGGTCAGGTGCACGGCCATGGGGGGACCGTAACCCGCCAGACACGGGGAGATAGCGTCGACCGTCGTGGCAGAGCATTTCGCGGTGACCGGCGGGGCCCGGCTGGTGGGCTCGGTGGACGTGGTCGGCGCCAAGAACAGCGTGCTCAAGCTGATGGCGGCGGCGCTGCTCGCCGAAGGCACGACGACGCTCACCAACTGCCCGGAGATCCTCGACGTCCCGCTGATGGCCGACGTGCTGCGCAGCCTGGGGTGCGGGGTAACGGTCGACCGCGACACCGTCGTCATCGACGTTCCGGCTGAGATCGGCGCGGAGGCGGATTACCGCTCGGTGTCGCGGCTGCGCGCGTCGGTGTGTGTGCTCGGGCCGCTCGTCGCGCGCTGTCGCCGTGCGGTCGTCCCGCTGCCGGGCGGCGACGCCATCGGCTCCCGCCCGTTGGACATGCACCAGGCGGGCCTGCGCAAACTCGGCGCAACCACGGAGATCGAGCACGGCAGGCTCGTCGCCCGCGCCGACGTCCTGCGCGGCGCCCAGATCTGGCTGGACTTCCCCAGCGTCGGGGCCACTGAGAACATCCTGATGGCGGCCGTGCTCGCCGACGGGACCACTGTGATCGACAACGCCGCGCGCGAGCCGGAGATCGTCGACATCGCGGCCATCTTGACCCAGATGGGCGCGAAGATCGACGGGATCGGGTCCTCGACGGTGACCGTGCACGGAGTCACCGCGCTCCAGCCCACGGAGCACCGCGTCATCGGCGACCGGATCGTCGGGGCGACATGGGCGTTTGCCGCGGCGATGACCCGCGGCGAGGTCACGGTGCGCGGCGTCAACCCACATCATCTCGATCTCGTGCTCGACAAGCTCCGCAGCGCGGGGGCCGAGACCGAGGCGGGCATGCAGGAGTTCACCGTCCGGATGGACGGCCGACCCCGCGCGGTCGACTTCGTCACGCTGCCCTACCCGGGCTTCGCCACCGACCTGCAGCCGATGGCGATCGCAGTGTCCGCCGTGGCCGACGGCACGTCGATGATCACCGAGAACGTGTTCGAGGCGCGCTTCCGCTTCGTCGACGAGATGGTGCGCCTCGGGGCCGACGCGCGTACGGACGGGCACCACGCCGTCGTGCGTGGTGTGGAGCGGCTGTCCAGCGCGCCGGTCTGGGCCAGCGACATCCGGGCCGGGGCCGGGCTGGTGCTCGCGGGCCTGTGCGCGGACGGCGTGACCCAGGTGTGGGACGTCGAGCACATCGACCGGGGCTACCCGCGCTTCGTGGAGAACCTGCAGCGCCTCGGCGCGGACGTCGCCCGCGTACTGGACGACCCCCTCTGAGGTGAGTCGGGCGTCTCGCCACGGCGAGTTGGCCGATCGTGCACGGGCCGGGTCCCGCCACCCAGCAGGTGAGTCGCCTGTCTCGCCACGCCGAGTTGGCCGATCGTGCACGGCGGGGGCGTACACGAGCGGTCAACTCAGCGTGCTGAACCGGGCGACTCACCGGGGTGGGGTGGGCGACTCGGCGGGGTGGGGTGGGCGACTCGGCGGGGTGGGGTGGGCGACTCGGCGGGGTGGGGTGGTCGACTCACCGGGGTGGGGTGGTCGACTCACCGGGGTGGGGTGGGCGACTCGGCGGGGTGCGGTGGGCGACTCACCCTTCTGGGTTGGGCCGGGTGGAGTAGTCCAGCCTGCGGTCCTTTGCCGTCCGTGTCACCTTTCTCCCATGCCCAGCGCCGCCAGCTCCGCCCATGAAGCCGCCAGCTCCGCCCATGCTGCCGCCGATAGCAGACCTGTCGAGATCGGGGTCCGGATCGGCCTCCTCTGCTACGGCGTCACCCACCTGCTGATCGCGTGGATCGCGCTGCAGATCGCCTTCGGTGGCGAAAACCAGAAGGCCAGCCAGAACGGGGCGTTCCAGGAGCTCGCGGGCAACACCTTCGGCCGCGTGCTGCTGTGGGTCATCGTTGTCGGGTTCGTCGCCATCGCCCTGTGGCGGCTCACGCTGGCGATCTGGGGTTACCGCTACGAGTCGGACAAGAAGAAGCGGCTGCGCAAGCGCGCGTCGGCCGCGGGCAAGGTCGTTGTCTTCATAGCGCTCGCGGTGCTGGCGGCCACCACCGCGGTGGGGAGCGGGGGCGGCGGGGGTGGCCAGCAGAAGGCCACCGCGGGTCTGCTCGGCCTTCCTGGCGGACAGTGGATCGTCGGCGCCATCGGGCTCGGGATCATCGTTGCGGGCGGCAGCAAGATCTACGCGGGCTGGAAGAAGAAGTTCGTCTCCGACATGTCGCTACCGTCCGACCAGAAGGAGCGCACCGTCGTCGAGCGCACAGGTCAGGTCGGTTTCATCGCCAAGGGCATCTCGGTCGGGCTGATCGGCATCCTGGTTGTCATCGCCGCCCTCCAGTTCGACCCGGCCAAGTCGTCCGGCCTCGACGCCGCGCTGCGCGGGCTGGCCGAGCAGCCGTTCGGCCCGTGGCTGCTCGCTCTCGTCGCGCTCGGCCTGGCCGCGTACGGCGTCTTCTGTGCCTTTGACGCGCGCTACCACCGCGTCTGACTTGACTCAAGGGAACGGCCAGCAGGGGACGGGTTTCGCCGATCGGCCCCGTCCGCGAGGAGTTGCCGCGCACGCTGACCTCGTGTCCACCGTCGCCTTCGCCGAGCTCGTCGCCCGCCAGTCGGGTGTGGTGAGCGTCGCGCAAGCTGTCGCAACGGGTGTCCCGCAGCGCACGGTCCAGCGCTGGACGCGAACGTGGCGGCGGCTGCACCCGGGCGTCTACCTCGTCGCAGGTCACCGGCTCACCCCCGAAGGCCGCCTCCGGGCCGCACTGCTCTGGGCCGGACCAGAGGCCGTCCTCACCGGGCAAGCCGCCGCCCACTGGCACGGCCCGCCCGCGCCCACGCCTGCCGTCGTTGAAGTGACGGTGCCTGTGCCGCGCAAGCCACGAGCCCAGCCCCGGGTCGAGATCCGGCGTAGAGAGCTCCACCGCGTCGACCTGAGCGTCGTGCGTGGACTGCGGGTCGCCGCAGCGCCGCTCGCCGCACTGGAGACGGCAGTCGTGCTCGACGAGGGATCGGTGTTCCTCGACCGCGTACTCCAACGCCACGTGCAGTTCCCCGAGCTCTACCGCTGCTTCTGTCGCAACATCGGCCGTTACGGCTCGTCGGAGGCGGGCAGGCTGATCACGGCCGCAGCGGACCGCGCCGACTCCGCCGCCGAGCGCCTGCTCATCCAGCTGATGCGACACGCCGGAATCACCGGCTGGCGGGTGGGCGTGTCCTTCGGGGCGTACACCATCGACGTGGCGTTCGGCGAAGGCCAAGGTGGCGATTGAGGTGGACGGGTGGGCTTGGCATGTGGACGCCGACCGCTTCCGCAGCGACAGACGCAAGGGCAACGCGCTCGTCCGCGCCGCGTGGACGCTGCTGCGCTCACCTGGCACGATCTGACCACGCGGCCTGCCGAGTGCCTCGCCGAAATCCGCGACGCCCTCGCGCTCGCCGCGGCGTGATCAGCGAGGTTGGGACATACCCGCCACATATGGCCTTCATGTCCCATAACCGGCGATCATCATCCGAGCACCGCCCTACCTGGGCCTCTCTCGTCATGCCCGAGTCATTCGACCCGCAGGACGAGCTTGGCCTTGCCGACGTCGTCGTCGAACACCATCAGCCGGTAGCTGCCGCCCTGCCTGCCGATCGTGGCGCGGATCCCCGCGGCGGTCAGCCGGGAGCGCAGCACCTGCGCGGCGGCTTCCGTTGGAGTGCGGGCGACCTCAGCGAGCAGCCCGTCGCCGACGGGGTCGTTCGGGTCGGGGATGCGCAGGTTGCGCCCCGTGCCCCACGTCCAGCGCAGAAGAAGCAGGAGGACGCCGATCAGGACGAGCCCGCCGAACAGGCCGAGGAAGCGCGGATCGTCCACGCAGGGCATTGTCCTCCGCACCCGATCGGTGCGCCGATGTGACGGCCGTCGCCCGAAACCGGGGTTACGCGCCAGTAGGATCTGGAGGGTTCCGAGCTGGCGGAGGTAACGGTGCCGTTTCCGACCGATGATGATCGTGACCGGCCTTGGGTGATGCGCACGTACGCCGGGCACTCCTCGGCCGCGACCAGCAATGCGCTTTACCGGCGCAACCTGGCCAAGGGCCAGACCGGCCTCTCGGTGGCGTTCGACCTGCCCACCCAGACCGGCTACGACCCCGACGACACGCTCGCCCGCGGCGAGGTCGGCAAGGTCGGCGTGCCCGTGAGCCACATCGGCGACATGCGCATGCTGTTCGACGGCATCCCGCTGGCCGAGGCCAACACGTCGATGACGATCAACGCGCCCGCGATGTGGCTGCTGGCCCTCTACGTCGCGGTGGCCGACGAGCAGGGCGCCCCGCGCGCGACGCTCGCGGGCACCACACAGAACGACATCGTCAAGGAGTACCTGTCGCGCGGCACGTACGTCTTCCCGCCCGCGCCGAGCCTCCGGCTGATCGCCGACATGATCGCCTGGTCGGTGGCCGAGATCCCGAAGTGGAACCCGATCAACATCTGCAGCTACCACCTGCAGGAGGCGGGCGCCACGCCCGCGCAGGAGCTCGCCTACGCCCTGTGCACCGCGATCGCCGTGCTGGACGCCGTGCGCGACGCGGGCCAGGTGCCCCCGCAGCGCTTCCCCGACGTCGTCGCTCGCATGTCGTTCTTCGTCAACGCGGGCCTGCGGTTCGTCGAGGAGACGTGCAAGATGCGCGCGCTCGCCGCCCTCTGGGACGAGATCACCCGTGAGCGCTACGGCGTCGAGGACGTGGGCAAGCGCAGGCTGCGCTACGGCGTCCAGGTCAACTCCCTGGGCCTGACGGAGGCGCAGCCGGAGAACAACGTGCAGCGGATCGTCTTGGAGATGCTGGCCGTCACCCTCTCCCGCGACGCGCGCGCCCGCGCGATCCAGCTCCCCGCGTGGAACGAGGCGTTGGGCCTTCCGCGGCCGTGGGACCAACAGTGGGCGCTGCGGATGCAGCAGGTGCTGGCCTACGAGACGGACCTGCTGGAGTACGAGGATCTCTTCGAGGGGTCGCGGGTCGTCGAGGCCAAGGTCGCCGGACTGATGGCGCAGGCGCGGGCCGAGATCGACAGGGTGCAGGAGATGGGCGGGGCCGTCGCGGCCGTCGAGTCCGGCTACATGAAGGGACGCCTGGTCGGGTCGCTGGCGGAGCGGCGGCGGCGGATGGAGTCCGGTGAGGCCGTCGTCGTCGGCGTGAACCGCTTCACGACCACCGAGCCCAGCCCGCTGCAGGCCGACGGGGCCGCGGCGGTCGAGACCGTCGACCCCGCCGTGGAGGCCACCGCAGTGGAGGCGATCACGACCTGGCGGGCAGGCCGTGACGCCGCGGCCGTCGACGCGGCGCTCGAACGCCTGCGCGACCGGGCCATGAAGGACGGAGGGCAGGCCGACGCCAACCTCATGGAGGCCTCCATCGCGTGTGCCAAGGCGGGTGTCACTACGGGGGAGTGGTCGCAGGTGCTGCGGGAGGTGTTCGGCGAGTTCCGCGCGCCGACGGGGGTTTCGGCCGCCGTCTCCCAGGGCGAGGTGCTGGACGAGATCGTGGCCGTCCGCGAACGGGTGCGGGCCACGGGCGACGCGCTGGGCACGCGCCTGCGCATGCTCGTGGGCAAACCCAGCCTCGACGGGCACTCCAACGGGGCCGAGCAGGTGGCCGTGCGCGCCCGCGACGTCAGCTTCGAGGTCGTCTACCAGGGCATCCGGCTCACGCCCTCGCAGATCGTCTCGGCCGCGGTCCAGGAGGACGTGCACGTCGTCGGCCTTTCGGTGCTGTCGGCCTGGCATCTGCAGGTCGTGCCCGCCGTCGTCGACGGGCTGCGCGCGGCAGGCGCCCTCGACGTGCCGGTGATCGTCGGCGGGATCATCCCGCCCGAGGACGCGGTGGTGCTGCGCGAGCGCGGGGTCGCGGCGGTGTTCACGCCCAAGGACTACCGGCTGACCGAGATGCTCGACGAGATCGTGACCCTCGTCCGCAAAGCCCACAATCTGCCGTAGGAGCGCGCTTGGTGTAAGGG
>CAWGYF010000002.1:0-49696 GCA_963826705.1 uncultured Actinomycetota bacterium
TCACCGGCCGCGGCCCTCGAGAGTCAGGGATCCGCACCGCGGACGACAGATCGGTGAGTCTCGCCCGGTCGTGCCGAGTTACGTCCCTCCACGGGCGGCCCGCCAGGGCTATGAAGGTCTGCGAAGTGCCTGCCCGGCCTGCGAAGCCGCGGCCCAGCGCCCAGACGGACGACCTCTCGCACCCTGGCGGAAGGCCTCGCGTCACGCGGACGACCTCACACCCCGTGTGGCGACCTCGCACCTCGGCGGAAGGCCTCGCGCCGGGCGGACGACCTCGCACCCCGTGTAGCGACCTCGCACCTCGGCGAAGGCCTCGCGCCAGGCGGACGACCTCGCACCCCGCTAGCTGACCTCGCACCTCGGCGGGAAGGCCTCGCGCCAGGCGGGCGACCTCGCACCCCTATATCGTGACCTCACACCCGGCCCGCAGTGTGCGAGGTCGGGCTACGGGGTGCGAAAGTGAACTGGCCGTCGCTCTTGCCGTACCGGTTAGCGCCTGACAGGCGTCATTTGAGTTACGGTGTGCGACCTCGACGGCAAACTGGCCAGCATGCGAGTGACGACGAGCCTCACGGATCACACCGTGAGCTTCGACGGGCTGCGGGCAGTAGTCGGCGCAGGCGAGGGTGTCGTGGGCCGATTCCCCGGCATCGTGTGCGTAGTGCGCTGTTCCGATCCGGCACCGCTGCGCGAGTTCCTCGGGCTGTGCGCGGCGGTCGGCGGCCCTGACCCCGGCAGAGCACTGGCCCGAAGACTGGCCACCTGGATGAGCGGCTCCGCCGCGCCCGGGCCCGAGCTGCGGTTCGGCACGATCGCGGCAGCAGGGGACCAGCTGGCGCTCTTTCTCGTCGGTGCGGTCGAAGCGCGGGTCGATGCTGTCGGCGGACTGGTCTTGTCTGGAGCGCACGCGGCCATCGGCACCGACCGTCTGCTTCCCCACCCGCGCACGCCCATCGTGCTCAGCCTGGACGGCGGTCCGGTGCGTGGCGACCCGGCCGACGTGCACAACCTCCGCGCCGGTGTTGTGCCGGGCGCAAGCGTTGTGCTGCACCCCGCGGCCTTGGACTCCGACGGGTCGGACGGGTCGGACGCGGAGGAGGGCGCGGAGGAGGGTACGGCCCCCGCGAGCCATGAGTGGTTCGACACCGGCGATCTGGCCGCCGATCCGCTCAGCCGCCCGTCGTGGTCGCCGGGCGTGCCCGCACAGCGGACGGGCGGGCGCAACGGGGCGGCCCGGGGGGCGGCGCCTGGCTGTGCGGACGACGAGGTCGACGGGCCGGTCGACACATCGATCGCCGACGGCTACGAGCGCGCTCCCCGGTTTGACAATGCGCTCGGCAATGGTGGGGAAAACGGCCTGCTGATCGGTGACCCGCGGGGCGGTGACCCGTTGGGCGGTGTTTCGCGCGGCGGTGACCTGCTGAACGGCGACCAGCTGGCTGATGACCCACTGAACGGGAACCACACGGGCCGCCACGCCCTCCTCGCCTCCGCGGACCCCGCGTTTCAGGACCCGGAGCAGGAGCAGGCTCCGCTTGCCGATGACCCGACCGCTGTGTCTGGGCCTGCCACGCACGCCTCGGCGTCGAGCGAGGCCGCTGGGACGCGGGCATCCGGCTCTGCGCCTGCCGATACCTCGTCTGCCGACCTCGACCTGGCCGAGTCTGCGCTCGCAGATCCGACGGCCGCCGACTCGGGGACGGACCCGCCTTGGGCCGGTCCGTCGGGGGCCGATCCGAGGTGGGCCATCCGGCAGCATGCCGACCCCGCGCCCGGCGATCTCATGGGGCCGACGCCAGGCCGTGGACCGTTCGCGGGCCGACGCCAGGCCGTCGGACCGTTCGCGGGCCGACGCCAGGGGCGGTGCGGGCCGACGCCACGCCGTTGGACCGTTCGCGGGCCGACGCCACGCCGTCCGACCGTACCCGGGCCGACGCCACCGCCGCTGACGCCGTCTCAGCTGACGCCGTCAAAGCTGAAGCCGTCCTGGTCGACCCCGCTGCAGCAGGCCCCGCCTCGGCCAACTCTGTCCTGGCCGACCCCGCTGGAGCAGGCCCCGCCTCGGCCAACGCCGGATCCGCCGCCCCCGCCCTCGCTGCCACCCCCGTCCCCGCCGACCTGTCCGCCAGTACCGCAGGCCAACACCGGCCTGCCGCGACGCACACCGACCAGCCGAAAGTCGCTGACCCGTCCGCCCGGGCTGCGCGTTCGGGCCGAGGCGCTCGTCTGCCTGCTTCTCGACCTCCCGCCGATCAGGCTCAGCGGGCCGACGTCGGTGCCGACCTGTCGGCGGCCGATCCGACCGACCACACGACCCGTGGTGCGCGCGCTGCCAATCCGTGGGCCGACTGCGACGCGGGCGATCGCCTCACTGCCGCCCCTGGTCTGCCCTCCGTGGACCGAGGGGCTGACCTCTTCGGGGACGCGACGGACCGCGATCGGTCGTCGTCGGATCTCGTCGACCTCTTTGGGGCACGCCCGCGCACCGAGGCAGGCGCGGGCCCCCCGCCTGAGGCGTCCACGCCCGCGCCCACAGCCGATCCGGCGTCGAGCGCACCGCCGTCCGAAACCACGCCGCCGTCCGAAACCACGCGTCGGTCACCCGAGTCCGGCGGCCGGGCACTCCGTCGTCCCGCGGAGGCCGGACACTCCGAGACGGCAGCCAACGGTCACGTCCCGCGAGGTCGGTCCGCGGCCGAAGCGACGAGCACGATGCCCGGACTGCTCTTCCGGACCAGGAGCGGCACGGTAGCGGCCATCCCGGTGCCCGCGGAGCCCGAGGTTGGCCCGACCGCGTTCGACACGGCGTCCGACACAGCCTTCGACACGGCAACGACCGACCGGGCCCGTGGCGGCGTCCGGATCCGCGGGTACCGGTGTGAGAACGGCCACCTCAACGATCCACGCTCACCGTCCTGCCGTACCTGTGGCGCGACGATCGACGAGCGGGCGGGGGGCTGGTCGCAGGCCAGCGGCCCGCGCTGGGGCGGCTGGTGTTCGACGACGGGATGGCGCACCTCGTCGACGGGGGCTACCTGATCGGCAGGATGCCCGAGGTCGACGTCCGCGTCCGCTCCGGCGAGCTGCGCCCCATCGCCGTCGAGGATCGGGCGGGCTCGGTGTCGCGGGTGCACGCCGAGGTCCGGGTGAGCGGCTGGGACGTCATCGTCGTCGACCTCGGATCCCGCAACGGCACATACCTCTGCGGGCCGGACGAGGACACGTGGACGGCACTTCATCCGCGGCGCAGCAGGCGCCTGCTCCCGGGGACCCGGGTCCGGCTGGGCGCACGGATGTGCATGTTCGAGTCGTCCTAGGCACGCGGGTCGGTGATCCCGTCGAGAGCGCGGTAATCGGGGTTGGATCACCGGAAACGTCGCACTCGACGCGATCACGGCCTCAACCCGGCAGGAACGACAGACGGACCGAGCGCACCGGGTTGTCCCGGTTCGTGTCGACCAGGCACACCGACTGCCACGTGCCCAGCGCGAGTCGGCCGCCGAGCACCGGGACCGACAGCGACGGCGAGATGAGCGCGGGCAGCACGTGGTCACGACCGTGGCCGGGGCTCCCGTGACGGTGCCGCCAGCGGTCGTCGGCGGGCAGCAGCTCGCGCAGTGCGGCCAGGAGGTCGGTGTCGCTCCCCGCGCCCGTCTCGATGACGGCCATGCCTGCGGTCGCGTGCGGCACCCAGACGTTCAGGAGCCCCTCGCCCGCGTCCGCGGCGCGCAGGAACTGTGCGATCTCCGAGCGCAGGTCGACGACGGCCTCACGGCTTCCGGTGCGTATTTCGATCAGCTCACTGTGCACAGCGCCTACTGTCTCAGGCGTGCGCATGGCGTTCGGCTGCGAGTTCGACGTCCCCGACGGCTACCTCAACACCGCGAGCGTCGGCGTGCCGCCCACACCCGTCGCCGATGCGGTGGATGCCGCCGTCCACGGTTGGCGCACTGGCGCGGGGCGGCCCCCGGAATTCGACGAGCCGGTCGCGCGGGCCCGCGAAGGTTTCGCCCGGCTCGTGGGGGTGTCGGCGGACCGGGTGGCGATCGGCGCAGCGGTGTCGTCGCTGGTCGGGCTGCTGGCCGCGAGCGTGCCCGACGGCGCCCGCGTTCTGGTCGCCGACGGGGAGTTCACCAGCGTGAGCTGGCCCTTCGCCGCGCAGGCCGCCCGCGGCGTGACCGTCGTCGCGACCGAGCTGGAGGCGGTGGGGGAGTGCGCCGCTGGGTTCGACGTGGTGGCGGTGAGCGTCGTGCAGTCCGCCGACGGGCGGATCGTCGACCTCGCCGCGCTGCGCTCCGCCCAGGCCGCGGGCACCCGGGTCGTCCTGGATGCCACCCAGGCCCTGGGATGGCTCGACGTCGACCTCGGCTGGGCCGACGCCGTCGTCGCGGGCGGCTACAAGTGGCTGCTCAGCCCGCGGGGGACGGCCTGGCTCGCCATCCGCCCCGACTGGCGGCCCGTCGCCCACCACGCGGGTTGGTACGCCGGGGCCGACGTCTGGGACAGCGTCTACGGGCTGCCGCTGCGCCTGGCCACCGACGCGAGGGCGCTCGACACGTCGCCTGCCTGGTACTGCCATGTCGGTGCGTCCGTGGCGTTGCCGTGGCTCGCGGGTGTGGACCGGGCGGCCGTGCACGCCCACTGCGTCGGGCTGGCCGACGCCTTCTGCGCCGGGATGGGCCTGCCGCCCGCCGGTTCGGCGATCGTGGCGCTCCGGCGACCTGACGCGATGGCCCGGCTCGCCGCGGCAGGCGTGACGGCCAGCGCGCGGGCGGGCGCGGCCCGGCTCGCGTTTCACCTCTACAACACCGAAGCCGACGTCGAGCTCGCAGTCGCCGCCCTCACCCGCTGACGCCGGACCCTCCGAGGCGCTAGGAGCGCCCTGAAAAACTCGGGCCTACTGCGCGGCGGCCAGGTAGCCACCTCGCCGCGTTGTCGTCGGGCCCGATACAACAGCGGTATCGGCCCCTCCTCCGCCTTGCGATGCGGCTACCTGGCCGCCGCTCGCTACGGCCGGAGTTTTCAGGACCCTCCTAGGGGCGGCCCGGGAACGGCGGGACCGTCGGCGTGCTGCCCACGACGGCGCGCCAGTTCGCGCAGCGCAGGGTGGTGTCGGTGAGGGCGCTCAGCGCCGCTTGCCGCAGACCCTGGTCGGTGGTCTGCTCCAGCACCGCCCGCCAGCCCGTGAGGCAGTCGGTCTCGGCGACAACGGCGAGCGCCGCGGCCGAAGCGGCGTCGGTGACGGGCCGGGGGGTGGCGTAGGCGGGCTGGGCCGATTCGGGACGCTGGCCGATCTGCGTGAGCGTCTGCTCGATCCGACTGCGCAGCCTGCGGTGCACGTCGCCGTCGCGGCGGGCCTGGGTCAGCTGTGGTTCGACAAGGAACGCGACGGCGAGGGAGTAGCACCACACCGCGGCGTGCTCCGCGCCCAGGGCGGTCTGCAGGGCCTGCGTCGCCTGCTCGTCGATCGCGGTGACACCGCTGGTCATCGACTCACCCCAACACCGCCGCGTAGGTCGTGCAACAGGCGGCGACGGAGGCCACCAGCCCGACCCGGTGCGCGTCCGCGGCCATCGCGACCTTCGCTGCCGCCTCTCCGGCGGCGGCCACCGCGATGCGCAACGCGGCCAGCGTGGCGGGGGAAGGGGCCGGACTCCCAACCGGTGTGGGCGCCGCCGTCGCCGTTGTGCCCGCCTGGCGCGACACTTCGGTCTCCAGCGCCACGGCGTGCTCGGTGCGGGCGTCGCGCAGCGGCCCGACGCGTCCCGCGAGGCTCGGCGTCGCGGCGATGACGGCCGCGGCGAGCGCGGCGTTCGCGCGGGCGGCGGTGGCCAGCGCGATGAGCGGGTCGGGCGCGTCGCCCTGCGCTGGCCGGGCAGGCGCGCAGGCGACCAGCGCCGGTGGCGCGAGCAACATCGCGGTGAGCAGCCTTCGCCGCGTCATCCCCCTCGTCATCGCCTGCCTCCTGACCCCTTCCGGGGTCACCCATCCTGCCAGTGCCCCAGCGGAGCGCGATTGGCGGAGCGCGAGCGGCGGAGCCGAACGCCGGGCGCGATACCCTGTCGGACCCACCCCTCCCTCGTCCGGCAGGAGCCACGCGCGATGCCCCCTTCCCGCCCTGAGCGGCCGTCACCAGGGCCGCTGCCGGGGCAGCTGCACGGCGTGCTCGAACCGATCGTCGCGGGCGCAGGCTTCGAGATCGACGAGCTGGACGTGCGCGCCGTCGGCCGCCGCCACACGGTCAAGGTCGTCGTCGACTCGGACGCGGGCGTCGGTCTGGATGACATCGCGCGGCTCTCGCGCGCCGCGGCCGCGGAACTCGATCAGCACGAGCACCTCATCGGCGGCTCGTACACCCTCGAGGTCACCTCGCCCGGCGTCGACCGACCGCTCACGGCGCCGCGCCACTGGCGCCGGGCCCGGCTGCGCCTGGTCACCGTGCGGCCCCGCGAAGGCAAGCCGTTCACCGGCCGGGTCGGTGCGGCAGGCGAGGACGCGGTCACGATGTTGGTCGACGGCGCGCTGCGGCGCGTCCGCTACGCCGATGTCGAGCGCGCCGCGGTCGAGGTGGAGTTCAAGCCCGCCCCGGAGTCCGAGCTGGCGCTGCTATCGGAGGACCCCGAGTGAACGTCGACATCGCCGCTCTACGCGCCATCGAGCGCGACAAGGAGATCCCCTTCGAAACCGTGTTGGAGGCGATCGAGACCGCGTTGCTCACCGCCTACCGCCACACCGAAGGGCACGAGCCGCACGCCCGCATCGACATCGACCGCAAGTCCGGCCTGGTGCGCGTCATGGCGCAGGAGCTGGCCGAGGACGGGGACCTCGTACGAGAGTGGGACGACACGCCGGAGGGCTTCGGACGCATCGCCGCCACCACCGCGCGGCAGGTCATCGTGCAGCGGCTGCGTGACGCCGAGCACGAGCGCACGTTCGGCGAGTTCTCGGCCAAGGAAGGCGAGATCGTGTCGGGCGTCGTCCAGCGCGACGCGCGCGCCAATGCCCGGGGTGTCGTCGTCGTCGCGCTGCAGGGCCAGATCGAGGGCGTATTGCCCCAGGCCGAGCAGGTGCCGGGCGAGACCTACCTCCACGGCGAACGGATCCGTTGTTACGTCGTCGGCGTCACCCGCGGAATGCGCGGCACGCAGATCACGTTGAGCCGTACGCATCCCGGGCTCGTGCGCAAGCTGTTCGCGCTCGAGGTGCCCGAGCTCGTCGACGGCTCGGTCGAGATCGTCGCCGTCGCCCGCGAGTCGGGCCACCGATCCAAGATCGCGGTCCGGTCCACGGTGCCGGGCGTCAACCCGAAGGGCGCGTGCATCGGCCCGATGGGCGCCCGCGTGCGCGGCGTCATGAGCGAGCTGAACGGCGAGAAGATCGACATCATCGACTGGTCGGACGATCCGGCGACATTCGTCGGCAACGCCCTCTCGCCGTCGAAAGTGGTGTCGGTCACGGTTCTGGATGCCCGCACCCGCACGGCGCGCGTCGTCGTCCCCGACTTCCAGCTCTCGCTGGCGATCGGCAAGGAAGGGCAGAACGCCCGGCTGGCGGCCAGATTGACCGGCTGGCGCATCGACATCCGCAGCGACGCCGATCCCCGCTCGGCATCGGGCGCGCCAGAGTCGGAGTCGGTCGGCTGAACACCGGTTTCCGGGTAGGGGCCAGTGTGGCTGCGCACAACGCGGGCACAGATCGTCGCAACGCTGCGCTACACTCGTCTCCGGCCCACGACTTGGGCGCGGCTCCTGTTCGTCTGGCTCCTGTCAGAACGTGCGTGGGGTGCCGCACACGGTCGGCGGCCGACGATCTGCTGCGGGTCGTCGCGGTGAACGGGTTAGTCACCCCGGATCCGCGGCGGCGGCTTCCCGGACGAGGTGCGTGGTTGCACCCCGCTCCGGAATGCCTTCACCGCGCCGAGCGACGCTCGGCGTTCCCGCGGGCGCTGCGCGTCTCGGGAACGCTGGACACCGCACTGGTGCGGCAGCACCTGGTCGTCGCAAGTGGGGTCGGGGAAACGCCCAGGCCCACAGAGGAAGAGAGCAAGGTCGACCCGTCATGAGCCAGTCGTGAAGATCGCACCATGAACGTGCTTCGACACTAGGTTCGAGGTCGAGCGGACCCGCCGCCGGCCTCCGAGTAACAAGGAGTGCAGTGGCAGGCAAGGCCCGCGTGCACGAGCTCGCCAAAGAGCTCGGCATCTCTAGCAAGCAGGTCCTCAGCAAGCTGCAGGATCTCGGGGAGTACGTGAAGTCTCCCTCTTCCACCGTCGAGGCCCCGGTCGTCCGCAAGCTGCGGGAAGCCGTGGCAGGCGGTGCCGACAACGGTTCCGCCCGCCGTACCGGCGCCAACCGTCCACGCCCGGCAAGCGGGCCCGCGCCCACCGCGGCTCCCGGCCAGCGCCCCCAGACAGGCGGGGCCCAGACAGGCGGGGCCCAGACAGGCGGGGGGCGGCCTACGCCGCCCGCGGCCCGTCCGGATGTCGCCGCCGAGCGTCCGCAGGTCGCTGCGGCCGCGGCCGCGAGTGCCCCGATCACCGAGCGCACCGACGCCCCGCGCGCGGTCCCAGCTGGCCCGCGCCCCGGTCCCCGGCCCGGTCCGGCGGCCCGCCCGCAGGCGGCTCCGACAGCTCCGGCGGAGCAGGCGGCTCCGACAGCTCCGGCGGCTCCGGCGGCTCCGTCAGCTCCGGCGGCTCCGCAGCCCTCTGTGCAGGATGCTCCGGCAGCCTCGGCCCCGGCGGCCCAGGCCCCGCCCGCGCAGAGCCCCGCCGCGCCCAGCCCGACGCGCAACAGCCCGTTCAGCTCGCCTCGCCCGAGTGCGCGTCCGTCCGCCCCTGCCCGTCAGCAGCCGGTTGCGGCCCAGCCCGCTGCCGCTGATCCGGGCACGGCCACCGTCCCGCCGCGCACACAGGCCCCCAAGCCGGGCCCGCGCACACCGCGGGTCGGCAACAACCCGTTTGGTGTCGGCTCCGGCGCCCCGCCGCGTCCGGTCACTCCGCGTCCGGGCCCGCCCGCGCAGGGTGGCCCGGCCCAAGGCGGTGCGCAGGCGCCCGCAGCACAGAGCGGTGGCCCGCGGCCCGGCGGCCCCCGGCCTGCCGCGCCGCGTCCCGGCCCCGGTCAGGGCGGTCCCCGTCCGCCGTCGCCCGGCAACATGCCTCCGCGCCCGAACCCGGGGATGATGCCCACGCGTCCTGCCGCGGGTGGTCGTCCCGGCCCTGGTGGCGGCGGTGGACGTGGTGCCCCCGGCGCCCGTCCCAGTGGACCCGGCGGACGTCCCGGCGGCCCCGGCGGCCCCGGTGGTCGTCCCGGCGGCGGTGGCGGTGGCGGTGGGTTCCGTCCCGGTGGCGGTGGCCCCGGTGGTGGCGGCGCTCCCGCGGGCGGCGGCTTCCGCGGCAGTCCCGGTGGCGGTGGCGGTGGTCGTCCCGGCGCAGGTGGCGGCGCGGGCCGTGGTCGCGGCGGTGCCGCGGGCGCGTTCGGCCGCCCCGGCGGTCCTGCGCGCAAGGGTCGCAAGTCGAAGCGGCAGAAGCGCCAGGAGTACGACGCCATGCAGGCGCCTTCGGTCGGCGGCGTCCGCCTGCCGAAGGGCTCGGGCGAGACGATCAAGCTCGCCCGCGGCGCATCGCTCACCGACTTCGCCGACAAGATCAACGCCAACCCGGCGTCGCTGGTGCAGGTGCTCTTCCACCTCGGCGAGATGGTCACCTCCACCCAGTCGGTCTCCGACGAGGTGCTCGAGCTGCTCGGCAGCGAGATGAACTACGTCGTCCAGGTCGTCAGCCCGGAGGAGGAGGACCGCGAGCTGCTCGACAGCTTCGACATCTCCTACGGCGAGAACGCGGGCGACGATGACGACCTCGAGTTCCGGCCTCCGGTCGTCACGATCATGGGTCACGTCGACCACGGCAAGACGCGCTTGTTGGACACGATCCGCAAGGCCAACGTCCGCGAGGGCGAGGCAGGCGGCATCACCCAGCACATCGGCGCCTACCAGGTCCTCACCGAGCTGGAGGGCGAAGAGCGTCCGATCACCTTCATCGACACCCCGGGTCACGAGGCGTTTACCGCCATGCGTGCCCGCGGCGCGAAGTCCACGGACATCGCGGTGATCGTGGTGGCCGCTGACGACGGCGTGATGCCCCAGACGGTGGAGGCGATCAACCACGCCCAGGCGGCCGACGTGCCGATCGTGGTCGCGGTCAACAAGATCGACGTCGAGGGCGCCAACCCGGCGAAGATCCGCCAGCAGCTCACCGAGTACAACCTGGTGGCCGAGGAGTACGGCGGCGACACGATGTTCGTCGACATCTCGGCGAAGCAGGGCACCAACATCGACCAGCTGCTCGAGGCCATCCTCCTCACCGCAGACGCATCGCTTGACCTGCGGGCCAACCCCAACATGGAGGCCCAGGGCGTCGCGATCGAGGCCCATCTCGACCGCGGCCGCGGTCCGGTGGCCACGGTGCTGGTGCAGCGCGGCACGCTGCACGTCGGCGACTCGATCGTCGCGGGCGACGCCTCAGGGCGCGTCCGGCGGATGCTCGACGAGCACGGCGGCGACGTCACCGAGGCCTTCCCGTCGCGTCCGGTGCAGGTCATCGGCTTCACCTCCGTGCCAGGCGCAGGCGACACGTTCCTCGTCGTCGACGAGGACCGCGTGGCCCGGCAGATCGCCGACCGGCGCCGCGCCCGCGAGCGCAACGCCGAGCTGGCGAGCCGTCGCAAGCGGGTGTCGCTGGAGGACCTCGACGCCGCGCTGAAGGAGACCAACCAGCTCAACCTGATCATCAAGGGCGACAACTCGGGCACCGTGGAGGCGCTGGAGGACGCGCTGTTGAAGATCGAGGTCGGGGACGACGTCGAGCTGCGGGTGATCCACCGCGGCGTCGGTGGCATCACCGAGGGCGACATCAACCTCGCCATCGCCGACAACGTCATCGTGCTGGGCTTCAACGTCCGCGCCGAGGGCAAGGCCACCGAGCTCGCCAACCGCGAAGGCGTGGAGATCCGGTACTACACCGTGATCTACCAGGCCATCGAGGAGATCGAGGCGGCGCTCAAGGGCATGCTCAAGCCGGAGTTCGAGGAGGTCGGGCTGGGTCGGGCCGAGGTCCGCCAGGTCTTCCGGTCCTCGCGCTTCGGGTCGATCGCAGGCTGCCTGGTGATGGGCGGGGTGATCCGGCGCAACGCGAAGGCGCGCCTGATCCGCGACAGCGTTGTGGTGGCGGAGAACCTCACCATCAACTCGCTGCGGCGGGAAAAGGACGACGTCGTCGAGGTCCGCGAGGGCTTCGAGTGTGGTCTCACGCTCGGCAACTTCAACGACATCAAGGACGGCGACGTCATCGAGACCTTCGAGATGCGCGAGAAGCCGAGAGGGTAATGCCCGTGCGCGGATAGCGTTGTTCCCGACGACGGTGTCCGCGCGCGAGCGACGGAGTCGCATGTACGTCGGAGCGCTGGAGTTGGACGTCCTCTTGGGGGACGTCCACTCCCTGAAGGAGAAACGGTCGCTCGTGCGACCGGTCGTGGCCGAGCTGCGGCGCAGGTTCGAGGTTGCGGTCGCCGAGGCGGGTCATCTCGACCTGCACCGGCGGTCGCTGATCGGCGTCAGCTGCGTCGCCGCCGACCACGCCCACGCCGTGGACGTGCTGGACCGCTGCGAGCGGTTCGTCGCCGCGCGGCCCGAGCTGGAGCTGCTCTCGGCCCGACAGCGGATGTTGGGCCCCGACGACTGACGAGATGAACCCATCGGGACGGCCACTGGGCGCGGTCGGCGATGGTCTGGCTGGGCAAGAAGGGGAGGAGACACGCCATGGTTGACCAGGCGCGCGCGCGGCGGCTGGCCAAGCGGATCACGAAGATCGTGGCCGACGCGCTCGAACACGAGGTGAAGGATCCCCGCCTGGCGATGGTGACGATCACCGACACGCGGCTCACGGGCGATCTGCGGGAGGCCACGGTCTACTACACGGTGCTGGGAGAGACGGTCGACGCCGAGCCCGACACCGCCGGCGTGGCCGCGGCGCTTTCCAGCGCCACGGGTGTGCTCCGGTCGAAGGTCGGGGCGGGCACGGGCGTCCGGCACACACCGTCGCTGGCGTTCGTCGCCGACGTCGTGCCCGACGAGGCGCGGCGCATGGAGGAGCTGCTGGCCCGCACCCACGAGTCCGACGCCGAGGTGGCGCGGCTCGCGGCAGGCGCACGACACGCGGGGGACGCCGATCCCTACCGCGTCCCGCCAGAGGACGACGAGGACGACGACTGAGCCCGGGGGATGGCAGCCTGCGGGGTGGTGAGTGCGGCGAGGTTCACCCCATTCCGCCTTTGTCGACGGGGTCGGACGGCTACGCTCCGTCGGACTTGTCGAATCCTTCCCGAGGAGCGTCCTTGGTCGTCGACCCCATACGGACAGCCGCCGACGCGCTCGCCGACGCCGCCGACGTCACGCTGCTGGCTCACGTCCAGCCCGACGCCGACTCCCTCGGCAGCGCACTCGCGCTGGGCATCGCCCTGCACCGGCGAGGGGTGGCCGTCCGGGTCGCGTTCGCCACACCGGACGAGATGCCCGACACGTTGGCGCCGTTGGATGTGCTCGGACTCGTCGTTCCGGCCTCGGCCGTGCCCGCCGCGCCGGACGTGCTCGTCGCCTGTGATGCTGCCGAGCCCGCGCGCCTGGGCGAGCTGGCGTCCACCCTCGCCGCGGCCCGCGTCTCGATCATGATCGACCACCACGTGTCCAACCCCGGGTTCGGCGACGTCCAGGTGCTCGATCCGAGCGCGGAGGCGACGGTCGTGCTCGTGCACCGGGTGCTGGTGGCGCTCGGTGCGCCGGTGGACGTCGACATCGCCCGCTGCCTCTACGCCGGGCTCGTCACCGACACCGTGGGTTTCCGCACGGCGGGCGAGGCGGCCCACCTCCTGGCCGCCGAGCTGGTGGCGGCGGGGGTCGAGCCCGAGTCGCTGGTGCGGCCGCTGCTGTACACCCATCCCTTCACCTGGTTCGCCGCACTCTCCCGCGCCCTCGCCGGATGCGTGCTCGAGCCGGAGGCCGCGGGCGGGCTCGGACTCGTCCACACTGTGCTCCGCGCCGCGGACGTCGCCCGCTTCCGCTCGGCCGATCTGGACAGCGTCATCGACACGGTCCGCACCGCGGCGGAGGCCGAGGTCGCGCTCGTGCTGAAACAGGTGGGGGAGCGGCGCTGGTCGGCGTCGCTGCGCTCCAAAGGCGCGGTCGACGTCTCCTGTGTGGCGGCCCGGCTCGGTGGGGGTGGGCACCGCGCGGCCGCCGGGTTCACCCGCGACGGCACGGTCGGGCAGGTGCTCTCCGACGTGCGCTCCGCGTTGGCGGTGCCCGCGCATCCGCTCGCGTCCTGAGCCCGTGGGCTTGCCGCTAACGTGATCGTCGTGAGCGCCGATTCCCCCATGCCGACCGACGCCGACCCACGCAGGGCCTTCCTCGCCGCATTCGTCCGGCGGCCGTGGAGGATGGGTGCGGTCGCGCCCAGCTCGGCGCGGCTCTCGGCCGTGCTCACCTCCATCGTGCCGACGGTCGGCTGCCCCGTGGTCGTCGAGCTCGGCCCCGGCACGGGCGCGGTGAGCGCCGCGATCGACCAGCGCTTGCCCGCAGGCGCACGACACCTCGCCGTGGAGCTGGACGCCGCCATGGTCGACTACCTCGGCCGCACCCGTCCGGGCATGGAGGTCGTTCACGGCGACGCGCGGGACCTCGGGAAGCTCTTGGCGCAGCGGGGCGTCGCCCACGTCGACGCCGTGGTATGCGGCCTGCCGTGGGCGTTGTTCGACGAGCCGACGCAGCATTCGGTGCTCACCGAGGTCGGTGACGCGATCGGGACGACCGGGGCGTTCTCCACGTTCGCCTACGTGTCGGGCATGGCGTTGCCCGCTGCCCGGCGTTTCCGGCGCACGCTGCGGGCGCGGTTCGAGGAAGTGATCGTGAGTGCGACGGTATGGCGCAACGTGCCGCCCGCGTTCGTCTACGTGTGCCGCAGGCCGACGGGGTGAGCTCGGCTCGCGTCCCGTTGCGCGAGATCGTGGCGCTGGCGGGACCGGCCCTCCCGGTGCTGGCCGCCGAGCCGCTCTACCTGCTCGTCGACACGGCCGTCGTCGGGCGGCTCGGCGCGGTGCCGCTGGCGGGGCTGGCGGTCGCCGCCGTCCTGTTCGCGCAGGTCACCAGCCAGCTCAACTTCCTGTCCTACGGCACGACGGCGCGCACGGCGCGGCTGTACGGGTCCGGGCGGCGCTCCGCGGCCGTCGCGGAAGGGGTGCAGGCCACCTGGCTCGCGCTTGGCGTCGGCACGGTGGTGCTCGTCATCGGGCAGCTGCTGGCGCGGCCGGTGGGCGACGCGTTGGGCAACGGCGGCGCGATCTCCGCCGCCGCGGTGGCCTGGCTGCGGGTCGCGCTGATCGGTGCCCCGCTGCTGCTCGTGACGCTGGCGGGCAACGGATGGATGCGTGGTGTGCAGGACACCGCCCGGCCGTTGCGGTTCGTCCTGTCGGGCAACGGTGTCTCCGCGATCGCCTGCCTGGTGTTGGTGCACGGGATCGGCGGCTGGGGCGGGCTGGGGCTGGTCGGGTCGGCGTGGGCCAACGTCGCGGGCCAGTGCGTCGGGGCGGGGCTGTTCCTCGGCGCGCTCGTGCGGGAGGCGGACGGGTCGTGGCGACCCCGACCGGCCGTGCTGCGCGCCCAGCTCGTGATGGGCCGCGACCTGGTCGCCCGGAGCCTCGCCTTCCAGGCCTGCTTCCTGTCGGCCGCCGCGGTCGCCGCCCGGTTCGGCGCGCCCGCGGTCGCGGCGCACCAGATCGTGCTGCAGCTCTGGACGTTCATGGCGATGGTGCTCGACGCCGTGGCGATCGCGGCGCAGTCTCTGGTCGGCGCGGCACTCGGGGGCGGGCAGGTCGAGCGGGCCAGAGCCCTCGCGAGCCAGATCACCCGCTACGGCCTGCTGATGGGCATCGGCTTCGGCGTGCTGTTCGCGGCGCTGTCTCGGGTGCTGCCGCCCGCGTTCACACCCGATGCCGCGGTGCTCGCCGCCGTGCCCGTCCCGTGGTGGTTCTTCGCCGCGCTGCAGCCCGTCGCGGGTGTGGTGTTCGCGATCGACGGCGTGCTGCTCGGCGCGGGTGATGCGGCCTTTCTGCGCACCTCGACCCTGGCCGCCGCGGTCGTCGGCTTCCTGCCGCTCATCTGGGCGTCGTTGGCCTACGGGTGGGGGCTGGCAGGCATCTGGTCGGGGCTCGCGGCGTTCATGCTGATCCGGCTGGTGGCGGTCGGCCTGCGGGTGCGGGGCGGAGGCTGGGCGCGGGCGGGTGCGGTGGCCTAGGTCCTGCTGCCACACCGGGGTTTTCGCTGCGCCCCGCGGACGCGTTGCACGGCGTGCAGATGCAACGCCAGTACCGTCCCGATGACGACGGCGAGCCCGGCCAACACCGGCACCATCCCCATCGAGGCGGCGGCCGAGGTCGGGTCGGCCCGTGAGCCGAACCACTGGTCCGTCGCGACCCCGACGCCCTCCAGGGAGAGCATCACCAGGGCGGCCCCTGTGACGAGGTAGCCCCACGGTCGGCGTCGCAGGCACGCGATCCCGGCGACGGTGAAGAGCGGCAGCCAGATCGCCAGATCCTGGACATAGACGGGGTTGGTGAGCAACCCGGTGTCCTTGAGCAGCGAAGCGGGATCCGCGGCGAGCAGCGCCGGGACGATCGCTGTGAGCCAGACCACGGTGTTGCCCGCGGTGATCACGAGCGTGAAGGCCGCAATGGACCGGAACGGCGCCCCCGGCAGGAGCCGTGCGGCGAAAGCCTGCCGGTCGATCGCCGAGACGAGCGCCACGATGCTCCATACCCCGAGCCCGAGGTAGGCGACGTAGGCCAGGAACAGCGCGTTGATCGGGGTCGCAAAGCAGAACAGAACGGCCTGGTAAAGGAGATAGCCGAGCGTGCCAAGCCACGCGATCGGCCAGCGCGCCGAGCCGCGGGAGGTGCGGAGCATCGCGATGACCAGCACCGGCACGCCGAGCACCAGCACGATCAGCGCGGTGCCCCGCAAGTTCCCGTTGCCGACCGCGGCGCCGGTGAGCACGGACGGCACGAGAAGGCTGACCGCCGCGGACACCGTCGCGGTCACGGCCAGAGCGCCGGACAGGGCGTAGGGCTGCCAGCTGCAGCGGACGGTCGTCGCGGGCGGGAGTGGTGGTCGAGCGGTCGGGATCCCGGATTCGGTCGAGGGGGTGGAGACCGTCATCGGGTGCCGGTGGTCGCGGCCAGGTCGACCGCCACCTCGTGGGCCCAAGCGCGGATCGCGTCGTGGTCGCGGAAGTCGCCCGCGGGGGCGTGGACGGCGCGCACCGCGAGGCGTTCGGTCCAGCGCAGCTCGCTGAGGTCGAGCATGCCGGAGAAGACCTGGTGGCCTTGGGCTCCCGCGGCGGCGGCCAGCGTGGTCACTCCGGCCAGATCGTCGACGGGCACGGGCGGTTCGCCCAGCGGCCCGCTGGAGAACATCCACAGTGGGACGGTCGGGAGTGTCGCCCGGAGGCTCTCGACCAGGTGCCGCGCCGCGGGTAGCCACCGCCCCACGTAGATGGCGCTGCCGACCAGCACCGCGTCGAAACGACTTATCTCGCCCGGGTCGGCGGCATCGCGCACCTCGACCTCGGACCCCGACAGCTCACGGCGAAGCACATCGGCGATCTCCCGGGCGATGGCGGCCGTTGCACCGTGCTTGCTGGCCACGGCGACGAGGACCCTGGTAGCGCAGGCGCTGTCGTTGATCATCTCGCCTCTCGTTCGCAGGGCGCATTCGCGTCCTTCGTGCACTCTCGCCGTTGTCGGCAGCGATCCTCAGTGCCGCGTGGCCGTTTCGGGCGGGACGAAAGGCCTTCGCCGAGCACGTGACGCGCCGGCTGGCGGGCGGACGCGGCCTGGGCACGGTCGTGGGAGTCGGGATTGGGAGAATCGCCCGATGGAAGCCGGACTCGTGGTCGTCGACAAGCCCGCTGGGATGACCAGCCATGACGTGATCGCGCGGCTGCGGCCGATCCTGCGCACGCGCAAGGTCGGCCACGCGGGCACGCTCGACCCGATGGCCACGGGCGTGCTCGTCTGCGGTGTGGAGCGCGGGACGAAGCTGCTGGGCCACCTCGCCCTCGACACCAAGGCTTACCTCGCGACGATCCGGCTCGGCGCCTCCACGACGACCGACGACGCCGAGGGCAAGGTGATCGGCACCGCCGACCCTTCTGCGGTCACCGACGCGGCGATCGCGACCGGAATCGCCGCGCTGACCGGTCCGATCGACCAGGTGCCCAGCTCGGTGAGTGCGATCAAGATCGATGGGCAGCGCGCGTACGCCCGGGTGCGCGCGGGGGAGCAGGTCGTGTTGGCGGCACGGCCGGTCACCGTGTCGGCGTTCGACATCTTGGCGCGGCGGGGCGCCGACCTCGACGTGGCCGTCACGTGCTCGTCGGGGACGTATGTGCGGGCGTTGGCGCGCGACCTCGGTGTCGCGCTCGGCGTCGGAGGACACCTCACGGCGCTGCGCCGAACCCGAGTCGGCCCGTTCACGCTCCCGCTCGCCCGCACGCTGGAGCAGCTGGAGCTCGACCCCGGCCTGTCGCTCACGTTGGACGAGGCGGTCGCGGTGGCCTTCCCGCGCCGCGACGTCGACCCGTCCGAGGCGACCGACCTCGCGCACGGCCGCCCGCTGCCCGCGGCGGGCGTCGAGGGCGTCCAGGGTGTCTTCGCGCCGGACGGGCACGTGTTGGCACTGGTGCGCGACCGTGACGGCTACGCGCGCCCCGTCGTCGTCCTCGCCCCCGCCGGGTCGAGCTCGACCCCCCGGCCACGCCGAATCGGCGGTTTCGGCTCGCCGAGTCGACCATTTCGCCACACCGGGTCGGCGTGACGGATCGGCCAACTCGGCGGGGTGTACCGGGCGACTCACCGGGTTGGGGTGTGGCGGATCGGCCAATTCGGCGGGGTGTACCGGGCGACTCACCGGGTTGGGGTGTGGCGGATCGGCCAACTCGGCGGGGTGTACCGGGCGACTCACCGGGTTGGGGTGTGGCGGATCGGCCAACTCGGCGGGGTGTACCGGGCGACTCACCGGGGGCGGGGGGGTGGCGGTGGACTCAGTCTTTGGGGATGGTGGCGATCTCGTCCAGCCAGATGCGCGCTGACAGGTCGGAGGGGGCGCGCCAGTCGCCGCGGGGGGACAGCGACCCTCCGGAGGACACCTTCGGGCCGTTGGGCATCGCCGAGCGTTTGAACTGGCTGAACTGGAAGAATCGGCGGGCGAACACCTCAAGCCACCCCCGGATCTCTGCGAGGTCGTAGGCGCGCCGCTGGTCGAAGGGGAACCCCGACGGCCAGTCGCCGCGCTCGGCGTCGGCCCAGGCGTGCTCGGCCAGGAACGCGATCTTCGAAGGGCGGAAGCCGTAGCGCAGGATGTGGAAGAGCGTGAAGTCCTGCAGCGGGTACGGCCCGACGGTCGCCTCGCTGCGCTGCACCGCGCCCGCGTCGTCGCCCGGCACCAGCTCGGGCGTGATCTCGGTGTTCAGGACGTCGGTGAGCACGTCCCCGACCTCCGGCGCGAACTGCTCCGAGGACACCACCCAGCGGATCAGGTGCTGGATCAGCGTCTTCGGGACGCCCGCGTTGATGTTGTAGTGCGCCATCTGGTCGCCGACGCCGTAGGTGCACCAGCCCAGCGCCAGCTCCGACAGGTCGCCGGTGCCCAGCACGATCCCGCCGCGCTGGTTGGCCGCGCGGAAGAGGTAGTCGGTGCGCAGGCCCGCCTGCACGTTCTCGAACGTCACGTCGTAGACCGGCTCGCCTGCCGAGAAGGGATGGCCCAGCTCGGAGAGCATCAGTCGCGCGGTGTCGGTGATGTCGATCTCGGTGAGGGTCACCCCGAGCGACGTGGCAAGCCGGATCGCGTTGCCCTTCGTCCGCTCGCCGGTCGCGAAGCCGGGCAGGGTGAACGCGAGGATGTCCGAGCGCGGCCGCCGCTCCCTGTCCATCGCCCGCGCCGCGACGATCAGCGCGTGCGTCGAGTCGAGGCCGCCCGACACGCCGATCACGACCTTCGGGTGCGCCAGCGCGCGCAGCCGCTGCTCAAGCCCCGCGACCTGGATGCTGTAGGCCTCGAAGCAGTCCTGTTCCAGCCGGGCTGGGTCGGCGGGCACGAAGGGGAAGCGCTCCACCTCCCGGCGCAGCCCGATGTCGCCTGACGGCGGGTGCAGCCGGAACGCGATCCGCCGATGGTCGGCCAGCAGCGCCGCGTGGTGGCGCCGGTTGTCGTCGAAGGTGCCCATGCGCAGCCGTTCGGACCGCAGCAGGTCGAGATCGACATCGGCCACGCTGCGCCGCTCGCCCTTGGGGAAGCGCTCCGACTCGGCGAGCAGCACGCCGTTCTCCCAGATCATCGTCTGGCCGTCCCATGCGAGGTCGGTCGAGGACTCGCCCTCGCCCGCCGCCGCGTACACGTAGGCGGCGAGGCACCGCGACGACGCCGACCGGGCCAGCAGCGCCCGGTCCTCGGCCCGGCCGATCGTCACCGGGCTGCCCGAGAGGTTGGCCAGCACGGTCGCCCCGGCCAGCGCCGCCTCGGCCGAGGGGGGCAGCGGCACCCACATGTCCTCGCAGACCTCGACGTGCAGCACGAAGCCCGCGACGTCGTCGGCCGCGAACAGGAGGTCCGGTCCGATGGGCACTTCGGCGCCCGCGACCCGGATCGTCCCGCGCACGTCGTCGCCTGCCGCGACCTGGCGGCGCTCGTAGAACTCCCGGTAGGTCGGCAGATAGGACTTCGGCGCGAGCCCGAGCAGACGACCCCGGTGCACGACGGCCGCGACGTTGAGGATCCGGTGGCGATGCCGGATCGGGAGCCCGACGACGAGCACCGGGAGCAGGTCGGCCGATCCGGCGACGACGGTAGCGAGCGCGCGCTCGACGGCGTCGAGCAGCGTGTCCTGCAGGAGGATGTCCTCGATCGAGTACCCGGAGAGCGCGAGCTCGGGGAAGATCGCCAGCCCGACGCCCTCGCCTGCGCAGTCGCGTGCCGCACGAAGCACCGATTCGGCGTTCGCGGGCGGGTCGCCGATCGCTGTGCGCAGCGTGCAGGCGGCCACCCGCAGGAAGCCGTGGCGATAGGCCGACCGAAAGGCTCCTCGTGCGTCACCCCTTGCTGTCACGTCCCTTGCTGTCACGTCCCGGCCGTCCACGAGCGCAGTCTGCCTGATCGCCGCGCACCCGGTCGGTGTCGTCCGCGTCACGCCGGCATGCTGTGGAGATGTTCGCCCGACCGCGTCTGGTCGCTGTGCTGTGCGCCGCGGTCGTCCTGCTCGCCGCCTGCAGCCAGTCGCTGTCGGGCACCGCGGGCGCCCCGGGCGCGGCGCCGCCCGACCAGCTGCAGCGCTTCTACACCCAGACGCTGTCATGGGGCCCCTGCGGGCCGTTCGCCACCAACCCCGACGACGCGGTGGCGTTCGCCGCCAAGACGTTGGAGTGCGCGCGCCTCACGGTGCCGTTGGACTACGCCAAGCCCGACGGGACGACGGCGAGCATCGCCGTGCTGCGCCAGAAGGCGACCGGGCGGAAAATCGGCTCGCTGCTGTTCAACCCCGGAGGGCCTGGCGAGCCGGGGACGGGCCTCGTCGCCTCGCTCACGACGGAGCTGCGGAACAGCCCGCTGACGCAGCGCTTCGACCTCGTGGGCTTCGACCCCCGCGGCACCGGCGCGAGCACACCGGCGATCGACTGCCTCACCGATGCCGAGTGGGCGGTCGAACGCGCCGATCTGGACGTGGACCCCTCACCCGCGGGCGTCGCGCAGACCGAGGCCGAGAACAAGCAGTACGCGCAGCGGTGCGAACAGCGCTCGGGCGGCGACGAGGTGCTGGCCAACGTCGGCACGCGTGACGCGGCCAGGGACATGGACATCCTGCGTGCGGCGCTCGGCGACGCCAAGCTGACCTTCCTCGGCTACTCCTACGGCACCTTCCTCGGCACCGTCTACGCCGAGGAGTTCCCCCACAACGTCCGGGCGATGGTGCTCGACGGCGCGGTGGACCCGACGAAGAACGCCGTCGACAGCAACGTCGAGCAGTACGCGGGTTTCCAGCAGGCGTTCCAGGCCTACGCCACCGACTGCGCCACCCACCCCGGCTGCCCCCTCGGTCCGGACCCCGCGCGGGCGACGACGGTCTACCAGGGCCTCGTCCGGCCGCTCATCGCGAAGCCGCGCAGCGTCGGGTCCCGCACGTTGTCCTACAACGACGCCATCACCGGCACCCTCCAGGCGCTCTACCTTCAGGAGCTGTGGCCCGCGCTGAGCAGGGCGCTGACCGGCCTCCGGGAAGGCGACGGGGGCGTGCTGCTGTCCCTGGCCGACTTCTACGACCAGCTCGGCGAAGACGGGCACTACACCAACACCCAGGAAGCGTTCAACGCCATCCTGTGCCAGGACCAGTCGCGGATCACCGATCGCGCTGTCGCCACGGACTTGAACCGGCGCACCAACGCGGCGGCGCCGTTCACCGATCCCGGGCTCGGCCCGGTCGGGGCGCTTCCGGTGTGCGCGTTCTGGCCGGTGCCGCCGACCAGCGAGCCGCACACGCCGCACGTCGCGGGCCTGGTGCCGACGGTGGTCGTGTCGACCACCGGCGACCCGGCCACGCCGTATCAGGACGGGGTCAACCTGGCCCACGAGCTCGGCGCCACGCTGCTGACCTACGTGGGCACCCAGCACACCGCCTCCCTGCACGGCGACACGTGCATCGACCGCGCCGTCACCGCCTATCTCATCGACGGCACGCTTCCGACCCAAGGCACCCGCTGCGCGGCGTCCTGATCGGCGGCTGTGCGAGACTCGATCCTCAGTAGGCCCGCCGAGGAGGTACCCATTCATGGCGATGCAGCAGCCCGAGCTCGTGGTCGAGCGCTACCTGCGACGGCTCGGCGACCGACGCCCTGATCCGACGAGCATCGGTTTCTACGCGTCGCTCGACGCGATGCGCAGCGTCGACCCGCTGGTCGCTGACCGCGTCGTACGGGAGCTGGTCGACCAGCGGTCCAACATCAAGCTGATCGCCAGCGAGAACTTCTCGTCGCTGGCCGTCCAGCAGGCGATGGGCAACCTGCTCAACGACAAGTACGCCGAGGGCTACCCCGGTCACCGCTTCTACGCGGGCTGCGACAACGTCGACGCCATCGAGGCGCACGGCGCGGACGTGGCCAAGGAGCTGTTCGGCGCCGAGCATGCCTATCTGCAGCCGCACTCCGGTGCCGACGCCAACCTCGTCGCGTTCCTCGCCGTGCTCGCCACCCGCGTCGAGAACAGGCTGCTGGAGCGGCTGGGCGCGAAGAACGTGTCCGCCCTTTCCGACGAGCAGTTCGCCGAGCTGCGGGCCGAGCTGCACGACCAGCGCCTGCTCGGCATGGACTACTACTCCGGCGGCCACCTCACGCATGGCTATCGCTTCAACGTCTCCGCGCGGATGTTCGACGCCCGCAGCTACACCGTCGACCGGGCCACCGGCCTGCTCGACCTGGACACCTTGCGCGCCCAGGTGCACGAGGTGCGGCCGCTGATCCTGCTCGCGGGGTACAGCGCGTACCCCCGCAAGATCGACTTTGCCAGGATGCGGGAGATCGCCGACGAGGTCGGCGCCACCTTCATGGTCGACATGGCGCACTTCGCGGGCCTCGTCGCGGGGAAGGTCTTCACCGGCGCCTACGACCCGGTGCCGCATGCCCACATCGTCACCAGCACCACCCACAAGACGCTGCGGGGCCCGCGCGGGGGCCTCGTGCTCGCTGGCGCCGAGTACGCGGACGCCGTCGACAAGGGTTGCCCCGCCGTCCTCGGCGGCCCGCTGCCGCACGTCATCGCGTCCAAGGTGATCGCACTGCAAGAGGCGAGCAGGCCCACGTTCCGCGACTACGCCGCCCAGATCGTCGAGAACGCCCAGACGCTCGCGGAGGCCCTGCAGAAGCACGGGATGACCGTCGCCACCGGCGGCACGGACAACCACATGGTGCTCGCGGACGTCACCACCTCGTTCGGGCTGACCGGTCGCCAGGCCGAGAGCGCGTTGCGGGCGGTGGGCATGACGCTCAACCGCAACGCGTTGCCGTTCGACGTGAACGGGCCCTGGTACACCAGCGGGCTGCGGCTGGGCACCCCGGCGATCACCACGCTGGGCATGGGGCGTGCGGAGATCGAGGAGATCGCCGAAGTGATCACCGACGTGCTGCGGGCGACCACCCCGGTCGTCACCAACGGCACGCCCAGCAAGGCCAAGTCCGACACGCTCGCCCACGCCGAGGCGGAGGCCAGCTCACGGATCGCCGAGCTCTGCCAGAAGTTCCCGGTCTACCCCGAGATCGATCTCTCGATTGTCGAGCCCTCGGCATGACCGACCCCGAAACGTCCGTGTAACGCGTCCTTCCTAGGCTCATGGGATGGACCGCCAGCAGGAGTTCGTGCTCCGCACGCTCGAGGAACGTGACATCCGCTTTGTGCGGCTGTGGTTCACCGACGTGCTCGGCTACCTCAAGTCGGTGGCCGTCGCGCCCGCCGAGCTGGAGGGGGCGTTCGCGGAAGGCATCGGGTTCGACGGCTCGGCGATCGAGGGCTTCGCCAGGGTGTACGAGTCGGACATGGTCGCGCGCCCTGACCCTTCGACGTTCCAGGTCCTGCCGTGGGAGACCTCGGCGGGCGAGCACTACTCGGCGCGGATGTTCTGCGACATCGCGATGCCCGACGGCTCCCCGTCGTGGGCCGATCCTCGCCACGTCCTGCGAAGGGCGCTGTCGAGGGCAGGTGAGGCGGGCTTCACCTGCTACGTCCACCCCGAGATCGAGTTCTACCTGCTGCGCGACCTTCCCTCCGACGGCTCCCCGCCGACCCCCGCCGACTCGGGCGGCTATTTCGACCAGGCCAGCCACGACGTCGCCCCGCATTTCCGGCGCAACGCCATCGAGACGCTGGAGTCGATGGGGATCTCCGTCGAGTTCAGCCACCACGAGGGCGGCCCCGGCCAGCAGGAGATCGACCTGCGCTACGCCGACGCGCTGACGATGGCCGACAACATCATGACCTTCCGCTACGTCGTGAAGGAGGTCGCGATCACCCAGGGGGTGAACGCGTCCTTCATGCCCAAGCCGTTCTCGGCGCACCCCGGCTCGGCCATGCACACCCACTTCTCGCTCTTCGAGGGCGACCGCAACGCCTTCCACGACGCGGAGGACCCCTACGCGCTGTCCGAAACCGGCAGGGCGTTCGTCGCCGGGGTGCTGCGGCACGCGCGCGAGATCACGGCTGTGACCAACCAGTGGGTGAACTCCTACAAGCGGCTGATCGTCGGCGGCGAGGCGCCAACTGCTGTCTGCTGGGGGCACGCCAACCGGTCGGCGCTGGCGCGGGTGCCGATGTACTCGCCCGGCAAGTCCTCGACGCGACGGGTAGAGGTCCGCACCCTGGACACCGCGTGCAACCCCTACCTGGCGTTCGCGGTGATCCTCGGTGCCGGGCTGCAGGGCATCGCGAAGGGCTACGAGCTGGGCCCGCCCACCGAGGACGACGTGTGGTCGCTCACCGAGACCGAGCGCAGGGCGATGGGCTACGAGTCGCTCCCGCAGAACCTCACGGAGGCCCTCTCCGCGATGGAGCACTCCGAGCTGGTCGCCGAGGTCCTCGGCGAACACGTCTTCGACTTCTTCCTGCGCAACAAGCGCTCGGAGTGGGACGGCTACCGTCGCCAGGTCACGCCGTACGAGCTGGCCACTTACCTACCCGTGCTCTGAGGCTGGGCGGACTGCACACGCCGAACGCGGGTTGAGCCGGTGATCGCCGTCAGTGGTGCCAGAGGTGCGCCGGGGCCCCTGTGGCACCACTCTGGTCGATCATGCGGGGCCGACCGTTGGGGCCGCCCGGCACATGAGGCACGTGGCGTGGCGTGGCGGGACAGGGTCCTCGCAGGGTCCGCTGTCGCTTCGCAGGGTCTGTGGACCCTGCGAGGTGCGTGCGCGGTCTGCGAAGTGGCTCGGGTTGGGGTGGACTCTCGCCGATCATGCGGGGCAACCGTCCATCGCCGGACCCGCCTAGCCGCTCTTGATGTCCGCCTCGTGGTTGCCGAAGATCGAGTTGCCGCTTTGGCTCGGCGTCGACGGGCCCTTGAGCAACAGGCCGGTGCGGTTCTGGAAGATCGTGTTCCCGGCGAGGGTGAACGGGCCGTCAGTGTCGACGTAGATGCCGTAGCGGTCGTTCTGGCCGATCACGTTGTCGCGCAGCTCGGTGGTGGTCGCCTCGCTCACGATCCGGACGCCGTCCTGCTTGTTGCCCCGGACGTCGTTGCTGCGGAGCGCGTTGTCCTGGCCGGTCTGGGCGACGCCGATGCCGGACTCGCCGTTGTCATAGACCTTGTTGCCCTGGATGACGTTGTTGCCCGACTCGTTGATGTTGATGCCCTGCGACGCGTTCTGGAACGACTCGTTGTTCACGATCGTGTTCCGGTCGGAGTGCTGGTAGAGCACGATGCCGTGGTGCTGGTTGCGGTACACGATGTTGCCGGAGATGTCGCTGTCGACGCAGTCCTCGGCGAGGATGATCCCGTGCTTGCCGTTGTCGTGCACGACGTTGTTCTGGATCTTCAGGTTGTGTGAGCCCGTGTGCGGGTCGATGCCATACAGCGTGCTGTCGTGGATGTCGTTCCCAGTGATCGCCAAGCCGCCGACGCCGAACGTGTACACGCCGAAGTACAGGTGCGACACCTCGCTGTCGACGATGTGACCGCCCGTGCCCTCGGTGCGCCACGACAGCCCGTAGGACTCCGTGTCACCGAAGCCGAGGTAGGCCAGCTGGGCCTTGTCGACCGTCATCTGCCCGCCGTCACGGGCCAACATGAAGCTGCGCCCGTCCGCCGGGTTCGTGTCGACCTGCTGCTTCGTGTCGTCCCACGACGTGATGCACGAGCCGGTGACGGCAAGGCCGCCGCCGAACACCTTGAGCGTGGCGTTGGTGGGTCCGACGCTGCGCAGCTTCAGCCAGGCGACGTCCGGTGGCGTCATCGTGACCGAGGCACCTTTGTCGATCTCGATGCTCGCGCCCGCGAGCCACTCGCCCGGCGCCAGCTCTTGCAGGGCAGCCGGGTTGCCGACGGCCTTGCTCAGCCGGTCGAGCGTGATCCCGGTACCCCCCGTGACCACGATCGTGTTCGTGGTGCGGTCGAAGGTGGCGGCCACGCTGCCCGAGCCCGCACCCGGGGCGCCCGCGGCCGTCGTCGTGCCCTCGTGGGTGCACGGCTTGGCCGGGTTGGACGTGACGGGCGCCGGGACGGTGCGGCGGTCGAGCGCGGGCGGCGGCGAGGCCGAGCAGCCCGCAGCAAGCAGGAGCAGCGCGGCTGCCGCAGGTGTGATGCGGGTCCAGAACCTGTTCATCCGCGCTCCCGTGCTCGCAAGATCGGTCATCCCGCGCCCACCGCCACGGCGGGCGGCAGAGCGCGTCGGGTCGGTCCGAACCGCCGCTGGCGCAGCAGGTGCATGATCTCCAGCACAATGGCCAGCGCGATCAGCGGCAGCCCGATCGCGCCCAGCAGGTTGAGCGGCGGGAGGCTGAGATCGTCATTGCCCAGCAGCCTGACCGTTCCACGGACTGCCTCGAGCGCATGCACCGACGAGTTGCCCAGCGTGACCGTGCTGCCCGGCTGAGCCTCCACACCGACCGACACGGCGTCGACCGCCGCGTTGGTGATCGAGATGGGGTCCGTGGCCCTGGCGCGGATGCCGGTGGAGGTCAGTCCGATCTGGACGCCGGTGACGGTCGTCCCGGCCTGCAGGTCCATGCCGGTGTTGCCGCCACGGATCTGCCCGCCGGTGATCTGCATGCCGGAGCTCAAGGTGCGGATCGCGTCATTGCCGACGCCGTCGGTCGAGATGTCCTTGACCACGATGCCCGACGTGCCACCTGAGGTGACCATCCCATCGTCGCCGCCGATCAGCGTGAGCTTGTTGGCGGTGACACCGCCTGCGCCGCGCTCGACGCGGACCGCGGTGCGGCTGCCCTTCACCGTGACGCCGTCGAGCAGGGTGTTGTGGCCGCCGATCGCGATGCCCGCGACGTGCGCGGTGTCGATCGTCGAGTTGGTGACGTGCAGGCCCTTGGTGGTCTTCTCGACGACGATCCCGCTGCGCCCCCCGGTGACGGTGACCGAGTCGACGACCATGTTCGTCGAGTTCACGTGCAGGAACACACCGTTGGGCTCGTCGGCGGTGGTGATGTTGTGCACCGTGCCGCCGGTGACGCGGTTGAGCTCGAGCCCGCCTGCCTTGTCGCTGCTCAGGGTCAGGTTGTTGACGTCCACGTTGCTCTGTCCGTTGACCGACACACCGTAGGAGTGGTTGCCCGAGGTGCTGATCCCGGAGATGGCGCGCTTGGTGACCGCAGCGCCGGACACGAGCACGCCGTTGTCGCCGTTGTTCGTGGCCTTGACGCCGTTCATCACGGTGGCGACGTCACCGCGCATGACCATCCCGTTTTCCAGCGAGTCGCTGACGGTCACATCCTGCAGCTTGATGCCCTGAGACTGGGCGAGGATGAGCCCGGTGGAGTTGCGCAGCACCTGGGTGCCGGTCAGTGCGCCGGAGCTGCCTCTGCCGAAGGAGATCGCGGGAGCGCCCGGGTCGTCGCCGGTCGGCTTGGTCCCGAGGTCGCTGATCGTGCTGTCGGTGGCGTCGAACCGGCCTTGGTCGGAGACCCGGATGTAGGGGCGGCCTGGCGCGTCGGACGAGACGGCCTGTCCCGAGCCGATGTCAACGGAGGTGATCGTGACGCCCCTCGCCTGGATCCGCCCGCTGCCGGTGTACAGGAACGCGGCGGTGTTGACGTTGTTCCCACCCGCCAACTGCAGCGTCTTGACCCCGTCGATGTCGAGCAGGGTGCCGGGGGTCAACACGACGGCTGCGTTCAGCCGCGCGGTGTCGCCGTTGACGGTCATCCAGGACGAGGGGATCGCGGCGTCGAGCGTCGTGAGCGACACGGTGCGGCCGTTGCGCGCGACGCGTTGCACCAGATCGCCACCGGAGACCGAGTCGATCGACGTGGTGCGCAGGATGACGAGCTTCGCAGGCTTGCCGCGGTGGGTCCAGGTGACGGCCGCGCGCTGGGCGGCGGCGGCGCGCTCGGCGGCCCGCTTCGCGGCCTGCGCCGCCGCCTTTGCGGCCGCGGCTTGCTGGGCAGCGAGGCGTTGGGCTTCCGCGGCGGCCGCGGCGGCCTGAGCGGTCTGCTGGGTCTGCGCCTCCTGGGCGGCCTTTTGCTTGGCGTCTGCCGCGGCTCGCTGGTCTGCCGCCTGGGCGGCGGACGTGGCGGCGGCTGCCGCTTCGGCTTGCTGTTGTTGTTGCTGCTGTTGTTGCAGCTGCTGCTGGCGTTGCTGCTCTTGTTGTTGTTGTTGTTGCTGCTGGCGTTGCTGCTCTTGTTGCTGCTGTTGTTGCTGCTGTTGTTGTTGTTGCTGTTGTTGTTGTTGCTGCTGGTTGGGATCGGGCGTCGCGTCCTGCGTGACCGGCGCCTGCGCGGGCGCACCTGGCTGCTGCGGCGCGGCCGCGGCGGTGCTGATCGGGATGGCGATCGCCGCCACCGCAATCACCGCGCCCGCCACGAGCAGCCGCCGGATCGACGCCGTCATGCGACGCCCCTGCGCGCGGCCGCGGGCTGGTGCGGTCGCGTCGGCGACTCCGTCAACTCCGGCCATTCGCCGGGGTTGGGCTGCCCTGCCTGCGGCCCGATGGGCACCCCGCCGTGCTCGGGCACCCGCGGCCCCACCGCCGGGAACTTGGAGGTCGGCGCCTCCACAGGGGGCTGCTGCCTGGGCCGAGGTTTCGGTGAAGGCATCAAGCGTGGCATCGCGCGCGGCGTTGGCGACGGCGTCGGCCGGGGCGTTGGGGACGGCGTCGGCTGGGGCCCGAGCGGGCTGCGGATCGGCATTGTGGCCGAGACCAGCTCCTCCGTGCCTGACTCCAGCGCTCTTCCCGGTGCCGCCGCGACGGCCCCCACGCTCTCCGCGGCCTCGGCCGTGCGCACCACCTGGCCGTTCTCGACGGCCACCTGCCGGGTGAGCCAACGCTGGCGGCGGATGGTCAGCAGCGCCTGCAGCTTGATGATCGCCATGATCCATGAGACGAACACGTATCCCGGGATGAAGAAGAAGGAGGACGGACGCCTCCGGAGATGCGGGAGGAGCTTCGCCGAGCGGCTCAGCTGCCACCACCCTGCGAGCACCGCCGCGAAGACCCAGTTGCCTGCGATCAGCGCGTACACCATGAACGCGGGGCCCAGCAGCAGCGTGAAGCCGCTGACGCCCTTGTCCATCATCGTGTAGGCGAGGAACGGGTGGCGGTACACCCACGGGCGCGACAGCGCACGCAGGTCAGACCGCCAGGTGTTGCGGGCCCACCGCAGCCGCTGCTTGAAGAAGATGCGCCAGGTGTTGGGGAACGTCGACCACACCTCGGCGGTGCGCTGCATGTAGGTGAGATAGCCGTGCTCGAGGATCAGTGTGGTGAGCCGTTTGTCGTCACCGGAAAGGCACGGCACACCCCAGAAGGTCTCCTGCATGAACTCATGTTCGATCTGCATGAGCAGGTCTCTGCGGTAGACCGCCGTACGCCCCGACAGACACGAAACCGCTTTGCCGAGGAAGCTCTGGCTGGCGTTCTCGTCGAAATAGCGGTGGTCGAGGAACATGTCGGTGATCCGGGCGAGAAAGCCCTTCGTCCCGTACACGCTCTGCCGCGTGCCGACCCCGCCGATACGGGGGTCGGCGAAGGGCTTGCAGACCTCCGCCGCCACGTCCGGAGCCCAGATCGTGTCGGAGTCGACGAGCGCGACGATCGGAGTCGACGCCGCGTTCCAGCCCTTGCGCAGTGCGTCGCGCTTTCCGGGCACGTCGGTCACCAGAACCGTGACCGGGTAGTGCGACGCGATCTCCTGGCAGCGGGCGTCCGACGCGTCGATCACGAGGATGACCTCGGCGACCCGGTTGGCCAGCCACGACTCGATCGCGGCCCGGAAGACTGTGGGGTCCTCCTGGTACACGGGCACAACGATCGACACCGGTTGCCTGAAGTTGTTGACGATCGGTCGGTAGAGCACCGCGGGAATCCGCCGGATCAACCAGCAGGCCCAGCGGAAGAGACCGAGCACACCGAGGGGTGTGCCCAGCACGTAGTAGTACAGAGGCAGGGTCATGCCACGTCGGCACCGGACAGGTTGCGCTCGACCACCGAGTCCAACTCCTGGCCGGTCAGCGCCTCCAACCGGTCGTTGACCTCGACGACGGCGCGCAGCAGCGGCATGTCCACGCCGATCTTGTCGGCGAAACCGAGGAAGCCCTGGGTGTCCTTCGGCAGGCAGACGCCGCCGTACGGGGCTCCGCCGCGAATGCCGTAGTGCGGGTTGATGGAGCCCTCTGACGAGGCTGCCACCGTGGACGCGACGGGGTCGGCGTCGATCCCGTAGGCCTGGGCGACCATCCACATCTCGTTCCAGAAACTGATCTTGGTGGCGTTGTAGATGTTGTGGGCGCACTTGATGAGCTCGGCCGAGGCGGGCTCACTGAACGTGCGAACCTCGCCACCGAACGGCGCGAGCAGCTCCAGCATGCGCGCGATCGTCTGCGGCTGTTGGCTGGCGATCACCGTCATCCAGGGGTTGCGGAAGTCCTCGACAGCCGATGCGGCCCTCAGGAACTCCGGGTTGGACGCGAGCTCGAAGCCCTTGCCCGCCATCTTGCCCGACTCCCGCTCCAACACCGGGCGGACGAGATCGTCGCTCGTGCCCGGAGGGACGGTGGACCGCACGACGACGGTGTGCACGGGGGACGAGTCGGCCAGCGCGCTTCCCACCGCGGCTGTGCCTGCGGTGAAGGCGTCGAGATCGTAGGCGTGACCGACATTGGGCGTCGGAAGCGTGAGGATGATGAACGCCTCACGGTCGGCAGGGAGGTCCACGGTCGTGCTGGCACGCAGCCCGCGGTCCTGCAGCTCGGCGACCCGCCGCGGCGAGATGTCGACGAACGTCACGTCATGGCCGAGCTCAAGAAAGCCCTCTCCGGTGGCCGTGCCGACAACGCCGGAGCCGACGACGACAATCGCGGACGGTGTAACGGAGGGCCGGTCGAAGACCTGCTTCACGAATTCTCCTGGGGGCGGACGCCGGCGTGTGCCGGACGGGCGGACGGCTGTGCGGGCTGAGCCCGGGTGGGCATCGGCGCCCTGTGACGCCCTCCCCGACGGGGACGCCACTGCGCGGGGGACCGGACGTGCCGGGGGGAGGACCGCACGGAAACTGACACTAGAGCGGATCTTCACCCAGCCGCCCAGTCTGAGAACCCTACAGGCTGACCCGCGCTCACAGGTCGTAATAGAGCGCCGAAGAGCCACAAGATTGGGCCGTCCGTGGTCCCTAAGTAATCCGATCGGTCTAACGGCTCTCTCAGGTAGCGGAGAGTCGTGACCGACGTCAGGCAGTGTGGGTGACGCTCAGGGCGTACAGCACGACCTGGCCCACGGCATCGGCCGCGTCGCCCCTGCTGACGTTGGACTGCAGGTAGCTGCCCGTCTTGAAGTACCAGTCGTCGCCCGTCAGAGCGGCCCCGCCCGCGTCGGCTCCGTTGTAGAAGACTTCGATACGGGCTGCGGCGGCCACAATGGCAAGATCATAAGGTGTGCCGAGGACGTAGTCCGGGTCGATCACGAACTCGCCCTTGCCGTCGTCATAGCTGGCGAGCAGCCGGTTGCCTTCCACCCGGACCTCGATCACATCGTCCTTCGCGTCATGGATCTGCGCGGTCACGACCTCGGGCTTGACCGGCGGCAGGGTGGTGACCGACTGGCGAACCTCCAGCGTGTGGACGCCGTTTCGGTTGGACCACCTCGCCCGCTTGTCGCCGTTCATCTCCCGGAGCTCGGATCGGGGGTAGGTGCTGTTCTCCGTCGTGACGCCGCCCGCGTCCGAGGTCAGGACCACGCCGTCGCCCGCGGCGTCGAGCTGGAAGAAGGGGCTGCTGTAGGTCGACAGTGCGGGCTGGAGCACGGTGTCGGGCTTGTGGTCCGCGCCCGTCGGGAGGGTGAGGTACCAGTTGTGCAGGTCGAGCACCTGGCCGGGGAGATGCGGCCCGGGATGCGCTGACCCGCTGGTCACAGGCCGCGGTTGCCCGTCGATGGAGGTGGTGCATCCGGCCACACCGCCCGCGGCCAGCGCGAGCGCAAGCGCGGCGAGCGGTCTGCGCACGGCTCTCCTTACCTCAGGCTGTGTTGTCGCCCATCCAAGCCACGGGCACCGTTAGCGAATGGCGGTCAGATCCGGTTTCACGCGGCATGGGTGACCCCGACCGAGTACAGCACGACCTTGGCGACGGCGTCAGCGTTGTCGCCCTTATCGGTGTTGGACTGCAGGTAGCTGCCTGTCTTGAAGTACCAGCCGCTCCCGGTCTGCTTGAGACCACCCGCGTGGTTGCCGTTGTACCAGACGTCGATGCGGCCGTCGGTCGCGACAATCCGCAGGTCGTAGGGGGTGCCGAGGACGTAGCTGGGGTCGATGACGAACTCCTGCTTGCCGTCGGCGTACTGCCCGATCAGCCGCTTGCCCTGCAGCCGCACCTCCATGACGTCGCTCTTGGTGTCGTGGATCTGCGCGGTGACGACCTCCGGCTTGGCCGTGGGCAGCTGGGTGACCGCCTGCCGCACCTCCAGCGTGTGGGTGCCTGCATTGTTCGACCACGACGCCAGCGCTTTCCCGTTCATCTCCCGCAGCTCCGAGCGCGGGTAGCCACTGTTCGCGGTGGTGACGCCGCCCGCGTTGGAGGTGAGCACCACGCCCTCGCGATCGGGGGCGAGATGGAAGAAGGGGCTGCTGTAGGCGGCGAGTGCGGGCTGGCGCACGGTGTCGGGATCGCCTGCGTTGCCGGTCGGGAGCGTGAGATACCAGTTCTGCAGGTCGAGCACCTGGCTCGGCCGGGTGGCGTTGGACGTGCCGGACGCTGATCTGGTCGCCGAGCCGGGCAGGTAGGCATAGCGGCCTTTGGGCGAACTGGCCGAGGTCGGCTTGGGGTGCTTGCCCGGCTCCGCGAACACGGCGGCTGCGGTCCACGTGACTATTGCGCAGATAGCGACGGTGAGTAGCACCACAATGGACGGACGGCGCATCGGTACTCCGGTCTCGTTGTCTTGCCTGCTCGACGGGGCAGACAGTACGTAGACGCCGCCCGCTCGCGAGGCCGTTTGCGCAAAGTTGCGCCAGATGACGTGTACCAAAGAGTGAAAGGTTGCTCCCGAATGACAACGATCCGATAAAGAGTCGACAGTGTGCGACCGACGGCCTATGTCACGGAACGCAATGTGACGGCGCCCGGTGCCCCGGCGGAGGCGTTCGCCGCGGGTGGTCGGCCCACCCCAGGGTCGGGTATCGCTCTTGTTTCGACGCGATGGAGGTGGCGTTCAACGGGTAACGCCGCGCCCGCGATGGGGCAGGATCTGTGCGTGTGACACGTGCCGGTGCTTCCCTCGCTCGCCTCGGGCTGACCGGGCCGTGGGCGGAGGCGACGCTCACCCAGCTCGGGTGGTGGGCAGGGGACCGGCCCGCGGCGGGGGCCGAGAGCGTGATGTGGGCTCTGGCGCGCAGCCCGGATCCCGACCTCGCGCTGCGGTCGGCAGAGCGGTTCGTCGCGGCTCTGCCCGACCGCCGCGTGTTCGACACCGCGCTCCGCACCGAGGTGGGGCTGCGCGGGCGGCTGCTGGCCCTCCTGGGCAGCTCCACGACGCTCGCCGACCACCTCGCGGTCAACCCGGGGCTCTGGCACCGGCTGCGCGACGAGCCGCGGGGGCCAAGAGGCGATCCCGCGGCCATCCTGCTCGCGGCCGTCGGCGCCGATCCGGCCGCGCCGCCCGCAGGCGCGCCCGGCGGGGGACCAGCGCGCCTGACCGGGTCCCCCGCCATCCAGGCGCTGCGCACCGCCTACCGCGACGAGCTGGTTGTGCTGGCGAGTGCCGACCTCGCCGCCGTCTCCGAGCCCGAGCTGCCCGTGCTGGACCTCGAGGACGTCGCGGCCCGGCTGTCGGACCTGGCCGCCGCCGCGCTGCGGGCCGCGCTGGCCGTCGCGGTCGCCGAGATCGCCGGGATCAACGCTGCCACTGCCGCCGACCCCGGCAGGCTGGCGATCATCGCGATGGGCAAGTGCGGCGGCCGCGAGCTGAACTACGTCAGCGACGTCGACGTCGTGTTCGTCGCCGAGCCTGCCGACGCGGGCGCCGCCCGGCTCGCGGCGCGGGTGATGCGGATCCTCGGGGAGTCCTGCTTCGAGGTGGACGCCAACCTGCGCCCCGAAGGCCGCCAGGGCGCGCTGGTGCGCACGCTAGAGGGCCACGTCACCTACTACAGGCGCTGGGCCAAGACCTGGGAGTTCCAGGCGCTGCTCAAGGCGCGCCCGGTCGCTGGCGACCCCGAGCTGGGCAAGGCCTACGCCGAGGCGGTCGCCCCGATGGTGTGGAGCGCCGCGGGAAGGCCGGACTTCGTCGGCGACGTCCAGGCCATGCGCCGCCGTGTCGAGGAGAACGTGCGCCCCGACCAGCGGGCACGGGAGATCAAGCTCGGCCCTGGCGGGCTTCGCGACGTCGAGTTCGCAGTGCAGCTGCTGCAGCTCGTGCACGGCCGGACCGACGAGGCGCTGCGCTCCGGCTCGACGCTCGATGCGCTGCGGGCGCTGTCTGACGGCGGTTATGTCGGGCGCGACGACGGCGCGAACCTCGCCGCGTCCTACCGCTTCCTGCGCCTGCTGGAGCACCGTCTGCAGCTGCAGCGCCTCCGCCGCACCCATCTGCTGCCCGCCGCCGACGACACGGATGCGCTGCGCTGGCTGGCCCGGTCGGCCAAGCTCCGTCCCGACGGGCGCCGCGACGTCGTGGGCGTCCTGATGGCCGAATGGACGCGCAACGCCCGCCGGGTGCGGCACCTGCACGAGAAGCTGTTCTATCGGCCGTTGCTCACGGCGGTGTCGCGGCTGGCCGCCCAGCCTGCCCGACTGTCGGAGAAGCAGGCGGCCGCGCGGCTCGCCGCGTTGGGCTGGGCGTCCCCCGAGGGCGCGCTGGGGCACCTGCGGGCGCTCACCGGTGGGGTGTCGCGCGCGGCGTCGATCCAGCAGGCGCTGCTTCCGGTGCTGCTGGACGAGCTCGCGCAAAGCCCCGATCCCGACCGGGGCCTCCTGGCCTACCGCCGGGTGTCCGAGGCGCTGGCCCGCACGCCGTGGTACCTGCGCCTGCTGCGCGACGAGGGGCTGGTCGCGCAGCGGCTCATGCTGCTGCTGGGCACCTCGGCGCTGGTGCCCGACCTGCTCGTGCGCGCCCCCGAGGTGCTGCGGCTGCTTGCGGCGCCCGCGGCGGGGCATCCCGACGAGCTCCGCCGCGACCCGGCGGACTTCGCCGCCTCGCTGCGGCTGACCGTCGCGCGCCAGTCCGATCCCGATGCCGCCGCCGCGACGGCCCGCTCCATGCGCCGCCACGAGCTGCTGCGCGTCGCGTGCGCGGACCTGCTGGGGCTGCTGTCCACCGCTGAGGTGTGCGCCGCGCTGTCCTCGGTGTGGGTGGCGGTGCTCGCGGCGACCCTGGAGTCGGTGCAGCGGGCGCTCGCGGGGGCCGAGGCGGGCAGGCCCGCGCGGCTCGCGGTGATCGGCATGGGCCGTCTCGGCGGCGCCGAGCTGGGCTACGGCAGCGACGCGGATGTGCTGTTCGTCTGCGAGCGCGCCGGTGGGGCGGGCGAGCAGGACGCCGTCCGCTACGCCAACCTCGTGGCCGAGACCGTCCGTCGCCGGCTGGGCTCCGCGAGCCCCGACCCCGCGTTGGTTGTGGACGCCGACCTGCGGCCGGAGGGCCGCAACGGGCCGCTCGTGCGCACCCTGGAGTCCTACCGCAGCTACTATGCGCGGTGGTCGCAGGCGTGGGAGGCCCAGGCGTTGCTGCGCGGGGCTCCGGTGGCAGGCGACACGGAGCTGGGCCTGCGGTTCGTCGAAGTGATCGACCCGGTGCGCTACCCGGCAGAGGGCCTCGCGCCCGCCACGGTCACCGAGATCCGACGGATCAAGGCGCGGGTGGACGCCGAACGGCTGCCCCGCGGCGCGGACCGCACCCTGCACACGAAGCTCGGTCTCGGCGGGCTCGCCGACATCGAGTGGACGGTGCAGCTGTTGCAGCTGCAGCACGCAGGCGATCTGCCGGAGCTGCGCACCACCTCTACGCTCGACGGACTGCGGGAGGCGGCCGAGGCCGGGCTGCTCACCGCGCAGGACGTCGCCGAGCTGACGTCGGCGTGGACGCTGGCGACACGGGCGCGCAACGCGGTGATGCTGGTCAGAGGCAAGCCCGGCGACCAGCTGCCGCGCTCAGGCCGCGAGCTCGCCGCCGTGGCCTACGCGCTGGGCTACCCGGCCGACGGGGATCCCGGGGTCTTCCTCGACGACTACCGCCGCAGCGCCCGCCGGGCCCGCGCCGTCGTCGAGCGGGTGTTCTACGGCTGGTAACCCCGTCGCGGAAACGGTTGCCCTGGCCGTTATTTCCGCGCACGGGGGCGAGGCGCCCGTTAGCGTGCGGCCATGCCCTCCGCCGCGACCCTGCTGACCTTCACACTGGCCGGGGTCATCCTCGTGGTGATACCGGGACCGAGCGTCCTGTTCATCGTCGGGCGTGCGCTGGCCCACGGTCGGCGTGCGGCGCTGCTGTCGGTGGCGGGCAACACGACCGGCGCGTCGATCGTCGTGGTGGTGGTGGCGCTGGGCTACGGCGCCGTGGCGTCACGGTCGGTGGAGGTGTTCACCGTGCTGAAGCTCGCCGGTGCGGCCTACCTCGTGTACCTCGGTGCGCAGACGTTTCGGCATCGCGGCGGGCTGGCAGCGGCACTGGCGGGGCCCGCCGCGCCCGCGCAGGGCAGGCTGTACTGGCAGGGCGTGGTCGTCGGCGTCACGAACCCGAAGGTGTTGATCTTCTTCGCGGCCGTCCTGCCGCAGTTCGTCGACGTCAAAGCGGGCAGTGCGACCGGGCAGATGCTGGTGCTCGGATTGCTGTTCGCGCTCATCGCCGCCACGCTGGACAGCACGTGGGGACTCCTGGCGGGCGCGGCGCGCGAGTGGTTCGCGACCTCGCCGTCGCGGCTGCGGCTCGTCGGCGGCGCGGGTGGCCTGATGATGATCGGCCTGGGCCTCGGCCTGGCCGTCACCGGCCGCAAGGACTGAGCCCGGGCAGCTGGACTGTGTCGGGCGGTGCCGGGGACGGTGCGGCGGCGCGGTGGGGCTCGACGGTGGGCTGCAGCAGGGTGACCCTGCTCCGGCTGAGTCGCAGCAGTGTCACCCTGCTGCGACCCCGTTGCCGCCGCGCACGACCCGCAGCGCGGCGATCAGCCACTCGAACGCGGGCACCGTCGGCGGCCGCGCAGGCCAGCCGTTGAGCACCCCCAAGAGCTGCCAGTAGCACTCGACGCGTCGGTCGGTGAACGTCGCGAGCCGGTCGGCGAGGACGGCGCGGGCAGGCGGGTCCAGGTCTGCGAGCCCGAGCCGGTCCAGCACGGCGCCCGCTTCGGGCGTCCCCGGCTCGATGCCCGCGGCGAGCGCGGCGCCCACGTGCTCGACCACCGCGGCGGGATCGAACGGCTCCTGCGCGGTCGGAGTCCGCGCGCCCGCCGTCGCCATCTCGCGCGCGCGGGCTCGGAAGGACGGCTCGGCCATGAGGTCCGCCAGCTCGATCCAGGCCTCGACCTGCTCGGTGGACGGGTCGTCGGGCAGCTGCGCGGGCAGCGTCCGCATGGCGTGGGCGATCCCCGCGCCCGGCGCGTCGGGGTCGATGTCCGCGAACGCCGTGTCGACGAACTCGTCGATCATCTGTTGGCGCTGCTCGGCCGAGAGACGGGCGAGATCGTTCATGAGTGCAGCCTTCCGGGGTGAGTCGATGCCGCGGGCCAGCAGCGTGCACACCGCACGCTGGGTCCGCAGCACGCGGAGGTGGGAGTCGATCGCGGCCACGTGGGCGGCGGCGACGTCGGCGACGCTGCGCCTGCTTTCCAGTACGAGCCGCACCTCGTCGAGCCCGAGGCCCAGAAGTCGCAGGGTGCGCACCAGATCGAGGCGGGCGACCGCGCGGGCGTCGTAGCGGCGGTAGTTGCTCACCGAACGGTCGGTCTCGGGCAACACGCCCGCCTCCGACCAGAAGCGGATCGTGCGCACCGGTACGCCGGACCGGCGGGCGAGCTGCCCGATGGTCAACAAGGTCACGGACCGATCCTGAGCCCTCCACCTACTGGAAGGTCAAGGCCAGGCCACAATGGGGGAATGACCGCCGCCTCGGTGACCGCCTATCTGTACGGGCACCTGGGCGTCTTGCTCGCCGCGGCGCTCGCGCTCGCCGCGGTGGGGTGGAGGCCGCTGTGGCGGTGGACGCGCACCGTCGTGACGATCGCGCACGAGGGCGGACACGCGCTCGTCGCGGTGCTGGCGGGCCGAGGGCTCGCCGGGATTCGGCTGCACCCCGACACGTCGGGAGTGACAGTGTCCACCGGAGCCCGCCGCGGTGCGGGTCTGGTGATCACGTTCCTGGCGGGCTACCCCGCCCCCTCGCTGCTCGGCCTGGGCGGGGCGCTGCTGGTCGCGGGCGACCGCGCCCGGTTGATGCTGTGGATCGCCCTCGGTCTGCTGGCTGTCACCCTGGTGCTGATCCGCAACGCCTACGGCGCGCTGGCGGTGCTGGCCACCGGGGTGCTCGTCGCGTACGCCGCGGGCTGGGCCACACCGCGGGTGCAGGATGGTTTCGCCGCGGCGATGTGCTGGTTCCTGCTGTTCGGTGGCCTGCGCGCCACACGGGAGCTGCGTCCGCGCCGCGGCGGCGCGTCGGACGCCGACATGCTCGCCGGGCTGACACACCTGCCAGGAGGAATGTGGCGGGCGATCTTCTGGTTGACCGCAGGCGTGGCCGTGATCGTCGCGGCCTGGATCCTGCTGTACCGGTGAGGGGACGCATCCACTCGCGTCCTCCCTGTCGTGCGGCTGTCGCGGGCCGCATAGGCTACCCCGCGTGACGATCACGCTGGAGCAGGCGAAGACCATTGTCGAGGGCGCGCTCGCGCACGGCACCGCGCAGGGCTTCAGCCCTCTGACGGCGGCCGTGCTAGATCCCGGAGGCGCGCTCGTCGCGCTGGGCCGCCAGGACGGCTCGGGCAACCTTCGGCCAGACATCGCGGTCGCCAAGGCGTCTGGTGTGCTCAGCCTCGGCATCAGCAACCGCGCCATCGCCGCCCGCGCCGCCGACTCGCCGGAGTTCTTCACCTCCGTCGTGGCGTTGGCTGGCGGACGGATCCTGTCCGTTCCGGGCGGCGTGTTCGTCCGCGACGCCGAGGGCAGGCTGCTCGGCGCCGTCGGCGTCACCGGGGACGCATCCCTGAATGACGAGGCGGCCGCACTGGCAGGCATCGAGGCGGCTGGACTGGTCGGCGAGACCGGCGCGTAGAGGGCGCCGGGCAGTCGCGTCCAGCCCGACTTCGCACACCTGATGGCCGTCCTCGCAACAGTTCGGCCCCATGCCGGTTGCTGAGAGCGCCCGGCCATTGACGGTTGGCCGGGCATGATCGGCGAAAGTGGTGCCGCAAGGGCACTGGTGCACCTCTGGCACCACTGCAGGCGATCACCGGCTCAACAGACGTGACGAGCCTCCCGCGATCACGCCACAGCCGTCCCCCGGTCACGTCCGCCACGTCGGGTCGCTGTCAGCCCACAGCGCACCCCGCAACAGCACCCCGCACGCCGCGCAGGGGCGCGACACCCCGCGAGGTGCGCAGTCGGTGTCCCGGGGGCGAGACACCCCACGGGTGCGCAGTCGGTGTCCACGGGGGGCGCGACATCCCAGGGGTGCGCAGTCGGTGTCCGCGGGGGGCGCGACATCCCAGGGGTGCGCAGTCGGTGTCCGCGGGGGGCGCGACATCCCAGGGGTGCGCAGTCGGTGTCCGCGGGGGGCGCGACATCCCAGGGGTGCGCAGTCGGTGTCCGCGGGGGGCGCGACATCCCAGGGGTGCGCCGTCGGTGTCCGCGGGGGGCGCGACATCCCAGGGGTGCGCAGTCGGTGTCCACGGGATGCGCGACATCCTAGGGGTGCGCCGTCGGTGTCCACAGGGTGCGACCGCACCCGGCGGGACCTGACCCTCACCCCCGCCCGCCCGGGCTGATCGCCGCCAACCAGGGCCACTTCGCAGACCGCGCCCGCACATCGCAGACCGCGCATGCACATCGCAGACTCCACAGACCCTGCGAAGCGACAGCGGACCCTGCGAAGACCCTGTCCCGCCACGCCGCGTGCCTCATGTGCCGGGCGCTCACAAGGGCAGGAGCGGCGCGTCGGATGGTGTTGATCGGGGGGGCGGGGTTGTCGGTGGTGGCTGCGCTTTCTGACGGTGGCTGCCGACTCCGTGACGGACGGCATGCAGGCGGAGACCGGTGCGGCGGCGGTCCTGGCTCTCGGTGATCGTCTAACTGAGGAGGTGCGACCGGCAACTCATGATCGGCAAGGATCCAGGTCTGGTCGCCGCCGCCCGTGGGCTGCTGCTGAGTGTTGATCGCCGGTTGTGTGACATGAGAGCCATATATGGCCGTCATGTCACAATTTTGGCGATCACCGTCCACCGGGAGGCCCGCCGCCGGGCCATGATCGTCAAGAGTGGTGTCGGCGGCGCACCGCCGCACTCTGGGCACCACATGCGGCGATCACCATGGCGACCAGGTCGAGCGTGCGGTCCTTGCCGGGGCCACCCGGGCGGACTTCGCAGACCTAACCGCCTCCTCGCACAGGTTCGACCGCTTGCGAGGACGCCACACGGCCTGTGAGGTGGGCCAGCCACGCGGCGGGCAGTGGGCTGGTTCGACTCCGCACACCCGAGACGGCCTCGCAGATGGTCGACCACCTGCGAGGTGCGGCGCGCCGCGTTGTGGCGGCCGTCGCCAGGCGGTCAGTCTCGAGGCGGTCAGTCTCGTGGGCGCAGGCGGAGGGAGGGGGGGAGTGCGCCTGACGCGTGGGCGACCTCGACGCTGGTGACGAGGCTGCGCAGGTCGTCGGGCAACGTCGCGGCGACGGCGGCCAGCCCGCGCCGCAGCTGCCTGCGGGTGCTGCTGCCCTGCAGGACCCGTCCGGCGCCTACCGCGGCGACAAGCCCGGCGCAGGCGGCGCCCGCGACGTCGCAGTCTTCTGGCTTGCGCACCATGTACTCCAGCCGCACCCGTGGCCCAGCCGCCGCCAGGAGGTCGGTCGCCGGGTACCGGCCCCGGCGCCGCAGCGGCGACTTGGACCGCGTCAGGATTTCGGCCTCCACGAGTCGGGCCGCGACGAGCTCGACCACCGCGTCGCCGATCGCCGCGAGCCACGTCGGCACGCCGTAGGACTCGGGCTGGCGGGCGATCGCGCCCACCACGAACGCGGAGAGCGCGTCCCGGCCGGGAGCGCTCGTTGCGCCGAGCACCACCAGCTCGTCGACCATCGTCACGCGCCGGTTGAGGACCAGCTCGGCGAGCTCGGCCCCCACGACCGCGCACCGCAGCGCCATCGGCGACACGGCGCAGCGGCCGTTGAACGAGTCGTGGAGGATGAGGAACAAGCGCGCTGCCAGCTTGTCCTGTGCCCGGATCTTCTCGGTGGTCACGCCCGCCGTCATTACAACACGGGCTCGGCGGCGCGTCGCCGGGCGGAGTCGGCGACGAGGGTCGCGACGAACGGGACGACGAGGGCCACCAGAACACCGAGGTTGGCGCCTGCCCAATCGCCCTGTTTGCCACCGAGCGGGCCGAGGAGATAGCCCTGCCACTGGAGCCATTCCGCGCCCGCGTTGGTGACCAGGCCCCAGCCGAGCAGCGTCGCGACGACGATCAGGAGCAGCGGACGCATCCGGACGTCGCCGTAGCGGCCCGCGGGGCGGTAGAGGTCATTGTGGTCGTAGTCGGTCCGCCGCAGCGCGATGTCGGCGAGGATCACCCCGCACCACGCCGCGACGGGCACGCCGAGCGTGATCAGGAAGCCGATGAACTCGCCGAGGAAGTTGCCCGCCACGAAGACGACGTAGACGGTGCCCGCGATCATGATCACGCCGTCGATCAGCGCCGCGGCCGCGCGTGGCACGCGCAGCCCCGCCGCGAGCAGGGCCAGGCCTGACGAGTAGATGTCCAGCGCGGCGCCGCCCACCAGGCCGAGCACGGCCACCACGGCGAACGGCACGAGGAACCAGATGGGCAGAGTCATCGCGACGGCGCCGACCGGGTCGCTCGCGATCGCCGCGGCCAGATCGGGGGAGGAGCCCGCGAGCAGCAGACCCATGACCATCAGCACCAAGGGGGCGAGCGAGGATCCGAACGTCGTCCAGCCGACCACCCCCAGCGACGACGCCGAGCGCGGCAGGTAGCGGGAGTAGTCGGCGGCCACGTTGACCCAGCCGAGCCCGAAGCCGGTCAGGAAGAACACCAGCACCCCGACGACCCGCGCCGGTCCGCCCGCGGGCATCGCCGCGACCGTCGGCCAGTCGATCATCGGAATGACCAGGACGATGTAGATGATCGTGAGGATCGCGGTGACCACGGTGATCACGCGCTGCAATCGCATGATGACGTCGAAGCCCAGCACGCCCGCCGAGATGGTGAGCGCGCAGACCACCACCAGCGCCACCACCCGCACCTCGAACCCTGAGCCCCACCCGAGCCGCTGGAACACGGTGGCGGTGGCCAGGGTCGCGGTGATCGTGAGGACCGTCTCCCAGCCGACGGTGAGCAGCCAGGAGATCAACGCGGGCAGCCGGTTGCCGCGCACCCCGAACGCCGCTCGGGAGAGCACCATGGTCGGCGCCGAGCCGCGCTTGCCCGCGAGCGCGACGAAGCCGCACAGCAGGAACGAGAAGATGATCCCGATCAGCCCCGTGACCGCTGCCTGCCAGAACGAGATGCCGAACCCCAGCGCGAACACGCCGTAGGACAGTCCGAGCACCGAGACGTTGGCCCCGAACCACGGCCAGAACAGCTGCCTGGGCCGGCCCCTCCGCTCGGCGTCGATGATCACGTTGATCCCGTTCGACTCGACGCGCAGGCCCCCACCGCCGGGCCCGCGGAGCCCGACCACGACGGGGCGGCCACCGACGGCGTGGCGAGCGCTGCTGCTCAACGCTGGCCTCCCGTCGTGCTCGCCCCGGGACGTCCGGGAGAGGTACCTCCGACGTCATCCGTGACGAGCGGTAACGGTAGTCGGAAGTTGTCCTTGTGCCCACTGTCAGTTTCGCACGAACGGATGCACGTGCAGTGACTGAGGGTCATTCTAAGGGAAGCGGTTGCATTCGGGTGGGACGATCCGTCCGTGCTACCCCCGCTGTTGGTCGTGCCGCGAGTGCCTGCGGGCCCTGCGGTGATCGCTCAGTACTCGTCGAAGGCCGCGATGTCGCCCGCGACCAGCGGGAGATGCAGGTCGCAGTCGACTCGGCCTCCGTTCAGCGTGACCTCCGCGCCGTCGGTCAGCAGGGCGCCCACCGCGGCGGCGGCCTCGCCCAGCGTGGCGGCCCGTACCGAGTGTCGGTGGCCGGAGCGCACCACGACGACCGGCTCCGGTGGGCGTGCGCGGGCGGCGGCGTATTCGGCGGGCTCGTTGACGTTCGTGACCGATTCCAGGTCGGGATCGAGCAGTGCGACGGCACGGTCGGCGAGCAGAGCCGCGTCATCGAGCTCCCTGACCCGACAGCGCTCGAACAACATCCCCGGCCGTCGCCTGCCCGCCGCGAGCAGCGCCGTGATCTGCTCCGCCAACGCGGTGCGGTAGCAGGCGGCCAGCGGTTGGCGGTAGCCGCGGGCGAAGGGCAGCGCCACGTCGGCTCCCGGTTCGTCGAGCGCGGTGACGACGCGCCGCACGAACGCCGGGTGCAGGAACGGCAGATCGGTTGAGCAGACGAACGCGGCGTCCGCCCCAGCCGCGGCCGCCAGCCCGGCGGCGATGCCCTGAAGCGGACCGAGGCCCGGCCGCGGATCCGCGACCACGCCAACCCCGCGTGGCAGCGGCGGCAGATCCTGCCCCGCTGCGCTCACGACGATCACCGGACCGGTGAGAGCGCGGCCCAACAAGGCGGTGGTGCGGTAGAGCAGCGTGGAACCGTGCCATTCCATCCCCGCCTTCGCCGTGCCCATCCGCGACGACCGTCCGCCCGCGAGCACCACCCCGGCGGCGGCGACCTCCCCACCCACGGTCTGGCCGGGTTCAGGCGCGATGGCCGCGGCGGGCGACCCGGCTCAGGCCGGTCAGGAAGCGGTCGGCCTCGCTGCCGAACGGGTCGTCGGTGACCAGGTAGGTCCACGTCGAGGTGGGCCGCTGGGGACCGGTGTGCGCGATGGCGACGTCGGTGACGTCCGCGCCGTCGAGTGTCGCCGCCGCCCGCTCGTAGACGACATCGAAGAACGGGTCGAAGAGGTCGTTGGCGATCTTGCGGAACTCCTCCAGCGGGCTCTCCCTGGCCAGCGCACGCAGGTGGATGCCTTCGCGCACGTTGTCGAGGACCGCGAGATGGTCCGACCAGGCCTCGTCGAGGTGGGCGAGCACGATCAGGCGCACGGCCGTGGTCAGCGCCGCCTCTCCCAGCTTCTCGCGGACCTCGGCGCACCGCGCAGGCGTGCTCTCCTCGATCAGCTTGACCGCGCGGTCGCTGCGCATCACGATCTTGCGGTGCCGCAGGACGGCCGCCCGCTGGGTCTCGACGATCAGGCCGTAGCGCCAGGTCGTACGCCGGATCGCCAGCGCGGCGCCCTCCGCAACCCGCTGGGCGTGGGCGAGCAGATCGGCGGCGGCGGGGTCGTCGATGAGCCCGTCCTCGTCCGCGGGCCAAGGGCGCGACGCCTCGGCGAGGTTGCTGGTGACCAGGTCGTCCTCGACGCTCGCGATGATCAGCGACGTGCCGGGGTCGCCTTGGCGGCCCGCGCGACCGCGGAGCTGGTCGTCGAGGCGTCCCGTCTCGTGGCGTCCGGAGCACAGGACGTACAGGCCGCCGAGCTCGACCACGCCATCGCCCAGCCGGATGTCGGTGCCGCGCCCGGCCATCTGGGTGGAGATCGTCACGCGGTCGCGCTCGCCTGCCTTCGCGATGATCGCGGCCTCCTCGGCGTCGTTGCGCGCGTTCAGCACCGCACACTCGACGTCCGCGGCCTTCAGCGCCACGGCCAGCCGTTCGGACTCGGCGACGTCCTGGGTGCCCAGGAGCACGGGCTGTCCGGTGGCGTGGATCGTCGCCACCTCGGTGACGATCGCTTCCTCCTTCGCCTCGACCGTGCTGTAGATGCGGTCGGGCAGGTCCGCGCGGATGCAGGGCGCGTTGGTCTCCACCGCACCCACCGACAGCTTGTAGAACTCGAACAGCTCCTCGGCGACGGCCATCGCCGTGCCGGTCATCCCGCACAACGTCTGGTAGCGCCCGAGCAGCGACTGCACCACGATGCGGTCGAGCACGGCGCCCGCCGGGCTCGTGTCGAGCCCCTCCTTGGCCTCGACGGCGGCCTGCAGCCCGTCAGGCCACCGCTGCAGGTGCGCCACCCGCCCTCGCGAGTCGTCGATCAGCTCGACCTTGCCGTCCCGCACGATGTAGTCGACGTCGCGGCGCAGCAGCGTGTGGGCGTAGAGCGCCACGTTGACCGCCGCGAGCGTGTGCGCCTGGTCCTCGGTGTAGAGATCGACACCGAGCCTGCGTTCGACTCTGGCCAGTCCGAGCGCGGTCAGATGGACGGTGCGCCCCGCGGGGTCGGTCTCGTAGTGCACGCCCGCCCGCAGCCGCCGCACCGTGGGAACGATGTCCGGGTCGGCGGTGTCGACGTCGGTGCCCCCCGCCAGCACCAGCGGCACACGCGCGGAGTCGATGAGCACCGAGTCGGCCTCGTCGACGACAGCGACGTCGGGCTCGGGCAGAACGAGGTCGTCGAGGTCGACGACGAGCCGGTCGCGAAGGACGTCGAACCCCACCTCGTTGACCGGCACGTACACGACGTCGCGTAAGTAGAGCTCACGGCGGCGGTCGGCGGTGGTCCGCTGGTCGATCCAGGAGACGGTGACGCCGAGCTCGGCGTACAGCGGGCCCATCCACTCGGCGTCGCGGCGGGCGAGGTAGTCGTTGGCCGAGATGACGTGTACCCGGCGGCCCTGCAGGGCATAGCCCGCGGCGGCGAGCGCGCCCGCGAGCGTCTTGCCTTCGCCGGTGGCCATCTCGACGACGTGGCCGACGAGCATGGCCGCGGCGGCCTGCAGCTGTACGTCGAAAGGGCGCTCCTCGAGGGTCTTCTCCGCGGCGGCGCGGGCGAGGGCGAGGAACGCGGCCAGCTCGCCGTCGCCCCAGCGGCCGTGCACTATCAGCGAGGCGAGGCTGCCCTTCGCGGTTTCGGCCGCAGCGGCAATGCGCCGGGGACGGCGCAGGTCCGACGATCCGGGACGCTGCAGGAACCGTCGGACGAACCCGCGCACTCCTCGCGCCGGTCCGTGCTTCCGGCTCATGTCGCCCAAACTACCCGCCACCCTGCTACCCGGCCGCACGGCGGGGAGCAGGTGAAGCCGCTCGACGCCCGGTGAGCGGCCGGGCAGGATCTGCAGCTATGGCCGAAACGTCTTTCTGGCACCCGTTCGCCGCGATGGGTGCGGTGCGCTCCGCCGAGTTCGTGCTCACCCGCGCCGAGGACGTGTGGGTCTACGACGCCGCGGGGCAGCGCTATCTCGACGCCACTGCGAGCCTCTGGTGCGTCAACGTCGGGCATGGTCGCCAGGCGATCGCCGACGCCGTGCACAGCCAGATGAGCACCCTCGCGACCTATCAGACCTTCGGCGACTTCACCAACGAGCCCGCGCAGGCGCTCACCACCCGCCTGGCCGCACTCGCACCCGTCCCGGGCGCGAAGATCTTCCTGGTCAGCGGGGGCGGTGACGCGATCGACACTGCCGCGAAGCTCGCGAGGGAGTACTTCGCCCGGTCCGAACGGCCCGAGCGCACGGTCCTGATCGGACGGACCCACGGCTACCACGGCACCCACGGCTTCGGCACCGCGTTGGGGGGGATACCGCCGAACCGGCTGGCCGCGCCGTTCGTGCCGGACGTCGTGACGGTGGCGCACGACGACGCCGAGGCGTTGGACAAGGAGATCGAGCACCTCGGCGCGGAGCGGGTTGCCGCCTTCATCGCCGAGCCGGTGATCGGCGCGGGCGGGGTGATCCCGCCGCCCCCCGGCTACCTGGAGCGGACTCGTGAAGTGTGCACGAAACACGGCGTGCTGTTCGTCGCCGACTCGGTCATCTGCGGGTTCGGGCGCCTGGGCAACTGGTTCGGGATCGAGCGGTTCGGGATCGAGCCCGACATGATCGTCTTTGCGAAGGGTGTGACCAGCGGCTACCTGCCGCTGGGCGGGCTGGTCGTGCACGAGCGGGTGGCCGAGCCGTTCTGGGCGCCGGGCGCCGCGCCGTTCCGCCACGGCGCCACCTACTCGGGGCATCCGGCCGCCTGCGCGGCGGCGATGGCGAACCTCGACATCATCGAGTCCGACGGTCTGCTGGAGCGTGCGAGGACGCTGGAGGGCGAGCTGTACGCCGCGCTCCGCTCCGTGGGCGATCACCGGCTGGTCACCGAGGTCCGCGGCGGCGTGGGCGTGCTCGGCGCGCTGGAGCTGGACCCGGAGCGCCTCGCCGCCGATCCCGGGCTGACCGCGCGCGTCGGGATGGCGGTGCGCGGCCGCGGCGTCCTGATCCGCCCGATGGCGCGCGCGCTGGCCTTCTCCCCGCCGTTGACGCTGCAGACCGGGCACCTGGACCTGCTGGTCGAGGCCGTGCGGGGCGGCCTGGACGAGGCGGCGGGGTGACCATCTCCTGATCGGGCTACTTGTCCGGATCGTCACGGCTCTCCGCGGCGGCCCGCCCCGTCCGCCAGCGCTCGCCGAGGAGTCCGACCAGCAGCGCCACGAGCGTCACGAGGAAGACCTGCCCGATCAACGCCTCGACCATCGCGAGCAGCCTGCCGAGGTCCGACACGGGGGCGAGGTCGCCGTAGCCCACGGTGGTCACGGTGGTCAGGCTGAAGTACATGAAGGCCGTCGGTGGCCGCGGAGTTCCGAAGAACCCGCTGGGCAAGATGGCGTCGGTGACGAGGCAGGCGCCCGGCCTGCCCAGCCCCGTGAGCGACAGCGTCACCACCGCGATCCCGGTCAGCGTCAGGAGAGCGCCGAAGCGGTCGACGTAGGGGGAGCGGTCGTCGAACAGCCGCAGACGGGGTCGTGCGGGCATGCTTCCTCCTCCGGTACTGCCGCGGTCGGCTGCCGCTGACCGCCTTCGGTGCGGAGTATCGGCCCGTCACGACGAGATCCCGGTGGCGCGCGGCCACCCACCACAACGCCGGTGCGGCCGGGGCGGATACGCCAGAATCCCGCCATGACCGAGGTGCCTTCCGCCCCTTCCGCGGCGATGTTGCGCAAGTGGCGGCACAGGCTCGCCGACGAGCGGGCCGAGTCGAAGGTCTACCGCGAGCTCGCGACCCGGCGGACGGGCGAGGAGCGCGAGATCCTCGTCGGCCTCGCCGCCGCGGAGGAGCGCCACGCCGCGCACTGGGCCCGGCTGCTCGGCGAGGGCTCGGCCGACGTTGGCCGAGGTGCGACCCGCATGCGGGTGCTCGCGTTCCTCGCCAGCCGCTTCGGCTCGGTGTTCGTCCTCGCGCTCGTCCAACGGGCCGAGACCCGCTCTCCCTACAACGCCGACGCCGACGCCACCCCCGCGATGGCTGCCGACGAGCGCATCCACGAGGAGGTCGTGCGCGGGCTCGCGGCACGCGGGCGGGCGCGGGTGTCGGGCACGTTCCGGGCCGCGGTTTTCGGGGCCAACGACGGCCTCGTGAGCAACCTCGCGCTGGTGCTCGGTGTGATCGGCGGCGGAGCGACCACGGCGACGGTGCTGCTCACCGGCCTGTCCGGGCTGCTGGCGGGCGCGCTGTCGATGGGCGCGGGCGAGTTCGTGTCAGTGCGTTCGCAGCGCGAGCTGCTGGCGGCTTCGGCGCCGGACACGCGCGACGCGGCGATGGTGCTGGGGCGCCTGGACGTCGACGCCAACGAGCTCGCGCTGGTCTACCGCGCCCGCGGGGTGCCCGCAGGCGACGCCGACCGGCTCGCCCGCGAGGTGCTGGGCAGCGCGGATCCCGCGGAGAGCGCATCCGCCGCCGCCGCCGCGGCCGTCGAGGAAGGCGAGGACGTGGTGGGGTCAAGCTTCGCCGCGGCCCTGTCCAGCTTCTGCTTCTTCGCCTCCGGGGCAGCGATCCCCGTGCTCCCGTTCCTGTTCGGCCTCCGGGAGCTGGTGGCGCTCGCGGTCGCCGTTGCGCTCGTCGGGCTTGCCCTGATGCTGACGGGTGCGACGGTCGGTGTGCTGTCCGGCGGCCCCCCGCTGCGCCGTGCGCTGCGCCAGCTCGCCATCGGCCTCGGCGCGGCGGCGTTCACCTACTGCCTCGGCCTGCTGTTCGGCACGGCGACGGGCTGAGCGCGGCGGGGCGCAGCAGCGTGGCTCGCGGGGGTCGGGCGCGCGGCGTGGTTCGCGGGGGTCGGCGATCGGCGTGGTTCGCGGGGGTCGGCGATCGCAGCAGGGTGACACTGCTCCGACTC
>CAWGYF010000003.1:0-100752 GCA_963826705.1 uncultured Actinomycetota bacterium
GGCGATGTAGCCCTCTTCGGCCAGTGCGTCGACGACCTCGTCGACGGATTCGAACTGCGGCAACGCACGCTCCTCAGCGACTGTGGTTCGCAGCAGGGTGACACTCCTGCGACTCAATAGGAGGAGTGTCACCCTGCTGCAGAAACCCCGCCCGATGAGTCAGGTCAGCAGGTCGTCCAGGTCGCCGTTCATGCAGTGGTCGACGACCGGGCGCACCGTCTCGAACGTGCATTCCTTGGCGTTGCCCGGCGTGCAGGCGTCGCCCAGGACGTGGTTGGTGATCCGGTCGACGTCGGCCTGGTCGCCTTGGACGACCGTGGCGTTCTCGTAGAACTTGGTCGGGCCCTTGCCGAGGCGGTTCTTCGAGTAGGAGTCCTGGGTGACGTCGACGAACCGTTCCGGGATGCCCACGTCGCGCAGCAGCCGGATGGCCGCGGCCAGCGCGGCCTCCGCCGCCTGCACGTCGGTCATGCCGTGGGTGTCGACGCCCATCTGGCCTGCGATGTCGGCGAAGCGTTTGTAGGCCACCGGCATGTTGAACGCCCACACGCGCGGCAGCGCGATCGCGTTGTTCAGCCCGTGGTGGAGGTCGTAGAAGGCGCTCACCGCGTGGCTGATGGAGTGGATGATGCCGAGGCCGCCGGAGTTGAACGCCTGCGCGGCGATGTACTGCGCGTACATCATGCCTTCGCGGCCGGGGAGGTCTTGGCCGTTCCAGGTGGCCGCCCGCAGGTTCTCCGAGGTCAGCTTGATCGCGTAGAGGGCGTTGCCCAGCGACGGTGGGAAGTTCAGCCGGGAGACGTAGGGCTCTGAGGCGTGGGCCAGGACGTCGAAGCCGCATTGGGCGGTGTAGTCGACCGGGCAGCTGTAGAACAGCACCGGGTCGTCGATGGCCAGGGTGGCGACGCAGGCGTCGTCGAAGGCGACGTACTTGTGCGGGTTGTCGGGGTCGGTGGTGGTGTCGGTGATGACGTAGGCCCAGGAGGTCTCCGAGCCGGTGCCTGCGGTGGTGGAGACGGCGATGTGCGGTGGGTTCTTCGGGTTCTCCGACTTGTTGAACCCCTCGAAGTCGTTGACGTTGCGCCCGTCGTGGGCCACTGAGATGCGGGCGCCTTTGCAGGCGTCGTGGGAGGAGCCGCCGCCGATGGAGACGAAGCTGTCGCATTCGTTCTGCTGGTAGAGGCCTACCGCGTCCATGACGTTGTAGTCCTTGGGGTTGGACTCCACCTTGTCGTAGAGCACGACCTCGAGTCCGTGGTACTTCATCGATTCGGTGATCTTGTGGACGATGTCGGAGCCGCGTAGCCCTGAGGTCATCACCAGCGTCTTCTTGAACCCCAGCTTCAGGGCCTCCGGACCGATCATCTCGTGTGCGCCGGGGCCGAGCATGGCCCGTGGGAACGGGTGGAACTCCTTGATCGGGAACGGCATGAGTAGCTCGTCGACCTGCATGGCAGCCCTTTCTGGCGCAGGTATGGGTCGAGGGTGACGCTAGGACCGCGCGGCGGGTGCGCCCGGGAAAACCCTGAGGGCGGACGGGGGTGACCTGCCCGATCGGGCAGGTGTCAGTGACCCGGTCCGGCGGGTGAGCGTGCCGGGCCGATCGCGAACCAGTTGCGGCTCACTTCGACGAAGCCCCGGCGGGCGTACCACTTGCGGGGCCAGCCGTCGGCGTCCGCGTCGAGCCCCACGACGTCACAACCCGCAGCCCCCGCGACCGCCAGCGCCTCGGCGACCAGCGCGTCCCCGTGCCCCTTGCCGCGGTGGGCCTTGTCGGTGCCGAGGGCATCGAGCACCGCCGTCGCCCCGTCGATCTTGAGCAGGGCCGCGGCGACGACTTCGCCCTGCTCACGGACGGCGAGGTAGCGCAGGTCGACGACGGGTGCCTCGCGCAGGTAGCGGTCCGACAGCTGGGCCCGCGCGGCGTCGGTGGCGTCGGGCAGGTCCTCCCGCCATGCCGCGTCCCACAGCGGCCGGACGGCCTGGAGGTCGAGCTCCTCGACGCGGCTGGTCAACGACCCGCCCGGCCGCGCGATCATGCCTATCTGCTCGCCGACCTCCCAGCCCCGCGCACCCAGCTCGGCCGCCGTGGGGGCGAGCACCTCCCCGAACAGTTGCACGGCCTGGTGGTCGAGCCCGGTCAGCGCGCGGTCCGCCTCGGCGATCAGCGTGCCCGCGTCGACCGGGGCGTCGATCAACACGATGTTGTGCTGGTAGGAGTGCGGGACGGGAGCAGTGTGGATCGCGACCCCGCCTGCCACCGGCGTCTCGGAGGTCGCCGCCCGCCGCAGCACCGACGGCGAGAGCACGGCCGCTCGGGTCGCCGCGTCCAGCCGGGGCAGCGTCGGTGCGCCGAAGTCCCCGTCCGGGCCTGGCCGGTAGGGCAGCACCGCGAGCACCGCGGCCGTCGGCACCGGTCCGTAGGCGTGCGGGAAGCGCAGCGACGCCGCGTCACTCGGCTCACCTGGCTCCCAGCGCACGTCGACGCCCAGCCGGTCGGGATCGATGGCGAGGAGGTAGAGGTCGCCGCGGCCCGGGTAGATCCGGTTGGCGGGCAGCGCGACCTGCTCGACGCTCGACAGGTGCACGAACTCCGCGACGCTCGGGTGGATCGCGCCGACCGCGAGCCCCGCCCGCCACGCGGCCGGAGTGATCAGGTGCAGCAGTGGCGTGTCCACGCGCCCAGTCTCGCCGATGAGAGGGCCGGGCGAATGAGGGTGTCGCGGGCCGGGGCCCTCCTTCGCCGGGCGCTCTACGCTGCGGTGATGGTCTTGGTGACGGTGCGCGTCTCACCGCTGGTCTGCACGACGGTGAACCGGAGGGTGTAGTTCGCGGCGTCGGCGAACGACACGGGAAGCCACCCGCAACCTGGCACCACTTTGCCGGTGCCGTCGGTCCAGCGGCAGGTCGACACGAGCTCGGGATGGTTGTAGCTGGCCGTGTAGTGGTTGGTGTCGCCCACCGCCACGTGGCTCGGCCCGCTGATCGTGAGCGTGACGGACGGGTTGGCGGCCGCTACGGCTGCGGGCGCGTCGCCTGCCGCGGCGGGCGCGGGTGCCGAACGCGCGGGCGTCGAACGTGCGGGTGTCGAGCGTGCGGGTGTCGAGCGTGCGGGTGTCGAGCGTGCGGTGGCGGCGCTCGCGGCGTCGACGACCAGGCTGGGCGTCGCCTGATGCAGCGCGACGGTGGTCACCGCGGCCACGACGATGGCCGCCGCAGCCGCGCCGAGCGGCAGCAGCACAACCCGCCTGCGCCACGGCCGCCTGTGCGGCCGCCTCTCCGCCGCGGCACTCCGGCCTGTCGGGCGCGGATGGGAGGTTGGCTCGCCACCTGGCGGCGCGGTCCCGTCCGTCGTGGCGGGTTCGGTGTCGGCGACGACCGGGATGAGGGCGGTCGTCGCCGCGGCGCGCGCGGCGAGGGCGAGCCGGGCTGCGCCGAGGACGACCGCCTTCTCCGGCGCGCTCGCGGTGCTTGGGGTGACGGCAGCGGCGTCGGCCACCAGCCGGGTGACGAGCGGGATGTGGCTTCCGCCGCCGACGAGGCAGTAGCGCGTGACCTGGTCGGGAGTGGCACCCGCCCGCGCGATCGTGGTCAACAGCTCCTCCGCCGTCTCGGCGACCGACTCACGGAGCACGACCTCCAGCTCGTCCCTCGTGATCGGCACGTCGCAGGCCGCGGCCGCGACGTGCACGATGTGGCGCCTGCGGTCGGAGAGCGATTCCTTCGCAGTTCGCACGTCGCGGCGCAGCTCCGTGGCCCGTCGCCGCCAGGTCTCGGTCTCCCCCGCCACGAGATGCGCCCAGACGTCGGGCCGCACCCGCTGCACGTGGCTGCCGACGTGGGCGACCAGCAGGTCGTCGAGATGCTCGCTGCCCAGGTCGGCGCTTCCGCCGTGCGCCAGCAGCTCGAAACCGGAATCCGTGCGGCGCAGCACGGCGGCGGCGAACGTGCCGCCGAAGTCGTAGACGGCCAGCAGCTCGTTCGGTGCGAGGTCCCGTTCGAGAGCGGCGGCCGCCACCGGCTCGGGCATCAGCTGCGGGTGGGGCAGCCCGGCCCGCGTCGCGGCGTCGACGAACACCGCGCGCTCTGGCCCTGTCCAGCGCGCGGGATGGGTGAGCAAAGCGGTGTCCGGCGGAAGTCCGTTCCGCCTGCACGTGGCTTCCTGGAGCACCGCACGGAGCACGGCAGCGACAGCGTCGACGACCTCGACCGCCGCGCCGCCGAGCACAACGTGCTGGACCTCCCCGATGGAGCGCTTCGGGGTGCGGTCGACGGTCTCGGGTGCCCATCCCGCGCGGTCCGCGCCGACACCGACGGCAAGCTCGCCGCCGTCCTCGCGACGAACGGCTGACGGCATTTGGCTGAGGCCGCCGGTGTCGAGCAGCTCGATGTCGACGCCGTCGACGATGGCGGCCGACGTGGAGGTCGTGCCGAAGTCGACGACCAGGGTCCAGCTCATCAGGCGTCACCCTCGGTTACGTCGACCGTCCAACCGTCACTCACACGGTGATGATCGGCTTGGCGGCGGTGATCGTTAGCGACCGCCCCTCCTATCGACTGGGCGTCATACCCGTCACTCGGCCGTTGTGTCTTGTGACCGGCGCCGGTCGGCAATAGCGTCGACTTGTCCGTCCGCGACGACTGGAGTGCCAATGAACGAGCACGAGTCCGAGGAGCCGGTGGTCGAGGAGACCCTTGTTGAGGAGGTCTCCATCGACGGCATGTGCGGTGTCTACTAGCACCGAACCGGGCGCCGGGCCTCTCGCGGGCCCGGCGTTCGACCCAGCCCGTCCCTACCGCTGCAGCCCGAGCGTCGCGCTGCGGCCGGAACCCTTCGGCGCGCTCGTCTACCACTTCGGCACCCGGAAACTGTCGTTTCTGAAGACACCCCAGCTCCTGGCGACCGTCCAGGGGCTGGCCGACCACCCCGACGTCCACGGGGCGCTTGTCGCGGCGGGGGTCGACGAGCCCCAGCGGCCCGCCTACCTGCTCGCGCTGGCGGGCCTGGCCGCAGGCGGAACCATCGAGGAGCGCACGTGAAGCTGGTCGAGCACTTTCAGTACGGTCTCAACTCCCCGATCTGCCTCACCTGGGAGCTGACCTACGCCTGCAACCTCGCGTGCGTGCACTGCCTGTCCTCGTCCGGGCGCCGCGACCCGCGTGAGCTGTCGACCGTCGAGGCCAAGGCGGTGGTCGACGAGCTGCAGCGCATGCAGGTGTTCTACGTCAACATCGGCGGTGGCGAGCCCACCGTGCGGCCGGACTTCTGGGAGCTGCTCGACTACGCCATCGACCACCAGGTCGGGGTCAAGTTCTCCACCAACGGGGTGCGGCTCGACGCGAAGCGGGCCGCCCAGCTGGCGCGCACGGACTACGTCGACGTGCAGATCTCCCTCGACGGCGCCACGGCTTCTGTCAACGACGTGGTGCGCGGGCCGGGGTCCTACGCGATGGCGATGCGGGCACTGGAGAACCTGGCGGAGGCCGGGTTCGGGCAACCCAAGATCTCGGTCGTCATGACGCGGCAGAACGTCGACCAGCTCGACGAGTTCGCCGCGATCGCCGACAAGTTCGGCGCTCAGCTGCGGATCACCCGGCTGCGCCCGTCGGGCCGCGGCGCGGACGTGTGGGACGAGCTGCACCCCACGGCCGCGCAGCAGCGGCAGATGTACGACTGGCTCGTCGCGCGCGGCGACCAGGTGCTCACCGGCGACTCGTTCTTCCACCTCTCCGCCTACGGCGAGGCGCTCCCGGGGCTCAACCTCTGCGGGGCGGGGCGGGTGGTGTGCCTCATCGACCCGGTCGGCGACGTCTACGCCTGCCCGTTCGCGATCCACGAGGACTTCCTCGCGGGCAATGTGCGCTCGCCCGGCGGGTTCGCGCGGGTGTGGGAGAGCTCGGAGCTGTTCCTTTCGCTGCGGCAGCCCCAGACCGGGGGCGCGTGCCGCTCGTGCGGACACTACGACTCGTGCCAGGGCGGCTGCATGGCGGCGAAGTTCTTCACCGGGCTGCCGCTCGACGGCCCCGACCCCGAGTGCGTCCGCGGCTTCGGGGAGCAGGCGTTGGCGGCGCGGGCGGCCGACGGCGCGGTGCCGCGCTCGGACGTCGACCACTCCCGCCGCCGCCCGATCCCGCTGACGCTCGGGACGCGCCCAGAAAAGACGCGCCCAGAAAAGGCGTGCGAGACGAGCCCGCTTGTCGACTCGACCGCCGACGCGCGGTTGGGCGGGGCGTCCGCGCGGGCCTGAGCCACCGCCGGGCGCGCTACAGCCCGTGCGCGGAAATGGTGGCCAGGACAACTGTTTCCGCGCACGACCTCGTGGGGCATGCCGCCGTGGCGCACGCCGCCCGGGGGTGACGCCGCCTCGGTGCGCCGTTGACGCCGCCCGGGGTTGACGCCGCCCCGGGGTGACGCCGCCCGGGGTTGACGCCGCCCGGAGTTGACGCCGCCCCGAGGTTTGCAGCGGGGTGACCCTGCTCGCACCCAGTCGCAGCAGGGTGACACTGCTCCAATGCAAGCGCGCAATTCGAGGGTGTCCGGATGAGGCTGGGACGATGAGACTGGGCGAGCGCACCTGGACCGAGCTGGACGACCCGGCGCCGCGGACCGTGCTCTTGCCCGTCGGGTCGCTGGAGCAGCACGGGCCGCACCTGCCGCTGGACACCGACGCCCGCATCGCCACCGCCGTCGCGCGCCGCGCCGCTGATGCGACGATCCTGCTCGCGCCGCCCCTGGCCTTCGGTGCGTCCGGTGAGCATGAGGGGTTCGCGGGCACGCTGTCGATCGGGCATGCGGCGCTGCGTGCCGTGCTGGTCGAGCTGGGCCGGTCGGCGGGAGCGTGGGCGTCGCGGCTGGTTTTCGTCAACGGCCACGGCGGCAACCTCCCGACCGTGCCCGATGCGGTCTCCCAACTTCGCCGGGAGGGCCGCGACATCGCGTGGTTCGGCTGCGTCGTCCCCGGCGGCGATGCCCACGCGGGCCGGACCGAGACGTCGATCCTTCTCGCGCTCGACCCGTCCGTGGTCCGGATGGACGCGGCCGAGGTCGGCAACGTCGCAGGCCTGCGCGAGCTGATGCCCGCACTGACGGCGGGCGGCGTGCGCGCGGCGTCACCGAACGGTGTGCTCGGCGACCCGCGGGGCGCCACTGCCGCCGACGGCGAGGAGCTCCTGGCGGGGATGGTCGCCGACCTGCGCTACCGGCTGGCGCGTTGGGTGCCCGACGACCGCGGACGACTGACCTGACGCCGATGATTTTCCAGGGGTCGCGCAGTCTAGGACGCATGACCTTCGTGAAAAGCAACCTGGCGATCTCCCTCGACGGCTTCAGCTCAGCACCGGGACAGAGCCGCGAGGAGCCGTTCGGGCAGGGCGGGTCGCGGCTCACCGAGTGGATGTTCGAGACCGACCAGCCGGGCCGCGAGGCCGACGCGCGCATCCGGAACGGCATCAACACCGACGTCGGCGCCTACGTCATGGGGCGGCACATGTTCGGCGGGTACGACGGGCCGTGGGACGAGACCTGGCGGGGCTGGTGGGGCGAGGACCCGCCCTACCACGTGCCGGTCTTCGTCCTCACCCATCACGAACGCGCGCCGCTGCCGATGCAGGGCGGCACAACCTTCCACTTCGTCACCGACGGGATCGACTCGGCGCTGAAGCAGGCGCAGGCGGCTGCTGGGGACCGGCCGGTGGCCATCGCAGGCGGCGGCACGACCGTGCGCGAGTACCTCGCCGCCGGGCTCGTCGACGAGTTGGTGGTGCACGTCGTCCCGGTGGTGCTCGGCGACGGCGAGCGGCTGTGGGATGGGCTCGGGGGGCTGTCCGCGGAGCCGGTCGAGGTGATCGCCTCGCCGACCGTCACCCACGTGCGGTACCGCATCACCCGAGGCTGAGCCACGCGTCGGGGGCACGGCGAGTCGGGCGTTGGACCAGGTGAGTCGGGCAGCTGAGCGCGGTGAGTCGGGCAGCCCAGCCCGGTGAGTCGCCCACCCCACCCCGGTGAGTCGGGCACCCACCCCGGTGAGTCGGGCAGCTGAGCGCGGTGAATCGGGCACCCACCCCGGTGAGTCGGGCAGCTGAGCGCGGTGAGTCGGGCAGAGGAGCGCGGTGAGCCCAGCGTCGATGATCACATCGAGAGCGCCGTTGTCGGGGTTGGCTCACCGGGAACGTCGCACTCGCCGCGATCAAGGTCAGCACACCCCACTGCATCAAGCCTGACTGCATCAAACCTCACTGCATCAAACCTCACTGCATCAAACCTGCTTGTCGATGACCGGCGCCTCCTAGCGTCGGTCTCGGCGCGATCACAACGTCCAACCTCGTGTGGCGGAATGGCCAACTCGCCGTGATCGTTCACCGGACTCACCGTGCTCAGCTGGGCGACTCACCGTGCTCAGCTGGGCGACTCACCGGGGTGGGGTGGGCGACTCACCCGCCGCCGTGGACGAGCAGGGGGACCCACTGCTCCTCCGCCGAGAGCGAGCCGTGTTGGCCGGGCAGGCCGGAGATCACCGGTTCGGCCTCTGACCGGATCACGGCGGCCGAGCCGCGCGCGGCGACCACGACGTCGCCGATCCGGTCCACCACGTGCGGACCGAGCGGGCCGAACCATCCCTCCGCCACCGCCTGCTCGCCCGGCACCACCCAGGCCGCGTCGCCGAGCACCGCTTGCCAGGTCGCGAGCACGTCGGCGGCCGCGCCCTGCCGGGCGTGCACGTGGCGCGAGCGCGGGTCGCCGCCGAGCGCGACGACGTCGCGCCGCAGGTCGGGATCGGTGTCCGCGTCGAGCTTGCGGTCGACGGTGACCATGCCGTGATCGGCCGTCACCAGCAGCAGCGCATCCGACGGCAGCGCCTCGGCGATCAGCCCGGCCAGCGCGTCGATCTGCCGCAGCTGCAGCCGCCACGGGAGCGAGCCAGGGCCGTAGCCGTGGCCCATCATGTCCAGGTCGGCGTGGTAGCCGTAGGCCAGCTGCGGACCAGGGCGTTGCATCGCGGTGATCAGCTCGGCCGCGAGGTCGCCCAGTGCGAACACGCCGCGGAACTCGCCACCGCGCAGCGCCGCCCTGGTCAGGCCCGACCTCCGCAAGGCATGCGCAGTGACCACGCTGACGTCGATGCCCGCCGCCTCCGCCTGTTCCAACACGGTCGCGTGGGGCTGCACCTCCTCAGGCACGAGGAGTTTGCGCAGGTCGTGCCCCTTGGGGGCATGTGAACGCCAGTGGAGTGCGTCGAGCACTTCCTCGCCGACGCGCAACGAGCTGCCGACGAGCCCGTGCGCGCCGGGCGGGAGACCAGTGCCGAGCGAGGTCAGGCTGACGGCTGTGCTGGACGGAAACCCCACCGTCAACGGCCCCGCGTCGGCCAGCCCGGCCAGGAACGGCGCGTCGGCGGCGTGAGCGCGCAGCAGCTCGTGGCCCAGTCCGTCGACGAGCAGCAGCGCCACCGCCCGGGCCGGGGGCAGGACGAGCGTCGTCTCGCCGTCGGAGGCGAGAGGATGGCCCAGCGCGGCGACGGCGGCGGGCAGTACCTCGGCGAGCGATCGGCGCCCGTACTCGGGCAGGACAAGTCGGTCCACCCCCACAGTCTGCCCCGGTCGCGGCCCAGTCCCGCACCTTCGTGATCGCCGGATCCGGCGGTTTTCACTGCGCAGGCGCACGGAATCCGCCGCGTTCGGCGATCACCCGGTGAGGTTCGCGAACCATCCGGGCGCCTACTGTGCGCGGAGTGAGCCCCGGACCCACCGAGACGGCCGTTCCGCACGGGACGATCGTGGTGCTGGAGCGTCGGGCCCGCGTGCTCGACGACGGCGCGGTGCTGCTCGGCGGGGCGCCGCCCCGGATGCTGCACCTGTCTCGCGCCGCACAGACCCGGCTGGTCGACGGGCGCCTCACCGTCACCGACGCCACCTCCGCAGCGCTCGCCCGTCGCCTCATCGACGCCGGGATCGCGCATCCGGTCGCCGAACCCGCCGAGGCCCTCCCCTCGCCGTCTGACGTCACGATCGTGATCCCGGTCAAGGACCGCACGGCCGGTCTCGCCCGCCTGCTCGCCGCGTTGGCCGCTGAACCCGCAGCGGGGTGTGTGATCGTCGTCGACGACGGCTCCGCCGACCCGGACGCGGTGCGCACCGTCGCCCAGAACGCAGGCGCCGACGTGCTGCGCCATCCCACTGCCCGCGGCCCGGCCGCCGCGCGCAACGCGGGGCTCGCCGCCGCGACCACCCCGCTGGTCGCCTTCCTCGACTCCGACGTCGTCGCGAGACCCGGCTGGCTCACCCCGCTGCTGGCCCGGCTCGCGGACCCGGCGGTCGGGCTGGTCGCCCCGCGCATCGTCGCGTTGCCCCCGTTCACGGGCTGGTTGGGCCGCTATGAGGCCGTGCGCTCGTCGCTGGACCTCGGCCCGGATCCCGCGCTGGTCGTGCCGCGCTCCCGCGTCGCGTACGTGCCGAGCGCGGCCCTGCTCGTCCGCCGCGCGGCCGTGGGCGCGGGCTTCGACGCGGAGATGCGCGTGGCGGAGGACGTCGATCTCGTGCTGCGCCTGCAAGCCGCGGGTTGGCGCGTGCGCTACGAGCCCGCCGCGCAGGTCGCCCACGACCATCGCACGACGTTGCGCGCCTGGTGGCTGCGAAAAGCGTTCTACGGGACGGGCGCGGCCCCGCTCGCGCTGCGCCACCGCGGCGCGGTGCCGCCGATGGTGCTGAGCCCGACCGCCGCAGCCATGAGCGCGCTGCTGCTGCTGCGACGCCCGGTCGCGGCCCTCGCCGTCGCCGCCGTCGCCACCTTCCGTCTCTCGCGGAAGCTGACCCGTCTCCGCCATCCCACGACGACAGCCGCCCGTCTCATCGCCTTGGCTGCGGTCGGGGCGGCCGCCCAGACCGCCGACGCCGTCACCCGCCACTACTGGCCGCTCTCCGCACTGGCTGCGCTCGCGTCCCGACGCGCCCGCCGGACGGTCGTGGCGATCGCGGTCGCAGGCGCGGTCGTCGACTGGCTCCGCGCCGACCTCGATCGGCCACGCCTGCTCCCCTTCCTGCTCGCCCGCCGCCTCGACGATCTCGCCTACGGCGCGGGACTCTGGTGGGGCGCCGCGACCCACCGCACCCTCGAACCGCTCCGCCCGGTCGGGCCCTCCGAGAGGGCTACTCCGAAAGAATGAATCCGGCTGCCCTGTGCTCCGCTTCTGCGGTGATCTGGTCTCGTCGGGCCCGCGATCGCGGAGCTGATCTCGCTGTGCGTGTCCGATGCGCGAGCTGGGTGGTCGGCCGTCGTTGCACCGACCCAAGATCGGCGGTCTGATGTGCTCGCTATCACGGCGCGCGGTTCGAGAGGAACTCATATGGCACAGGTCCGGGTGACGGTCGACGGCGTGAACTACGCCGACGACGTCGAGCCCCGCACGTTGCTCGTCTACTACCTGAGGGAGCGCCTCGGCAAGACCGGCACCCTGGTCGGCTGCGACACCAGCAACTGCGGCGCGTGCACCGTTCACCTGAACGGGCAGAGCGTGAAGTCGTGCTCCGTGTTGGCCGTGCAGGCCGACGGCGGCGAGGTCACGACGATCGAGGGCGTCGCCCGCGACGGCAAGCTGCACCCGGTGCAGGAGGCGTTCCACGAGAGCCACGCCCTGCAGTGCGGCTACTGCACGCCGGGCATGATCATGCAGTCGATCGACTTCCTCAGCGACAACCCCGACCCCACCGAGCACGAGGTCCGCGAGGGCATCGAGGGCAACCTCTGCCGCTGCACGGGCTACCAGAACATCGTCAGGGCGGTGCAGAGCGCGGCCCAGAAGATGAAGCCCGGTGCGCCCGCCGAGACGCCCACCACGGCAGGAGTGGGCCAGTGACCGCTGTCGCCGAGCCCGAGGTCGGTCCGGAGATCGGCCGAGCCCGCGCCCGCAAGGAAGACGCCCGCCTGATCACCGGCCGCAGCCGCTACACCGACGCGATCACGCCGCCGGGCACGCTGCACTTGAACGTCGTCCGGTCGCCCCTCGCGCACGCCACGGTCACCGGCATCGACTCGGCCGAGGCCAAGCGGGCCCCGGGAGTCATCGGCGTCTACACGGCCACCGACCTCGGCGTCGAGTCGGTCGGACTGCCCTGCGCGTGGCCGATCACGCCGGACATGAAGTCCCCGCAGCGGCCGCTGCTGGCCACGTCCACGGTGCACTTCGCCGGTGAGGGCGTGGCCATCGTCATCGCGCGGAGCGCCGAGGAGGCCCGCGACGCTGTCGATCTCGTCGACGTCGACTACGACCCGCTCGAACCCGTGCTCGACATGGAGGAGGCCCTGAAAGAGGGCGCCACGCTCGTCCACCCGGACCTGGGCACCAACGAGAACGCCACGTGGGTGTTCGACTCGGGGGCGGCGGGTACCGGAGCCAGCGTCGACGAGGCCATCGCGGCGGCCGAGGCCGACCCCGACTCGGTCGTCGTCCGCCGCCGGTTCCGGCAGCAGCGGCTCATCCCGGCGTTCATGGAGCCGCGCTCGTGCGTGGTCGATCCGACGGGCGAGCAGCTGACCATCTACGCGGCCACCCAGATTCCGCACATCCTGCGCACGATGACGACGGTGACGCTCGGCGTCCCGGAGTCCAAGCTCCGCGTCATCGCGCCCGACGTGGGCGGCGGTTTCGGCGGCAAGATCGGTGTGCTGCCCGAGGAGATGCTCTGCGTCGCGGTGGCCCAGAAGCTGGGCAAGCCGGTCAAGTGGACCGAGACCCGCTCGGAGTCGCTGCTGGCTGCCCACCACGGTCGCGACCAGATCCAAGACCTCGTGATGACGGCCAAGAAGGACGGCACGATCACCGGCTTCGACGTGCACCTCTTCGCCGACATGGGCGCCTACCTCGGCCTGGTCGGTCCGGGTGTGCCGATCCTTGGCGCGTTCATGTTCAACGCGATCTACAAGATCCCGGCGCTGAAGTTCACCTGCACGAACGTCTTCACGACCAAGACGCTCACCGATGCCTACCGGGGCGCCGGTCGACCGGAGGCCACCTTCGCCATCGAGCGGATGATGGACGAGCTGGCCGTCGAGCTCGGCCGTGACCCCATGGAGCTTCGCAGGCAGAACTGGATCAAGCACGAGGAGTTCCCGTTCACCACGGTCGTCGGTCTCACCTACGACACGGGCAACTACGAGCAGGCCACCGACCAGGCGATGGCCACGTTCGACTATGCGGGCCTCCGCCGCGAGCAGGAGGAACGGCGGCGCAGTGGCGACCCGGTCCAGCTCGGCATCGGCATCTCGACCTTCACCGAGATGTGCGGACTGGCCCCCTCGCGCGTGCTCGGCTCGCTGGCCTACGGGGCGGGCGGCTGGGAGGCGGCGTCGATCCGGATGCTCGCCACCGGCAAGGTCGAGGTCGTCACCGGCTCATCGGGCCACGGCCAGGGGCATGAGACGGCGTTCAGCCAGATCGTGGCCGACAAGCTCGGCGTGCCGTTCGAGGACGTCGAGATCCTGCACGGCGACACCCAGATCTCGCCCAAGGGCCTTGACACCTACGGCTCGCGGTCGTTGTCCGTCGGCGGCATCGCGATCGTCAAGGCCGCGGAGAAGGTCGTCGCCAAGGCCAAGAAGATCGCCGCGCACCTGCTGGAGGCGTCCGAGGACGACCTCGAGTTCGCGAACGGATCGTTCACCGTCCGTGGGACCGACAAGGGCAAGGCCATCCAGGAGATCGCGTTCGCCGCGTTCATGGCGCACGACTATCCGGCGGACATGGAGCCGTCGCTGGACTCCGATGCGGTCTACGACCCGGAGAACTTCTCCTTCCCGCACGGGACGCACCTGGCGGCCGTCGAGATCGACACCGAGACCGGACACGTGGACCTGCGCAAGTACGTCTGCGTGGACGACATCGGCACGGTCGTCAACCCGTTGATCGTCGAGGGCCAGGTGCACGGCGGGCTCGCGCAGGGCATCGCGCAGGCGCTGTTCGAAGAGGCCAACTACGACGAGCAGGGCACGCTGGTGAACGGCACCTTCGTCGACTACACCCTGCCGTCGGCCGCTGACCTGCCCAGCTTCGACACCGCGACCGTCTCGACACCGTCGACGTCGAACCCGTTGGGCGTCAAGGGCGTCGGCGAGGCGGGCACGATCGCCTCCACCCCCGCGATCGTCAACGCGGTGCTCGACGCCGTGCGCCACCTCGGCGTCACCGACGTCGAGATGCCCACGACGTCGCAGCGCGTGTGGCGGGCCATCCAGGCCGGCAAGGGCAACGCCACGCAGGAGACGCCAGTGGACACCCACTCCCCGGGCGCCGGGCTGGGCTCCATCGACCCGAACAACCCTCAGGGAGACCTCCTGTGATCCCGTCGAAGTTCGACTACGTCAAGCCGACGTCGGTTGCGGACGCCATCGCCGCGCTTGTCGACGGCGGGGAGGACGCCAAGATCCTCGCAGGCGGGCAGAGCCTCATCCCCGTGCTGCGGCTGCGGCTCGCGGCCCCCTCGGTGCTCATCGACCTCGGCGGGATCGCCGAGCTTCGGGGCATCCGGGAGGAGGGGGACCGCATCGTCATCGGGGCCATGACGTCGTACTACGACATCATCCGCGACGACCTGGTCAAGCAGCACGTCGCGCTGCTGGTCCAGGCGACGCAGACGGTGGCCGACAACCAGGTGCGCCACCGCGGCACCCTGGGTGGCTCGCTGGCGCACGCCGACCCGGCGGGCGACCTGGGTGCGCCCGCGCTCGCGCTCGAGGCGGAGCTGGTGATCACCGGCGCGTCGGGGAGCCGGACGGTGAGCGCGGCGGACTACTTTGTCGACTACTTCACCACCGCCATCGGCGAGGGCGAGATCCTCACCGAGATCCGGTTCCCGCGCTACACCGGGTGGGGGAGCCACTACGAGAAGTTCAACCGCACCGCGCAGGCGTGGTCGATGTGCGCGGTCGCCGCGGCGGTTCGGGTGGAGGGCGGCACGATCGCTGAGGCCCGGGTCGGGCTCACCAACATGGGCACAACGCCGATCCGGGCCACCGGCGTCGAGCAGGCGCTCGTCGGGCAGCCCGCGACGGCGGAGGCGATCCGGGCGGCCGCCGCGCACGCGGCGGAGGGCACGGCGGCGACGAGTGACGCGGACGCCGCATCCGACTACCGTGAACATCTGGCCAAGGTGCTCACCGGCCGAGCGGTGTTGGCCGCGGCCGTCTGACGCTCTTTCTCCACGGACGCCTGCTCCGGCCAGCCGGGGCAGGCGTCCGCCGTACCCAGGAGGTTCCTCGAGCATGCTGTTGGAGAACAAGTTCACCATCGACGCCCCGATCGAGAAGGCGTGGACGGCCCTGAACACCCCCCAGATGATCGCGCCATGCTTCCCCGGCGCCACGCTCACCGCGTACGAGGGCGACTCGTTCACCGGCACGGTCAAGGTGAAGCTCGGCCCGATCTCGCTGACGTACAAGGGCAAGGGCGTCTACAAGGAGCGCGACGACGTCAACCACCGGGTCGTGATCGACGCCAACGGGCGCGACTCGCGGGGCAACGGCACGGCCGAGGCGACGGTCACCGGCTCGATGGTCGCCGACGGACCGCACAAGACGGCGGTCACGATGGTCACCGACATGAAGGTCACCGGGCGGCCTGCGCAGTTCGGCCGCGGCGTGATCTCCGACGTGGCCGACAAGATCATCGGCCAGTTCGCGGCGTGCGTGGCGTCGAAGCTGCAGGCCGAGGATGCGCCTGCAGCGGCGCCGGAAAGCATCGCGGAAAGCGGTGAGGAGACCGCGCAGGTGCCCGCGTCCGTCGCCGCCGCGACCACTTCCGCGACCGGTGGGGCGTCCACGAACGGGTCCCCGAACGTGCCCAACCTCTCGACGACGACGACGACCCCGCAGGCGACGCCGGTCGCCCCGGTCGCCACCGCACCGATGAAGAGCGAGATCGACGCGATCGACCTGCTCGACCATGCGGGTGCGCCGGTGCTCAAGCGGCTGGCCACGGTGATCGGCGGCGGCGTGCTGCTCCTGGTGATCATCTTTCTGATCCGGCGCAGCCGTTCGAGCTGACGGGTGGCACGGCCACCGCAACACCGGCGGTGGCCTGCTACACGGTCCCCTGCATCGCGTGGTCGACGCGACCGGACGGCAGGATGGCGCCATGCGTCCCGGACGGTTCAACGCGCTCACCGACGTCACGGGCCTGCGGGTGGGACACGCGCAGGTCGAGGGCGGGCTGTCGGGCACAACGGTCGTGTTGCCGTCAGCCGACGGCGCCGTCGCGGGCGCCGACGTGCGCGGCGCGGCCCCCGGCACCCGCGAGACCGACCTCCTGCAGCCCGGCACCACCGTTGCGCACGTGCACGCGATCGTCCTGTCCGGGGGATCGGCGTACGGGCTGGCCGCCGCGCACGGGGTGATGCAGCGGCTGGAGGCGGCAGGCGTCGGCTTCCCCGTGCCGGGCGGGGTGGTGCCGATCGTCCCCGCGGCGGTGGTGTTCGACCTCGGCCGGGGCGGCTCGTTCGGCTTGCGCCCCGATGCGTCGACGGGGGCGGCGGCCTACGACGCGGCGACCGACGGTCCGGTCGCGCAGGGCGTCGTCGGCGCGGGGACCGGCGCGGTCGTCGGCGGGCTCAAGGGCGGCGTGGGCACCGCGAGCGCCGTGCTCGAGAGCGGCGCGGTCGTCGCGGCGCTGGTCGTGCTCAACGCCGTCGGCTCGGGCGTCGACCCCGCCACGGGCCTGCCCTACGGCCTGCGCGCGGGCTTGGAGGACGAGTTTCCCCCGCTGGCGTCGACGTCGCCGGCGCCGATCTCAGCGCAGCCGCTCTCGGCAGGAACCGCGACGACCCTCGCCGTCGTGGCCACCGACGTCACACTGGACAAGGCGGGTGCCGCGCGGCTCGCGACCATGGGCCACGACGGACTGGCGCGCGCCATCGTCCCGGTGCACACGGCGATGGACGGCGACGCGATCTTTGGCCTCGCCACCTGCGCCCGCCCCGCCCCGTCGTTGGAGGAGCTGTTCGCGCTGCAGGCGGCCGCCGCTGACGTCGTCACCCGCGCGGTGGTCCACGCGCTGCTGTCGGCCGAGACGGTCAGCACACCAGCCGGGACGTGGCACAGCTTCCGGTAGCAGCCGCCCCCGACCCCGACCGCACGCCCCGCCCGACCGCGCGCGCCTTCCGACCGCACGCCCCGCCCGACCGCGCGCGCCTTCCGACCGCGCGCGCCTTCCGACCGCGCGCCCCGGCCTTCCGACCGCGCGCGCCTGCCCGACCGCGCGCGCCTTCCGACCGCGCGCGCCTTCCGGCCGCCGACGCCCCCGCCGCCGCCCGCCCGCCGCGCGCCCCGCCCGACCGCGCGCCCGGCCCGCCGACGCCCCCGCCCGACCGCGCGCCCCGCCCGACCGCGCGCCCCGCCCGACCGCGCGCCCCGCCCGACCGCGCGCCCCGCCCGACCGCACGCCCCCGGCCCGCCGACGCCCCGGCCCCGACCGCGCGCCCCGCCCTCGCCCCGCCGCCGATGCCGTGATCGCCAGAAGTGGTGCTAGGCGTACACCGGTGCGTCTGTGGCACCACTCCTGACGGTCATCTGCCGGGTAGACGGCGGGCAGGCTCCGCCAGGGACGCGCCAGCTCCTGCCGACCCGCTCCGACCCGTGGCCGCCGTCGCTTCGACCTTTGCTGGCCGTCGCTTCAACCTTTGCCCGCCGGCGCCCCGCCGTCGCCCCGACCGTTGCCCGCCGTCGCCCCGCCGCCGATGCCCCGCCCTCGCCCCGCCGCCGATGCCGTGATCGCCAGGAGTGGTGCTAGGCGTACGCCGGTGCGTCTGTGGCACCACTCCTGACGATCACGGCTCGGTGCACAGCGGCTAGGCACCACCCGCCAGGAGCGCCGATGCTCCCAGGACATGTCCGGACGGCGTTCGGCCACACGCCTGCCGCCCGGCCCCGGCCCGCGCCATGATCGCCGGGTGTGGTGGTAGTGCAGCAGATCTGCATGCCTGGCACCACTTGCGCTGATCTTCGCCGCCTTCGGACGCCGGACGGCGGGCCGCGCCTCAGCCGCCTGCGAAGGGCGGGAGCACGTCGAGGGTGGTGGCGTCGGCCAGCGGGGCGGTGTGGTCGCGGACCGCCACCTCGTCGAGGAGGTAGCTGCAGCGCCGCAGCACAGTGGTCAGCTGGGGCCCGTGTTCGGCGCGCAGCGCGTCCAGCAGGTCGGCGACCGTGGCATCGACGGGCATCTGCACCTTGTCGGCCTCGACCCCCGCCGCGGCTCGGGCGGCGGCGAAGTAGCGGACCGTGATCGTCGAGGTCGTCATCGTTCCTAGCCTCCGATGGCGCTCATCGGCCGGTCCGGCTGTAGGAAGCCGGGGTCGTCGATGCCGTGCCCCGCCAATTTGCCCCACATGGCCGTGCGCCAGGTCTCGGCGATCTCCCGGTCGGACGCTCCGTCGCGCAGCAGGCCGCGCAGGTCGGTTTCGGTGCGGGCGAACAGGCAGGAGCGGATTTGGCCGTCGGCCGTCAGGCGCGTGCGGTCACAGGCTCCGCAGAACGGCCGCGTCACGGACGCGATGACGCCGACGACCGCGGGGCCCCCGTCGACGAGCCAGCGCTCCGCGGGTGCGCCACCCCGCTGGGCGGGGTCGAGGGTGAGCGTGTGCTCGGCCCGCAGCATCGCCATGATCTCCCCGGCCGTCACCATCTCGGTGCGCTGCCACCCGTGTTGGGCGTCCAGCGGCATCTGCTCGATGAAACGCAGCTCATAGCCCTCTCGGACGGCGAAGCGCAGCAGCGGAACCGCCTCGTCGTCGTTGACCCCGCGCAGCAGCACAGTGTTGATCTTGACGGGGTCGAGTCCCGCGGCGCGGGCGGCGGCGAGGCCTGCGAGGACGTCGGAGAGTCGGTCGCGTCGGGTGATGGTGGCGAACCGGTCGGGCTGCAGTGTGTCCATCGAGACGTTGAGCCGGTTGACGCCCGCGGCGACCAGCGCCTCCGCGCGACGGGCGAGGCCGATGCCATTGGTGGTGAGGGAGATGTCGGGGCGGGGGTCGAGCGCCGCGGACGCGCTGACGATCTCTTCGAGGCCGCGGCGCAACAGCGGCTCGCCCCCGGTGAAGCGCAGCTCGTTGACGCCGAGGTCACGCACCGCGATCGTGATCAGCCGCAGGAGCTCGTCGTCGGTGAGCTGTTCTGCGCGGGGCAACCAGTCCAGGCCCTCGGCAGGCATGCAGTAGGAACAGCGCAGGTTGCAGCGGTCGGTGAGGGAGATGCGCAGGTCGGTGGCGACGCGCCCGAAGGAGTCGACGAGGCGGGGGTCGGCGGGTCGGGCGGGGTCGCTCAGGGCCACGCTTCGCAGCGCGGGCAGGCCCAGCTCGGTTGCCGTCACCACACGAGCGTAACCGCCGGAACGGATCTTAAACCGGCTCAGGACCTGGCCCGAGGTGTCACTCCGCAGGCACGGCGCCGCCCGCCGATCCGCGCCGCAGATGCCGGGACCCGCGCGCGAAGGAGGCTGACCGAAGGGTGGGGCGCAGGGCTGACGGCGGCGGCGCGTGAACTTGCCGTGCGCGGAAAAGGTCGTCCTGGCCACCTTTTTCCGCACACCACCAGTCCGTACCGAAATGCCGAACTCGCCGTGGCCGGAGGGTCGACTCGCCGTGGCCGGGCGCCCGACTCACCTGTCAGCGGTGACGGGCGAGCGGCTGGCGGGCGACCGGCTCGCCGTGGCCGGGAGGCCGACTCGCCGTGGCCGGGGGGCCGACTCGCCGTGGCCGGGGGGCCGACTCGCCGTGGCCGGGCGCCCGACTCACCTGTCAGCGGTGGCGGGCCAGCTCCTGGCGGGCGACCGTGCGCAGGTGCACCTCGTCCGGCCCGTCGGCGAGGCGCAGGGCGCGCGCCCAGGTGTAGAAGGCGGGCAGCGGGGTGATGTCGGTGATCCCCCCGCCACCATGGATCTGGATCGCCCGGTCGATCACCGCGCACGCCGTGCGCGGACACTGCACCTTGATCGCGGCGATCTCCGTGGCCGCGCCCTTCGCCCCGAAGCGGTCGATGAGCCAGGCCGTCTTGAGCACCAGGAGCCGGGCCTGCTCCACCTCGATCCGCGAGGCGGCGATCTGCTCGCGCACCACGCCCTGGTCGGCCAGCGGGCGTCCGAACGCGACTCGGGACTGCGCCCGTCGCACCATCAGGTCGATCGCCCGCTCGGCCATCCCGATCAGCCGCATGCAGTGGTGGATCCGACCGGGCCCAAGGCGGGCCTGGGCGATCGCGAACCCGCCGCCCTCCTCGCCGAGCAGGAAGGTCGCTGGCACGCGCACATCGGTCAGCTGCAGCTCGGAGTGCCCGTGCTGGTCCTGGTAGCCGAACGTCGGCAGATGCCGGACGATCTCCAGCCCGGGGGTGTCCCTCGGCACGAGCACCATCGACTGCTGGCGGTGTGCCGCGGCGGCGTCGGGATCGGTCTTGCCCATGACGATGAAGATCTTGCAGCGCTCGTCGGCCGCTCCCGAGATCCACCATTTGCGGCCGTTGATGACGTAGTCGTCACCGTCGCGGGCGATGCTCGTCTGGATGTTGGTGGCATCCGAGGACGCGACGTCCGGCTCGGTCATCGCGAACGCCGAGCGGATCTCGCCCGCCAGCAGCGGCTCCAGCCACTGCTCCTTCTGCTCGGGCGTGCCGAACAGGTGCAGCGTCTCCATGTTGCCGGTGTCCGGGGCCTGGCAGTTGATCACCTCGGGCGCGATGTCCGGCGACCAGCCCGTGACCTCCGCGACGGCGGCGTACTCCAGGTTGGACAGCCCTGACACCGCGGGGAGGAACAGGTTCCACAGCCCCCGCGACCGGGCCTCGACCTTCAGCTCCTCGACGAGGGGCGGCAGCTCCCACTCCGCGGGCGTGCCCCGACGCTCCGCGCGGAACTGGGCGTAGGGCGCCTCAGCTGGCAGGATCTTTTCGTCGAGAAGGGCGCGCATGCGCTTGGTGTAGTCATCGGCCACGGCGCTGGGTGCGAAGTCCACGATCCGCACTCAACCACACCGCTCCCCCAACTGGTCAAAGTCGCAATCGCGGAAATAGGATCCGCTCCGTGCCGCAATTCAGGATCGCCGACGCCGCTCGGCTGCTGGGCGTCAGCGACGACACCGTGCGCCGCTGGGTCGAATCGGCCACGCTCCCGGTCCGGCACGACGCGTCCAACCGCAAGGTGATCGACGGGGCCGCGCTCGCGGCGTTCGCCCGGGAGCACGCCCAGAGCGCCCCCGATCCCTCTGATGTGCAGAGCTCCGCGCGCAACCGGCTGGTCGGCCTCGTCACGTCGGTCATGTCCGACAAGGTCATGTCCCAGGTCGAGATGCAGTGCGGGCCGCACCGCGTCGTGTCGCTCATGTCCACGGAGGCCGTCGCGGATCTCGGTCTGGAGCCCGGCGTGCTGGCCGTGGCCGTCATCAAGTCGACGAACGTCGTCGTCGAGACTCCCGGAGGCAACTCGTGAAGGTCCGTGGACTGGCCGTGATCGGGACGGCGGCGGCGTTGCTGCTGGCCGGATGCGGAGGGAGCAGCGCAGGCTCGTCGGCCGCCCCGACGTCGGCGGCCCCCGCCGCAAAGACCCTGACGGTGCTCGCCGCGGCGTCGTTGACCGAATCGTTCACGACGCTCGGCAAGCAGTTCGAGACCGACCACCCTGGCGTGACGGTCAAGTTCAACTTCTCCGGCTCCTCCGACCTCGCTCAGCAGATCGTCCAGGGTGCGCCGGCAGACGTCTTCGCCGCCGCGAGCGACGCCACGATGAAGACGGTCACGGACGCGAGCCTCACCGCGTCGCCCCCCGTCACGTTCGCCAAGAACGTCCTGCAGATCGCCACGCCGCCGGGCAACCCCAAGGGCATCGCGACGTTCGCCGACCTGGCCAAGCCCGACCTCAAGGTCATCGTGTGCGCGGCCCAGGTCCCGTGTGGCGCCGCCGCCGCGAAGATCGAGAAGGCCACGAGCATCACGCTCAAGCCGGTGAGCGAGGAGTCCGACGTCAAGTCGGTGGTGTCGAAGGTGGAGAGCGGCGACGCGGACGCCGGGCTGGTCTACGTCACTGACGTCAACTCGGCGGGCAACAAAGTGCAGGGCGTGAACTTTCCCGAGGCTTCGAAGGTGTCGACGAACTACCCGATCGCGGTGCTGAAGAACGCTCCGGAGGTCGACCTCGCCAACCAGTTCGCGACGCTCGTGACCGGTGACATCGGCCAGAAGACCCTCGAGCAGGTCGGCTTCGGCAAGCCGTGACGATGACGCGGCAGTCCGGTCGCGAACGGGGGATCGGGCTGCCGCGGCTTCTCTGGGTCCCTGCTGCGGTCGCGTTCGCGTTGATCGCCCTGCCCGTCCTCGGGCTGCTGATCCGGGCGCCGTGGGCGCAGATGCCGCAGCTGCTGCTGTCGGACTCGGCGCTCGACGCGCTGCGGCTGTCGCTGGAGACCGCCGCGATCTCCACCACGCTCTGCATCGTCTTCGGCGGCCCGCTCGCGGCGGTGCTGGCCCGCGGTGACGTCCCGGGCCTCGCGGTGTTGCGCTCCATCGTGCTGCTGCCGCTCGTGCTGCCGCCGGTGGTCGGGGGGCTCGCGCTGTTGTTCCTGTTGGGGCGCACCGGGCCGCTCGGCCGCGTGATCGACCTCTGGTTCGGCGTCACGATCCCGTTCACGACGGCCGCGGTGATCCTCGCGCAGACGTTCGTGTCGCTGCCGTTCCTCGTGGTGAGCCTCGAGGGGGCGCTGCGCACGGCCGGGCGTCGCTACGAGGCGGTGGCGGCGACGCTGGGGGCGTCGCCGACGCTGGCCTTCCGGCGGGTCACCGTGCCGCTCGTGCTGCCCGGCCTCGCGTCGGGGGCGGTGCTGGCGTTCGCGCGGTCTCTGGGCGAGTTCGGGGCGACCACCGCCTTCGCGGGCAGCCTGCAGGGCACCACGCGCACGCTCCCGCTGCTGGTGTACCTGGAGCGCGAGACCGACGTGGACGCCGCCGTCGCGCTGTCGTTGGTGCTGGTCGTCGTGGCGGTCGTGGTGATCGCCGTGGCCCGGCCGCGTGGCACGGAGGGGTTGCGGTGAGGCGCGGGATCGGAGCGGTGTCACCCTGCTGCGACCCAGTCGCAGCGGTGTCACCCTGCTGCGAACCCGGGCCGCCGTGAGCACCGGCCTCGACGCGCACATCCTCGTGCGCCGGGCCGCCTTCACCCTCGACGTGCGGATCACGGCCGAGCCGGGTGAGGTGCTCGCCGTGCTGGGGCCCAACGGCGCGGGCAAGTCGACCCTCCTCGGTGTGCTGGCGGGCCTCCTGCGCCCCGACGACGGGTACGTGCGGCTCGGCGACGCCGACATCACCGACGTCCCGCCCCACCGGCGCGGGGTCGGCCTGCTCGCCCAGCAGGCGCTGCTGTTCCCGCACCTGACGGCGCTCGCCAACGTCGCGTTCGGACCCCGCGCGCGGGGCGCCCCACGGCGAGAGGCCGAAGCGCGGGCGCGTGCCCTTCTCGCGGCCGTCGACGCCGAGCCGCTGGCCGGGCGGCGTCCCGCGCAGATGTCCGGCGGTCAGCAGCAGCGGGTGGCGCTGGCCAGGGCGCTCGCCCCGGATCCGGGCCTGCTGCTGCTGGACGAGCCGCTGGCCGCGCTCGACATCGACGCCGCCCCGGCGATGCGCTCGCTGCTGCGCCGCGTGGTGCGCGACCGCAAACAGACCGCGGTGCTCGTCACCCACTCCGCGCTCGACGCCCTGGTGCTCGCCGACCGCGTCATCGTGCTGACGGAAGGGCGGGTCGTCGAGGAGGGCCCCGCGCGCGAGGTACTGGCCCGCCCGCGCAGCGCGTTCGCCGCGCGGATCGCGGGCCTCGACCTGATCCCCGGCATCGGCGCACCCGACGGGCTGCGGACGGCCGATGGGCTGACGATCGCAGGCAGTCTCACCGATGTGGCAGAAGGTGAGCCCGCGGTCGCCGTTTTTCCTCCGTCGGCCGTGGCGGTGTACGCGGACCCGCCCAGAGGGAGCCCGCGCAACGTCCTGCCGGTGCGGCTGGCGGGGATGGAGCCGATCGGCGATCTCGTGCGGCTACGGGCGGCGCCCCGACCCGGCGGCCCCACGTGGGTGGGCGGTCTCGCTGCGGACGTCACCGCCGCGGCGATCGCCGACCTGGCCCCGGAGCCAGGAGAGGACCTGTGGTTCGTGATCAAGGCCGCCGAAGTCGGCATTCACGGCGCGGGTGGCGCCTGATCGTCGTCCCACCGAATGTGCAGTGTGGCCGGGGTTCGCATCGCAGCAGGGTGACACTCCTCCGACTGAGTCGCAGCGGTGTCACCCTGCTGCAAGCCGAGCGCGTCCCCGCTAGGCGTACTTGCTCATCACGTGCTTCACCCGCGTGTAGTCCTCCAGCGAGTAGCCCGACAGGTCCTTGCCGTAGCCGCTCTCCTTGAACCCGCCGTGCGGCATCTCGGCCACCAGCGGGATGTGGCAGTTCACCCAGACGCAGCCGAAGTCCAGCGCGCGCGACAGCCGGATCGCGCGCGAATGGTCGGTCGTCCACACGCTCGACGCCAGCCCGTACGACGTCCCGTTGGCCGCCGCGACCGCCTCCGCCTCCGACCCGAACGACTGCACGGTGATCACCGGACCGAAGATCTCGTTCTGGACGATCTCGTCCTCGTGCGCGAGCCCGGCGATCACGGTCGGCGGGTAGAACCACCCCGCCCCGTCCGCGGGCGCGCCGCCGCACAGCACCCGCGCCGAGGACGGCACGCGCGACACCAGGCCCGACACCTTCGCCATCTGGTCGGGGTTGTTCAGCGGCGGGATGTAGAAGTCCTCCGACCCGTCCACCTCGTCGCGGGAGAACTTGACCCCCGCGGCCTCGGCGGCCAGCGCGTCGGCCAGCTCCACGGCGATCGACTCGTGGACGATCACCCGCGTGGCCGCCGTGCAGTCCTGTCCCGCGTTGAAGAACCCGGCCACCGCGATGTCCGCCGCCGCGCCTGCGATGTCGGCGTCCTCGAAGACGACGACGGGCGCGTTGCCGCCCAGCTCGAGGTGCACCCGCTTCACCCGGGGCGCCGCCGCCGCAGCGACCTCTTTGCCTGCCCTGACGCTTCCGGTGATCGCCACCATGGCCGGGATGTCGTGGTCGATCATCGCGGCCCCGGTCGACCGGTCGCCGCACACCACGTTGAGCACACCGGGCGGGAGGACCTCGGCGGCGAGCTCGCCGAGCCGGACGGTCGAGGCGGGCGTGGTGTCCGAGGGCTTCAGCACCATCGTGTTCCCGGCCGCCAGCGCGGGCCCGATCTTCCAGACGGCCATCATCATCGGGTAGTTCCACGGCGCCACCGAACCGACCACTCCGAGCGGCTCCCGCCGGATGGACGAGCTGTGCCCCTCCAGGTAGTCGGCCGTCGCCCGCCCTTCCAGGTGGCGCGCGGCCCCCGCGAAGAAGCGCAGCTGGTCGACCATCGGGCCGATCTCCTCCGACAGTGTCAGCCCCAGCGGCTTGCCCGTGTCCTGGGCCTCCAGCTCGGCCAGCTCCTGCCCGTGGGCCTCGACGGCGGCCGCGAACGCGAGCAGGCCGTTCATCCGCTCGGACGGTGTGGTCGACCCCCAGCCGCCGGTGCCGTCGTCCCCGAGGAACGCCCGCAGCGCGCTCTTGTAGGCCGCGTCCACGTCGGCGGGGCCTGAGCGACGGCGAGGTGGCGTACACCTCGCCGGTCTTCGGGTCGTGGATGTCCAGCGTGCGCCCGTCGGCCGCCTGCACCGGCTTGCCGTCGACGATGTTGTGGAACGTGCGCATGATCCCCTACTTCGTTGTGGCGCCGGCGGATCCGCCGGAGAGCCGGTTGGCCAGGTACACCGGTAGCACGGAAACGACGACCAGGACCACCGCCGCGACGTTGACGATCGGCGCCTGGTTCGGACGGAACAGGTTCTGGAAGATCCACAGGGGAAGCGTCTGCAGGCCGGGGCCCGCGGTGAACGTCGTCACGATGATCTCGTCGAAGGACAGCGCGAACGCCAGCAGCGCGCCGCCGAACAGCGCGCCGCGCAGGGCCGGGAGGGTCACGCGCCACCAGGTCGTCCATGGCGTCGCCCCGAGGTCGAGCGACGCCTCCTCCGCCGTGCTCGACATCCGCCGCAGCCGCGCCGAGGCGTTGTTGACCACGATGACGATGCAGAACGTGGCGTGCCCCGCCACCAGCGTGAAGAAGGTGAGGCCGCCGAGCGCCTGGGTAAACAAGGTGTTGAGCGCGATCCCGGTGACGATGCCGGGCAGTGCGATCGGCAGCAGGACCAGCAGCGACATGGCGTCGCGGCCGAAGAAGGAGTAGCGCACCAGCGCCATCGAGGCGAGCGTGCCCAGCACCACGGCGATCGCCGCAGCACCGACCGCGACCTGCACCGACGTCCAGAGCGCCGTGCGCACGCCCTCGTTCGTCGCGGCGGCCTGCCACCAGCGCAGCGTGTAGGCCGGTGGGGGCCAGGCGAACGTCACGCTGGTCGAGAAGGAGTTGAGCAGCACCAGCAGCAGCGGCGCGTAGATGAACGTCAGCACGGCGGCCGCAACGAGGCGCAGCAGCCAGCGGGCGGTCACAGAAAGGATCACCTTGGGCTCCCCGGCTGGCAAGATCGCCGTTTCCTGCGGATTTCGTGCGCTGGTGCACGAAATCCGCAGCATCCGGCGATCATGGCGGGTGGGGGCGGGGCCGGGGTGCTCACAGCCGCTCCAGGGCGCCCGTACGCCGGATGGTCAACAGGTACGCCGCCATCACGATCAACGGCAGCAGCGCGACGGCCGCGGCGAAGGGCAGGTCGGTGGAGAAGTTCGCGTAGACGATGTTGCCCAGCATCTGGTTGGTGCCGCCGACCAGCTGCACGGTGATGTAGTCGCCGAGCGAGAGCGAGAACGTGAACACCGACCCGGCGGCGACCGCGGGCGCGAGCAGCGGCGCGACCACCGTCCGGAACGCGGTCCACGGCCGCGCCCCGAGGTCGGCGGCGGCGTCGACGTACGACCCCCTCATCCCGTCGATGCCCGCGTACACCGGCAGCACCATGTAGGGCAGCCACAGGTAGGTCAGCGTCAGCACGACCGCGACCCAGCCGTAGCCCGGCGAGAACCCGTGCAGCGGGCCGTCGGCCGCCAGCAGGACCCGCCACGCGTAGACCTTGACCAGGTACGACGCCCACAGCGGCGTCACCACCAACGCGACGAGCACTGGCCGGGCGCGCGGGCCCGCCACCAGCGCCATGTAGGCCGCCAACGGCACGGCCAGCACCACGCACAGCACCGTCACGCCGATCGCGACCCCGACCGTCCGCGCCGCCGTGAGCAGGTACGCCGAGTTCGTGAGCACCTCGACGACGTTGTCGGTGGTGAACGTGTAGAGCACGCGCCCGGTGAAGCTGTCGGTCGCGAAGAACGCCGTGGCCAGCAGGAAGGCGAGCGGGAGGAGGTAGAACAACCCCAGCCAGACCAGCGCGGGGGCCAGCAGGCCGGTCAGGCGCAGCGCGGGACGCCGGTGCAGGAGCGCCTGCGCGCGCCGGGCCGACGTGACCGTCACGATGCCTCCTTCAGTGCCCCGTCAGGACGGGGGTGCGGCCGGGCGCGGGCGGAGGGGTTGCCCAGGCGCCCGACCGCAGCTTGATGGGCGGGTCAGCTGCTGCGCAGCTGGCTCCACGCCTTGACCCAGTCGTCGTACGCGACGCACTTGGTGTCGGTGCGCCCGTCGAGACAGTTCGCCGTCGGCGTCGTCCAGTAGTAGACGTCGTTCCAGTACGCCGTGTCCGCCGCGTGGAACTGCGTGCAGTGGTCGGAGTTGGTGGTGAGCGCACACGATTTCTGGTTGGACGGCGCCTCGCCGAAGTACTCCGCGATCTGGGCGTTGACCTGCGGCGACACCACGTAGTTCAGCCACAGGTACGAGCAGTTGATGTTCGCGTCGCCCTTCTTGACCATCCACGTGTCCGACCAGCCGGTGGCGCCTTCCTTCGGCTTGACCGTCCCCACCTTGTTGGCGTCGGTGTTGGCCAGGTTGGCCGTCAGCTGCCAGCCCTGCCCTTGGGCGACCGAGCCGGACGCCAGGCCCTGGCTCTGCTTGACGTAGTCGCCCCAGTACTCGCTGACCAGCGGCTTCTGCTGGTTGAGCAGCGCGATCGCGGCGTCGAACTGCTTCTGGTCGAGCGCGTAGGGGTTCTTGATGGCCAGGTCGGGCTGGGTGGACATCAGGTAGACGGCGGCGTCGGCGATGTAGATCGCGTCGTCGTAGGGGCTGATCTTGCCCTTCGCCGGGGAGTTGGCGTCGAACATGCCCGACCACGACGTCGGCGGCGTCGGGTTCTCGGCCAGGTTGTAGAGCAGCAGGTTCGCGCCCCGGCCGTGCGGGATGCCGTAGTCGACCCCGTTGACCGAGTTCCAGGGCTTGTCCTTGAGGTCGGGGAAGATGTCGGCGTAGTTGGGCACGAGGGAGGTGTTGATCGGCTGCACGCGGTCGCCGTAGACGAGCCGCAGCGAGGCGTCGCCGGAGGCGGAGATGACGTCGTACTCGCCGGTCGCGAACAGCTGCACCGCCTCGGCCGACGTCGCGAACGTCTTGACGCTCACCTTGCAGCCGGTCTGCTGCTCGAACGGCGTCACCCAGTTGATCTTCGGGTCGGTCGAGCCGTTCTCGGCGTAGCCCGGCCAGGCCAACACCGAGAGCTTGCCCTCGCCCTGCCCGACCGGGCCCGCGTAGGCGGTGCCGCCGGGGGGCGCGCCCTGCCCGGCGCCGGGTGCGGCCCCGCCGCCTCCGCCACCACATGCGGCGAGCGCGAGGCCGAGCGCCCCGACCGTCGCCACCATCTTGATCCTCATGAGCGCGCCTCTTTCATCCGGGTGAGAGCCGTGTCTCGTGTTCGGGTCGCCAGTACAGGCGCACCCGCTCCCCGCGCGCGGGGACCGCCGTCGCGCCTGCCCCGTTGAGGAGCAGCACGGACAGGGCGGCGCCGGTGTCGGCCGTGACGACGCAGCGGGTGGTGGCGCCGGTGTAGACCAGCTCCTCGACCGTCCCGTCGACGCCGCGGAGCCCTTCGGGGACCGGCGACCCCGCGGACGCGAGCGTGATCTTCTCAGGCCGGATGCTCACGCCGTCGACGATGTTGGACGTGCCGACGAAGCCCGCCACGAACGCCGAAGCGGGCCGCTCGTACACCTCGTGCGCCGCCCCGGCCTGCTCGACGCGGCCGTCGTTGAACACCACGATCCGGTCGGCGAGCGTGAGCGCCTCGTCCTGGTCGTGGGTGACCAGGACGAACGTGATCCCGGAGCCGCGTTGGAGCTGCGCGAGCTCGATCTGCATCTGCTCGCGCAGCTTGAGGTCCAAGGCGCCGAGCGGCTCGTCGAGGAGGAGGACGGCGGGGCGGTCGACGAGCGCGCGGGCCAGCGCGACCCGCTGGCGCTGCCCGCCCGACAGGGCGGTGGGCGCCCGGTCGGCCATCGCGTCCAGCCGGACGGTGGCCAGCGCCGCCCGGGCCCGCTCCCGCCGTTCGGCCTTGCCGACGCCCGCGATGCGCAGCGGGTACTCGACGTTGCCCGCCACGCTCAGGTGCGGGAACAGCGCGTAGTCCTGGAAGACCGTGTGCACGTCGCGGTCGAACGGGGGCCGGTGCGTGACGTCGCGCCCGCGCAGCGCCACGGTGCCCCCGGTGGGCTGCTCGAACCCCGCGATCATCCGCAGCACGGTGGTCTTGCCCGAGCCCGACGGGCCCAGCAGCGTGACGAACTCGCCCTCGTCGACGTCGAGGTCCAGGTCGTGGACGGCGACCACCCCGCCAGCGAACTCCTTGCGCAGGCCGCGCAGCGAGATCGCCGCGGGGTGGCAGGGCGGGTCGTCGGAAGCAGCGGTGCGGGCGTCGGTGACGGGCGCCGCCGCGGTGCGTCCTCTGGCAGGGGCCACGACGGGAAAACATATGGCTCCATAGGTTTGGGCGTCAACGGTTATGGCAAGGTGTAATCCGTGCGTGACAGCGGCGGTCGGGCGGCGGTCTTCGCCCCGCTCGACCTCGGTCGCCGCGCCGATGCCGTCGTCCGGCGCCTCTCCGAGGGCATCCGGCTGGGCCTGCTGCGCCCCGGCGAGCAGTTGCCGAGCGAAAGCGACCTGGCCGAGTCGTTCGGCGTCGCGCCGGTGACGGTCCGCGAGGCGCTCACGGCACTGCGGGAGCAGCAGCTCGTCGTCACCCGGCGGGGCCGCACCGGCGGCAGCTTCGTGCGCGACGCTCCGGGCGGCGCGAGCCACGTCCTGCGGGAACGGCTGCGCGAGGTGGCCCCCTCCCAGCTGCGCGACCTCGCCGACCACTACGTCGCGGTGTTCGGCACGAGCGCGCTGCTGGCGGCCGAGCGCGCCGGGGAACAGGACGTGCGGCTGCTGACCGAAGGCGTCGCGGAGCTGCGCCGGGCCCCCGACGCCGACGCCCGGCGCCGCGCCGAATCGCGGTTTCACGTCGACGTCGCCGCCGCGGCCCAATCGGCCCGGCTGACCCGGGCGATGATCAGTCTGCAGAGCGAGGTCGGCCCCCTGCTGTGGCTCGCGGCCACGACCGACACGGCCCGTGCCGAGGTGCTGGCGCGGGCGCGGGGCATCCTCTGCGCCGTGGTCGCCAGGGACGCCCACCGCGCGCGGTCGGAGGCGACGGCCCACGTCTACGCGGCGCTGGCCCGCGCGAGCGCCGTCCAGCTGACAGTCCTGGCGGAAGAGGAAGACGAGCTGTGGTGATTGATCGACCGTTGCGTGACATGGCGGCCATATGTGGCCGGTATGTCACGGAAGTGCTGATCAATCGGATGGGGCGGTGAGGGTGACCGGCTCGGGCGTGGACCCGGTGGAAGTGCTGGCTGACCGGGTCGCGCGGCTGTGCGAGAGCACATTCGCTGCCGTCGAGGGACTGCGGGGGGTGGCCGCCGAGCTGTTCCCGGCGCCCGGCGTCGACGCGGTGGCACCGATCGCGGACGTTGTGCGCCCGGTGCTGGAGACGCCCGGCACGCCGCTGGTGGGAGCGGGGCTGGTCCTCGCGCCGGGGGTGCTCCCCGGGGTGGGGCACTGGATGGAGTGGTGGCACCGCGGGCCCGGCGGCAAGGGCGCCGTGCGGCGGCTGGAGCCCGTGCTCGACCCGCGCGCCGACGACTTCTACGACTACACGCAGCTGCCCTGGTTCGCGATCCCGCGCGCCACCGGCGTCCGGCACGTCACCGGGCCCTACGTCGATGCGCTGTGCACCACCGAGTACACGCTGACCTTCACGATGCCGCTCTTCTCCGCCCGGCGGGAGTTCCTGGGTGTGGTGGGGGCGGACATCGTCGTCGAGTGGCTGGAGCGGCGACTCCTGCCGCTGCTGCATCGCACCGGGCACACCGCGGCGCTGGTCAACGGCGAGAACCGGGTGGTGGCGGCCAACCGCGCCGATCTGGTGACCGGCGCGGTGACCGAGGTCGCCGCCGCCCGTCACCCCCTCCCGGAGCTCCCCCTGACCGTCCTCGTGCTCCCCGGCGCGCGATGACCAGCGTCGTGGGGTCGTCGCGGGGTTTGCAGCAGGGTGACACTGCTGCGACTCAGTCGGAGCAGGGCCACCCTGCTGCGATGCGGGCGGGCCCCGCCACCGCAGCTCTCTACTCGCGCCGCAGGGACAAGGCCAGCGCGGGGCAGGCCTGCACCGCCCGCCGCGCTGTCTTCACCAGCTCGGGGGGCAGCTCGCCGCCGTCTTCGACGATCGGGTAGCCCCACTCGTCGAGCGACAGCACTTCGGGCAGCAGCTCCGCGCACACCCCGTGGGCGTGGCAGTTGATGGGGTCGACGCGCAGTCTCATCACGCGTGCTCCTGCACTAGTGGTCAAGGGGAGTCCACGGGCCGAGGCTCGACGCGGCGCACGGAACGCCCGCGGCGTGGGCGCGCACGTCGTCGGCGAACGTGTGCAGGGCGCTGGCCGCGAGCCGGGCCGCGCCGTCGGGGTGCGCGCAGGCCCCGCGGCCGGGGATGACCCCCAGGCGCCGCCGCAGCCGGGGCAGCAGCTCGCGGTCGTAGATGCCCGCGGCCAAGGTTGCCATGTCCTGCGCGATCGCGGGGAGCCCGAACAGGCACGGCCCGCACTGCCCTGCGCCCGCGTCCGCGAGGTAGCGCAGCACACTGGCCGTCTCCGCGATCCCGCACGCCGACGCGGGCAGCGCGACCAGCGCGGCCACCCCCAGCTCGATCCCGACGTCCGCGCAGGTCTCGTGGGCGAGCGGCAGCTCGAGCGCGTCGATGATCGGCAGCCAGCTCCCACCGAGCCCGCCGATGAGCACGGCCCGCAGCAGCTCGGTCTCGCCGCCCGCGAGCTCCAGCACGTCGCTGATCGGCAGGCCCAGCTCGACCTCGTGGACGCCGGGCCGGTTCACCGCGCCGCTGACCGTCACCAGGGTGGTGCCGGGCGACGCCGCGGTGCCTGCCGCGCGGTACCACACCTCGCCGAACCGGGCGATCAGCGCGAGGTGGGCCAGCGTCTCGACGTTGGCCACCAGGGTCGGGCGCCCGCGCACACCCTTCGTCGAGGTACGCACGCCGGTCGGGCGCGGGTCGCCGGTGTTGAGGGTGTTCACCAGCGCGGTGCTCTCGCTCGCGACGAACCCCGACGGCATCTCGGCCAGCTCGACCGGCACCGGGTCGCCCCCGCGTTCGCGCAAGGCGGCCATGAGCACGTCCGTGAGCGGGCTGTCGGCGTGCAGGGCGAGCACCGCCTCGCGGGCGCCGACGGCGTGCGCGGCGAGCGCGATCCCGTCGAGCACCAGATGGGGGGCGCGGTGCAGGAGGGCGCGGTCCTTCGCGCTGGACGGGTCGCCCTCGCACCCGTTGGCGACGACCGTCGCGGTCTTGCGTGCCTCGGTCACCAGCGCCATCTTCTCGCCCAGCGGATAGCCCGCGCCGCCCCGCCCGCGCAGCCCCGCCCTCGCCACCTTCTCGACGAGCAGCCGTCGCCCCGCCCCGCCAGGGTAGTCGCCGAGTGGGAGCGGCCCGAAGCGGTTCAGGTGCTGGTCCAGGTCGGCCGACACCCGCGGGTCGGGCGCGGCGGCGAAGAGCCTCGCTGACTCGACGGCCGCGGAGCCCACGATCGACATCGGTCCGGTCACGAGTGCCGTCACCGCGCGTCGGCCATGCCTGAGCGGCGCGCCCTGGTGTCGGGATGGCGCACCAGCAGCCGCCGGGTGATCGAGGCGGCCACCACGGCGGCGCAGCCGACATTGAGCCCGATGACCCAGGTCAGCCTGCTGTCCGAGCCGCCGATGCCCAGGCCGTGGAGCATCGCGATCGGCCAGAGTGCGTAGGAGGCCAGATGCACGGTGCGCCACACCCGCTGGGACAGGCGCGCGCGGAGCAGGCTGGTCGCGATCACCGCGAGCAGCAGGTCGAACGCGGTGGCGCCAAGGCCCAGCCACACCGGGTGGTAGCCGGAGACGAACGGCACCACCGCGTCGATCCAGTGCAGGTCGACGTACCCGTCGATGATCGCGGACGAGACGTGCACCGCGAGGAAGGCCACGGCCAGCAGCGACAGGTTGCGGTGAATCGCGTGCAGGGTGAACCGCAGCCAGCCGCCCGTGCTCGCCCGGGTGCCGTGCGCGCAGCCGAGCACCACGGTCGCGGTGAGCAGCAGCAGCGCGACGAGCCCGCAGGCCCGGCTGACGAACCACAGCGTCTCTTGCATCAGACGGCGCTCCTCTCTGGCTGGTCGGGCCAGCCTGCGGTGGTGGTGACGGCGCCGTCGACGTCGATGAGGCGGGCGGGAAGGCGGCGCTCCGCGAGCCATCCGGGTGCGGCGTCGCCGAGTACGACCGCCGCGGTGCTGGCGGTGTTGGCGTCGACGCAGGAGGCGGCGGCGACGGACGCGGTGCGCCACCGGCTCTCGGGGATGTCACCGGTGCGCGGGTCGACGATGTGGTGCACGGTCCGGCCCGCGCGCCGCCAGGCCCGCCGGGTGGTGCTGGACGTGGCGAGGCCGCCGTCGGCGATGCTCACGACGTGCTCGGGGTCGACGAGGGCGCGCTCGTGGTCGTCGCCGACGGCGATGCGCCAGCCCGCCTCGGGCGCCGCGCCCGCGACGCGGACGTCCCCGCCGAGGCTGACCAGCACGCCCGCGCCGGTGGCCGCGGCGGCGCTGCGCGCGATCCGGTCGGCCGACAGGGCCTTCGCGGTGGCTCCGAGGTCGAGCGTGACGCCGCGGGGCAGCACCACCGTGCGCGTGGCGGGGTCCCAGCCGATACGCCACCAGCCCGGCGCCGCCGCGGGTGGTTCAGGTGGGTCGGACCGGTCGGGCTCGATGGCGGCGAAGTCGCGGTCATAGCCCAGCGCCTGGACGGCGGCGCCGACGGTCGGGTCGACGATGCCGTCGGTCTGCTCGGCCGCCCGCAGCGCCACGGTGATCGCCTCGGCGAGCAGAGGGCCCACCTCGGTCGCCGAACCAGCGCGGGTGTGCAGGCGCGAGATCTCGGAGTCGGCGCGGAACCGGCTGCAGGCGGCGTCGATCGCCGCCAGCTCGGCCAGCAGCACCCGCTCGGCCGCGTCCAGCGCGCCGCGCTCCGCCACGGCGAGCAGGGCGGTCGTTCCCAAAGCCGTAACGACGATCCGAGCCGGGCTGTACGTGCGCGTCATGACCCCCCCGACGACCCGGTCGGGTCGCCGTCGGAGCTCTGTGGTGCGGCCGCGGGCGGTTGCGGAGCGGCGGCTGCCGTGGCGGCCTGCGGCTTGTCCTTGGAAGGGGCGGTGAGGGCGTGGCGCGGCGCCGCCGCGGGTGCGACGGCCTGGTTGGCGGTGAGTCCGGCGGTGGCGGCTTTGACGGGCGCGGCCGTCGTCGGCGTCGAGGCGTCGGCGAAGGCTTGGGCGAACAGGGATCCGAAGATCACGGCGAGCGCCGTGCCCCCCGCTGCGCTGACGGCGGTGGCGCCGGTGATGCGACGGCGACCCGCCGCTCTCGGGTCGGCGGCGCGTCGCCTGGCACGGTGACTGCTGCTCATGTCCAGGGACGCTAACCGGTGTCGCGCACCCCTCCGGCGAGCCTGAGAGAGGAGGTTGTCAGCGGTCCACCGTGCGGCGGTGGAGCGTCGACGAGCGGGCCGGAATACGCCGAATGCGTGATATAACTACGCCGAACGACAGCGTCTGGCTCTCAGCTTGGGCCACTGCCTGCGTCCAGCGGTCGTTATCCGGGGGTCAGGACGTCGAAGCCCGCGTAGGGCACCAGCGCGTCGGGCAGCACGACCGACCCGTCGGGCCGCTGACCCTGCTCCAGCACCGCGACGAACGTGCGCCCGATCGGCAGTCCTGAAGTATTGAGCGTGGCGGCGAAGCCACGGGTGCCGTCTTTGGCCTTCGTGCGGATGCCTGCGCGTCGGGCCTGGAACGTGCCCATGTCCGACGCCGACGCGATCTCCCGGTAGGCCTGCTGGCCGGGCAGCCACACCTCGATGTCGAAGGTGATCTGCGCGGAGAAGCCCGTGTCGCCCGCCGCGAGCTTGACGACGCGGTAGTGCAGGCCCAGCCCTTGCAGGACGGCCTCGGCGTGCCCCACGAGCACGTCCAGCTCCGCCCGCGAGCGCCCCGCGTCGGCGAAGCGCACGAGCTCCACCTTGGCGAACTCGTGCATCCGGATCAGCCCGCGGGTGTCCTTGCCGTAGGAGCCCGCCTCCGAGCGGAAGCACGGGGTGTAGGCGGTGTAGGCGAGGGGGAGGTCCTCCAGCGCGAGGGTCTCCTGCGCGTGCAGGTTGGTGAGCGGCACCTCGGCCGTCGGGATGAGGTACAGGTCGCGGTCGCCGAGGGTGGTGCGGAAAAGGTCGTCCTCGAACTTCGGCAGCTGGCCCGTTCCCGTCATCGTCGCCCGGTTGACCAGCGTCGGAACCGAGAACTCCGTGTAGCCCTCTGCCGCGGCGACGTCGAGGAAGTAGCTCGCGAGCGCCCGCTCCAGCTTGGCGCCCTTCCCCCGCAGCACCGCGAACCGGGGACCGGAGAGCTTCGCGGCACGGGGGAAGTCGAGGATGCCGAGGCGTTCCCCGATGTCGACGTGGTCGAGCGGCTCGGCGACCCGAGGCTTCTCGCCCCAGAACCGCATGACCTCGGCGTCGGCGTCGCTGTTGCCGTCGGGCAGCTCGTCAAGCGGCAGGTTCGGGATGGCGAGCAGGACGTCGCGCAGCTCGGTGTCGAGCACCTTCTGCTCCTCGTCGGCCGCGGCGACCGCGGTCTTGAGCTCGCGGGCGTGCTCCACCAGCGCGGGCCGGTCGGCAGCAGCCGCGCTCCTGACCGACTGCGCCACCCGTTTGGCCTCCGCGCGCGCCTCGTCGCCGCGCTGGATCGCGGCGTTGCGCCCGCTGAGCAGCTTGTCCAGGGCTGAGACGTCAAGCGCGTAGCCCTTGCGGGCGAGCTTGCGGACGGCTTCGGTCGCGGGGTCGAGCAGGACGCGGGGGTCGTGCATCTGCCCAGGGTATCGGCGCGTGTCGAGGGGTTTCGCGCGCGGGGACGGGGTTTCGCGCGGGGACGGGGGTTTGCGCGGGGACGGGGGTTTGCGCGGGGACGGGGGGTTTGCAGCAGGGTGGCACCGCTGCGACTGGGTTGGAGGAGTGTCACCCTGCTGCAACCGCGGGACCGCGCGCACCCATCCGGTGGTGGCGGCGCGTGGGTGATCGTCGCAGGATGTGGGACGAATCACCCTAAGAGAGGCCACGCCCGTGTCGACTGCCACGCCCACAGTCCCGTCCTACGCCTCAGGCGTCTCCGACACACCCCTGCTCGGCGACACGATCGGCGACAACCTCGACCGGGTCGCCGCGGCGCAGCCCGACCACGACGCCATGGTCGACGTGCCGAGCGGCCGTCGCTGGACCTACGCGCAGCTGCGCGAGGACGTCGAGACGGTGGCGTTGGGCCTGCTCGCGGCCGGGGTCGGCAAGGGCGACCGGGTGGGGATCTGGGCGCCCAACGTCGCGGAGTGGACGCTCGTCCAGTACGCCACCGCGAAGCTCGGCGTCATCCTCGTCAACATCAACCCGGCCTACCGGACGCACGAGCTCGAGTACGTGCTCAACCAAGCGGGCATCGCGGTGCTGGTGGCGGTGACGAGCTTCAAGACCTCCGACTACGCCGCGATGATCAAAGAGGTGCGCCAGAACTGTCCGGAGCTGCGCCAGGTGGTGCTGCTGGGCACGGCGGACTGGGACACGCTCGTCGAGACCGGCAAGCGCGGCGACCGGGCGGAGCTTCACCGCCTGCAGGGCAAGCTGTCCCCCGACGACCCGATCAACATCCAGTACACGTCGGGCACGACCGGCTTTCCCAAGGGCGCGACGCTGTCGCACCACAACATCCTCAACAACGGCTTCTTCGTCGGCCGCCTGTGCGGCTACACGCCGGCGGACCGCGTCTGCATCCCGGTGCCCTTCTACCACTGCTTCGGCATGGTGATGGGCAACCTCGGGTGCACGACGAACGGCGCCACGATGGTCATCCCCGGGCCGGGGTTCGAGCCGAAGGCCACGCTGCGCGCCGTCCAGCAGGAGCGCTGCACGTCGCTCTACGGCGTGCCGACGATGTTCATCGCGGAGCTCAACGAGCCAACGTTCTCCGACTACGACCTCACGTCGCTGCGCACCGGGATCATGGCGGGCTCGCCGTGCCCGGTGGAGGTGATGAAGCAGGTGGTCGAGCGGATGGGGATGACCGAGGTGACGATCTGCTACGGCATGACCGAGACCTCGCCGGTGTCGGTCCAGACCAGGGCCGACGACACCCTGGACCGGCGGGTGTCGACGGTCGGGCGCGTGCACCCGCACATCGAGGTCAAGGTCGTCGACTCAAAGACCGGCCTCACGCTGCCCCGCGGTGAGCCCGGCGAGCTGTGCACCCGCGGCTACTCGGTGATGCTCGGCTACTGGGACGAGCCTGAGAAGACCGCCGAGGCCATCGACCGCAGCCGCTGGATGCACACCGGCGACATCGGGATCATGGACGACGAGGCCTACATCAAGATCACCGGCCGGATCAAGGACATGGTCATCCGCGGCGGTGAGAACGTGTATCCGCGGGAGGTCGAGGAGTTCCTCCACACCCACCCCGACATCCTCGACGCGCAGGTGATCGGCGTGCCGGACGCGCGGTACGGCGAGGAGCTGTGCGTGTGGGTCACGCTGCGCGAGGGCGCGGCGCCGTTGACGGCCGAGGTGGTGCGCGAGTTCGCCACGGGCAAGCTGGCGCACTACAAGATCCCCCGCTACGTGCTCGTCGTCGACGGGTTCCCGATGACCGTCACGGGCAAGGTCCGGAAGGTCGAGATGCGCGAGAAGAGCGTCACCCTGCTCCACCTGGAGGACGCCGCAGCGATCCGAAACGCGTAACCCGCACAGGGTGTCGCGGACTGGCTGCGGTTCGGCGTGTCGCGCAGTAGGGTGTGGACCAGCGCGTCCCGGGTGTCGCCCGAGGGCGCGTTCGTCATGAGTAGAGAACGGGTGAGCAGGGTGCCGACCGGCAGGGTCAAGTGGTTCGACGCGGACAAGGGATTCGGGTTTCTCGCCCAGGACGGCGGTGAGGACGTCTACGTCCGCCGCAACGCGTTGCCCGCTGGCGTCGAGGCGCTCAAGCCGGGTCAGCGCGTGGAATTCGGGATGGCCGAGGGCAGGCGGGGGCCGCAGGCGCTGCAGGTGCGGCTGCTGGAGGCGCCGCCGTCCGCGGTCGAGGCGGCGCGGCGTCCCGCGGAGGACCTGCACAGCCTCATCGAGGACATGATCCGGCTCTTGGAGACGAAGGTGCAGCCCGACCTGCGCCGCGGCCGCTACCCCGACCGGCGCGCCTCCAAGCTGGCCGCCGACGTGGTGCGGGCGGTGGCGCGCGACCTCGACGGCTAGCCTGCCGTGCGCGCCCCCCACCCCATCGCGATCATCGGCGCGGCACGGCGCGGCGCGGCATGGCGCGGCGCGGCGCGGCACGGCGGCGCGAGGGGCGGCGCGGCTCGGCGCGGGGCGGCGCGGCGCGGGGCGGCGCGGCGCGGGGCGGCGCGGCGCGGGGCGGCGCGGCGCGGGGCGGCACGGCTCAGCACGGCTCAGCACGGGGCGGCACGGGGCGGGACGGGGCGGCTCAGCACGGGGCGGGTCGGCACGGCACGTGGCCTGGCGTGACAGGGTCCTCGCAGAGTCCGCTGGCACTTCGCAGGGTCCGTGGAGCCTGCGAGGTGCGTGCGCGGTCTGCGAAGTGGCCGGGTTGGGCGGCGGAGCTGACGCCCGGTTTGCCCGGCGGCGAGATCGCCGCGAGCCGCCTTGACACCACCGCTCCCGGCCCGGCTGGACAAGATCGGCGGAAGTGGTGGCGCACCTGCAGATGCGCAGCCCTAACCACCACAACCAGCGATCACCTCTGTGCAGGGCACCGGTGTCGCAGGCGGATGCGGCGCGCTCGGCGGCGAGGGTGCTCGAGGTGGACAGGGGCGGGGTTGAACCCGCCCGAGGGGAAACCCCGCTGGTGTTCGTCTTGGGCGAAGGCCGGTCGAGCCGCCGCGCCATCCCGGCAGCGGAGGTCGATCAGCGCTGCCGGTCGAGCCGTCCGTCAATTGCCGGGCGCTCAGCTCGTCGCGTTGAGTATCCAGCTCGCCCGGATGGGGAACTCGATCTCGCCGGTCTCGGCGTTCTGCTGGGGCGGTGGGCCGTACTGCTGAACCTGCGCGGTGACGAGCGCGTCGGTCGCGGCGGGCAGCACCAAGGTGTAATCGGGGTGCTGGTTGGGGGCCAGCACCGGGCTGCGGCCGTCGGTCTGGCTGCCGCTGCGGCTGCGATAGGTGAACACCACCTGCCACGGGGCGGACGAGATCTCGGTGGGCACCGTCACCTTCACCGTCGTGCCCGCGGGCACCCGCAGCCGCACGGGAGCGTTCGCGTCACTTTGACAGTTCTGCAGCTGCAGGTCACAGAACTGCGTGGGGCGCGCGACGACGCTGCTCGCGCCCGCCGCGAACGTGACCTGGGGAGGCGCGGCGCCGCTCCCGCACCCCGCCAGCGCCACCAGCGCGGCGAGGGCGAGGACACGGCTGCGCACCGGGTCAGCGTAGCGGCGCGGGCTTCGCCGACGTCCCGGCGCGCGCGGTGCGCGGATCACCGGGGCGCGGCGACGGGAGGCTCGCGCACCCTGAGGATGGGAACGAGGCTGCGCCCGAAATGCAGCAGCACGGTCTGCACGCCGACCAGCGCGACCACGCCCGCCACCACCGTGAACCCGATCCAGAACGTGTTGTGCGGCAGGAGCACCCCCAGCGCGCCGCCGAACACCCACGCCAGCTGCAGAACGGTCTCCGAGCGCCCGAACGCCGAGGCGGAGGACTCCTCCGGCAGGTCGCGCTGGATCACCGCGTCCAGGCTGACCTTGGCCAACGCGCTCGCCGCTGCCCCGATCAGCCCGACAGCCGCCGCCGTGGCGATGCCGGGCAACACCGCGGCCACCGCGGCCACCACGACCGCGCCGCCGACGCACCACAGCACGGCGACCCCCGACACCGCGCGCGGCCGGGCGCCCGCCGCGTTGCCCGCGAAGGACCCGATCCCCGCCGCCGCCCCGACGATCCCGATGAGGAACAGCTGCTGGGTCGGCTCGGCGTCGGTCTGCTTGACGACGAAGGCCACGAAGAGCGTGAGGAACCCGGTGAGCACCCTGATCGCAGCGTTGCCCCACAGCGCGACGGCGACGCTGCGGCCCATCGGGGTGCGCCGCCCCCGACGGGTGCTGCGCAGCGCCGCGGGCACCTCGCCTGCCGTCGACTCGACCGAGCGGGGGATCCGCAGGCACAGGACCGTGCCCGCGACCGCCAACACGGCGGTGAAGGCCAGCGCGCCCGCCGAGCCCCAGAGGTAGGCGACACCCGCGGCCAGCCCGCCGAACACCCCGCCCGCGGCGAGGCCGAACGTCGTCAGGCGTGAGTTCGTGGTGACGAGCGTGATCGCCTCGGGCAGCACCCGCGGCGTGAGGGCCGCCTTGAGCACCACAAACGACTTCGACAGCACGAGCGAGCCCAGCGCGGCCGGATAGAGCAGCCAGGTGTGGTACTCGAACGCCATCACGATCGCGAGCGCGGCCCGTCCGGCGAACGTGAGGGCCAGTGCGGCGCGCCTGCCCCGCTGGATGCGGTCCAGCAGCGGCCCGATCACCGGCGCGACGACGGCGAACGGGGCCGCGGTGATCGCGAGGTAGAGCGCGACGTTGGTGACGCTCTCGGCCTTGGCCGCGGCGAAGAACAGGGTGTTGGCCAGCGCGACGGCCACGGCGGCGTCGACCGCGTAGGTCATCATCGTGGCGTAGGTGAGCGCGGTGAGTCCGGAGCGGTCGGCCCCGTCCGCCGTGGCCGCGCGGTGGAACGCCCGCACCGACCCCTCGGCGAACTGCCTGCTCCGCATGGCCGCCACCCGCGTCACAGTGATCTTGCGGGGGAGCTTCGCGGTGGGCGGCGCGGCCGCTCCGGCAGGCGACGGAGGGGCAGGCGGGGCGGGGTGGGGCGGAGGCGGGCCGGGGTAGGCGCCCGACGGCCCGGGGGCCGCGGCGGTGTCGGGGTAGGCGGTGTCGGCGTAGGCGGGGTGGGGCGGAGGCGGGCCGGGGTAGGCGCCCGACGGCCCGGGGGCCGCGGCGGTGCCGGGGTAGGCGGTGTCGGGGTAGGCGGGGTCGGGCGGAGGCGGGCCGGGGTAGGCGCCCGACGGTCCGGGGGCCGCGGCGGTGTCGGGGTGGGCGCTGGCGGGGTAGGCGCTGGCGGGGTAGGCGGTGGCGGGGTAGGCGCTGGCGGGGTAGGCGCTGGCGGGGTAGGCGCTGGGTGAGCTCGGGCGCCCGGCAGGCGGGCCATGCGCGGGTAGGCCGACAGGTGGGGTCCATGGCGGCGGGGCCGCGTCGCCGGGGCTGCGGCGGTAGGCGGTCGGGTCGTAGTCGGGATCGTCGTGCCAGGGGTAGCGGCGGCGGGGCGCGTACGGATCACGCGGCCGCTGCCGGTCCGCGGCCGGGCTCTGGGGCGGGGCGCTCTGGGGCGGGGCGCTCTGGGTCGGGACGCCGTAGGGCGGGCTCTCGGCGGACGGGGCGGCCTGGGCCGGGCGAGGGTCGGCTGTCTGCGCGGTCGCGACCCACGATCGGCCCGGCCGGGGTCGAGACGATCGGGGGCGCCGCACCCGACCATTCTGACGCATCACCCGCCGTCACGGACGCGTTCGGCGACATCTCCGATGGGTTACTCCCGATGGTGGCCGTCAGCTCGCGGGCCGCGCCTGGTCACCCGAGGGGACGACCAGGCGGACCCGGAGCAGCAGGGGCCAGTACTTGCCGGTGATCAAGAACTCGTCGCCGCCCAGCCACGTGATCCCGTTGAGGACGTCGGTTCCGGCTTGCTGGGCGGGGGTGAGCAGGCCGGAGGCGTCGACGGTCGCCGTCACGTGCCCGTTCGCCGGGTTGATGCGTACGATCTGGGTGGTGGGCCACACGTTCGCCCACACCTGCCCTCCTACGCACTCCAGCTCGTTGAGCTCGGGGAGCGGGTTGCCGTTGAGGGTGACGGTGACCGCGCCCGTCTGGCCGAACGTCGTCGGCTTGCGGAAGCGCAGGGTCGCGGTGCCGTCGCTCTGGACGAGCCGGGCGCCGTCGTAGCAGAGCCCCCACCCTTCGCCCGACAGCGCGACCTGCTTCTTCACGGTGAAGGTCGCCTTGTCCCACAGGAGCGCGACGCCGTTCTGGTAGGTGAGCTGCCAGATCCGGTCGCCCACGACCGCGATGCCCTCGCCCCACAGGCTTCCCGGCAGCGGTGCGCTGCGGCGGAGCGCGCCGGTCGTCGGGTCGAGCTCCCGGATGGTCGACTCCCCGGAAAGGCCCGTGCTCTCGTACAGCGAAGTGCCGTCGCGCTGCAGTCCCTCGGTGAACGACATCGTGTTGTGCGGGAGCTGCGCGATCACCTCCGGGCGGACGTTCGGCACGGTCGGCGCCGGTGTGCCGCACGCGACCGCGACCAGCACCAGCGCTGCGGCCCATGCGCCCATGTAGCCCACGCGCAGCAGCGTGGCACAATCCGGGCGGTGAGCGATGCCGGGGTCGAACCCAATGTGCTGGCGAGCGCCGTCGACGAGGCGCGCGTGGCGGCGGTCGCAGAGGCATCGGCCGAACTGCAGGACGGCGAGTCAGCGGTCGGCGAGTCAGCGGTCGGTCAGCACCTGGAGAGCGTGGTCGAGGACGACGGGTCGCTCACCCACTACTTCGCGGCCGAACAGGGCGGTTACCGCGGGTGGCGCTGGGCGGTGACGCTCGCCGCGCCGTCTCCTGACGAGCCGGTCACGGTCAGTGAGGTCGTTTTGCTTCCGGGTCCGGACGCGCTGGTCGCGCCCGGCTGGGTGCCGTGGGATGAGCGCGTCCGCCCCGGCGACCTCGGCGTGGGCGACCTGCTGCCCACCCGGGACGACGACCCGCGCCTCGTACCCGGCTACGTCTGGTCCGACGACCCTGCTGTCGAGGAGGTGGCCCGCGAGATCGGGCTGGGGCGTGAGCGCGTGCTGTCGCGGATCGGCCGCGACGAGGCGGCAGAGCGGTGGCAGGACGGACCGCACGGGCCGGGTTCCGACATGGCCCGCTCGGCCCCTGGCGCCTGCGGCACCTGCGCCTTCCTGCTGCCGCTCGCGGGTGCGCTGCGGGGGGCTTTCGGGGTGTGCGGCAACGTCTACGCGCCCGCGGACGGCGCGGTTGTCGCGGTCGGGTTCGGCTGCGGCGCGCACTCCGACGCCCGGGCCGAGGTGACGAGCCCGGTGACGGTCGCCGAGCTCGTCTACGACGACGGCGTCGATCTGGAGCCAGCCGAGTAGCCGGTGGCCGACCCCTTCAGCACCGCCGCTCTGCGCGCCGCGGTCCTCGACGCGTGGGCGGCCTCACCGACCCGCTTCCGTGAGGATGCCAACGCCGAGGAGGACCTGCGCCTCGGCGGCTACGCCGACACGTGGTTCGTCGAGCTCGCCCAGAACGCGGCGGACGCGGCGGGCGGCGAGGGGCGGCTGCGCGTCACGGTCGTCGGGGACGGGGAGCTCCGCGTCGCCAACACCGGTGCCCCGTTGACCGCGGAGGGCGTGGCCGCGCTCGCGTCGCTGCGTGCTTCGGCGAAGCGGGACGACAGCGGGGCGGTCGGCCGGTTCGGGGTGGGCTTCGCGGCGGTCCTGTCGGTGTCCGACGCGCCGCAGGTGGTCAGCACGTCTGGTGCCGTGGCGTTCTCGGCCGCGCGGACGGCCGAGGCGGTGGCTGCCATCCCAGGTCCGGCCGCCGAGCTGGCCCGTCGGGACGCGCCGCCGGTGCTGCGGTTGGTCTGGCCGTCCGACGAGCAGCCGCCCGCCGGGTTCACGACCGAGGTTCGCCTGCCCCTGCGCGACGGCCACGACGGCGCCGCGCTGCTCGCGCACGCCCGCGCTGTGGCGCCCGACCTGCTGCTTGCGCTGCCCGCGCTCGCCGAGATCGACGTCGACGGGCACGTCGTGCGCCGGGCCGAGGCCGAGGGCGTCGTCACCGTCGGGGCGCGGCGGTGGCGGACCGTGCGGCGCACCGGTGTCCACGGCGCAGTCGACGCCGCCGTCGAGCAACGCGACCGGCGGGAGTGGGCCCTCACCTGGGCGTTGCCGCTTTCCGGCGCGCTCGGCGACGACGTCGCGCACGCCCCGACAACCACCGCGGAAGCGCTGACCCTGCCCGCCCGGCTGATCGCGACCCTCCCGCTGGAGCCCGACCGACGCCGTGTCCGGCCCGGCCCGACCGCCGACGCCGTGCTCGACGGGGCGGCCGCCGCGTACGTCGACCTGGTGCGGTCGGTCGAGCCCGCGGAGCGGCTTGCGCTGGTCCCGGAGCCGGGCTTCCCCCGGTCGCCGCTGGACGGGCAGCTGCGGGCCCGGATCGTCGCCGCACTGCGCGCCGCGACCTGGCTCCCCACGGCCGGGCTGGGGGAGGCGCGCGATGCGGGGGAGGCACGGCCGGTATTGCAGCAGGGCCACCCTGCTGCGACTGGGTTGGAGCAGGGTCACCCTGCTGCGACTGGTTCGCCGCCGGCGCACACCGGTGCTGCTGGGCCCGTATCGGAGCAGGGCCACCCTGCTGCGACTGGGTTGGAGCAGGGTCACCCTGCTGCGACTGGTTCGCCGCCGGCGCACACCGGCGCTGCTGGGCCCGTATTGGAGCAGGGTCACCCTGCTGCGACTGGGTTGGAGCAGGGCCACCCCGCTGCGGCCGGGGCGCCCCCCGCCCACCTCGCTCCACCCCGCGAGCTCGCGCCGGGGCGCGCCGAGTGGCTCGACATCCCCGGCGTCGACGCCCGGCTGCCCGCGCTCCTCGCCGCGGCCGGGTTCGACCGGCTCGCCGCCCCGCCCTACCTGCCCGCCGCTTTCACCGAGCTGGGCACCCGCCGCCTCACCGCCGCGGAGCTGGTGGAGCGCCTGTTCGGCGTCGAGCGGCCCCCGTCGTGGTGGTGTGCGGTCTACGACGAGCTGGCCGAGCTCGCCGACACCGTCCCCGGCCTGATCGACGACCTCCGCGCGCTCCCGGTGCCGTTGGTGGACGGGCGCGCCGCGGCAGGCCCCGCCACCGTGCTGCTCCCCGACGTCTCGGCCGCGCCCGGCGAGCTCGTCGACCTGCTGGCGTCACCCAGGTCCGCCGTCCTCGACGGGTCCGCGGCCTTCGACGCCGCGACCGCCGCCGCCGTCGATGTGTCAACCGCGCTCGCCGGCCTCGCCCTTCCCGGGCTGCACCTCGCCCACCCCGACGCCGTGCACCCCCTGCTCACCCGCCTCGGGGCCACCCCGGCCGATCCCGCCGTCCTTCTCGATCATCCAGCCGTGCGCGCGGCCGTCGAGCGTTCCCTCGACGACGCGGAGGCCGGGCTCGATCCGGCGCCGCTGGCCGAGGCGGTGTTGGCGCTGGTCCAGGTGGCGGGCTCGGCCCCGGAGGCGCTGGCCGCGCTCGCCCTCCCCGACGTCGACGGCCTGCCTGGCCGGGCCGACGAGCTGATGCTCCCCGACGCCGCGCTGCGCCCCCTGCTCGCCGACGACGTGCCGCTGCGGGTGCTCGACCCCCGGTTGGCCGCCCGCTTCCCCCGTGCGGCGCTCACCGCCGTCGGGGTGGTCGACGGGTTCGCGCTGGTCGTCGACGAGGAGCCGGTCGGGCCCGACCACGAGCTGGACGACGAGGACCGCTGGTGGGACAGCCTGGCCGCGCCACCGTCCCGGTTCGCCGGGGTGCGCGACCTCGACCTGGTCGACGACGCCGCCTGGCCGCAGGCGCTCGCCCTGCTCGCCGCCGACCGCGCCACCCGGGAGGCCGCGACCAGCGGCTACACCGCATGGTGGCTGGCCAGGCACGCCCGGCTGGGCGGGCGCCGCCCCGGCCACTGGCGCCTGCCCTCCGCGTCAGCCATCGCGGCCCTCTACGACCCCCTCCCCGCCCACGGCGAGCCCACGACCAGCCCCGTCCTCGGCGACCCCCTCCCCGCCCCCAGCGAGCCCGCGACCAGCTCCGTCCTCGACGACGCCCTGCTCGCCGCGATCGGTGTGCGCCGCGACCTGCACATCGCCGACGCCCGCTCCGCCGACGACCTGCTGGCCCGCCTCGCCGACCCCGACCGCCACCCGTCGGCGGCACTGGTGGCCCGCGCGCACATCGCGCTGGCCGACGCCGTCGCCGACGGCCTGGTTGACGCCGCCGATCTCGACCTGCCCGAGTACGTCAGGGCCATGGACGGGAGCGTCGCGCACGTGGACGTCGCCGCGGTCCTCGACGCGCCGTGGCCCGCCGCGGTGCTCCCGGCGGCGGAACTGGTGATCGGCGGCGACCCGGTGGCGCTGGCCGAGCTGCTCGACCTGCCCCTGGCCACCGAGATCGTCGCGGGCGAGGTCGAGGGGGCCGGGGAGCCGGTCGCGTGGGCCGAGCTGGGCGAGATCGTTGTGGCCTGCCACACGCTGGGCGTCGATATTCCTGAGGGCGGCCTGCGCCGCCACGGCGAGCTGTGGGTCGATCTGCGCCGCCCCAGCGCCGGTCGCCACCGCGTGCCGGTCTGGCGCGATCACGGCGGCGCCTGGCACGCTGAGGACCCGCTGCGGGCGCTGCTGGCGTTGTTGGCGCAATAGGTTTGGCGCAGTGACGTTCCCGCAGTGACGTTCCCGCATGCGACGTTCCCGCTGCGACGTTCCCGCTGCGACGTTCCCGCTGCGACGTTCCCGCTGCGACGTTCCCGCTGCGACGTTCCCGCTGCGACGTTCCCGCAGCGAAGTTGTCGGGCCCGCGTGCTACACAGGACGCCGTGACCTTCGCTAGCAACGGTGGGGCGTCTCACCCGGCGCGCCGTCCGCGCCGGGTGAGCGTGCTTTCCGTGCACACCTCGCCCCTCGAGCAGCCGGGCACCGGCGATGCGGGCGGCATGAACGTCTACATCGTGGAGACGGCCACGCGGATGGCCCAGCGCGGCGTCGCGGTCGAGATCTTCACCCGGGCCACGTCGTCGGAGCAGCCGCCCGTGGCCGCGCTCGCGCCGGGCGTGCTGGTGCGCCACGTCGCCGCGGGCCCCTTCGAGGGACTCGGCAAGAACGACCTTCCCAGCCAGCTCTGCGCGTTCACCGCGGGTGTCCTGCGGGCCGAGGCGCGCCACGAGCCGGGCTACTACGACGTCATCCATTCGCACTACTGGTTGTCCGGCCAGGTGGGGTGGCTCGCGAGAGATCGTTGGGGGGTCCCGCTCGTCCATTCCGCCCACACGCTGGCCCGCGTCAAGAACATCGCGCTCGCCGAGGGCGACCAGCCGGAGCCGGTCGTGCGGGTGATCGGGGAGGACCAGGTCGTCGCCGAGGCCGATCGGCTCATCGGCAACACCGACGAGGAGTCCCGCCAGCTCGTCGAGCTCTACGGGGCCGATCCGGGCCGCACGGTCACGATCCCGCCGGGGGTCGATCTCGCGCGCTTCCGGCCGGGCTCCCGCGCCGCCGCCCGCGAGGCGCTCGGCCTTCCGGGCGAGGCCGTTGTGCTCGCCTTCGTCGGGCGCATCCAGCCGCTGAAGGCGCCCGACGTGCTGCTGCGCGCGGCCGCCGAACTCGTGCGTCGCGATCCCACGCTGCGCCACAGGCTGGTGGTGTTCATCGCGGGCGGCCCGTCGGGCACCGGGCTGGCCGAGCCGACCTCGCTGCAGGAGCTGGCGCAGAATCTGGGCATCGCGGAGCGCGTGCGCTTCCTGCCGCCGCAGGGTGGCGGGCTGGTCGACGTCTACCGCGCGGCCGATGTGGTGGCGGTGCCCAGCCACAACGAGTCGTTCGGCCTGGTCGCGCTGGAGGCGCAGGCGTGCGGCACCCCGGTGGTCGCGGCGCGCGTCGGCGGGCTGCCGGTCGCGGTGGCCGGCGGCCGGTCCGGGCTGCTCGTGCCGGGCCACCGCGCCGAGCAATGGGCCGATGCGCTCGCCGAGGTGGCGCTGCGGCCATGGCGGCGCGACGAGTTGGGCGCGGCCGCCGTCCTGCACGCCCGCGGGTTCTCCTGGGATCGCACGGCCGACGCTCTGCTCGACACCTACACCGTGGCCGCCGCGGAGTTCACGCAGCGCCAGCGCGTCCTCGCCGGGCTGGCGTCGTGACGTTCGACCTCGAAGCCACCGTCGCAGCCGCGCTGGCCGAGCTCGAGGTGGAGCACCAGAGGCGCGAGCCGGGCCAGTTTCTCGTCACCTTGCCGGGAACCCGTCGGCTGCAGACCGCCACCTGGCTCGTCGTGCGCGATCACGCGCTGTTCGTACAGGCCTTTGTGTGTCGCAGGCCCGACGAGGAGCACGAGGCCGTCTACCGCTTCCTGCTCCAGCGCAACACCCGGCTTTACGGGGTGCACTACACGTTGGATCGCATCGGCGACATCCACCTCGTCGGCCGCGTCCCGATCAGGGCCGTCGACACCGACGAGATCGACCGGGTGCTCGGCCAGGTCCTGGAGGCCGCCGACGGCGATTTCAACACCCTGCTGGAGCTGGGCTTCGCGAGCTCGATCCGCCGCGAGTACGCGTGGCGCTCCGAGCGGGGCGAGTCCACGGCGAACCTGAAGGCCTTCGAGCACCTCTTCGCGTGACCGAATTGTGACGAGTGCCCGGCCAACGCGATCGGGCATTCCTCCCGTCCTTGTGTCGTACCCGGAGGCTCCGGGGCGGGAAGGGGCGCGGGGTGTTCACCACGCGGACGCGGCTGGAGCGGCTCGGCAAGCGGCGGGGGGTGCTGGTCGGGGTGTTGGTGTTGCTGGTGGTGGCGGTCGGGGTGATCGGGTTCGGCGCCCTCGGCCGCGGCGCAGTCACCGACCACACCACGGCGGCGACGCCGGAGATCGGCCGCGCGCCCGCGGTATCCGATTCGGCGGCGGGCTCGTCCGAAGCCGCGGCGGCGCCGATGCCGAGCGGAGCCGCCGCGTCTGAGGCGGGCCCGGCCGATCCCGGCGCGGTGCCCGTCGGCGGCGTCGCCCGCTCGCTGGTCCGCACGGCCCAGCTGAGCGTCGAGGCCGACGACCCGGTCGCGGTCACCCGTCGGGTGCGCACGGCGGTCGCCGGGGTGGCAGGCACCATCGCGCAGGAGACATCCAGCGACACCGGCGCCCAGCTCACAGTGCGCGTGCCAGCCGACAGGCTCGACCAACTGATCGACACCATCGGCGGCTTCGGGCACGTGACGAACCGAGCCGCGCAAGTCGTCGACGCCACAGAGGACGTCGTCGACCTCGACGCCAGGGTTGCGAGCCAGCGCGCGAGCGTCGACCGGGTGCGGGCGCTCTTGGCGCAGGCCCGTTCGATCGGCGACATCGTGTCGGTCGAGTCGGAGCTGACCCGCCGTGAGGCCGACCTCGACTCTCTCACCGGGCGCCTCGCGGCGCTCAAGGACCAGGTGGCGCTGTCCACGCTCACGGTCGACCTGGAGAAGGGCCCGGTCACCGCCGAGCCGAACCCCCAGCCGGTCGGGTTCCTCTCCGGCCTGGCCGCGGGCTGGGACGGGCTGAAGGTGGTGGGCGTCGGCGCAGGCGCGGCGCTGGGTTACGTGCTCCCGTTCGTGCCGGTGCTCGCCGTGCTCGTCGCACTGGTCTGGATCGGACGACGGGTGGCGCGCTCCCGGCGGCCGTCCCCGCCCACGGCCGGGGCGGAACAGCCCGGGGTCTGAGAGGGGGAGTCAGGGACCCCGGGCTGCTCCGCGCGTACCGCCACAGCGACGACGCGATCAGGGGCTCCGCGGGGGCGCTGCGTTCCCGGGTCGGGTGGGGAGACCCGATCCGGGGACCGCCGGACGGGTGGGGCCCGCACCGACAGTGTCGGACACACTGGCAGCCGCCCCGGCTGCCGACAACCCTTACGGTGCGTTGTGACGGTCCTGTGACCCGCAGACCGGACGATCTACAGTGAGCCGCCGCCGTCGCAAGGGAGCGCCACCATGCCGATCCGAAGCCCCTACCCGGACGTCGAGATCCCGGAGGTGTCGTTGACGGAGTTCCTGCTGGGCGACTTCGGCGACCGGATCGACGCGCCCGCCTTCATCGACGGCAGCACCGGGCGGTCGATCACGTTCGGTGAGTTCGCGACGATGGTCGACAAGCTCGCTGCCGCGCTACACGAGCGGGGCATCCGCGCGGGCGACGTGGTCGGGGTCTGGGCGCCCAACTCGCCGGAGTACGCCGTGGTGTTCCACGGTGTCCTGCGCGCGAACGCGATCGTGACCAGCGCCAACTCCCTTTACACCCCGAGCGAGCTGGCGCATCAGCTCGCCGACTCCGGCGCCAAGCTGCTGTTCACGATCTCGCCGTTCCTCGATCGCGCCGCCGCGGCGCTGGCCGAAGCCGGGCTGCCCGCCGACGCGATCGTCACCCTGGACAGCGTCACCTCGGAGGGGGTCGAGGGCGCCACGCCGCTCGCCGACCTCCTCGCCACCACGGCGTCACCGCCGGAGCGCACGACCACCGCGACCGACGCCGCGGTGCTGCCCTACTCGTCAGGGACGACGGGCCGCGGCAAGGGCGTCATCCTCACCCACCGCAACCTCGTCGCGAACCTGTCGCAGATCGGTCACACGGGGCACGTCACGAGCGCGTCGAGGATCCTCGCCGTGCTGCCGTTCTTCCACATCTACGGCATGACCTGCATGATGAACCAGGGCCTGCACAAGCGCGCCACCGTGATCACGATGCCGAAGTTCGACCTGGCGGAGTTCCTGCGGATCATCTCCGAGTACCGGATCCAGCGGGTCTACATCGCGCCACCGACGGCCATCGCACTGGCCAAGCACCCGATGGTCGACGACTACGACCTGTCCTGCATCGAAGTGATCTTCTCTGGCGCCGCGCCGCTGGACGCCGAGCTCGGTCACGCGATGGGCAAGCGGCTGGGCTGCACGGTGCTGCAGGGCTACGGGATGACCGAGCTGTCGCCGGTGAGCCACTGCATGCCCGACGACCGCCCCGACCTCGACCTCAACTCGTCGGGCTTCGCGGTGCCCAACGTGGTGTGCAAGCTGGTCGACCCCGCGACCGAGGAGGAGGTCGGCGTCGGCGGCCGAGGCGAGCTGTGGGTGAAGGGCCCCAACGTGATGGCGGGGTACCTGAACAACCCCGAGGCCACCGCGAGCACCCTCGACGACGAGGGCTACCTGCATACCGGCGACATCGCGGAGGTCACCGACGAGGGCGTCTTCTCGATCGTCGACCGGGTGAAGGAGCTGATCAAGTACAAGGGCTACCAGGTGCCCCCCGCCGAGCTCGAGGCCATCCTGCTCACCCACGACAAGATCGCCGACGTCGCCGTCATCGGCGTGCGCGACAGCGAGGGCGAGGAGGTGCCCAAAGCGTTCGTGGTGCGCCAGAGCTTCAGCGACGACCTCACCGCCGACGACGTCATGACGTTCGTGGCCGAACGGATCGCGCCGCACAAGAGGGTGCGGGTGGTGGAGTTCATCCACGAGATCCCGAAGTCCGCGAGCGGCAAGATCCTGCGCAAGGACCTCCGCGCCAGGGAGAAGGCGAAGGCCTGACCCGTCGCCGCGGCGGTGAGTCGGGCGTCTCGCCACGGCGAGTGCGCGATTTCGTCACGGGACGGCGGCTCCGCAGGCAGGGGATCGCCAGGGTTGGGACATGGCAGCACCATATGGCGCTCCTGTCGCAACTGCCCTCAATAAGCCCGCGGGGTGCGCAGTCGCCCTGCCCGCCCGAGCGCACTTCGCACCCCGGAGGGCCACCTCGCACATGCCCGGCGGGTCCGAGGTGACGCGGCAGGGTGCGAAGTCCTGTGGCGGGGTGCGAGGTGACGCGGCAGGGTGCGAAGTCCTGCGGGGGGTGCGAAGTGACGCGGCAGGGTGCGAAGTCCTGCGGGGGGGTGCGAAGTGACGCGGCAGGGTGCGAAGTCCTGTGGCGGGGTGCGAAGTGACGCGGCAGGGTGCGAAGTCCTGCGGGGGGTGCGAAGTGACGCGGCAGGGTGCGAAGTCCTGCGGGGGGTGCGAAGTGACGCGGGGGGGTGCGAAGTCCTGCGGCGGGGTGCGAAGTGCGGTCGCGGGAGCGCTGGCGCGGCCCCGACCGGCCCCGACCGCTCTTCGCAGGGCGCACAGACACTTCGCAGGGTCCGGGGAGGCTGCGAAGTGCATACCGGACCTGCGAAGTCGGTCCTCACGGGCCCGGACCAACCCACCACTCCGACTTCCGCACGGCTCCGACCCACCCCGCACCCCGCCGCCACGCGACGTCCGGGCCCGCCGTGCGAAGTCTGGCCCGCGGCACAGCCCCGGCCGCGCTCCTCGGCGACTGCGCATCTCGCGGGCTCACCTCGCATGTCGGGGGCTCACCTCGCATGTCGGGGGCTCACCTCGCATGTCGGGGGCTCACCTCGCGTGTCGGGGGCTCACCTCGCATGTCGGGGGCTCACCTCGCATGTCGGGGGTCCACCTCGCATCTCGTGGGTCCACCTCGCATCTCGTGGGTCCACCTCGCATCTCGTGGGTCCACCTCGCATCTCGCGGGTCCACCTCGCATCTCGCGGGTCCACCTCGCATCTCGCGGGTCCACCTCGCATCTCGCGGGTCCACCTCGCATCTCGCGGGTCCACCTCGCATCTCGCGGGTCCACCTCGCATCTCGCGGGTCCACCTCGCATCTCGTGGGCTCACCTCGCATCTCGCGGGTCCACCTCGCACCCCGCGTGTCCATCTCACACCCCACCGGCGCGTGCGAAGTCCGGGCCAGCCGTGTGGAGTCGGGCGGCGCTCGCGGCGCTCAGCCCCCGGCGGTCGGGCGGGGGAGGGCGTTGCGCAGCCGGATCCCGCTGTACGCCAACGTGCTGGCGACCACCGCGTCCCAGAAGTCGTGCAGGTGGGGCAGGACGCGGAGCTGGATGCCCGCCACCCGGTGCAGCTCGAACAGGTCACCCACGCGCTCCGGCTGCCCCAGTGGGCGGACGGTCTCGCGCGACACGCACGCGTGCCTCCACACCTCCCCGACAGGCGTGAACGTCGCCGCGGGCAGGCGGTAGGCGTACAGCTCAACGGTCCGCATGCGGTCGAGCCACCCGTACTCGACGGCGTGCACGCGTTCACCGCCGCCGGGGCCGATGATGCGCGCCACGTCGTCGGCGTCCGAGACGTCGCGGACCCAGGCCATCGCCCGCGGGCAGTCGCGCGGGAACCAGTATGCGGGTGCCTGTGCAGCGTCGACCGCCCAAACGTACGGCGTCGGATGCTGCGCGATCAGCGGAACGTGCGGCGCGAAGACGGTGATCGTCGGGTCCTCGGAGAAGTGCAGCACCTCGCCGAGTCGCGGCAGGATCACACGGGGAGCAGGGGCGCGGGCTCGCCCAGCGCGCGCTGATCAGCGGAGGGACCTCCCGCTTGCCCGACCCGTCGGTCGCGACGACGACGTAGACCGTCCGCCCCCGACACGTCACGGCCGACCCGAGCCGCACCTCGAAGTCCAACGCGAAGCTCGTGCGCCCCAGCCGGGCGGTGGCGACCGCGATCTCGACGGCGTCCTGGAAGCCCACCCCCGAGCGCCAGTCGATCTCCGAGCGGACGAGCTGCACGTCGTAGCCCGCGTCGAGCATCGCCTTGTAGGTGAGTCCGCCGTGCTCGAGGAACGCGGTCATCGCGTCGTCGAACCACGCCAGGTACCAGGAGTTGAACACGACGTTCTGGGCGTCGACCTCGATGTAGCGCACCTGACGGGCCTGGGTGAACGTCACGGCCGGGTGCCCTCGGCAGGCGCGAAAACGACGAGCACTGACACCGTCCTGGTCACCCCGCCCGTTCGCGGATCGCCCGGTTCACCGCTCGCCCGAACGCCGTAACGACGCCGCGCACGGTGATCGGCTTGAGCTGGGCGAGCGCCGCCGCGAGCCGTGTGCGCTCTTCGGCCGGGCGTCCGCGGTCGCGGTAGGGCTGCAGCACCTCGTCCTGGAACATCGCCATCAGGTCCTCGGCGAGCGCGGTCGTGTGTCGCTCGATGATCGCGTGGGCGCGGCGCCACGTCTCGGCGGGCAGTCCGGAGTCGAGGACGTCGAGTCCCTGCCTCAGCATCGACCCGCGCAGCCGCACGACGCCGTCGTCGAGCCGGGTGATCACGCCGAGTCCCTCCAGCGCGTCGAGGTCTGATGGAGAAAGCGCTCGCCCGGCCCTCCGCAGAAACTCCGCGACCTCGACCTCCTCGACCTCCTCGGGCACCCACGGGGTGAGCAGCGCGCGGTGCAGCGCGAGCTCGTCGGCGCCGACGTCCGCGGGCAGGCGCTGCAGCTGGGACTCGATCGCGGCGAGCGTGAACCCGAGCCCCGACAACTCGCTCACCAGCTCCAACCGCGCCACATGGGCGGGCCCGTACAGGCCCGTGCGCCCGCGGAGCTGGGGGGCGGGGAGCAGCCCGCGACCGGCGTAGAAGCGGATCGTGCGGACGCTGATCCCGGTGCGCTCGGCGAGCTGGTCGATGGTGAGCAGGTCACTGACGGGGGCGGCCACGAGTGACACCGTACGACACGCCTTGACCTATGTGACAGTACTGCTGTAGCAAAGGTTCATGGCTGAGATTCCCGAGGCGTTCGTCTTTGACGCCATCCGCACTCCGCGTGGCCGAGGCAAGGCCTCGGGCTCGCTTTACGAGGTCAAGCCGGTGTCGCTGGTCGTCGACCTGATCGGCGAGCTGCGCGCGCGGCATCCCGAGCTGGATGCGAACCAGCTCGACGACGTGGTGCTCGGCGTCGTCTCCCCCGTCGGCGACCAGGGCGGGGACATCGCCAAGACCGCCGCGATCGCCGCGGGCCTGCCCGACACGGTCGCGGGGGTCCAGCTCAACCGCTTCTGCGCGTCCGGGCTGGAGGCGGTCAACACCGCGGCGCTCAAGGTGCGCTCCGGTATGGAGGAGCTGGTGCTCGCCGGCGGTGTCGAGGTGATGTCGCGGGTGCCGATGGGCTCCGACGGCGGCGCGTGGGCCATGGACCCCGACACCTCCTACAAGACCGGGTTCGTCCCCCAGGGCATCGGCGCCGACCTCATCGCGACGCTGGGGGGGTTCTCCCGCGAGGACGTCGACACGTTCGCCGTCGAGTCCCAGACCCGCGCCGCGAAGGCGTGGGCCAACGGCTACTTCGCCAAGTCGGTGATCCCGGTCAAGGACCGCAACGGCCTCACCATCCTCGACCGCGACGAGCACATCCGCGCGGGCGCCACCCTGGAGAGCCTCGCGAGCCTGCCGCCCTCGTTCGCGATGATGGGCGAGGCGGGCGGGTTCGACGCCGTGGCGCTGCAGCGCTACCACTGGGTCGAGAAGATCGAGCACGTCCACCACGCGGGCAACAGCTCCGGCATCGTTGACGGCGCCGCGCTCACGCTGATCGGCTCCGAGGCGGCGGGCGAGGCCAACGGGCTCACCCCGCGCGCCCGGATCGTCGCCACCGCGATCTCGGGCGCCGACCCGACGATCATGCTGACCGGCCCCGCGCCCGCGTCGCGCAAGGCGCTCGCGAAGGCGGGCCTCACGGTGGCCGACATCGACCTCTTCGAGATCAACGAGGCGTTCGCGGCCGTCGCCCTGCGCTACATGCGCGACATGGGGATCTCACACGAGCAGACCAACGTCAACGGCGGTTCCATCGCCATGGGCCACCCGCTGGGCGCCACCGGAGCGATGACCTTCGGCACGCTGATCGACGAGCTGGAGCGCCGCGACCTGCGGCGGGGGCTGGCCACGATGTGCGTGGGCGGCGGCATGGGCATCGCGACGATCGTGGAGCGCATCTGATGGGCACGAACGACAAAGCGGTTCGCTGGGAGAAGGGCGCCGACGGCATCGCGGTCGTCACCCTCGACGACCCCGGCCACAGCGCCAACACCATGAACGACCGCTACAAGGCGGCGATGGGCGAGGTCACAGGCCAGCTCGTCGCGGCGAAGGACGAGCTGACCGGTGTCATCGTCACGTCGGCGAAGAAGACGTTCTTCGCGGGCGGCGACCTGGAGGCTTTGTCCAGCGCCACCCCCGCGGACGCGCCGACGGTGTTCGCGAACGTCACCGAGATCAAGGCGCAGCTGCGCAGGCTGGAGACTCTGGGGCGCCCGGTCGTCGCGGCCATGAACGGCACCGCGCTCGGCGGCGGCCTGGAGATCGGCCTGGCCTGCCACCACCGCATCGGCCTCGACGCGCCCGGCGTGGTCTACGGGCTGCCCGAGGTCACGCTGGGCCTGCTGCCCGGCGGCGGGGGCGTCACCCGGATCACCCGCATGCTCGGGATCATGAACGGCTTCCTCAACGTGCTGTCGCAGGGCAAGCGGCTGGGTCCCGCGAAAGCGCTGGAGATCGGGATCGTCGACGAGCTGGCCGCCACCCCGCAGGAGTTGCTCGACAAGGCCAGGGCATGGATCGCGGCGAATCCGGAGGCGAAGCAGCCCTGGGACCAGCCGAAGTACCGGATTCCCGGCGGCACGCCCTCGACCCCTTCGCTCGCGGCGGTGCTGCCCGCGTTCCCGGCGAACCTGCGCAAGACCCTCAAGGGCGCGCCCATGCCCGCCCCGCGCAACATCCTCGCCGCGGCCGTCGAGGGCACCCAGGTGGACTTCGACACCGCGCTGCGCATCGAGAGCCGCTACTTCACCGAGCTGGTCTGCGGCCAGGTCAGCAAGAACATGACCAAGGCGTTCTTCTTCGACCTGCAAGCGATCAACAATGGCGGTTCGCGGCCCGGTGGCTACGAGCGCTACACGCCGCGCAAGGTCGCCGTGCTCGGCGCCGGGATGATGGGCGCGGGCATCGCCTACTCCTGCGCGCTCTCGGGCTGGGAGGTCGTGCTCAAGGACGTTTCGCTGGAGGCCGCGGAGAAGGGCAAGGTCTACTCCGAGGGGCTCGTCGCCAAGGCCGTCAAGCGCGGGCGCACCACGCTGGAGAAGGGCGACGCGCTGCTGGAGCGGATCACCCCGACCGCCGACTACAACGACCTCGCGGGCTGCGACGTCGTCATCGAGGCCGTCTTCGAGTCGGTGGCGCTCAAGCAGGAGGTGTTCCGCGAGGCGATGAAGGTGATCGAGCCCGACGCGCTGCTCTGCTCGAACACCTCCACCCTGCCGATCACCGAGCTGGCCAACGGCGTCGAGCGGCCGTCGGAGTTCATCGGGCTGCACTTCTTTTCGCCGGTCGACAAGATGCCGCTGGTGGAGATCATCCGCGGCGAGCGGACGTCGGACGCGACGCTGGCCAAGGCCTTCGACGTGACGATCGGGCTCAAGAAGACGCCGATCGTCGTCAACGACAGCCGCGGCTTCTTCACCAGCCGGGTGATCGGCACGTTTATCAACGAGGGCGTGGCGATGGTGGCCGAGGGCATCGACCCGCAGACGGTGGAGCAGGCGTCCTCGCAGGCGGGCTACCCCGCACCGGTGCTGCAGCTGCTGGACGAGCTCACCCTCACCTTGCCGCAGAAGATCCGCAAGGAGATGCAGGCGGCGGTGCGGGCCGCGGGCGGCACGTGGACGGCCCACCCGTCGGAGTCGGTGATCGACAAGCTCGTCGAGGCGGGGCGCCCCGGCAAGTCGGGCGGCGCCGGGTTCTACGAGTACGCCGACGGCAAGCGGGTGCGGCTGTGGCCGGGGCTGCGCACCGAGCTCGGGGCCACCAACCACGACGTCGACATGCACGAGCTGTCCGAGCGCCTGCTGTTCGTCGAGGCGATCGAGACCCAGAAGTGCCTCGACGAGGGGGTGCTCACCTCCATCCCGGACGCCAACATCGGCTCGATCTTCGGGATCGGCTTTCCGCCGTGGACCGGTGGGGTGGTGCAGTACGTCGAGGGCTATCCCGGCGGCGTCGGGGGCTTCGTCAAGCGCGCCGACGAGTTCCGGCGGAAGTACGGAGAGCGCTTCACCGTTCCGGAGAGCCTGCGGTCGCGCGTCTGAGGGCCGCAGTTCCGCGGCGGCCGGAAGCCGCCGCCGCGGGGCTGATCGCCGAATGGCGTATTTCGCAGCCCACCCCACACCTCGTCCCGGCGAATGTCCGTTTTCGCCGGGAGGGGTGGGTCGTGAGGCCAGGCAAAGTGCTGCTCTTCGGGTTGCTGGGACTCGTGCTCGGCGAGGTGATCGCCTTGTGGCAGCAGTCGGCCAGCCCGTTGCTGTCGGCGGTGCTCACGGTGGTGGCGGGCGCGATCCCGCTGGTGATCGACTACGTCAAGGATGCGCAGGGCGCGCCCATTCCGGCGCCGCTGCCACGGCCGGTGGGCCCGTACTATCCCCATCCGCCGTCCTACCCGCCGCCGCGAGCGCGTCGGCCCGCGGTCGGGCTGGGCATGTTCCTCGTGGGGCTGCTCGTGTTGGTGGCCGTGGGCGGCGGCGTCGCGTACGGGGCGAGTTACGTGGTCGGGTTGTTCACCGGGAACGAGGCGTCGCAGGTGCAGCGGCTGGCGAGGCCGGTGTCCGGCGAGGCGGGCGCTCTCACCGTGCGCGTCGACCAGGTCGGCGTCAGCGACCATTACACCCGCCTCCGCGTGGCCGCGACGAATGAGGCGGGCTTCCCGGTGACCATCCCGCTCTTCGACAACTGCCAGCTCGTCGAGGCGGGGCAGGTGGCCATGGATCCGAAGATTGACTTCGGGACGAGCGAGCTCGAGGTCCCTCCGGGAGCCGTGCCCATCGTGAAGGACGTGACCTTCAACGGCACTCCTTCGGCCTCGGCAACGTCGCTGACCCTCACCTGCAGCGCGCTCTTTTGGCAGGGGTTCGGGCAACCACAGTCCCTCCAGGTGAAGAACATCACGCTGACTGCGGCGAGCTGATGATCGGCAGCTGGACAACCCCGGTCGGGTGAAGCCATTGCGCCGGTTGGTGCACGTGTTTGCCTACAAGACACCTCGTAGGTCAAGCTTCGCCGCCGAGGGGCTGACGACACAAGGGTGATGCGTGCCAAGCGAGCAGGACTGGTCCCAGGACCGTCTCCTTTTCTCCGGTGGCCAGGTCGCTGATCTCGGTCCGCTTGCGGGTGAGTTCGTCCGGCTCGCCGAGAACCTCCTCGCCGCCACTTCCGTGCACGGTGTGCTGGAGCGGGTGGTCAACGCAGCCAGGGTCGCCATGCCCGGCTCCGACCTGGTCAGCGTCACCCTGCACGCCGAGAACGGCTTCACCACGCCCGTCTACACCGACGAGCTGGCGCTGCGCCTCGACGAGGTGCAGTACCGGCTCGACGAGGGCCCGTGCGTCGAGGCCACCCGCACGCCAGGTCTGGGCCTGAGCTCCTCCGACGATCTCGCGAAGGGCGTCGAGTTCCCGGCCTTCGGGCCCGCCGCCGCCGACCTCGGTGTGCGCAGCGTCTTTGCGGTCGGCCTGTTCCCCCAGGGGGAGATCCCGCGGTACGGCGCGCTCAACCTCTACGCCTTCGACGCGCGCGGTCTCGACGAGCTCGACCGCGACCTCGCCCTCATCCTCGCCGCGCACGCGTCGACGGCGCTCGCGAGCACCGTCGCCTCCACCGCCGCCGAACTGGAGGCCGCCCAGCTGCGGCAGGCGCTCCAGAGCCGCGACGTGATCGGCCAGGCCAAGGGCATCCTCATGGAGCGGCGCGGGATCTCCGCCGACGAGGCGTTCGACGTGCTGCGTCGGGCCTCGCAGTCGCTCAACATCAAGCTGACGACGGTGGCGCAGACCTTGGTGGACCGGCGCGCCGAAATCTGACGCCGGGTCGGTGGACTCGGCAGGGTGACAGTTTTGCAGCAGGGTGTTTGCAGCAGGGTGGCACTGCTGCGACTGAGTCGGAGCAGGGTCACCCTGCTGCGATGCCGGACGTGGCCCAGCACTGTGCCGGTGGCCTGCCATCCGCCGAGCGGGTGCAGTTCCGGCTGCCGTGAGCTCAGGCCGCGAAGACGATGGCGCGGTTGTGGAGGTACTCGGCCAGCGCGGCCAGGCGGGTGAGCCTGCGCCGCTGACTGAGCGTCGACAGCGGCCCCACCGCGGCCGCCACCATGCCGCCCACCAGGCCTGACACCTCGACCGTCATCGTCACGAGGCAGTGGTCGTCGCCGTCGGGCGAGATCAGGTCGGCGTAGTCGAGCCTGTTGCCAACCATGCTTGAGGTCCAGCGCATGCCGCGCCCGGGCTCGACCCACGTCACGTCCATCCACGTGGCGGGCCCGAACCAGGGTTTGACCAGGCCCGACCATGCCGTGTCGCTGATGATCTCCGACACGCAGTCCACGTTCGCGATGTGGGGTGCCCACAGCTTCCAGGCGGTGACGTCGGTGAGCACGGCGTGCACGATGGCGGCTGGCGCGGCAACGAGACGCTCGGAACAGATCACCCGTCAAGGGTAAGCCTGGTTAGCGCGGGGTGCCGAAAACTTGCGTCCAATAGACTCCATAGGGGCCGCCTTCGACTCGGCCGATCCCGATCTGGCTGAGCTCGGCGTCGAGGATGTTGGCGCGATGGCCGGGGCTGTGCATCCAGCCGCGCACCACCTCCTCCGCGGAGCGCTGGCCCGCCGCGATGTTCTCGGCCACTTTGCGATAGGCGTAGCCGACGGCGACGGCCCGGTCCCAGATCTGCTGCCCGTCCGGGTTCTCGTGCGCGAAGAAGCCGCGGCGCACCATGTCGGCGCTGTGCGCGTGGGCCGCGCGGGCCAGGCGGGCGTCGACCCTCAGCCCGCGCAGACCGCGCCGGGTGCGCTCGGCGTTGGTGCGGGTGACGACCTCGGCGAGCGGTCCGGTGTCGGGCCCGCCGGATCCCTGCTCGGCGGCGGCGTTTTCGGCGTCGGCGGCGACGTCGACGCCGAAGTCGCGCGCCAGCCCGGCCAGACCGTCGGCGTAGCCCTGGCCGACGGCGCGCACCCGCCACGCCCCCGCCCTGCGGTACACCTCGGCCAGCAGCGCGACCGTCTCGGTGCGCATCGGCGGCGGGAGAAACCGGGCGAAGGGCCGCTTCCGCGCGTCGGTGAGCAGCACCGGCGGCAGCGCGCCGACAGCGGAGCCCGTCGCTTCGGCGGACGCGACCACAACGACGCGGTCGGCGCCGCGGCGCAGCGCGTGGGGCGTGACGGTCAGATGGCCGTCGCGCAGCCGCACCCCCGGGGCGTCGGGCTGGTTGAAGAACACCATGTCGGCGTCGCCCGCGACCGTGCCCGAGGCGCTCAGCACCAGCGCGGAGAGGTCGAACGGGCCGCCGAGCGTGATGCCGAGCGCGGCGTCGGGGAGGGCGACGTTCGCGCCGGGCGGCAGGTCGGGCACCACACCCGTCCAACTCGGGGGCCCCCGGGGCAGTTCCCGAGGCCACAGGAAACAGACGCTCCGACCCCATGATCACCGGAAGTGGTGCCAAAGGTGCACAAATGCACGAGTGGTACCACTCCTGGCGATCATTGGCCCGGTGTCGCGGTGGCAGACCGGCGCTCCGACCCCATGATCACCGGAAGTGGTGCCAGAGATGCCTTAGTGCACCCGTGGCACCACTCCCGGCGATCGCCACCCAGTCCCCGCTCCCCACTCCCCGGCCCCACTCCCCGGTCCCCGGTCCCCGGTCCCCAGCCCCGGTCCCCGGTCCCCGGTCCCCGGTCCCCGGTCCCCGGTCCCCGGTCCCCGGTCGCGGTGGGATCTAGCTGAACGGCGCGCGCTCGTCCCACCGCAGCGAGGCGCGCCCGGCGACGCGCCAGGCGCGGGCGGTGAGGTCGCGGTCCTCGTCGGTGACGAGGTTGCCCATCACGCGCAGGGCGACGGTCATCAACGCAGGCGATGCCATCCCGACCGGTCCGGCCACCGGCAGCAGCCGGGGCAGCGTGAGCAGGCCAGCGAGGCGCCGCGCGATCGAGAACGCCTCCCCATAGTGGTGGCGGAGGGTGGCGGGCCAGCCGGTGCCAAGGTGCCGCTCCGCCGCGATCAGCTCGGCGGCCAGCCTGCCCGTCTCCAGGCCGTAGTCGATGCCCTCGCCGTTGAGCGGGTTCACACAGCCAGCGGCGTCGCCGATGAGCGCCCAGTTGTGGCCTGCGACGTGCGACACCGCGCCGCCCATTGGCAGGAGCGCGGACGCGGGCAGGCGCACCGGGCCGTCGAGCTGCCAGTCCTCCCGGCGCGCGTCGGCGTAGTGCTGGATGAGGCTGCGCAGCCGGATCTGGGCTGGGCGCCGCGCTGTGGCCAGCGTGCCGACGCCGATGTTGACCTCGCCGTCGGAGAGCGGGAAGACCCAGCCGTACCCCGCGAGCACCTCACCGTCCTCGCCGCGCAGCTCCAGGTGCGAGGAGATCCACTCGTCGTCGCTGCGGCCCGACCGGACGTAGCCGCGCGCCGCGACGCCGTACGCGGTGTCGCGGTGCCACTCCCGGCCCAGCACCCGGCCCAGCGGGGAACGCGCGCCGTCGGCGACGACCAGGCGACGGCAGGCTACGACGTGGGTGTCGCCGCCGCGGGCGAACACCACGCCGGTGACCCGGCCGCCATCGCGCTCGACGTCCACCGCCCGCGCCTCCTCGAACGGCACCGCGCCGTCCTTCAGCGCGACCTCCCGGATCCGGGCGTCGAGCTCCAGCCGCGGCACCGCACCCCCGTAGGCGGGCAGCGAGCCGCCCGGCCATGGCAGCTCCAGCGTGGAGCCGAACCCGGTGGCCCGCAGACCGCGGTTGGTGCCGTGGGCGCGCACCCAGTCGCCGAGGCCGAGCCGCTCCAGCTCCGCGATGGCCCGCGGGGTGAGCCCGTCGCCGCAGGGCTTGTCGCGGGGGAACGCGGCCACGTCGGCGAGGACGACGTCGAGCCCGGCCCGGGCCGCCCATGCCGCGGCCGCCGACCCCGCGGGCCCCGCCCCGACGACGATGACGTCGGTGGCGGCGGGGAGCGCGGAGGGGGGCACAGGTCCAGTGTCCAGGCGATGGCGACCGCGCGCCCTGTGACTCCCGCCGCGCAGGATCCTCCGCTGTGTTACACCCGGTCGCGGCCGGTGCTCGCGTCCACCGCGTGGATCGTGCCCGCCAGCGTGCCGACGTAGATCAAGCCGTCGGAAACGGCGGGGGAGGAGTCGTCGATGGGGCCCGCCGCGGGGAAGCGCCAGCGCACCTGGCCGTTGGCGGCGTCGACGGCGTGCAGGAAGCGGTCGTGGCTGCCGACGACCACGAGCCCGTCGACCACCAGCGGCGTCGAGCGGATCCCGCCCGCGGTCGGGTAGGTCCAGCGCGGACGGCCGGTGTCGGCCTCCAGCGCGTAGAGGCTGCCGTCGTCGCTGCCGACGTAGAGCACGCCGTCGGCGATGGTCGGCGAGGACACGATGCCCTGCTGCGCTGTGAAGTCCCAGATCCAGGCACCGTTCTGGGCGCCCAAGGACCGGATCTTGTGGTCGTCGCCGCCGATGAAGACCGACGTCCCGACGACCCGCGGCGAGGAGTCGATCGTGCTCGAGGTCGTGTACTGCCACTTCTGGGTGCCGGTGGCCGCGTCCACGGCGTAGACGTTGTGGTCGCGGCAGCCGACGTAGACGAGGCCGTCGACGATGGTGGGCGAGGAGTTGAACCAGTCGCCCCTGACGAACTTCCACACGACGGCGCCGGAGCGCACGTCGCAGGCCAGCAGCGTGTTCGAGCGGCTGCCGACCACCACCAGGCCCCCCGCGAGCGCGGGCGAGGAGTGCACAGGACCGCCGGTGTCGGTGGTCCAGCGCCGCTCCCCGGTGCGCGCGTCGACCGCGTGCAACGACCCGTCCTGCCCGCCGACGTACACGGTGCCGTCCGCGATCCGGGGCGAGGAGGTGACCGAGCCCTGGGTGGCGTACCGCCAGCGCTGTGCGCCGGTCGCGGCGTCGAGGGCGTAGAGGTAGTGGTCGTTGCTGCCGACGTAGACGACGCCGTCGTCGACCAGCGGGGAGGAGTAGACCTTGTCGCCGGTCTGCACGGTCCACGGTCCGGAGCGGCGCAGCGCAGCGGGGCCGCCCAGCGCCGCCCAGGTCGCCCCGCCCGCGGCGACCAGGCCCACCGCGGCCCCGCTGGCGATCAGCAGTCGTCTCCTGGTCAGTGGCTTGCGCACGGTGCGCGCCGGGACGGTGGCGGCCGCCGCGGTGAGGTCGGCCGCCTCGGTGGGGCTGTCGTCGACGGGGCGGGGCCGCGTCACGGCGACGACCGGCGCCCCGACGAGCGCCGCGCGGGCCGCTTCGGCGAGCGCGCCCGCGGTGGGGAAGCGCGCGGCCGGGTCCTTCGCCATCCCGTGCGCGACGACGTCGTCGAGTGCGGCGGGCAGGTCGGGACGCTCCCCTGTGGGCCGCGGCGGCTCGCGCACCAGGTGCGCGTGCATCACCGACGGCAGGCTCTCCGCCTCGAACGGCCGGTGCCCGAGCAGGCACTCCACCAGGACGCACGCGAGAGAGTAGACGTCGACGCGCTCGTCCCAGTCGTCGCCGGTGAACCGTTCGGGAGCCATGTAGCTCGCGCTGCCCATACCCATCGCGGTGCGGCTGACGGTGGGCCCGTCCAGCGCGCGGGCGATCCCGAAGTCCGTGAGGTAGGCGACCCCGCGCTGGGCCCGCTCCGTGCCGACGAGCAGCACGTTGGACGGCTTCACGTCGCGGTGCACGAGCGACTGGGCGTGCGCGGCGTCGAGGGCGTCGGCCACCTGCGTGACCAGGTCCACGGCCCGTTCCGCCGACAGCGGACCTTCCGCGATGAGCGAGGAGAGGTCTCCGCCGTCGACGAGGCGCATGTCGATGAAGAGCTGGCCGTCGATCTCGCCGTAGTCGTGGATGGGGACGATGTGCGGGTCGTTCAGCTTCGCAGCCAGCGCGGACTCACGCTGGAACCGCGACCGGTACTGCTCGTCGGCCGCCAGCTCACGCAGCAGCCGCTTCAGCGCCACGTAACGCTCGCGGCGGCTGTCGTACGCGCGATGGACCTCGCCCATGCCCCCACGCCCGATCAGGGCGTCGAGCCGGTAGGGCCCGAAGACCTCCGGCTCCACGCGCCCACCCTAGCCGCGCACGACTTACCGCAGCACCACGACCTCCGTGGCGTCCCGGCAGACCACCCACACCCGTCCGTCGGTCCGGGCGACCGCCATCGCCACCGGCCCCGCGCCGACCGCCACCGACGGTCCGACATCCAGCGTCACGGTGTCGAGGACGCGGACGGTGCCCTCGTCGGCGTCGGCGACGTAGAGCAGCGCGCCGTCGCGCGACAGCGCCAGTGCGCTGGGTCCGCTGCCCACGTTCACGGTTCCGGCGCTCGCGCGGGTGGCGACGTCGAGCACGGTCACGGTGCCGTCGCCGCGGTCGGCCACCCAGATCCGTCGCCCGTCCGCGACCACGGCGGAGGGGGCCCGGCCGACGGGCACGGTCGCGACGGTCGCGCGCGTCGAGGTGTCGATCACGGTGAGGTTGTCAGAGCCTGAGTTCGCGACGTAGAGCAGCTTGCCGTCGGGGCTGGTCGCGAGACCGGAGGGCTGGGCGTCGACCGGGATCGGGGGCACGGGCACCGGTGTCGTCGGGTCGATCACCGACACGGTGCCGTCGCCTGCGTTGGCCACGTACAGCTCGGAGGCGAACGTCACGGGCCCTGGGAACCGGCCCGCGGCGATCGTGCCCCGCACGCGCAGCTCGGTGTCGAGCACCGCGACGCTGCCAGCCGAGGTCTGCGCCACGTACACCGTGCCGTCCGGGCCGAAGGCGATGCCGGTCGGGCCGCCCGGGGCGGCGACCGAACTCACCGCCGCCGTCGCGGTGTCGATCACCGAAAGGGTGTCGACCGCCTGGTTGGTGACGACCGCGCGGGCGCCGTCCGGGGTGAACGCCACGCCCGCGGGCCCGACCCCGACCACGATGGTCGTGTCCACCACCAAGCTCGGGCCGCTCGGCCGCAGGGCCAGCACTCCCGCCGCCACCCCGACCGCGGCGACCCCGGCGCCGCCGAGCAGCACCGCTCGACGCGAGATCCGCCTGCGCGCAGGCGCCGCCAGCGCGGCCCGCGCCGCCGCGGCCAGCTCGCCCGCGCTCGAGTACCGGTCAGCGGCCCGCTTGGCCATCCCGCGCGCCACGACGTCGTCCAGCGCGCGCGGCAGGCCGGGCCGCAGCTCCGAGGGCCGGGGCGGCGGGTGGGTGAGGTGGGCCTGCACCGCGGTCAGCACGTCGTCCGCGGGGAACGGCCGCCGCCCGGTGAGGCATTCACACAGGACGCAGGTGAGCGAGTAGACGTCGATCCGGTGGTCGTAGGCGTCGCCGGTCATGCGTTCGGGCGCCATGTAGGCCGTAGTGCCCAGCGCGAGCCCCGGTCGGCTGGTGGTGCGGTCGCCCACCTCGCTCGCGATGCCGAAGTCGGCGAGGTAGGCGAACCCGCGCTCGGCCGCGCGCTCCGTCGACCCGACGAGCAGCACGTTCGACGGCTTGACGTCGCGGTGCACGAGACCCTCCGCGTGCGCCGCGTCGATCGCGTCGGCCACCTGGGAGATCACGTCGACCGCCCGCTCCGCGCTCAGCGGCCCGTTGCGCAGCAACGCGGCCAGGTCGATGCCCTCGACGAGGCGCATGTCCAGGAACAGCCGCCCGTTGATCTCGCCGTAGTCGTGGATGGGGACGACGTGCGGCTCGGACAGCTTCGCGGCGAGCGCGGACTCGCGTCGGAACCGGTTGCGGTACTCCGGATCGGCCGCGAGGTGTTGTTGCAGGCGCTTGACGGCGACGATGCGGTCGCGCTGGGTGTCGAGGGCGCGGTGGACCTCGCCCATGCCGCCGCGGCCGATCAACGCGTCGAGCCGGTAGGGCCCGAACCGCTCCGTCATCGCGGCTTGGCGATCACCGGAAACGCCGACGCGTCGCGGCGGAGGAAGCGCACCACCCCTCGCGCCACACCAGCCGCCTCCAACACCGAGAACAGCGGGATGCCGATGACCACCGCGACATGCTCCCACCAGCGCGGCCGATCCTCGCACGACGCCTGTGCGTTGAGCGCGAGACCGACCCGGTAGCTCCAGACGGAGTAGGCGAAGTTGGCCGCCCAGATCGGCTGGAGCCAGGCGAGGGCGGGCAGCGTGTTCATGTCGCCGATCAGCCACCCGACGCCGAGCACCACGCCCACATGCTGCAGCGGGATGAACGCCCAGACGATCACGTTGTGCAGCAGCAACAATCGGTGCTTCAGCGGCACGGCGCGGCTCCACGCCAGCTCCATCAGCCCCCACGCCCACCGCTCGCGCTGCAGGACGAACGCCGCCGCCGTCGCCGGGCTGGCGCCGAAGCAGCGGCCGGGGAACCAGTCGCTTCGCCCGGGGTGGCGGCGGCAGAACTCCAGCGCGAACTGGGCGTCCTCCACCATGGTGCGCGGCCCGAAGTCCCAGCCGATCTCCGCCTCCACCGACGCCCGCACGAGCAGCAGCTCGCCGTGCAGGCCCGCCCGCGGGGTGCCGGTGCCGGTGGTGGCGGCGAACGTCGACACGTCGCCCGCGGGCCGGATCGCGTCGGCCAACCAGAGCAGCCGCGACGGCCCCAGCTCGCGCGGGTAGGTGAGCACACCCTGGGCCAGATGCTTCGCGGCGGCCCCCGCGTCGCGCTGGGCGTGCACGAACCGGGCCAGCTCCTGCGCGGTGTCCGGGCCGATCGCGGTGTCGTCGTCGAGGTGTAGCACCCAGAGACCGGGATCGGCGGGCCGCTGGGTGAGCGCGTACTGGTTGGCGCGGGCCTTGAAGAGGGTGCCGTTCGCGGTGACGTAGTCGTGCGGCACCGTGATGATGCTCGTGCGCGGAAGCGCGGCCAGCTCCGCGACCTCGGCCGCGACCTCGCAGCCCTCCTCGATGACGATCTCGACGCCGTGGTCGGGGAACAGCGGCGCGAGATGCGCGCAGGATGCCACCACGCGCCGCAGCGCGGGCAGCGTGTCCAGGCGCCCGATCGTCGGGATCACGACCAGGAGTCGTTCTGGCGCCGGTGGCACCGACCTGGTCGGGGCGTGCCGCAGCCGTACCCGGGTGCGGACCGCGCCGAAGATCCCGAGCAGCATCCCGAGGGTGGGCAGCGACCAGAGGAACGTGGTGGCCCAGCCCGTGATCCCGGTCGCCCCGTGGTCGGGCCACAGCACCAGCCAGCCGAAGATCGCGACCGCGAACACGACCGGCAGCGTCGTGAGGCCCGGCCGGACGACCGCGAGTGCGCTCCGCGCCTGCGCAGCGGCGACCGTGGGCGCTGGTCGCGTCACGTCGCCGTCCGCCTCCTCGATCTCGCGGCGGTCCGCGACCGCGCGCCGGGGATGCTATCGGTGAATCGGGCGGGGGATCAGAAACGCACATCACGGCGACGGCGCGCACGCCGAGCTTGGTCAGGATGCGAGGTTCGGCCTGGGGATCGTCGGCCTGGGGATCGTCGGCCTGGGGATCGTCGGCCTGGGGATCGTCGGCCTGGGGATCGTCGGCCTGGGGATCGTCGGCCTGGGGATCGTCGGCCTGGGGATCGTCGGCCTGGGGATCGTCACTGCCCGATGCGGCCGTCGATGCGCTCGCGGAGGAGGTCGGCGTGGCCGTTGTGGCGGGCGTACTCCTCGATGAGGTGCACCAGCACCTGCCGCAGCGTCGGATGCATGGAGGTCGGGTCGACGCCCGCGACGGCGAGGTCGGGCGCATCGGCCACGAACGCGTCGGTGAAGTCGCACTCCGCGCGCCACGCGGCCCACGCCTGCTTGACGAGCGCCGGATCGGCCGTGGCGTTGTCGAACTCCCCGTCCCGGTCCTCGGGCGTCCAGAACAGCGGCGGCGCGTCGAGCCTCGCCATGAACCGCCGCATCCAGCTGCGCTCGACGTCGGCGAGGTGGCGGAGCAGCCCGAGCAGCGACATCGTCGACGGCGGCACCGAGCGGGCGGCCATGGCCTCCGCGTCGAGGCCCGAGCACTTGATCTCCAGTGTGAGCCGGTTGTCGCGGAGATAGCCCATCAGCGTGCTGCGCTCGTCGTGCATTGGAGGGCGGATCTCACGGGGGTCGTCGGCAGGGTCGAGGAACATGTCCGCACGGGAAGTGGCACCCATGGCGTCAGCCTGCCTGGACCCCGTCCGGATCGCAGCAGGGTGGCGGGTCGTGATGCGGGGGTCCGGGGTCCTCGCAGGGTCCGCTGTCGCTTCGCAGGGTCTGTGGACCCTGCGAAGTGCGTGCGCGGTCTGCGAAGTGGCCGTGGTCGGGCCGGGTAGGAGAGCGAACTCGATCACCGGTTCAGCCGACGGTGCTGAGCCCTCCCGCCGCTGCCGTGGCTGGCGTGGCTTGGCCCCGTCCGGATCGCAGCAGGGTGGCACTGCTCCAACCCAGTCGCAGCAATGCCACCCTGCTGCACACTGGCCCGGCCACGCCTGCGCTCAGCGGCGGGGACGTGGGCTCGGCCGCCACTGTTGCTGCGCCGCGATGGGGGTGGTAGCGGTGGTTCCGGATCCCATGGACTGAGCGGGGGCGGGCGAGTAGAGGTCGACGAACGGCGGCGGCGCGCACCATCCCGGCGGGATGGCCCCGAGCGGGCGTGCGCGGGCGGGGGTCGAACCCGGACGGACCGCCGCGGGGGCGGCGTAGGGGATGCCGTTCGCTACGGGCCCGGTCTGGTCCGGATCGCGCGACGACGAGGCAGGAGGCCCAGGCTGAGGTGGAGCCGCCCGTTGCCCTGCACCGGGCGCGACCGACCGGGCTCTTGCGCACTGCACAAGGACGAGCAGAAGGCCCACGCCCATCACGGCGGCTCCGAGCAGAACAAGCCACAACATCGGTCATCTCCGGTCTCACACGTTCATCGGTGGTCCATGAATGAGGACTGCCGGAGGCGGAGATTTGATACGCAATCGCTTCGATGAACGAAGTCAGCTCCCCCGTCCACTTCTGGCGATCATGAACTTCGCGGCGGTGGTGTAGCGTCAGGCTGGTCCAGGAGCACTTCGATGACCGCGTCAGAGCGGGATCGTTCCGGACGACCCTGTCGGCCGTTCGCGGTCGAGGACGGGAGTGCCGGCATGAGGTCGGGCCCGAGTCAACCCCGCACCACCGACGAATTCACCTTGACCCTCGTGGCAGCGCCCCCGGAGCAGGCGGGATTGCGGAATCCGGCGAACCGGCACGGAGAGTACGTCCGCGCCAGGGCGGCGGAGGACGACCACGCCCAGCGTGAACGTGCGCTGGCCGCGCGAACCGTCGCCGGGAACGCCCGCAGCATCCCCGACTGCAGTCTGTTGCTCTCCATCCTCGGACTGGACCCCGCCGAAGGCAACGACGAGGGTTCGACGAGCTCGCGCCGCGGTCTCAACCCCCGCTGAGCTGTGCCAACCGCCCCGGGCCTCAGTCGGAGTCGGTCTGAGCGCCCGGGCTCCCGTTGTGCCCGGCCATGGGGATGACCGCGGCGGGGCTGATGGTGATGGGCATGAGGTCAGGCTGGGCTGCCGATGTCAGCGCCTCCGCGACGGCGTCGGCGGCCTGGGCGAGGTCCACTGCTGCTGACGGGCTGACGTGGCGGCCGGACGAGGCGGCGTCCTCTGCGGCCTCCTCTGCGACGGGCGCCAGCGACGTCGGCAGGACTTGGCCGAACGCCTTGCTCACGCTGCTGAGCGCCGAGGTGAACTCGCTGGGAATCACCCAGAACGTGTTGCTGTCGCCACGCGCGAGCTCGGGCAGCATCTGCAGGTACTGGTAAGCCAGCACCTTCGGATCGGGATCGTTGCGGTGGACGGCCTGGAAGACCTGGTCGATGGCGCTGGCTTGGCCCTGTGCGGCGAGGATGGCCGCGGCCCGCTGTCCCTCGGCGCGCAGGATCGCGCCCTGCTTGTCGCCCTCGGCGGTCAGGATCTGAGACTGCCGCTGCCCTTCGGCGCTCAGCACGGTGGCGCGCTTGTCCCGCTCGGCGCGCATCTGCTTCTCCATCGCGTCCTTGATGCTCTTCGGCGGATCGATGGCCTTGATCTCGACGCGGTTGACCCGCAGCCCCCAACGCCTGGTGGCGTCGTCGAGCACGCCGCGGAGCCTGCTGTTGATGTCGTCGCGCGACGTGAGGGTCTGCTCCAGATCCATCGAGCCGACGACGTTGCGCAGGGTGGTGACGGTGAGCTGCTCGACGGCCTGGAGGTAGTTCGCGATCTCGTAGGCGGCCGAGCGCGGGTCGGTGACCTGGAAGTACAGCACGGTGTCGATCTCGACGACGAGGTTGTCCTCGGTGATCACCGGCTGCGGCGGGAACGACACCACCTGCTCGCGCAGCTCCATCAACGGACAGACCCGGTCGACGTAGGGCACCACGAAGCTCATGCCCGGCGCCAAGGTGCGGTGGTAGCGCCCGAGCCTTTCGACGTTGCGGGCGCGGCCCTGCGGCACGATGCGCACCGACCGCAGGATGGTGAGGACGACGAAGAAGACGAGGACCAGACTGATCACGAGCAGCGCGTTCATGATGATTCCTTGGGATAGACGAGAGCGATGACGCCGTTGATCTCCAGGACGTCGACGACCGCGCCGACCGGGATGACCAGCGCCTCGTCGTAGGTGCGCGCGCTCCAGTCCTCCCCGTCGATCCGGACCTGCCCGTCGTCGCCGTGGATCTCGCGGACGACGCGCGCGGTCTTGCCCGCATGTGCTGCGGGGCCGAAGACGTGGACCGAGGGTTGCGCCAGGTGCTCACGGACGACGGGTCGGATGAGCACGATCCCGGCGACGGAGGCCACCGCGAAGACGCCGAGCTGGATCGGAACGGGAACCCCTGCCGCCGCGGTGATGGCAGTGACCAGCGCGGCGACCCCCAGGATTCCCAGCGCCGCGGTCAGAGTGAGGATCTCCGCGATCCCGAGCACCACCGCGAGAATCAACCAGATCAACCACATGTCCATGCTTCGCCCCCCTCCGGGAACGAAAGAGCCCGATCCACCTTGAAGCTACGCCGTTTCACCGACGGACAGGGTTACCGTAAACGCCGGGCGCCCCAAGGAGTGGATTCCTGGAAATGACTTGAGGTGCTCCTGACGCGCTGTCTCAGCGCGCGGTCGCCCGCAGGGGTGCGCCCACGGCGTGCAGGTGGGTCAGCACCTCGCTGTAGGAGCGCAGCAGGCCGCACTCGCGGTAGGGGATGCCGCGAGCCGCGCAGAAGTCGCGCACCAGCGGTTGAGCGCGTCGCAGGTGGGGTCGGGGCATGCTCGGGAACAGATGGTGCTCGATCTGGTAGTTGAGCCCGCCCATCGCCAGGTCAACCCAGGGACCGCCGCGCACATTGCGCGAGGTGAGCACCTGCTTGCGGAGGAAGTCCCACCGCTGATGCTCCGAGGGCGAGGGCATGCCCTTGTGGTTGGGCGCGAACGACAGCCCCATCTGCACGCCCCACAGGCCCTGGTGCAAGACGATGAACACCACCGCCTTCACCGGGGAGAGCACCAGGAACACGGCGGTGAGGTAGGCGCAGACGTGGACGGTCAGCAGCGCCGTCTCCAGCCCGCGGCGCTTCGTCTCGCCGCGCCACACCGACGTGATGCTCGACCAGTGCAGCCCCCAGCCCTCCAGCAGCAGCAGCGGGAGGAACAGGTAGGCCTGGTAGCTCACCATCCACCGCAGAACGCCGCGCTTGGCCGCCCCCTGTTCGGCGGTGAAGGCCAATACCGAGATGTCGATGTCCGGGTCGTCGTCATGGTTGGGGTTCGCATGGTGGCGGTTGTGCTTGGCGACCCACCAGCTGTAGCTCAGACCGACCAGGCCGCTGTGCACGAGTCCGACCGCGTCGTTGCCCCGGCGCCCGCGGAAGATCTGCTTGTGGCCTGCGTCGTGGCCGATGAACGACATCTGCGTCCAGACCACAGCCAGCACGCACGCCGTGACCAGCTGCCACCAGCTGTCGCCCAGCAGGACGAACACCGTCCAGGTGGCGACGAAGGCGAGGAACGTCAGCCCGATCCGTCGAGCGTAGAAGTCAACCCGCTGCCGCAGCAGCCCCGCCTGCCGGATCGTTCCCGTCAGTACAGCGAAGTCGCTGGACGGCCGTCGATCGGTCTCTGCTTCCATCTCTGATCCCGTCTTTGCACGCCAAATGACGCACCGGGGTCTGGGGTGGAGCCGCGCCGCGCAAGCACGACAGTATCAACCGTATCCGACGAGCGCCTGTGGTGGGACAGCCGCGGCCGGTTCGGCGCTGGTCGAGGTCCCCGTCGGTCGCCACGGGTGGCGGCGAGCGGGGGCAGCGTGAATGATCTCCGCTACTGGTCACGCCAACCCGAGGAGCCGACGATGGTGGAAAACGATCTCGACGAGCTGAAGGGCATCGGCCCTAAGCATTCGGAGATGCTCAAGAGCATCGGTGTGGACTCGATCAAAGAGCTGCGCCACCGCAACGCGGCCAAGCTTCACGAGATGATCGAGACGCGACACGGGAAGGTCGTGGGCCTGTCGGAGAAGACCTGCCAGACCTGGATCGACGAAGCCAAGGCGCACAACGCCTGACCGCCCGCGAGGTGCACACCAGCTAGTGCGGTGTCCAGGAACGTTGCCGGGGTGATCGCGGGATCCAGGCGGCGTCTCGCAAGGCGCCGCCCGAAGCTCATACCGGGCGTCTTCGCGAGGGCGGCAACGCCGCGAGGCGTCGTCTGGGCCCGCGAGGACCCGGTGAACGTTTCTGGACACCGCACTAGACGACGGCGACGAGCATGACGGCGGTCGCGAGGCCGACAGCAGCCTCGTCCAGCACCGCGAGCCGGGACGGGCTTGCGGTGCGGCGGGTCAGTGTTGTGATCGTGCTCAGAAGGAAGTAGCAGGACAGCGCCCAGCCGAGCAGGGCCATCGCGCCGCCGAGGGGGCCCGGGACGGCGGCAGGCCCGACGGGCAGGTCGACCGGGCCCATCCCGGCCATGGCGTGGCCGGTCGGAGCCGGAGTGGGGTGGGCGCTGCCCGCCGCCGCCGTGACGTCGTCCATTGCGGGCATGGTGGGCAGCGCACACATGTAGATCATCGCTAGGCCGCAGAGCAGATGGGCGACCTGGGTCCCGACGGTACTGACCCTGCCCCGGCGGTTTGGCCGGAGCAGTGGCCAGACCGCCACGACCGCGAAGCCCGCGGCCCACCACGGTCCGTGCATGAGGGTCGGGCCGGTGGCTGCCATGTCGAGTGACATCGCCGCCATGCCCGCGGCCATCACCGAGGCGGGCGCTTCGCGGTGAAGGCCGCGGTGCACGGCCACCACTCCGCACAGGGCTGTCAGCGCGAGGCTGAGCCAACTGGACATCGGAACACTAGGACGGCTGTTGCAAGCCGCGTTCGATCTGGCTGCTCCAGGCCCGCGCGGGTTCGGCGGCGGCGTAGTCGTCGTGCCAGTTCCACCACTCGTAGGGTGCGGTCTGGGGGTAGCCCTCCGGCGAGTTCTCCCATGTCTCCTGCCGCCCGAGCGCGGTGATGTCGAGGTAGCTCCAGGTGCCGCCCATCGTCTCGTCGCCGCGGTTGTTGACGAAGTAGGTGCGGAACACGCGGTCGCCGTCGCGGATGAAGGCGTTGGTGCCGTGCCACTCGTCCACCCCGAAGTCGGTGTCGAAGGTGTCGGTCATCGTGTACCAGGGCATCGTCCAGCCCATCCGCGCCTTCATCTTCTGGATGTCGGGCTGCGGCGCGCGTGAGGCGAAGACGAGCGTGGTGTCACGGGCATGGAGATGGGCGACGTGGGCGACCTGGTCGGCGACCAGGGAACAGCCGCGGCAGGCGTGTTCGGGCCAGCCGAACACGCCGGGCTCGAAGAAGGCGCGGTAGACGATCAGCTGGCGGCGACCCTCGAACAGCTCGAGCAGGCTCGTGCTGCCCTCCGGCCCGTCGAACCGGTACTCGTTCTCCACGGCCAGCCACGGCATCCGTCGACGTTCCGCGGCCAGCGCGTCACGGGCGCGGGTCAGCTCCTTCTCCTTGACCAGCAGCGCCGAGCGCGCGGCTTCCCATTCGTCGGGGTTAACGATCGGGGGTGTTTGCATGATGTGTTGACCGCCTTCTGTGCGAATAGTCATCGGTCGAGGTGTTCCTTCAGTGCGTCAAGGGGGCCGTCCCAGTCGCGGGCCAGCGCGGCCAGGAACTGCTGGGCCACCTGCATCGGGGCCGACCGCAGCCGGTAGCGCACGCGGCGCCGTTCCCCTGGTGCGGCCGTCACCAGGCCGGTCTCGGTCAGCAGGGCCAGATGCTTGGCGATCGCCTGGCGGGTGATCGGCAGCCGCGCGGCCAGGTCCGTCGCCGTGGCCGGACCACCGGCGGCGAGCGCGGCCAGGATGGCGCGCCTGCTCGGGTCGGCCAGTGCGACGAAGACCTGTTCGGCGATCGTCTCGACATCAGGCGTCAGCGCCGCGTTCTCAGGCGGCATCGAGGTAGTCGACCAGCTCTCCCAACTCGCTGGCCCAGCCGTTGGTGTTGCCGTCGAACGCCTTGCGGTGCCCGTCCTCGGGCAGCTGCGCGAAGCCCGACTCCGCCACCGTCAAGCGGGTACCCGATCCGACCGGCTCGAGGGTGAACTCCACGTAGGTACGCCGTGGGTCGTCGTCGGGCAGCCCGTAGATGTGCCAGGTGAAACCGAACACACGCGGCTCCTCGACCCGCTCCACCCGCATGTCCGCACAATGACCACCACTCCACGACATCTGCGCCGAGCCACCCGGGCGAAGGTCGATGCTGGCCTGCTCGCCAAACCAGTTGCCGAGACCCTCGGCGGTGGTCAGCGCCGCCCACACCTTCGCGGGCGGGTGCGCGAGCTCGACGGTGCGCTCGATGCGATCGGGGAATCCCACGACATCCTCCTAAGTAGCAACTCAGTGGTTGCTATTTTATGGCAACCAGTGAATTGCGTCAAGGGTCTCGGCTTGTTGATGTCGACGGGTCGTGCTTACGCTCCGGGTGTGCCACCTGCCGCAGACAGCGCCCAGCAACGCAACGGTGTGCTCGCTGGTCTCGTCGGCGGTGGCGGTGCGCGACGGGCGTACGTCGACGCGACGGGAGCGTCGGTGCCGCTCCCGCCCGCGATCGGTCGTCTCGTCGCCACCGACGACGAGGTCGGTGCGCTGCTGCTGAGCCTGGGCGCGCCGGTCGTGGGGTGCGCAGGCACATTGGGCGAGATGGTGATCGTCGGTACGCCGCGGGCGCCCGATCCGCGGGCCGTCGCGGCGTTGCGCCCTGATGTGATCGTCACCGGTGCCGTCGACCGGGTGCACGACGTCTCTGCGGGACTGGTTGCGGCGCTGCGGCAGGTGTCACCGGTGGTGGCAGTGGAAGTGGGACGTCGCGCGGTGGCCGAGGCGGATCTGCGGGCGCTGCTCGGCCGGGTCGCCGGTGGTGGGAGGCCCGCGTCCGAGCCCGTGTCGAACCGGCGGGTCGGTGCGCCCTAGCGCCGCTCAGCACGCATGCGGGGCGAGGTTTCCGGTGTCGGTGCTGACGTAGTAGTCGGTGACATATCCCGAGTCCGGGCTGGTGATCCGGTACCAGACGGTGTCGCCGTGGATGGACTCCCCACGCACGAAGCAGTCAACCGTGATCGCAGTCCCGGCGCTGCCCACGTTGCCGATGACCGGACTGGCGGTGGTGGGTTCGGCACGGATGTTGAGCCCGGAGACCGTCGAGGACTCACACGCCGCGGCGCACACGAAGGCCAGCAGCGCGCCGACAAGCCGCGCCGATCGGTGGCTGTGCCGAGACCCGACGCCTTCCGTCAGATCGGCGGCCGTGTCGGCGACGTGAGCAACATCTGGCCGCTCTGCGCAGTCGATCACGGTCATGTCCCCTCGTCGACAAACCGGGTGACACCCGATCGGGAGATCAGGCACGGACAGTCATTATTGCCGCCGGTGTACCCATACGAGACGATTCGTACACGTGACAGGGCGTGAAAGTCGGACGATCTTTGGCTATGGCCCCGGGAGCGCAACAAGATCGGCAAGATGGTTCGCCTGTCCACAGGTTGTCCACCGTTGCCGGCACGGCGCTGCTTTGCTGCGCTGGCCGGGGCACGGTGGACAACGTGTTCACCGTCGCGGCTCAGCGCTCGCGCACGGGGCTCGAATCGGTGGCCTGCCCGGCCGACCTGCGGCGTGCAGGCTGGTCGGAGGGCGCCGGGCGCGCCCAGCTCGCTGCCCGGCGCTGGCAGCGGTTTGGACGTGCGGTGGTGCTGCACGGCGGCCCGCTGACACCGGACGACCGGCGGCGCGTCGCGGTGATGAACTGCGGTGAGCGTGCTTTGCTCACGGCGTTCACCGCCGCGGAGCTACACGGCCTGCGCGGCTGGGAGCAGCCGACCATCCATGTCCTGCTTCCGGCAGGCACCCGCGTGGGCGAAGTCAGGAGTCCGGTGCGCCTGCACTACGTCGGCGACTGGACGCGCGTCGATCCCCAGCCGGGACGGCGATTGCATCGCTGCGCACCCGCACTTGTGGTCGCCGCGAGCACATTCGGCGCATCCACGTTCTGCCTGCGGGATCCTCGCGGCGGGGGTCCAGCAGCGGCTCGTCACCGCCGATCACCTGCGGGCCGCGCTGGAGCAGGCCCCTCGGACGCGGCATCGCCGGTTCCTCCGCGCGGCGGTCGACGACATCGCACAGGGCGCGCACGCCATGAGTGAGATTGACTTCGTGCGCCTGTGCCGCCACGCGGGCCTGCCCGCACCGACCCGCCAAGCCGTGCGGGTGGAGCCCGGCGGGCGCCGCCGCTACCTCGACGCCGAGTGGGTCCGCTCCGATGGTCGCCGGGTTGTCGTCGAGGTGGACGGCGCGCTGCACCTCTCACCGCGCCGTTGGTGGGACGACCAGTGCCGGGTCCTCTCCTGAGCGATCTTGTTGCGTTTCGGCAGTCATAGCCGCTGTCATAGCCGCCGGACCGCAACAAGATCCACCCCGCCCAGGCTGCAGGTGGGACGTCCAGCGGTCTTCGATGCGTCCGAAGCGCCACACCGCCAGCGCCACCAGCCAGGCCAGCACGAACAGGCCGACGATGCCGTATCCGGCGTAGTCCAGTGGGATGTCGGCGACGTCGGCCAACGGGCCGGAGTCGATCCCGGTCTGGTCGACCACGACCCCGATCAGCTCGACCGTACCGATGATCAGGGCGACGGCGACGGAGATCGCGGTGATGGTGATGTTGTAAAACACTTTCCGGACGGGTTTGGCGAACGCCCAGCCGTAGGCGAAGTTCATGAACACTCCGTCCGCGGTGTCCATCAGGCACATGCCTGCGGCGAACAGGATCGGCAGGACCAGGATGGCGTAGAAGGGCAGGTTGAACGCGGCCGCGCCGCCCGCGATGACCAACAGGCCGACCTCTGTGGCGGTGTCGAAGCCCAGCCCGAACAGCACTCCGACCGGGTAGATCTGCCACGGCTTGCTGATCGCCTTGGTCAGCCCGCCCAGGAAGCGGTTCATGAAGCCGCGGTTGCCCAGCTGCGACTCCAGTTCGGCCTCGTCGAACTGTCCGCGTCGCATCCGCCGGAAGATCCCGATGATGCCGATCAGCACGACGAGGTTGGCGACGCCGATGATCCACAGGAACACGCCCGACACCGAGGCGCCGATGACTCCGGTGATCGAGTGCAGCTCCGAGCCGTCTTCCTTGACCTGACCGGCCAGCGTCTTCACGCCGACCGAGAGCAGGAACGCGAGCAGGAACACGATCGTCGAGTGCCCGAGGGAGAACCAGAACCCCACCGACAGCGGACGCCTGCCGCCCTCTTCGCGGTCGGTGAGCAGCTTGCGGGTGGTGTTGTCCACCGCGGCGATGTGGTCGGCGTCGAAGGCGTGCCGCAGTCCGAAGGTGTAGGCCAGGATCCCGATGCCGACCGTGTAGATCCCGGAGTCGCCGAGGTCGTAGCGCTCCGGCACGACGAACGCGAGCAGCACCCCGAAGCCGGTGACGTGAAGGAACACGATGAACGCGCCCATGCTTGCGATCGAGCGCCAGTCCTGCGGCGAGAGCGTCTCCCGCATCCGGGCCCACAACGACCCGGCCGGGTTGGGCGCGGCATGGGATGGCGCAGTCACAGCACACCTCCGAGTCGACACGCACCCGTCTGGTGCACGCCGCGCGACGGTAACCACGGCAGTCTGGCCATTGCAAGTTATTCGCGGTAACTGTCGAGCGGCGACCGCGACTGGTGGCAGGCGGCTACTCACGGCTGCGCCGAGGCCACCCCGCGTCGCAGCAGGGTGACCCTCCTCCGACTGAGAGCGCCCGGCACATGAGGCACGTGGCGTGGCGGGACAGGGTCTTCGCAGGGTCCGCTGTCGCTTCGCAGGGTCTGTGGACCCTGCGAGGTGCATGCGCGGTCTGCGAAGTGGCCCTGGTTGGCGGCGATCAGCCCGGGCAGGCGGGGGTGAGGGTCAGGTCCCGCCGGGTGTCGGTCGCATCCCGGGGACACCGACTGCGCACCCATGGGATGTCGCGCACCCCGTGGACACCGACTGCGCACCCCGGCGCGGTGACCTCGCGCCCCGTGGACACCGACTGCGCACCCCTGGGTGTCTCGCGCCCCGTGCGCGGCGTGCGGGGTGTCGTTGCGGGGGGCGCAGTGGGCTGACAGCGACCCGACGTGGCGGACGTGGCCGGGGGGACGGTCGTGGCGTGATCGTGGGAGGCTCGTCACGTCTGTTGAGCCGGTGATCGCCTGCAGTGGTGCCCGATGTGCACCAGTGCCCTTGCGGCACCACTTTCGCCGATCATGCGCGGCCAACCGTCAACTGCCGGGCGCTCTGAGTCGCAGCAGTGCCACCCTGCTGCAAAGCCCCGAGCCGCCGCTACCCTCGGCCCAGCCGAATGATCACCTGCCGAGCGTCCTTAGACTCAGCGCAGCGATGCATTGCCGATCGACGAGAGAGCGGGTGCTGCGCTCATGGGCGACACCAAGACACTGACCGAACGCCTCGACGCGGGTTCGGTGATCTGCGCCGAGGGATTCCTCTTCGAGCTCGAACGGCGGGGTTACCTCAGCGCCGGTGAGTTCGTCCCCGAGGTTTCGCTGGAGTACCCCGACGCGCTGCGCGCGCTGCACCTGGACTACCAGCGCGCGGGCTCGGATGTCGTCGAGGCGTTCACCTACAACGGACACCGCGAGAAGATGCGGGTCATCGGTAAGGAAGACCTCCTCGAACCGCTGAACCGGGCGGCATTGCAGATCGCTCGCGAGGTGGCCGACGGGCACCCTGGCAACCTGATGGCAGGCAACATCTCCAACAGCAACATCTGGGACCCCGCCGATCCGCAGCGGCAGAGCGAGGTCCGGGGAATGTTCGGGGAGATGGTCGGCTGGGCCGTCGAGGAGGGCGCCGACATGATCATCGGCGAGACCTTCTACTACGTGGGCGAGGCCCTCGCCGCTCTCGAGGTCGCCAAGTCGAGCGGGCTGCCGGTGGTGCTCACCATCGCCCCGATGGCGCAGAACGAGATGTCCGACGGCGTCGGGATCGTGGAGACCTGCCAACAGCTGGAGCAGGGCGGCGCTGACGTCGTCGGCATGAACTGCTTCCGCGGGCCGCGGACCATGCTGCCGTGGCTGCGCGAGATCCGAGCCGCGGTGTCCTGCCACGTCGGAGCGCTTCCGATCCCTTACCGGACGACCGACGCCGAGCCGACGTTCTTCAACCTCAGCGACCCCGCGGCGAGCGTGCCCTCTCCGCACGGGCGCACGTTCCCGACCGCGCTTGACCCGCTGTACGCGAACCGCTACGAGGTCGGCGCCTTCGCCCGCGACGCAGCCGAGATCGGGATCAACTACCTCGGCGTGTGCTGTGGCGCTTCACCGATGCTGATCCGCCAGGTCGCTGAGGCCGTGGGACGCACCACCGAGGCCAGCCGGTTCTCCGAGAGGATGGAGAACCATTTCATGTACGGCAAGAACGAGCGGTTGCCCGAGCACATCGTGGCACTCGGCGCCCGGGCCTGACCCGGGGCGAGCCCAAACCGGCACCCGCGCAGGAGGGGCGCGCGGGTGCCGGAAGCTGCCGCAGAGTGCGGTCAGATGGCGGCGTCGAGTCCGCGTTCCTTGAGGAGTTCGCGCTGGTTCGGGTTGACCGAGGGGCGGAACGGCACCTCGACGACGGTGGCGTCGACCGGGATGCCCGGGGTCTCTGAGAACCGGTCGGGCAGGCCCGCCGCGAGCTTGGTGTCCAGGGCGGACAATCCGACTGGGACGAACCCGAGTGCGATGTTGGATCCGAGCTCGGGGGACCACCAGGGTGAGGTGAGGTAGCCGATCGGCTCGCCGTCGGGCGTCTGGTGGATGAGCCAGAAGTCAGGGGCGTACTCGTCGATCGGCTTGCCACCGAGCCTCAGTCCGACGAGCGTCAGCTTGTAGGGCGGGTTGCCTGCGTCGATCTGGTCTCTGGCCCGTTCGAGCGCGGCCTTACCGATGTAGTCGGCTTCCTTCTTCCGCGGCACCTGGTAGCCGAGGTTGACCTGGAACGGCAGGGTTTCGGCGTCCATGTCCTGACCCCAGGACAGGATGCCCGCGGCGACCCGGCGATGGTGGGCGGGCGCGATGACCATGAGTTTGTGCGCCTTCCCGGCCTCCAGGACGGCGTTCCACATGTCCTCGGCGTGCAGGGACGCGTCGCGAAGGTAGATCTCGTAGCCCTTCTCGCCGGTGAACCCGGTCTGGGAGATGACCACAGGGTGGCCCGCGACGGCGCCTTCCATCAGCCCGTAGGAGGGCAGCTCGGCCAGCTCGGGGCCGAACAAGTCAACCATCAGGTCGACCGACTTGGGGCCCTGGATCTGCACCGGAGAGATGTCGATCTCGGCGATGTCCACGTCGAACCGGCGCCCGACGTTGACGCCCTGCAGCCACAGCCACAGGTCGGAGTCCGACAAGCTGAACCAGAACTCGTCCTCGGCCACCCGCAGCAGAACCGGGTCGTTGAGGATGCCGCCGCGCTCGTTGCAGAGGATCACGTAGCGGGCGCGCATCACGGGGATCCTGGTCGCGTCGCGGGTGATCACGAAGTTCACGAAGGCCTCGGCGTCGGGGCCCTTGACCTGGATCTGCCGCTCGACCGCGACATCCCACATGGTGACGTGGTTGACGAGGGCGTCGTACTCGGCCATGGCGCCGCCATCGGCGGGCTTGACGTAGCCCCGCGGGTGGTAGACGCGGTTGTACACCTCGGCGCGCCAGCAGCCCGCCTCCACCGACAGCGCCCAGTACGGAGACTTGCGGATCCTGGTGGAGATCAGCAGCTGGACCGGGGTGGGTCCGGACTGTCGCAGGTTGATCGGGACGCTGCGGTCGGACTGGTCGACGGAGGGCTGGTTCGGGTGCGGCGGGACGACAGCGTCGGTCGACATTGCGGCTCCATCACTCGTGGATCGGCTGCGCGCCGCGGACGCTACTAGTTGTCCCGCGTGGTGGTCAATGAGTTCCATCATATGGAACACGCCGCGTCAGCCACGTTTTCGGGAGTTGATAACCGGAGACGTCCGGCTCGCAGCGATCGGCGGGACCTGCGCCGGGCGGTCGAAGTGTCGGTGGGCGACGCTATGGTCCCGGCATGAGACCCGATTTGGAGGCGTCCCGGCGGAGGACGACAACGACCGTCCTCATCCGGCGTGCCGCGGATGGTCGCGCGGCAGTCTCCGCTACCGTGTCGTCGATGCTGGTTTCAAGCTGTGATGGTGCGAAACTCGGATGACCACCGACATCCTGCTGCCGTCGCCCGAGTCCGGCTTCGTGACCGACGGGGCGGTCCTGCCGCCTGCGCTGGTCGGGTTGCTGAGCCGATTGGCTGCTGCCCCCGCCTTCGACCCGGACGTGTCCGAGCTTGTGGATCAAGCGGTTGCGGTGCTTCGCAGGCCGGGGTTCGACACGCTGTTGTCGTTGCCGCAGCTGGCTTTCGAACCGTTCGACTATCAACGCGAAACCGCATCCACGGTACTGCGCCGCATGCGAGGCCGGGCGATCCTTGCCGACGAGGTCGGGCTGGGGAAGACCATCGAAGCCGGACTGGTCCTCTCTGAGCTGCGGTTGCGGGGCTTGGCCGAGCGCGTGCTCGTCCTCACCCCGGCCGGCCTGGTCGAGCAGTGGCGCGATGAGTTGGAGCGCAAGTTCAGCCTGCCCACGGCCATCGTCACCGGACGAAGCGGAGTCCCGGACTGCCGCGGAGGCGGCCCGGTGCTGCTGGCCTCGCTGGCCGCGGCCCGACGCGATCCGCTGAAGGGCCAGCTCACGGGCGGCGGGTGGGACTTGGTGGTCGCCGATGAGGCACACCGGCTCCGATCTGCGCACAGCGCGTCCGGGAAGCTCATCCGAACGCTGACCGCGCGGTTCCTGCTGCTGTTGACCGCCACTCCGGTGGAGAACCGCTTGCAGGACCTCTACGAGATGATCTCCCTGGTGGCTCCCGGGCTGCTCGGCACCCCGGCCCAGTTCCGCACCCGCTACGCCGGTGGTGGCGACCTCGCCAGCCCGCGCAACCTGGACGACCTGCGCGCCAGGACCCGAAAGGTGATGGTGCGCCACCGCCGCAGCGAGGTCGCGTTGCGACTGCCGCAACGGCTCGCCGAAACGGTGCTCGTCCCTCCGGACGCCGACGAGCGAGCTTTCTACGGGGAGTTGGTCGAGCGAATCCGGTTTCACGCGAGAGACGCGACGCCTGCGCGAGGCATGGCACTGCGTTCGGTGACCCGACTGGCGGGCTCGACGCCCGCCGCGGCCGCCCCGACGCTGGCCAAGCTTGGCTGGGCCGATCTCGCCGCCCGGGCCGAGGCGATCACCGACACGGCCAAGGTTCGCCTTCTGGTGGCCAAACTGGGCGAGTACGCGGCCAAGGGTGAGAAAGTCCTCGTGTTCACGGCTTTCCGAAAGACACTAGATGCGGTGGCGCAATCGGTGCGGGCCGCGGGAATCGACGCGGCCGTCTACGACGGCGGACTGTCTCGTGTGGAGAAGGAGCGGGTGATCGGCGCCTTCCGCGACGACGTGCCGGTACTGTTGTCCACCGAGTCCGCGGGTGAAGGTCGTAATCTGCAGTTCTGCCACGTGATGATCAACCTCGATCTGCCGTGGAACCCGATGCAGATCGAACAACGTCTTGGGCGGTTGCACCGCGTCGGCCAGAACCACGATGTGGTGCTGACGAACCTGGTGTCCAAGGGCAGTATCGAGGAGCGGATCCTGTACGTCCTGGAGTCCAAGATCAACATGTTCGAGCTGGTCGTCGGCGAGCTCGACATGATCTTGGGTCGGATCGACGACGAGTTCGACTTCGAACGGACGGTCTTCGATGCCTTTGCCGCCGCCGAAGACGACCACGCTTTCGCGCGTCGCATGGACGAGATCGGCTCCGATCTCGTTGCCGCCCGCGACACCTACTTGCGAACCAGGCTGGGCGTGGACGCGCTTGTCGGAGACGAGCAGCAATGATCCGTCATGGGTCCGCCTTCGCCTTCTGGTTGAACTACCTGGACCACCATGGTGGACTTTGGGAACAGTTCGGCGACACGGTGCTGGCGATTCTGCCCGGGCCTCTGAGCGCCAAGCATGACCTGCCGGAATCCGCGTTGATCACCGACGATCCCGACATTGCCAGAGAAGACGATGTGCTTTTCCTCGGCGCGGGCAACCCCGAGATCGGCAAGGGCGCCGAAGACGTCGTCACGTCGGGCGATGTCGGCGCGCTGACCCTGCCGCACAGCGGGAAACACATCTCCACAGAGGACCTCCTGGCCAAGATCAGAGACCAGGTCCCGGTCGATCACGGCCGGATCGATGCCACCGGCTCGATCCTCCGATCCCATCGCCTCGTGTTGCGGCTCGCGGCGCTGGTCAGCCACAGCGTCTCGGCCGACGAGCAGTTCACCGAGGTTGCCGAATGCCTCCTCGACGTCCCGTCGCGCGTGGCGTGGCCCAAGGACGCCGCGGACCGGCTGCTCCGCGCGATCGGCACCGCTGAGGTGACTCCGGGAACCAGGGTGCCTGCGAACAGGTTGGCTCCCGCGGTGGCCGCAGCGCACCGCGAACTCGACGACGTTGCCGCACGCCGCGGCCGTGAGCTGGGTATCGAGGCCGACGCCGAACGTGTCGCGGAGATCGCCCGCGCGACGGAGTACTACGCTGCCGCGCTGGCCGCGATCGACAATCGTCGCGGCGGCGCGGACGCGGGGCGTCGGGCCCTGTTGGATGCCCGCGCCGATGCCACGGTCGGCGAGCGCGACCGGCGCCTTGCCGAGATCAACGAAAAGTACCGCCATCAGCATGAGCTGCGTCCTTATCGGCTTCATCTGGTCGACGTGCCGGTCTGGCGCCTGGCCACCGACGTCCGTCGGGGCGAACGTCGCTGGCCCATGATCTTCGACTACCTGCCGCTGCTCGGCGTCGTGGCTCCCACCCGGTGCCCCACCTGCGGCGCCCACTCCCCACTGGTCGCGACCAAGGCCCAGCTCGTCTGCGCGGCCTGCACGCCGGTCACACCGTCGCCCGTCCGCCTGGCGCCGGTGGTCGAGAAACCGCAGCACGACGGTGTGGCACGGAACGTCGCGCCGACGAAGGCCCGGGTAGCCCCGGCGCCGCCCGCGCCCAAACGGCGGTCGCGTGACCCGCTGCCAGCGGACCGAAAGCGACCCGGCGTCGCCCCGGGCACCCCGGCGGCAGCGGGCGCGGCCCAACGACCTTTCGTCCCCGGCGCACCCGAGGAACGAAAGGTCGTCGACTTCTGGAACCAGGTGGGCGCGGGGGAGACCCGCAAGCTGTCGCGGCTCATCGCTCCTCACTCGCCCCTGGCCGCCCTCATCCGGCTCTACGGCGCGGCTGGGCCGTTGCGCGGGACCGGTGTCCCCGCGGGTCATGCTCTGGTGTCGTTCACGTCCGGCCACTACGACCGGCCGATCGCCGGTCAACGCGGTGGCACTGCGGGTGAGCTGTGCACCCACCGCGGCGAGTACCCCTACCTGCTGCTGTGGTCGCAAGACAAGCTCCTGGACGAGATCTTCCCCTACTCAGTGCCGTGGCACTTGAGCCGTGCCCACATGCTGATCAAGCCGATCACCGAGGTTCCGCCGCCCCGCACCGATCTCGATCCCGTCGCGCAACTCCTGCTCGGCCGTGTCGCAGCCCGGCACGGTCTGACCTTCGCGGCCCGGGCGCTGGCCGCGTGGTGGCGTCTGCCCGATCCGGACGCCGTGCGCACCCGCTTCTCCCCCCGCGTGCTCGCCGCGACCGTCGACCGGGCCGTTCGCTATTGGTCTGGAGCGCCCCAGGCTGGCTATTCCGACGTCGCCGCGGCCTTCAAGGCCGATCCGGACGAGATGCGCAAGGCAACGGTGATACTGCAGAAGCAGTTGCAGCTCAGCAGCACCCGCAACTGGTGATGGCTGATGTCGTGATAGTGACGTTCGAGGCGGTCACCTGTCGACGTGCAGGTCGTCGCGCAGGTGCACGCCCGCGTCGGCCAGGACGCGGCGGACGAACTGGCGCTTGTCGGCCGCGTCGTAGGGTCGGCCTCCGCTTCGGCGGAGGAGGTCGAGCTTGAGCGCGCGGTACTCCTGCACCAGAGCCACGTCGGCGCGGAGGGCGTCGCGGAACGCGAGCCGCTCCCGCCAAAGATCGGTTTCCGGCACCGCCAGGTGTAGATCGTTCACAGCGCCGCGTCGATCCGGTGAGGCGTGCGTCGGTAGCCGAGCTCGACTAACGCGCCTTCGGCACGATCGGCGTCCTCGAAACGGCCGATGCCTGCGATCATGTCGATGATGGGCTTGGCGGGGAGGTCGGGCACCGAGGTCGATCCGATGTGATGAACGTCGTCCACCAACCACGGGCGAAGGGCCTCCGCCAGCAATGTGCGTTCGGCCTGGAACTCCGCAGGCCAGCGCGGGTCGGGATCGACAACAACGGTCGATGTCGAGGGCTCGCTCACCGGACGCTCTCCCCGGTCTGCTCGTCGACGGCGCCGCCGGTCGAGCGGGGCGACGGCCGCGGGCGCAGCGGCTCGCGCACTCCAGCCGATCCCGGTCCGCGCCCGAACCAGAGCGTGACCGGGGACCCCGCCTTCACCCGCTCGCCGGGGGAGGGCTTCTGCTCGACGATCACGGAGCCGCTGCTCTGGAGCACGGGGATCGGGGGGCCGTCGGGGTCGGCGCTCACCGCCACCAGGTGTGCTGCGGCGAGGACCCGGTGGGCGGTCTCCCATTCCAGGCCCATGACGTCCGGGACGACGACGAGCGTCTCGCGCCGGGCGCGGCTGATCTCGCGGGCCGCGGCGTCCGCGAGATCGCCGAGCACGTCCTTGGCGGGCGTGCTGCTCCCCGGCTGCTCGTCGTCGAGGTCGCGCCAGCGCTCCCAGGCCGACTGCCGGGTCACCCCGAGCCGCGTGGCGATCTCCGCCCAGGTCTTCGCGTTGCCGCGGGCGGTCCGGACGGCCGCCAGCTCAGCCTGGTCGAGCAGCCTGCGCAGGGCGCCGATGTCCGACAGCGCCTCCAGGGCCGCGCGGCCGTCGTCCGCGCTCCGCTCGTGCCAGCCGCGCAGCCGCTTCCACGCCTCGAAGCCGTCCGGCCAGTTCATCCCGTCCATGGGCGTCAGGCTACCCTGACACGACGGAAGCGGGCGCGCCTTTCAGCGCCCCGCGGGCGCGGCCAGATAGCGCGGCCAGCTGCGGTGTGCGCTGATGTCCACCGAGCCCGGCGGGTCCGAGGCGCAGACCATGCCCAGCACCACGCCGTCGATGAGCGCGATGCGGCCCAGCGCCAGTGGCGCGGGCAGGGCGCACAGCAGCTCGCCCAACGCCGCGACGGGCAGCTCGTGCAGCTCGACCTCGACCGACGTGCCACCCGTCTCCGCGGCGACGATCCCCCCGCGCGGCACCCCGGGCCCGGGCAGGGCGATCAGCCGGTACACCGGCGCGGTGAGGGCGACGCGGTCGAAGGTCGCCCCGAGCGCGAGCAGCTGCGGGTGCAGCGGCTGCCCGGTGCGGTGGGCGGCGACGACGGCCAACGAGATGGTCGCAGCGGGGTGACACTCCTGCGATCAGTCGGAGGAGGGTCACCCTGCTGCACCGTCGGAGCGCGCGGGGCGACCGCGGCCGCCCCCCGTTCCGGCGCGGTGCTCGTCATCAGAAGGGCACCTCTGACACGTGCGCGGCGACGACCCGCCATCCCTGCGTGAACCGCACCCAGGTCTGGCTCTGGCGTCCTTCGACGGCCCTGTCCGGATAGCTGAACAGGGTGGTGACCACGGCGGTCCGGTCGTCGACGGCCAGCACGCGCGTGTCGTGCAGCCGCCGCCCCGGTGCGACGGTCGGGTGCGCCGCCCGCCACGCCGCGATCGCAGCAGCGCCCTGCTGCCGGTCGGTGACACCGAACCGGACGCAGCGCGGGTCGTCCCAGAACAGCTCGGTGAGCACCGCGACGTCACCTGCGGAGAGGGCGCGCTCGTACCGGTCGAAGGCGGCTCGCACCGCCGCCGTCACCTCCGGCCGGTCGAGCGCGACCTCTGTCGCTGACTCCATGCCGCCTCCGCGGAGAAGAGTGCCTCGGCGGGGTTCATGCGGCTTCGCCGCTCGTGCGCGGAAAAGGTTGCTCTGGCGACGTTTTCCGCGCACGGGCCGGAAGGCTCATGCGGTGGCCGGGCGTGTCGAGTCGACCGAGGCGACGGTCGCGGTGGACTCCTGCTCCTCCATGCGCTGGGCAGGCACCTCGGTCTCGGACTCTTCGACCGCCGCCTCCTTGCGGCGGGTGACCAGCCCGAAGCCCAGCAGGATCAGGCCCGCGAAGAAGTAGCCGAGCGAGACCTGGCCGCCGACCCCCCAGCCGACCTGCGGCGCGTGGATCAGACCGACGTAGCCGACAGCAGCGCCGATGAAGCAGTAGATCGCCGCAGGGATGAACTTCTTGTCGATGATGAACGCGGTGATCGCGCCGAGCACGAGGCCCGCCAGGATCGCGCCGCCGCCCAGCAGCGACAGCCCCGTGTAGACGACGCCCGCGTTGACCAGCGCGCTCTCCCCGACCTGTGCGGCCGAGGTGTTGGCGGCCGACAGGGCGTTGTCGATCAGCCCCGACGCCCACGAAGCGATGTTCGGGATGATCGCGATGACCACCGCGACGGCGTGCGCCTTCGGCACCTCCTGGAACGCCTGCGCGCCGATCAGGAGCCCGATGTAGAGCAGGATCGGCACGATCGCCGGCAGGGGCAACAGCGCCCCGAGCAGCCCGAACAGGCCGAGGAAGCACATCAGCGCGATGGCGACGCCGGACGCGAGCGAGTAGCTCGTGCGGCCGCCCGCGGCCTTCCAACCCGGGTGGCCGATGTAGACGGCGGGCGGGAACGGGCAGCCCAGCACGGAGCCGACGATCGCGCCGGTGCCGTCCGCGAGCAGGATCGCGCGCAGGTTGTACTCGTCACCGGCGACGGCGGCGCTCTCGACGTTGGTCATGCCCTCGGTGAAGTTGTAGATGCCCAGCGGGATGGCCGTGGCCAGCAGCGGGGCGACGTCGGCGAGGCCCTGGCCGAGGCGGCCGAAGTCGGCCGTCGGCAGCGACAGCGACACGTCCTTCGCGGCCGACACGACGTCGGGCACCGACATGTAGCCGCCGATCCAGCCGATCGCCGTGCCGACGAGCAACGCGGCGAGACCGACCGGGATGTTGCCCGGCAGCTTGAAGTCGGTGAAGAAGCCGATCAGGATGATCACCAACACCGGGAACGCGATCCACAGCGCCTCCCACATCTGGGCGGCGGGGCGCATCGAGATGAAGGCGATCGAGATGCCTGCCAGAGTGCCGAGCATCGCGGCCTGCGGCGTGTACTTGCGGATGAACGGGCCGACGAACGCGCCGATCAGCACGATGATGCCGATGATGAAGCACCACGCGAGCCCGGACGCCCACGCGGCGAGCGGGTCCTTGGTCTTCAGGTAGATCGGCAGCATGACCACGAACGTCACGATGAACATGTGCGGCACCGAAGGGCCGTACGGCATCGCGCAGACGTCCAGGCGGTTCTCGCGCTGGGCCAGCTTGCGCGCGAGGTAGGTGTAGAACACATTGCCGATCAGCAGCTGGACGCCCAGCGCAGGCAGGATCACCCCGAACACGTCGCTGCCGGGGATCTTCACGACCCCGACGCACAGGCCGGAGAGCACCAGGACGTTGACGAGGGTGTTGAAGCCGAGGCCGAAGAAGGCGTTGGTGTCGCCGCCGACCCACCACGGCAGTCTGATGGGGGTTTCTTCCTTGGTGGTCACCGTGTCGCTCATGACGCGACCTCCTGGGGGACGAGAGCGGACAGGAATGCCTCCGACGGCGCGACCCAGCCGAAGATGCCGCCCTGCGCGGCGATCATGGCTAGGCCCACCTTCTGGAACTCAGGGAAGTACGAGCCGACGCAGTCCGACAGCACGAGGCACTCGTAGCCGCGGTCGTTGGCCTCGCGGACCGTGGTGTGCACACACACCTCGGTGGTGACGCCCGTGACCACCAGACTGGTGATCCCGCGCGCCTTCAGCTCGTCGCCGAACGTGGTGCCGTAGAACGAGCCTTTGCCGGGCTTGTCGATCACCAGCTCGCCCGCTGTGGGCTGCAGGTCGTCGATGATGTCGTGGCCGTACTCGCCGCGGATGAGGATGCGGCCCTTGGGACCCGGGTCCCCGATGCGCAGGCTGGGCTCGCCGCGGCCCCGCTTCGCGGGCGGGCAGTCCGAGAGGTCCGGGACGTGGCCCTCCCTCGTGTGGATCACGGTGAGGCCCACCTCGCGGGCGGTCTCCAGCACCTTCTTCAACGGCGGAACGACCGCCTGCAGGTAGGAGACGTCGTTGCCGAGCGTCTCGCCGAAGCCGTCGGGCTCGACGAAGTCGCGCTGCATGTCGATGATCACCAGCGCGGTGGTCGCGGGATCGAACGAGAAGGGGTACGGCTGGGCGTCAACCTGCATGGGTGGTCCCCTCGATCACGGCGGTGGACGTCGCCACCGCGCCGAAGACCCCGCCCTGCATGGTCACCATGTGGAGGGCGGCGTCGTGGTTGGACGGGTCGGTTGCGCCGGTGCAGTCCGACAGGATCAGGCACTCGTAGCCGCGGTCGTTGGCCTCGCGCATCGTCGTGTGCACACACACGTCGGTGGTGATGCCGGTGAGGATGATGTGCGTGATGGCGTGCGTGCGAAGAACGAGATCGAGGTTGGTGGCGTAGAACGCGCCCTTGCCGGGCTTGTCGACGAGCACCTCGCCTGCGATCGGGGCGACCTCCGGCACGATCTCCCAACCCCGTTCGCCGCGCACCAGGATCCGGCCCGCGGGTCCTGGAGAGCCGATCTCCGCGCCGATCCGGGCCGAGCGCCAGCGCTTGTTGGCGGGCAGGTCGGACAGGTCGGGCGCGTGGCCCTCCCGCGTGTGGATCACGAGCATGCCGGTGGCACGGGCGTGGGCGAGCATCGCCGCGGTGGCGGGCAGACCCGCGCGGGTGAGCGACAGGTCGTAGCCCATCCGGTCGACGTAGCCGCCCGGCCCGCAGAAGTCGACCTGCCAGTCGATGTTGATCAGCGCGACCTTCGCCGTGTCGACCGATCCGTCGAAGGGCCACGGGTAGGGGTTGGCGGCGACCGGCCCGACAGTTGCTCTCGTCGATGTCGCCCGGGTGGATGTCGGCTGAGTGGATATCTCCTGGGTGGACGTCATGCAGCCTCCCTGAACAGATGGTGCGCGGCATTCATCAGCCGGTCCTCCGAGAAGGCCGGGCCGAAGAGGGTGACGCCGAACGGGCGTCCATCGGCGGTCGTGCCCGCGGGGACAGCCACCGCCGCGAGGTCGAGCAGGTTGGTGAACTGGGTGAACCGGCCCAGCGCCCGGTTGCGCGCCACCGGCTCCTCCGCCAGCTCCGCGCGGGTGAACGTGGTCGGGATCGTCGGCAGGAGCAGCACGTCCGCGCGCTCCCACAGCCGGTCGGTCCACGCCCGCAGCTCCTGGAGCCGGTGCCGCGCGCGGAACGTGGCGACCGCGTCGAACTCCCGGCCCCGCTCGATCACCGCACGGGTGACGGGCAGCACGTCGTCGGGGTGGTCGGCGAGGAACCCCTCCAGCCCGGCCAGCCGCTCGGCCACCCACGGGCCGTCGTAGAGCAGGTCGCCCGCCTCCACCAGCGGCTCCAGCAGCGTCGAGACGAGCTCGGCCCGCCCCGCGACTCCGGCGACGACCTGCTCGAACGCGGCGACAAACCCGGGATCGGTGAGCCCCACGTCAACCGGCACCCCCACCCGAACCCCCGGTGAGTCGCCCGTCTCACCACGCCGAGTTGGCGACGCGTGCACACCCCCACCCGGTGAGTCGCCCGTCTCACCACGCCGAGTCGGCGATCTCGACACGCGTGACCACGGGTCGGCCGGGTCGGGGGCGGCGAGCACCGTCAGGACCGCGCGGGCGTCGTCGAGGTCGTTCGCGAACACCGACACACAGTCCAGAGATCGGCAGGCGGGCACCACCCCGGCCGTGCTGACCAGCCCGCGGGTTGGCTTGAGCCCGACGATCCCGTTGAGCGCGGCGGGCACGCGTCCCGACCCGGCGGTGTCGGTGCCCAGCGCGAACGCGACCACGCCTGCCGCGACGGCCACCGCGCTGCCCGAGCTCGACCCGCCGGAGATGAGGTCGCCGCCGAACACGCTCTCCGGTGCGCCGTATGGGCTTCGGGTGCCGCTCAGGCCTGTCGCGAACTGGTCCAGGTTGGTCTTGCCGACGGCGATCGCGCCCGCGTCGAGCAGCAGGCGCACGCTCGTCGCGTCGAAGTCGGGGGAGTAGGCGAACTGCGGGCACGCCGCGGTGGTCGGCAGCCCGACGACGTCGATGTTGTCCTTGACGGCGAACGGCACGCCGTAGAGGGGCGGCCGGTCCGCGGCTTCCCAGCGGTCTTCGATCTCGGCCGCTCGGGCGTGCAGCGCCGCGGCGTCGAACCGCGAGATCCACGTGGCGTCGTCGCCGCGCGCGGCAATGCGTCCCAGCACCGCGTCGACGACCGCATGCGCCGACAGCCCGCCAGCGTAGGCGGCACGCAGAGCCGAGATGCGCGTGGAGTGGAGCGCGGAGAGCTGCACTCCGTCGATTGTCGACGGTTTGGTGTCAGGTAAAGGCTCGTTCCGTTAACGCCGTGTTGCGTCTGTCACGGAGCTCCTAGACGCTGCCCAGCTCCGGCGCGAGATAGGTGCGGGAACCGTGGGCCTCCAGCTCGGCGAGGACGGTCGCCAGGTCGCCCCCGCACACGGCGTCGTAGAGCCGCCGGTGCCGGTGCGGCCCTTCCTCAGGCTGTCGCCGGGTGGCCTCGCGGCGCATGTTCGTCGCCATGTAGATCTGCAGCTTGAGGATCACGGGCTCGTAGACGTCGAGCAGGTGGCGGTGGCCCGACATCGCCACCAGCGCGAGATGGAACGCGCGGTGTCCGGACGCCTGGGCGAGCGCGTCACCCTCGAGGGTGGCGCGCTCCATCGTGGTGACGGCCGCCGCCATCGCCTCCAGCCCCACCGGGTCGGGCAGGCCGCCCTCGCCGAGCGCGCAGCGCGCCGCGAACTGCTCGAGAACGTCGCGCAGCGTGAACAGCTCGTCGATGTCGCGCGCCGACAGCTGGGTGACGCGCACGCCGCGGCGCGGCAGGTGCTCCACGAGCCCCTGCTGTCCGAGCAGGCGCAACGCTTCCCGCAGCGGGGCCCGGCTGGTGCCGAACCGGCGCGTCAACTGCTCTTCGACGATGCGCTCGCCGGGCGCCAGCTCGCCCGACAGGATCTCGCCTCGCAGGCGCCGGGCGGTCAGCTCGACGAGACTCGCGGCCTCCAGCGGCTCGGCGGTCACCGGCGGCCTCCCTCGTCGACGGGCATGTGCTTACTACAGTGACAGATCCGTAGCGCGTCAGCCCGCCGCAGTCACACCGATCGCCATGCCCACGAGGTAGGTGGCGCCCGCGGCGATGGCGCCGAACATCAACTGCCGCAGACCGGCCAGCCACCACGCCCTTGTCGTAAACCGCGAGACGATCGCGCCCGCCACGAACAGACCGACGGCCCCGATCAGCAGCGCCAGCACGAGCGACGACGACCCGACCAGGAACGACACCAGCGGAAAGATCCCGCCGATCGCGAACGCGATGAACGAGCTGATCGCCGCGGTCCACGGCGAGGGCTGGTCGTCGGGGTCGACGCCCAGCTCCTGGACAATGTGGACCTTGACGGCCAGCTCCGGGTCGGCGTGCACCTCGCGCGCGACGGACTCCGCAGTCGTGCGCGACAGTCCCAACCGCATGTACATGTCGGCGAGCTCGGCCATCTCGCCCTCGGGGAACTGCTCGATCTCGGCCCGCTCCACGCGGACCTCGTTGGCCACGGCATCGTTCTGGGTGCCGACCGAGGCGAACTCGCCCAGCGCCATCGAGAACGCCCCCGCGACGAGCCCGGCCATCCCAGTCAGGATGATCGTGGCGCGGTTCGCCCCTCCACCGCCGACGCCTGCGACCAACGCGATGGTGGTGACCAGGCCGTCCATCGCTCCGAACACGCCCGCCCGCAGCCACCCACCGGAGACGTCGGCGTGGTGGTGAGCGGCAGCGTCGTGCGCCTGCTCGGTCATGGCGGGAGCATAACGCCGCTCGCCTCGCGCAACCTGCCGACGAACAGCACACTGGCCTAGTGCCCGATGCGCCGCTCTGGATCTTCGGCGACCAACTCGGGCCGCACGTCCACAGCACAGCAGAGCATCGCCATCGAGAGGTTGTGCTCGTCGAGTCGGCACGGGTGCTGGGCAGTAGGCCTTTCCACCGGCAGAAGCTGCACCTCGTCCTCTCCGGCATGCGCCACGTCGCCGCCGAACTGGACGACCGGGCACGCTATCTCCGCGCCGACTCCTACCGCGAAGCGCTGCAAACGGTCGGACGGCCGGTTCTCGTGCATGAGCCGACATCGCACGCCGCGGCCGATCTCGTCGACCGCCTACGGGCCGACGGGCTGGTGGCCGACATCCTCCCGACGCCCACGTTCGCCCGCTCCCGCGTGGAGTTCGACGACTGGGCGGGCGACCGCACGACGTTCCGCATGGAGGACTTCTACCGTGCCCAGCGGCGCCGCTTCGACGTGCTGATGGACGGACCCGAGCCACTCGGGGGCACGTGGAACCACGACCACGCCAACCGCGAACCCCCGCCGCGCGGTGCCGTCACGCTGGACGTCCCCGCGCCGTGGCAGCCGCCGGAGGACGCGATCGACGCCGAGGTCCGCGCCGATCTGGATCGGATGGACCTACCGACCGTCGGCCGCGACGGACCCCGGCGGTTCGCCGTGACCGCAGCCGAGGGACGGCAGGCCCTCCGCCAGTTCGTCGAGCAGCGGCTGGCGCACTTCGGGCCGCACGAGGACGCCATGCTCACCGCCGACTGGGCGATGGCGCACTCGCTCCTGTCGGTGCCGCTCAACCTCGGCCTGCTGCATCCGCTGGAGGTCGTGAGCTCGGCGGAGGAGGCGCACCGCACCGGCGCGGTGTCGATCGCGAGCGCCGAGGGCTTCATCCGGCAGGTGCTGGGGTGGCGGGAGTACGTCTGGCAGCTGTATTGGCGGTTCGGCCGCGGCTACCGCCGTCGCAACGCCCTGCGCGCGCGGACCCGCTGCCGGACTGGTGGTGGTCGCTGGACGCCGACGCGGTCACCGCTCGGTGCCTGCGCACGGCACTGGAGGGCGTCCGCGACCGGGGCTGGACCCACCACATCCAGCGGCTGATGGTGCTGGGCAACCACGCCCTACAGCGCGGATACCGGCCCGCGGAGCTGTCGGACTGGTTCCGCGAGGCGTTCGTGGACGGCTTCGAATGGGTCATGCCGCCCAACGTGATCGGGATGAGCCAGCACGCCGACGGCGGGATGATGGCCACGAAGCCCTACAGCGCGGGCGGGGCGTACATCGGGCGGATGTCCGACCACTGTCGGGACTGCGCCTTCGACCCGCGCAAACGCCTCGGCGACGACGCCTGCCCGTTCACGGCGGGGTATTGGGCCTGGACGCACCGCCATCGCGAGCTGTTGGCGGCCAACCCGCGCACGGCGCGCGCCGCGGCGGGCCTGGCCAAGCTGGCCGATCTCGAGGCCGTCCTCGAACAGGAGTCGGCTCGGGAACACTTCTGAGGGAGTCTGTCCGCACGCTCGCGCAGGGCCGGATGGCGGGGATCGCTACTCTGAACGCGTGGGTCGGGGCGCACGTTCTGATCTCGCAGGCACGCTCGCGCGTCTCGGTCTCGCCATTGTGTTGCTGCGTGATGGCGACGCGAGGCCGCTGTGCTCGTACGGGCCGCCGGCGACGATCCCGGCGCGGTCATGCCCCGTCGTCGGGCACGGCGAACACACTGCCCGGTCGGTCGACGATCCAGCCGGTCCCGTCGAGCCGGGTGAGAGCCTCTCGATGCGCAGGGGTGGGTGCGCGCTTCCCCGTCGGTGAACGGCGAAGGTGCAGGCCCGTCGGTCGTGGCCAACCAGACCGCCCTGCAGTAGCGGTGCGGTCCAGGTCGGCTCCGGTGACGACGAAGGCGGCCCAACGGCCATCGGGGGAGCGGCGCGGGTCGGCGACTCTGACGAGGCGCCCGATATCGGCGGGTTCGCACGCCGGAGGACGGTAGGCCGCCCCGACCCCTCAACGCGGCCCCGGGTCGTCGTGGGCGGCGACCCGCGTGTCATCCGCCGGACGGCGTCCTGTAGCTTTGGCTGGACAAGGGGCTGTGGCGCAGTTGGTAGCGCATTTGACTGGCAGTCAAAGGGTCAGGGGTTCGAATCCCCTCAGCTCCACCCACTCTCACCAGGGCAAACGCCTTGGTGACTCGATCTCCGACACCTTGCGTGGGGCGGATCGTGGGGCGAGGCGGGTTTACGATCGCCCCATGGCCCGGACGGCAGGTCGCCGCGCCCGGCAGCGAGGCGAGATCGAGGCGCTGCCGAGCGGGTCTCTGCGCGTCACCGTGTACGCCGGGCAAGACCCTCTGACCAAGCGCCGGCTCCGCCTTCGCGAGCTCATCCCCGCCGGGCCTGACGCCGACGAGCAGGCCGAGAAGGCGTTGCGGCGCATGGTCGTCGAGATGGACGACCAGCGGAACCCGCGCACCGCCGCCACCGTCGCGCAGCTGCTCACGCGCCACTTCGACCTGTTGGAGATCGAGCCCACGACGCTGGTGAGCTACCGCAGCATCGCCGACCGACACATCGTTCCGCTCTTGGGGACGGTTAAGGTGGGCGACCTCCGGGCGAACGTCTTCGATTCGTTCTACGCCGAGCTGCGGCGCTGCCGCACCCACTGCGACCGCCGCCCCCACGTCGACCACCGGACCACAACGGCACACGAGTGTGACCACCGGTGCCGCATGCACACGTGCCGGCCGCTGTCCCGCTCGACGATCCGGCAGGCCCACGTCATCCTCTCGGGCGCGCTGAAACGCGCCGTCCGGTGGCGCTGGATCGCGACCAACCCGATCGAGCACGCCGACCCACCGCCGCAGCCGTTGGCCCATCCACGGCCCCCGACGGCCGCCGAGGCCGCGCGCATCTTGAACGACGCGTGGCGAGACCCGGACTGGGCCGTCCTGGTGTGGCTGACAATGGTCACCGGATCGCGCCGCGGGGAGCTGTGCGGGCTGCGCTGGCGCGATGTCGACCTCGACGCCGGCGTGTTGTCCGTCGAGCGCGCGATCGCCCAGCACGGCGCCCAGAAGTGGGAGAAGGACACCAAGACCCACCGCAGTCGGCGCCTGGCTCTCGACTCGGAAACGGTAGCGCTGCTGACCAGCCACAAGGCCCTGTGCTCGTCGCGCGCGGACGCCGTCGACGTCGAGCTGCCGCCCGACGCCTTCGTCTTCTCGCCGGCGCCTGACGGCTCGCAGCACCTCAACCCCGAGTCGGTCGGGCAGCGCTACTCCCGCCGCGCGCGCCGGCTCGGCATCGCCACCACCATCCACAAGCTGCGCCACTATTCGGCCACCGAGCTGATCGCCGCCGGTGTCGACGTCCGGACGGTTGCGGGCCGGCTCGGCCACGGCGGAGGCGGCACGACAACGCTGCGGGTGTACGCGGCATGGGTGTCCGAGGCTGATCAGCGCGCGGCAACGGGCCTGCTCTCCCACCTTCCGCAACGGCCATCGGCCGGGCTCGGTGCCGTCGTCGAAGACACCGTGCCCCGTAACCCCTACGAGCTGATCGCCGCCGACATCCGGGCGCAGATCGTCTGCGGCGCCCTGGCGCACGGCACGCCCATACCGAGCCGAAAGGAGTTGGCGACCACCTATAACGTCGCTGTGGGAACGGCCCATCGCGCCATCGTCCTTCTGGCGAGTTGGGGCTTGGTCGAGAATCGCCGCGGCCACCGAGCGATCGTGCGTGACGTGATCGCCGCGGACGATCTCAGCGCCGATACTCCGCCCGCAGGCGTCGCTGCGACCAGTTCGACGGCCGTTCCGTTGTCCACCCTCGCGGAGCTGACCATCCGTCACCGCGGCACGCAAGTAGCGCAGGTGACCGCCGACGTTCCTGTCCTGTCGACCGAGGTTTTGACTCGCCTTCTGCGCGCGGCCGCCCGACGCGCGGCAGGTGCAGACGCCGATCTCGGGGACTACGAGATGGATGTTCGCTACCTCGCCGCTCCGGAAAAGTCCCTGACCTTCGTCGCGTCGGTTTGATCCCCGTGCGAAGCGAGCTATTCCGGGCCGAGTGTGAATCGCCGCCGCTCTGTCCACCTATACGCCTGCTCGTCGCGGGTCAGCACGACGAGCGAGGCGGCGGCAATCTGGATGGTGACCGGCGGCAATTCACGGAGCAGCCGCACCGTTTCAATGATCGGCGAGGCCGGTATCTCGGCGTTGCAATAGGCGATACCCACATGCGGCCTAAAGTCGGGATTCTCGGGCAACCCTCGCTGTGGGAAGGCGCGCGTTGTCGCGTCATCAAGGGCCTGGCGAAGCGCTGCGAGCGGAGCGCGTGGAGACACGCTGAAGCTGATGGCACCCGCCGAGCCGGCCAGGGGGCCTACGTTGACAGAGAACGGCTCCAGCGCACGGCAGGCCGCCGTACCGGCACGCTCGACCGCTGCGAGACGTTCTTCGTCGATCTCCTCCTCGAAGGCAACGCGATCGAGGGTCATATGCAGGTCTGACGCGGGAACCAGATCGAAGTAGGGGGCACTCAGCCTTTCTTGGCACCACGTAGCCGCTGATTGCAGTTCACTGTCGAAGTTGAATGTCAGATACCAGTAGTAGCCACTACGGCCGGGCCACCAACCCGCGCGGTCCCAATGATTCTTCATGTGACCAAGACCGGCGAACGCCGTCCAATCCTGGTCAGGTCCGTACGCGGAATCGTCGGCGAGCGCCTGCACCGGCCCTAGCGTAGCCGTGCGGCCGCGACGGCCCCGTGAACATCATCAACGGCGCGCACGCCGCGCCACCGTGCAGTAGATCGCACGAACGCGCGACTCCGCGAGATGACCGACGCGATCGGCTTGTCGGCCGAGATGTGCAGCGCCTGGTCGACGAGGCTGCTCGCCTCCTCCGGGTCGCCATCCTTCGCGGCCGCCATCGAGTTGGCGAGGTCCAGCCGGATGAGCGATTGACTCCACTGCGATTCGCTCAGCTCGAACTCCGGCATGGCGATCTCTGCGTGCCGCGCGACGTGCTCGGGCAGTGCAAGGTCCACGTAGGCCGTCACGGCGTTGCTCGCGGATCGCGCGATGCTGTAACCGCCGAGCGAGATGCAGGGTGACACCCCCGCGACCTGGGGCAGGCCGTCCATCAGCTTGTATGTCCGCTCGACGGCGGCGTGGACACCCTTGGCGTCGCCGAGCTTCCCGAGCGCACGCGCCTCACCATTGATCAGGAGTCGGACACTCTGCGGACCACTCTGCGCGTACACGAGGCCCTCTCGCGCCGCGTCGACCGCCTTCTGGAAGTTGCCGGCGTAGTACTCGCAGAAGCTCTCCGTTCCTTTCACCCACGCACGGAGATCGCTATCTTCGGCATACGTCGCAAGGTGCATGGCCTCCATGCAGTAGGCGCGGGCCAGCGGGTACCGCTCGCGATTCACGGCCATGTACCCGAGGAAGCCCGCCGTTTGGCCTGCAAGTCTCAAGAGTTGCTGTCGCTGAATCGAACTACGGCACTCCGCGATGAGACCGTCCAGAACCTTCCTTTGCTCGATCAGCGGGCGGATGAGCGGGACAGGTCCGAGTCGTTCGTAACGATCAACGAAGTCGTCGATGGCGAGCGTGAGGCCGCCGAGTATCTCGGCGCCGATTCGGCCTTGCTCCAGCTGTCGGACACGTGCCATGACGTCGATGATCTCCTCGGTGTCGGAGGAAATCCGCTCCGGAGCCCGTAGGCCGAGTTGCACCTCCGTGGCCGAGTAGAAATCGCAGTACCGCTTGCGGTAAAGCGCTATCGGCGCGGAGATGCC
>CAWGYF010000004.1:0-81126 GCA_963826705.1 uncultured Actinomycetota bacterium
GTCGCAGCTCGGCGCCCGGGTGCAGCACGCCCTGCGCGCGTTCACCCCCGAGGACCAGGCGGCGCTGGCGAAGACGGTCAAGACCTACCCCAACACGAAGAACTACGACATGGAGGAGGCGCTGACGTCGCTGGGCATCGGCGAGGCGATCGTCACGGTGCTTTCCGAGCGCGGCGCACCCACCCCCGTCGCCTGGACGCGGATGCGGTCTCCGCGGTCGCTGATGGCCGCGATCGGCTCCGACGCCGTGTCCGCCGCCGCGCACGGCTCGCCGCTTCACGGGAAGTACGGCCAGACCGTCGACCGTGAGTCGGCCTACGAGAAGCTGACGGCCAAGATCGCTGAACCGCCGCAGGCGCCCCCGCCACCGGCCGACGAGCCGCGCTACGACCCGCCGCCGCGGCAGGCCCGCCCCGAGCCGGGCGTGGTGGCCGAGGTGCTGGGGTCGCCCGTGGTCAAGAGCTTCCTGCGGTCGATGGGCACCCAGCTCGGGCGGGAGATCAGCCGCGGACTGTTCGGGACCCGCCGCCGCTGACCGACTACACCGGCGTCGTGTAGTCCGCACAAGCGTCCTGGCGCTTGTACAGGAACAACGACGCTTGTGCCGCCACCGAACTCGGGCTCGCTACTCGCGGACGGATCGGCGCAGGCGACGTGTACGGGCGGCCTGCGGTGGCTGCTGCCGTCTCCGCGAGTGCAGCTGGCATGGGCTGATCCCGCCACGGTCGGCAGGTGGCCAGCGCGCTGCATCCGCCAGCCACCCCGCATCCGCCCCGGCGCGCTTGCCCGACCAGCCCACCTCGCAGACCGGGCACGCACGTCGCAGAGTCCACAGACCCTGCGAATCGACAGCGGACTCTGCGAGGGGCCGCCGGATCCCCGCATCTGTAATGGGCCGCGAGGCGAGGTACCCGCTGCTGTCGTGGCGGGCCACATCGGCATCGCAGCAGGGTGACCCTGCTCCGACCCAGTCGCAGCAGTGTCACCCTGCTGCAAACATGGCCGTTGCTGCCCTGCGAGACCCGGCGGCCCACGCCACGTCGCCAGACCGACTGCGCACGAGGTCGCCCCGCGGCGTGCGCAGTCGGTCTCCGCGGGGTGCGACCTCACCCGCGAGAGCCGATCGCCGTCCGCCTGCCCGGGCTGATTGGCGTGATCCGCACCTGCAGCCTGCTCAGCTCACCCCGGTGCGGCTCTCGGCGAAACCGTCTACGACCTCAACCCGGAAACCGAGGGCGTCCCGGTCGCTGTCACATGCGGATCGGCGCGATGGCCTCCGGCGTCACCTCGGCCATCACCTCGACCGCGTCGCGCGGCGCCATGTCGATCACGGGGTAGGCGCCGCGCCCCGCCCCGGTGACGGCCTCCAGAGTGACGACGCCCGCCCAGCGCTGGAATGGGCTCTGCCGGACCCGCCAGCCGATCACGCCGCTGCGCTGCAACGCGGCGGTGCGGCGCACGACCGAACCTTGGCGGGTGACGAGGTAGCCGCGGGTGAGGGTGTGCCCCAGCACGCGGGCGCGGTCCCATCCGACCAACGCCATCACCGGCAGCAGCACGAGTGTGAACGGGCCGACGACGTGCGCGTCCAGCAGGAACGCTGACGACGACGAGCACGGCAGTGGGGCCGAGCGCCCGCGTCACGCGCCTGCGGGCGGCGGCTGCGGGGTGGCGGCGCAGCGGCGCGCCGGTGATCTCCTCCGGGGCGGCGCCCGCGACCGCCGACGCCACGCGGTGCGCCTCGGCCCGCGGGACCGGCGGCTGCAGGACGCCGCCCTGAGCGTCCTTGGTGAGGCCCGCGGACAGGGCGCTCGTCTGTGCGCCTCTGCCGACCCGCAGCAGCATCGGCTCGGCGATCTCGACCCCACGCAGGCGGGCCAGGGACACCGACAGCGAGCGCCGGGTCAGCAACCCGCGCGTCACGCGCAGCGTGCGGTCCGGCTCGCGGGTCAGGCGGTAGCCCGACCAGCGCGCGACGAACAGCAGCACCGATCCGAACACGGCGGCGAGCAGCACCGTGATGCCGACGAGTCCGACGGCGGTCGCCACGCCCTCCCTGACCAGCCGGTCCACGGCGTCACCTGCGACGGCGCGCGGGCTGACGCCCAGTTCGCTCAGCAGGTTGAACACTGCGCCCGCCACCACGCCGACGCCCGCCAGCGAGGAGAACGTGAGTGGGGCAAACCGCAGCCACGCCCAGTTCAGGCGGGCCAGCTCGGTCGCCGCCGGGGTCGTCGCAGCGGCGGAGACGGGGGAGCGGTCGAGCAGCTCGCGGCGCAGCCGCTCGGCCTCCGCCCTGCTCACGGCGTCGAGGGAGAGGCCGGGTTGCTCCCCGGTGCCGCCGGTCGCGGAGCCGACCTTCACCACGGACAGCCCGAAGATCCGGTGCTCCAGCCGAGCTGTGAGGTCGACGGTGCGGATGCGGTCGCGGGGCACCGAGCGGCGTTGGCGGCGCAACCACCCGCTGTGCAGCTCCACACGGTCGGCGGTGACCCGATACTGCGTGAAGCGCCAGCGCAGCACACCGAGGATCACGATGATCGCCGCGCCGCCGATGCTGAACCAGACCCGCGAGAGGTCGCCCTCCCGCCCGGTGAGCAACAGGACCGCGAACGCAGGGAGGAGGCGCACCAGACTGCTCACCGGCGTGATGACGAGCATGCGGGGGTCGAGCCGACGCCATGCGGTGTCGGTGTCGGTGTCGACGTCGGTGGTCACGTGGCGTCGCCGGGCGTCGCCTGGGTGGTCTCGGTGAGCACGCGGGCAAGCTCGGCCGCGTCGTCGACGGCGAGGCCCCGGATGGTCACGGGCCCCTTCGCCGACGCCGTCGTCACGGTGACGCTGGCCAGCCGGAGCAGCTGCTGCAAGGGGCCGTGCTGCGTGTCGACGGTCTGCACCCGCGAGATCGGCGCGATCCGCCACTCGCGCACGAGCCAGCCCGAGCGCGTGTAGACGGCCTCGTCGGTGATCTCCCAGCGGTGGATGCGGAACAGCAGCGGCGGGACGAGCAGCAGGTAGGCCAGGCCGAGCACCGCCGTCGCGAGCGCGGTGGCGACCAGCCAGCCAGGGCCGCCGAGCGCGACGATCACGACCTGGGGAACCAGCAGCACCAGCACCGTGATCAGGTCACGCAGCTGCCACCAGCGCACCGCACGCGGACTGACCTGATGGGCGGGCGGACGCAACGGTAGCGCAGCGGACACGGGCCGAGTGTGCCCGATGTCCGCGGGGACGGGAGCGCGGGCGATCGCAGCAGGGTGGCACCGCTGCGACTGGGTTGGAGCAGGGTCACCCTGCTGCGATCGCGAACCTGCCTCGCAGGCCCACCCCCGATCGCGAGCCTCACCCCGCCGCGACGGCGAGCCCCAACAGCCGCCCCACCGCCGCCACGATCCGCTCGGCCGACGCCGACACCTCGGCCTCCAGCGGGGCAGCGACCGGCAGCGGGATGTTCCCGCCGCTCACCCGCACGACCGGCCCGTCGAGGTCCTCGAACGCCTCCTCGGCGAGGATCGCGGCGATCGCCGCTCCCCAGCCGAGCTGTCCGGGGTTCTCCTCGGCGATCACGACGTGCCCGGTGCGGCGCACGGCACGCAGCACGGTGGCGGTGTCCAGCGGCACCAGTGTGCGAAGGTCGATGACGTCGGCGGAGATGCCCGCCTCGGCGAGCCGGTCTGCGGCTTTCAGACACATCCCGACGGTGACCGACAATGCGACCAACGTGACGTCGTCGCCCTCGCGCACGACCGCGGCCTGGCCGAGCGGTAGGAGGTGCTCGCCGTCGGGCACCTCGCCCTTGCTGCCGTAGAGGCCCTTGTGCTCGAACACGAGCACCGGGTCGTTGTCGCGGATCGCGGCGGCGAGCAGCCCGACGACGTCCGCGGGCGTCGACGGCGAGACGATCTTGAGGCCGGGCACGCACAGCGCCCAGTTCTCGACCGACTGGCTGTGCTGGGCGCCGAAGCCGATGCCGCCGCCGTTGGCCCCGCGGATCACCAGCGGCAGGCCGAACTGGCCGCCGGTCATATAGCGGGCCTTGGCGATCTCGACGGCGACCTGGTCCCAGCACACACCGTAGAAGTCGGAGAACATGATCTCCGCGACCGGGCGCAGCCCCGCCATGGCCGCCCCCATCGCGGCGCCCGCGATCGCGGTCTCGGAGATCGGGGTGTTGCGCACGCGGACGCGGCCGAACCGGTCCGCGAGGCCGATGGTCGTCTTGAACACCCCGCCGGAGACGATGTCCTCGCCGAGCAGCACAACGCGCTCGTCGCGCGCCATCTCCTGGGCGAGGGCCGTGGCGACGGCCTGGCGATAGGTCAGTTCCGCCATCTCTCCTCCCAACCAAGCCCGTCTCCGGTCCGCGCTAGTTCCGCCATGAGCTCGTCCCGTCGCTCCACATGTCCGTCCACGCCGTGGCCGGGTCGGGCGGGGGCGCGGCGAGCGTGTCGGCGGTGATCCGGTCGATCTCCGCGTCCACCCTCGCCGTCACCGCCGCGATCTCGGCGTCGGCCACCCCCGCCGCCGACAGCCGGGCGGTGTGCAGCAGGAGCGGGTCGCGCTCCTTCCACTGCGCCACCTCCTCGGCGCTGCGGTACGCCGCCGGGTCGGCCGCGGAATGGCCGCTGTGGCGGTAGGTGTCGGCCTCGACGAGGGAGGGGCCGCCGCCGTCGCGGGCACGGGTGACGGCGTGGTCGAGCGCGGCGTGCACGGCATCGACGTCGTTGCCGTCCACCACGATCGGCGCGAGCCCGTAGGCCGAGGCCCGGTCCGCGGCAGGCCGCTTGACCGCGATGACGTCGCTGATCGGCGTGTACTCCATGTAGTGGTTGTTCTCGCACACGAACACGACCGGCAACGTCCAGACGGCGGCGAAGTTCAACGCCTCGTGGAACGCGCCGATGTTGGTCGTGCCGTCGCCGAAGAAGCAGACGGTGACCGCGCCCGTGCCGTTGACCTGGTCCGCCCACGCCATGCCGCACGCGATGGGCAGGTGCGCTCCGATGATCGCGTAGGAGCCGTAGTAGCCGTGCTCGACGTCGGTGATGTGCATCGAGCCGCCTTTGCCATGGCAGATCCCGCCTTCGCGGCCCAGCAGCTCCCGCATCACGGCGGCTGGAGAGGCGCCACGCGCCAGCGCGTGCGCGTGGCCGCGGTAGGTGCCGATCGAGCGGTCGCCTGCGCGCAGTGCGGCCGCCGCCCCGACGGCCACCGCCTCCTGCCCCATGCCCAGGTGCGCGGGTCCGCGGACGCGGCCCTGCCGGTAAAGCACGTCGATCTTGGTCTCGAACCGTCGGATGAGGACCATCTGCTCGTGCCTGCGCAGCTGCTCGGCCTGGTCGGGCGCCTCCACGGTGGTCACGCCAGAAAGCTACGCACGTGATCGGGTCGGTTCTTCGGCCGCGCAGGACAGGATGTCGCCTCCACCTCGCCCGAATAGGACAGGTGTGCTGACGCGCGCTCGTGCGCGGAAAAGATGGTCGGAACAACGTTGTCCGCGCACGGGGCTGGGTGGGTCAGCGGGGGAGGCCGTCGGGGGCGAAGCCCAGCTCCCTGCGGACGATGCGCGTGCCGTCGACGAGCGCACGCAGCTTGCGGAACGCGACGTCGCGCGGCAGTTGGTACAGCCCGCAGTCGGTACTGACCACGAGCCGCTCCGCCGGGGCGTACTCCAGCGCGGTCCGGATGCGGGCGGCGACGTCCTGCGGGCTCTCCACGCGCGGGCTCATCACCTCTACGACGCCGACGCCCAGCACGGCGTCCTCCCGGTCCAGCCAGCCGACGAGCTGCGCCATCTCGGCCATCGCGGGCCGCGCGGTCTCCAGGTGGATCTCCTGCCAGGCCACCTCGCGGGCCGAGGCGAACAGCTTGGCCAGGCATGCCGCGTTGACCTCGGGGTAGGCGCAGTCGAACTCGCGGGCGTTGCCGTAGCACATGTGCCAGACCAGGTGGGCGTCCACGCCGTGCGCCGCCCGGTTCATCATCTCGATCACCCAGTCGTCGCGGCCCGCGGAGGCGATGAAGCCCTGCTCGGTGAGCTGGATGACGGTCGCGCCGTGGTCGGCGAGCCAGCGCAGCTCGCGGTTGAACGCGTCGGCCACATCGGCGCGCAGCGCGGCCGGGTCGCCGTACCACTCGTCCTCGCACCAGGAGGCGACGGCCGCGGGCCCGCGTTGATATTGATCTTGAATGGCTTGTCCGTCGCGATCCGGACGGCCTCCAGCACGGGCCCGAACACGGGGCGCACCCATCGCACGCGGTCGTACACCACCGGTCGGAAGTACTGCTCCATCCCCGCCACCGCGCCCGGCGGCCCGTAGCCGCGGAACCCGTGCATCCGCAACGGCACCAGCAACATCTGGATCTTGTCGTAGGGGGTCTCGCCCTCGAAGTACTGGTTGCCGTCGGTGACGATGTCCAGGCCCGCGAGGTCCTGGTCCTTCACGCACAGCCGCACCGCGTCCTCGTAGAGCGTGCGCTGGTACATGTCGGCGTGGTCCAGCTCGTACGGCGACGGCCGCAGCACGCCGCCCCGCAGCCACAGCGGCCGTGGCCAGCTGCCGACCATGGTCGTCGGCAGCAGGACATCGTGTCCGGCAATGCGCACCTTAGTGATACAGCGGCGGCGCGGAGGGGAGCGCGGCGCCGGAGTCGGTGACCCTCGGCCGCTGGTCTGCCTCCGGCAGCAGGTCGATGGTGTCCGAACGCAGTCCCAGCCGCAGCGTTTCGAGCGCGACGACCTCGTCCGATGCGATGTTGCCCAGGCTCGCGACCGATCCGAGCCGTCGGATGAACCACGCCTGCTGGTCCTTCTTCGGCGCCTCAAAGATGATCTTCTCGACGGGCAGCTCGCGCGCCAGCGCCTCGACCAGGTCCGCCCGCACCCGACCGTCGGGCCGGTAGAGCCCGACCGTGCCGCTCTCGCGGGCCTCGGCGATCAGCAGCGACGCGCCCGCCTCCAGGTCGCCGCTCATCTCGGCCACCCAGTCGGCCGCGACGACCTCGACGTCGGGGTTCTTGGACCCGCATTCCGACAACACCGTGAAGTCGCGGGCGAGCAGCCGGATCAGCTCACGCTTGCGGCCGGTGTCCATCCCGAACGCGCCGTTGGACACCTCGACGTGGGTGACGCCGAGGCGCAGCAGCCACCGCGCGTACTCGGGGATGCGGCCTTGGTGCTCGCAGATCTCCAGGAGGGTCCCGCCGGGGGAGAGGTGGATGCCTGCCGACCGGCACAGCGCAACCTTGGCCTTCACGCCGTCAGACACGTACGACGTGCCCCAGCCGAGCTTGACGATGTCCACGGCGTCGCCCGCCGTCTGGATCAGCGACTCCAGCGCGAACAGCGAAAGGCCCTTGTCGAGCACGTGGGTGAGCCCTTCCGAGCGGGGCTTCGGCGTCCGGTAGGGGAGGCTGAGGAACCCGGGGCCGATCTGTCTCACCCGTTGCTCTCCCTCGTTGTCGGCTGTTCGGAGTATGCGCCCGGGGCGCCGCGCGGGTGCTCGGCCATGACGGACGAACTCGCCCCGCCGATTTGTCCTGCCCGGTCAGCGCCAGTCGCGGGCTGCGCGCGACGAGCTCACCGGCCGAGATTGCGCTGGGCGGGGTTTCGCGCCCCGAGAACCCCGTCCAGCGTCATCTCGACCGTCGCTCGCGGGCGCGGCTCAGCTCGGCAACGATGCGCTCGGGCTCGCCATAGACCTCCAGCTTGGTGTACCGGTAGAGCGCCCAGCCCTGGTCGACGAGCCGGGTGGAGCGGCCGATGTCGCGCCGCACCCGTCCAGGCTCGGTGTGCACCTCGCCCTCGTACTCGACGCCGATCATGAGCTCGGGCCACGCGAGATCCAGCCAGACCGCGGTCCGGCTGTCCGGGTCCTGCACGACCCACTGCACCTGGGGGCGGGGGAGCCCGGCATCGACGATGAGCAACCGGAGCCGGGTCTCCATCGGCGACCCCGAATAGGGAGTGGCCAAGGAGAGGACCTCGGGCAGCCTGGCGACGCCGCGCCGTCCGCGATAGCGCACGCAGAAGTTCAGCAGGAGGTCGGGGTTGAAGCGATGCCGGTTGGCGAGCCGGTCGACCGCGACGACGGCCTCGCGCAGGTTCGGGTCGCGGGCGAGGTCGAACGCGGTACGGAGTGGAGTGGTGCACCTGACGTCCCCGACCTGAGTGAGCTCGCCAGGATGCAGTCGGTTGCGGTGGACCACCAGCCCGGGGCGGGTGCGCAGGCCCCCGCCGAGGACGGTGACCTCGGCGGGAACGTCGGGGCGCGGCGCGCAGTGGGCGTCAAGGACCGCCGCGGCCGAGTGGCCCGAGAGCACCCCTCGTCCTTCGACGAGCCGGTAGGCGGCCAGCGACCGGAGCATCAGGTCGGCCGGGGCGTCCGTTCCGCAGTAGACGTCGGGCAGCAGCCGCCGGAACCGTGGGCCGCGCAGCCGGTCGGGGGTGACCAGCCCCGCCGCGACCGCCCCGGATCCCCGGAACGCGACGGGCCATCCCGGCACACTGGACATACGCAGCAGGATGACCCGGCCCGGCCGGGCGCCGTGGCCGTTCGGGAAAACCGACCCCGAGATGGCGTTGAGCGGGGTTCTGCGGCACCGAAACCCCGCTGAGCGTCATCTCGGTGGTTGGTACCTCGGGACCGGGCCCGCGTTGATCGTTGGCCTTGCCGGACGAGGACCGCGACCGGCGTCGCGTGACAGTGTGACCCATGCCGCAGTCGGTGGTCGGCTGCGGTGCGGCCGCGCGCGTCGCAGGCCGCTTCCCGAGTGGAAGGGTTGGGCGCAGTGGAGATCCGCGGCGATGAGGTACTGCTCCCCGTATCGGCGGTGTCAGCGTTCCCGCGGCCGCACTGGCTGCAGGGCCGGGTCTTCGGCAGCCAGTACGAGCCGACCTATCGCAGCCACAACCTGCGCGTCGCCTACGAGGACGCCTGCAAGCTGACCGCGCGCGAGCAGGAGGCCGCGGGTCTTTCCATCCTCTGCGACGGCGCGCAGTACTACGAGTGGGAGGCCCCCGGCTTCCAGCTCGAGCCGATCTTCCACTTCATCCCCGAGATGCTCGGCGGCATCGACAACTACGGCCCGCCCGGCGACGGCGTGAAGTACAAGCCGTTCTACAAGGGCACGGTCACCGGCAAGGTCGAGTGGGTCCGCCCGATCTTCGAAGCCGTCTGCTACGCGATGCAGAACGCCACCGACCGCCCGTTCAAGATCGCCTACCTCGGTCCGGCCCAGCAGAGCGTGATCCTCGACGACCAGCATTACGGCGACGGCGTCGAGCTCGCCAAGGACATCGCCCGCGCGCTGAACAAGGAGATGCACTTCCTGCAGGACATGGGCTGCGAGGCCGTGCAGCTCATCGACGTGCTGCCGCCCTACACCACCGACATGTGGCAGGTGGAGTGCCAGCAGATCATGTGGGAGGGCATCTCCATGACCAAGTTCTGGCACGTCTGCTACGGCAGCGTCGACGGGCAGCGCGACGTGTTCGACGACCACGCCGCGTCGATGATGCCGCTGTTCAAGGAGTCGCCCGCGAACGTCATCCACCTGGAGATGACCAACAAGGACTTCAGCGAGCTCGACGCGTTCGGCGAGTTCCCGAAGGACAAGGTGCTCGGCGTGGGTGTGGTCGACGCGAAGAACACGATGGTCGAGTCGGTCGAGCAGATCGCCGACCGGATCCGGCGTGCGCTCAAGGTGGTGCCCGCGGACCGGCTGCTGGTCGCGCCCGACTGCGGGTTGGGCTACTTCAGCCGCACCACGGCCTACGCCAAGCTCCGCAACATGGGCCAGGCGGCTGACGAGGTGCGCAAGGCCCTCTGAGCGCGCACGGGGGGTCAGGTGGGCGTGACGGCGTCGGCCGCCGCGCGCAGCTGGGCCAGCGTCGCGTAGCCCGCGAGGGCGAGGGTGATGTCCAGCTCGGCCAGCACACAACGGACGACGTGGCGCACGCCTGCCTCGCCCGCGAGCGCGAGGCCGTAGGCGTACGGGCGGCCGAGCAGGATGGCGTCGGCGCCCACCGCCAACGCGACCGCCGCGTCGGCCCCGGTGCGGATGCCGGAGTCGAACAGCACCGGCATCTGCCCCGCGACGGCCGCGAGCACGCCCGGCAGCGCGGTCAGCGCCCCGATCGCCCGGTCGACCTGCCTGCCGCCGTGGTTGGAGACGATCACACCGTCCATCCCTGCGTCGAGCGCGGCCTGGGCGTCGTCGGGATGCTGGATGCCCTTGAGCACGATGGGGCCGTCCCAGAGCGCGCGCAGCTGCTCCAGCCGGTCCCAGCCGCGCGCGGTGCCCTGGAAGATCCGCTGTCGGTACGCGACCGCCGCCGCGAGGTCCTCCTCGGGGGCGCAACCGATCGCCGCCTGGAACGCCGGGTCGGAGAACGGGATCGCGGCGCCGACGCCGCGCAGGAACGGCAGGTAGGCGGCGTCGAGATCGTGCGGGCGCCACCCGAGCTGCCACGTGTCGAGCGTGACGACCAGCACCGTGAACCCGGCGGCGCGAGCGCGGGCCAGCAGGCTCTCCGTCACGGCGTCGTCGGTCGGCCAGTAGAGCTGATACCAGCGCGGGCCGGAGCCGGACGCGGCGGCGATCTCCTCGAGGGTGTGCGACGCGGCCGTCGAGGCCACCATCGGCAGGCCGAGCGCCGCCGCCGCGCGGGCCGACGCCAGCTCGCCGTCCGGGTGCAGGATCGACTGCACCCCGATCGGCGCGAGCAGGACCGGGGCGGGCATCGCGGTGCCGAGGACGGTCGTCGACCAGTCGCGTTCGGTGTTGTCCCGCAGCATGCGCGGCACCAGCCCGTGCCGGTCGAACGCGGCCCGGTTGGCCCGCATCGTGGCGCCCGATCCGGCTCCGCCCGCCACGTACCAGAAGGCCTCCGATCCCACGGCCGCCCGCGCGGCGTCCTCCAGCCGGTCGGGGTCGGTGGGCAGGTCGGGCGCGACACTGCCCCGGTAGATCTCGCCGCTGAACGCCGCGAAGGGTGCCATGGCCCGATCTTGGCGTGAACGACGCTCGAAGTGACGCTCACCGGGGTTCTGAGCGCCCGAATCCCCGCTGAATGCCCTCTCGGCGCAGAGTTCGCCGACCGCGGGAGCTTCCGGCTCACGGGGCCATCGAATGGGTCGTGTTTCGTCCCCTCCGGACATGTTGTCCGGGGCCCACCAGGGCGGATGCTCGCACGGTGCGCATCGGGATGACGATCGGCGGTGATGTGCTTGCTCGTCCCAGCACGCCGTCCGAGGTCGTGGCGGACGCCCACCGCGCCGAGGACGAGGGGTTCGCGACGGCCTGGTCGGTGCACTTCACCCGCGCCTACGACGCGCTGACCACACTGGCGGTCGCGGGCGAGGCGACCGAACGGATCGAGCTCGGCGTCGGTGTCGTCCCCACCTACCCGCGACACCCGATGGCGTTGGCCCAGCAGGCCGTCACCACCCAGGCGTTCTGCGGCGGCAGGCTCACCCTCGGTGTCGGCGTGTCGCACCGTCGGGTCATCGAGGGCCTGCACGGCATCCCCTACGCCTCGCCAGCGGCGCACATGCGGGAGTACCTCACGGTGCTCGCGCCGCTGTTGCGCGGCGAGCAGGTGCAGTACGCCGGTGAGCACTTCCGCGTCGACGGCGGGTTCGTCGTGCCGGGCGCGGCGGCGGTGTCGGTGCTGGTCGGCGCGCTGTCACCGCGCATGGTGCACGTCGCGGGGGAGCTCGCCGACGGCGCCATCACGTGGCTCGCCGGACCGCGCACCCTGGCCGCCCTCATCGTCCCGACGCTGACGGCCGCCGCCGCGGGCCGCGCCGCGCCGCGGGTCGTCGCGGCCGTGCCGGTCGCCGTCACCGACGACGCCGCCGCGGCCCGCGCCGTCGCCGAGGAGGCCTTCGGCCGCTACAACGGCGTGGAGAACTACCGCAGGCTGTTCGAGCGCGAAGGGGTCGCCTCGGTGGGTGAGCTCGCGGTGGTCGGCGCCGAGGCCGACGTCGAGAAGCAGCTGCGCAGCTACGCCGACATCGGGGTGACCGACCTGTGGCCCGCGGTCTACCCGGTCGGCGCCGACGAGGAGGCCAGCGTCCGCCGCACGCGCGAGCTGCTGAGCCGCCTGTGAGCGAGCCCGGGGGAGGGAAGCAGGCGGGGCGGGTGAAGGGTGGCTACGCCGCCGAGCTGGTCGACGCGGGCTTCGCCGTCGAGGTCGCCGACGCGCCGCTGTTGCACGGCGGCCTGAACGTCGCCGACATCGCACACGTGCTCGTCCTGCGCGAGCGGGGCGTGATCCCGGAGTCGGCCACTCGAAGGCTGCTCGGCGTGCTGGCCGAGGCGGTCGCCACCCCGGTGGCCGAGTTCGGCTACGACCCCGCCCACGGCGAGGTCTACAACTGCCGCGAGCGCCGGTTCGCCGCGGCGATCGGCCGGGACGCGGGGTGGCTGCACGCCGGGCGCCCCCGGCGGGAGGCGGTGCGGATCGCGCTGCGCCTTCGGGTGCGCCGCGACGTCGCCGACCTGGTCGAGGCCGCCGCCGGTTTCGTCGGCGCCGTCGCCGAGGTCGCGGGCGAGCACGCGGAGACGCTGATGGTCGAGCAGACCTACCTGCAGCACGCCCAACCGTCGACGTTCGGGCACTTCCTGCTCGGCAGCGCCTACCCGGTGCTGCGCACGATCGACCGGCTCACCCTCGGCCTCGACGGGGTCAACCGCAGCCCGGCCGGTGCGGGCGGGGTGAACGGGAGCCCGCTCACCGGCGACCGGGAACGGATGGCCGAGCTGCTGGGGTTCGACGGCGTCATCGAGCACACCCGCGACGCGATGTGGCAGAGCGACGGGCTGACCGGGCTGGTCGCCGACGCCGCCACCCTCGTGACCACGCTCGACCGCCTCGCCGAAGACCTGGAGATCCTCTCCAGCGCCGAGTTCGGGTGGGTCTCCCTCGCGGCGGCGCACACGCGCTCGTCGGTGCTGATGCCGCAGAAGCGCAACCCCTACGCGCTCACCATGATCCGCGGCGAGGCGGGTGTGCTGATCGGGCGGGCCACGGGCATGCTCGCGCTGGCCAAGAGCCCCTCGGCGCGCAGCGACAACCTGATCTTCGCCTACGGCGAGGTGCCCCGAGCGCTCGATCTCGCGACGCGGGCGACCCGGCTGATGGCCTGCGTGGTCGCGGAGATGACCGTTGACGCCGCCCGGATGCGCGAGGCCCTGTACGGCGGCTTCGCGCAGGCGGCGGACCTGGCCGAGCACCTCATGGTGACGATCGGGCTGGACTACCGCTCCGCCTACGAGCTGGTGGGCGCGGCTGTGCGCACCGCCGCCGCGGCGGGGATGCGCGGCGTCGACCTCACCGGCGCCCTGTTGGACGCGGCGGCGGCCGATGCCGGAGTCGTCGCGCCGTCGCTCGCCGGACTCGACCTCCGCGCCGCGCTCGACCCCGCCGCCATCGTCCGCGGCAGGCGGACGCGGGGCGGCGGGGCCCCGGAGATCGTGCGCGGCATGGCCAAGGAGGCCGCGGAGGCCGCGGAGGCCGTGCTGGCCGCGGTGCGCGCCCGCCGGGCCGGGTTCGCCGCCGCAGAGGCTGCGGTGCTCGCCCGGGCAGGCGCCGGCTCGGGCTGACAGCGGCCTGGGGTTTGCGGCCTGGGGTTTGCAGCAGGGTGGCACTGCTGCGACTGGGTCGGAGCAGTGCCACCCTGCTGCGATGCGGGCGGGGTCTGCAGGGGCGCTAACCCAGCTTCTGGCGCACCAGCTCCGTACCCGCGACGAGCGCGTGCAGCTTCTCTATGGCGATGTAGCGCTGCAGCAGGATCAGGCCGCAGTCGGTGGTGACGCCGAGCTTGTCGGCGGGCACGTACTCCAGCAGCCGGTGGATGCGGTCGGCCACCTGCTCGGCCGTCTCGGTGATCGTCGACTTCACGTCGATGACGCCCGCCCAGAACGTGACGTTGTCCGGGAGCGGGTGGTTCTTGATCACGTCGAGGCCGGAGAGGTCGTCCGAGCGGCGTCCGCAGTTCTCCAGGTTGAGGACGTCGATGTTGGCCTCGTAGGACTTCGGGACCACCGTCGCCGTCGCGGCCGGGGCGTCGCCGACGCGCTTGGTGAGGTCGAAGATCTCCCCGGCCTGGGCGGTCTCGTCCGGGAAGTAGGCGGGAGTGCCGCCCCAGTTGCCCCAGCAGACGTGCACGATGATCTTGGCGTGCTGGACGCCCTGGACGGCGCGGTTGAACGCCTCGATGGCCCAGTCCTCGTAGAAGTAGGGCCACGTGAACTCGTCGAGCTGGATGAAGTCGACGCCCATCGCGTCGACCTCGAGGATGTCCTCGTTCATCGCGGCGGCGATCGCCATCGCGCGGTCGCGCGGGTCGTCGTAGTGCAGGTCGTTGGTCGCCTGGGCGAGCACCTGCACGCCGGTGTACTGGATCTTCGTGGGCTTGTTCGTCGCCCGCTTCAGCGCCCGCGCCTGCTCGACCATGATCGCGCCGCGCCGCCTGATCTCGTGCGTCGCCGAACCCGCGTGCAGGCGGCTGTAGATCGGGAAGCCGAGGTAGCCGCCGTGCAGGTCGTAGCCGAGCCTGCGGTAGTAGTAGTAAAGCGCTTGGTCGGCGTAGTTGTCGCCGTGCAGGCGGCCATCGGTGATGATGTCCAGCCCCGCGTGCTCCTGGTCGGAGACGAGCGCGGCCATCGCGTCCTGGAACGCCTCCTGGTTGAACGAGTCCGGCGGCTCCTGGTCGCCGTGCCAGTCCCGGACGGGCCCGGCGTCCCACCAGCGCGGGTTCGGGTAGTTCCCGACCATCGAGGTGGGGATGAGGATGTCCTGGTCTCCGACGCGCATGGGGCTCCCTCGTCTCCGTGTGGGGTGGATCACACGCAGCTTGCCGGGTGTTGGGACGGGCCGCACAAAGGTGAGCCGTTCAGGACAGGTCCGCTCGTCCTGACCGGCCAATGTCGCGCCGGTGACGATGGGCCATGATGGCGGTCGTGGCGCTCGTGTTCCGGGCCGAGCGGTCGGACGCGTCGCCCGGCCGGGAGCTGTTCGCGGAGCTCGACGCGCTGTTCAACGCCCAGTACCCGGGGCGAGCGGCCCGTCCCGGTTCCGTGACCACGCCGGAGGAGATGACCGCCCCCGATGGCGCGTTCCTCGTCGGCTACGAGGACGGGCGGCCGGTCGCGATCGGTGGCCTGCGCGGACTCGGCGACGGGATCTGCGAGATCAAGCGGATGTACGTCGTGCCGGACGCGCGGTCGCGCGGGATCGGGCGGGCTCTCCTGGCCGCGTTGGAGGACGCGGGCCGACAGCTGGGCTACACGCGGGTCCGGCTCGACGCGGGGGAGGAGCAGAAGCACAGCCGCGTGCTCTTCGCGCGCACCGGCTACCGGGAGATCCCGAAGTACAACACCAACCACATCGCGGTGTACTTCGGCGAGAAGGACCTGTGATCGCGTCGAGTGCGACCTTTCCGGGGGTTTAACCCCGATAACGTCGCTCTCTCCGCGATCACCGACGCGGGTGCAGTGGGCCCACCGGCCGAGAACCCGCCTCAACACCACCCCGCCGCGGGCCCGGGTGGACAAGATCGGCAGAAGTGGTGCCACAGGTGCGGAGGCGCACCGCTGACACCACTACCAGCGATCAACCCCTGCGCACACCGGGCAAGATCGGCGGAAGTGGTGCCACACGTTCAGAGGTGCACCCCCCACACCACTACCAGCGATCACCGGTGTCGAACACCATGCCGTCGAACACCATGCCACTTGAGGACGCGCCAGTTATGGACATGCAGGTCTGCCGCCTGCAGCGGGCTGTGGTGAAACGGCCAACTCGGCGTGGTCAGACGCCCGACTCACCCGGCTGGGGTGGGCCTCGCCCGACTCACCGGGGTGGGGGTGGGCCTCGCCGGGCGCCCAGACGGGGCGCGCGGCGCGCCCCGACCCGGGTGGGAGCGATCATCGGCGTGGTGAACAGCGTCGGCGCCCCACCCGTCACCAAGAAGACGACCGGGCTCGCCACCTCGCCGCGGCCGACCGCGGCCAGCAGCCCGGCCATCGCCTTCGCCGCGAAGATCGGGTCGAGGAACACACCCTCGGTGCGCGCGACCAGCTCGGCCGCGGCGTCCCCTTCGGCGCTGCGCTTCCCGTAGCCCGGCCCGACGTGGCCGCCGAGGACGGTCGGCGGGCTGTCCGGATGGGGCACGCCCGCCAGTGCCGCGGCGGCGTGCGCGACGGTCGCGACCCTGGCCACGCACTCGTCGACCGGACGGCTGACCGTCACCCCGACCACGGGTCCCAGCCGCTGCCACGCCGCGCCCGCGACCAGCCCGGCCTGGGTGCCGCACGAGCCGGTGGCCAGCCACAGCGCGGAGGGCGCCCACCCGGCGTCGGCGAGCTGGACGGCCAGCTCCCTGGCCGCGGTGAGGTAGCCGAGCGCGCCGACGGCCGTCGCCCCGCCCCGGCCCATCGGGTACGGCGTCCGGCCCGCTTCCCGCAGCTCGTCGGCCACCGCGGCGACCCCGGTGTCGACCGAGGCCCGGTCGGCGTCCCCGGTGAACCGGATCTGCGCGCCGATGGCCGTCGCCAGCGCCATGTTGCCGACCGGCGGGACAGGGTCGCCGTAGCAGACCAGCACCGTGTCGAGCCCCCGCGTGCGGGCGGCCAGCGCCGCCAACATCGCCCAGTTCGAGCCGGGCCCCCCGCCCGTGACGAAGGCGTCGCAGCCGTGGGCGAGCGCGTCGGCGAGCAGGTACTCCAGCCCGCGCACCTTGTTGCCGCCCAGGCCGAGGCCGGTCAGGTCGTCGCGTTTGAACCAGATCTCGACGCCCACCTCCGCGGAGAGCCGCGGCGCAGGCTGCAGCGGGGTGGGCAGCGTGCCCAGGCGGATCCGCGGGATGCGGAACAGCGCCGCGGGCCGCCCGGCCGCCGCGCTGTCCGGCGGGGCTCCGGCGGTGCGGTCGGGCACGGCCCCCGCCGCGGGGTGGTCCGGCGGGGCCCCGGCGGCGCTGTCCGGCGGGGCTCCGGCGGTGCGGTCGGGCACGGCCCCCGCCGCGGGGTGGTCCGGCGGGGCCCCGGCGGCGCGGTCAGGCGGGGCCCCGGAGGTGCGGTCGGGCGCGGCCCCGGCCGCGGTGCTGTCGGGCGCGGTCCCGGCCGTGGTGTCGTCGGGCGCCGCGGGCTGGGGCGTCACTTGCCCGTCACCCGGTCCACAAACGCCGTCGCCATGCCGAGCGCCCGCACAGGGTCGGCCGCCGCGGCAACCTCCTCACGGGTCAGCAGCCCCTCGGCCACGAGCTGCTCGCCCAGGTCGGTGCCCGCGTCGCGGGCGGCCATCGCGGCCGCGTACACCGCGTCGTGCGCGGAGTGCTTGCCGATCCGGGCGGCCAGCAAGGCCATCAACGGCTCCGAGGTCATCGCGGTGCCGTGGGCGTCCAGGTTGGCCCGCATCCGAGCGGCGTCGACGCGCAGCCCCTCCACCAGACGCGCGGCCAAGCCCAGCGCGGCCCCGGTGAGCTGGCAGGCCTCCGGCAGCACCAGCCACTCGGCCTTCCAGCTGCGCCCGTCGCGCTCGTGGAGGGCGACAAGGCCCTCCAGCGCGACGCCCGCGTCGGACCGGACGATCCGGGCGAGCGTGTCGAGCTGCTCGGAGAACTCCGGGTTGCGCTTGTGCGGCATCGTGATGCTGCCGACCGTGCCCGCCACGATGGGCTCGCCGACCTCGCCGATCTCCGGCCGCTGCAGCTCGAAGACCTCGTTCCCGATCTTGGCCAGGGTGCCCGTGACGAGGGCGAGGAAGGTCACGAACTCCGCGACGCGGTCCCGCGCGGTGATCCAGGGAAGGTCGGGCGCGCCCAGCCCCAGCCGCCCCGCGAAGCCGTCGAGCAGCGGCAGCGCGCGCTCGCCCCAGAACTCCATCGTCCCGAGCGCCCCGCCGAGCTGCACGACCTGCACGCGCGGGCGCAGCTGGGCGAGCCGCTCGCGGTGTCGGGCCAGCTCGGACGCCCAGACCGCGGCCTTGAACCCGAACGTGATCGGAAGGCCGGGCTGGCCGTGGGTGCGCCCGCACATCACCGTGTCCCGGTAGCGGGCCGCCAGCGCGACAGCAGCTGCGTGGCAGCGCGCGAGGTCGCGGTCGACGACGTCGGCGACGGCGCGCATGGCCACCGCGAACCACGTGTCGGACAGGTCCTGCACGGTCGCCCCGTAGTACACCCACTCGCGCGCCTGCTCCGGGAGCACCGCGCGCAGGCACCGGATCAGCCCGAGCGTCGAGTGCCCGGTGGCGCGGGTGCCCTCGGCGACCGCGGACAGGTCCAGCCGCTCGAGCCGGGCGTTCTCCGCGATCAGCCGTGCCGCCTCCTGCGGGACCAGCCCGACGTCGGCCTGGGCCCAGGCCAGCGCCACCAGTATCTCCAGCCACGCCGCCGTCCGGCCGGGGTCGTCGAACAGCGCGTGCAGCTCAGGGGTCGTCCAGAGATGGCCGTAGACCTGCGAGTCGGTCGGGTGCGAGGTCACAGCAGTAGTTTCCGGAGGCCTTCGCGGACCTCGTCGAGGTTCGCGCCCCACGGGACCACCGCGGTGTCGCCGTCGATCTCCAGCCCGCGCTCGATGAGGCAGCACTTCGTCAGCACCAGGCCCTCGCCGAGGGCGCGGTTGCGCGGGCACAGGTCGACCCGCTCGGGCTCGTCGCCGTAGAAGTGCCGGTGGAACTGGAGGGAGCGCTCGCATCCGATCAGCAGCCAGTCGCCGCGCCCGGCAGGCCGAGTGTCCAGATAGGACACCCGGGCCCCGCCGAGGTCGGCGCCGGAGCCGCGGCAGGGCAGCAGGTAGGCCGCCGCCGGATGCGCGGCCGCCGTGGCCTCGACGCGCACGGCGTCGAGCTGAAGCTCCACCGGCGGGAGGTCCTCGTCGAACGCCACGGCCTGCCGCGCCTGCGCGAGCAGCTTCGCGGGCTCCGGCGGCACCACCTCGGTGACGCGCACGCGGATCGGGGCGGGCCGGTGGATGAAGTTGACGTGCTCGAACCGGCCGAGCACCACCGTGGTGTCGGCGCCGGACACGGCAGCACCAGCGAGCGCGGTGGCGTTGCCGACGTCGACCTCCGGCCGCTCCACCCAGGCCGTCTGTCCCGGGCCCGAGACCACCCGCCCTTCCACGACCGGCGAGAACAGCGGCTCGAGGCTCGCCTTGCGCACCTCGACCAACGCCGTCGCGCCGCCGTGGCGCAACGCCAGGAAGTCGGTGCGGCGGTAGACCTCGCGGCCCAGCAGGTGACCGAGGATGGCCTCCTCGGTGAGCGGGACGTCGACCTCCTGCACCGAGAGCCCCCGGTACGGATGGGCTCGGCTGTTAGCGGGCAGGGGACGGTCCCACATCATCGAGAATCTACGGTTCGTCGCGCGGCCGGGCGTCGTCCTCGGGAGACCAAGACCGGGCCGGACTCCGTCTCAGCGGGACGTGTCCGAGGCCACGTCACGCTCCGTAGGTTGACCAAGGTGGATGGCCTGGTGGTGGTCGGCGGCGGCGCCGCGGGCATGTCGGCCGCGTCGGCCGCCCGTCGGGTCGATCCCGACCTGCCGATCGTTGTGCTGGAGGCCACCGGGAACGCGGGCTACGGCCTCTGCGGCCTGCCCTACCACCTGTCAGGGGTGGTCGACTCCGCGACGGACCTGTTCTCCTACCCAGCCGCGTTCTTCCGCGAGCGCAGGAAGCTGGACCTGCGGCTGGGCGCGGCGGCCACCGAGATCGACCTCGGGCGCCACGAGGTGGTCTACCGCGCGCAGGGCCGCACCGAGCGGCTGGGCTTCACCGGCCTGGTCGTCGCGGCGGGCGGGCGGGCCACCGTTCCGCCGATCCCCGGCCTGGACGGCCGGAGGGTGTTCACCGTCCGCACGATGGAGGACACGGTCGCGCTCCGCGCGCTGCTCGACGCCGACGCCGTGCACAGCGCGGTCGTCGTCGGGGCGGGCTACATCGGACTGGAGGCGGCCGAGGCCCTGCACGCCCGCGGTGTCGCGGTCACCGTCGTCGAGCGGCTGCCCCGCGTGCTGCCCACGCTCGACGAGCCGGTCGCGGCGCTGGTGGAGGAGCACGTGCGCGGGCACGTGGACCTGCGGCTGTCGTCGGACGCAGGCGATGCGCTCGCCGACGTCGATCCGGACGTCGTCGTCGTCTGCGCCGGAGTGCGGCCCGCGGGCGACATCGCCGCCGCGGCCGGGGCCCGCACCGAGGCAGGCGGCGCGCTCGCCGTCGACGACCGGATGCGCACCAGCCTGCCCGACGTGTGGGCGGCAGGCGACTGCGTCGCCCCGATGCACCGGGTGCTCGGCAGGCCCGCCTACGTGCCGCTCGGCCCGGCCGCCAACCGCACCGGCCGGGTCGCGGGCACGGTCGCCGCGGGTGGCGACGCGTCCTTCGCGGGCGTCGTCGGGACGGCCGTGGTCAAGGTCTTCGACCGGGAGGTGGCGCGGACCGGCCTGACGCTGGCCGAAGCGCGGGCCGAGGGCGTGGCCGCGAACGCCACCGACGTCGTGCACAAGAGCCGCGCGAAGTACTACCCGGGCACGGCGCCCCTGCACGTCCGGCTCGTGCACACCGAGGGCGGACGGCTGCTGGGGGCCCAGCTCGTCGGGCGGGAGGGTGCGGCGTTGCGCGTCGACGTCATCGCGACGGCGCTGTACGCGGGCCTTTCCGTGGACGATCTCGCCGAGCTGGACCTGTCCTACGCGCCGCCATACTCCCCGGTCTACGACCCGCTGCTGATCGCGGCCCAGGCGGCGCAGCGCTCCATCGGTTCGGACGAGCGAAGGGCGGTGCCCGCATGACCAGCACCCGCGTGGCGGTGGTGACCGGCGGCGGTTCGGGGATCGGGCGCGCGACCTGCACGCGGCTCACGGCAGACGGCTTCACCCTCGCCGTCCTCGACGTCAACGGGGACGCCGCCAAGGTCGCCGCGGGCCCCGACGGGCTGGGCCGCGCGACCGACGTCGCCGACGCATCGTCGGTCGAGGAGGGGGTCGCGCAGGTCGTCGAGGCGTTCGGGCGGATCGACGTGCTGGTCAACAACGCAGGCATCAGCGGCTCGGACGAGGCGACCATCTGCCACGAGACCGCGGTCGACGAGTGGGACCGGGTGGTCGCCATCAACACCCGCGGCCCGTTCCTGTGCTCGCGCGCGGCGCTGCCGGTGATGCTGGCCCAAGGCGGCGGCCACATCATCACGGTGGCGTCGGTGGCGGGGCAGGTCCCGTTCCCCGGCCGGTGCGCGTACACGGCCTCGAAGGGTGCGGCGGTGATGTTCGCCAAGTCGCTCGCCCTCGACTACGCCGCCTCCGGCATCCGGTCCAACGCGGTCTGCCCCGGCTTCGTGCGCACGCCGATGACGCAGTGGCGCCTGGACATCCCGGAGCTGCGGGAGCGGATCGAGGCGCGCATCCCGACCGGGCGGGTGGCCGAGCCCGACGACATCGCCGACGCGATCGCGGTGCTCGCGTCCGGGCGGCTGGGCTACATGACCGGCGCGGCGCTGGTGGTGGACGGGGGATGGACGGTCACATGAGCGAGCGCCTCGAAGGGAAGGTTGCGCTGGTCACCGGCGCGGGCTCGGGGATAGGACGGGCGGCGGCTGTCCGGTTCGCCGCCGAGGGCGCGGCCGTCGGCGTGCTCGACCTGCGCTCGGAGGCGGCGGCCGACACCGCCGCGCTGATCGTGAAGGACGGCGGCCGGGCCGTCGCGGTGACGGCGGACGTGTCGGTGGCCAGGCAGGTCGGCGAGGCGGTCGACCAGGTCGCCGCCGAGCTGGGCACCATCCACGTGCTCTACAACAACGCGGGGATCGACAGCGCGGGCTCCGTCGCGGTCGCCGACGAGGACAACTGGGACCTCGCGCTGGCCGTCAACGCCAAGGGCACGTTCCTCGTCTCCAAGGCCACCCTCGGGCACATGGAGGGTGGGTCGATCATCAATCAAGGTTCGGTGGCCGGGCTCGTCGGCATCCCGAACTTCGCCGCGTACTGCGCGGCCAAGGGTGCGGTGATCGCGCTGACCCGATCCATGGCCGTCGACCTCGCCCCGCGCGGGATCCGGGTCAACGTCATCTGCCCCGGCACGGTCTACACGCCGCTGATGGAGCCGATGCTGCGCGCCCGCGGCGACGGGGACCTGCAGGCCGGATTGGCGAAGACCCTGCTCAAGTACCCGATCGGGCGGCTGGGCACCCCGGAGGAGATCGCGAACGTCGCGCTGTTCCTCGCCAGCGACGAGGCGTCGTTCATGACCGGCTCGGTGATCACCCCGGACGGCGGGATGACGGCCATATGAGTTCCTTCCATCTCGGCCGCGACAAGCGCGGCTCGCTGGACGACGCCGCGGCGCTCGTCACCGACGGCGCGCTCGTCGCGCTGGGCGGCGGCCTGTGCGCGCGGCTGCCGATGGCGTTGGTGCGCGCGCTCGTTCGGGCGGGCCGCCGGGACCTGCACCTCGTCGGGTCGGCGCACAGCATCGACGTGGACCTGCTCATCGCGGCGGGCGCGGTGAAGGTCTGCGAGGAGAGCTACGTCGGGTTCGAGCAGGACCTCGGGCTCGCCCCGGCCTACCGGCGCGCCGCGGCCACCGGGGCGGTCGAGGCGCGGGAGAGCTGCTGCGCGACCGTCCTCGCCCAGCTGCGGGCCGCGGAGATGGGGCTGCCGTTCCTGCCCGTGCGCGGGGTGAAGGGCACCGGCATCGAGCAGCTGCACAGCGAGTACGCCCGCGTGACCTGCCCGTTCACCGGAGAGGAGCTGGTGGCCGTTCCGCCGCTGCGCCCCGATGTCGCGCTCCTGCACGCCCCGGTCGGCGACGCGCGCGGCAACCTGCACCTCGACCAGCCCTACGTGCTCGACGAGCGGTTCGCCGCGGCGTCGGCCATGGTGATCGCCACCGTGGACCGGCTGGTGTCGACAGAGGAGGTCGCGGCGGAAGGCGTGGTGATCCCGGCGCACACCGTCGCCATGGTCGTCGAGGCGCCGTTCGGGGCGCACCCGTCGTCCTGCTACCCCGGATACGCCTACGACCGGCCGCACCTGGCCGCCTACCTCGCCGCCGCAGGCGCGGGTGAGGAGGAGCTGACCGCCTACCTCGCCCGGTACGTGCACGCGGGCGAGGACGCCTACCGCCGGGCCGTCGATCCGCAACGCCTCGCGGGCTGGTCGGCCTCGGTCCAGGACTGGCAGGAGCTTTTCCGATGACCCGTGCGCGGATAACACTGTTCTGGCCACCTTTTCCGCGCACGGGGGTTGGGGGCGCGCGGTGACCTGGACGATCGACGAGTGGTTCGTGGTCGCGCTCGCGAGGACCGTCCGCGACCGGGAGGTCGTCTTCCACGGTTTCGCCAGCCCGTGCGCGCAGGTGGCGATGCACGTCGCCCGCCGGACGCACGCCCCCGACTGCCTGCTCGTCGAAGGCGCCACCTACGCCGTCAACCCCGACCCGGTGTTCATCCCGCCGACGAGCAACGACCTCGCGCTGCACCGCGACGCGGTCTACCGGATGAAGTTCGAGGAGTTCTTCGACGCCGCCTGCCGCGGTGACGTGGACCGGATGTTCATCTCCGGCGGCCAGATCGACGGGTACGGCAACACCAACGTCACCGCGATCGGGCCCGACCCGACCCGCCCGAAGATCAAGCTCGGGGGCGGCGGCGGGGGCTGCAACATCTCCGCGACGATCGGCGCGCTCACCGTGTGGACCACGCGGCACCGCTCGGGGCGCACGCTGGTCGGCCACCTCGACGTGCTCACCGACATCGGCCACCTCACGCCAGAGGGCACGCGCGCCGAGCTGGGCTACCCGGGCGGCGGCCCGCAGTGGCTGCTCACCGAGCTGGGCCTGTTCGACTATCCCGACGGGCACGCGCGGCTGCGTGGCGTCTGGCCCGACGTCACGGTCGCCGACGTCGCCGCCGCGACCGGGTTCGAGCTGCGCGTCGACCTCGGCGACGACGGGCTGCTCGCGCCGCCCACCGCGGCGGAGCTGGCCGTTGTGCGCGCCGTCGACCCGCTCGGCGTCCGCCGCCTGGAGTTCGGCCCCGACGAGCTGAAGCGAACGTTCCCTCTGCTCCAGGAGCGCCCGTGCGCCTCCTGACCGCCCTGTTCGCCCCGCGGCGGGTAGCGCTCGTCGGTGCGTCCGACCGCGAGGGCACGCTCGGGCACCTGCTCGCGACGAACCTGGCGTCGTTCCCCGGTGAGGTCGTGCCGGTCCGCAGCGGGGAGTCGCTGCGCGACGTGCCCGGCGAGATCGACCTCGCGGTGGTCGCCGTGCCCGCGTACGCGGTGCCCGCGGTCGCCGCGGAAGCCGCGGCCAAGGGCGTCGCGGCGATGGTCGTGCTCTCCGGTGGCTTCGCCGAGACCGGCGAGGACGGGGCCCGCCTGCAGGCCGAGCTGGTCGCCAACGCGGGCGCGACGCGGGTGATCGGCCCCAACTGTTTCGGTATCCAGAACTGCGACCTGCCGCTCAACGCCTCCATGGCCGCGGGGCTGCCCCGGGGAGGCGGCGGGATCTGCCTGGTCAGCCAGTCGGGCGCGTACGGCATGGCGATCTTCACGATGGCCACGGACGAACGGGTCCGGTTCGCCAAGATCCTCGCGCCGGGCAACACCTGCGACGTGACGATCGCCGAGCTGCTCGATGAGCTCGCCGACGACCCGGCCGCGCGCACGCTCTGTTTCCTGCTGGAGTCCCTCGCCGACGGACGCGCGTTCGTCGAGCGGGCCAGGGCGCTCACGCCGACGCGGCCGGTGGTCGTCGTCAAGACCGGTCGCTCGGAGGCGGGTGCGCGCGCCGCCTCGTCACACACGGCCGCGCTCGCCGCGGACGCCGCGATCTGGCGCGGGGTGTTCCGCCAGGCGGGCATCGTCGAGGTCGCTTCCGGGCAGGAGCTGCTCGACGCCGCCCGCGCCCTGGACGGCCAGCCGCTGCCCGCAGGCCCGCGCGTCGCGATCATCACCAACTCCGGCGGCGTCGGCGTGGAGCTGGCGGACCTGCTGGCTGACGAGGGCCTGACCGTGCCCGCGCTCTCGGCGCCGCTGCAGGAGAAGATCCGCGCGATGCTGCCCGCGTTCGCGAGCTCGGTGAACCCGGTGGACGTCACGCCGGTGTGGTCGCGGTTCGCCGAGCTCTACCCCGGCCTCACCGACCTGCTCGCCCGCTCCGGCGAGGTCGACGTCATCGTCGCGGTGCTCCTGCAGCGGGCCGCGCTGGACACCGCGACCGCCGCCGGGCTCCGGGAGGTGGTGGCGGCCCTGCGCGCCGACGCCGTCCCGGTGCCCGTGCACGTGTGCTGGGTGGCTCCGCGCGACGCGCGACCCAACGCCGACCTGCTGCAGGACGCAGGCGTGCCGTGCTTCGAGTGGCCCGCCAGGACCGCCCGCGCGCTCGGCCACGCCCGCCGCTACGCCGCGGCCCGCGAGCGGACGACCCCGGCTGCGCCCCTGCCCGCCCGCAGGACCGGTCCGACCCCGACGGACCCCGGCGGCGTCGCGGCGCTGCTGGCCGAGCTCGGCGTCCGGACCGCCCCGTCGACGCTGTGCCGCACGGTCGACGAAGCGGTCGCCGCGGCCTCGGCCCTGCCGCTCCCGGTGGTGGTGAAGCTCGCCGAGGCCGCGCACCGCACCGAGCTGGGCGGCGTGCGGCTCGGGCTGGCCGACGCCGACGCCGTCCGCGCGGCCGCCGACGAGCTGCTGGCCCAGGGCCCCGTCCTGGTGCAGCCGCAGCTGCTGGGCGTCGAGATCGCGGTCGGCGCGCTGCGCGATCCCGTCTTCGGCCCGGTCGTGATGGTCGGGCTCGGCGGGATCTGGGTCGAGGTCCTCGGCGACGTCGCGTTCGCCATGGCCCCGCTTTCCCGCGCCGAGGCCCGCGACCTGCTCTCCGGGCTGCGCGGGCACGCCCTGCTCACCGGCGCCCGGGGCGGCCCGGTTGTCGACCTGGACGCGCTCGCCGCCGTCGTCGTCGCGGCAGGCGACCTGCTGCTGTCCGCGGACGACGTCACCGAGCTGGACCTCAATCCCGTCCTCGCCACCGCCGACGGCGCCGTCGCCGTCGACTGGAAGATCGGAACGGAGCCGAGATGACCACCCCAATCGTCGCCACCGTCGCGGAGGTCGTCGACCGGGCCAGGGCCGCCCAGGCCGTGATCGACGACTGGACCGCCGAGCGGACCGCCGAGCTGACCACCGCCGTCGCCTATTCCGTCGCGCGCAAGGACCGCGCGGAGGAGCTGGGTGGCCTCGCGGTGGACGAGGCGGGGTTCGGCACCCACGCCGACAAGGTCACCAAGATCCAACGGCGGGTGCTGGGCGTGCTCGCCGACCTGCGCGCCACACCGACCGCCGGCGTCGTCGCCGAGGACCCCGAGCGCGGCCTCACGCAGATCGCCAAGCCCGTCGGCGTCGTCGCCGCGCTGGTGCCGACGACGGGCCCGGACGCCACGCCGCCGGTCAAGGCGCTGTGGGCGCTGGCCGGGCGCAACGCGATCGTCTTCGCTGCGCACCCGCGCAGCGCGGGCACCACCCGGGCCGTCGTCGACCGCATGCGCGCCGCCTGCGAACGGGTGGGCGCGCCCGACGATCTCATCCAGCTGCTGCCCGAGGCGAAGATCGCGGCCACGCAGGAGCTGATGCGCCTGGCCGACCTCATCGTCGCCACCGGCGGCGCGGGCATGGTGAAAGCCGCCTACAGCTCGGGCACCCCAGCGTTCGGCGTCGGCGTCGGCAACTGCGTGCACGTCGTCGACGAGACGGCCGACCTCGTCGACGCGGCCGACGCGATCGCCGTCGCCAAGACGTTCGACAACGCGACGAGCTGCCTGGCCGACAACGCGGTGATCGCCCAGGAGACCGTCTACGACGAGCTTCTGGAGATGCTGATCGCCCGGGGCGGCTACCTCTGCTCGGCGTCGGAGAAGGCTGCCCTGCAGACCGCGATGTGGCCGAACGGCGGCGAGATCCCGACGATGGACGTGATCGCCAAGTCCGCGGCGCACATCGCGTCCCTCGCCGGGGTCTCCCGGCCCATCCCGCCGCGCGTCATCGACGCCGACGCCCTGTTCGCGGATCACATCCGCAGGTACGGTCCCTGACAGCGAACGGCGAGGAGGCCGTGCAATGGATCCGACAGCAATGGGGCTGCCGGGGGTGAGCTTCACCCCGGGGCTACACATCTGTGCGTTCTATCGTGGCCCGACTCAGCGCGACGAGCTGTTGCTGCCCTATCTGCGCGAGGGATTGGCCGCGGGCGACAAGTGCATCTGCGTGACCGACGACCCCGGCGCCGCCGCGGCCGTGTGCGCGTTGGCAGCTGAGTTCAAGATCGACCTCGCGTCGACGTCGGCCCAGCTGCAGCCGATGGACTCCGGCTCGACCTACCTGTCGGGCGGACGCTTCGCGATCGAGAAGATGATCGGCTTCTGGGACGGGGCGATGAGCGCCGCCGTGTCCGGCGACGGCTTCGGCTTCGTCAGAGCGGCCGGGGAGATGACCTGGGCGCTGCGTGGGCTGCCGGGCTCGGACCTGCTGATGGCCTACGAGGCGCAGCTCAACGTCTTCCTGCACCGCTACCCGCAGGTGCTGCTGTGCTTCTACGACCTCGAGCAGTTCTCCAACGGCGAGATCCTGCTCGAGATCCTGCGCACGCATCCCACGGTGCTGTTGTCGGGGCAGCTGCTCGACAACCCCTGGTACGTCGAGCCGGAGGAGTACCTGGGCAGACACGTCGGCGCCGGGGAACCGGCACGATGACCGCCGTCGACTCGTCGCGCCACGTCGGGCGCCGAGACGCCGAGCGCAACCTGCTGTCGAGCATGCGCAGCCTGCTGGTGCTCGGCACCCTCATGACGGAGGGCGCCGACGAGCAGCAGATCCAACAGCTGGCCACCACCGCCGCGCCGTCGCTGGCGCCCTGCGACGTGGTGACGGTCGAGCTGGTCGACGGCCCGCCTGCCCCGGCTCGCCTCGCGGCACAGCTGCGCGGGGTCGGGATCACCGGCGGCCCGGTTACCCTGCCGGGCACCGAATGGGCGTGGGCTTATCCCCTCAGCGGCATCTCCGGCCACCTCGGCCACCTGGTCGTCGGGGCCCGCAGGGAGCCGACGAGCGAAGAGCAGTTCCTGTTGCGGGCGTTGGCGCAGCAGACCGGCGGAGCGCTGGCCAACCGCAGGCTGCACGCGCAGGAGCTGGCCACCGCCGCCACGCTGTCCGCGCTCAACGAGCGGCTGCGCGGGAGCGTCGGCGCGCTGCGGCGCAGCATGGACATCCACGCCCGGCTCACCGCCGTCGCGGTGTCCGGGGAGGGCCGTGAGGGGATCGCCAGGGCCGTCCACGAGCTGACGGGGCTGCAGGTCGTCGTCGAGGACCGGCACGGCAACCTGCAGGCGTGGGCGGGCTCGCCGCCGCCCGACCCGTATCCCAAGGACAGCCCCCCGTGCCGGGAGCGCCTGTTGGCGCGGGCGAAGCAGGAGGGCCGTCCCATCCGCGACGGGGCGCGGCTGCTCGCGATCGCGCATCCCCAGGGCGACACGCTCGGGGTGATCGTGCTCGTCGACCCCGAACGGCGCGCGGGCGACCAGGAGCTGATGGCGCTCGAGCACGGCGCCACGGTGCTGGCGATGGAGCTGGCCAGGGTGCGCAGCCTGGCCGAGAGCGAGCTGCGGCTGCGCCGCGACCTCCTCGACGAGCTGCTGGCGGGCACCGACACCGAGAGCGGGCTGGCCAGGGCCAGCGCACTGGGCTACGACCTGCAGCGGCCGCACCGCGTGGTCGTCGTCGAAGGCCACGGACCCGCGGGGGAGCGGCACCCGCTCGACACGCTCACCCAGGCCGTGCGCCGCGCCGCCCGCGACGAGCCTGCAGGCACGCTGCTCGCGACCCGCGGCACCGAGGTCGTGCTGCTCGCCGACGCCGAGCCGGACTGGGAGAGCCTGCGGCTCGCGGTGCTCCGCGAGCTGGGTGGCGGCCGGATCCGGTTGGGGGTCGGGGAGCGCTGCGACGCCGTCGGCGAGTTCCCCCGGTCCTACCAGCAGGCCAAGCTGGCGCTGCGCCTGCCCGCGCTGGCCGAGTGGCAGGACCGCGCCATCCGGTTCGACGACCTGGGCGTCTACCGGCTGCTCGTCGGCATCTCCGATCTCGGCGAGGTCGAGCGGTTCGTGCAGCGGTGGCTGGGCAAGCTGCTGGAGTACGACGCCCAGCGCGGCTCCGAGCTGGTGCGGACGCTGTCGCACCACCTGGAGCACGGCGGCAACTACGAGCTGACGGCCAAGTCGCTCATCGTGCACCGCAACACCCTGAAGTACCGCCTGCAGCGCATCCGCCAGATCGGTCAGGTCGACCTGCACGATCCGGAGACCTGGTTCAACCTGCATCTGGCGACGCGGGCGTGGAACACCCTCGGCGTGCTGCGGTCGGAGTGACAGCGCCTTTGACCTGCCCGCTCCACCGCGGTGAGTCGGACGTCTCGCCACGTCGAGTTGGCTGTTCGCCACGCCGGGTCGGGGCGATCCGTGCGGTGATGCGGGCTGCCGGGTTGATCGCGGCGAGTCGCACCTTCCGGGGGTCACGGGCGCCGTGGTGTACGGCTCGCCGCGATCTTCCAGGGTCGTACGCGCCCACGGGCCGACGAACCCGCCGTGACACCACCCGCTGCGGGCCCGGCTGGACAAGATCGGCGGGAGTGGTGCCACCCGTGCAGGGGTGCACCTCCGACACCACTGCCGGCGATCACCCGTGTCTGGGTGGTGAGGCGCGGGACTTGGTGAGGTGGAACGCGTGGCCACCCCGCGGCGTGAACCGGCTGGGCAAGATCGGCGGGAGTGGTGCCACCCGTGCAGGGGTGTACCCCCGACACCACTGCCGGCGATCACCCCTGCGCACACCTGGGCAAGATCGGCGGGAGTGGTGCCACCCGTGCAGTGGTGCACCTCCGACACCACTGCCGGCGATCACCCGTGTCTGGGTGGTGAGGCGCGGGACTTGGTGAGGTGGAACGCGTGGCCACCCCGCGGCGGGCTGGCTGGGCAAGATCGGCGGGAGTGGTGCCAGACGTGCAGGGGTGCACCTCCGACACCACTACTGGCGATCACCCGTGTCTGCGTGGTGAGCCGCGGTGCTGTGCGATCACCGTCCCGAGATCGGCTTGGTGAGGTCGTAGACGGTGCGGTCGCCGACCGTGGTCGCGGTGAAGTGCTGCTGCACCCACGAGCTGATCGTCGAGCCGTCCCGCCCGCCCCCGAGCCGCCCCGCCCGCCGCCCGGTCCGCCCCGCCCGCCGCCCTCTCCACCCCCGGAGACGAAGTAGTGCACCTGCCCGGCGGCGACATAGCCCTGGAACTGCGCCAGCGTGGGCGCGGGGTCCGAGCCGGAGAAGCCGCCGATCGCCATGACGTCCGTGCCGCTGTCCAGGGCCAACGGCGCCGCACCCATCGAGCCGACGGTCGCCGCTGACCACTTCGTGCCCGCCGCCTGCAGCAGTCCCACCAGCTCGGCCCCGGTCGCCTGGGACTCGCCGAAGCCGCCGAACCCGTCTGCACCCGGGCCGCCTGCGCCTGGCCCGCCTGCGCCTGGCCCGCTTGCGCCTGGCCCGCTGGCGCCTGGCCCGCTGGCGCCTGGCCCGCTGGCGCCTGGCCCGCTGGCGCCTGGCCCGCTGGCGCCTGGCCCGCTGGCGCCTGGCCCGCTGGCGCCTGGCCCGCTGGCGCCTGGCCCGCTGGCGCCTGGCCCGCTGGCGCCTGGCCCGCTGGCGCCTGGCCCGCTGGCGCCTGGCCCGCTGGCGCCTGGCCCGCCTGCGCGCGCCTGGCCCGCGCGCCTGGCCCGCTGGCGCCTGGCCCGCCTGCGCCCGGCCCGCCTGCGCCCGGCCCGCCTGCACCCGGCCCGTTCGCGCCGGGCTCCTGAGCGCCGCCGCCTGCTCGGTTCTGCGCGTTGCCCTCGCCCGTGCCCCGGTCCCGGGTCGCCCCCTCGCCGCGGCCCGCTCTCGCGGCGCCGAAACCGCCGCCGGTGGAGGGCCCCGCGAGCGGGATCGAGCCCGTCTTCGCGGTGGCGACGGTCTGAACGGCGTACGCGGCGGGGCCGAGCAGGCCCGACACCACCGCGGCGGTGAGGGCGACCGCGGCGATCATCCCCGTGCGGCGCGGGAGGAGCAGCAGCCCGGCCGCGACGACGCCGAGCGCCACAACGGCCCACCGGAGCCACGGCACGAACTCCGGCGCGCGGTCCAGCAGCACCCACGCCCACCCGGCCGTCAGGAGCACGACCGCGGCCAGCACCGCGCGGGCGGCCTGCACGTGACGCCGCTGCCATAGCTGCGCTCCGCCGATGCCGACGAGCGCGGCGATCCCGGGCGCGAGTGCCACGGTGTAGTACTGGTGGAAGATCCCCTGCATCAGGCTGAACACGAGCGCCGACACCACGGTCCAGCCGCCCCAGAGCAGCAGCGACGCCCGCAGCCGGTCGGTGCGCACAACGCGCGCGGTCAGCACGAGCCCCGCCACGAGCAGCACGAGCGCCGCAGGCAGCAACCACGCGATCTGCCCGCCCACGTCGGCCGCGAAGAGCCTGCCGAGTCCGGCGTTGCCGCCGAAGGGGTTGCCCCCGCCCGCGCCGCCGCCTGGACCGCCGCCGAACCCTGCGTCACCGGGGACACCGCCCGCGAGGCCGCCTGCCTCGTCGCCGCGGAAGCCGCCGCCTCCCGGCCCGCCCTCGCCGACGATGCGGCCGAGCCCGTTGTAGCCCAGCGCGAGCTGGATGGCGCTGTTGCCCGTCGAACCGCCGATGTAGGGCCGGTCGGCCGCGGGCCACAGCGCGACGGCGACGAACCACCAACCGCCCACGACCACCATCGCGACGCCCGCGGCGAGCAGCTGGCGAACCCGTCGCCACAGCCCGGTCGGCGCCGCCCAGACGTAGGCCAGCGTGAACGCGGGGAGCACCAGCAGGGCCTGGGCGGTCTTGGTGAGGAACGCCAAACCCATCAGCGCACCGGCGAGCAACAGCCAGCGCGTGCCCGCGTGCTCGACCGCGCGCACCACGGCGTACGCGGCGGCGACCATCAGCAGCACGAGCAACGCGTCGGGGTTGTTGAACCGGAACATCAGCACCGCGACCGGCGTGAGCGCCATCACGGCGCCCGCGAGCAGCGCGGCGCCCGGTCCGGAAACCCGGCGCACCGCCGCGTACAGCAGCGCGACGGTGGCCACCGCCATCAGCGCCTGCGGCACGAGGATGCTCCACGAGGAGAAGCCGAAGATCCGGGCCGAAAGCGCCATCACCCAGAGCGCGGCGGGCGGCTTGTCGACGGTGACGATGTTGCCCGCGTCGAACGAGCCGAAGAAGAAGGCCTCCCAGTTCTTCGTCATGGACTGGACTGCGGCCGCGTAGAAGCCGTTGGCGAAGCGGTTGGCCGAGAGGTTCACGAGGTAGAGCCCGGCCGTGCCGAGCAGTAGCACAGCCAGTCCGACCCGCTCGCGCCGCGACCGCGGGGCGCCCCCCGGCGGGGGCGCTGGGGGCCGGACCTGGTCGGTGGGGGTCAGCGTGGCGGTCATACCGTCTCCGGGGAAGTGGGGGTGCGGCGGCCGCGGAACATCCACGACCGGAAGGCGACGAAGCGCAGGACGGTGGCCAGCCCGTTGGCGGCGACGAGCACCAGCAGCTCCACCAGCCTGCCGGTGTCGGCGGGGAGCAGGGCGAGCGCGCCGGTGGTGAGGGCGAGCCCGAGCGCGAACACGAGCAGGCCCTGCACCTGGCTGGTCGCCGCACCCGCCCGCCCGCGCACCCCGAACGTGAGGCGCCGGTTGGCGGCCGTGTTCGCCACGGCGGTGACGACGAGCGCCACCAGGTTGGCGCCGAACGCCCCCAGCCCGACGCGCAGCAGGACGTAAAGCAGCAGGTAGGCCATGGTGCTCGCGACGCCGATGGTCGCGAACCGCACGAGCTGGCCGATCATCCCGCGGGGCACACCCGCCACCTCCTGCTCCGGCGCGTCGAGTGCTCCGCGGCCCAGCTGGGCCCGCAGGTCCTGCAGGGGCACGCGACCCGCGGCGAGCGCGCGGCCGAGACGGACGATGCCCAACAGATCGGCGGTGGCGGTCTTCACGACGTCGACAGAGGAGTTGGGGTCGTCGATCCAGTCCACCGGAACCTCGTGGATGCGCAGGCCCGCCCGCTCGGCGAGCACCAGCAGCTCGGTGTCGAAGAACCAGCCGGTGTCCTCAACCAGCGGCACGAGGCGCTGGGCGACGTCGCCGCGGATCGCCTTGAAACCGCACTGCGCGTCGGAGAACCGGGCGGCCAGCGTGCCGCGCAGGATGAGGTTGTAGGTGCGGGAGATGAACTCGCGCTTCGCGCCGCGCACCACCCGGGAGTCGCGGGAGAGGCGGGTGCCGATCGCCAGGTCCGAGTGGCCCGAGATCAGCGGCGCCACCAGCGGGAGCAGAGCGGCTAGGTCGGTGGACAGGTCCACGTCGCAGTAGGCCAGCACCTGCGCGTCGGACGCGGTCCAGGCCGCCCGCAGCGCCCGACCGCGTCCCTTCTCGGGCATCCGCAGCGACGTGACCTCCGGCAGCTGGGCGGCGAGCCGGGCGGCGATCGCGGGCGTGGCGTCGACGCTCGCGTTGTCGGCGATCGTGATCCGGAACGGGTAGGGGAACTGGGTGGACAGGTGGGCGTGCAGACGCCGGACCGACCGCTCGAGGTCGGTCTCCTCGTTGTAGACGGGCACGACCACGTCGAGCACGGGCCCGGTACGGGGCCGCACAAGCTCGGGGTTCGGCGCGGTGTCGACGGTCATGGGAGCAACGATGGCGGGAGGCGCTGTCCGACCCTTGTGGTCGACCTGTGCGACGGCTGTGCGTGCGGCGCGTCGGAGAGTGACGGTTGTCACTTCGCCTCCGCGGGAGGGAGCGCGGTCGGCGGTCGTCACGTCGGCGGTGCTCACTTCGCCGTCCCCGTCCCGCTCAGGTCGTAGAGCGTGGTGCCGCCGACCGTCGTCGCGGTGTAGTGCCGCTGCACCCACTGGGCGATGAGCGCGGCGTCGTCGCTGCCACCGCTCTGCGTCGAGTCGGCCCCGGCGCCCCCGACGAACCAGTGGATCTTCTTCTCCGCTACGAGCTGCTCGAACTGTTCGAGAGTGGGGGAGGGGTCGGTGCCGTTGAACCCACCGACGGCCATCACGGGCAGCTGGGTGGCGAGCTGATAGCCCGCCGCGGTGTTGGAACCGACCGCCGCCGCAGCCCAGGTGTACGCGCCCGCGTCGCGCTGCAGCAGCGCCACAACCTCCGTGGACGGCGTCGGACTCGAGAGCAGCCCCGCAGCGCCACCAAAGCCGCGACCACCCTGCCCGCCACCGCTGAGGGTTCCGGTACTGCTGGAGCCGCCCGGTTGGACCGGCCGCTGGGCGGACCGAACCGGCCGCTGCCCTGTCCGCCGAACTGCCCACTTCCCTGTCCGCCGCGTCCGGGGCCGCCACCGCCGAACCCGCCCGGGCCCATCCCGCCGGACGGGCCCGCTGAGGGGATCGCGCCCACGTGCGCGGTCGCGGCGGTGGCCACCGCGTACCCGGTGGGCCCGGCCAGGCCAGCCACGACGGCGACCGCCACCACGCCCGCGCCCAGCACACGCGGCCCGCGGTGGGCAATGAGCAGCCCGGCCGTGCCCAGCGCGCCGAGCGCGAGGACGGTCCACGCCAGCCACGGCTGCCACGACGTGCGGCGCAGCAAGTCGAACGCCCAGCCCGCCGTCACGAGGAGGATCGCGGCGAGCACCAGACGGGCGGCGAGCTGCGCCCGGTCGCGCCAGAGCACCGCGGCGACGAGCCCGACCAGCGCGGCGATCGGCGGCGCGAGCACCACCACGTAGTACGGGTGGATGATCCCGGCCATCAGGCTGAACGTCAGGCCGGTGACCACCAGCCACGCGGCCCACACGAGGGTGGCGGCGCGCAGCGCGTCGGTCCTCGGTGCGCGCCTCGTCCACCACAGCAGCGCGCCGATCGCGATGAGCGCCGCGGGCAGCAGCCAGGCCGCCTGCCCACCGAACTCGGAGCCGAAAAGCCGCGGGAGCCCGGTCTCGCCCCACCCGCCGCCTGCCCCGCCGCCACCGCCGACGCTGCCGACCTCGTTTCCCGTGAGCCTGCCCAGCCCGTTGTAGCCGAACACGAGCTCCAGCGCGCTGTTGGCCTGCGACCCGCCGATGAAGGGGCGATCAGCCGCGGGCCACAGCTCCACCACGAGGACCCACCACCCCGCGCTGACGACGAGGGCAAGGGTGGCCAATGCGAGGTCGCGCAGCCGCCGTCCCCACCCGACCGGGGCGGCGAGCAGCCACACCAGCGCGAGCGCGGGCAGCACGAGGAACGCCTGCAGCATCTTGGCGAGGAACCCGAACCCGACCAGCGACGCGGCGAGCAGCAGCCAGCGGGTGCCGCCCCGTTCGACCGCGCGGAGGGTCGCGTAGGCCGCGCCGACCAGCAGCAGGGTGAGCAGCGCGTCGGGGTTGTTGAAGCGGAAGATCAGCACCGCCACCGGGGTGACCGCGAGCGCCGCCCCGGCGAGCAGCGCCGCGGACGTCGCGAGCCGGTCGGTAAGGCCGGAGGCGAGCGCGGTCCGGCGCACGGACGCGTACAGCAGCGCCACCGTGGCGATCCCCATCAGCGCCTGCGGCACCAGGACACTCCACGAGGACAGCCCGAAGACCCGGACCGCGAGGCCGTCGACCCAGAGCGCGGCGGGTGTCTTGTCGACAGTGATCCAGTTCGCGGCGTCGGACGAGCCGAAGAACCAGGCCTTCCAGCTGATGCCCGCGGCCTGCGCGGCCGCCGAGTAGAAGCCGTTGGCCCAACCGGACGCCGAGAGCCCCCACAGGTAGAGCGCCGCGGTGGCCGCCAACAGAGCGCCGAGGGCGCCGTGGCGGGGACGCAGGCGCCTCGTCGGCGATGGCGGAGGGGAGTCCACCGCAGACGAGGCAGTAGGAGGTGGGGAGAGTGTCGAGGTCACAACTCCCGAGCGTGGTCACGGCAGCTATGGGGCTGCGGTGGCTGTCCTGTGCGTCAGCTGTGAACCGACCGTTGCCTCAGCGGTGTCGGAGCGACCTCGGTCATGGGCAGCCGAACCGTGAACTCGGTGTGGCCGGGTCGGCTCGTCACGCTCACGCCGCCGCCGTGCGCGGCCACGACCGCATGCACGATCGCCAGGCCGAGGCCGGTGCTGCCGTTCTCCCGCGAGCGCGACGTCGAGCCGCGCGCGAACCGCTCGAAGACATGCGGCAGCAGGTCGGGGGGGATCCCGGGCCCCTCGTCGACCACGGACACCCTGGCCGTGCCCGCCCGCGCCGCCAGCGTGACCGTGACCGGTGTGCCGGGCGGTGTGTGGGTGCGGGCGTTGGCCAGGAGGTTGGTGATCACCTGGGTGAGCCGCGACGCGTCGCCGGTCACCGTGACGGGCTCCTCGGGCAGGTCGAGCTGCCATCGGTGGCTCGACCCCGCGGCGTGCGCGTCGCTGACGGCGTCGATGACGAGCCGGGTGAGGTCGACGTCGGCGCGCTCCAGCGGGCGTCCCGCGTCCAGGCGCGCCAGCAGGAGCAGGTCCTCGACGAGCGTGGTCATCCGTTCGGCCTGCGACGAGATGCGCGACAGCGAGTGGCTCGCCTCGTCCGGGAGCGGGCCGCGGCGCGTCAGCTCGGCATACCCCCGGATCGCCGCGAGGGGGGTGCGCAGCTCGTGGCTCGCGTCCGCGACGAACTGGCGCAGCTGCATCTCGCTGTCCTGGCGCGCTTCCAGGGCGGCGCCCACGTGGTCGAGCATGCGGTTGAGCGCCGCCCCGACCTGGCCGACCTCGGTGTCGGGATCAGCGTCTGGCACCCGCTCGGCCAGCTGGACCTCGCCGCGGTCCAGCGGGAGCATGCTGACCCGCCGCGCCGTGGCCGCGACCCGCTCCAACGGCTGCAGCTCCTTGCGCACCAGCACGGTGCTGATCACGCCCGCGATGGCCAGGGTGATAGCGGCGACGATCAGCTCGGTGGTGACCAGGCTGGCCACCGTCTGCTGCAGCGGGCCCTCCGGCAGGCCGGTGAACTGCACTTCGCCGTCGGCGTGGATGGTGGCGACGACCCGGTACGCGCCGAGGGTCGGCAGGTTGACCGTGACCGGGCGGCTGCCGGGGGCCACCCTCAGCAGCGTGGGGAGGTCGCTCGCGGGGAAGGACTGGTCGCTGCCCGCCCGCGTGTGGACGTGGGACTCGACGACCTGGCTGCCGACGACGCCGACGGCGATCAGGTCGGGAGAAGGAGGCGGACCGCTGCCGCCGTTCGGGTTGCCGTAGGGGCTCTCGTCGCCTGTGGGGCTGCCGCCGCCGTTGGACTGCCTGCTCCGGCCGAGGCCCAGCGGGCCGGGTGCGCTGCTGACGGTGAACAGCTCCGTGTCCAGCCGGGAGATCAGCGACTGTCGCACCGCGAGCGCGGTGACGACTCCGACCACGATTGACGCGACGGCCAGCAGCAGCAGGGTCATGGCCACCAGCCGCGTACGCAACGACCGCGCGCGGAGCAACCTACGCCCCCGGTTTGAGGACGTACCCCGCGCCGCGCACGGTGTGGATCATGGGAGAGCGCCCGGCGTCGATCTTCTTGCGCAGGTAGGAGACGTAGAGCTCGACGACGTTGGACTGCCCGCCGAAGTCGTAGTTCCACACCCGGTCGAGGATCTGGGCCTTGGACAGCACCCGCTTGGGGTTGCGCATGAGGAAGCGCAGCAGCTCGAACTCGGTGGCGGTGAGCTCGATCAGGTCGTCGGCCCTGCGCACCTCGTGGCTGTCCTCGTCGAGCAGGAGATCGCCGACGACGAGCTCGGAGCCTTGGCGCGCGGCCGACATCCCCGAGCGGCGCAGCAGCCCGCGCAGCCGAGCCACCAGCTCTTCGAGACTGAAGGGCTTGGTGACGTAGTCGTCGCCGCCCGCGGTGAGCCCCGCGACCCGGTCCTCGACGGCATCGCGCGCGGTGAGGAACAGCACCGGCATCTCCGGCGCGTCGCCACGCATGCGGCGCAGCACCTCGAGGCCGTCGAAATCCGGGAGCATCACGTCGAGGACGACGGCGTCCGGGCGGAACTCACGCGCGACGCGCACCGCCGACGTTCCGTCGGCTGCCGTGCGGACCTCCCAGCCCTCGTAGCGCAGGGCCATCGACAGGAGGTCGGACAGGCTCGACTCGTCGTCGACGACGAGCACGCGGATGGCGCCGCCGTCGGGGCGCCGAAGGGCCCGATCAGGTTGGGCACGCTCGTCCACGCTGCCCCCCTGCATGCTGGTCTGCGCCTGCTCCGCCGTCGACATGGTAGCGATCGTGATCGGTCATCCTGTGGCATGCATGGGCGAATCCTGTGCCTCTCCTGTGGGAACCGCGGCGCCCTCGGATCCGTCTGCACTGCCGACGACCCGGTCGTCGGCAGTGCAGACGAGGACCGATGCGAGGAGGACCGATGGAGACGTTCGAAGGCTGGCCCGCCGACGCCGTCGCGGTGTTGGCGGAGATCGCGGCGGACAACCAGGCCGAGCGGTGGCCTGATCTGCGCGACCGGCACACGGCCGCGGTGCGCGGTCCCACGCTCGCGCTCGCCGCCGGGCTCGAGCCGGAGTTCGGGCAGATACGGGTGTTCCGGCCGCACGTGACCAGGCGGTTCCGGCCCGACGCGCCGCCGCTGCGCACGGACACGGGCGGCGTCGCGGCGTCGCCCGGCGGCGCCACGCTGGCGTTTGTGCTGTCGCCGTCGCAGCTCACGGTGACGGCGGGCCACTGGCGCTTCGACCGGGCGCAGCTGCGCCGCTACCGCGCTGCGCTCGCTGCGTCGCCATCTGCCTTCGCAGACGCGGCCTGCGCTTCGCAGAGTCCGGGGACCCTGCGAAGCGTCGGCACGGTCTGCGAAGGGCCCGGCGCGTCGGATCCGGGGGCGGAGCTGATCGTGGTGCTGGAGCAGTTGGCCGGGCAGGGATGTGTCCCCGACCCGGATGGCGAGACGCGCGGCACACCCCGGGGCTGGCGGGCCGACCACCCACGGATCGCGCTGGCGCGCCGTCGAGGTCTGCAGGTGGTCCGCCGATGGGAGGTCGGCGCCTGGATTTCGACCGCGGAGCCGCTGGAGCGGATCCGCGCCGCCTGGAGGGCGTTCGGTCCACTCGTGGAGTGGCTCGATACCCACGTCGGCGCGCCGGACGCCGTTCCACCGCGGCCCGCGCGCCCGCCGTCGGCAGGCGAGTCGACACCGTGACCAGCCGAGTTGGCGGGTGAGGTGAACTCGATGGGGCCCCAGAGGCAGTCGCAGCCCCCACCAGGTTCATCTCACCCGCTAGTGCGGTGTCCAGGAACGTTGCCGGGGTGATCGCGGGATCCAGGCGGCGTCTCGCAAGGCGCCGCCCGAAGCTCATACCGGGCGTCTTCGCGAGGGCGGCAACGCCGCGAGGCGTCGTCTGGGCCCGCGAGGACCCGGTGAACGTTTCTGGACATCGCACTAGCTGGTCCGACCCGCCCCCGCCCGCCGCCCGTCAGCGGGCGCGCCAGTACCCGGTGGCGTAGACGAGCCGCCGGTCGATGCCGCGCTCCTCGATGAGGTGTCGGCGCAGATCGCGCACACAGCCCGACTCGCCCGACAGCCACACCTGACCCCGTCCGGCAGGGAAAGCCGCGGTGCGCACGGCGTCGGCGAGCGGCTCACCCGGCCTGCGCCCGTCCCGGTGCACCCACGTGACGGCGCCGGGCATCGGCTGCTCCTCGTGGGCGTCGGCGATCTCGACGAACGTCACGGCCCGCGCCGCACCGAGCGCGTCGAGCACGGTCGCCATCGCGGGCAGCGCGGTCTCGTCCCCGATCAGCACGTGGTAGTCCACGCCCGGGTCGGGCTCGTAGCGCCCGCCGGGCTCGGACACCCCGACCCACGCGCCGGGCCGGGCGTCGCGCGCCCACGCGGCGGCGGGGCCGTGTCCCGCATGGAGCACGAAGTCGACGTCGAGCTCGCCCGCGGCGGCGTCGAACCGCCGGACGGTGTAGGTGCGGATGGCGGGTCGCGCCTCGCCTGCAGGCCACACCGGGCCCCCGGTGCTCGCGCGCGGGACCGCGGGCCGGTCCTGGCCGGGCACGGGGAAGAACATCTTGATGCGACGGTCGGGCCCGTGGCCGGTGAAGCCGGTGAGCTCGGCGCCTCCGAGCGTCACCCGGATCATGCCGGGCGTCACGCGCGCGCTGCGGCGCACCTGCAGCAGCCGGGGCGCGGTAGTGGTCACGCCGACGATTGTGCCGCGCCTGCGAGGCCCGTCCAGACGAGGTCCATGAGGTACTCCGTCGCCTGCTCGGCACTCACCGTCGGGTCGTTGCCGCGCCAGATCGCGAGCCGTTCACACGCGCCGACGACGACGTGTGCCCACCCGGTCAGCTGCCGGGCGGTCGCGTCCGGGGTGTGGGCGGCGAGCAGACCCGCGACGAAGTCGGCCTGTTGGGCGCGGATCCCTTCCAGCGCCTCGCCCGCCACGGTCGTCTCCGCGCACAGCAACGACCACGCGGGCCTGTCTTCGACGTAGGTGAAGAACGCCAGCGTGCCGCGGCGCAGCATGTCCTCAGGGGTGGCCGCGGCCGCGGCCGCGGCCGTCGTCACCTCCAACAGCTCGGCCCTCGCCCGCGCGAGGCAGGCGAGCAGGAGGCCCTCCTTGGACCCGAAGTGCGTGTAGACCACCGGCTTCGTCACGCCGACGCGCTCGGCGACGGCGTCCATCGACGCGTTCTGGAACCCGCGCTCGGCGAAGACAGCGAGCGCGCAGTCGAGAATCTGCCGTTCGCGCTCGGCGCGGGGCAGGCGCGTTCTGGTCGGCACGGCAGGACCCTACCGCAGGTAACTTAAGAGGGGTCCGTCGATTGACGGTTGGCCCGCACGATCGGCGAGAGTGGTGCCGCAGGGGCGCTGGTGCACCGGTGGCACCACTACTGACGATCACGGGGCCCTGTCACGACCCTTCGGGCGGCGGATCACCGCAGACGATCACGAGCTGATCGGGTAGAAGTGGCCGCGTGTTCGTCTACGCGATCCCGCTGACCACGCGCTTCCGCCGGATCACCGTCCGCGAGGGGATGCTCGTCGACGGCTCGGCGGGCTGGGGTGAGTTCTGCCCGTTCACCGAATACTCCGACGCGGAGTGTGTGCCGTGGCTCGCGGCGGCACTCGAGGCGGCGGAGCAGGGGTGGCCGGAGCCGGTGCGCGAGCGGGTGCCGGTCAACGCGATCGTCCCGGCTGTGCCGCCGGAGCAGGCCTACGCGCTGGTCAAGGCCTCGGGGTGCCGGACGGCCAAGGTCAAGGTGGCCGACGCGCCCGGCTCGCTCGCCGCGGACGTCGAACGGGTTGCGGCCGTGCGGGACGCGCTCGGTCCCGGCGGGGCGGTCCGGGTGGACGCCAACGCGGCGTGGGACGTCGACGAGGCGGTGACGGCCATTCGCGCGCTGGAGAAGGCCGCGGATGGCCTCGAGTACGTCGAGCAGCCCTGCTCCTCGGTCGCCGAGCTCGCCGCCGTGCGACGGCGGGTCGACGTGCGGATCGCGGCCGACGAGTCCATCCGGCGGGCCGAGGACCCGTTGCGGGTCGCCGTCGCGGAGGCCGCGGACGTCGCGGTGCTCAAGTGCGCGCCGCTGGGTGGCGTGCGGCGGGCGTTGGCGGTGGCGCGGGCGTGCGGGCTGCCGTGCGTGGTGTCCTCCGCGCTGCAGACGAGCGTCGGGATGGCGGCGGAGATCGCCTTGGCTGGGGCGCTGCCCGAGCTGGACTTCGCGTGCGGGTTGGGCACCGGCGCGCTGCTCACCGCCGACGTGGTGGACACGCCTCTCGCGCCGGTGGACGGGTGGCTCGCAGTGCCCCGCCGCCCCCCGACCCCGGTGCTCGACCCCGCCCTCGCCGCCCCCGCCGACCGGGTGGAGTGGTGGGCGGCGCGGCACGCCCGCGTCCGAGCGCTGGGGTGAAGCGGGAAGATCGCGGTGAAGCGCCGGGGGTGGGGCGGGCGCTGCCGCAATTGCAGCAGGGCCACCCTGCTGCGACTGGGTCGCAGCGGTGCCACCCTGCTGCGATCCCGGGTGGCTTGGGTGCGCGCTGCTCGCATTGCAGCAGGGCCACCCTGCTGCGACTGGGTCGCAGCGGTGCCACCCTGCTGCGATCCCGGGTGGCTTGGGTGCACATGTGGTGTGCGCGTGGGGCGATCTTGGCGGTGGGTGGCGGCGCCCGCGGGCGGTGGGCTGCGCGGGTAGCGTGCCGGGCATGACGGTGCTCGTCGTCGGCGCGGGGATCGCCGGGATCGCGTGTGCGCGCGAGCTCGCCGCCGCCGGGGTGGCGGTGCGGGTGCTGGAGCGGGCCAGGGTCGTGGGTGGGCGGATGGCGAGCCGTCGGCTGCACGGGCGCCCGGTCGACCTCGGGGCCGCGTACTTCACCGTGTCGGACCCTGGGTTCGCCCAGGTCGTCGAGGGATGGGCGGCCGCGGGGCTCGCCCGGCCGTGGACCGACACCCTCGCCGTCCTCGGCGACGGCTCCCGCGGCACCTCGCCGGGTCCGATGCGCTGGGCCGCACCTGGCGGGCTGCGGAGCCTCGTCGCGGCGTTGGCCGACGGCCTGGACGTCACCTTCGAACACGAGGTGCGCCGGGTCGGGCCCGGCCCGCTCGTCGACGGCGAGCGCGCCGACGCCGTTGTGCTCGCCATGCCCGACCCGCAGGCCGCCCGGCTGCTCGACCCCGCCCCCGCGGGCGTCGCGGACCGCGAGTGGAACCCGGTGATCACGCTCGCTGCCGGATGGTCTCAGCGCACCTGGGACGCGCTGCCCGCGGCCTTCGTCAACGACCATCCCGTGCTGGCCCTCGTCGCCGACGACGGTGATCGGCGCGGCGACGGCGCGGCGGTGCTCGTCGCCCACTCGACCGCGGCGGTGGCTCACGCGCACGACGCCGATCCGGACGCCGCGGTGCCGCCCATGCTCGACGCGCTTCGTGATCTGCTCGGCGTCGGCGACCCGCTCTGGACGCATGCCCACCGGTGGCGGTTCGCCGCCCCTGCCGCGAGTCGTGATGCCACGTTCGCGTTCGACGGGGGGATCGGGTTCGCCGGAGACGGCTGGGGTCGGTCACGGGTCGAGGCCGCCTGGCGCTCGGGCACCGATCTGGCGCGGGCGCTCGCCAACCGTTGACGGGCCGGGGCGGGATCGCAGCAGGGTGACGCCGCTGCGACCCAGTCGCAGGAGGGTGGCCCTGCTGCAATGCTGCGGCGCTGCGACGGGCCGGGGCGGGATCGCAGCAGGGTGACGCCGCTGCGACCCAGTCGCAGCAGGGTGGCCCTGCTGCAATGCTGCGACGGGGCGACGGGGCGGGGCGGGATCGCAGCAGGGTGGCACCGCTGCGACCCAGTCGCAGCAGGGTGGCCCTGCTGCAATAAGAGCGGGCCCCCGACCCCGCCCCACCGGACTACCGTCAGGCCCATGACCGCGACGGTGGAACTCTTCGCCGACCTGCCGCCCGACCGCGTCCTCACCGATCCCGATGTGCTGGCGTCCTACTCCCGCGATGAGGCCGAATGGGCCGAAGCGGGGCGGGCGATCGCCGTCGTGCGACCGCAGAGCACCGCTGAGGTCGCCGCCGTGGTGGCGGCGTGCGCGCGGGCGGGGGTACCGGTCGTCCCCCGCGGCGCGGGCACGGGCCTGTCCGGCGGGGCCAACGCCGTCGACGGGTGCGTCGTGCTGTCGCTGGAACGGATGCGCACGATCGTCGAGATCAACTCCGCGGAGCGGCTGGCCGTCGTGCAGCCCGGCGTCGTCAACGACCACCTGCGAGCGGCCGCGGCCGAGCAGGGGCTGTGGTACCCGCCCGACCCCGCGAGCTCGCCGTGGTCGACGATCGGCGGCAACGTCGCCACCAACGCGGGCGGGCTGTGCTGCGTGAAGTACGGGGTGACCCGCGACTACGTGCTCGCGTTGGAGGTCGTCACCGCGGCAGGGGAGGTCGTGCGGGTCGGACGGCGCACCGCGAAGGGGGTGGCGGGCTACGACCTCGTGGGGCTCATGGTCGGCTCGGAAGGCACCCTCGGGGTGATCACCGAGATCACCGTGCGGCTGCGCCCGCTGCGCACCACGGTCCCGCGCACGGTCGTCGGGTTCTTCGACACGCTGGCCGCGGCGGGCGACGCCGTCTCCAGGGTGACCGCGCGCGGGCTGCAGCCCTCGGCGTTCGAGCTGGTCGACCGGGTGTGCCTGCACGCGGTGAACGCCTGGAAGCACGCGGGCCTGCCCGAGGACGCCGCCGCGCTGCTGCTCGCCCAGACCGACCTGCCGGAGCCCGCCGCGGAGCAGGAGGCCGAGGCGATCCGCGCCGAGTTCGTCGCGGCCGGGGCGACCGACGCGATGGCCTCGACCGATCCCGTCGAGGCCGAGGCGCTCTTCGACGCCCGCAGGCTCGCCTACCCGGCGCTGGAGCAGCGCGGCGAGGCGATGCTCACCGAGGACGTCTGCCTCCCGAGGGGGAAGCTCGCCGAGATGCTGACGCGGATCGAGGAGATCGGCGTGCGACACGCCACGATGATCGCCACGGTCGCACACGCAGGCGACGGCAACCTGCACCCGCTTCTGCTCACCCCGCACGGGGACGCCGCCGCGAGGCTGCGCGCGCAGGCCGCGTTCGACGACATCGTCTCGGCCGCACTGGACCTCGGCGGCACGGTGACCGGCGAACACGGCGTCGGGCTGCTGAAGCGCGCGGGCATGTACCGGGAGCTCGGCCCCACGGTCGTGGCGATGCAGCGTGCGATCAAGGCCGCACTGGATCCCGCGGGCATCCTGAACCCCGGGAAGGCGATCGGCTGAGACCCGCGGGACCTGCGGACCGAAGGCCTGCAGTGTCAGGATGCCTCCGTGGAACCGCTGCTGCTGCCCGCCCTCTTCGACCCGCCGGACCGCGTCGCGCTGAGATTCGGGCCGCCCGGCGCCACGGTCGAGCTGACCTACGGGGAGCTGGCCGGGGCTGCGGGCGCGTTGGTCGCGGAGGTCGCCGGGCGCGTCCGGGTCGCGGTCCACGCCACGCCGACGATCCATACTGTCGTCGGCATCGTCGCGGCCCTGCTCGCGGGCGTGCCCGTGGTGCCGCTCAACCCGAAGCTGGGCGAGCGCGAGATCGGGCATGTGCTGGCCGACGCCGAGCCCGAGCTCGTGATGGCCGCCCCGGACGCCGCCGTGACGGTCGATCTGCCGCGCCTGGACGTCGACCTCACCGCCCGCCGACACGTCGCCTTCGAAGAGCCTGCGGCCACCGACCCGGCTCTGGTGATCTACACCTCGGGCACCACCGGACCCCCGAAGGGCGCCGTGCTCTCCCGCCGCGCCGTGGCGGCCAACCTCGACGCCCTCGCCGCGGCGTGGGAATGGACGGAAAAGGACGTGCTCGGCCACGCCCTTCCCCTGTTCCACGTCCACGGGCTCGTGCTCGGCGTGCTGGGCCCGCTGCGCCGCGGCGGCACCCTGCACCATCTCGGCGCACTCGACGCGGCCACCCTCGCGGCCTCAGACGCGACCATGGTGTTCGGCGTTCCCACCCAGTACCACCGCCTCGCCGACCATCTCGAACACGACCCCGATTCGGCCGCCGCCATCGGTCGCGCGCGCCTGCTCGTCTCCGGTTCCGCCGCGCTCACCGCGGGCGATCACGCCCGCTTGCGCAAGCTCACCGGGCTGGCCGTCCGCGAGCGCTACGGCATGACCGAGACGCTCATCCTCACCGCCGTCCGCGCGTCCGACGAGCCGGAGCCCGGCACGGTCGGGCTGCCGCTGGACGGCGTCGATGTGCGGATCACCGGCGACGACGAGATGGGGCCGGTGGAGGTCCGCGGGCCGAGCCTCTTCGACGGCTACCTCAACCGTCCTGAGGCGACCGCCGCGGCCCGCACCGCAGACGGCTGGTTCGCCACCGGCGACATCGGGCGGTGGACGGCGACAGGTGCGCTCGCGCTCGTCGGCCGCAGCGGCACCGACCTGATCAAGTCCGGCGGGTACAAGATCGGCGCGGGGGAGATCGAGAACTCGCTCCTCGAGCACGAGGGCGTCGCGGAGGCCGCCGTGATCGGGGTGCCCGACGACGACCTCGGCGAGCGGATCGTGGCGCACGTCGTCCCCGCCGGGGCGCCGCCGTCGGAACGCGAGCTGATCGACCACGTGGCGGCGCTGCTCGCCCCCCACAAGCGGCCGCGGGAGGTCCGGTTCACCGAGTCGCTTCCGCGCAACGACATGGGCAAGGTCGTGAAGGCGCGGCTGCCCCGGCAGTGATTGAGCGCCTGCCGGATGGGGCACTCCGCTGCGATGACCGAGACGTCCCTCCGCGCTGCCCCACGCGTCTTCCGCGGACCCGGCGGCACCGGGCTGCCCAACCTCGTCGGTCTGCGCGGCGTGCACGGCACCGACGAGATCGCCGCCCAGACCACCGAGACCGAGCGGTTCGACACCGCCGACCTCGGGCTGGCCGCCGCAGGCATCACGCTCGCGTTGCACCGTGACGTCGACCCGCCCGCCCAGTGGCGGTTGGACCTGCCCGACGGCGACGGGATCGAGACACTGCGGGTGCCGTCCGCGTCCGACAACCCCTCCGACGTCCCCGGTGAGCTGCTCGAGCTGATCCGCGGCGCGGCACGCGGCCGCGAGGTCGGCCCGGTCGGGCGCACCAGGACCGTCCGGAAGGAGACCCGGCTGCTCGGCGACGCTGACCGGGTGCTTGCCTCCCTCGTCCACCGGGAGGTCACGCTCGGCCGCGCCGCCGACCTCCAGTCGTGGACCGAGATCGAGGTCGTCATCACCGACGGCAACGCCCTGCTCCTCGACGCCGTCGTCGGACGCCTCCGCGAGCTCGGTTTGCGGCCCGCCGCCTCCGACGCGGCGGCCGAGCTCGACCGGATGCTCCGACCCGCCCACCGCGGTCGTCGGCCGGGACGGAAGGGGTCCGCGGGCGCCGTCCTGATGGACTACGTCGCGAGGCAGACCGAACGCCTCGGCGCCGAGGAGGCGCGGGTGCGCCAGGGCGCGCCCGACGCCGTCCACCAGATGCGGATCGCGGCGCGGCGCCTGCGCAGCGTCCTGCAGGCCTACCGCGTGGTGCTGGACCAGACCCGGACCGGCCCCGTCGCCCGCGACCTGCGCGACCTCGGCAGGCAGCTCGCCCCCGCCCGCGACGCCGAGGTGCTGCGCGAGCGGATCGACGCCGATCTCGCCGCCCTCCCGACGGAGCTGCTGCTCGGCCCGGTGCGGGCTGAGGCCACGCGGCACTTCGCCAGGACGGAGGGCGAGGCGCGGGCAGCGGTGCTCACCGCGCTCGACAGCCCCGAGCACCTCGCGCTCCTCGACGCGCTCGACGACCTCGTCGAGCACCCACCGCTCGCCCGTCGCGCCGGTCGCCGGGCCGCCAAGACGCTGAGTGCCCACCGCACCGCCAAGCGCCTGCGCGCGGCGATGACGACCGCGCTCGGCAGCGACGCCGCCCATCAGGATGCAACACTCCACTCCGCAAGGAAGGCCGCCAAGCGGCTCCGCTACGCCGTCGAGGTGACCGGCGAGCGTCCGCGCGGGCTCAAGAGCCTGCAGAAGGCGTTGGGCAGGCACCAGGACGCCGTGATGGCCCGTTCCGTCCTGCGTGAGCTGGGCGCGACCGCGGAGAACGGCTTCAGCTTCGGCGTGTTGCGCGGCCTCGAGGACGCCCGCGCCGCCGCGGTCGAGGCGGAGCTGCCGCGACTGTGGAAGCGGGCCCGCGCGCACATCGGGTGACGTGCCACCATCGTGGGCGTGGACGACGCCCGCGATCCCCTCGACGACCTGCGCCGCATCGCGTTCCTGCTGGAGCGCGCGCACGAGTCGACCTACCGCGTGCGCGCGTTCCGCGGCGCGATCGCGGCCCTGTCCCGCCGTGAGCCTGCCGACGTGGCCCGGCTCGCGGAGACGGGGGAGCTGCAGCGGCTGAAGGGGGTCGGCGACGTCACGGCGCGCTGCGTCACCGAGTCGGTGCGCGGCGAGGCGCCCGCTTACCTGCAACGGCTGGAGGCCGAGGCCCCCGCTCCGCCCGACGGCGCGACGGCTGCGCTGCGCGCCGCGCTCAAAGGCGACTGCCACAGCCACACCGACGCCTCCGACGGCGGCTCGCCACTGCGCGAGATGGCCGCGACGGCGCGGGCGCTCGGCCACGAGTACCTGGTGGTCACCGACCACTCGCCACGCCTGACCGTCGCCAACGGCCTCTCGCCCGAGCGGCTGCGCGCGCAGCTGGATCAGGTCGCTGCGCTGAACGTCGAGCTCGGCCAGGGCTTCCGGGTGCTGACCGGCATCGAGGTCGACATCAACGAGGACGGCTCGCTCGACCAGGATCTCGAGCTGCTCGCCCAGCTCGACCTCGTCGTCGCCTCGGTGCACTCGAAGCTGCGGATGCCGCGCGCGGAGATGACCGAGCGGATGCTGACGGCCGTCGCGAACAGCCACGTCGACGTCCTGGGCCACTGCACAGGCCGGATGGTCACGGGCAACCGCAAGCGGCCGGAGTCCCAGTTCGACGCCGACGCCGTGTTCGCCGCCTGCGCGGAGCACGGCGTGGCCGTCGAGATCAACTCGCGGCCGGAGCGGCTGGACCCACCACTCCGCCTGCTGCGCAAGGCCCTCGAAGCAGGCTGCGTCTTCACGATCGACACCGACGCGCACGCCCCCGGTCAGCTCGATTGGCTGGACAACGGGTGCGAACGGGCCGTGGCCTGCGAAGTTCCCGCCGACCGGGTGCTCAACACCTGGCCCGTCGAGGCGCTGCTCGCCCGGACGGGAACCACCCGGCCGGGTGGCTGATCTCGCGCTCGCGCCCGATCACCGGTGAGATGGTCATCGGGGGCGGGTGACGAACAGATTCTGGGGCCGTCACCCGCCGCCCACGACCCGCGCGCGGGCCGCAAGGTCCTCGCGGGTGGGCGGGTCGGCCCCGCGGCGCGAGCAGGTGATCGCCGCGGCGAGCGCGGCCTGGTCGAGCAGCGCGGCCAGCGTCGACGCGTCGACGGCGCGCAGCGCGGGCCGCGCGGCGGCGCCGAGCAGCTCGCGCTCGTGCAGACCCGCCAGTAGCGCGCCGGAGAACGTGTCACCCGCGCCGACCGTGTCGATCACCGTGACCAGCACGCCGGGTCGTCGGACCCGCAGCCCCTCCGGGGTGCCCGCGATCACGCCATCGCCGCCCAGCGTGATCGCCACGATCGCCGGGCCGCGGCCGAGCCATTCGTCCAGGATCTCCTCAGGGGTGACGCCGGGCGAGAGCCACGCGAGGTCCTCGGAGCTGACCTTCACCACGTCGGCGACGTCCAGCAGCTCGTGCACGCCCGCCAGCACATCGGCCGGATCGCCCATGAGCAGCGGGCGGCAGTTGGGGTCGTAGCTGATCGTGGCCGTGGTCGCGGCGTTGGACATGAGCTCGCGGAGCACGTGCGCGCCCGGCGCCATGGTGAGCGCGAGCGAACCGGAGTGCAGGGCGACCACCGGGCCGTCCAACGCGCCCTTCAGCTCGTCGGCGCTCCACTGCCAATCGGCCGTGCCCGTGATCCGGAAGTCGTAGGTGGGGCCGCCGTCGGGGCCGACCGCCACCATGGCCATGGACGTCTGCTCGGTGGCCCGCACGACGTGGGTGAGGTCGACGCCGTTGTTCGCGAGGTGCTCGGTCAGCCGTCGGCCGAGCATGTCGTCGGCGATCCGGGCGAGCATCCGCGTGGGAACGCCGAGCCGGGCGAGACCGACCGCCACGTTCGCCGGGCTGCCGCCCGGGCGGGCCTCGAAGTACTCCGCCACGGGCGCCGGAACGAGGTCGACCAGTGCCTCGCCCGCCACGGCGACGATGCCCTGACCACTGCCAGTCGCTGTACCGATGACCCGCTCCCTTCCTCGGGACGGGGCCACGACGCCCCCGTCGGGCACATCTTTGCCGGCGAGTGCCCCGCGCGCCAGACCGGCCCGGTTCGGTCGCCGCGCCGTGCTGCGTCGCGCTGTGTCCCAGCAGGGTGACACCGCTGCAACCCAGTTGGAGGAATGCCACCCTGCTGCGATGTGGCCCCGGCCCGGCCCGGCGCGCTATGGCCCCGGCCCGGCATGCGCGCGACGGCACCTGCGGGCTCCGGGTGGGCACTCCAACGGGAACGTCCTCAGGTCGACCAGGCGCGGGCGCCCCGGCGCGGAGCGGTCCGCGATGAGCGCGACCTCGTCCGCGCACCACGTCCCGCTCACCGGCACGCCCGCCAGCTCGGCGGGCACGCGGCCGGTCGCGAGCGCCAGCGCGGCCACGTAGGGCTGGGGATGGGTCACCGGCACCAGGTGCTCGGTCGCGGCGAACACCTCGTCGGCCAGCTCGTCCAGGCCGGTCACCGGGGCGTAGAGCCATGACCCCGCAGGCCGGACCGTCGTCGGGCCGAGCGTGCACATCGGGGCGGGGGCGCCATCGAGTGCCGCCTCCAGCGCGTCCCCGAGCGGGGCCACCAGGTGCTCCGCCACGTGCCCGAGCGGTCGGAGCTTGACGATCCACCGCTCCGGTACCGTCCAGTTCAGCCCAGCCCGCGGCTCGCGGGGCAGCTCGGCGAGCCGCTCGCGCACCGCCTGCGGCGCCCGCACGGCGACCGACAGCCTGGTCAGCGGGCCACCGCCACCACGGACTCGACGTCGGCCCTCGCGGCCTCCGCAGCGGCGTGCGCCGGGGCGTCCACGGCGTGGATGCTAGTGACTCGTCCGGGCGTGTGCACAGGTGAGATGAACCTGGCGGGGCTCGGTAGGCCTTCGCGGCCCCCATCGTGTTCATCTCACCTGTGAAACGGCAGTGGTGCTGCTCTGGGGCGATCACGGTCAGCTCGGCCGGTGTGGTGAAACGGCCAACTCGGGGTGGTGAGACGCCGGACTCACCGCGCTCGCGCCTCGAGCGTGTAGCTGTGCGCGAGACGCTCCGGGCGGTCGGCCAGCCGCCACTCGCCGCCCTCGGTGAGCTCCATCTGCCCCGGCAGCGCGTTCCACGGCACGCTGTCGTGCTCGACGAACCGGGTGATCGTCAGGCCTTCGTCGAGCAGCGCCGTCATGATCTCGCCGAGGCCGTGGTTCCAGCTGTGCGTCACGGTGTGGGTGAACTCGGCGTCGGTCGCGACGTAGGTCCCCGGCTCGTCGAAGACCAAGGGCTCCGCGGTCTCCACGTAGGGGTAGTCAACAACCAGCGCGTCGGTGCGCTGCTCGTCGAGCGCCCACAGCATGGGATGGGCTTCGCGCAGGAACAGCCGCCCGTCCGGTGCGAGCAGCGTCGCGACGATCCGCGCCCACTCCCGGATGTCCGGGAGCCAGCACAGGGCGCCCACGCCCGTGTAGACGAGGTCGAAGGCGTGCGCGGGCAGCACCTCGAGCGCGCTCCGCAGGTCGCTCTCCACGAAGTCGACGTCGGCGTTCGCGACCTCGGCGAGGCGGCGGGCCTCGCGCAGGGAAGCCGCGGAGAAGTCCAGGCCGGTCATCCGGGCGCCGAGGCGGGCCAGCGAGACCGTGTCGGTGCCGATGTGGCACTGCAGGTGTACCCCGCGCAGCCCGGCGACGTCGCCGAGGCGGGGCCGGTCGAAGCGCACAACCCCGCTGAGGAAGCCCGGGTCGGTGGCAAACGCGGCGAATCCGTAGTGGGGCGACGCGGCGTGGGCCGGGGCGCGCTCGTCCCAGTTGGCGCGGTTGACGGCAAAGGATTCGCGGACGTCCACGAAGGGGACGCTAGTGCGGTGTCCAGAAACGTTCACCGGGTCCTCGCGGGCCCAGACGACGCCTCGCGGCGTTGCCGCCCTCGCGAAGACGCCCGGTATGAGCTTCGGGCGGCGCCTTGCGAGGCGCCGCCTGGATCCCGCGATCACCCCGGCAACGTTTGTGGACCACCGCACTAGCGCGCTTGAACCACCTCGCGTCCCCGTACGTGTGCCCGAGCGGACCGGTCTGGGAAAAGGGGTCGACGTGCAGCTGGAGCCGCAGCAGTGCCGGATTCTGGTCATGATCGCTGACACCGGCAGCATCAGCAGTGCGGCGCGGGCCCTGGGCGTCGGCCAGGACAAGCTCGCCCTTCAGCTCGCGCAGATCGAGGTGCTGTGCGGCTTCCGGGTGTTCGAGCGCGACGCGCGCGGGGCGCGGGTCACCGAACCGGGACGGACCGCCCTGCGCCGCGCCCGCGCCGCCTGCCAGCCCCGCTCTGGCGAACCGCAGGCGCGGGAGCCGTGGGCCGTGCGCCTCGCGGGCAGCCCGGGCATCCTCGACCAGCTGCTGCCCGACCTGGTGCACCACCTCGGCGACACGCGCTGGACCGCGACGACGGGGTCGGACGCCGACGTCGTGCACGGCTTGCGGAACGGCCATTTCGACCTTGCCCTGCTGGTGCGCTGGCCGCACGTGGCCTACCTGCCGCGGGAGGGGCTCGTGCGCCGCCAGGTCGGCGAGGCGCCGCTGCGGGCGCTCCTGCCTGCGGGCGCGCACACCCCGGTCGGGCTCCAGGAGCTGGCCGACCGCCCCTGGGTGCTGCGCGCCGATCCCGATGCCCGCTCGGCCGTGCTGGCCGAGTGCGCGAGGGCGGGGATCACCCCCGAGGTCCGCTTCGTGGTGGACGAGCCCGCCGCCGTCGCCGCGCTGGCCGCCACAGGGGAGGCGGTGGCCATCGAGCCGGTGCTCGCCGCGCCCGCGGGCGTCGCCGCCGTGCCGTACACGGGCGCGCGGCCGTTCCGGCTCGAGCTGCTGCACCTGCGGCACCGGCGCGACGCGCCCGGACGGCTTCCCGACCTCCTCGATGCCATCGCCTACGCCGTGACGTCGCGCGAAGATCTCCGACGGGCAAGTTAGGGGTCTGACGAATGTGGGTGTCGCGGGCCGGGGCCCTCATTCGCCGAGCGGTCTTAGCACCCTGCCCCCGCGTCGTCCCCGTCGATGAGACGGAGGTCCTTGGAGGTGATCGTGTTCGTGGCGATCAGCTCCTTGATCAGGTTGTGCTTGAGGGCGTCGCCGGACCCGCCCACCTCGGGCTGCAGCAGCCCCGGCACCCCGCACGCGGCCAGCCGCAGGCGCAGGGTGCGCACCCGATGCTCCACGCGCTTCTCGGTCCAGCCCCGCTCCGGGTCGATCTCGGCCATCAGCTCGGCCGCCCGGAACCAGGACATCGGCGCGGCGCCGGGCTCGTTGCGCAGGTAGGCCTGCGCCAGCACGGTGACGGCCAACCGCTCCTCCGGGTGCAGGTCCCACGCGCGCACGGGTCTCGTCTGGTCGCCGTGTCGGGGGGGCCTTGCCCAGTCCTCCCCGGCGACAAGCACCTCGACCAGGTGCAGCCGCCCCTGCGAGCCCTCCACCAGCAGCGACGTGTAGCCCTCCGCGAGCGGCACCGGCTCGTCGTGGGCGCTGAGCAGCCGGGCCTCGCCGATGCGGATGGCCAGGCTGCCGGTGTTGCGCAGCCACCACCGGCCCGCGGAGAAGGTCAGCGTGCCGTGCTTGCGGCTGATGGTCAGGTCGTCCTCGCCCACGCACAGGTGGACCTCGGGCCGGTTGCGCCCGAAGAGCAGCTCCCGGTCCTCCTTCGGCTGCATCGTCACCGCGCCGCCCAAGGCGTTGACGAACACCGAGCCGGGAACCGGTGGCTGCGCGTGTTGTGGTCGGGGCGAGGCTGCCACGCCGGTCCTCCCGTCGTAGGTTCTGGAGCCATCGTGCCGCCGCAGCATCGCAATTGTCACCCGGAGCGACGGGACCCCTCCCGGCGGCCGCGGTGTAGACGTAGGTCACACAGGAAGGGGGGACCGGGCATGGCTGACGAGGGCGCCGGGTTGGCCGCCGAGCTCGCGCGACGGACCGAGGCCGAGGCCGCGATGGCCGCGGCGCTGGTCGAGCTGGAGCGCCATCCCGGCCACCTGACCCTCTCCTGCGGCGCGACGACGGGCGTCACCGCAGAGCGTTGGGCAACGGCGAGTGCCGCGCTGACCGCGCTCTGGCAGGATTTCGCGACCTACCGCGGGGTGCTCGACGCGGCCAGGGCGCGGCCTGCCGAGCGGCGCCTGCTGCTGCGTGAACCCTCTATCGAGGTGTCCCGGACCCCGGTCGCGCTCGCTCAGCGCGGCCTCACCGGCGCGGCTGAGACCGTCGAGACCATCACCCTCGACGCTCTGGCCACGCGGATGGATGCCGCGTTCCGGGAGGTCGGCGACCTCGTCACCACCTGCGACGCCGTCCAGCGGGCGGTGTTCGGCGCGCTCGTGCCCACAGCCGACCAGGCCCGCGCCGCGTTGGCGACCGCCCGCGACCTCGACCCAGACGGCGTGGACCCCGACGTCGGCCCCCTCACCGCCGCAGTGGCGGAGATCGAAGAGGCCTGCGTCCACGACCCGCTCGCACTCGCCGACCGACCGACCTCCGACGTGCTCGCCCCGTTGCAGGCCGCGCTCGAGGCCGTCGAGCGCCGGTGCAGCGAGCTCGTTGCCGTCCGCCACGGCTGGGCGGCCGAGCTCGACGCGCTCGCAGCAGCGCTCATCGCCGCACAGACCCTGTCGGAGGAGGCGGAACGGGCGCAGCGCGCGGCCCGCGAGCTGATCGCGGGCGCAGGCCCGGTCGCCGCCGACCCCGTGCCGCACCTGCGCGAGCGGCTCGCGGCGCTGCCGACGGTGGGGGGCTGGCCCGCCCGCGCGGCGGCGCTGGCCGACCTCCGCGCGGCCATCGCCGCCGCTACGGCCCGCCTGCGCGGGGCGGCGGAGGAGGCCGAGGGGCTCGTCGAGCGCCGCAGCGAGCTGCGCGGGCGGTTCGAGGCCTATCGCGCCAAAGCGGGCAGGCTGGGCGTGGCCGAACGGCCTGACCTGCTCGCGGCGGGCGACCGGGTGCGAGACCTGCTGTGGACCCGACCGTGTGACCTCGCGGGCGCGACCGTGGCCCTGGTCGACTACCAGCGGTTGATCCGGGACGGAGGATGACGGTTGTGACCACCACCAGCATCGCGTGCGCCCGTCCCGGCTGCGACGGGACGATCGACGACGGCTACTGCGACGTGTGCGGCCACGCCCCGGCGGCGCCGTCGCCTTCCCTGCCTGTGCGCGGACAACGTCGCCAGAGCGACCTTCGCGCACGAGGTGCTACCACGCCGCCGTCTGGATCCGCCGCGGCGCCGCCGTCCTCGGCTGCTCTGGGACCGGCGACCGCCCCGGCGCTCATCCCCTCGCAGGCCCTGCCCCCGCAGCCTCTCTCACCCTCCGACCGCGCTGCCCGTTGGGCCGCGGGCACCCAGCAGGCGCCGGGCGCCACCCGCGGCACCGGTCGCCCGACGCGCGGCTCCGGGCGCACCTCCACCAGCGGCTCCGCCAGGGGACGGCTCGGCGCGGGCCTCGTCGACGTGCCCGCCGTGCCTCGCGTCGACCCGACCACCGCCTTGTTGCCCGACCCGCAGGTTCCCGAGGACCGCCGGTTCTGCAGCCGCTGCGGGCACCCGGTGGGGCGCAGCCGCGACGGAAGGCCAGGGCGCGCCGAGGGCTTCTGCCCGCAGGACGGCGCGCCGTTCTCGTTCACCCCGAAGCTGACCCCCGGCACGCTCGTCGCGGGCCAGTACGACGTGCGCGGCTGCCTCGCCCACGGTGGCCTCGGTTGGATCTACCTGGCCACCGACCGCAACGTCCACGACCGGTGGGTGGTGCTCAAGGGCCTGCTGGACTCGGGCGACGCCGACGCGATGGCCGCGGCCGTCGCCGAGAAGCGCTTCCTCGCCGAGGTCGACCACCCCGGCATCGTCACGATCCACAACTTCGTGCAGCACCGCGACGGCACCGGCGACGATGTGGGCTACATCGTGATGGAGTACGTGGGCGGGTCGTCGCTCAAGCAGCTCATGGAGCAGCGCCGCCGCGACGACGGGCGGCTCGATCCGCTTCCCGTTCCGCAGGCGATCGCGTACGCGCTGGAGGTGCTTCCCGCGCTCGGCTACCTGCACGGCCAGGGGTTGGCCTACTGCGACTTCAAGCCCGACAACGTCATCCAGTACGACCGCCAGCTCAAGCTGATCGACCTCGGGGCCGTCATCCGCTGCGACGACGACCAGAGCGCTGTCTACGGCACGGTCGGCTACCAGGCTCCGGAGATCGCCACGCACGGGCCGTCGCCACAGTCGGACATCCACACGGTCGGCCGCACGCTCGCCGTGCTGGCGCTGGGCATCGGCCCGGCGCACCGGGGCACCCCGATTCCGCTTCCCGACGACCATCCGGTGCTCGCCCGCCACGAGTCGTTCCACCGCCTGCTGCTGCGCGCGACCGATCCCGACCCCTATGCCCGTTTCGCCTCGACCGACGAGTTCGCCGACCAGCTCGCGGGCGTGCTGCGCGAGGTGCTGGCCGTCGAGGACGGGCAGCCGCGCCCCGCGATCTCCACGGTGTTCTCCGCGCCGCGGGCCACGTTCGCCGCCGACCTTCTCGGCGCTGCGCGGCCCGGGCGCCCCGATCCCGCGCGGGTGGCCGCGCTGCTGCCGGTCCCGCTGCTCGACCCGGCCGACCCGGCGGCCGCGCAACTGGCCACGGCGAGCCGCGAGCAGGTCCGGCGGCTCGCGGCCGCGGCCACGCATCCCGGCCCCGAGCTGCGGTTGGCCATGGCGAGGGCCGAGCTGGCCGCAGGCGATCCGGACGCCGCGCTCGCCCAGCTCGACGAGCTGACCGCCGAGGATCCCGACGACTGGCGGATTGACTGGTACCGCGGTGTCGCGGCGCTGTTCACGGCCCCGGCCGACGCGGTCGCCGCGTTCGAGCGCGCCTACGCGATGTTCCCCGGGGAGGTCGCCCCGAAGCTCGCGCTCGCCGCCGCCGCGGAATGCGCGGGCGATGACGGGCGGGCCGGGCGCTACTACGCGCTGGTGACTCGGATCGAGCCCACCCTCGCCGACGCCGCATTCGGGCTGGCCCGCGTTGCGCTACGGGCGGGTGACCGGCGCGGCGCGGTCGATGCGCTCGACACGGTGCCGGACACGTCCAGCAGGCACGTCGCCGCGCAGCTCGCGGCCATCGACGCCACGCTGGTCGGGCGAACGGGTGGCGAGCTCGGCCACGCGGACCTGCGCGCCGCCGCCGACCGCCTTCCCGGGCTCGCCCTGGATCCGACCACCGTCGAGCCCGTTCGCACGGCGCTGTTGACCGCGGCCGTCGAGCTGGTCGCGGCAGGCAGTGCCGCCTCCAACACCGCGGGTGCGCTCTTGGGCAGCCCCTGGCAGGAGCGCGACCTGCGGCTGGCGCTCGAAGGTTCGCTGCGCACGTCGGCGCGGCTCACGACGGACGTGGCCGAGCGCGTCACACTGGTCGACCGCGCCAACGCCGCACGACCGAAGACGTGGGTCTGAATGCACACCATCTGCCCGGTGTGCCGGGAGCCCGCGGGCGCCACAACCGATCGGTTCTGTGAGGTGTGCGGTGCGCAGCTGCGCGGCCCGCTCGACCCGGTCGCCGACCGGGTCGAGGTCGATCTCGGCGCGTTCGCCGGGGTCAGCGACCGCGGCCACGTGCACGTCCGCAACGAGGACGCGATGGCGCTCGGCCGCCGACGCGAGGAAGGACCGGCCCGCACACTGGCCGCCGTCGTGTGCGACGGGGTGTCGACCGTCCGGCAGCCGGAGCTCGCGTCCCGCACGGCCACGGCGGTGGCGCTCGATGCGCTGCTCGCCGACCCGGCAGCGGGTGCGCTCCGGATGCCGGTCGCGATCGCCGCGGCCGCGGAGGCGGTGGCGCAGCTGGCCCCGGGCACCCCGGACGCGCCGTCGTGCACGCTGGTCGCTGCGCTGGTCGCGGGATCGGCCGACGACCCCGACGCCGCACCGGTGATCACCGTGGGCTGGGTCGGCGACAGCCGGGCCTACTGGCTCGCCGAGGACGGCGCGGCCCGGCTGCTCACGGCGGACCACTCGTGGGCGGCCGAGATGGTGGGCGCTGGGATCCTCGACGCCGCCACCGCGATGCGCGACCCCCGCGCCCACGCGATCACCCGGTGGCTGGGCGCTGACGGCGAGCCGGTGCCCGGTGTCACGACGTTCTCCCCGGCCGACCCCGGCGTCCTGCTGCTGTGCACCGACGGCTTGTGGAACTACGAGCCCGACGCGGCCGAGCTCGCGGCCCTCGCCCTCCCGGTGATCGCGCGCGACGGGCCGCGGGCCGCGGCGGTCGCGCTCACCGCCTTCGCGCTCGACGCCGGAGGCCGGGACAACATCACCGCTGTCTGCATCCCGGTCCCTCCCAGCTCCGCCCGTCCCGACCCTGAAGGGAGTGCGCCATGACCGAGTCGTCCGGGTTCACCCTGGAGATCGACCAGAACACCTACCTGCCTGCCGGGGTCGGCCGGGTCGACGCCGTCGTCACCGTGACCGCGCCGGAGGGCCCGGCCGTCCGACCGCAGGAAACCGGCCTCGAAATGATCATCCTGGACTGCTCGACGTCGATGTCGGGTGACCGGATCAGCGCGGCCCGCCGCGCCGCGGCCGAGGCGATCGCGCAGGTGCGCGACGGCGTCGCCTTCGCCGTCATCGCGGGCACCGCCACCGCGGAGCAGGTCTACCCGGCGTCGGGCACGGCCACCGCCGGAACGCGGACCCGCGCCGATGCCACGGCGACGGTCAAGCGGCTGCGGGCCAACGGGGCCACCGCCATGGGCACCTGGCTCACACTGGCCGGGCAGATCGCCGAGCAGCACCCCGACGCGCTGCGGCACGCCATCCTGCTCACCGACGGCCAGAACGGGGAGCGCCCGGCCACCTTCCACGCCGCGCTCGACGCCGTCGTCGGCCGGTTCACGTGCGACTGCCGCGGGGTCGGCACCGACTGGCGCGTCGACGAGCTGCGCGCCGTCGCCTCCGCGCTGCTGGGCACCGTCGACATCGTCGCCGATCCGGCCGACCTCGCCGACGACTTCCGGGCGATCATGGGGACGGCGATGGGCAAGACCATGGCCGACGTGACGCTGCGCGTCTGGACGCCGCGCACCGCCCAGGTGCGGTTCGTCAAGCAGGTGGCGCCGACGATCGAGGACCTCACCGGAAAGCGCGCGCCCTCTGGCAACCAGCGGGGGGACTATCCGCTCGGGTCGTGGGGCGCGGAGAGCCGCGACTACCACGTGTGCGTGGAGCTCACGCCCGGCGCCGTGGGCGAGCAGGCCATCGCCGCGGCGCGGTTGAGCGTCCTGCGCGGCGACGAGGTGCTCGGCAAGGGTGACGTGCTCGCGGAGTGGACGCAGGACGCCGCGCTCTCCACCCGGATCAGCCGCGGCGTGGCCCTCTACACGGGCCAGGCCGAGCTGGCCGAGGCGATCCAGGAGGGCCTGGCCGCGCACCGGGCGGGCGACGAGCACACGGCCACCGCCCGGCTCGGCCGCGCGGTCGCGTTGGCGGCGGAGACAGGAAACGACGGCACCGCGCGGCTGCTGGAGAGGGTGGTCGACGTGATCGACGCGCCGTCGGGCACCGTCCGGCTCCGGGCGGGGGTCAGCAAGGCCGACACGATGACGCTGGACTCGCGCTCGACCAAGACCGTGCAGGTCCGCGGCAGGGCGTGAGATGGCGACCTGCCCGGCGGGCCACGAGTCCGCCACCACCGACTACTGCGACGACTGCGGCGCGGCCATGCCCGCAACGTCCCCGCCTGGGGCTGCGGGCGGGCCTGGGTCTTGGGGGCCGGGGCCCGGGGGTGGGCTTCGGCCTTCGGGGCCGGGGCGGGAGCCCGGGTCTGGGACTGGCGGTGGGCCGGGGCCGGGGCCTCGGGCTGGCGGTGGCGGTGGGCCGGGGCCTGGGGCTGGCGGTGGCGGTGGGCCGGGGCCTGGGGCTGGCGGTGGCGGTGGGCCGGGGCCTGGGGCTGGCGGTGGGCCGGGGCCTGGGGCTGGCGGTGGCGGTGGGCCGGGGCCTGGGGCTGGCGGTGGCGGTGGCGGTGGGCCGGGGCCTGGGGCTGGCGGTGGGCCGGGGTCGGGGCCTGGGGGCGGGCCGGGGTCGGGGCCTTCTGCGACGGTCCGGCTGTGCCCGGTCTGCCACGCCGAGCTCGACGCGCGGTTCTGCGAGACCTGCGGACACGACAGCACCAGGCCCGCGCCCCTGGCAGCGCCGACGGGCACGTGGTCGGTGGTCGCGACCGCGGACCAGGCGTGGTTCGCCGAGGTCCGCGGCCGGGAGGGGCCCGACGTCGCGGCGGTGCAGTTCCCGCACTACTGCCCTCCGCGGACCTTCGCCCTCACCGGGCCTCAGATGACCGTGGGGCGCCGCAGCCGCTCCCGGGGCGTCGACCCGGAGATCGACCTCTCCGGCCCCCCGCTCGACCCCGGCGTCTCGACCCAGCACGCCGTGCTGCTGGCCCGCCCCGTCGGCGGATGGGAACTGGTCGACGTCGGCTCCACCAACGGCACGGTGATCGGCCCCTCGCCCGACCCCATCCCCCCGCACGTCCCCGTCCCGCTGGCCGCAGGCGACCGCATCAAGATCGGCGCGTGGACGGTCCTCACGGTGGTGGTGGACGCCTGACGAAGCGTCGCCGCAGCCCGTTGGCCCACTTCGCAGGGGTTGTGGCGTCGTCGCACTTGGCCGGGCGCCTGCAGGATCGGAGCAGGGTGGCACTGCTGCAACCCAGTCGCAGCAGGGTGGCCCTGCTGCAATGCGAGCAGCGCGCCCCATCACCGGCGCTTCACGGGTCGCGCCAAGGCGTGGTCGCACTGTTCGGCCCAGCTGGCCGCCCACCTCGCAGGGGTCGTGGTGTCGTCGCAGAGCGCCCAGCGCAGTGCCAGCTACTTGAGGACCGCACGCTCGACCCGGTCGCCATGGTGATCGCCGCACGTGGTGCCCGGAGTGCGGCGGTGCGCCGCCGACACAACCGGCGATCAACGCTCGGCGGCAGGCTCACGGGCGTCGGCGACCGGACCTGGATCCTTGCCGACCATGAGTTGCCGGTCGCACCCCTCAGCAAGACGGTCGGCCCCGGTGTCCGCCTCGCGGGAGCTGTGTGTCGTCGCAGGCGCCGGGTCTAGTCCCGGTACACGGCCGCCGCGGGCTGGGGGACCGGGTTGAGTCGGCCCAGCCAGCGGTTGTCGCTCGCGGCGAGGGTGCCGTCCGCGCGGGCCTGCTCGAGCACCCCGTTGACGAAGCGCACCAGGTCCGGGGCGGTGCGCTGCATGCCGACGGCATAGTCGGACGTGAGCAGCGCCCGCCCGACCACCTCCGTCTGCGGGTCCTGCGCGGCCAGCCCGGCCAAGATCACGTCGTCGCTGGACACGGCCGCGACCCGGCCGCGCTGGAGCTCGACCATGCAGTCGGGGATCCCCGGGAGCGTCTCGAGGTCGAAGTCCACCCGCAGTGCGCGCAGCATGTCCTCGGTGGTGGATCCCGCCGAGGTGCACACCCGCCTCGCGGTGAGGTCCTCGACCTCGTGCACGCCGGAGCCGACCGGCACCAGTATCCGGGCCGTCGCCGTCAGATATGCCGACGAGAACTCAACACTCTTCTGCCGCTCGCAGGTGACCGAGAAGTTGTTGACGACGAGATCGACCTGGCCGCGGTCGATCGCCCCCACCCGGTCGGCGATGTCGAGCACCACGAACTGCACCTTGCTGGGATCGCCGAAGATCGCCGCGGCGATCCGACGGACGATGTCGATGTCGGAACCCTCCAGCTCACCGGTGATCGGGTTGCGGTAGCCGACGAGGTACTTGCCCTGGTCGACACCCGCGATCAACCTGCCGCGCGCGGCGATCCGCGCCATCGTCGACCCGGCGGGCATCGCGCCGGGTGCGGGCAACGGGCCGTGCGGGCGCAGGCTCGCCCTGATGTCGGTGCAGGCGGGCGCCGCTGGGGCGGCCGGAGCCGCGACCGGGACCGTCGACGGCTGCGCGCCGCTTCCCCCGCCGGGAATCAGGAGGCTGCCGAGGCCGATGGCGACGGCCACCCCGAGGTAGGCGATCGGCCGGGCGACGTCGACCCCTCGGGTCCTACGATCACTCATCGGTACTCACCGACCCGTTGTCCGACCCCGACCACCACCGCGCCCACCGCGACCAGCGTCAACACCCCCGACGCCCACGCCAGCGCGCTCAATGCGGCGTCCGCCCCCTCGATGTCGAGGGCGGCGGCGGCGCGCTCGTCGCGGATCGCCGTGGCGAGCCCGCCGTCGAGGACGTCGAACGCGCCGCCCGAGCTGGTCGGCCCGCGGCCGACGACCGACTGGACGGCCTGCGGGTACTGCCCTCCGTCGTCGAGCTGTCGAACCCCGCGGTGGGCGTCCCCCCACGCGGTGGCGGCCGACTGCAGCACGGCGATCCGGTCGCCGAACTCCGGGTCGGCGCGTTGGGCGGCGGCGAGCTGTCCGCTGTCGCCGAGCACGGTCTGCAGTTGGGCGGTGAACCCCTGATCGGACGAGCCGCCTCCGCCGCTGCGGGCGACCAGCACGAGGCTCTCGTTGCTGCGGGCCTGCAGCACCGCGATGCGGGTGTCGTCGAGTGCCGCGCCCGCGTCGCTGTGGCTGTGCGCGCCCCTGAGGCGGGAGTCGGCCACGAGCACCGTCACAGACCACCATGCGAGGTAGGTGAGGATGGCGATTCCCCCGACGAGCAGGCCCACGTTGAGCACCCGGTTGGTGCGCCGCCGCTCGCGCAGCGCGAGGTCCACCACACCGAGCAGCACGGCGAGGCCGATGGCGAGCGCCGCGAACGGCAGCGCCCCGCCCTGGCGGTAGGCCGAGGCGAGCGCCGAGGACTCGGCGGCGCGCACCTGCTCAACGGCGGGCAAGATCGTCGCCCGCATGAGCTTCGACGCACTGCCGAGGTAGGACTCGCCCAGCGGGAGCCCGAGCCGGTTGAGCGCGCGCGCGTTCTCGACCAATCCGGTGTAGACGGGCAGCTGCTCGCCGATGGTGGAGATCGCCGCGATCGTGGGGTCTCCAGCGGGCAACAGGCCCGCCGCCGTGGCCAGCCGCTCGCCCGCGCGTGCGATGTCGTCGTCGAAGCGGGCCCGCACGGTGGCGGGCTCGAGACCACCGGACACGTAGCCGGTGGTCGCCGATGCGTCGGCGTCGGCGAGGGACTGGTAGAGGTCGGCGGCGGCCGTGGTGAGCGCGGCGACCCGGGTGCTGCCCTCGTGCACGGCGTTGCTGCGCGCGATGCCGCCGAGCACCCCGACGACCCCGAGCAGCAGACACCCGATGACCAGCACCCCCTCGACGCGCCGCAGCCGCTCCGGTGTCGTCGCGCCACCGCTGATGACCCGCCGCAGGGGTGGCCGCAAGGCCACGCTCACACTCACGATCGACCCCTCCCGTCACCTGTCGGGGCATATATTGGCGCAACCGCGCGGGACCCCTCCCGCATAAGGAGCGCCCTGAACAACTCGGGCCTACTGCGCGACGCCCAGGCGGCGCCCTCGCGGCGCCTCCCGAGGGGCCCGATACAACAGCGGTATCGGGCCCCTCGTTCGCCTTGCGAGGACACCACCTGGACGCCGCTCGCTACGGCCGGAGTTGTTCAGGACCCTCCTAATGCTTGCGGACGACCCGCTCCGGCTCGCCCGGCTTCCAGATCGTCACGTCCATGTGGTCGTCGACGACCTCGACGGCCGACGCCGCGGTGATGTCGGCCGCGTAGAAATGGTCGAACGCCTGCCCGCGCAGGTCGAAGCCGGACTGCGCGAACAGGTCCTCGGCGAACCGCTGGTGCAGGTCGGTGTCGGGCAGGTGGTGGACGATGCCCCACAGCTTCGCGTCGCCGTCGGCCACGTGCGTGTCGACAGTCGCGGTGTGCAGGCAGAACCGCGGGTCGCGGGCCAGGTCGTGGAACTTGGTGGTGTTCGGCATGCCGATGATTAACAGCTCGCCTTCGAACACCTTCGGCTCGATCGGGCTGATCCGGGGGAAGCCGTCCTTGCGGAGGGTGGCCAGGAGGCACAGGTGCCCGGTGGCGGTGTGGCGCCGGGTGAAGATCGTGGTGATGCGGGGCGCGTGGGTGGTCAACTCCGTCCAGGTTGTCATGCGGGCCAGGCTAGGCGAGGTTCACGACATTTCCCTCGGCGTCGAGGTCGATCTGGTGCGCGTTCGGATGCGCGCCCAGGCCCGGCATGGTGCGCATGTCGCCGCAGATCGGGTAGATGAACCCGGCGCCGACCGAAGCGCGGACCTCCCGCACCGGCAGCCGCCACCCCGTCGGCGCCCCCTTGAGCGAGGCGTCCGACGACAGCGAGAGGTGGGTCTTGGCGATGCAGATCGGGAGGTGGCCGAAGCCGTTGCGCTCGTAGTTGGCGAGCTGGCGGGCGGCGGTGGGGTCGTAGTCCACCCCGTCGGCGCCGTAGACCTTCGTGGCGATCGTCTCGATCTTCTCGGTCAAGGTCGCGGAGTCCGGGTAGAGGAAGCGGAAGTCCGAGGGCTCGTTCGCCGCCTCGGCCACCGCTTCGGCGAGGTCGCGGGCCCCACGGCCGCCCGCGTTGAAATGGGTGCACACGGCGACCCGCGCACCCATCTCGGCGGCGATCTCGGCGATCGCCGCGTGCTCTGACGGGTGGTCGCCGGGGAAGGCGTTGATCGCCACGACCGGCGACACCCCGTGCAGCCGGATGTTCTCGATCTGCTTGCGCAGGTTCGCGCCGCCGATGTGTACCTCGTCCGGGTTCTCCGCGAGCATCGCGTCCGGAAGCGGCTTGCCCGCGACGACGCGGTGCCGCCCGGAGTGCGCCTTGAGCGCGCGCACGGTCGCCACGACGACGGCGGCGTCCGGTGTGAGGCCCGATGCCCGGCACTTGATGTTGAAGAAGCGCTCGGCGCCCATGTCCGCGCCGAACCCGGCCTCGGTGATGAGGAAGTCGCCGCCGTGGATACCGATGAGGTCGGCCACCACCGACGAGTTGCCGTGCGCGATGTTGCCGAACGGGCCCGCGTGCACGAGCACGGGGGTGTTCTCCAGCGTCTGCATCAGGTTCGGCTTCAGCGCGTCGCGCATGATCACGGCCATCGCGCCCGCCCCGCCGATCTCCTCCGCGGTCACCGGGTTGCCATCACCGGCGTAGCCGACCACGATGCGGCCGAGCCGGGCCCTCATCTCCGCGAGCGAGGTCGCCAACGCGAAGATCGCCATCACTTCGCTGGCGGCGGTGATGTCGAACCCGGTCTGCCTCGGGACGCCGTCCATCCGGCCGCCGAGCCCGACGATCACGTTGCGGAGCGCGCGGTCGTTGACGTCGAGCACGCGGCGCCAGGTGATGTTGTGCAGGTCGATGCGGGCGGCGTTGCCCTGGTAGATGTGGTTGTCCAGGATCGCCGACAGCAGGTTGTGCGCTGCGGTCACCGCGTGGAAGTCCCCGGTGAGGTGCAAGTTGAGCAGCTCCATCGGCACGACCTGGCTGTAGCCCCCGCCCGCGGCGCCGCCCTTGATCCCGAAGGTCGGGCCCATCGACGGCTGCCGGATCGCCACGGTCGCCCGGCGTCCGATGTGCGACATGGCCTGGCCGAGCCCGATGGTCGTGGTGGTCTTGCCCTCGCCGAGCGGGGTCGGGGTCACCGCGGAGACCACGACGTACTTCGCCCGCGGGCGGTCGGCAAGCTCCCCGACCGCCGACAGCTTGATCTTGGCGACGTGCTCGCCGTAGGGCTCCAGCAGGTGCGGCCCGACGCCCATCGCGGCGGCGACGTCGCCGAGCGGCTTGAGTGAGGCGGCCTGCGCGATGCGCAGATCGGAGGGAAAGGACATCGAGCGCTCCTCGGGGCGGAGAGGACAGCCATATCGGGATTGGGAGTGTGGGGTCAGGCGGTGACGCTCGGGGGCTCGTTGCCGCGCAGCGCGAACCGTCCGTCGCGCAGGCCCGTCGCCCACTCGACCGTCGGGACCAGCGCTCCGAAGGGGAAGAAATGGACGGCGCGCAGCAGGCTCGCGCGCTCCGCGGCCACCGCGGCGGCCACGCCCAACAGCGTCTCGTCGGGCTGGTAGGTCGGCGTGGTGGCGAGCTTGAGCACGCCCCCGGCCTGCTTGCGTAGCACCTTCAGGGAAGGGCCCACGCCACAGGACAGCCCGAACTTCACCAGGCGCGCGGGGGACGTGAGCCCCGGCAGCCCGACGCGCACGGGCACGCGGATTCCCGCGGCCCGGATCCGGCGCTCCCACGCCACAATCGGCTCGGGCGCGAAGGTGAACTGGGTGACGATGTGCAGGTCGAGGCCGCGCTCGCGGCCGATGCGGCACTTGGTCGCCAGCGCCTCCGCGAGGACGTCGTCGTCGACGTCGGGATGGCCTTCCGGGTGCCCGGCGATGCCGACATGACCGATGCCCGCCTCTTCGAGGCAACCGGAGTCGAGGATCTGCGCGGCCTCGTGGAAGTCGCCGACCGGGCGGACGTGCGAGCCCGCGACGAGCAGCATGTCCGTGACCCCGACGGCGGCGAGGTCGGCGAGCATCGCGCGGAGCGATGCGCGGTCCGGTACCGCTCGCGCGGCCAGGTGGGGCACCGGGCGCAGCCCGGCCTCGACGACCCGGCGGGCCAACGCCACCGTCTCCGACCAGGGCGTCTGCGGCAGGTAGGTGAGGTAGACGGCCGTGCCCGCGACCAGGAGGTCCGACAGCGGCGGCAGCTTCGCCGCCTCCCGCGGCGTGACCTCCACACTGAACGCGTCGAGCAACCCGTGCAGCCCTTCATTCATGGCCGCCGCCGCCGGATCTCCGCGTTGATCGCGGGCACGACCTCCGCCATGTCGCCGATCACGGCGTAGGTGGCCTTCGTGACCATCGGCGCGTTCTCGTCGGTGTTGATCGCAAGGATGGTCTTGGAGCTCGCGCAGCCCGCCCAGTGCTGGATGGCCCCGCTGATCCCACACGGGATGTAGAGGTCGGGGGAGATCCGGCTGCCGGTCTGCCCGATCTGCTCGTGGTGCGGGCGCCAGCCCAGGCTGGTCACCACCCGCGACACCCCGAGCGCGCCGCCGAGCAGCTCTGCCAGTTCGACCACCCCGGCGAACCCGTCGGGGCCGCCTGCCCCACGGCCTGCGCCCACCACGACCGGGGCCGAGGTCAGCGCGCCCGACCGGTCCGCCGAGGCGGGCTCGGTCGCGACGACGCGCGCCGCCAGGTCGGCCGCCGCGACCTGGGGGGAGAGCTCGGTGAGCGCCGCGGCGCCCGGCTGCGGTGCCTGCACCGCTTCGACGGCGTGCCCCGCGACCGTGAACACCGCGGGCCGCTCGGTCAGCCGCATCTCCTCGAGCACCGCGCCACCCAGCACCTGACGGGTGACGAGCAGCGGCGCCGACTCGGTGACGGCGACGACGTTCGCCGCCATCGCGACGTCGAGGCGGGCGGCCAGGTGGGCCAGCACCTCCGTGCCGCGCGGCGTGCCCGGCGCGAGGACGACGTCCGCGTCGACCGCGAGGAGCGTGGCCTGCACCGCCGCGGCCCACGCGGCCCCGGCGTAGGCCGCGAAGGCGTCGCCGGTGGCGTGGTGCACCTCGTCGACGCCGTACGCGCCGAGCTCGTCGACCAGCCCGTCGGGCAAGGCACCGGCGACCCCGCCGATCACCAGGGCGTGGACCGTTCCGCCGATGCGTTCGGTGAGAGTGCGCGCGAACGTGACCGTCTCCAGCGACACCTCGCTCGCGCCGGACGCGCTGGTCTCGACGAACACGAGGATCATCGCGCTACCCCCATCCGGTGCAGCAGCTCGACGACGGCGGCCGCGGCCTCGGGTCCGGTGCCGAGCACCTCGACCGTGCTCGGCTGCGCGGGCGGCAGCGTGAGCCGCACCCGCCCCGACCCGCGCGGCGCGCTGCGCGGCGTCACGACCTCGACGGCAACCTTCTTCGCCTTCATCCGCCCGGTGATCGTCGGGTACCGCGGCTCGACGCCGCCCTCCAGCACGGTGACGACCGCGGGGAGCGGCACCTGGTAGGTCTCGACGCCGTCGATCCCGTCGCCACGCGCGGTGGCAACCCCGCCAGAGACACCTCCTGCGACCTCCACCGTCCGAACCCCGTTGACCACCGGCCTGCCCAGCTCATACGCGAGCCGGATGCCTACCTGGAAGTCACCCGTGTCGGCGGCGTCGTTGCCGAGCAGGATCAGGTCGTAGGTGCGGCCCTGCTCCGCGTGGGCGGTCACGACGGCGGCGATCTCCCTGGCCACGTCCGCGGGTCCGAAGCCGACGGGGTCGGCCTCCACCAGCACCGCCGCCGAGCAGCCGACACCCAGCGCGGCGCGCAGCTGCTCCACCGCGTCGGCCGGTCCCAGCGTCAGCACAGTCGCCGCGCCGCCGCCTGCCGACGCGATGCGCACGGCCAGCTCGACCGCGCAGCTCTCGTGCGCGCTGACGGTGAATCCGACAAACCGGGCGTCGAGCGCCTGCTCGTCCGCGGTGAGCAGGACCTCGCCCGCGGTGTCTGGCACCCGCTTGATACAGACCAGCACGTTCGTCATTGCCGTTCCTCCGCCCCGGCCAAGCCGTGGGCTTCGTTGCCGACTGGGCCTTGCTTTCCGGCGTCCACAGCGCACTAGCCCCGCATTCGTGCGTTGGCCGGGTCGAACAGCGGCGTGGCGTCGTTCGCGCCGACCGTCACCGGGAAGAGCTCCTCCATGTAGGAGACCGCGAGCTTGTTGCCCACCACAGCCTGGTCGGGAGGCAGGTAGGCCATCAGCACGTGCTTCCCGAGCGAGGGCGCCGACCCCGCCGACGTGACGTAGGGGTGGTGTCCGTGCCCGTCGGTGAGGACCTCGCCGTCGCGGGTGAGGATCGGCTCGCCGCCGAGCATGAACCGCGCGACGCCGCTCGCGGAGGTGTGGTCGTCGACGGTCAGCGTGCACAGCACCGTCTGCGGCGCGGCGGCCCGCTGCGCGAGGTAGGCCTCACGGCCGACGAAGTCCGCGTCCTTGACCCTCGGCCGGGCCATCCCGGCCTCGACGATCGACCGCTCGCCGTCGAGCTCGAAGCCGTAGGCCCGGTAGCCCTTCTCCAGCCGCCCGGTGGTGCCGTAGACACCGATGCCCACCGGGACGGCGCCGTCGGGCCGCCCGGCCTCGTGCAGCAGCCGCCACACGGTGTCGCCCTGTTCCATCGGGACGTAGAGCTCCCACCCGAGCTCTCCGACGTAGGAGATCCGGGAGGCGAGCACGGAGATGCTGCCGACCTCGATGGATCGGCACGTGAGGAACGGGAAGCCGCCGTGGGAAATGTCGTCGTCGGTGAGGCGCCCGAGGATGTCGCGCGCCCGCGGACCCCAGAGCCCGATCGTGGTGAACGCCGAGGTCTGGTCGACGACCGCCACGCCCCCAGAATCGGACACAGGCCGGTGGTCGGCGAACCACTTCAGGTCGGCCATGCCGTGCAGGCCACCCGTGACCACGCGGTAGCGGTCGTGGCCCAGCCGCATCACCGTGAGATCGGACCGGAACCCGCCGCTGCGGTCGAGCACCGGCGTGTAGAGGACGCGGCCGTCGGCGACCTCGGCCTGCGCGACGACGGTGCCCTGGACCGCCTGCGCGGCAGCCGGTCCGACGACGTCGAAGATCGCGAAGGCGGACAGGTCGACGATGCCTGCGCGCTCCCGCATCGCGAGGTGCTCGGCGTTGATGATCGGGGACCACCAGCGGCTGTCCCATTCGTGCTCGCGCGGCATCACGGCGCTGCCGTAGTCGCCGAGCAGCGCCTCGTTGCCCGCGTACCACATCGGCCGTTCCCAGCCCGCGGTCTCGAAGAACACCGCGCCCGCCGCGCGTTCGGCGCCGTGCATCGGCGCGAGCCGCTTGCCCCGCTCGCCCGACCACTGCTCCGCGGGGTGCACGATGCCGTAGGTCTTGTTGAACGCCTCCGACGTGCGCGAGCGGACGTGGGCGCGGGTGCGCTGGTGCGGGTAGAAGCGGGCGATGTCGCTGTGGTGGACGTCGATCTCCGACTGGCCGTGGGTCATCCACTCCGCGACCGCGCGGCCCACGCCCGGCCCCTCCTTGACCCACACGGCCGCGGCCGACCAGAGACCTTTGACCTCAGGGGTCTCGCCGAGGATCGGGGCGCCGTCGGGGGTCAAGGAGAGCAGGCCGTTGATGGCGTAGCGGATCTCGGCACCGTCGGCGCCGAGCGCGTCGGGCATGAGCTCGAGCGCCTGCTCCAGCTGCGGGTCGAAGTCGTCCGCGGTGAAGGGGAGCTCGGTGGGGGAGAGCTTCGCCTGCTCGATGGAGGGAATCTCGCCCGGCTCGTGCAGGATCGCGCGGTGGGCGTAGGAGCCCACCTCCATGTCGGCGCCGTGCTGGCGCTCGTAGCAGAACGTGTCCATGTCCCGGACGATCGGGAACGAGATCTCGCCAGGTCGCTCGGCGAGCTGCGGGATCGGCCCCACCGAGATCATCTGGTGCACGGCGGGCGTGAGCGGGATCGCCGCGCCCGCCATCCGGGCGAGCTTCGGGCTCCAGACGCCACAGGCGATCACCACGGTGTCGGTCTCGATGTCACCGCCGCTGGTGCGCACGCGCCGGATGCGGCCCTGTTCCACGTCCATGCCGAGGACCTCGACGGTCGGCACGACCGTGAGCGCGTCGAGCTCCATCGCCCGCTCGCGCATGATCGTGCCCGCCCGCAGGGAGTCGACCACGCCGACCGACGGCGTCCAGAACGCGCCCAGGATCTGGTCCTTTTCCAGGAACGGGATGCGGGCGACGACGTGGTCGGGCGTCACCAGCTCGGCCTCGATGCCCCACGCGCGCGCCGACGACATGCGCCTGCGCAGCTCCTCCATCCGTTCCTCGGTGCGGGCCACCTCGTAGCCGCCGGACTCGGTGAAGACGCCCAGCTCCTTGTACTGGCGCATGGAGTCCAGGGTGAGATCGGCCAGCTCGCGGGAGTGGTCGACCGGGAAGATGAAGTTCGAGGCGTGCCCCGTGGAGCCGCCCGGGTTGGGCAGCGGGCCCTTGTCGATCTGGACGATGTCGCGCCAGCCGAGGCGGGCGAGGTGATAGACGAGGCTGTTGCCGACGATGCCCGCGCCGATCACCACGACCCGGGCGGTCGGGGGTGCGCTCACCATGCTCTTTTTCTCCCCTTGACGTCCTGCTCGACCGGCGTCACAGTAACCGCAATTGTCGGAACACTGGTTCCACAGTATGAAACTCTTCGCGGAGCTTGCGGAGCGAACATCGACACAGAGGGATCACATGGCGACGCAGACGGGGAGTCAAGCCGTCGAACGCGCAAGCGCCCTGCTCAGCCTCATCGTCGAGTCCGGTGCCCCCCGCACCTTCACCTCGCTGGTCGACGAGCTCGGCCTGGCGAAGTCCACCACCTCCCGGCTGCTTCAGGCCCTCGAGCGCAGCAGGCTCGTGCACCGCGACCGGACCGGGGCGTTCCGGCCGGGCGCGCTGTTCTCCCTGCACGCGGCCCGCCCCAGCGCGCTACATGATCTTTCCGAGCTCGCCCGCCCGACCATGGAACATCTGTCGGGGCTTTCGCGGGAGACGGTCAACCTGGCGGTGCCACGCGGCAGCCAGCTCGTCCAGATCGACCAGGTGGACAGCCAGTACCTGATCGGGGCGACGAACTGGGTCGGCGTCGACGTGCCCGCACACTGCACGGCGCTGGGCAAGGTGCTCTTCGCCTATGGTGCCCTGCCGTTGCCGTCGGGCAACCTGGAACGCCGCACCCCCCACTCTCCGGTCGACCGCGCCCAGCTCGACCACGCCCTCGTCGAGGTGCGCCGCCGCGGTTGGGCCGCCTCGCTCGACGAGCTGGAGCTCGGCCTCGCCGCGGTGGGCGCCCCGGTCAGGGCCGTCGACGGCGCCGTCGTGGCCGCCGTGTCGATCTCCGGACCCACCAACCGCGTCAACGACTACGGCATCACCCAGCTCGGCGATCTGCTGGTCGCCGAGCTGCGCGGCCTGTCAGTGCTGCTGGGCCACCAACCCGGGCGCAGGGAAGGCTCGGCCTGACACCTCGCCGTCGCGCCTGCGGTCACGAGGTCGGCGGCCGATGCCCCATCCGCCTACTGATCTCGGCGGTGCCTGCCAGCAGCGGGGGGACCGTGTGGCGGATCCGCGGCTCGTCGAGCCGGTAGGACGGCCCGGACACCGACACCGCCGCGATCACCTGGCCGGACCGGTCGAACACCGGCGCGGCGACCGCGTTGAGGCCCATCTCGTACTCCTCGACGGCCGTCGCGTAGCCGCCCTCACGCACCCGGTCAAGCTGCTCCTCCAGCCACCCGGTCGCGGTCTCGGTGTACGGGGTCAGCGCGGGCATCCCGGCGCGGGCGAGCAGCTCGGCCCGCCGTGCCGGGTCCAGGTGGGCCAGCAGCACCTTTCCGCTGGACGTGCAGTGCAGCGGGGTCAGCTGCCCGATCCAGTTGTGCGTGGCGACGGTGGACGGCCCGCGGGACTGGTCGACGTTCACGGCGAAGTGCTCGCGCAGCACCGCGACGTTGACCGTCTCGCCGAGCTCGGTGGCCAGCCGGGTGCACACCTCGCGGCCCTGCTGGACGACGTCGAGCCGGTCGGTGACCGCGCCTGCCAACGGGATCAGCCCGAACCCGAGCCGGTATTTGCCGCGGTGCCCGGTCTGCTCGACCAGCCCCCGTCCCTCCAGGGCGCCGAGCAGCCGAAACGCGGTGGACTTGTGCACGGCGATCTCCGTGGCCACCTCGCTGACCCCGGCCTCGCCCCGCACCGCCAGCACTTCCAGCACACTGATGGCCCGATCAACCGACTGAACGCCGATGCCACCGGCGCTGTTGCGCATGGCGAAACTCTATGCCTCAATTCGAACTCAAAGGCTTGACGTGCTCGTTCAGTCGAGGACGATCAGCGCGTGCCCAGCCATATCATCGACCGAGCGTCACCCCCCGGGCGTTCTGCCGCGACAACAGCTCGCTCTATCCCGGTGGAGGACCGCGATGACATCGTCGACATCTGACGCCGCGCTGTCGGTTGACGGCCTGTGGAAGATCTTCGGGAACGGCGCTGAGAAGATCATCGGGAGCCCGGACGCCGGTCTGTCTCGCAAGGATCTGCAGGCCAAGACCGGTTGTGTGACGGCGGTGAAGGACGTCTCGTTCGAGGTGTCTCCCGGCGAGGTGTTCGTGGTGATGGGCCTTTCCGGGTCGGGGAAGTCGACGTTGATCCGGCTGCTCACCCGGCTCATCGAGCCCACCGCGGGACAGGTCGTGATGAACGGCGAGGACATCACCGCGGCCACCGACGACCAGCTGCGCGAGCTGCGCCGCCACCACGTGGCCATGGTGTTCCAGCATTTCGGACTGCTGCCGCACCGCAAGGTGATCGACAACGTGGGCTACGGGCTGGAGGTGCGCGGCGAGGACAAGAACACCCGCCGCGCGCGGGCCAAGGAGATGGTCGACCTGGTCGGCCTCACCGGCTACGAGGACTCCTACCCCGACCAGCTCTCCGGCGGCATGCAGCAACGTGTCGGGCTGGCCAGGGCGCTGGCCGTCGACCCCCAGGTGCTGATGTTCGACGAGCCGTTCTCCGCGCTCGACCCCTTGATCCGCCGCGACATGCAGAACGAGGTCATCCGGTTGCACGATGAGGTCGGCAAGACGATGATCTTCATCACGCACGACCTGCAGGAGGCGCTCAAGCTGGGGGACCGAATCCTGATCATGCGCGACGGCGAGACCGTGCAGATCGGCACTCCCGCCGAAGTGGTCGGCGCCCCGGCCGACGACTACGTGCGCGACTTCGTCAGCGATATCCCCCGTTCGCACGTGCTCACCCTGCGCTGGGTGATGCGCCCGCCGCGGCCCGCCGACTCGCTGGAGGGGCCCGCGATGCCTGCCGACCGGATCATCCGGGACGCGGCACGGGCAGTGCTCGACTCCGAGCACCCGGTTCGCGTGTTCGACGGCGACGAACTGGTCGGGGTGGTCGACGACGAGGCCATCCTGCGGGTGGTGGTGGCCGAGGACGAGCCGATCGAGGAGCCGCCCGGCGCGAGCGCGCAGGAGGCGGACGCGGTGGCCGTCGAGCAGGGCGCCACCCGATGACCGCGACCCTGGAGAAGCCGCCGACGGCGTCGGAGCCTGCGGCAGGCGGCCGGGGGGCGGGGCTGCTCAGCACCCGGTGGCTGGCACTGGGCCTGGTGGTGGTCTGGGTACTCGGCTGGGTGATCTTCCGCGGCACCGCCACCTTGGAGATCGGCGGGGCCGAGCTCACCGGGTTCCACCACTGGCTCAACGGGATCCGGGACACGTTCGACTCGGCGCGGCAGGGCAGCTTCTTCTTCGAGTACATCATCGGTCCGATCAGCGCGGCCCTCGACGCCGCCGTGACCGGGCTGCGCGACCTGCTCAGCCAGCCGTCCTTCCCGCGTCCGGTGCCGGAGATCGGCTGGCTCGGTGTGGTCGCGCTCTTCACCTGGATCGCCTACGCCGTGGCGGGCGTGCGCTCGGCGATCATGGTGGTGGTCGGGCTGCTCCTGTTCGGTTTCCTCGGCTACTGGGCCGAGAGCATCGACCTGTTGATCGTCACCTTCGTCGCGGTGCTGGTGTGTGTGATCATCGGGATCCCGGTGGGCATCTGGATGGCCCGGAGCGCGCGGGCCAACGCGATCATCACGCCGATCCTGGACGTGATGCAGACCATGCCATCCTTCGCCTACCTAGCGCCGCTGGTGCTGTTCTTCGGCATCGGCCCGGCCTCGGCCGTGGTCACCACGCTGATCTACGCGCTGCCGCCGCTGGCCCGGATCACCGCGCACGGCATCCGCAGCGTCTCCCCGACCACCATCGAGGCGGCCCGCTCGATGGGCACGAGCCGTTGGCAGATCCTGCGCACGGTGCAGCTGCCGATGGCCCAGCGCACGATCGTGGTGGGTTTGAACCAGTGCACGATGGCCGCGTTGTCCATGGCCACCATCGCGGCTCTGATCAACGGGCCGGGGCTGGGCCAGCCGGTGACGCAAGCGTTGCAAAGCCTCGACATCGGCGACGCCTTCGTCAGCGGCATCGCCATCGTCATCATGGCCATCGTGCTCGACCGCACCACCACCGCGGCCAGCGTGCGCGCCGAGGTGGCCTCCCGGGCCGGGGCCGGGGCCGGGAGCGGCAGGCGCAGGCGGATCGTGCTGATCGCAGGCGCGGTCGTCGTGCTGGTCGCGATCTACCTGTCCCGGATGTGGCTGCAGCTGGCCGAGTTCCCGTCCCAGCCCGACCTCGGCGCGCCGCTGGCGGCCGGGGTGACCGCCTTCACCGACTGGCTGGTCAGCGGGATCTCCGGGCTCACAGGGGCGATCGCCGACACGGTCACCACGGTGCTGCTGAACCCCCTCCAGTCGCTGCTGGCGGACTCGCCGTGGTGGCTGATGTTCCTGGTGTTGCTGGCGATGGCCTACCTGCTCGGCGGCTGGCGGCCCGCGCTCACGACGCTGGTCTGCGAGCTGATCATCCTGGGCACCGGGCTGTGGAACGAGAGCATGAAGACGCTCACCACCACGCTGGTGGCCACCCTCGCGGTGATCGTCATCGCGATGCTGGTCGGGGTCTGGATGGGCCGCAACCGGGGCGCCGACACGGTCGTCCGGCCGTTCCTGGACGCGTTCCAGACCATCCCGCCGTTCGTCTACCTGGTGCCTGCGCTGGCGCTGTTCGGGCCCAGCCGGTTCACCGCGATCGTGGCGGCCGTCGCGTTCGGGGTGCCGGTGGCCACCAAGCTGATCGCCGACGGCATCCGCGGGGTGTCCCCGACGTCGGTCGAGGCGGCCCGCGCGGCAGGCACCACGGCCTGGCAGATGATCAGCAAGGTGCAGCTGCCGATGGCGAGGGCCGCTGTCGTCCTCGCGTCCAACCAGGGCCTGCTCTACGTGCTCTCCATGGTCGTCATCGGTGGCCTGGTCGGCGGCGGCGGGCTGGGTTACTACGTCGTCGCAGGCTTCTCCCAGTCCGAGTTGTTCGGCAAGGGACTGGCGGCAGGCATCGCCATCACCGCGCTCGGGGTCATGCTCGACCGAACCGCCCAATACGCCGCGGCCCGCTACGGCCGACGCTGATCAGGAGGAATTGCGTGTCACGATCGAAAGCAGGACGGCTCACCCGCGTCGCATTGGCCACGGCGTTCGGCCTCGCGCTGGCCGCCTGCGGCGGCGGGAACATCCAGAGCGCACCAGCGCCTGCGGGCGGCGGCACGTCCGCTCCGTGCGGCAAGCTCAACATGGCGATCAACCCCTGGGTCGGCTACGAGGCGTCCGCCCACGTGGTCGGCTACATCGCCAAGACCAAGCTCGGCTGCGACGTCGAGTACAAGAACGTCAAGGAAGAGGTTGCCTGGCAGGGCATGGGCAACGGGGAGATCGACGCCGTGATCGAGAACTGGGGTCACCCGGAGCTCGTACAGAAGTACATCACCGAGCAGAAGACCGCCGAGGACGCGGGCGTCAACGGCAACATCGGCGTGATCGGCTGGTACGTGCCGCCGTGGATGGCCAAGCAGTACCCGGACATCACCGACTGGAACAACCTGAACAAGTACGCCGACATGTTCAAGACCACCGAGTCCGGCGGGCAGGGCCAGCTGCTGGACGGCGACCCGTCGTTCGTCACCAACGACGAGGCGCTGGTCACGAACCTCAAGCTGAACTACAAGGTGGTCTACGCAGGCAGTGAGGCGGCGCTGATCCAGGCGTTCCGCCAGGCCGAGGCGAACAAGAAGCCGCTGATCGGCTACTTCTACGACCCGCAGTGGTTCATGTCCGAGGTGCCGCTGGTCAAGGTGAACCTGCCGCCCTACACCAAGGGATGCGACGCCGTCGCGGCAAAGATTGCCTGCGACTACCCGAAGTACGACCTGAACAAGATCGTCGCAACCAAGTTCGCCCAGGCCGACGGCCCCGCCTACAAGCTGATCAAGGCGTTCAAGTGGACCAACGAGGACCAGAACCTGGTTGCGAAGTCGATCGCCGAGGACAAGGTGGACGACGAGAAGGCAGCACAGCAGTGGGTCGACGCCAACCCGGACAAGGTCAACGCCTGGCTCAAGGCCGCAGGCCTAGCAGGGTCCTGAAAAGCTCCGGCCGTCGCGCAGTAGGCCCGAGTTTTCAGGGCTCCTAAGAGGGTCCGGCGAATGAGGGCTCCGCGAGCCCGGGGCGTCCAGGTGCCTGCAGCGCAAGGCGCCCCCACGTCCTCGTGCCGGGGCACTCGGATGTGGGGGCAACGCCGCGATGCGGGCGCCTGGGCGTCGCGGGCCGGGGCCCTCATTCGCCGGGCGCTCTAAGGACTGCGCCGAGCCAGCCGGGGCGGCCGCGGTCGCCCGGGGGTCCGAGTTTGCAGATGCTGAGGGGACTTCGCAGATGTTCGGCCGTCTGCGAGGTCGCCTCAGGCACTGCGAGGTGGGCGTCGCGGTGCTGCGCGGCGGGCCGGGGACGCTCACGGACGCCCACGCGAGCCCGTCGCCTGGCGCCCAGCGATGATCGCGACCATCCGCGCACCATGCCGGTGCGCACCACCACCGGGTACGGCTCGCCGCGATCACCAGGCCGGCGTTCCGCAAGGTGTGCCAATCAGCCGGCGAGGGCGGAAGTCAGGTCCGATCCGGTGATCGCCGGTAGTGGTGCCACAGGAGCACCAGGGCCCCTGTGGCACCACTTCCGCCGATCATGCGGGGCCAACAGTCATGTGCGGGGCGTTCTGTGTGGCATTGGGTTCGGTGATCGGCGAGGACGCGCCACGGTCTGTGAGGTGGGCGTCGCGGCAAGCGGCGGCGATGCGATCACGTCGCCTCGGCCCGCCCGCATCGCAGCAGGGTGGCACTGCTCCGACTGAGTCGCAGCGGTGTCACCCTGCTGCAACCCCGGGCCGCTGCTGCCTCGGAGCGGCCCGCCTGCATCGCAGCAGGGTGACACTGCTCCGACTGAGTTGCAGCAGTGTCACCCTGCTGCAACCGGCGAACCACGGCTTGACGCAGCGGGACATCTGAGGACGATCACGGCGTGCCCAGCCTCTACATCGACGGCAAGTGGACCTCCGGCTCCGGCGGTGCCGTCGACGTGCTCAACCCGTTCGACGGCAGCGTCGTCGAGACCGTCGACCAGGCGGCCCGGGAGGACGTCGACGCGGCAGTGGCGGCCGCCCGCGCCGCGTTCGACGACCGGCGGGGATGGCGCGCCACGCCAATGGCCGAGCGGGCCGCGATCCTGCGCCGCATCGCCGACCTGCTGCAGCGCGACAAGGAGCACATCGCCCGCGTCGAGACCCTGGACACGGGCAAGACGCTCGCGGAGAGCCGCGTCGACGTCGACGACGTGACGGCGGTCTTCCGGTATTACGCCGACATCGCGGTGGCGCAGGAGGGCCGGACGGTCGACGTCGGGCAGCCGCACGTGCTCTCCCGCATCGCCCACGAGCCGGTCGGGGTCTGCGCGCTGATCACACCGTGGAACTACCCCCTGCTGCAGCTGTCGTGGAAGGTCGCGCCCGCGCTCGTGGCAGGCTGCACCTGCGTGATCAAGCCCAGCGAGGTCACGCCGCTCACGTCGGTGCTGCTCGTGCGCCTCGCGGAGGAGGCAGGCGTGCCGCCCGGCGTGGTCAACATCGTGCTCGGCACGGGACCGGCGGTCGGGGCTCCCCTCACCGAGCACGAGGGCGTCGACATGGTCAGCTTCACCGGCGGGCTCGCGACCGGCCAGGCGATCATCCGGGCGTCCGCGGCCACCGTGAAGCGGGTGGCGGTCGAGCTCGGCGGCAAGAACCCGGACATCGTGTTCGCCGACGCGGTCGAGGGCCGGGGTGTCGAGGGTAGGGGCTTCGAGACCGTCGTGGACAACGTGCTGACCGCGGTCTTCCTGCACTCCGGCCAGGTGTGCTCCGCGGGCGCCCGGCTGATCATCGAAGAGTCGGTGGCCGACGCCGTCGTCGCCGAGGTAGCCGCGCGGGCCGACGCGATCCGGATCGGCAACGGCCTCGACCCGGCCAGCCAGACCGGCCCCCTCGTCTCCGCAGCGCACCGCGCCAAGATCGAGGACTTCGTCGCGTCGGCCCGCGCGGAGGGCGCCACGGTGCTGGCGGGCGGCCGTCGCCCCGACGATCCGGAGCTGGCGAACGGCTACTTCTACCGGCCCACCGTGCTGGATGGCTGCCACCGCGGAATGCGCGTCGTGCGCGAGGAGACGTTCGGGCCGCTGCTCACCGTCGAACGGTTCCGCGACGAGGAGGAGGCGGTCATGTTGGGCAACGACACCGCCTACGGCCTCGCGGGCGGCGTCTGGTCAACCGACGCGGCCAAGGCGCATCGGGTGGCCGCCGCGCTGCGCCACGGCACGGTCTGGATCAACGACTATGGCCCCTACGTCCCCGGGGCGGAGTGGGGCGGCATGAAGCGCTCCGGCAACGGCCGCGAGCTGGGGCCGACCGGCCTGCACGAGTACCAGGAGCAGAAGCACATCTGGCACAACACCGCCCCCAAGCCCGCGGGCTGGTTCTCGGCCGGTGGGTGAGAGCCGGTCCCGGGCGCGCTCACGTCAGCCTGCCCGGTGGCGGTAGAACTCCGCGTTGACCGGCGGGAGGGGCGTGTTGCCCAGGATGATGTCGGCGGCCTTCTCGGCGAGCATCATCACCGGCGCGTAGATGTTGCCGTTGGTGACGTAGGGCATCGCCGACGCGTCGACGACCCGCAGCCCGCTCGTGCCGTGGACGCGCATGGTGAGCGGGTCGACGACCGCCATCGGCCCGGTGCCCATCGCGGCCGTGCAGCTCGGGTGCAGCGCCGTCTCCGCGTCGTGGCCCACCCAGTCGAGGATCTGCTGGTCGGACTGCACTTCGGGGCCCGGGGAGAGCTCCCCGCCGTCGAAGGCGCGCAGCGCGGGCTGGTCGAGGATGGTCCGGGTGACGTGCAGCGCCTCGACCCACTCCCGGCGGTCCTGCTCCGTGGACAGGTAGTTGAACCGCAGTGCCGGATGGTGCCGAGGGTCCGTGCTGGTGATCGCCACGGTGCCGCGCGCGTCGGAGTACATCGGCCCGACGTGCACCTGGTAGCCGTGTTCGCCCGCAGGCGCGGTGCCGTCGTAGCGCACCGCGATCGGCAGGAAATGGAACATCAGGTTGGGGTAGTCGACGCGCGCGTTGCTGCGGACGAAGCCGCCCGCCTCGAAGTGGTTGGTGGCACCGGGCCCGCTGCGCAGGAACAGCCAGCGTGCGCCGACCCCCGGGTAGTGCCGCAGCTTCAGGTAGGGCTGCATCGACACCGGCTGCGTGCACGCGTGTTGCACGTAGACCTCGAGGTGGTCCTGCAGGTTCTCGCCCACGCCGGGAAGGTCGACGACGGTCGGGATGCCCAGCCCGCTCAGCAGCGCCGGGTTCCCGACGCCGGACAGCTGCAGGAGCTGTGGCGAGTTGATCGCCCCGCCGCAGAGCACGATCTCGCCCGCGTCGACCCGGTGGACGGGCCTGCCCCAGCGGGAGTACTCGACGCCGACGGCCCGGGTGCCCTCGAACAGCACCCGGGTGACCAGCGCTCCGGTGCGGACGTCGAGGTTGGGGCGCGACAGCACGGGGTGCAGGTACGCGCGCGCGGCCGACAGCCGCCGTCCGCGGTGGATGTTGCGGTCGAACTTGGCGAAGCCCTCCTGGCGGTACCCGTTGACGTCGTCGGTCAGCGGGTAGCCCGCCTCCTGCACCGCCTGCAGGAACGCGCCGTAGAGCGGGTTGGTGGCAGGCCCGCGTTCGAGCACGAGCGGGCCGCTGTGTCCGCGGAACGCGTCGTCGGGCTCCGCGGCCAGGCAGGTCTCCATGCGGATGAAGTAGGGCAGGCAGTGGGCGTAGTCCCAGCCCTCCATCCCGGGGTCGGCCGCCCACCGCTCGTAGTCCAGCGGGTTGCCCCGCTGGAAGATCATTCCGTTGATGCTGCTGGAGCCGCCGAGCACCTTTCCCCGCGCGTGCTGGATCTGCCGCCCGCCCATGTGCGGCTCCGGCTCGGAGACGTAGCGCCAGTCGTAGAACCGGCTGCCGCTGGGGAACGTCAGCGCCGCGGGCATGTGGACGAACACGTCCCACGGGAAGTCGCTGCGGCCCGCCTCCAGCACGAGCACCCGGGTGGCCGGGTCGGCCGAGAGCCGGTTGGCCAGCGCGCAACCCGCCGAGCCACCCCCGACGATGACGACGTCGTACCGCTCGCGAGACATGCCGCACAGGTACCCCGCGATGATCGCCGCGTC
>CAWGYF010000005.1:0-380350 GCA_963826705.1 uncultured Actinomycetota bacterium
GCCACCTCCCCACCCACCATGTCCACTGCCTGCCAGGCGACGGCAACGGCGGTGTCGTGGTCCCCACACCGGGCCAGGTGGGTGATGAGTTCGGTGATGTCGTCGAACCCGCCGCGACCGGTGTTGATCCGATGCAGCCGCATGTCCGCCGCGCGGCGGTGGCGGGTTGGGAGGTGCTGGGCGGGGATGCGATCACGCAGGGCCTGCCCGATCCACGGATGCACCACGAGCTGTTCGTCGGGGGCGGGGGAGAGCAGGGTGAGTTCCCGCAACCGCTGCACATCGCCGCGCTATCGCGCCCGTCGCCTGACTCAGGGAGCGGGTGGAGGAGGTCGTCGACGGTGAACGGTGCGGTGAGCATCCCCGCCTGCAGGGCAAGGTCGTGTTGGGTGGGGGACAGCTGGTCGAGCAGGACGTCGAGGACGATGTCGCGGCTGCCCAACAGCACTGCGTGGGTGACGCTGTCTTCGACGGTGTGTCGGGTGGTGACGTCCAGGCCCTGGGCGCGGGCCAGGGCGCGGAGTTTCTTGGTGACGTGCAGGAAGTTCCCGGCCCCGCCGGTGCGCAGCAGCACGTCGACGAACTCGATGAGGCGGGATGCCCGCCGATGGTGGCGGTGACCAGCCGCCGATCCTCGACCGGTAGCGCGCGCAGGGCGGGGAGGCGCAGCAACATCCGCCGCAGTTCGGCGGGGGTGAGGGCGGGCAGCGCACGGGGTAGAGCAGGTCGGTGTCGGGGACGGGGTAGCGGCAGGTGACCAACACCCGCCCGGTCCCGGGGGCGTCCAGCAGGGCGTGGAAGATCTCGGCGAACCCGGGGTCGGTGAACGCGTGGGCGTCGGGGGTGAGGTTCTGCTCGAAGTCGTCGAACAACACCAGCAGCCGTTCCCGGCCCAGCAGCTGCGCGACGGCGGAGAGTTTGGCGCGGTCATCGACGTGTGGGTCGCGCAGCGCGGCGGCGAGTTGGGGGTGTGTGGCGGCGGTGTCGAGGGCGTCGGCGACGGCGGTGTTGAGGGCGTGCGGGTTCCAGGCGCCGAGGTGTTCGGCGATCAGCCAGCCCTCGGCGCGCATGCGGGCCAGGGCGCGGCCGGCGACGGCGGTTTTCCCGATCCCCCCGACGCCGGTCAGGACGGCGCCTGCCCATTCCCCGACCCGGTCACGGTCACGCGGGGTGGCGCGCAGGGCGGCGATGGTGTCGCGGAGGGGGCCGCGGCGCCCGATCAACGCTCCCAACGGCAGCTCCCGCACCCCCGTCCCTGCTGGTGGGGCCGCGGCGCGGGCCAGCGGCGCCGCGGGGGCGTGGGGGTCGACGCAGGGGGGTGTCGGGCCCGGCGGCCAGCAGGGTCGCGACCGCGGATTCGGGCCGGACCTGTTCCCCGCGCGCCCGGGCGGCGGCATGCTGCTGTTCGATGTCGTGCCGGGCGGGGGCGACCGCGTCGGCGACGGTCGCGGTGGGGTCGGTGGCCAGGGCTCGGTACAGGCCGCGGCCCAACGCGGTGGCGTAGGTGTCGGTGACCGAGGTGTGCATGCCCAGTACCCGGTCCGCGCCCGCGGTGACCAGGGCCGCGGCCAGGCCGGAGGTGCCCCCCGCCGCGCCCGAGCAGCTCGACAGCACCACCAGCGGCAGCAGGTGCCCGCCCGCTTTCAACGCCGCCAGCAGCCGGCTGGTCGGGGCGAAGTCGGCGCGACCGTCTTCGTCTTCGAGTTCGATCCCGTCCTGGGAGCCGTGGGCGAACAGGTGCAGCACATGGAACTGGTCGGCGCGCAACGCCGCGGTGATCTCGGCCAGCGACGCGACCTCCAGGATGCGGACCTGGGCCTGGTCACCGGCGGCGGTGTCGGTGACCGCGTCGAGCAGGGCCTGCATCTCCGCCTCGACATCGACCGGACCGTTCCCGGTCTGGGTTTCCTCGGGGGCCGCGACCGCGGCCAGAATCTTCAACGGCCCCGGAAGCGGCCCGACCGGTGCCCGGTCGACCCCGGCCAGCCTGCGGGTGACCCGCACCCCGGCGATGGTGGCCAGCAGTCGGCGGTCCTCGGGCAGCCGCAGCAACTCCACCGGCAGCCACGCCAACGGCTGCGCCAGCGACACGACCACATCGACCGGGGTGCCGACCGGGGATCGGTCGATCAGCGCCAGCAACTGCCCGGTGGTGGCCTCGTCGAACAGTGCCTGCCACAACCCGACCCCGGCCGCCGCGAGCCGATCGACCGCGCCGGGGGTGTCGAGGTTGTCCCAGCAGTGCGGCAGATCGAACGGCAACACGCCCGCGTGCTGCCCCAGCAGGGTGCCCGCCAGCGACGTCGAGGCCGCCACCTCGCGCGACCCGGAACCGGTGACCTCGACCCGGATCTCGTGCCGCAACAACGCTGCCCCGACCCCGCGTGCCGGGAGATCCGGGCGCTTCCCCAGGCCGGGTTCGACCTCGGCCGCCATCCCGAGCAACAGCCGCAACAACGGTTCCGCACCGGCCACGGTGAACCCCGTCACCCGGTACACCGTGGCGATCGCCGGGGTCAGGAAACCTGGCAGGTCCTCGGCGCTGCCCCCGGGCAGCACCACCGGCAGGAACCGATCCAGGTCCTGCTGGTGTTGATAGAACAGGTTGCGCAGCAGCCGCGCCTCGTACTGCACCCCCCGCCCCTCGCCCGGGTCCGCACCAGGTCCGGCGCGCCGCCGGTAAGCGGGGGAGGCGATCACCAGAATGTGATCGGCCGCGTCGACCTGCTCCTCCATCCACAGCGTCCAGTCCTGCCGCCGCTGCGCCGCGACCCGGTCCAACCGGGCGTCCACCCCGTTCGCGCGCAGGAACACCCACAGATCCCGCACCGCCTCGGCGTGCTCATCCGACTCGTGGGCGTAGGAGATGAACACCCGCGGCGCCCGCACCGACCCCGTTCCCGCCTCGGCGACGGGGAGGCCGTCGACGCGCTCGTCGGCACGGACGGCGACGGCTCACTCACACGATCCCCTCCACCTCCACAACGTCGCACACCACACCCGCGATGTTGCACCGCCCCACGAAACCGTCGACGCGGAGGCGGCCCGGACGCGGCACCCGGGCAGAGCCGGGCTCCATCGAGGTGCGGCGGCCTCAACCGCCATGCCTCGAACACCCGGACAACACACTCCATAAATGCGTCGGTTTGACAGACGGCGCGCCGAGGTGAACGCCGAGCTCGAGCGGCGGCGCTGAGATGCAGCGCCGCCCGAGCCGGTCAAGCGGCGATGACGGCGGACCTCTTGCTGCCAAGATCCCGCGGGTTGATCTCTGGCCACAGTCTTGGCCACGAACTACTGTCGGCTGCTGCCTCTGGCGCCCGGTCCCGTGCCTGCTGCGCCGGTGATGTACATGGTCGCCGGACATGTAGGTGTCGGCGTCCGAACTACGGATCAGAAGGTTGGGGGTTCGAATCCCTTCGGGCGCACCAGGCCAGGGCCTTGATCACCGATCATGATGAGGCTTTGACAGCTGGCAAAGACAGCAACGCCTACGACAACTGGTCGTCGAGGTGCGCAAGCGCACGGCGTTGTGCGTCCAGGTTGACGTGACCGTAAACGTTCATGGTCATCTCGATGGCGCTGTGGCCAACGATCTCCATGACGATGCGGGGATGCACCCCAAGGGCGAGCAAGAGGCTCACGCAGGTGTGGCGCAGCGTGTGCAACGGAACGGCTCGGATGCCGTGCTGGGCACAGAGTGCGGTCCACCGCCGCCCCGCAGCCGCCCCGCAGCCGCCCCGCAGCCGCGCCCCGCAGCCGGCCGCAGCCGGCCCGCTGCCGGGCCGCAGTCGGGCCATGATCGTCGAGAGTGGTGTCGGGGGCGCACCCGCCGCACTCTGGGCACCACCTGCGGCGATCACCGTGGCGACCGTGGCGACCGTGGCGACCGTGGCGACCGTGGCGACCGTGGTCGTCGAATGCGGATCCCGGTCAGGCGGCCCAGTGGCTCGAGTTCGCAGACCCTCCGGCGTCGTCGCAGAGGTTCGGCCTTCTGTGAGGACGCCACACGGTCTGCGAGGTGGCCAAACAGCACCGGACGATCGCCTCGGCCGTCGCTCCCAACCCGCCTGTCGCAGTCGACTGTCCAGTCCGACTGCCGCCACAGTCGTGCGACCAAGACCGGCTGCGCGGATCCGGCCGGGCGTCTGCTCCTGGCTGGGCCAGGTTTGTCACCCAGCCGCCCGCCCGGGGCGGATCATCAGTGCACGCCGGGCCGATGGACCGATTGTGATCGCAGCCGCCTGACCTTGGACCGACGACCCGGGGCGTGGTTTCATCTCGACATGGCCGTGCCCGCCCGAATGCGCAGTGCGGTCCTCGAGCCCTTCTGGGCAGGCCGTCGCGGTGATCAGTTCGATCAGTTCTGTCGCTGATACTGGCCGCGGTCCGCGAGCGCTCCACTCCTGACTGCACACGGTCCACCTCGCAACCCGACCGCCCCGGTGAGGCGCCATGTCCGAGACCCTGCCGATCGTCGACCTCTCCCACTTCCGTGATCCAGCCGCGGATCGCGCGGCGTTTCTCGCCGACCTCCGGGCCGCCGCCCACGACGTGGGTTTCTTCTACGTCACCGGGCACGGCATACCGCAGGAGACCACCGACGGGATCGCCGCGCTCGCCCGCCGGTTCTTCGCGCTGCCTCTTCCGCAGCGGCTGGAGATCGAGAACATCCACTCGCCGCAGTTCCGCGGCTACACCCGGGTGGGCACCGAGCACACCAGGGGCGCCGCGGACCGCCGCGAGCAGATCGACATCGGGCCGGAGCGCCCCGCCGTTCCGACCCGGCCGGGGGACCCGGACTACCTGCGGCTGATCGGGCCCAACCAGTGGCCGTCCGCGTTGCCCGAGCTGCGGGACGCCGTGCTCGGCTGGCAGGCGGAGGCGCTGCGGGTGGCCAGGGAGGTGCTGCGCGCGCTGTCCGCGGCGCTGGGTCAGCGCGAGGACTACTTCGACGGCTGGTTCGACGGCGAGGCCACCCTGCACGTCAAGATCGTCCACTACCCGCCGCGGGAGGCCCCAGAGGACGCGCAAGGCGTCGGCAGCCACAAGGACTACGGCTATCTGGCCCTGCTGCAGCAGGACGACGTCGGCGGCCTGCAGGTCCAAGCCGCCGACGGGACCTGGATCGACGCGGCGCCGGTCCCGGGGACGTTTGTGGTCAACATCGGCGAGATGCTGGAGATCGCCACCCAGGGCTATCTGAAGGCGACGCTGCACCGGGTGGTCAGCCCGGCCGGGGTGGACCGCTACTCGATCCCGTTCTTCCTCGGCCCGCGCCTCGACGCGGTCGTCGAGCCGTTGGACCTCCCGCCGGAGCTCGCGGCCTCCGCCACCGGCGTCTCCGACGACCCGGACAACCCGCTCGACGCCCGCTACGGACAGAACGCCGTCGTGGGGTGGCTGCGGTCGCATCCCCGGGTCGCGGAGCGCTGGTGGTCCGACGTGCTGGCCAAGCGCCCGTGACGAGGGCGCCGCCCGGGAGCGGGTACGCCCGGGCGTGCGCATCCGTGGAAGGGAACGTGCAGCGGTGGACCAGGCACTACGGGAAGATGAGGTGAGTCGCCCACCCCACCCCGGTGGGTCGCCCACCCCACCCCGGTGAGTCCGGCATCCCGCCACGTCGACTTTGCCGTTTCACCACGCCGTGCCGGGCAGCGGTGAGCGGGGCCGGGGTGATCGCGACGAGTGAGACGTTTAGGGGGGTCGCGGGCCCGGAAAACGCGCAGTTCGCTGCACGTCATCCCGACGAATCGACGACCGGTTGGGAAGTGCCGGACGGCGTGATCTGTCGCCGAGCGGGCTGGAGCCGCTTCAGTCCGCGGGACCGGTCGCCAGGGTCACCGTCGCGGTGTGCGGGGTGCCCGCGGTATCGGACCAGCTGACCGTGATGCGGTCGTGCGGTTGGTGACCGGCGAGCGCCCCGGACAGCGCGGGCGTGTTGTCGACGGCGGTGCCGTCGATGGCGGTGATGGTGTCGCCCGCCTGGAGGCCCGCCGTGGCCGCGGGGGAGCCCGCCACCACTCCGGAGATCGTCGCGCCGTCGCCTGCGCGGTTGCGGGCGGCGGGCATCTGGACGCCGAGGAAGGCCGGTTCGCCCTGGTGGACGCGGCTGCTGTCCTCGCCTGCGACGATCTGGTCGGCGATCGTGGTGGCGGTCGTGATGGGGATCGCGAAGCCCTCCGACCGGCTCGTCGCGGTGGTCGTGTCGAATCCGCGCTGAGCCGACGCCGACGCTGCGGTGTCGATTCCGATCACGACGCCCTGCGAGTAGAGCGGGCCGCCGGAATCGCCCGCCTGCACCGCCGCGTTGACCTCGATGAGCCCGGTCAGCCGCTCCGGGTCGGCGCCTGCCTCGTCGGAGGCGGTGATGTCGCGTCCCAAGGCGACCACGGTTCCGGTCGCGGCGGTCGGGGTGCCGCCGGTGCCGCCCGCGTTGCCGACTGCCGTCACCGCGTCGCCGACTGCGACTTGGCCGGCCTGGGTGTCGGTGGCGAGGTGGGCTGTGGCCAGGCCGTGGGCGCCGGACAGACGCAGGACAGCGACGTCGTCGGTGGGGTCGGTGCCCACGACCGACGCCGTGTACGAGCTGCCGGTGGCAGGCACCGTGACCCGGATCCGCGTCGCGCCCTCGATCACGTGGTTGTTGGTGAGGATCTCGCCTGCCGAGGTGAGCACAACACCCGTGCCTGCGGCGGCGCCTTCGCCGTAGTTGAGCACAGTGGTGATGTCGACGACGCCGACCTCCTCCGCACTCGTGGCCCGCCGGGTCGTGCCGGTCGCCTCGGAGGGGATCGCCTTGCCGGTGCGGGCCGGTTTCGCCGCCTCCGCGCCGCTAGACCCACTCTGACCCGACCCCGGGGCCGTGGGTGCGGCCTGGGTGGAGGGGCTCAGTCCGGCCGTGGCCGCGGTGGCTCTCCCCGCGATCGTCGACGTGGTGAGTGAGGACGGACCGAATGCGAGACCACCCAACGTGGCAGTCGCGATCACGGCGACCGCCCCGACCGCGACGGCATGCCCGCGGTGTCTTTCTCCTCGATGCGCCGCGCAGCCCGATCGGCTCATCTGCACCGCCCCGGGGTACCCGTCGTGCTGCTCAGCCATTCCCGCTCCGGTGGTCGGTCCTCGGTGCCAAGGTAACTCCGGAAGGTGAAGAGATTCCTGTGAATCGACCAAGCGTCGGCTGTGACCCCGGGCAACCCGGTCAGATCGGGTGGAGGTCTGAACCGGTCAACAAGCCGTCCAGCTCAGGGGTGTTCGGTGGCGATCACCGGCCCGAGCGGGGAGGGTTGCGGACCGTCCATCTGACCAGTTCGGCGGAGCGCTGTCACGATACGCGGTGCTCATCGTCGGCGCGCGGCTGGTCGGGTGGGCGCCGATAGCCGGGGTGGGTCTCCGGGTCGAGCCTGTGTGCCGCCGCGAGGGTGGCCAGGAGCTCGCCGAGCGCAACGCGCTCCGCCTCGCTCAACGGGCCGAGCATGGCCTCCTCGTGCCGCTCCGCCGCCGACCGCAGCAGGTGCAGTGCCGCGCGGCCGTCCTCGGTGAGGGTCAGCTCGTGGCTGCGGCGGTCGACCACGCTGCGAGTGCGCGCAACCAGTCCGCGCTTCTCCAACGAGTCCACCAAGGCCACGACGCGACTCGGGACGGCGCCCAGCCGGTCGGCCAACGTCCGCTGGCTGATGCCCGGATGCCGTCCCAGAAGCCGCAGGACGCCTGCGTCGCTGGGGCTCAGGTCCTGCTCGCGGGTGAGGTCCGCGAACTTGGCCGCGGCGAGCGTGCCGAGCTGGGACAGGAGGAACGCCGTCGTGCGGGGCCGTTGCGGAGGCACCCACCCAGACTAGCCGACTTGACAGAATCGTTCATAAGACGAACTATTTCGGACATGACTCATACCGCTGAAGTTGCTGAGACTGCGCATCGCGGCCGCCTGCCGAACGGGCCGCACCCCGGTGTCGTCATGCTGGTCGCGCTCGGCCTCACCCTGCTCGGCGTCGGGCTCGGGGCTGCGCTCTCCGGAGGTGCCGTCGTCGCGTCCCCGTTCGCCGCGACCGCCGAGGTTGCGCAACGTTTCCAGGAGTACCCGCTCGCCATCCGTGTCTCCGCGTGGCTGCAGGTCGGCTCCGCGGTCCCGCTCCTGATCGCCGCCGCCACCTTCTACGCCCGCCAGCAACGGCTGGGGATCCGGGTGCCCGGCCCGGTCATCGGACTCGTCGGCGGCGTCCTGGCGTCGACCATGGTCATGTTCTCGGGTCTGGTCGGCTGGGTGCTCAGCAGGCCCGAGGTGACCAGCGACGCGACCCTCGCCCACGCGCTCAACTTCCTCTCGTTCATCACCGGCAGCGTCGGCTTTGTGCTCGGGATGGGACTGCTGGTCGCGGGCGTAGCCGTGCCAGCCCTCGTTCTGCGGCTCGTACCACGCTGGCTGGCCTGGGTCGGCCTCATGATCGCCTTCTGCGCCGAGCTCAGCTTCGTGGCGATGGTGGTCGAGCCGCTGCAGTTCCTGTTCCCGATCGGCCGGTTCCTCGGCCTGTTGTGGCTGGTGGTGGCGGGGTTCCTGCTGCCGAGCACGCGAGCGGCGGCCGGACGGCCTTCCCTCGACCGCGCGGACACGGCCTGACCACTCCTCGCGACCGATGCCTACCTGGCCAGATTCAGAGCAGCCATTGACGGTCGGCCCCAGTGGTGTCACAGGCGTATTGGTGCACCGCTGGCAGTGCAGGCGATCACCGGCTCAGCCGACGGTGACGAGCCTCGCGGTTGCCACGCTGCTGCAAACCCCGGGCCGCTTGTCACCGCTGCTCCCCGTCGCCCCGTGACGACCGCGCCCGACCCGCGGCTGAGGGACGGGCGCGGGGTATGGGGTGGGGTCAGCTGAAGTCGACGGTGCCCTGGTCGTCGGTGATGGTGGCGGTGACGTCGAGGGTGTCGGTCGGGTCGTCGGCGTTGGTGACGGTGCACGAGATCGTGGTGCCCTTGCCCCCGACGACGACCTTCTTGCCGTCCGCGCACACCGCGGTGGCCGTCGTTCCCGTCGACTGGCCGACGCGCTCGGCGAGTGTCTTCTGGATCGTGTCGATGACCACGAACCCGCTGCTCTGAATGTGCACGTTGCCCTTGTCGTCGTCCTGGCGGACGGAGTACGTCACGGGCTGGCCGTCCAGCTGCGCGGTACAGGTCGAGACGTCACCGGCGTGCAGCGCTACGTTCGCAGGGCAGTGGACGTCGGTCGGCTCCAGCCCCGAGGCGTCGTGGGTGATGCGGACGATCTCCGCCTGCACCTTCGCCTCGTCGAGCACGGGCTTGCCGAACCAGAACAGGGCTCCCGCCGCGACGCCACCGAGCACAACGACGGCGGCGACGATGATGCCGACGATCTTTCCTGCCGACGAGCGGCGCTGCGGGGCGGGGGCCTGCGGGGCGGGGTAGGTGAGGGGCTGGCTCATTGTCGTCTCCTGTGTGCTGGTGTTGACGACAAGCTTTGCCGCGGGGGGCCCGTGCAACGACCGTGCTTCCCTGCCGATGCGGGGTGAGGCCAGCACATCGGCCGTCTGGGTGACGGGCCGGATGAGCAGCAGCGAGGCCGCCACTGCGGCTCCCGAGCGGCGCCGAGGCGGCCCGCGGACGGGGACGGGACAGACGGGGGTCCTCGCAGACGACGTGTGCGCTTCGCAGGGTCCACGGACTCTGCGAAGCGCAGGCCCGGCCTGCGAGGACAGCGCCGGAGGGGCCCGCCGCCTGCAGGACCGCCACGGCGCGCTGGCGGCCGCCATGCTGACCGCGCCGCTGTTCGCGTTGCTCCATCTGCCACTGCACATCACCGACGCGCCCGCCGATCTGGCACTGGCATGGGGGTGTTGCTGGCGCTGGCGGTGCCGTTCCGCATCGTGGTGGGCTGGCTGCACAACCGCACCGGCGGCAGTGTGCTGATGGCGGCGATCTTCCACGCGTCGTTCAACGTCGCGACGTCGTCGGTGCTGCTCGCCGCGCCGGTGCCGGGGCAGGAAGCGGCGAGGGTCACCGCCGTTGTGCTGGTGCTCGCGGCTGCGGTCGTCGTCGCCGTGACCCGCGGCGGGCTCTCCGCGCGCCGAGTCCCCGCGTCGTAGCGGGCCGCTACGGTACGGCCGTGGCGCGAACCGCTCGGGACATCATGACGACGCGCGTGGTGACCGTCCGGGGCGACATGCCGGTCTCCGCGGCCATCGACCGGATGACCCGCTACGGGTTCAGCGCACTTCCGGTCGTCGACGGCGCCTACCGGCTCATCGGGATCATCAGCCTCATCGACGTCGTCCGGCAGCGGGAGGAGAGCGGGGCCGACGGCGACGTGCCGGTCGCGGCGGTGATGACCACCGACGTCCTCACGATGCCGCCCACAGCCAACGTGACGATCCTCGCCCACCGCCTGCGCACCTACGGTGAGCTGCGGGTGATGCCGATCGTCAAGCGCGGCGTGCTGGTCGGCGTCGTCTCCCGCAGAGACCTCCTCAACCCGCGGAAGCGGACGGGCTTGCTCGGCCGAGCGCGGCAGCGGTGGGGAGGTGGCGACAGCGCCGAGGACGAAGAGCTGCTCCGCCTCGCCCGGCCCCGTCGGTCCGGACCCGCCCCGCTGGCCACAACGCTGGTGCGGGAGGTGATGACGACCGATGTCGTCACGATCGGCAGCGGGCAGCCGTTGCGGCGGGCGGCGGAACTGCTGAACCGGCACCGGTTCTCCGCGCTGCCGGTACTCGACCCCGGCGGCAGGTTGCTCGGGGTGGTCAGCGAGGCTGACCTCCTCGGCGATCCGCTCTACGCCCAGCACCCGCTCCGCACGGTCGGCAACGCCATGACGAGCGATCCGGTCACGATCGACGCCGACGCGACCATCGGCGACGCGCGGGCGTTGGTGGCCGATCGGGGGGTGCGGCTGCTGCCTGTCGTCGAGGACGGAAAGTTGGTCGGGGTGCTGGGCCGGAACGACCTCGTCTGACCCAGCCGGGTGAGTCCGGCACCTCAACACGGTGAGTCCGGTACCTCAACCCGGTGAGTCCGGTACCTCAACCCGGTGAGTCCGGTACCTCAACCCGGTGAGTCCGGTCCCTCAACACGCCGAGTTCGGCGTCTCATCACGCCGAGTTCGCCGATCGTGCACACCGTGCCGACTCCTGTACCGCGGCCGATCACCGACCCCTCGGCGCATTCCGCTGGGGGTGGGCCCGTACACCCGTACACCCGCGCGCCTTCGAACCCCGGATCGCGACCACACTTCGACGGCCGTACATCAATGACTGGGCTCGGCGTGGTGAAACGGCCGGCTCGCCGTGAGGAGACGCTCGACTCACCTGCGGGGGCGACCCGGCGCGCTACCAGGCCGACGTCGCGTACCGGAGAAGGGCAACGCCCGACACGAAGGAACGTGTCTCCAGGAGGTCCAGCTTCACCTCGGCCGACTCGAACAGCCGGGCGCCGCTGCCGACGACGACCGGATAGACGAACAGCCGGTACTCGTCGACCAGCCCAGCGGCGATCAGCGCATGGACGAGCGGAGTGCTGCCAGTCGCGACGATGTCGCCGCCCGGCCTGTCCTTCAGAGCCTGGACCTCGTCGGTCACGGATCCGCGCAGGACGGTGGAGTGCTCCCACCCGGGGTCGACCAATGTGCTGGAGACGACGTACTTGTCGACGGCGTTCAGATAGTCCGACACGCCCGTCGGGTCGTCGGTCTGCTTCGGCCAGAACTCGCGGAAGGCCTCGAACGTGTTCCGCCCCACGAGCAGGGCGTCAGCTGTCGCGCGGTGTTCGGTGCCTGCCGCGATGATGTCGGACTGGTCGACCTCGTCGGCCAGCGGATCGAACCACCCACCGGCCAAGTCGACCACGCCGTCGACCGTGATGTTCTCCGTGACCACCAGCTTTCGCATGTGTCCTCCCTCTGTGTCGTCGAATGAGAGGGTCCGGCGAATGAGGGTTCCGCGAGCGCGTCGCCAGCCCGGGGCCCTCATTCGCGGGGCGCTCTCAGTAATGACCGACACCAGCCACCGAAGTCAGCGCCGGTTGGGATGCTGCAGGCGTGGACATGCACGCCGACCAGCTGACCGTAACGGCCGATGTGGTCGGTGAGCTGGTTGCCCAGCAGTTCCCCCGGTGGAGCGGCCTTTCCGTCCGGCCCGTGGTATCCCAGGGGACGGTCAACGCGGTGTTTCGCGTCGGCGACCGCGTCGCGGGCCGGTTCCCGCTGGAGCGCCGGGACCCCGCAGCGACGCGGCAGCTGCTGGAGGCCGAGGCGAGGGCGGCACGGGAGCTGCTCGGTCGGACGCGGTTCCCCACTCCCGAGCCGCTGGGCCTGGGCGAACCCACGGCGCGCTACCCGTCGCCATGGTCGGTGCAGACCTGGCTGCCCGGGACGGCGGCGACGGCGGATGACCCGGGTGCGTCGGTGGACTTCGCACGCGACCTGGCCTGGCTCATCCGCGACATCCGCGCGATCGACGCCCGCGGTCGGACCTTCGACGGGCGGGGCCGGGGAGGTGAGCTTCGGGCGCACGACGCGTGGATGGCGACCTGCTTCGCGCGCAGCGAGCCGCTTCTGGACGTTCCGCGCCTGCGAGCGATGTGGGGTGAGCTGCGCGAGGTTCCGCGTGGCGGTGCGCCGGACGTGATGAACCACGGTGATCTGATCCCCGGCAACGTGCTCGTCGAGCGCGGGCGGCTGGCCGGAGTGATCGACGTCGGGGGCCTGGGCCCGGCTGACCCGGCGTTGGACCTCGTCGCCGCGTGGCACCTGCTCGACCCCGGTCCGCGACAAGCGCTGCGGGACGAGCTCGAATGCGACGACCTCGAATGGGCGCGCGGGGTGGCGTGGGCGTTCGAGCAGGCCATGGGCCTGGTCTGGTACTACGTCGACAGCAATCCGGCCATGAGCCGCCTGGGCCGACGCACTCTGCAAAGAATCATGCGAGCGAGCGTTACGCGGCGGCCGTGGCAGCGCTGAGCACCTCCCGGTAGTGCGCGATCAGCTCGTCGCCGACGGTCGACCATGTCCGACGCAGCACCGAGTGCCGCGCGGCCGCCGCGAACCGGGCGCGCAGAGGCGCGTCGGTCAGCGCGAGCACGGCGTCGCGGAGCTGTCGGTCGGCCTCGACACTGCGGGGGTCGTCCGGTCCGGCATCACCGGGCCGCGGCGGCACGAGGAAGCCGGTGCGTCCATGCAGCACGAGGTCGCGCGGGCCACCCGCATCCGGCGCGACGACGGGCAGCCCAGACGCGAGCGCCTCCTGCACGGCCTGGCAGAACGTCTCCGACGGTCCGGTGTGGACGAACACGTCGAGGGAGGCGTAGAGCCTGCTCAGGTCCTCGCCGTCGAGGAACCCGAGGAACGCCGCCTGCGGCAGGGCCTCGCGCAGCCGCGCCTCGCTGGGCCCGCTTCCCACAACGACGAGCCGCAGGCCGGGCAGCCCGCCCAGCACCGCGAGCCGCTCCACCTGCTTCTCCGGCGCGAGTCGGCCGACGTAGCCGACGAGGAGCTCGCCGCCGGGCGCCAGCTTGCGCCGCAGCCGTTTGTCGCGCTGAGACGGCGTGAAGCGGCTGGTGTCCACGCCCCGTCCCCACCGGTGCACCCGCGGCACCCCGCGTTCGCGCAGCGCCGCGACGGCCCAGCTCGACGGGGCGAGTGTGCGGTCGGCCTGCCCGTGCAACCGGCACGTCCAGCGCCATGCCGCCCGTGCGGTCAGGCCGAGACCGTAAGACGAGGCGAAGCCTGCGACGTCGGTCTGGTACACCGCGACCGTCGGCACCCCGAGCCTTCTGGCGGCGACGAGCCCCTGGTAGCCGACGACGAAGGGCGCCGCGAGATGCACGATGTCGGGCGCGAAGCCCCGCAGCGCCCGCAGCACCCGCGGGCTCGGCACCCCGACCGGCATCGACGAGACGACCGGGAGATCCACCGCCGGCAGCCGCACGACCCGCGCGCCCGAGTACTGCGCGGGCGCGTCCGCGCCGGGCGCGATCACCATCACGTCGTGCCCTGCGGCCGTGAGGTGCTCAACGATGCGCAGCACCGAGTTGGTGACGCCGTTGACGACGGGCAGGAAGCACTCGGAGACGATCGCGAGGCGCACGGGCGCAACTTCCCCCGCCCGCCGGTCACCCCGGAGACCAGACACCCAACTCGCGACCAACACCCCATGTCAGGTGTGAGCGGCCTGAGGCGACCTCGCAGGGGTTGGGCGGCAATGCCGGTTACTTAAGGTGAGACGTCCGGCAGCTGATGGTCGCCCGGACCAGACAGCACCCGAGCTGTGATGATCGCTGACTGAAGGGTTGCGGCGGCGAAGTGCGCAGCCTGAGCCCCGCGAGAACCGCACGCTCGGCCCGGTCGCCACGGTGATCGCCGCAGGTGGTGCCCACAGTGCGCCGCTGCGCCACCGACACCACTCTCGACGATCATGGCCCGGCGGTGGGCCGGCTGCGGCCCGACTGCGGCTCAGCGGCGGGCGACAAGGATTGCAGCAGGGTGACACCGCTCCGACCCAGTCGCAGCAGGGTGACCCTGCTGCGATGTGAGGCGCGCCGCGCATGTTTGCGCGCGCCGCACACCGCGCGTATCCATGGGTTAGCGAGAGGTGGTGGATGACATGGCGATGCATGCCCGGGCGGTCGACCGGGGGGCGACGCGCGGACTGATGCTGTGGCAGGGCCTCAGTGCTCTACTGCTGCTTGTGATGGGTGGGATCCATCTCTACCTCGTGGTGTTCCGCGGGTTCGACGGCCTGCTCGGCACCCTCTTTGTGCTCAACGGGATCGGCGGGGTCGTGTTGGCCGTCGCGATCCTCGTCGCCCGCAAAGGTTTCCTCGCGCTGGTGAGCGTGCTGAGTCTGATCTTCCTCGGCGGCACGCTGCTGGGTCTCGTGGTCGCGCTGACGCCCGCGGGCCTGCTCGGCATCCACGAGCAGATCGGCGGCGAGCTTGTGCCGACCACGCTGGTGGTCGAGTCCATCGGTGTGGTGGTCCTCGTGATCACAAGCGTGCTGGCTCTGCGGGCGCGACGCTAGGAGCGCCCTGAAACTCGGGCCCGCTGCGCGCTACGGCCCGAGTTTCTCCTAGCCCCCGTCGACGAGCCGGGCGAGCCGGTCGGGGTCGGCGATCACGTCGAGCTCGACGACCAGCCCGTTGACGACGGTCACGGCGAGCAGGCTGGTCGGCCGCCCGTCGGTCCGGCTGAGCAGGCCCGCGGTGCCGTTGACCAGCACGCGCTCGATGTCGGCCCTCGTGAGCCGGGCGAACATCAGCGCGCGCCCGGCGACCTCGGCCGCTCCGCGCACCAGCACCCCGCCCCCGCGGCCGGTGTCCGCCCGCAGCACGACATCCGGATCGAGCAGCGCGACCAGCGCGTCGAAATCGCCGGCGCGGGACGCGGCGAGGAACGCGTTCACGACGTCGCGCTGACGGCCCGGATCGACGTCGGGCGTCGGCGCCTCGCCGCGCACCCGGCGGCGCGCGCGGCTCGCCATCATCTTGGCTGCGGCACTCGACCGACCGACGAGCCGTCCCACCTCGTCGAACGGCACGCCGAACAGGTCGTGCAGCACGAACGCCACCCGCTCGGCAGGCGACAGCGTCTCCAACACCACCAGCAACGCGAGCCCGACGGAGTCGGCCAGCACCGCCTCGTGCTCGGGGTCGACGCTGTCGTCGGCGACGATGACGGGATCGGGGAGGCGGGCGTCCAGCGACTCCTCGCGGCGGGACGCGCGGCTGCGCAGCATGTCCAGGCAGACCCGCCCGACAACGGTGGTCAGCCAGCCGGTCAGGTTCGTCACGCCGTCGACGTCGGAGCGCTGCAGCCGCAGCCACGCCTCCTGCACCGCGTCCTCGGCGTCGCTCAGCGAGCCGAGCATGCGGTAGGCCACCGCCCGCAGGTGGGCGCGGTCGGCGTCGAAGCGCTGAGCCAACGGGTCGGTCACTGTTACCTTCTCTCTCCGCCATCCGTCATACCGCTGACGGTCCACACAGGGCCGAGGTAACGACAAATGGCAAGGAGAAAAATGTCTGCACGGATGACGAACCCCGCGATGGTCCTGCCCGACGTGATGAAGGCGATCGGCGGGCTCAACAAGGCCATCCGGAGCGGCGGTGTGCCGCCCGAGACGTTGGAGCTCGTGCACCTGCGGGCGAGCCAGATCAACGGGTGCGGCGCCTGCGTGGATATGGGCGGCCGCGCCGCGACCAAGGCGGGTGAAACCCCGGAGCGGCTGTGGAGTGTCGTCGCGTGGCGGGAGGCGCCGTACTACACCGACGCCGAGCGGGCGGCGCTGGCGCTCACCGAGGCCGCGACCCGGCTCGCCGACCGGCCCGACGCGGTGCCCGACGCGATCTGGCACGAGGCCGCCGACCACTTCGACGAGCGTGGCCTCGCCGCGATCATCCTCATGATCGCCATGACCAACTTCTACAACCGCATCAACGTGACGATCAGAGAGCCCGCCGGGACGACGTGGGGCTGAGCATGTGGATCTTGTTGCGCTCCCGCGCCCGTGACTGCGAAAACGCAACAAGATTGTCCCGGTTAAGGCGGCCGCCGCCCCCATGCGGTGATCATGGGGGAGGTTGCCAGGTCTAGCCCGCCTGACGCCACGTTGGCGAGGTGCCGGTCGATCTCGTCGGGCGTGGCGATGCCGCCGTCGACGAGCCGGTCGCGGATCTGCTCGACCGTGGCCCGCTCCAGCTCGCGGCACGCAGGTCCGGTGATCGGGAAGTAGGCGTCGGCGGCGACATCGACCAGCCCCACGGCGCGCAGGTGCCGCGGGAGCGTCCGCCCGTAGGCGAGGTCGACGCCACGCTGCGCCATCAGCTGCCGGAAGCCGGTCTTGAGCCGGTTGGCCAACGCCTGGTCAGGACCGCTCTCGTCGAGACAGACCAGCGGCTGCAGCGCCGGGTCGGCCTCCTCCAGCACCAGCCAACCGCCGGGCGCCAAGGCGGAGAACATCGCGGCCAACGCCCGGTCGCGCTGTGGCACGTGCACCAGCACGAGACGTGCGTGCACCACGTCGAACGGGCCCGCCGGTGGGGGGTCGAGCCCGACGTCGTGGTGCCGCACCTCGTAGGCCGGGTCGCCGTCGAGCCAGCCGGTGTCGATGTCGGTGGCGAGTACCCTGCCCTGCGGTCCGACCTGCCCGGCCAGCCAGGACGCGACGGTGGGGCCGCCCGCGCCGACCTCCCACACCCGCCATCCCGGCGCCAGCCCGACGGCCGCGAGATGCCGGAACGTCGAGGGGTCGAACAGCGTTGACAACGCGTCGAACCGTTGCCCGGCCTCGACCTGTCGGTTGTCCAGGAGGTACCCGTCGTCGTGCGCCACGGGTCGATCCTTCTCCGCCCCCGGGGGCCCGCGCGCATCGCAGCAGGGTGACACTCCTCCGACTGAGTCGCAGCAGTGTCACCCTGCTGCAAACCCCGACACAGGCGAAGCCCGACAGATGGAGATCCAATGAGTACGGCCACGAGGACGAGCACGCCATCCCCCGCGCCGGGCGCTGAGAACCCCGCCGACAGCCACGACCTGATCCGCGTGCACGGCGCGCGCGAGAACAACCTCAAGGACGTCAGCATCGAGCTCCCGAAGCGCAGGCTGACGGTGTTCACCGGGGTCTCCGGTTCGGGCAAGAGCTCGCTGGTGTTCGACACGATCGCCGCGGAGTCTCAGCGGCTGATCAACGAGACCTACAGCGCCTTCGTGCAGGGCTTCATGCCGACTCTGGCACGCCCGGAGGTCGACGTGCTCGACGGGCTCACGACCGCGATCATCGTCGGCCAGGAGCGGATGGGGGGCGACGTCCGGTCCACGGTCGGCACCGCCACCGACGCCAACGCGATGCTGCGCATCCTCTTCAGCAGGCTCGGGCAGCCGCACGTCGGCTCGCCCCAGGCGTTCTCCTTCAACGTCGCCTCGATCAGCGGAGCGGGCGCGGTCACCGTCGAACGTGCCGGGAAGACCCTGAAGGAGCGGCGGAGCTTCTCCATCACCGGCGGCATGTGCCCGCGCTGCGAAGGCCGGGGCTCGGTCTCCGACATCGACCTGTCCGCGCTCTACGACGACAGCAAGTCGATCAACGAGGGTGCGATCATCATCCCGGGCTACAGCATCGACGGCTGGTACGGCCGCATCTTCTCCGGCTGCGGCTTCTTCGACCCGGACAAGCCGATCGCGAAGTTCACCAAGCGCGAGCGGGACGACCTGCTGCACAAGGAACCGACCAGGATCAAGGTCGAGCACGTCAACCTGACCTACGAGGGGCTCATCCCGCGCATCCAGAAGTCAATGTTGTCCAAGGACGTCGACTCGCTGCAGCCCCACATCCGCGCGTTCGTCGAGCGGGCGGTCACCTTCAGCGTCTGCCCCGAGTGCCACGGCACCCGGCTCAACGAGGGCGCCCGGTCGTCGAAGATCAAGGGCATCAGCATCGCCGACGCCTGCGCGATGCAGATCAGCGACCTCGCCGCCTGGGTCCGCGACCTCGACGACCCGTCCGTGGCGCCGCTGCTGGAAGCGCTGCGCGACAGCCTCGACTCGTTCGACGCGATCGGGCTGGGCTACCTCAGCCTCGACCGCCCCGCGGGCACGCTGTCGGGTGGCGAGGCGCAGCGCACCAAGATGGTCCGCCACCTCGGCTCGGCGCTCACCGACGTCACCTACGTGTTCGACGAGCCGACGATCGGGCTGCACCCGCACGACATCGAGCGGATGAACGACCTGCTGCTGCAGCTGCGGGACAAGGGCAACACCGTGCTCGTCGTCGAGCACAAGCCGGAGGCGATCGCGATCGCCGACCACGTCGTCGACCTCGGCCCCGGCGCGGGCACCGAGGGCGGCGAGGTGGTGTTCGAGGGCACCGTCGAGGGGCTGCGGACCAGCGGCACGATCACCGGGCGGCACCTGGACGACCGGGCCCGCCTGAAGCCGTCGGTCCGCACGCCGTCCGGAGAGCTGCAGGTGCGCGGCGCCAACCTCCACAACCTGCGCGACGTCGACGTCGACATCCCGCTCGGCGTGCTGACCGTCATCACCGGCGTGGCGGGCTCCGGCAAGAGCTCGTTGATCCACGGCTCGGTGGCGGGGCGGGACGGGGTGGTCGCGGTCGACCAGGGCGCGATCCGCGGCTCGCGTCGCAGCAACCCGGCGACCTACACCGGGCTGCTCGAGCCGATCCGCAAGGCGTTCGCGAAGGCCAACAACGTCAAGCCTGCGCTGTTCAGCGCCAACTCCGAGGGTGCGTGCCCCAACTGCAACGGTGCGGGCGTCATCTTCACCGACCTGGCGATGATGGCAGGCGTCGCCTCCACCTGCGAGGTGTGCGAGGGGAAGCGGTTCCAGGCCGACGTGCTGGAGTACACGTTCGGGGGGAAGGACATCAGTGAGGTCCTCGCTCTGCCGGTCGCCGAGGCGCGCGAGTTCTTCGACTCCGGCGACGCGCAGGTGCCCGCCGCGCACAAGATCCTCGTCCGACTCGCCGACGTCGGACTGGGCTATGTCAGCCTCGGCCAGCCGCTCACGACGCTGTCGGGCGGCGAGCGGCAGCGGCTGAAGCTGGCCACCCACATGGGCGAGAAGGGCGAGGTCTACATCCTCGACGAGCCGACCACCGGCCTGCACCTCGCTGACGTCGAGAACCTGCTCGGCCTGCTCGACCGGCTCGTCGACTCCGGCAAGTCGGTGATCGTCATCGAGCACCACCAGGCGGTCATGGCGCACGCCGACTGGATCATCGATCTCGGGCCCGGCGCGGGCCACGACGGCGGCCGGATCGTCTTCGAGGGAACCCCGTCCGACCTCGTCGCCGCCCACACCACCCTCACCGGCAAGCACCTCGCGGCCTACGTCGGCCCTTGAGCATGGCCCGCAGATCATGGACGCGGTCGGGCGGGTCGTGATCGCCGCGGGCCGCACACGCCAGCTCCCGACATCACCGTGATGTGGGCTCGCCGTTCCTATCTTGCGATGATGCTCGTTATCGATCGTTCCGTGGTAATCGGATCGGCGTGGCGATGCACGACCGTCCAGCCGTCGTCTTCACGCCGGAAGACCATTGTGACCCTCAGCGGCATCCCGACCACATCATCGCGACCCACCAACGTAACTTCATTGCGTTCGAGCTGCACGACGTACGCAAGCTCAGCAGTGACGACCCTGGACACTTCCTCGAATTGCACTGAACCGCCTTGGAAATTGGCGGCAGCTGCTCGGATCGCGTTCTCGACGCCCGCCCGCCCGCGCCGGGGCGGGCCAACGGGATTGGCAAGCGTCACGTCATCGCGTGCCGAGTACATGCTCGTCACAGGCACCGGATCACCGTTGACGAAGGCCTGAAGCGCCTCCCGGTATGCGTTGATGACCTTGTCAACCTCGTCGTCGGACACGATGCCCTCCTGCCCTGTCGGCTCACCGGCCACCCTTGCGCGGGTCTGATCCGTCGGCAAGGGCTCCAGCTCACGGGGGCGTGATCAGTGTCGTCAGCTCGGCGGCCAGCGCCGGGGTGGCGGCGAGGCAGAGCAGCGCGTCGGCCCGGCTGCCGTACTGCGCGCCCGCCTCCGCCGCGATCAGCAGCCCGGCGGCGACGTCCCACGGCTTGGCGTCGACGAGCACGGCGGCGTCCGTGCGTCCCGTGGCCAGGTAGGTCAGGTTGAGGGCGGCGGGGATGCGGCGCAGGTCCCCGATCGCCGGGAGCACGCGTCCGAGCATGCCCGCGACCTGCAGCTTGATCGCCGGTGACGGGTTGAAGCTCAGCCCGACGATCGCTTCGTCGAGCCCGTCGGGTCCGGCGACGACGATCGGCTCGCCGCCCAGGCGCGCCCCGGCGCCCGCGATGGCGGTGAAGGTCTCGTTCGCCGCGGGGTCGTGGACAACCCCGAAAGCGGGCCGGTCCCCGTCGTAGAGCGCGATCGACACCGACCAGGGACCGCTCGCGGTGACGTAGTTGCGGGTGCCGTCGAGCGGGTCGACGATCCAGTGCCACCCGCTGGTCCCCGCGGTGTCGTGGCCCTCCTCGCCCAGGATCCCGTCGTCGGGCCACCGGGCGGTGATCGCGTCCGTGATGAGCTTTTCACTGGCCAGGTCGACGTCCGAGACCAGGTCATTGAGGTGCGCCTTCGTACCGCGGACGACGAGCGAGCCGCGCCGCTCCAACTGGAGGCGCCCGGTGCGTTCGGCGATGTCGACGACCCGGTCCACGACGTCAGCAAGATCTCGGTTCACCCGCGCATCCTGTCAGTGCAGGTGGGGGCGGAGGTGCGCGGCGATCGCCGAAGCCAGGCCCACCGGCACCGCGTTCCCGATCTGTTTGGCGATCTCGACCTTGGAGCCGCACCACAGGAACGTGTCGGGGAACTGTTGCAGGAGCGCCGCTTCCAGGTGGGTGATCACCCGGTTCACCCGTCGGTCGGGACGGTCGCGCTCCCACTGGGGGTGCAGGTACTGGCCCTTCTCCGGCTTGAAGAACTCGGTGCGGATGGTCAGCGACGGCTGGTCCCAGCGCATGCGCCCCATCACGTCGGTGGTGCCGGTCGCCTTCTCCCGCCAGCAGCGGGGGAGGAGGTCGTCGGGTAGGTCGAACCGGCCGCCGCCAGGTGGTACGCAGTCGTAGCGGCGCAGGGACAGCTCCCGCGGGCGACGGCCGAAGTGCAGGTCAAGGCCCTTGAACGGCCCAGAGACCGTCCGCTGGAAGAGCTCGACGGAGGTCATCGGGAGCTCCGTGGTGTCCAGCCGTTCCGGGAGGTCGGCGATCGCGTCGCGCACGGTGCTCCACGTCGCCCTCGAACACGTCGGCGGGGGGAGCGCGATCGGGCCGACCCGCGAGCCGATGACGATCGTGCGGGCCCGGCGCTGCGGCACCCCGTAGTCGGCGGCGAGCAGCAGCCCGTGGGTCAGCGCGTAGTCGGCGATCATGCCGTGCTCGGCCTGCTCCAGCAGCAGCGCGAACTCGGAGCTGGAGCGGAACCGGTCAACGTTCTCGATCACGAAGACCTGCGGGCGGGCGGCCGCCACCACGCGCAGGAACTGCTTCCACAGCTGGTTGCGAGGGTCGTCGACGTTGCGGCTGCCCAGGTTGGAGAACCCCTGGCACGGCGGGCCGCCGATCACCACGTCGGCCGGAGGGGCGTCGTCGAGCGCGGCGACGTCGCCCCAGCGAGTGTGCGCCTCACCGAAGTTCATCGCGTAGGTCGCCGCGGCAGCAACGTTGTGCTCGACGGCGAGGATCGGGGTGTAGCCGTGCCTGACGAACCCCGCGGTCATCCCGCCGCAGCCTGCGAAGAGGTCGATCAGGGTCGGCGCCACGCGGTCACCGTAAGAGAGCATGTTCGACGGGCAGGGCGCGCCACGCGGCGAGAGCGCGTTTCATCGAGCGTTCGGGTCAACCCACACACCGCGCTCCACCATGAGCTGGATCTGCTTGTCGATCACTTGTTCGCGGAACTCGGCGTGCGTGAACGGCGCTCGCTCGGCGTAGAGGTTCTTCGGGTAGATCGGCTGGGCGTACACGAGCTGGTAGAGCTCGGTGCGCAGGTCCTTCGCCCAGTTGTCCCATTGCGCGTGGGTGCGGAAATGTCGCAGCGCGCCGATGTCGATCGTGCCCGCGACGTAGGACGAGCCCGCGCCGTAGAGGTGCTGCCCGACGACCCGGCCCTTGTAGTCGATGACCATCGACCGGCCGCCGAACGTGTCGATCGCGTCCTCGGACTCGACGTGCAGGTAGTAGGTCGCGAGGTTGGGGGCGACGACGTAGAAGTTGTTGTCCAGCGCGCGGGCCCGGCTCTGGATCTCGAAGAACTCGTTGCCGGTGTGCGGGTGCGGGTAGGACGCGCGGTAGACGACCTCGGCCCCGTTGAGCGCGAGCCCTCGCGCGTTCTCCGGGTACGAGCCCTCGTTGGCCATCAGCACCCCGAGACGGCCGATCGCGGTGTCGGCGACGGGGAAGAACGAGTCCAGCGTGAGCCCGTACAGATCGACCCAGCGGTCGAACACGTCGTGCGGGGTCATCGAGTGCTCGACGGGGTAGAGCGTGGTCAGCTTGTGGTGTTTGAGGACGATCTCACCGCTCGGGTCGATGGCGAACCCGACATTGAAGAACCGGTCGGGGAACGCCTCGTGCCGGGCCTTCGCCTGGGCCATGACGAACGTGTTGTAGCGGCGGGCGAGATCGGCGAGGAAGTCGGTCTCCCGGCCGGGGATGTCGATCGCGCACTCGCGCGCGAACGTGGCGTGGTCGAGGTCGAGAACCTCGTCGTTGAAAGCCTGCAGGCCACCTTCGGGGATGGCGACCAGCCGCACGGGAAGGTCCAGACTGGACAGCCAGGACGCCGCCTTGAACAGCTCGGCGATATGGTCGAGATTGCGTTGGATGTCGGCGCGGGTACGGATGCCGCGGACGCTGGGGATCAGGCCGACGGCGGTGTACGGCTCGGGCATCAGGCCAGTCTGACACCTGGGCGTCCTTCCGTTCGCCGTCCGCCCCGGCGCGCGCGCCTTGCCGGATGATCGCTGACAGCTGAAGGGTGCACACCGGCGAAGTGCGCAGGGTGAGCGGGCCCCGCAAGAACCGCCCCTCGACGCGGGTCGCCACGGTGATCGCCGCGCGTGGTGCCAGAAGTGCGGCGGTGCGCCGCCGACACCACTCTGGACGATCATGGCTCGGCGGTGGGCCGGCTGTCCGCGCTCGGCTGCGGTGATCGCCGCGCGTGGTGCCAGGGGTGCGGCGGTGCGCCGCCGACACCACTCTGGACGATCATGGCTCGGCGGTGGGCCGGCTGTCCGTGCACGGCTGCGGTGATCGCCGCATGTGGTGCCAGGGGTGCGGCGGTGCGCCGCCGACACCACTCTGGACGATCATGGCTCGGCGGTGGGCCGGCTGTCCGTGCACGGCTGCGGTGATCGCCGCGCGTGGTGCCAGGGGTGCGGCGGTGCGCCGCCGACACCACTCTGGACGATCATGGCTCGGCGGTGGGCCGGCTGTCCGCGCTCGGCAGCGGTGATCGCCGCGCGTGGTGCCAGGAGTGCGGCGGTGCGCCGCCGACACCGCTCTCGACGATCATGGCCGGGCTGTGGGCCGGCTGCGCGCGCCCACTGCCCGCGCCCACTGGCCGCCCACTGCCCGCGCCCACTGCCCGCCCACTGCCCACCCAGCCCCACCTCGCAGGACCTGTGACGTCGTCGCAGAAGGGCCGAGCCTCGGCGACGACCACTCGGCGCCGCCTCCCGAGAGCCACCCCCGGCGATCATCCTCGCTCCGGTGCTGTCGGCCCTGATATTCGTCAGCTGCCGCGCCGTCGAGCGGGTTGTCCCGGTGCGCCTCCCTGGCCAGGGGCTTACGGTGCCCGTCATGGACGACTTCCGGCTGGCCTACGACGACCAAGGCCGCGCGGGCGGTCAACGGCGCCCAGGGCGTCGGGCCGACGCAGCTCACCTCGCCCGGCTTCCAGGACCGGGCCGACGCCCGCGGCGGCACCTGGGACTGGCGGGTCAACTGCGCGGTCGGCTTCGAGGCCCTCGCCGACCTCATCAGCCGCCTCGGGTTGCGCGGCGGCTTCGAGGCCTACAACGGCGCCAACGCCTACGCCGCCGACGCGATGGTCAGGTACGCGATGTGGAACGCCGCCCTCAGGACAGCCAAGCCCCAGCCCAAGGGAGAGAACATGCTGGAGAACTACCGCGTGACCGGCAACGGCACCCTGCGCCTGATCTGTCCGGTCGGCTCCGCGTCGGCGATCACCGGGAAGGCGTGGCTTTCGGCGGCGTCCGACGGCCCGGACCCGGCCACCGTGCGCTGGTTCGCCCAGTCGGACACGACGGGCATCTCCGACGGCACCTGGACGATCGGCGTGCACAACGGACGCTCCGACCGCCCGGTTGTGGAGCTGCCCGACGGCACCACCCAGATCAGCGTGCTGTACCAGTTCGACCAGGACGGTGTGATCGCGCTGGAGACCCAGTCGAAGTAGCCGGTTCAGGACGGGGACAACGCCGGTCGCCTCCATGATCCGGCGTAGGCGCGCCTCGGTGAAGTTGGGGACGCCGATCGGGCCGACGAGGGTCAGGACGAAGTGGCGTCGGCTGTGGCGTAGAGCGCAGTCAGCCGTTGGGCCCGGCCGATGGCGGAGAGGACGGGGGTGCTGTCAGCGACCTGGTCGACCGAGCCGACGGCCGGAAGCGCGAGCAGCGCCGGGTCGGTGATCGCGGCCCGGCAGGCGGCGGCGAAGCGCCCCGCGTCCAGCACCCGGAACGGGCGGCTGTGGAAGGGGCGGGCCGCCGGATCGACCGGAGCCGTCAGCCCGGACGCGTTGTGCGCCATCGCCATCGCCTCGTAGGCCCCGAGGAGCGCCGCCTGGCGGGTGGGGTGGTCGGTGGCCGCGACCGCGCGCGTGACCCAGGGGCCGACGGTCTCGGCGACCGGCAGGCGGGCGAAGGCCGTGCCGAACCACTTCGTGTAGGGCCAGTAGACGCCGGCCAGCAGGAACCCGACGCGCATCAGCTCACGGGCCATCCGGGCGGCCACGATCCGCGAGCCCAGCTCGTCGCCCGCCTGGGCGGCCCGGCCCACGAACGCCTCCTCCTCGCCGATGCGGTCCCACTGACAGGCCAGCAGCCAGAGGCGGACCTGGGACGGGAACCTCGCGAGCAGCCGCTGGACGCGGCGCAGCTCGCCGTCGGGGTCGGCGAACACCGGCCCGGCTGTCACCTCCAGCAGAATCTGTTGCGGGATCGTGAGCCAGTCGACCGTCACCATCCCCGCGCGGGGATCGACGCCGAGGTGCCCACCCAGCCAGCCCGCCGCCGTGCCGACCCACACGTGGTGCTGGACGGGCACGTCGTCCCAGCCGTAGCGCACCGGCCAACCGCGGAACGACTGCGGGAGCCCGTCATCGACGATCCGGCGGACCGACTCCACCTCCCGATCGGCGACGAAGAGCACGACGCGCGGGCCCCAGGCGTGGTCGGTGGACTGGACGGTGTCGTAGCCGAGGACGTCCGATCCGGTGCCCCACAGCGCCGCCGCGTGCCGCACGCCACGCAGCACCGGCGTGATCACCTCGGCGTGGAAGGCCGCGGCGAGCTCCCGTCCGGGCACGAAGTCGGGCACGGGCGCAGAAGCTACCGGGTTTGCAGCAGGGTGACACTGCTGCGACTGAGTCGGAGCAGGGCCACCCTGCTGCAAGCGGCCGGGCGCTCTTCTCCGCGGGTGACCGGCACGAGGAAGCACTGCGCGCGGAGGGGTGATCGGCGGGCTCTACCGTTACCCGGTGCAGCTGGTGGTGTTCGGCGTCCTGGCGCTCGTCGGTGTGCTGGGCGTGGTGGCGGGGCTGTGGGTGCTCGTCGGGATCGCGGTGGTGCTGCTCGCGCTCGCCGTCCACGACGTCGGGCAGCGGCGACATGCGGTGCTGCGCAACTATCCCGTCGTCGGACATCTGCGCTACCTGCTGGAGCGCATCCGCCCCGAGATGCAGCAGTACTTCGTCGAGCGCAACTTCGACGGCCGCCCGTACGACCGCGACACCCGGTCGATCATCTACGAGCGCGCGAAGGGCATCCAGGGCGAGAAGGCCTTCGGCACCGAGCGCAACGTCAACGAGGTCGGCTACGAGTACCTGGTGCAGGCGACGGTCCCGTGCCCGCCGCCCGCTGATCCGCCGCGGGTGCTGATCGGCGGCCCGGACTGCACGCAGCCCTACGAGATGGCGTTGCTCAACGTGTCGGCGATGAGCTTCGGGGCGCTCTCGGCCAACGCGCTGCGCGCGCTCAACATCGGCGCCGCCCGCGGCGGGTTCGCCCACGACACCGGTGAAGGCGGCCTGTCGTCGCATCACCTCTACGGCGGCGACCTGGTCTGGGAGCTGGGCAGCGGCTACTTCGGCGCGCGCACGCCCGAGGGCGACTTCGACCCCGAGCGGTTCGCCGACAAGGCCGCGCACGGCGCGATCAAGTGTGTGTCCTTGAAGCTCTCGCAGGGCGCGAAGCCGGGCATCGGGGGTGTGCTCCCGGCCGCGAAGGTGACCGCCGAGATCGCCGCGGCGCGCGGTGTGCCGCAGGGGCAGAAGTGCGTGAGCCCGGCCGCGCACCCGACGTTCGCCACGCCCCGTGAGCTGGTCCGGTTCGTCGCCCGGCTTCGCGACCTGGCGGGCGGCAAGCCCGTCGGGATCAAGCTCTGTGTCGGGGCGCGGGTGGACGTGCTCGCGATCTGCAAGGCGATGCTGGACGAGGGCACGAGCCCCGACTTCGTCATCGTCGACGGCTCGGAGGGCGGCACGGGCGCGGCGCCGCTGGAGTACGAGGACAACGTCGGCACGCCGCTCACCGAGGGCCTCATGACCGTGCACAACGCGCTGGTCGGGGTCGGGCTGCGGAACCGGGTGAAGATCGGCGCGTCGGGCAAGGTCGCCCTCGGGTCCGACATCGTCAAGCGGATCATCCAGGGCGCCGACTACACGAACGCGGCCCGCGCGATGATGATGGCCACCGGCTGCATCCAGAGCCAGCGCTGCCACACCAACCGCTGTCCGGTCGGGGTGGCGACGCAGGATCCGCGGCGGGTCCGCGCGCTCGACGTCGCCGACAAGAGCCGCCGCGTGCAGCGCTACCAGGAGGCGACGGTCGGGCAGGCCGTCCAGATCATGGCGTCGATGGGCTGTCCGTCGCCTGCCCAGCTCGCGCCCCACCAGCTCATGCGGCGCATCGGGCACTCCGACAACCGTTCCTACGCGGAGCTGTTCAACTGGCTGCGGCCCGGCGAGCTGCTGGCTGCGCCCCCGCAGGACTGGGCGGTCGACTGGAAGGCAGCCGACCCCGGCCGCTTCGGCAGCCCCCGCGCCTGAGCGCCCGGCGCAGGAGGCATGTGGCGTGGGTCCTCGCCGAGTCCGCTGTCGCGTCGCAGGGTCTGTGGACTCTGCGACGTGCGTGCGCGGTCTGAGGCGAAACGTAATGTCGGTGTGGCCGGTGGGGTGGGTCCAGCGCGAGCGGATCGTCGAGGGGCTGGGCGGCACCAGGCCCGCGCCTGACCGGAAAATAGGCGATCCGGCGGGCACACCAAACTTGCCGGTCCGCACAGACCCGCCCGGCGCCTATTTTCACGCCCGCGCGGCGTCCTCACAAGGACATGGGGACTGATCCGAAAATAAGGTGCCCGTGAGGCTGGTGGTGCTGATGTCCGATTTTCTGCCCTGAAAGCCCGCCCGTCTCGGGCACAACCGCTGAGATGAACACCAGGGGGCTACAGCGCGAGCGAAACCCCCACCAGGTTCACTTCAGGCGCAGGCAACACCGGGCGCAGCCCTCGAGGGTCAGGGATCCGCGCCGCGGACGACAGATCGGTGACTCTCGCCCGATCGTGCCGAGTTTCATCCCTCACGGGCGGCCCGCCAGCGCCATGAAGTTCTGCGAACTGGCCCTGGTGGGCGGCGGAGCTACCGCGACGAGCTCGGCGTCTCCACGATCACGGTCGCCGGGGAGTCGGGCGGGGCGAACCTAAGCCTGGCCACGCGGCGACGTCGAGGCCGAACGGGGCCAACGCCGCGATCATCCGCGGATCAGACCCGGGGATCGCCGCGCAGGTCGAGTGCACTGTCGCCGAGCCTGCCGGGGAGCCTTCCGATGTCTGCGTTCGATGTCGTCGTCATCGCGCGCCCCCTCGTGGGGTTTTCAGTATGACCGGCGTCACGGCTCCAGGTGAACGGCCACCCGGGCGTCGACGCCGGTGATCCGCAGGACGCGGGCGACCGCGCTCAGCGCGGTGGCCGCAATGGACAGGTGTGCCGCGCGGTCGGCCGCCTCCAGCAGCAGCTGGACGCCCGCGCTGGACAGATGGCGGACCTGCCGCAGGTCGACGACCACGCGCCCGGCGCGGTCGATCGCGGCGAGGAGGCGCGCGCGCACTTCGTCGACGGTGGTGCCGTCGAGGTCGCCGCTGACCGTCACGACCGGCCCGTCGGCGTCGATGACGGGAACCGGCTGCGGTGCGACGGGCCCCGCCTGCTGGCCGACCGCCATCCGGAACAGCACCTCGGTGCCGTCCGCGTCGGCCCGCACCCGCACGTCGTGCCCGATCGCCCTGATCACCTGCAGGCCGCGCCCGCGGAAGCCGGGATCGTCCGGGGCTGGGCGCCAGTGGCCGCGGTCGCGCACGCGCACCGCGATGTCGCCCGAGGTCATGCGGCGCAGTACGCAGTCGAACGTGTCGTCGCTGTCGTCGCTGTCGTCGTTGTCGTCGGGGCCGGGGCCGGGGCCGGGGCCGGGATCGGCGTAGGCGTGCTCGGCCGCGTTGGCCGCCGCCTCACCGACCGCGAGCTGGAGGTCGTCGACGAGGTCGTCGGGCAGCCCCGTCCCGACCGCCCACTCGGCGATGGCGCGGCGCAGCGAGCGCAATGCGGACGGCACAGCGGGCAGCGTGACGAACAGGGGCGCTGGCAGCAGCCGCACGACCACGAGCGCGACGTCGTCGAGCGGCGGAGCGTCGCCGAGCACGTCCGCGACCACGCCGTCGGCCAGCCCCTCGGGGTCCGCGTTCCGGTGCGCGCTCGCCGCGGCGGCCAGCCGGGCCAGCCCGTCGTCGATGACCTCGCCGCGCCGCTCGACCAGCCCGTCGGTGTACAGCAGCACCGACGTGCCGGGCGCGATCGTCGCCGTCCCCTCGACGTAGGCCGGACGGCCGAGCACGGCCAGCACGGTGCCTGCGCCCTCCTCGACGTACCGCGCTCCTTCGGGCCCGACGAGCAGCACGGGGAGGTGTCCGGCGCGGGCGAAGCGCAGCTCGCCGGTCAGCCAGTCCAGCGTGAGGCACACGCAGGTGCTGCCCTGCGCGCCGGGGATGCGCGCGGCGAAACGGTCGAGGCGTTCGAGCGCGGCGGCCGGGCCGTGCCCGTCGAGCAGGTAGCTGGCCAACGAGCTGCGCAGCTGTCCCATGACGGCCGCGGCGGCAGGCCCGTGCCCGACGACGTCGCCGACGGCCAGTGCCACACGGTGGTCGTCGACCGGGATCAGGTCGTACCAGTCCCCACCGGCCTGGGTGTCGGCGCTGCCGGGCAGGTAGCGGGGCGCCGCGGTGAGCCGGGCCAGCCGCGGCAGCTCGCGGGGGAGCAGGCTGCGCTGCAGGATGTCGGCCACCTCGTGCTCGACGGCGTGCAGCCGGGCCCGGTCCAGCGCCTGCGCGCACTGGCCCGCGACCGTCAGGATGATCGCGCGTTGGCTCGGGCCCATCCGTGGCGAGGCGGCCGAGAAGGCGAGCCCGATCGCGCCGATCGCCCGGCCCTCCAGCAACAGGGGGACGACGGCGTCGGACGGCAGCCCGACCGCCCCCGTGTCCGGCCTCCCCGGCCAGGCGGCGAGGCCGGAGCGGACCGCGTTGGCCAGCGGATGCGGCGCGTCGAGTCGGATCCGGCCGGGCGGCCCGGCCAGCACGTCGAGCTGGTCGCCGGTGCGCAGCAGCACCACCGCCTCGGACGCCCCGAGCGCCAGCGCGTGCCGGGTGATCACGGCCGCGACCTGGGCGGGTGTCGTCGCTCCCGACAGCGCCGAGACGACGTCGGACAGGCCTTCCGCGGTCCGCCTGGCGAGCGACTCCGCCGCCAGCAGCCCGGCCCGCTGTAGGGCTTGGGCGCACTGGTCGGCCAGCGCCAACGCGACCGAGCGGTCGTCGGCGGGCAGGTCGTCGGCGGGCAGGTCGCCTCCGCCGTCGAGGTTTCCGGCGGCGGCGAGGCCGACGGCGATGGCCCCGATGCGTTCGCTGCCGACCACCAGCGGCAGGGTCAGCATGCTCAGAAAACCCGTCCCCGCGAGGTCGGCGAAGCGCTCCGGGTAGCCGCGCATCCAGTCCTGCGGGGTGCGCAGCCAACGCGAGGTGCCGTCGCGCGCGGTGTCGGAGACGGGGGTCCACGCGCTGAGCGGGATCCTGGCCCACTCCCGCTGGACCTCTGACGACCATCCGGCCCCGTTGAGCAGCACCAACGTGTCTTCCTGGCGCTGCCAGACCCCGACGGCCTCGGTGTCGAGCAGCTCTTCGAGCTGGTGGACGGCCGTGCGGGCGACCGCTCGCGGGCTCGGCGCGGCCGAGAGCGCCGCGGTGGCCCGCTGCAACAGCTCCAACCGCCGGGTGGTGGCCTGCTCCGCGGCCAGCAGCGCAGCGTTGTCCAGCGCGATCGCGGCGCGCTGCCCGATCTCGCCCAACAGCGCGGCGTCGTCGTCCTCCTGCGGCGGCGACGTGACCGAGCGCGCCGTCGCCAGCAGCCCGACGACCCGGCCGCGCGCCCGCAGCGGCACCACAACGACCGTGCCTATGCCCAGCGCCTGCCGCCGACCATGCTGCTGCTCGTCGCGTGCGCTGAGGGCGAGATAGCCGTCGTCCACGGTGAACAGCTGCGCGCCGCCCGCCGTCACGAGGCTATGGCCGAGGCCCCACAGGGGGTCGAGCGCGCGCATGGCCTGCTCGTCGGCGGGTAGCGCCGCGGCCACGGCGACGGTCTTCGGCGTGCCGGGGGAGACGTCGACGAGCCTGGCCATGTCGACGAGGCCTTCGTCCACCAGCGCCCGCACGAGCACGTCGCGCCGCCCGGTCACGGTGGTCTCGGCGTCCATCGCCGACCCGATGGTGTCCAGCAGCCGCCTGCGTTCCCGCTCGCGATGACGGTCGTCGATGTCGAGGCAGCCACCGACGTAGGCGCCCGCGTCGCCGACGGGCGCGCCCCGGTCGACGACCCAGCAGTAGCGGCCGTCCGCGCGGCGCAGCCGGTACTCCAGCTCGAACGGTTCGCCAGCCGCGACCGCGGCCGTGCGGATGGCGGTGCAGCGCTGCGTGTCCTCGGGGTGGATGCGCCCGAGCCAGCCCTCACCGAGATCGTCTGCGGGGCCTGCACCGGTGAACTCCCGCCATGCTCGGTTCACCAACGTGCGGCGCAGCGCGGCGTCATCCACCCAGATCAGCGCGGGGGTGGCGTCGGCGAGTGCCTGGAACTCGGGTTCGACGTCGCGGGTCGGCAGCCGTCCCATACCCGCCTCGTCCTCGTCAGGGCTTGTCCCGGCGCGCCAGTCTAGAGGGTGTCGCAACGACGCGCCGGGACGGCCGTGGCGCGATTGCACCACCCGGCTGCGCGCCCATTGCCGGCGTACCGTATGGGGGTGAACGGTTCGATCTCTCACGTGCGGTGGCGGGTGTTGTGGCTGCGGTGGGCGTTCCGACTGATCTTCGGTCTGCCCCGGCCGGTGAGGCGGCTGTTGGGAGGCCCGCCGATCCGCCGCGACGGCCAGGTGCTGGACATGGACCTGCAGCTGCTCGGTCGGGTGGGTGCGCTCCTGGAGTCCTCTGACGGGGGCACGCTCGACCAGTCGGTGCTGGCCGAACAGCGCCGACAGGCCGACTTCGCCGCCGAGGTGGCCGCGCCGCCGGGGCCCGACGACATCGAGGCCAGCGATCTCACGCTCCCCGGGCCCTCCGGCGTGATGCGCGCGCGGCTGTACGTCCCCCCGTCGGCGCCGCAGTCGTCGGGCCTGCTGGTCTACTTCCACGGCGGCGGCTTCGTGCTCGGCAGCCTCGCCTCGACCGACCCCCTCTGCCGCCTCCTGGCCGCGCAGTCGGGCGTGCGGGTGCTGTCGATCGAGTACCGGCTCGCGCCGGAGCATCCGTACCCGGCAGGCCTGGAAGACGCGATCGCGGGCTACCGCGCGGTCCGGGAGCGTGCCGCCGAGCTGGGCGCCGATCCCGACCTGATCGCCGTCGGCGGGGACAGCGCGGGCGCCAACCTCGCGCTCGTCGTTGCCCACGAGGAGACGACCGCGCCGCCCGCGTTCGCGCTCGCGCTCTACCCAGTGACCGACGCGGGGCGCTCCGGCGGCTCGCGGGAGCTCTTCGGCACCGGGTTCGGGCTCACCGCGCAGACCATCGCCGAGCTGGAACGGCTGTACCTGCCTGAGGGTGTGCCCGCCGACGACACGCGCGGTGCGATCCTGCGCGCTGCCGACCTCTCGGGCATGCCGCCGGTGTACCTGTCGACCGCGGGCTTCGACCCGCTGCGCGACGAGGGCGAGGAGCTCGCCGCCCGGCTGCGCGAGGACGGTGTGCCGGTCGTGGCACGCCGCTTCGCCGGACTGGTGCACGGGTACGCGAGCTTCACGGCCGTGAGTGCCGCCGCCCGCGACGCCACGCTCGATGCGGCGAGCGCGCTGCGCGCGGCGTTGTCGCTGGTGGAGGCCCGCGGTCTGGCGCGAGCCCGTTCGCGCCCCAGCCCCAGCTCTGCAGCAGGGTGATTCTGCTGCAGTCGGTTAGAGACTGTCCCGCGGATCATGAGACCGGGGTGCGGCAAGGTAGTGATCGCCGCGAGACGCACACCAGGAACACCAGCGAGATCCGCCGGGCGTCCTCGCAGGGCCGGTGTGCGCTTCGCAGGGTCCGGGGACTCTGCGAAGTGCCAATCGGCCCTGCGAAGAGGTGCGAGTTCTTCCGTTCGCCCCTGCGACGCCCACTCTTCATCGGTCCGATCAGATCGTGAGGATCGAGCACCCGGCGGTCGATCGCGTCCACCCGGCAAGATCCGCGGAAGACGTCAATTGGCGCCGTTGTCGCCGAGGTACCGGCTGAGGGGGCAGTCGGGGCAGCGGTGGCCCGTGAGGCACGCCGTCAGGTCCCGCTCCTGATCGTGCAGCTCGCGGCGCGCCTCCGCGATGCGCCGCCACGCCCCGTCGCGGGCGTCCGCGTCCGCCCGTCCGATCACCCAGGCGATCCCGCCCAGGATGGCGAGGCCGGGCAGCAGGATCTCGAGCACGTCCAGGATGTAGCCGAACATGTGCCACCACCTCCGATAGGAGGACGACTCAGGCGACACGCCGGCCAGGTTGCCGGGTGTGGGAGTCGCAGGTGTAGTTTGCTCCCCGGGATCCGTGAGCCACAAGCTCGCTTTGGGATTCCCACCCTGATGTACCCGCCTGGGTGATCCCGACCGTAAGACCGAAGATGGTAGACCCGATCGTCGTACCCACATGGCTGATTGCTCGTTGGCATCCCGGGGAGGACAGTGCGCCTCCTCCTGGAATGGTCGGAGGCGGAGATGGCGGCAGCTGAAGGCCCCCTGCTGCACCGCCGCAGGCTGGGCGTTGAGCTGCGCAGGCTGCGTGACGGCCGCACGCTGGAAGAGGTGTCCGAGGCCACCTTGATCAGCACGTCGAAGCTCAGCCGCATGGAGAACGGCCAGGGGGTGCCCCAGCCGCGCGACATCCGCGACCTCGTCAACTATTACGAGGTCGACAACGCCACGGCGGAACGGCTGCGGAGATGGGCGGGCGCTGGGCGTCGACAGGCCTGGTGGAAAGAGTACTCCGACGTTCTGACCCAACGACTCGACGCTTATCTGGACTTCGAGTCGGGGGCGTCGACCATTCGGGCCTACGCGGCGACCGTGATTCCCGGTCTACTGCAGACCGCGGACTACGGAAGGCATCTGCTGAGCGGTATTCCGCCCAACAAGACCGAGGAGCAAGTCGAGCGGCTCCTCGAGATGCGCGAGCGCCGCCAGAAACTGTTGCACGCCGGTGCGGAGTCCACCCGGCTCCTCACCGTTATCGACGAAGCCGTACTGCATCGTCGGGTCGGTTCGGACGCGGTCATGCGCACGCAGCTCGACCAGCTGCACACCCTCTCCCGCCTCCGCAACATCTCCATTCAGATACTGCCCTTCTCGGCCGGTGCGCACGCGGGCCTGATGGGCATGTTCACGGTCTTCCAGTTCGCCGACGACATCGACCGGGACATCGTGAGCATCGAAACGCATTCCGGTGACCGGTACCTCGAGGAACACTCGAGCGTGCTGGAGTACCTGCGCATGTTTGACTCCGTCACCAATAAGGCGCTCGATCACGATGACTCGCGGTCGATGATGACCACCCTCCTGAACTCCCTCACTCACCCCAAGGACGCGCCATGATCTCGACCGACGACTACCGCAAGAGCAGCTTCTCGGGCAACGGGGGCTGCGTAGAAGTCCGCCTTCTGCCCGATGGCTCGGTTTCCCTTCGTGACTCCAAGGACATCAGCCGCCCCACCCACACGTTCACCCAGCAGGAATGGACCGCCTTCCTGGCGGGGGTCCGCAACGGCGAGTTCGACCTGGCCTAGGTAGATGGTGGCTGGGCGAACCGGCGCGGGACGGGCAGGATGAGCCCCATGCCGCAGCCTGAGGGAGCCGAGCTCGACGCGATCCGCGCCCGCCGCGAGGAGCTGAAGAAGACCTACCTGCACTCGCTCGCCGAGCGTCCGGCGAGCACCGTGCACGGCGTCCACCACCTCGCGCTCATCGCGAAGGACGTCGAGGAGACCATCCGCTTCTACCAGGACACCCTCGGGTTCCCCCTGGTCGAGCTCGTGGAGAACCGCGACTACCGCGGGTCGAGCCACTTCTTCTTCGACATCGGCAACCGCAACATGCTGGGGTTCTTCGACTTCCCCGGCCATGACCACCCCGACTTCCAGGAGACGATCGGCGGCGTCCAGCACCTCGCGCTGTCCACCACGCAGGAGGACTTCGACGCGGCGAAGGCCAGGCTCGACGCGGCGGGCGTCCCCTACATCGGTCCGGACCGCGGCATCGACAACAGCGTCTACCTGCGCGACCCCAACGGCGTGAACATCGAGCTCTACGTCCAGGAGCTGGGCGTCTTCGAGGGTGAGGAGCTGCTCGGAACCACCGCGACCGCCGGTTCGTCCTAGTTCACGCAGGCGCGTCTATGGTGTGGCGCGCCGAGAGCGTGACGGGATGGTGCGGATGAGCGGAGACGACCGGGGTAGACGGGGCGGCGGCCCCGGCTGGGGCGCTCCGCGGCGTCCGTCCGCGCCGCCGCGACCGCGAGGTCGGCCCCTCCCGGAGACCGCCGTGCTGCCCGGCGAGGTCGGGCAGAGCTGGCCGCCGCCCGACCAGTCGCGCGTGCGGCAGTCGTCCCCGCGGCAGTCACCGCCCGCGTACCCGCCGCCCGCCCGCCAGCCGGTCGGTCGCCCGCCTGGTGCCCGTCGCAGGCCGCGGTGGGGGCGGCGCATCGGCGCCGTGCTCATCGTGCTGCTGGTGCTCATCGTCGGTTTCGCCGTGTACGTGGACTTCACGCTGAGTCGCACCGACGCCCTGCCCGCGACGAGCACGACCACGTCGAAGGGCACCAACTGGCTGATCGTCGGCTCGGACAGCCGCCAGAAGCTCACCGAGGCGGAGCGCGCGCAGTACGCCACCGGCGACGAGACGAGCCAGCTCACCGACACGATCATGATTCTGCACACCGGCAGCGGACCGACGACACTGGTCAGCATCCCGCGCGACTCGCAGATCAACATCCCCGGCTTCGGCGTCTCAAAGATCAACTCGGCCTACGGGAAGGGTGGCGGACCGAACGGGGGTGGGCCGCAGCTGCTGGTGAAGACCATCGAGCAGGCCACCGGGCTGCACATCGACCACTACGCCGAGATCGGCTTCCTCGGCATCGTCAACGTGGTCGACGCGGTGGGCGGCGTCTACCTCTGCGTCCCGGAGTCGATCAAGGACCCCAAGGCGGCGCTCGACATCAAGGCGGGCTGCCAGACCCTCGACAAGGCCACCGCGTTGGGCTACGTCCGCACCCGTGCCACGGCGTCGTCGGACTTCGGGCGGGTGGAGCGGCAGCGGGCGTTCCTCTCGGCGCTCCTTTCGAAGATCACCGGGCCGTCGGTGCTGCTCAACCCGTTCCGGATCGTGCCGCTGGCAGGCCAGCTGTCCACGGCGATCACGGTCGACGACGGCGACCACATCTGGAACCTCGCCCAGCTCGGCCTGGCGATGAAGGGGATCTCGAGCGGCATCTCCACCACCGTCCCGGTGGCCGACGGCGTGGTGCACTGGGACAAGAAGCGGGCGAGTGCGCTGTTCCAGGCACTCGCCGACGACCAGGCACCGCCGAAGAACGCACTCGGCCCGTAACGGCCCACCCGCACGACGCTCGAGCGCGACACCAGCGGGGTATGATCTCGGCGAAACCCCGCTCGTGGTGCGTTCGAGCGCGCAACGCTGTCGCGGCTGGCTCAGCGCGGCGCCGGCCCGCCCGCGCCGCGACCTCCCAGGGACTGTGCGGAAACGTGGCCCTGGCGACGTTTTCCGCGCACGAGGCCCCAGGCCTGACTTGTATCACAGGTCGACCGTAGGTGATCTTCAAGCGCGCCGACCAGCTGCTTTACGCCGATCTTGCCCGGTGTGGTCAGGGGTGATCGCTGGAAGTGGTGTCGGCGGTTCACCTGTGCACGTGTGGTGCCACTTCCGCCGATCTTGTCCAACCTACGTTGACAACCAGGTCATGCGGGCTTGCGGGTGCGCTTGCGCCCGGCGGGCTTCTCCTCGGTGTCCTTCGCCGCGGGCTTGCGCGACGCGGCCGGCTTCTTCGCGCTCCGCGACTGCGCGGGCTTCTCCTCCTCCGCGGGGGAGGGCGCGTCGCCGCCGCCCGCCTTGGCCCGCGCCGCGTCGACGCTGGCCTGCAGGGCCGAGAGCAGGTCGGTCATGCTGTCGCCTTCGTCGGAGGAGGCCGTCGCCACCGGCGCGGTCCGCGTCTCGCCCGTGGTGCGCTTCCGCTCGATCATCTCCTCGACGGCGTCGCGGTAGTCGTCGTGGAACTGCGAGGGGTCGAAGTCGGCGCCGAGGCTCTCCACGAGCGAAGCGGCCATCGTCTGCTCCTGCGGGCGCAGCGAGACGTCGGCGTCGAGGATGTCGAAATCGGGCTCGCGCACCTCGTCGGGCCACAACATGGTCTGCAGCACGATCGCCTTGCCCCGCACCCGCAGCACCGCGATGCTCTCCCGCTGCCGCAGCGCGAACCGCACAACGGCCATGCGGTCGGTCTGCACCAGCGCCTCACGCAGCAACGCGTAGGGCTTGGCCGCCTTCGCCTCAGGCTCCAGGTAGTAGCTCTTCTCGAACAGCATCGGGTCGATCTGGTCGGCCGGGACGAACTCGATCACGTCGATCTCGTGGCCCGCCGCCATCGGCAGCGAATCGAGGTCCTCGTCGGTGAGGGTGATCAGCTCGCCGTCGTCGGTCTCGTAGCCCTTGACGATGTCGGCGTACTCCACTTCGTCGCCGTCGACCGTGCAGACCCGCCGGTACTTGATCCGTCCACCGTCGGTCGCGTGGACCTGGTGGAAACGGATGTCGTGGTTCGTCGTCGCCGAATACAGCTTGACGGGCACGCTGACCAGCCCGAACGACACCGCCCCACTCCACATCGCGCGCATGGGTGCCAGCATGGCCGGGTGCAGCCCATGCTCGCCACCCCTGGGGACCTTCCCACAGGTCCGGGTTGGCTCTACGAGGTCAAGTGGGACGGCATGCGACTGCTCGCGGACGTCGCCGAATCCCACCTTGACCTGCGCAGCCGCAGCGCACGCGACGTCACCGCCAACTTCCCGGAGCTGGCCGGGCTCGTCCGACTCGCCCCCGACGTCCTGCTCGACGGCGAGGTCGTGCTCCTGGAGCACGGTGTGCCGAGCTTCCACGCGCTGGCCGACCGGATGCACTCGCCGGTGGAGGAGCGGGTGGCGCTGGCGCGACCGGCGACGTTCATGGTGTTCGACGTGCTGCGGCTCTACGGCGTACCGCTGCTCGACCGGACCTTCGACGAGCGCAGGGCCACCTTGGAGCGCCTCGACATGGCCGCGGTGGCCAATGTGGCGCTCTCCCCGACCTACACCGACGGCCCCGCTCTCTACGCCGCGACCGCACAACGCGGGATGGAGGGCATAGTCGCCAAGCGGCGCGACAGCCTCTACCGGCCCGGAACGCGTAGCCCCGGATGGGTGAAATCGACGCACCGGACCACGCAGTCCTGCGTGGTCGGCGGCTGGCGGCCGGAGAACGTGGGCACGGCGAGGGTGAGCGCCTCGCGGGTCGGTGCGCTGCTGCTCGGTGTGCCTGACGGCGAGGGGCTGCGGTTCGCCGGTCGGGTGGGTTCGGGGCTGGCCTCCGACGTCGTGCAGCGCGCCCTGCGCGGGCGTCTCGTCGACGCCGAGCGCTCTCCGTTCACCGAGCGCCTGCCTCGTCTGGACGAGAAGGGAGCGCGCTGGTGTGTGCCGGGCGTGGTGGTCGAGGTGTCGCATATGGGATGGACCACAGGGGGGAGGCTGCGCGCCCCGGTCTACCGCGGCGTGCGCGACGATCTTCAGCCGGACGAGGTACGCCATGAGGTTTGAGGCCGACGGCACCGGGCTACGCAGGTCGGGTCAACGCTCAGGAAGGGGCAAGGATGGACTTCAACGAAATGGCGGGCAAGGCGGAAGAGCTCGCGAAGGAGCACCCGGATCAGGTCGAGGGCGGCGCCGAGAAGGCGGGCGAGTTCGGCAAGGAGCGCTTCGGCCACGACGAGCAGATCGACCAGGGCGTCGAGAAGATCGATGACTGGGTTCCGGGAGGCAAGGGCGAGGGTGCCGAGCCGCCTGCCTGACCCTCCCGCGATCAAGGGCGCTGCACTACGGTGACCCCGTGACGACCATGCTGACGTGGCAGGCCCACGACGGACACGGGTTCGAGGGCGCGCGTGCGCACTTCGGCGCGGGCAAGTCATTCCGGGCGCTGGGCCGCATCGTGCGCGCGGAGCCCAACGGTGACTGGACGGCCTCCTACCGGCTTGTCGTCAAAGAGGATGGCAGTGTCGAGCGCGTATCGTTCACCAGCGCCACCGCGGCCCGCGAGCGACACCTCACCGTCAACCGGACCGAGGATGGGTACTGGCTGCTCGACACCGGTTCCGGGGGGACACGCGCCGCCTTCGGCGGTGCGGTCGACGTCGACCTGGCGGGCAGCGTGATCTTCAACGCGCTGCCCGTCCGCCGTCTCGACCTGCTCCGCAATATGAGCGAGCACACGCTGCCTGTCCTGTACGTGACGCTGCCGGGCCTCGACGCGTCGGTCGCGGAGCAGACCTACCGGGTGCTGACGGCCGGCGACGAGCCCGTCGTCGAGTTCCGGTCGGAGGACTCCACGGCCGATCTGCGCCTCGACGCCGATGGCTTCGTGATCGACCACCCAGGGATCGGCGCACGATACGCGCGCGCGGCTGCCGCAGGTTAGGCCGTGTCCCGCGTATCAGCGACCGCGGTCTTCGCGCCCAGGCGGCCCCTGGCTGCGTTGTCGGACGACTCGAGTACGCCCGGTACGAGAGCCGCCTTCCGCCTTGCCAGGAGCCACCTGGATCAACCCATCGGCCGTGATCCGCGGGACACGGTCTAGTTAGCTTCGCGGGCGCGGACCCCCGTGCGCGGAAACCGTTGCCAGGACCACTTTTTCCCGCGCACGACCCTGGTCCGGCCGACTCCCGGCAGGCCAATCCCCGGTCAGGCCCAGCCGGTGACGACCTTCCCCGCTCGGCCTATGTCGCGCAGCTTCGCCAATGGCGCGCGACCGGTCAGGCGCACACGAACACCTTCGGGATGCCGAGCCGCCGCCCAGCGTTCATGCGCGGCGTGCCCAGCGCGCACGGTCGCCGTGAGTCCGCCGGTCGACGCGAGTGCGCCGCGCATCGCGCCGAGCCGCCCCAGCGCGTCGTCGACCGCGGCCAGCAGCGCGTCCCGGTTGCCCTCGCACATCGCGAGCACCAGCTCGGGGCGGGTGCCCGCCACCCGGGTGCCGTCGGCGAATGAGCCCGCGGCCAGAGAGAGCGCCAGGTCGTGGGTGCTCTCGGCGCCCACCGACGCCAGCACGGCGGCCAGCAGGTGGGGCAGGTGCGAGATGCGCGCGACGGCCAGGTCGTGCTCGTCCGACGCCGCGGGGACGACCCGCGCGCCACAGGCCCACGCCAGCTCGGCCACGTCGCGGAAGACGTCGAGGTCCAGCCCGTCGTCCGCGGCGACGACCCAGGCTGCCCCCTCGAACAGCCCGGCCGACCCAGCTGGCCAGCCCGACTCCGAGGTGCCCGCCATCGGGTGCCCACCGACGAAGCGGGCGCGGGGGGCGTGCTCGGCGACCGCGTCGGCCACCGCCACCTTGACGCTCACCGCGTCGGTCAGCCGCACGGTGGGAGCGACCGCGTCGACGCGGTCCAGCACCGCGGGCAGCGCCGGGAGGGGCACGGCGAGCACGACGAGCGCGTCGGCGGCGTTCGCCCTGCGCAGCGCGGCATCGGTGTCGGTGCTGACGTCGAAGCCGTCGGCGCGGGCCTGCTCAGCCGTCGCGTCCGACGCGGCGGTGCCCCACGACGACCGGCCCGCCTTCTCCGCGGCCCGCAGCAGCGATCCGCCGATCAGCCCAGCCCCGACCACGCATACCGCTCGCTCCGTCACGCACCGAAAGCTACGCGGCGCTCGACCGCGAGCCGCGACGAGGGTGATCGCCGCGATCCGCACACCAGGGAACGGCGCACGACCCTCCGGTACGGCTCCCGCCGATCACTGCCCAGCTACCGCTCCAGAGCTGCCGCCACCCGGAGCACGCCGCGCTCCTCCATCCGCACGCCCACGATCTGCACGCCGATCGGCAGACCGCCGTCCCCGACCGCGCCGGGCACCGACGCCGCGGCCCAGCCCGTCAGGTTGAACGGCAGCGTCAGCGCCAGCAGCGAGGGCCGCACCGGCACCTCCACGCCGTCGACCTGGACGGTCTCGGCGCCGATCGGGGTTGCCCGCAGCCGCGTGGTGGGCAGCACCAGCACGTCGACGTCCAGCGCCGCGTTCATCGCCGCCACGAGGCGCCGCCGGGTGCGGAGGGCGTCGACGTAGGCGCGGGCGGGCAGGTCGGCGTTCGGCGCCAGGCGTTGACCGGTCGCAGGCTGGAACAGCTCGGGATGGCGGGTGAACGCGTCCGCATGCGTGGCCCACGCCTCGGCCCCGACGATCACGGGGTAGGTGGCGGCGAGCTCGTCGATCATCGGGGTGCGCACCTCCACGACGCGCGCCCCGGCGCCCCGCAGCCGCTCGACCGCCGCGGCGACGGCGGCGTCGATGGCCGGATCGGCGGCGCGCCAGTAGTCGTCGACCGGAACGCCGACCCGGACGTCGCGCACGCCCGGCATCTGGATGCCGCCGCCGGTCCCGTCCGGCCGGGCGAGCACGTCCCATGCGACGGACGCGGAGTGCACGTCAGCGGTGATCAGTCCAATGTGGTCGAGGGTCTCCGAGAGGGGGAACGCGCCCTCGGTCGGCAGGTGCCCCGCCGCTGGCTTGAGCCCGACCACCCCGCACAGCGCCGCGGGCGTCCGCACGCTCGCGCCGGTGTCCGTGCCCAGCGCGAGCGGCAGGTGCCCGGCCGCGACGGCCGCGGCAGAGCCCGACGACGAGCCGCCCGTGATCCGGGTGGGGTCGTGCGGGTTGCGGGCCGGGCCCGTCGCGGCGATGTCGCCGGTGGGGCCGTAGGCGAACTCGTGCGTGTGCAGCTTCGCGACCACCACGGCGCCTGCCCCGACGAGGCGGGCGACCACCGGCGCGTCGGCCGCGGCAGGCGGGGCGTCGGCCCGCACCAGCGATCCGGCCTTCGTCGGAAGCCCTTCGACGTCGATGAGATCCTTCACCCCGACCGCGACGCCGTGTAGCGGCCCCCGCCATTCGCCCCGCGCGAGCTCGGCGTCGAGCACGGCGGCCCTGGCGAGCGCGCGGTCGGCGTCGAGGGTGATGACGGTGTTGAACGGGTCGGCGGTCAACCGGTCGAGCGCGTCGCCCACGTGTTCGACGGCCGACAGCTCACGCGAGCGCAGAGCCATGCCGAGATCGCGCAGGGAGGAGATCACGGCCGCCATACTGCCGTGGCGCCGGGGCCAGGTCCGCATCGCAGCAGGGTGACCCTGCTCCGACCCAGTCGCAGCAGTGTCACCCTGCTGCAAAACCCGGACCCCTCCACACCGCTGGTCGCTGTAACGGCTAGAGCGACCTTTTCCGCGCACAGGCCCGCAGCGCCAGCCCGGCATACAGCGCCACGCCGTCGGCCATCGCGGCCTCGTCGAACACCACGCGGTTCGAGTGGTTCGGCGGTGCCGTCGCGGGGTCGACGCCCTTGGGGCACGCGCCGAGGAACGCGAGCGCGCCCGGCACCTCGCCGAGCACGTAGGAGAAGTCCTCGGCGCCCATGATCGGCGTCGCCATCTCGACGACCCGCTTGCGCCCCAACAGGTCCACGCCGAGCGTCGCGACGTCGGCCGCCGCCCCCGAGTCGTTGACCGTGACCGGGTAGCCCGGCTCGATCTCGACCTCGGCGCTGCAGCCGTGGGCCAGCGCGGTGTGCGTGCACACCCGCTCGATCTCCTCGCGCAGCCGGGCCCGGACGGGCTCGGCCAGGGTGCGCAGCGTGCCCTCCAGGAACGCCGTCTCGGGGATGATGTTGTTGGTCGTCCCCGCCACGATGTGCGAGACGGTCAGCACCGCGGGCTGCTGGGCGTCGACGTGCCGGGTCAGTGCCACCTGCAGCGCGCCGACCATCGCCGCCGCGGCAGGCACCGGGTCGAGCGCGTCGTGCGGGGCCGACGCGTGCCCCCCACGGCCGGTGACCGTCACCCGCAGGATGTCGGCGGCGGCCATCACCGGCCCCTTGCGGGTCTGCACCTCGCCGCTGGGCACGGTGGAGGAGATGTGTAGCGCGTAAGCGACCGCAGGCCGCCCCGCGGGCCCCGTCTCGTCCAGCAGCCCTTCCTCGATCATGTACCGAGCCCCGTGGAACCCCTCCTCGCCGGGCTGGAACATGAACAGCACCCGTCCGGCGATGGCGTCGCGGTGGTCGGCGAGCACACGCGCGGCCGAGGCGAGCATCGCGACGTGCGTGTCGTGTCCGCAGGCGTGCATCGCCCCCTCGACCTCGGAGGCGAAGTCCAACCCGGTGTCCTCGCGCAGCGGGAGGGCGTCCATGTCGCCGCGCAGCAGGACAGTAGGCCCCGGCTGTGACCCCTCCAGCACGGCGATGATCGACGTCACCGTGCGGCCGAGGTGCACCTGCAGCGGGAGGTCGCCCACTGCGGCGAGGACGGCGTCGCGGGTGCGGGGAAGCGACAGCCCCAGCTCCGGTCGGCGGTGCAGGGCGCGACGGAGCGTGACGGTGCGCGGCTGGACGGTCCTCGCCTGGGAGCGCAAACCCGCCAGCAGGTCGTCGTCGCGTGACACCGCCCGATAGTGGCACCACTTGCGTGTGCCGTGCGGGTGCACTTCGGGTTGTGGTTTGGCCCACAGTCCGTACTGGGCCTACCGTAGTGCCCATGGCGGTGCAGAGCGTCGAGGCGCGTGCAGTTGCGCAGGACACAGCCCTGCCCGGGTTCGCCATCGCGGCGATCCGGGAGGAGGGTCGGTGGCGTTGTGCCCGCATGACGCCTGCGGCGCTCGTCGATCTCGACGCCGCCATCACCGAACTGCGTTCGTTGCGGTCGACGGGCGCGGTGTTGGGCCTGCTCGACGTCGACGACGAGTTCTTCGTGCTGCTGCGACCCACGCCGGGCGGGGTGGCCCTGATGGTGTCCGACGCGGTCGCCGCCCTCGACTATGACGTCGCCGCCGACGTCCTGGATCTGCTGCGGGTCGAGCTGCCCACCGAGGAGGAGGTCGCCGACGCGCCGCCGTGGCCCGCGGGCGACCTGGCGATCTTCGCCGACATCGGCCTGCCTGCCGACGAGCTGGAAGTGCTGGCGAGCGAACTGGAGCTCTACCCGGACGAGCAGTTGGCCGCGATCGGGCGCCGCTGTGGGTTCGCCGATGCGCTGGCCGAGGTCGTCGACGACCGGTGACCCCCGCGCGGAGCGAAAGCGGGGCGCCGATCGGCTCAGAGCAGAGCGACAGCGTCGTCCCGGTCAGCACCGTGCGCAGCGATCCGCCCCACCTCGGCGTCGCCCGGGCCGAGGGTGCACACGTGGCACCGGCGCGGATCGTGGCGTTATCGGCCGACGAGCCTTTGATCAGGCGCTCCCTCGAGCTCGCCTCAGCCGCCCCGCGGACGGGTGACGTGCCGATCGGCGCGGTCGTCGTCGACGCCGACGGCCGTGAGCTCGCCGCCGCCTGCAACGCGCGCGAGGCGCTGGGCGACCCGACCGCGCACGCCGAGATCCTCGCGCTGCGCGCGGCCGCCGCGATGCTGGGCGAGTGGCGGCTGGAGGGCTGCACGCTCGCGGTGACCGTCGAGCCCTGCACGATGTGCGCCGGTGCGATCGGGCTCGCGCGGGTCGCGCGGGTCGTGTTCGGCGCGTGGGAGCCGAAGAGCGGGGCGGCCGGGTCGCTGTGGGACGTGCTGCGCGACCGGCGTCAGCTCCACCGTCCCGAGGTCGTGTCCGGGGTGTTGGCGGGGGAGTGTGCCGCGCTCCTGGAGTCGTTCTTCGCCGACCGGCGGTGAGACGCCATGTGCGGGTCTCGGCCTGCCTGCGGCGGGCCTGACCTGAGCTCAGGTGGTGAGCCTTCCCGCCGCGATCACCCTGGCCAGAAACTGCTTCGTGCGGTCCTCCACCGGGTCGCCGAGGACCTGGTCGGGCGGTCCCGACTCGAGCACACGCCCACCGTCGAGGAAGACGACGTGGTCGGACACCTGTCGGGCGAACCCCATCTCGTGGGTGGCCATCAGGATCGTCGCCGTGCCGTTGGCCAGCTCCCGCACGATCGTCAACACCTCGCCGACGAGCTCGGGGTCCAACGCCGAGGTGATCTCGTCCAGCAGGAGCAGCCGCGGTTGGACGGCCAGTGCGCGCGCGATCGCCACCCGCTGCTGTTGGCCGCCCGACAGCCGGTCGGGGTAGGCGTCGGCGAACGACTCCAGCCCGACCCGGCGCAGCAGGTCGTGCGCGCGCTCGTCGGCCTCCGCCGTGGACAGCTCGTGCACGACCCGCGGCGCGAGCGCGACGTTCTGCGCGGCCGTCATGTGTGGGAACAAGTTGAACGCCTGGAACACGATCGCCATCCGGCGTTGGGCGACCGCGGGTTTGCGGCGCGGGTCGGCGATGTCGGTGCCGTCCAGGAAGATCTCGCCGTCGTCGACGTCCTCCAGCAGGTCGACGCACCGCAGGAGGGTCGACTTGCCCGATCCCGACGCCCCGATGAGGGTGACCACCTGCTGTTCGTCCACCCGCAGGTCGACGCCGTCGAGCACGGTCGCCTCGCCGTAGCGCTTGACGACGCCGCGGAGCTCCAACACTGTGCACGGCAAAGGTTGCTCTGGCCCACTTTTCCGCGCACGACCTCTCACGCGAGCCCCTGCCGACGGGCAGTGCGCGCCGCCAGCCCGTCCGCGATCCGGCCGGTGGGGACGGCCAGCAGTACGAACAGCAGCCCGGCCAGGACGTACGGGGTGAAGTTGAAGGTTCGCGCGGCTTCGATCTGCGCGGCCCGGATGGCGTCGACCGCGCCCAGCACCGAGATGAGCCCGACGTCCTTCTGGAGCGCGACGAAGTCGTTGAGCAGCGGCGGCAGCACACGGCGCACGGCCTGCGGGAGGATCACCAGCCGCATCGACTGGCGGTGCGACAGCCCCAACGACCGCGCCGCCGCCCGCTGCGAAGGGTGCACCGACTCGATCCCGGCCCGGAACACCTCCGCCACGTAGGCGGAGTAGACCAGGATCAGCGTGACCGTCCCGAGCACGGCGACGTCGTTGGGCACGCCCTGCAACCGCAGCGCGGGCACCCCGAATCCGATCAGGTAGAGCGCGATGAGCAGCGGGAGCCCGCGGAAGAGGTCGACGTAGCCCGTGGCCAGCGCGCGCACCGGGAAGAACACCGGCCCGCGCAACGTCCGCAGCGTCGCGATCAGCAGGCCGAGGACCAGAATCCCGATCTCCGCGACGACCAGCACGCGCAGGTTGAGCCAGAGGCCCTCGGCCACCGAAGGCAGCGCCGACCAGGCGACGGCGGGGGAGAAGAACGTCTGCTGCACCCGCGGCCAACCCGGTGTGCGGGTGATGCCGTAGCCGACCGCACCCGCGAACACGAGCGTCGACACCACCGCCACCCACGTCGATCGGCGTGCCCGGGACCGCCGGTACGCGAGCCGCTCGCGCGCGAGTGGAGACAGCATCACGCCAGTTCGGGCGCCGAGCCGGCCGTCGACAGCCACTGCTTCTCCAGCGTCGTGAGCGTCCCGGCCGCGCGCAGCTTGTCGACCGCTTGCGAAACACACGTGGTCAGCGCGCTGCCCTTGTCGAGGACGGCGCCGAACTGCTCGGGCGTCCCGCTCCCGGCTGGCAGCTGGCCGACGATCTTGGCGTTCTGCAGCTCCGCCGAGGTGATGTAGAACGCTGTCGGCAGGTCGACCACCAGCGCGTCGATCTGCCCATTGGTCAGGGCGACCTTGGCGTCGTCGTTGGAGTTGAACACCGACGGCTTGGTGGTCGGCGCGATCTGGTTCGTGATCGCCTCCAGGCTGGTGGTGCCGACCTGAGCACCCAGCCGCACCGACTTGAGCGCCGCGATGGTGCTCGCCCCCGCCGCCGGGGAGTTGTTCAGGGCGACGACCGCCTGCTTGACGTCGTAGTAGGGCGAGGAGAAGTCCACCGCCTGCCTGCGCTCGTCGGTGATCGAGAACTCGTTGAGGTCCAGGTCGTAGGTCTTCGGTCCGGGCTGGATGGCCGCGTTGAACGGCACCCGCACCCACGCGACCTTGTCCTTCGGGTAGCCGAGCCCGTCGGCGATCGCCGCAGCGACGGCCCCCTCGAAGCCCTGGCCGGTCTCGGGCTTGTCGTCGACGAACCATGGCGGGTAGACGGGCTGGTCGGTGCCGAAGGTCAGGGTGCCCGCCTTCAGGGTCGCCAACCCGCCTGCCGGACACGCCTCGCCCGCCTGGGGGGCAGCGGGCGGCGGGGCGGGTGCACAGCCGACCGTGACGAGCAGCGTGACGGCGACGAGGCATGCGGAACGGAACGTGACGGGCACGGAGGCAGTTTGACGGCTGCGAGCCACCGCGTCGATGATCGGTTTGCTCGGCCCGGCCGACCGCAACCCCACCCCGGCCATCTTGTAGGCTTTTCGGCGGTAGCGTGTCCGAGCGGCCGAAGGAGCACGCCTCGAAAGCGTGTGAGGTGCAAGCCTCCGTGGGTTCAAATCCCACCGCTACCGCCAGCCTCACCAGGCACAACGCCGGGGCTCCCGCCGAGGAGCGCCCGGAGTTCGCCATCTTGCAGGGCCCTGATTGGGCGGAGGTCAGGTCCAGCCGGGTGGGGTCGCACTCCGGCGGAGGCCGACTGCGCACGCCGCGGGGTGAGGTCGCACCCCGTGCGCGGCGTGCGGGGTGCGACGTCGGCGGCAGCGGCAGCGGCAGCGGCCGAGTCTGCAGTCTGCAGCAGGGTGTCCCTGCTGTGACTCAGTCGCAGGGGTGTCACCCTGCTGCGATTGCGGCGGACGTGCCAGGGAACGGCCGTGGCGTGGCCGTCGGGAGGCCTGTCACCGTCCGTTGAGCCGGTGATCGCCGGCAGTGGTGCCGGAGGTGCACCAGCGTCCCCGTGGCACCATTCTTGCCGATCATGCGGGCCGACGGATGAGCCTTCCCGGTATGATCAGTCAAGGCAGAATCTCGACATACCCGTCGGTTCCGTGCACGCGGATCTGCCGTCGGTCAGGGATCAGCCGGGTGGCATCCACCACACCGACGACGGCAGGCAAGCCGTACTCCCGTGCGATCACTGCGCCATGGGTCATGAGGCCGCCCACCTCCGTGACCAGTCCCGTGATCGCCACGAACAGCGGCGTCCAGCTGGGGTCTGTGTAGGCCGTGACCAGGATGTCGCCCGCCTCGAGATCGGCCTGCGCCATATCCAGGATGACGCGGGCCCGCCCTTCGATGACCCCAGCGGAGACCGGTAGGCCTGCCAGAGCACCGGTCGGCACGTCGTCGCGTCGGTATGCCCCGATGATGACCTCGCCGTCGGATGTGAGCACCCGGGGCGGCGTGAGCGCTTGGTACGACCGTAACGCGTCCCTGCGCCGACAGATGAGCTGGTCATCGACGTGGTTCGTGCGCGTGACGTCGTGGAGCTCTGGGAACCTCAGGTAGAAGATGTCTTCCTTCTCACGAAGCACGCCAGCCCGCACGAGGCGCTCGGCCTCTTTCAGCAGTGCCTGCTTGTACACGAAGTAGCGGCTGACCATGCCGTACTTGGGGTATTCCCGGTACCCGATGAAGGTCCGCACCCGGTCGATCATCCGCTTGGTCTCTTCGGCCTTCCGCTCCCCGTCCGGCAGGGCCCGCAAGCGCTCGAGCACGTCCTGTTCCGCAGCCGTTGCCTCCTTTCGCCCGTGCTCGAAGCGCCGCGCGCCTGCGCCCGGCTCGAAGTTCTTGATGTTGCCGAGGATCACGGGCACGAGCGTCGAGGGGCGCTCGCTCCACCGCGGCCGCGTGATGTCGATCTCGCCGACGCAGCGCATGCCGTACTTGTCGAGCCACGCCTCGATGGCGTCTCGCGCTTCCCGCCCGCCCGAGAGCTGGGTCAGCTCGTCCAGGAAGGCCTCGTCCTTGACGTTCTGCAGGGACGCCACCACGTCCGGATGCGGGCGGATCACGTCCGCGACGTCCAAGAGCGCCAGCCCCATCTCCGATGTGACGTTGTGGGGAACGGACTGCGTGAGCGTGTCAGCCGCGTTCTTCTCGCCCAGCCACTCCTGCAGCTGATCGCCCAGCCACCACGCCGCCTCCATCGCCGACATGAACACCTGATGGCTCTCCGGATCGAACAGGATCCGCCTCAGCTCCTGCATGTCGGCCTGGATGAAGTCCAGAAGCGCCTCTCCGGACAACGTCGCGATCTCGCGTTCCGAAGCGGCGATCGATGCCTGGCTGCGCTCGATCAGCTCGGTGACGATGGCCGGATCGGTCTCGATCGGAGCTGGGCCGCCGGGGAAGAGCGGCCCGGGGGGACCCTCGTCGGGGAGCGGCCGGATGAAGCCGTCGCGCTCGAGGATGATCCGCAACGCGTCCCCGGTCAGCGGATCGGATCTCCCCAGGGCCTCGATGAGGCCGGTGCGGCTCGCCTGCGAGGCCAGCCTCTGGGTGACGTCGACGAACAGGCGGCCGCCTGCCTCTGCCATGGGCGCGGGGGTCGTCATCTGCCAGAACGACAGCCCGAGGGGCTTCATGGGGTCGGTCATCATCTGCTGATGACCCACGGAGACGTAGACGTGGTTCTCCCGGTCGCCCGACTCGGGGATGGGGAACAGCGTGGTGATCGGCCGACTCTGGACGATCTGGAATTCGCCACCGCTCGCTCCTCGCGCAGGCGAACCTGAGTCCGGTGTTCGCTCCGCAAGCTCCGCGAAGCCGTCGTCGACAAGGCACCATTCGATGTCCTGGGGGCAGCCGAAGTGCGCTTCGATCCGTCTGCCGAGCTGCGCGAGGTGCACGACCTGCGCATCCGTCAGCGCAGGCTGGTCCTGCAGTTCCGGCTCGATCGCCTGTTCCTGCGTCCCGCCCGTGGGCGAGGCGTGGATGGCGAGCCGCTTGGTGCCGACCGCCTTGGCGACGACCTCGCCGTCGCGCACCGTGTAGACGTCCCCGTTCACCAGGCCCGAGACCAGGGCCTCACCGAGGCCGAAGCTGGCCTCTACGGAGGCGACCTTCCGGTTGGACGTGACGGGGTCGGCCGTGAACAGGATGCCTGCCGCCGCCGCATTGACCATCTGCTGCACGACCACGGCCATGTGGACCGCACGGTGGTCGATGCCGCTGCGCTGGCGGTAGGTCACGGCCCGCTCGGTGAAGAGCGAGGCCCAGCACCGGCTGACGTGCTGAAGGATCGCGGCCGGGCCCGCGACGTTGAGGTACGTGTCCTGCTGTCCTGCGAAGGAGGCCGTCGGCAGGTCCTCTGCCGTCGCGCTGGATCGGACGGCGTAGGCAGCTTGGTCGCCGAGCTGGGCGAGAGCGCGCGTGATTGCCGCCGCGACATCGTCAGGGATGGCGATCTCTTCGACGGTTCGGCGGATCTCCGCGCTGAGCGTGCGGATCGCCTCCCGGTCGTCTGGGCCCAGGCGCGACAGCTGATCGAGCCGATCGTCGATCGACGGCGCTTCCGCCATGATCTTCTCGAAGGCGTGCGTCGTCACGCAAAAGCCTGCAGGCACGCGGATGCCGTCGATTCGCGATAGTTCGCCCAAGTGCGCGCCCTTGCCGCCAACGATCGCAACCTGCATCTGGTCAACCTCGTGAAGACCCAACACGAACTGATCGATCATCGCGATACCTCCGAGGCAGCCGTGCTCCGTCGCCCGGCACCGGTCGGTCGACTCATCGGCGTCTCGCGCAGTCTCGAACCTCTTGTTCGGCATGTCCTCATCTCTCGCTGCTTCCCCCGACCCGTCGGGCGCACTTCGTGGCCCCAAGTCTTCGTCCGTTCTGGGTTCGGCCGCCGATTCTGCGGGCCGACCCGGGTCTTGCCGCAAGCCCCCCGGTGCGCTATACGTTGAAGTTGGCGAGGAGTGCCCTAACGGGCCTGTGGGAGTGAATCCGAGGCGCACAGCGGAGGCCAACGCCAGCCCGGTCTCGTAGCCCACCACTCGCCGGACGGAGGCGCGGGCCCGTCCGTGGAAAGTGCTTTGCCCGGTTGGCACTGGCGGCGGCCATTGCGAACTGGGCCGACCGCGGCTGCGGCCGCCAGGTCGGCGCCTGCGTGAGGACGACGAGGGTCCCCTGGTAGAGCAGGTGCAGGTGGGCCCCACCCAGAGGCCCGCGGCCGGGCCGCAGGCGGCCATGATCGTCAAGAGTGGTGTCGGCGGCGCACCGCCGCACTCTTGGCACCACATGCGGCGATCACCGTCGCGACCGGGTCGAGCAGGCGGTTCTTGCGGGGGCCCGTGCACCCTGCGCACTTCGCAGGCGCAAACCTCCAGTCAGCGATCATCCCAGCTCGGGTGCTGACAAGTCCGGGCAACCATCAGCTGCCGGACGTCCGACCTTAAGAGCGCCCGCACATGAGATACGTGGCGTGGCGTGGTCCTCGCAGAGTCCGCTGTCGCTTCGCAGGGTCTGTGGACCCTGCGAGGTGTGGGTGCGGTCTGCGAAGTGGCTCGGGTGGGGCGGAGCTGACGTTTTCGGGTTTCGGTTCGGTGAGTGGTCGCGGTCCGCGCCGAGATCGCCGCGCGCCGCGCTGGGGCTGCGATGCGGACGTGGCCCGGCCACGGCATCGTGGCATCGGTTGAGCCCGTGATCGCCAGCAATGGTGCCACTGGTGCACCGGCGCCCCTGTGGCACCACTCTCGCCGATCATGCGAGCCAACCGTCAATTGCCGGCCCTTCTCAGTAGCCGGCATTGGGGCCGCGCTTCTGCGGGGACGTGCCAAGGTGCGCGAGGTCGGGGAAGCCGACGCCGGCGAAGAGCGTGAGGCGCTCCTTGGCCCCGTCCTGCCGCTGCCACCGTGTCAGTAGGCCCGGCCGATCAGCACGGTGTGCTCGGCGGGCATGCCGGTGATCAGGCAAGTGGGTGCGGGCGGGGCGGAGTCGAGGATGCAGCGGATCGTGGCGCCGGTGCGCTCGCCCAGTGCCTGCTCCGACTCCTCGGTGCCGGACCAGGCGGCCAGGAACAGTCCTCCGCCGCCCACACGCTCTCTGAACTCGTCCAAGTCGGTGACCGGATAGGTGTGTTCTTCGCGGAAGGTGCGCGACGCCGCGAACAGGGCCTGCTGGATCTCGTCGAGAAGGCTCGCGGCAGCGCGTGCGGCGCCGGCGAGCGGAACGGGGCTCTTGCTGCGGTCGTCGCGGCGGACCAGGGTGGCCTGGCCGGAGGTCAGCTCCCGCGCACCCAGCTCGATCCGGACGGGGACGCCCTTCAGCTCCCAGTCGATGGAGCGCCGCCCGAACGAGGTGTGGGTGCGGGCGTCGATATGCGTACGGACGCCTGCGGCGCGCAGTTCCGCCTCGACGCGCCCGGCCGCCTCGGCGACATCGCTCTCCGCGTCCAGCTGCATGACCACCACCTGGTGCGGCGCGATCGCGGGGGGCAGGCGCAGCCCGTGATCGTCGCCGTGAACCATGATCACCCCGCCGATCATGCGGGTGGACGTGCCCCAGGAGGTGGTGGCGGCGTGGCGGCGCCCGCCCGCCGCGTCCAGGTAGTGGATGTCGAAGGCGCGTGCGAAGTTGTGGCCCAGGTTGTGGCTGGTCCCCATCTGCAGCGCCTTGCCGTCGCGCATCAGCGCCTCGCAGGTAAAGGTGTTGTCGGCGCCCGCGAAGCGCTCGCCTGGCGATTTCTCTCCCACCACGACCGAGATCGCCAGCGCCTCCTGCATGAACCGCCGGTAGACCTCAAGCATGCGCTGGGTTTCCTCGACCGCTTCCGCATAAGTGGCGTGGGCGGTGTGACCTTCCTGCCAGTTGAACTCCGTGTTGCGCAGGAAAAGTCGTGGTCGCAGCTCCCAGCGGACCACGTTGTTCCACAGGTTCAGCATGAGCGGCAGATCTCGGTGGGACTGGATCCACTTGGCGAAGTAGTGGTTGACGACCGTCTCGGAGGTGGGGCGCACCACCAGCGGCTCGGCGAGCTGCTCCCCGCCGCCGTGGGTGACCACGGCCAGCTCCGGGGAGAACCCCTCGACGTGCTGCTTCTCCTTCTCCAGGAAGCTCATGGGGATCAACAGAGGGAACGCGGCGTTCTGAGCTCCCGTCGCCTTGATCCGCCGGTCCATGTCGGCCTGCATGAGCTCCCAGATCGCGTAGCCCCACGGTCGAAGGACCATGGTTCCCCTGGCCGGGCCGTTCTCGGCCATCTCGGCACGAGCGACGACGTCCTGGTACCAGGCGGGAAAGTTCTCCGCCTGTGGGGTGAGCACGGTCTTGGCCACGGAACTTCCTCTTTCTTGCGTGCCGTGGGCACGCCGGGACAGTGCTGGCTGGCGGACAGCAGCGACGCTAGCCGGGCTGGCAAACCCTTATCCTTGGCGACATGGAGTGCTTCGCCAGCCTGCGCACCCGTCACTGAGGGACGGCTGCTTCTGCAGCCAGATGCCCGAGCCGAGCGCGAGGCGGGACTCTTCCACCCCCCAGTCGAGAGGCACTCACCATGGCGCTGCGTCCCTTTCAACCGCACGACATCGACGGAATGGTCGAGCTGACCGTCGGGACCTTCGGGCCGTTCTACGAAAATCGTTCCGTCCCGTCGTCGGCGACACCGTTTCGCCCACCAACACCGACGGTGGCGCGCCGACTACCAGAAGCTGGTGCCCACCCTGCACGACCCCGACAAGGACAAGTACGTCGCAGTCGCCGAAATCCAGGGCCACCTCGTCGGCTATGTCGCCTGGTGTGTCGCCTGGAACATTGATGCCCAGCGGCGCCACGGAATGATCGAGCTTCTCGCCGTGGCGCCTGCCCACCGAGGCCGACGGCTCGGCACCATGCTCTGCGAGCACGCGTTCGCGGATATGACGGCGCGCAACGTCGAGGTCGTCGAAATCGGAACCGGTGGCGATCCATTCCACGCCCCGGCGAGAGCGCTGTACAAGAGCCTCGGCTGCACGCTGATTCCGACCGCCGTCTACTTCAAGCAGCTCTGATGTCTGGCGCGTCGGAACAAACACAAAGACGCCGGGCCCGCAGTTGCGGACCCGGCGTCTCGGACGTGCTGTGTCTTACAGTCGAGTGCCGCGGCGGCTGTAAACGCCCGCCACGATCGCGACACCGATGGCGGCGACGATCACCTGGACGAGGAGTTCGAGCCAGTCGATGCCTGCCGTCTGCGTCGGAATTCCGAGAGCCCGTGCGATGAACGTTCCGATGAATGCGGCGACGATACCGATCAGGATGGTCAGCCAGATTGGAATCGGCTGGCGGCCTGGCACGACCAGGCGTCCGAGCGCCCCGATAATGGCGCCGACGATGATCGCGGTGATGATACCCGTGACAGTCACGGTCTCCTCCAGTAATGCCCCGGGGGGCCGCTGATGACGACCCGCTGGGGGCTGAGTGCCCACTCCTGGCGCTACCCACCCGTCCGTCACCAAAACGTAATGTCCAGTACGCCATTTGGTCTAGCAAAGAGGGCTGAACGGAGCGCCCAGGCCGTCCGGGCGCGCCGCAGAAGCTGCTCAACGGCCGAGGTAATTCGGCGTCGGAGCGAGGTACTCGAGTCGACATTGGAGGGCGGCCTGAGTTGAAGCCGCCTGCGATGACGTGGACGATCGGTGGCCGTTGGGCTGGTGGTCAGCAGCTGAGGATCAGGAGCGATGAAGGCACGGCGTTTCATCGCGACGGTCGTGGCAGGCGACCGGGGGCGCGTTCTCGTCCCACTTCCCTTCCTTGCCGACGAGGCATGGGGACCCAAGCCGACGCATCGACTGGGCGGCTCGGTGAACGGCCTGCGCGTGCGCGCCATCGTCGAGCGCACGACGGATGGCGAGGTGTTTGCCCTGGGGCCCGCATGGCTTCGGGACCAAGCCATCGCCGTCGGGGACACCGTCACGGTGGATCTTTCGCCAGAAGGCCCGCAGCGCGAGGAATTGGCTGAAGACGTCGCCGCAGCGTTGGCCGCGGACCCCGCCGCAGGTGCGTTCTTCGACGGCCTCGCGCAGTTCTACCGCAAGGGATATCTGCGGTGGGTCGACGCGACCAAGCGCAGGCCTGAGCAACGCGCCCAGCGCATCAACGAGATGGTGCGGTGTCTGGCCGCGGGTCTCAAACAGCGACCTGACTGAGCCGCTCGTGGCGTGCTGGGCGGCCCGGCGTCAGTCGTCGTCCTGCTCGTCCGCAAGCTCCGACAAGATGTCCTCAGCGTCACGGCTGCCGCCATCGGCGAGGCGGCGCAGCTCGTCGAGGTCGCCCCGTTCGCCCGCGAGCTCGACGAGTTGGTCGACGGCGTCGGAGTGGCCGGCCGCGGCGAGGCGGCGCAGCTCGTCGAGGTCGCCTCGTTCGCCCGCGAGCTCGACGAGTTGGTCGACGGCGTCGGAGTGGCCGCCCGCAGCGAGGCGGCGCAGCTCGTCGAGGTCGCCCCGTTCGCCCGCGAGCTCGACGAGTTCGTCGACGGCGTCCTGGTCGCCGTTGGCTGCCAGTGTCCGCAGGTTGGTCAGATCCTGGTCGGTCACGGAATTTCCCCTTCGTTTGCGGTCCACTGATGATCGCGGCTGCGGCGGTGATGCCGGTGATCGCCGCATGTGGTGCCAAGAGTGCGGCGGTGCGCCGTCGACACCACTCCTGACGATCATGGCCCGGCCGCGGCCCGGCCGCGGGTCTCCCCCGGGGACGGTGATCGCCAAAGTCGGGACATAACGGATATATAGGCCCTCATGTCACACAACCGGCGATCAACACTCGGCAGCAGGCCCACCGGCGGCGACCCAACCTGGATCCTTGCCGATCACGAGATGCCTGCCGCACCCCTGAGCGGTCGTCCGTGACTTGCTGCGCCGCGCAGCGATCCGCGACGACCGCTCACACGGTCCCCACCTCGCTTTCGCGGCGACTCAGATGAGACTGGACAGCGACACGGGGCGCATCTCTGGGACAGGCGGGCCCGGTGTTTGTGCTGGTCGGGGTGGCGGAGGATGGGGGATTCGAACCCCCGAGGGCTTGCACCCAACACGCTTTCCAAGCGTGCGCCATAGGCCACTAGGCGAATCCTCCAAGGTGGCTCAGCATAGCCGGGTCGCCGCTGCGGCCTGCCACGGCCTACACTCTCCAACGGACCCCGCGCGGCGTCCACCCTGTGAACTCCCCCAGGGCCGGAAGGCAGCAAGGGTCAATGGGCTCTGGCGGGTGCGCGGGGTCCCCTTTCGTCTCCCGGCCCCCGTTCTGTCGGTGCCCATGGGTAGCCTCGCTGACGTGGCGCTGGCTCTGTACCGGAAGTACCGCCCGGCGAAGTTCGCCGAGGTGGTGGGGCAGGAGCACGTCACCGACCCGCTGCGCACCGCGCTGGAGTCCGGTCGCATCAACCACGCGTACCTGTTCTCCGGGCCCCGTGGCTGCGGGAAGACGTCGAGCGCCCGCATCCTGGCCCGCTCGCTCAACTGTGAGCAGGGCCCGACGCCCGAGCCGTGTGGGGTCTGCGCGTCGTGTGTGTCGTTGGCGCCGGGTGGGCCGGGCAACATCGACGTCACCGAGCTCGACGCCGCGTCCCACGGAGGCGTGGACGACACGCGCGAGCTGCGCGATCGGGCGTTCTTCGCCCCTGCGGAGTCGCGGTATCGCGTGTTCATCGTCGACGAGGCCCACATGATCACCACGCAGGGTTTCAACGCCCTGCTCAAGATCGTCGAGGAGCCGCCGGAGCACGTGGTCTTCGTGTTCGCCACCACCGAGCCGGAGAAGGTGCTGCCGACGATCAGGTCGCGCACCCACCACTACCCGTTCCGTCTCATCCCCCCCGGCACGCTGCGCAAGCTGCTGGAGCGCATCTGCGCGGAAGAGGGGGTCGCGGTAGCGCCCGCCGTCTATCCGCTGGTCATCCGCGCTGGAGGCGGCTCGGCGCGCGATTCGCTGTCGGTGCTCGATCAGCTGGTCGCGGGGGCCGGGCCGGAGGGCGTGACGTACGAGCGGGCGGTCGCGCTGCTCGGCGTCACCGACGTTTCGTTGATCGACGACGTTGTCGACGCGCTCGCCGCGGGCGATCGGGCCGCGGTCTTCGAAGCGGTCGACCGGCTCGTCGAGGCAGGCCACGATCCCCGCCGCTTCGCCACCGACCTGCTGCAGCGGCTGCGCGACCTCACCCTTCTGCAGGCGGTTCCCGAAGCGATCGCGCGCGGAATCGTCGAGGCGGCCGACGACGAGGTCAGCCGCATGGTCGAACAGGCGGGCAAGTTCGGCGCGGCCACACTCACCCGCTACGGCGAGATCCTGCACGTCGGGCTCACCGAGATGCGCGGGGCGACGGCCCCTCGGCTGCTGCTGGAGCTGCTGTGCGCCCGGATGCTGCTGCCCGCCGCCACCACGGCGGAGCCGGGCCTGCTTGAGCGCCTCGAGCGGCTGGAGCGGCGTTCGGACATCGCCTCCACCCCACCCGCGCCTGGCGAGTCCGTGGACGATGCCGAGCGGCCCAAGCAGTTCGGCCGCCCGAGCACGCGCCCCGCGGAGCGCGGCCTGGCGGGCGCGGGCGGTGTGGACACGTCCGCCGCTACGCCCAGCGCGGCGCACGGCCTGCGAACGGCCGAGACCGGCGCGCGGAGCACGCCCCACGCGGGCACCGAGCACGCTGGACGGGTCGCGCCCGCGGCCTCCGGAAGCGGGGGCGGAGGGGGCCACGTGGGGGCGCCCGTTGCTGCATCTACCGGGCAGAGTGAGTCCGTCGGCACTGCGCCGCGGAGCGGAACTGGTCCGGGCGGCACCGATGCGGTGGGGCGTCTGCAGTCGGGCGCGCCCAGCGAGGTCGCGGCCGGGTCGTCCACCCGCGGGCAGGAGGCGGGCGGTGGCGTTGGTGGGGAGCGCCCCGATCCCGGTGCGTCGACCGATGTCGGCGCGGGAGAGGTCCACCGCCCCGACCCCGGGGTCAACAGGGAAGTCGGTGCTGCCGACGTCCGCCGTGTCTGGCAGGAGATCCAGGACGCGGTGAAGCAGCGCAAGAAGCGCACCGCGGCTCTGCTGGTCAGTGCCACGGTGCGAGCCGTCGACCACGACACGCTGGTGCTGTCTATCGGCACCGCACCATTGGCCCGCCTCCTCTCCGAGCAGAGCAACACCGACGTCATCGCGGAAGCGCTGCACGCGGTGCTCGGCGTCCGGTGGCGCGTGCGCTGCGAATACGGCGACAGTCCTCCCCCGCAGACCCGAGGTGCCGGAGCGGAGCAGCGGCAGCCAGCGGCCCCGGCGTCGACGAGCGCGGCGCCCGGTGGGGGAGCAGCGCCGGGCGTTGTCGCCGGGGCGTCGGTCGGCGGTCAGGGGGTCGGCGGTCAGGGGTCGAGCAGCGGGCCCGGCCCGGTCGGTGTACTCGGCTCGGAATTCGCCCCCGGGTCGGGGTCGGCGGTTGGGTCCACGTCTCCAGACGCCCCGGAGGCAGGCGGCTTACGGGCCTCGGCGGCGACCGGCGAGGGCGACGGTCCAGGGCACGGAGCCTCGTCGGGATCCGGCGGATCAGGGTTGGACGGCGCCTCAAGCGATGAGCCGAGACTGATCGGTGCTCCCCGGTCGGGGGCGCCCGGAGACCTCGCGGGGGGTGAGGTCCCTGACGGCTTGGCGGGCGATCGTGGTGCCGCCGGTCACGCCGGGCCGGCGGGAGCTGACAACAGGCTGGGCAACCCGGATCCGGCAGGCGCCGCCATGGGGTCGGGCGCCCCGGATCCGCAGGGGTTTGGGGCTGGAGTCGGTGTCGGCGGGTCGGGCGGTGAACGGCAGACGGTGGCCCAGCCATCCGAAGGTGCCGTTTCGGACGGCCAGGCGCCATCGCGAGCGACCCCGCCGAACGCCGCGGGCGCGATGCCCTCGTCGGGTGGGGTTTCCGCATCGAGTGCTGCGCCAGCAGGCCGTGCGTCGGGTGGGGCTGCGCCGGGTGGGGCTGCGTCGGGTGGGGCTGCGTCGGGTGGGGCTGCGTCGGGTGGGGCTGCGTCGGGTGGGGCTGCCTCGGGTGGGGCTGCGTCGGGTGGGGCTGCGTCGGGTGGGGCTGCCTCGGATGGGGCTGCGTCGGGTCGGTCGGGCGGGCCGCCGCGCTCGTCGGGGCGGCCTCAGTTCGAGCGCCGGAGCGTGCGAGCGGGCGGCCGGTCGGCGGCGAGTGCGGACGAAGGCGTCCCCCTGCCGCCGGAGCCGCCTGACGAGGACGTGCCGCCTGACGACGAGGAGGCGATGCTTGCCGAGATGGAGTCGGGCGGCGGCGGAGAGGTCAAGGGCCTTCCCGATCCGGAGGAAGCTGCGATCGCGCTGCTCACCAGCCAGTTGGGGGCGCGAGCGATCAACCGCCGCTGACTGATCGCGCCTGGATACACTCTTGTCCCGATAGCCACGACGGGGGAGCTATGACGGTCGACACGCTGCTCCAGACGATCCCGCCGTTGCTCGTGTACCTCACCGTCGGCTTCGTGATCGGTCTGGAGAGCCTCGGCATCCCCCTGCCGGGTGAAATCGTGCTGGTCAGCGCGGCGCTGCTGTCCTCGCGTCAGGAGTTGGACGTGTCGCCGCTGTGGATCGCCGTCGCGGGCAGCGCGGGCGCCGTCGTGGGCGACTCCATCGGCTACGCCATCGGCCGCCGCTACGGCACCTCGCTGTTCCTGCGACTGGGACAGCGGTTCCCTCGCCACTTCGGCCCGAAGAACGTGGCGTTCGCCGAAAGCGTCTTCACCAGGTGGGGCGTGCTCGCGGTGTTCTTCGGCCGGTTCATCGCGCTGCTGCGGATCTTCGCAGGGCCGCTCGCGGGCGCGCTGAAGATGCACTACCCGCGGTTCCTCGCGGCCAACGCTCTCGGCGGGATCGTGTGGGCGAGCGGCACCACGATGGCCGTCTACTACCTCGGCGTGATCGCCGAGACCTGGCTGAGCCGCTTCTCTTGGATCGGCTTGATCGTGGCCGCGGTTGCGGGCCTCACGATCGGCTTCATCGTCAAGCGCAAGACCGAGCAGATGGCGGAGGCCTACGCCGAGGACCAGGTCGGCGAGGCGGCGATCGTCGAGCGCCTCGCCGAGGACCAGGGCACCGCGGACGTCTGAGGACCGGCTCAGCGCCCGGCAAGTGACGGTCGGCTTGACCCACAGCACCTCACGCGACGTTGATCGCGACGCCCACGTGAGGTCTACGAGGGTTGGGACATGGGCGCCAGATAGAGGCTGTCGCCCAATGGGAATGGCCAGCAGGCAGCCGGTGCATATTGATCGCCAGATGGGCGCAGATCCGGTCACATCTGGCCGCCTCCCGCGCCGAACCGACGATCATGACCCAGGTCAGTCGGCAATCGTCGGGAAGATCGCCACAAGAGCGACGTTTTCAGATCAAACCCCGATTACGGCGCTCTCCACGCGATCACCGACGCTCCGATCACCCCGGTGCTTGCGTGGTGAAGCGCCGGACTCGGGCCCGGCTGGACAAGATCGCCAGAAGTGGTGCCACCCGTGCACAGGTGCATCCCCGACACCACTACCAGCGATCACCGGTGCCGAACACCATGCCACCGAGGGACGCGCCGGTTATCGGCACGCAGGTTTGATGCCCGCGGCCAGGGCCCCCAGCGCCAGCAAGAACGCCGCCCCCGGCCTGATCACATCCGCACTGGGCGTGCTGACCGTGATCGCGTCGAGTGCGACCTTCCGTGAACCGGTCGCGTCGTTCTCGACGTGATCACCGACGCTCCGATCACCCCGGTGCCTGCGGGGTGAAGCGCGGGACTCAGTGAGGTGGAACGCGGGCGCTCACGGGACCGCGCCATGATCGCCAAGAGTGGTGCCACGGGAGCCCTGGTGCACCTCTGGCACCACTGCCGACGATCACCGGCCCAGCAGACGATGGCGAGCACCCGCCGACGGCTACCTCTGCGGTGCCTGGGCCCGCGCACATCGCAGCAGGGTGACACTCCTCCGATTGAGTCGCAGCAGTGTCACCCTGCTGCACAACCCGACCCTCAGGCGAGCTGAACGCCGATCGCGTTACCCCCGCAGGTAGGCCAATATCCCGCTCGCGAGTGCCGCCGCGTAGCGCTGCCTGCCTGCCGCCGACGAGACGACCGCCGCTTCCGCCGCGTTGCGCATGTTCGCGCACTCGACGAGCGCGGTCGGCTTGGTGGCGAAGTTGAGCCCGGCCAGATCGGCCCGCAGCGAGATGCCCTGGCTGCCGAGGTAGGTCGAGTCGTGGAAGCCCGCGGCGCGCAGGCCGTCGCGCAACGCCGTGCCGAGTACGTGCGCTTGCCCGGCTTGCGTGGGGTTGAGCGGCGGGTTCGACAGGGCGACGTGGAAGCCGCTCCCGGACGCCGCGGCGCCGTCGGCATGGATGGACACCACGGCCGCGGCGCCTGCGCGTTGCCCCGCCGTGCCCCGCACGTCCACGCACGGCCCGACGCCGTTGTCGTCGGGCCGGGTCAGCAGCACCCGCACGCCCGCCGCCTCCAACAGCCGCTGCGTCCGCTGCGCGACGTCGAAGGTGAAAGTGTGTTCCGGATAGCCCGCGTCGGTGGCTGTGCCGGTCGAGTTGCAGGGCTTCGTGCCGCCGCGCCCGTCGGGCACCTGCCGCTCGATCTGGGCGATGTGGGTCGAGTTGCCACCGTTGTGCCCCGGGTCGAGTACAACCAGCGGCGAACCCGGGACCGGTGTCACGGCCGCAGGCGCGCTGGGCGCAGCGGCGGGCGTCGGCCCGGTCCGGGGCGTCGGCCCGGGCGTCGGTGTCGGCGTTGATCCCTGCGTCGCGGTGGGCGTGGTCGCCGACGCGGTGGGCGTGGTCGCCGACCGGTGGGCGTGGTCGCCGACCCGGTGGGTGGGGTCGCCGACCCGTTGGGCGCAGGCGGCGTCGGGGAAGGCGCGCACCCCGCGAGCGCCAGTGACGTGACCGCGATGAGCGCAGCCAGAGACGCGACGTTACGGGTGCGCACGGTGACACCTTTGCACGGCTACTCTGGCGGACGGAGCCGGCGTGCGGATCGCCGCCGGATGAGGCGAGGAGTCCGCTGGTGCAACCGGGTCTACCTGACATGCAGATGCTTCTGCAGCAAGTGCAGCAGATGCAGGAGGAGATGTCGGCCACCGAGGTCACGGGCCAGGCGGGCAACGGGCTGGTGGAGATCACGACGACGGCCCCGCTGCAGACGTCCGGGCTGGAGATCATCCGGGTGCGGATCGACCCCAAGGTCGTCGATCCCGGCGACGTCGACACGCTGCAGGACCTCATTGTCGGCGCCCTCGAGGACGCCATCGAGAAGGCCCGTGATCTGCAGCAGCAGAAGATGGGTCCGTTGGCGGGCGGCATGGGCCTGCCCGGCCTGGGGTAGAGGCGTGTTCGAGGGCCCGGTCCAGGACCTGATCGACGAACTGGGCAGGTTGCCGGGCATCGGTCCCAAGAGCGCACAGCGGATCGCGTTCCACCTGCTGTCCGCGGATCCCGCCGACGTGTCCCGGCTGCAGGACGTCCTGCAGAAGGTCAAGGACGGGGTGCGCTTCTGCGAGGTCTGCGGCAACGTGTCCGAGCGGGAGCGCTGTCGCTACTGCTACGACGCCCGTCGCGACCCGACGATCGTGTGTGTCGTCGAGGAGTCCAAGGACGTGCAGGCGGTGGAGCGCACTCGCGAGTTCAAGGGTCGCTACCACGTGCTCGGTGGCGCCCTCGACCCGCTGGCAGGCGTCGGCCCGGACACTCTGCGTATCCGCGAACTGCTGGCCCGCCTCGGCGGTACCGGCCCGGCTTCCGACGAGTCGGAGATCGCGGAGGTGATCATCGCGACCGACCCCAACACCGAGGGCGAGGCCACGGCGACGTACCTCCTGCGGCTCCTGCGCGACTTCCCCGGGCTGACGGTCACCCGGCTCGCGTCCGGCCTTCCGATGGGCGGCGACCTGGAGTTCGCCGACGAGCTCACCCTCGGCCGCGCGCTGTCTGGCCGCCGCGCCCTCTAGATTTAGGCGCCCGGCAGTTGACGGTTGGCCGCACATGATCGGCGAAAGTGGTGCCGCAAGGGCAGTGGTGCACCTCTGGCACTGCAGGCGATCACCGGCTCAACAGACGTGACGAGCCTCCCGCGATCACGCCACGATCGTCCCCGGCCACGTCCGCCACCTCGGGTCGCGGTCAGCCCACGGCGCACCCCGCAACGGCACCCCGCACGCCGCGCACGGGGTCACCCCGCGGGTGTGCACGGGGTCACCTTGCGGGGTGTGCACGGGGTCACCTTGCGGGGTGTGCACGGGGTCACCTCGCGGGGTGTGCACGGGGTCACCTCGCGGGGTGTGCACGGGGTCACCTCGCGGGGTGTGCACGGGGTCACCTCGCGGGGTGTGCACGGGGTCACCTCGCGGGGTGTGCACGGGGTCACCTCGCGGGGTGTGCACGGGGTCACCTCGCGGGGTGCGCAGTCGGTGTCCCCGGGGTGCGATTGCACCCGGCGGGACCTTGACCCTCACCCCCGGCTGCCCGGGCTGATCGCCGCCAACCAGGGCCACTTCGCAGACCGCGCATGCACATCGCAGGGTCCACAGACCCTGCGAAGCGACAGCGGACCCTGCGAAGACCCTGCCCCGCCACGCCACGTGCCTCATGTGCCGGGCGCTGTGCAGGAAACGGTCCGTTTCGTCCCCTTCGAGGCGGCCCACCGGGCCATGGGATCTCTGAGGAGCGCCCCGTCCGCATCGCAGCAGGGTGACACTCAGTCGCAGCGGTGTCACCCTGCTGCAAAACCGGACCGCTGCGGGCTGCAAACCCGGACCGCTGCGGCGCGGCGCGGCAGTGCGAGAAGCTCAGTCGCCGTCGTCGGTGGTGGGCGGACCCTGAGGCTGCAGGTGCAGCGACTCCCAGTGCTCTCGACGCTCGGCCGCGACCTGCCGCCAGCTCGACGCCTGGTAGACGTCGACGATGCCGACCACGATCGCGATGAGCACGAGGAAGCCGAGGCCGCCGACGATCATCGTGATCACGGTGACCACCTGCCAGGTCGCTGCTGACGGCCGTCGTCGATGGGGGACATCATGATCGAGCTCCTTTCCCATGAGTGGCGCTGCTGACTTGTGGTCGCAGCACTGCGGGGCCCTGACCGGGCATGGGGAGGGGACAGACGGAGAGTCGTGGTGGGTGTTTGCATCACGGCCTCCTCTCGGATGCCCGCCCCGGCGTGGTGACTTCCACCACAGTTGGGGCGATGCTTAGATTGCCCGAAGACAGTGCCTCGTGCAATTGCAATAGCGAGTTCGGGGTGACGAATCACCCACCCGCAGCAACTCCCCGGGACGGAGACGATGGCCGGTCCGCAGAGCCCAATCGGCTCGCGCCGCAGGCTCGGCGTTGAACTGCGCAGGCTGCGCAACGATTCCGGGTTCACACTCGACGAGGTCGCCGAACGCATGACCTGTTCGCCGTCGAAGATCTCCCGGCTCGAGACGGGCAAGGGCGTGCCGAAGATCCCCGACGTCAGTGAGCTGCTGCGGATTTACGGCGTCGGCTCGGCCGCGGAGCGGGAGCTGCTGCTGCGGCTGGTGCACGACGGGCGCGAGCACGGTTGGTGGGAGACCTACACCGAGGGCGTGCAGCCCGAGCGACATTTCCTCGACTCGCCCAGCCGCTACACATCGCTGGAGAACGACGCCCGAATGGTGCGCTGTTTTGACCTGACGGCGGTCCACGGCCTGCTGCAGACCGAGGATTACATGCGGGCGGTGTTGGGGCAGTGGTTGTTGCACCACACGTCCGAGGAGATCGACCGGATGACCGCGTTGCGGCTGCGCAGGCAACAGGCTCTGTCGCGCAAGCGCGACCCGCTCGAAGTGGTCGACGTCGTCGACGAGTCGGTGTTGTGGCGTCCGGTGGGTGGGCCTGCCGTCATCGCCGGGCAGCTGCGGCGGCTCTTGGAGCTCACCGAGCTGCCGAACGTGACGATCAAGGTGCTGCCCGCCACGACCGGCCTGCTCCGGGCCCACGTCGCCACCTTCGTGTTGCTGGGGATCCCGACCGAGCTCGGCTCCGATGTGGTCTTCATGGAAGGACAGGCAGGCAACGCCTTCCTGGACGCCCGGCCCGACATCGAACTCTACGAAGAGGTGTTCGCCGACGCGCTCGATCGGGCGCTCTCCCCCACCGACAGCATAGGGATGATCCATCGGTATCTTGCCCACCACGCTCCCCGATGAAAGGCGTTCCGTGGTCACGTACAAGGTCAGCAGCTTCTGCTCACTCGGTGAGTGCGTCGAGGTCGGACAGTTGCCCGGTGGTTCGGTCTCGGTTCGCGACACGAAGGACCCCGAGCGCAGCATGTCACTGGTCTTCACCCGTGAGGAGTGGGCCGCCTTCGTCAAGGGCGTCAAGAAGGGGGAGTTCGACGCGTCCTGAGCACTGTCGGTGAATTGCCTCTCACCCGATCGCCGGATATCCGGTACGCGTCTCGCGACTCGTACCGGATAGCGGGGAGGGGGCACATGGGGGTTCACCAATGGGTTACGGTCGGCGCTCCGCGGGACCCGCGGGTGTGGCCGAGCCTGGGCAGGTCGAGTGGAACCGAGCGAGGTCGCGGACACCGTCCGCCGTGCCGCGGCGGGGGACAAAGCGGCGTGGGAGGCGCTCATCGAGGGCTTCAGCCGGATGATCTGGGGCGTGGCGATCGCTCACCGGTTGGGCCCGAACGACGCGAACGAGGTCGCGCAGACGACGTGGTTGCGGCTGCTGGAGCACTTCGACCGCATCGAGCACCCCGAGCGGGTCGGCGGGTGGCTGGCGAAGACCGCGCGCAACGAGTCGTTGCGCATGATTCGTCTGCGGGGCCGCGAGCTGCCGCTCAGCGCGGAGGACGGCGCCGTTTCCTGGGGGACGACGGCCACTCCGACCCCGGAGACCGTTGTGCTCGCCCGCGATCGCGACCGGCGGCTGTGGTCGGCGTTCGTCCGGCTCGACCAGCGCTGCCAGACGCTGCTGCGGCTCGCGGTGCTCGACCAGCCGCCTTACGCCGAGGTGGCGTCGCGGCTGAGCATGCCCATCGGCAGCATCGGGCCCACCCGCGCGCGCTGTCTGGACCGGCTGCGCAGGCTGCTCGACGGGCCGGGCGGCTGAGATGACCGCACCCCATGAGGACGGCTTGATGGCCGAGCTCGCTGCGCTGTTCTATGCCCAGACCGAGCCGCCTCCCGAGGTGCTCGACGTCGCCAAGGAGCTCTTCGTCTGGCGCAGCGTCGACGCCGAACTGGCGTCCCTGACCTATGACTCGCTGCTCGACACGGCGCCTGCGGGTTCGCGGTCAGGTGTGCAGCCACGTCTGCTCGCGTTCGAGTCCGACGGGTTCTCGATCGACGCGGAGGTCGACTCCGCTCCTGGCAGCCGGACCCTCATCGGGCAGATCGTCCCGGCTGGCCCCGCCGACATCGAACTGCAGTCCGACGCCGCCTCTGCGCGGACGCGGGCCGACGAGCTGGGCCGGTTCGTCCTGCCGCTTCCGCTGCGCGAGATCCGGATTCGGCTGCGCTGCGTGACGGGTGACCGCATCGTCGAGACCGCCTGGGTGCTCATCTGACGGTGCCCATCGAACCGGAGGGCGGGGCGCACCACGGCGCCCCGCCCGCGGGACCGGTGTCAGGTCGGCAGGATGACGACCGCGGATCCGTAGCCCGGGAGGGCCACGCTGCTCTGCAGCACCACGTCGAGCGCCTGGCGCGGGGTGAGCCCGCTGTGCGCGGGGTTCTGCAGCACCGCCACGATTGCCCCTGCGACCTGCGGCGCGGCGAACGACGTGCCACTCCACGTGGCCCACGAGTCCGGCCCGAACGTGTCGGGGTCGGAGTCCGCGGCGACCGACTCGGTGCCGATGACGTAGGTCGAGACGACGGCCTCGCCCATCGTCGAGCAGGTGACGTCACCGTGGCTCGACCAGGCCGCGCCCTCGATCGCGCCCGTCGTCTCGTTGCGGCCGAGGGCGGCCACGGAGACGACGTTGTCGGGGAAGTCCGCCTTGAAGGCCGCGGGCCAGACCGGTCGGGTGTCGCCGAGGTTCCCCGCGGCGCACACGAGCAGGATGTCCGGGTTGATCGCGATCGCCTGCTGCACACCCGCGAGCAGCGCCGCGGGCGGGCTGTCGTCGACGGTGTCGGTGCCCAGCGACAGGTTGACGATCTGGTGGCCGTCCTGCGCGGCCGTGACGATCGCGGCGGCCACGTCGGCCTCGCTGGCCAGCCCGTCGGTGTCCAGCGTCTGGTACATCCGCAGGTCCACGGCGGGGGCCACCTGCTGGAGCACGCCCGAGGCGAACGTGCCGTGGCCCGCGGCGAGGTCGAGCCGGTTGTCGGTCGGCTGCGGGATGACGTCGAGCTCGTCGACGTTGCCGGGGAGCACGAGACCCGTGAGCCAGCCATCGGACCGCACCTCGGTGCTGATCCCCGTGTCGATCACCGCGACGCTCGGCCCGCCTGTCGGGTCCGTCGGTCGGGTCTGCGTCCAGCTGGACGGCTCCGGACCGCCCTGCGCCTTGCGGATCATGCCGAGCGGCACGACGTAGCTGTGCTCGGCGAGGACGCCCGCGGCCCGCAGGGTGCTGAGCAGGTTCGCGGTCGCCTTTGGCGCGGCCACGGTGGCGCGCTTCGCCGGGTCCAGGCGCAGCACCGCGCAGTCCAGAGCGTCGACGGGTGTGGCGACGAGGCCCAGCGCCCGGATCAGCCCCCGCCCCGCGGCGCCTGCCTTGGCGAGGTTCTCCTTCGTGATCAGCAGCTGCCCGGCGACGGTGAACGTGTCGGAGCCGCGGTTGTCGAGCGTCTGGAACTGGACCAGCTGGCGCAGAGACGCCCTGCGGTCGCGCAGGATGGCCACGTCCTTGGCGCGCAGCGTCGGGTCATGCTGGGTGCGCTTCCACAGCGTGATCTGGTCGGCGACCTTCTGCCGTTCGGCGGCGATCTGCGCGGGCCTGCGGCGGTCGACCAGACGCTTGTCGAAGACGGGGATCGGGGAACTGGTTTCCATCGTGGATGCCTCTCGTCGGGGCTCGCCGCGGCACCGGCAGAATCCGGCACGTGGGCGAGGGCACAGCGGTAGAGCAGGCCGACGCGCTCCTGATACGAGCGATTTCCGCCTATGACGAGGTGGTCGGCGATCCGCCCTCGGCAAGGTCACGAGCGGTCTCCGTGCTCGACGAGGCGCGCAAAGCGGGAGACCGGGAGGCCATCGTCGTCGCTCTGCGTGCGGTCGCTTGGTCAGAGCGCGCCCGGCTGCGGCTCGCCGCCGCGCGCACGCTGCTCGACGAAGCCGTGCGCATGGCCGCGCGCCACGGGCTGACGCGTCGGCGGATCGAGGCGCTGGTCACCCGCGCCGCCGTCGCGATGGAGACGGGCGCGACCGAGGCGGCCAAGCGCGACCTCGCCTGCGCTGAGGAGCTGACCGACGGCACCGCCCCACCCGATCTCGACTTCATGCGCGCCGTGCTGCTGCACAACCTCGGCCGCCTCGACGACGCCGCCCGGGCCTATCGGCGTGTGCTCGCGCATCCGGACGCCTCGGCCGACAACCGGGGGAGCGCGGCCAACAACGCGGCCCTCATCGCGGTGGTGCACGAGCGCTACGCCGAGAGCCTGCGCCTGCTGGACGAGGCCGAGGGGATCGCCGACGAGGTCGGCCCGGCGCTGCTGGCGTTCGTCGAGCACAACCGGGGCCTCGTGCTCGCGCAGGTCGGGCGGCTGACCGAGAGCCTGCGTGCCTTCGACCACGCGACCGAGCTGCTGGAGCAGGAGGAGATCCCGCTCGGCGAGCACTACATCGAACACGCCGAGGTGCTGGCGCAGCTGCGGCTCGTGCCCGAGGCGCTCGCGCTCGCCCGGCGGGCCGTCGCCGACCTCGACGAGCACGGCGTCGGCCTGATGGCGGCCGAGGCGCGCATGACGGCGGCCCAGGCGTCGCTCCTCGCGGGCGACCCGAGCGCCGCCTGCGCGTTGGCGGCCCAGGCGCGCGCGGCGTTCCGGCACCAGCGTCGGACGGCGTGGGCGGCGCGGGCGACCGTGCTGGAGGCACGCGCCGCGTTGGCGGCCCGGTCGGTCTCCCGGGCCCAGCTGACCCGCGTGCGACGCGCGGCAGGCGTCCTCGACCAGCACCGGATGCCCGCGATCGCCGTCGACGCGCACCTGGTGTGCGGGCTGCTGGCCGAGGAGCTTGGCGAGCGTCGCGGCGCGCTGGCCTCCTACCGGGCGGCGGCGGCGGGCACGCGCGGGCCGGTTGCGGTGCGGCTGCGGGCCCGTCTCGCCGCGGCCCGCGCCGAGCGGATCGAAGGTGTCGAGTCCGACGTGCTCGCCCACTGCCGGGCCGGGCTGGACGACCTCGCGCAGCACCGTGCGGCGCTGGGCGCGATGGAGCTGCGCGCGCTCGCCTCCGGACACGGCGTGGAGCTGGGCAGCCTCGGTTTGGAGCTGCTCCTGCGGCGGGGGTCCGCCGCGAGGGTCCTGGAGTGGATGGAGCGGACGCGCTCGGCCGCGCTGCTGGCGGCGGCCGCACCCCCGGCCGAGCAGGCCCGGGCCGAGCTGGCCGAGCTCGCGTCCGTCCGTGCGGAGATCAACCTCGTGACCCAGGGATCGGCAGGCACGCCCCCCGGCGAGCTGGACCGGCTCTCGGCCGCCGAGCAGCGGGTGCGCAAGGCCGCCTGGCTGCGCGACGGCTCCGGAGCGGCCGACGACGCCGCCGGTGTCCCGGCGATCAGGGCGAGCCTCGGCGACCGGACCCTCGTCTCCTACGGCGAGAGCGGTGGGCGGCTGTTCGCCCTCGTCCTGCGCGGCGCCAGGCGCCCCCGGCTGGTCTGGCTCGACGCCCCGGAGGAGAAGGTCCGGTTCGAGGGCAACGCGCTGCTCTTCGCCCTGCGCAGGATGACCCGCCGCGTTGGCCCGGCGGCGGCGGTAGCCCGGACCAACGCCGGTCACGCGCTGGCCGCGCTCACCCAGATGCTGCTGCGGCCCCTCGGTGTCGGCGGGGAGGAGCCCCTCGTCGTCGTGCCGTCGGCGTCGACGTTCCGGCTGCCGTGGTCGGCGCTGTGCCGCGGACCGGTGTCGGTGGCGCCCTCGGCGTCGGCGTGGGTGCGCACCAGTGGCCCTCCGACGCGACGATCCGGGCCCGCGGGGCGACCCGGGCGGGTGCTCGTGGTCGCCGGGCCGGGGTTGGCAGGCGCGAACCCCGAGGCCGAGGCGGTCGCTGCGCGCCATCCCGGCGCGACGCTGCTGCGGGGGCAGGACGCGGCCGTGGCCACCGTCGTCGACGCGCTAGGGGAGGCCGATCTCGCGCACCTGGCCTGCCACGGCACCCTGCGCGGGGACAACCCGACGTTCTCCGCGCTCGAGCTGGCCGACGGACCGCTGACCGTGCACGAGCTCGACGCGCGGGGCATCGCGCCGCGGCGGGTTGTGCTGGCCGCGTGCGACTCGGCGGCCGATGTCGCCTACGACGGCGGCGAGCTCCTGGGGTTCGTCAGCGCGCTGCTCGCGCGGGGCACCGCGGGGCTCGCGGCCAGCGTCGTCGCGGTCGGCGACATCGCCGCGGTGGCGCTGATGTCCGCGCTGCACGAGCGCCTCGCGGCCGGCGCGACGATGGCGGATGCCCTGTTCGCCGCCCGGACGGGGCTCGACACGACCGACCCGCGCGCCTTCGTCAACTGGTGCGCGTTCACCGCATACGGAGCGGGCTGACCGGTTCGTGCCCCTGGTCCACCGTGACGCACGTCACTCTATCGCTCGTATCCGGAGACTCTCAGCCTCGTCTTACATGAACGGACGGGGAGGCGCCACATGATTTTGCTCGGCTGGGTTACGTTCTCCCCTCCGCGAGTGCCGCGGATTCCGTGGTACCAGGGAAGGTCGAGTGGATCCGAACGACGTTGCGGCGGCCGTGCGAAGGGCGGCCGCAGGAGACAGGACGGCGTGGGACGGCATCGTCGACCACTTCAGCAAGATGTTGTGGGCTGTCGCATCAGGATTCCGGCTTGGTCACGCGGACACGGCCGAGGTCATCCAGACGACGTGGCTGCGGCTGGTCGAGCACCTCGACGGGATCAAGCAGCCCGAAGCGCTGGCGGGCTGGCTCGCCACCACGACGCGGCGCGAGGCTCTGCGGATGTTGCGGCTGCGTGGCCGCGAGGTCCTCACCGAGGACGTCCAGTTCGTCCACGGGCCTGCTGTCGACGGTCAGCCCGGACCCGAGCGGGCCGTGTTGGACGCCGAGCGCAAGCGGCAGGTCTGGGAAGCGTTCGGCAGGCTGCCGGAGCACTGCCAGGTGCTGTTGCATCTGCTCACGGTGGTCGTCCCGACCTACGCCGAGATCGCGGCGCTGCTCGACATGCCGATCGGCAGCATCGGCCCCACCAGGGCACGCTGCCTCAAACGACTACGCGTTCTGATCGCAGATCTCGACATCACCGACGGGGATGGGCCGTGACATGAGCGGCGACATGAGCGGCGACATGAGCGGCGACACCAACCCTCCGATCGACGACCCGGCGGACGAGGCCATGTTCGCCGAGCTCGGCGACGTCATACGGGAGTTCGCGGGCGCGCCGCCGCCCGCATCGATCGCCGCGGCCAAAGAGGTCTTCACGTGGCGCACGATCGACGCGGAGCTTGCGCTGCTGACGTTCGACTCACTGGTCGACGAACCCGCGAACGCGGTGCGCTCCGGGAACGACGTGCCGCGGGTGCTGACGTTCGAGGCGGGTTCGACCGTGGTCGATGCGGAGCTGTCGGTGGTCGACGGGACGCGTCGGCTGATGGGTCACCTCAGCCCTGCCCGGGTGGCCGAGCTGGAGCTGACGACCGAAAGCGACCGCCTCATGGCAAGCGTCGACGCGCGCGGTCGTTTCAGCGTGGACCTCCCGCATGCGACGACCCGCATCGGAATGCACATCCATTTCGACGACGGGACGTCGATCTGGACGGCCGCCACCGCCATCTGAGCGTCGCGGCCACCCTCCGGCTGCTACCGCGGGAAAAGCGCGGGACCGACGTCTGGGATCGCCTGGGCCTGGGCCTGGGCCAGCAATGCTGCGCGGGCCTGCCACGGCGTCTCCCCGGATGCCGACATGCGCACCGCGAGGAGGCCTGCCACGAGCGGCGTCGAGAAGGAGGTGCCACTCCACCGGGTCATGCCGGTGAAGATCTGGCGGCTGCCCGCGCGCGGAAACCAGTCGTAGGTGTAGAGGCCGGAGGCGAACGCGTTGACGAGGTCCTCGCCGGGTGCGAAGACGTCGATCCAGGGCTGGCCCCCGGGTGGGTTGAAGTCGCTGAACCACGCAAGGTTCTGGTGGTCGCCGCCCAGCGCCCCGACTGCGATCATCCACGGCTCGCGGTAGGCGGCAGGCCAGAAGGGCCTGCTGCTGGACTCGTTGCCCGCAGCCGCGACGACGACGACGTCCGCGAGCCGCTCCTCGTTGTTCTCGATGAACAGGTCGAAGGCCAGCATCGAGTTGTCGTCAAACGACGGGCTGCCTGCGGAGAGGCTGATGACGTCGACGCCTGCGGCCAAGATGTCGGTAAGCCCCAGCACGATCGCCGAGCTGAGCGCCGTCCCCGCCAGGTCGGCCTGCAGATCCCCGGACACGAACACCTGCGTCTCCGGCGCGGTGCACCGGATGATCCCCGCGATCGTTGTGCCGTGGCTCGTGTATAGCGGGATGGTCGGAAGACCGGTGACGGGATCGTTCGGGCCCAGCGGATCGAGATCGCCGTTGACGTTCTGGAGCCAGGCATGATCGGCCGCGTCGGCGAGCAGACCGGTGTCGCACACGGCGACCCGAACGCCTGCTCCGCCCGCGGCGGAGACCGCCGGATAGGGCGGCACGACCGCCCCACCGGGGTTGGGCACGTCCGGTTCCGTGGCAGGGCACTTGCCCCCAGGGGTGACGGAGATGATGGTGTCGACGTCGGCGTTGCCCGGGCCGAGTGCCCCCAGGACCGTCTCGTACGCCTCCATGGCGGTCCGCCCGACGACGCGCACGACGCGCAGACCCGGGATCGTCCGGACCTCCGCGTCCTGGAGGGTGTCTGGCGGGAACAGACCCCGCACCTCCTCGAGCCGTGTCTCGCGGACCACCAGGCGATCATCGGCATAGATCGCCAAAGGCGCCCCGGTCTCCGGGTCGGTCGCGATGGCGGTGCGAATCCCGCGCGCCGCGTAAGCCGCCTGAATTTGGGCGTACTGAGCGTTGAATAGCTCATCGGGCATGGCGGGTGTGTTCCTTCCGTCCGTTGCGCTCGTCGCCAATCGCCTTGCATTACCGGGCCCGCGCCGCTAAATCTAGTCGGGTGGCGCGAAGCGGGCTCGATTCAGAAGCCCCGGCGGACCTCGCCGACCTGTTGCCGTTGGCCATCGCCCGTCCACGTGAGGCGATTGTCCATGCCCGCGCCGCGCTCCGCACCGAATTGGGGCCGAGTGACGCATCGATCGCCCGCCAAGTGGTCGGCATCGTGCTGCGCGATACCGGAGAAGGCCCGGCCGCCGTTCGCGAGCTCCGCGCCGCGCTCCGCCTCGCGCGCGCGGCCGGTTCCGCTGAGCGGGAAATCGACGTGCTCGCGACGCTGGGGCTCACCTTGGCCGTCAACGGGCGCACGGCCGCGGGACTGTCGCTGTTGGACACCGCGGTTTCGGGCGCTTCGCGTTCGATGGTCGGAAGCGTACGGTACCGACGTGGCTACGCCCTGTGGATAGGCGGCCATCACGAGCCTGCGCTCCACGACTTCGACCACGCAGTGCTCGCGCTGCACCGCAGTGGCAAGTCCCTCTGGGAGGCCCGGTCGTTGACCATGCGCGCCTTCGTCCACCTGGCACTCGGGTCCGCGGAGCGGGCCGCCGCGGACCTGCGCAGGGCCGAGCGACTCCTGGCCGACAGCGACGAGTCCCTCGAGTCGGCCTACGCCGTCCACAACCGCGGCATCGTGGCCGGGCGTCTCGGCGATCTGCCGACTGCCCTGACGCTCTTCGACAATGCGGCCGATCTCTACCGGAAGCTCGACGCAAGCGTGCCAGAGCTCGGGCTCGACCGGTGCTCGGTGCTGCTGGCCGCGGGGCTGCCCCGCGATGCGTTGACCGAGATCGACGAGACGCTCGAACGCCAGCCAGAGGCCGACTCGCGCTCGGCTTTGAGCGCCGAGCTGCTCCTTGCGGCAGCCACGAGCGCGCTGGCGGCAGGGCGCACCGGCGACGCGCGCGAGCGGGCGGAACGCGCACGTCGCCTGTTCGCGCAGCAACAACGGGGCTGGTGGCGGGCGCACGCGGTGCTCGTGGGGCTGCGCGCTGAGTTCGCGACCGACCGCCCGTCCCGACGGCTGCTGCGGCGGGCGCTGCGCTGCGCCGAGGATCTGGCCGGGCTGGGCTCGCCGGAGCAGCGCCAGGCGTGGCTGCTCGTCGGGCAGATCGCGAGTGGCGTCGAGGAGCACGCAGTGGCGGTTGCGGCCTTGCGGAAGGTCGCCGCGTCCCGCGGGCGCGGCCCGGCCTTGGCGCGCGCGGTCGCGTGGCATGCCGAGGCCTTGCACGCCCAGACGCAGGGGGACGTTCGGCGTGTGCTGGTGGCGTGTCGACGCGGGCTGGCGGTCATCGACGAACACCGCGCGGCGCTCGGCTCCTCCGAACTGCGCGCATCAGCGTCAGCGCACGGGGCCGAGATGGCCCGGCTCGCGCTCCGGCACGCCGCCCGCTCGGCGCCGCCGCGGCGGCTACTGGCGTGGGGCGAGCGCCTGCGCGCGGGTGTGGTGGCGGTTCCCCCGGTGCGGCCACCCGACGACGTCGCCTTCCGGGCGGAGCTCACCGCGGTCCGCGACGTGGTGAAGCGTCTGAACCGGGCACGGGCCGAGGGGCTGCCCGTCGCCGCGTTGGAGCGCGAACAGCTCAGGCGAGAGCGGGCCGTGCGCGCCTCGGCGCACCGCGTCCGCAGCCACGGGCGGGGCTCCGCCCCCGGCGGCGTCCGGGTCGGTGAGCTCCTCGATCTCCTCGGTTCCGACCAGCTGCTGCACATCCTCGACATCGACGGCTCCCTCACCGTGCTGCTGTGTGGTGGCGGCCAGGTGCGGCGGTTCGATGTCGGACCCACGGGCGCGGCGACCAGCGAGGTCGAGTACGCGCTGCACGGGTTGCGGATGATCGCGCACCACCCCGAAGGGCCGAGCGCGGAGCGGGCGCTGCACCGACTCGAGTCCGGTGCCGCCGGGCTCTCCGCGGCGTTGCTGGGCCCGGCCGCTCGGCATCTCGGCGACGGCGAGGTCGTGATCGTCCCGCCTGCGGCGCTGCACGGGGTGCCGTGGTCGCTCGTCCCTCGGCTCCGCGACCGAGCCGTGAGCGTGGCTCCCTCGGCGCGCGGGTGGATGCACGCCCGCACCAGGTCGGCGGCGGCGGCGAGGCCGGTCCTGGTGCGTGGACCGGGGCTGCTGGAGACCAGCAACGAGATCGCCGAGCTGGCCGGGATGCTCCCCGACGCCATCACGCTGACCGACGGTGAGGCGACGGTCGCGGCCGTGCTCGCCGCGCTCGACGGAGCAGGCCTGGCCCACGTCGCGGCGCACGGCACGTTCCGGGCCGACAGCCCGCTCTTCTCGGCGCTCTGGCTCGCCGACGGTCCGCTGACCGTCTACGACTTCGAAGGGGTCACCCGCGCACCGGAGCACCTCATCCTTCCCGCCTGCGACTCGGGCAGGCTGGCCGTCGTCGGGGCGGACGAGCTCATCGGGCTGGCCGCGTCCCTGATCCCGCTCGGGACGTCGTCGGTCATCGCGGCGCTCCTGCCGGTGGACGACGCCGCGAGCGCGCGCCTCATGGTCGCTTTGCACCGACGGCTGCTGGCAGGCGACCGCCCCGCGGCTGCGTTGGCGGCCGCTCGGCGGATGGACGACAGCCCGGCGGCCGTGGGCGCCGGGCTGTCGTTCGTCTGCGTCGGCCGGGGCTGATCAGCGCATCGCGCGGTTGACGGCCGAGACGACCGCTTTGAGCGAGGCGGAGACGATCGAGCTGTCGATCCCGACGCCCCACAGCACGACGTCCTCGACGGCGCACTCGACGTAGGCGGCGGCACGGGCGTCGTCGCCTGCGGACAAGGCGTGCTCGTGGTAGTCGAGCACCCGCACGTCGAATCCGATGCCCGCGAGTGCGTCGACGAACGCCGCGATCGGCCCGTTGCCGCTTCCGGTGATCTCGTGGACCTCGTTCTCGACCCGCACCGTCGCGACGATCTCGTCGGTGCCCTCGCCGTCGCTGGTGAGCCGGTGGCGGATCAGCTTCAGCGGGGTGGAGCGGGTGAGGTACTCGGTGTCGAAGGCATCGCGCATCTCCTTGGGGGAGACCTCGCCACCCTCTGAGTCGGTCACCTGCTGGATGACCCTCGAGAACTCCATCTGCAGGCGTCGGGGCAGGTCGAGCTGGTGCTCGGCCTTCATGATGTAGGCGACCCCACCCTTGCCCGACTGCGAGTTCACCCGGATCACGGCTTCGTAGGTGCGGCCGATGTCCTTGGGGTCGACGGGCAGGTAGGGCACCTCCCAGCGGTAGTCCTCCACGTCGACGCCCGCCTCGGCGGCGTCGGCGCGCATCGCGTCGAAGCCCTTGTTGATCGCGTCCTGGTGGCTGCCGGAGAACGCGGTGTAGACCAGGTCCCCGCCCCAGGGGTGGCGCTCGCCGACGGGCAGCTGGTTGCAGTACTCGACGGTGCGCCGGATCTCGTCGATGTCGGAGAAGTCGATCTGCGGGTCGATGCCCTGGGTGAAGAGGTTCATGCCCAGCGTGACCAGGTCGACGTTGCCGGTGCGCTCGCCGTTGCCGAACAGGCACCCCTCGATGCGGTCGGCCCCGGCCTGGTAGCCCAGCTCGGCGGCGGCGACGGCGGTGCCGCGGTCGTTGTGCGGGTGCAGCGAGAGCACGATCCCCTCGCGCCGGGCCAGGTGGCGGTGCATCCACTCGATCGAGTCGGCGTAGACGTTCGGCGTGGCCATCTCCACGGTGGCGGGCAGGTTGACGACCATCGGCGACTCGGGCGTCGGCTGCCACAGCTCGCTCACCGCGTTGCAGACGTCCACGGCGTACTGCAGCTCCGTGCCGGTGTACGACTCGGGGGAGTACTCGAAGCGCCAGTCGGTGTTGGGGTACTTCTCACTGAACCGCAGCACGTCCTCCGCCCCGTCGGTGGCGATCTTGGCGATGCCCGCGCGGTCAGCCCGGAAGACCACGCGGCGCTGCAGGATCGACGTCGAGTTGTAGAGGTGCACGATCGCGTGCGACGCGCCCTCGCAGGCCTCGTAGGTGCGCTCGATCAGCTCCGGGCGCGCCTGGGTGAGCACCTGGATCGTGACGTCGTCGGGGATCAGGTCCTGCTCGATGATCTCGCGGACGAAGTCGAAGTCGGTCTGGCTGGCCGCAGGGAAGCCGACCTCGATCTCCTTGTAGCCCATGGCGACCAGCAGGTCGAACATGCGGCGCTTGCGGGCCGGGCTCATCGGGTCGATCAGGGCCTGGTTGCCGTCGCGCAGGTCGACCGCGCACCACAGGGGCGCCTTCGTGATGCGCTTGTCGGGCCAGCTGCGGTCGGGCAGGGACACCGGCTCGACCACCTCGTGGAACGGGCGGTATCGGTGGGTCGGCATGTGCGAGCCGCGTTGGGAGTTCCAGGCGGCCTGCTCGTCGGGCGCCGGACGCGACGGAGTGCGCAGGCGGCTGCGGGAGGCGGAGGTGTAGGCGTCGGGGGAGGTGGTCATCGCTGTGTGCTCCTGAAGGTGGGCCGGTGACATGACCGGCGCACGCGCCATTCCCGCGACGAGGGGCCGGTCGGTCAGACCCCGCCGCGGCGGCGAAGGAGCAGGCGCACCATGCGATCGAGGTTAGACCGTTCCCCCGGGTTCCGCGCAAGCGGGGCGCGCTCTCGCGGCGCTCGGTCCGATTGCAGCAGTGTCACCCTGCTGCGACCCAGTAGCAGCGGTGTCACCCTGCTGCGACGGGCGCGGCCGCGGTCGCCCACCCGATCTCGCCGGACGGGGTGGCGTCGGTCATTTCGGTCGGCATGCCAGACCGGCGCCGGTAGGGTGGGCTCCCGACCCCAGTGAACATCGGCGGGCTCGTGGTGGCCCAGGTCAGGAGGTCGGCGGTGGCCCTCGTCGTGCAGAAGTACGGCGGCTCGTCGGTGCAGGACGCGGACCGGATCAAGAAGGTCGCCGAGCGCATCGTCCGTACGCACAAGGAGGGCAACGACGTCGTTGTGGTGGTGTCGGCGATGGGCGACACCACCGACGAGCTGCTCGAGCTGGCCGAGCAGGTGTCGTCGGCGCCACCCCCGCGCGAGATGGACATGCTGCTCACCGCGGGGGAGCGGATCTCCAACGCGCTGGTCGCGATCGCGATCCACCACCTCGGGGTGCAGGCGCGCTCGTTCACCGGGTCGCAGGCGGGGATGGTCACGACGTCCAAGCACGGCGACGCGCGCATCGTGCAGGTCAACCCGCACCGCTTGCGCGACGCGCTGACCGAAGGGTCGATCGTGCTGGTAGCGGGCTTCCAGGGGGTCAGCCAGGACTCGAAGGACGTCACCACGCTCGGGCGCGGCGGCTCGGACACCACGGCCGTCGCCCTCGCCGCCGCGCTGGACGCCGACGTGTGCGAGATCTACACCGACGTCGACGGGATCTTCACCGCCGATCCCCGCATCGTCGCCGACGCCCAGCGCCTCGACGCGATCACGTACGAGGAGATGCTGGAGATGGCGGCGTGCGGGGCGAAGGTTCTGCATCTGCGCGCGGTCGAGTACGCCCGCCGCTACAACGTCCCGTTGCGGGTGCGCAGCTCGTACAACGACAAGCCGGGCTCGCTGGTCACCGGCTCGATCGAGGAGATCCCCTTGGAGAACGCGATCATCACCGGGGTCGCCCACGACCGGTCCGAAGCCAAGATCACCGTGGTCGGGGTGCCGGACACCCCCGGCATGGCGGCGCGGATCTTCCGGACGGTCGCCGACGCCGACATCAACATCGACATGGTGCTGCAGAACATCTCCCGCACCGCAGAGACGTTCACCGACATCACGTTCACGCTCCCGCGCGTCGACGGGCCGCGCGCGGTCGCCGTGCTGACCGCCGCGCAGGCCGTGATCGGGTTCGCCGAGATCGTGCACGACGCCGAGGTGGGCAAGGTGTCGCTGGTCGGGGCGGGTATGCGCAACCATCCCGGCGTCACCGCCACGTTCTGTGAGGCGCTGTCACGGGCGGGCATCAACATCGAGACGATGAACACCTCGGAGATCAGGATCTCGGTCATCTGCCGGGTGGAGCAGCTCGACGCCGCGGTGAGGGCGTTGCACGAGGCATTCGAACTGGGCGGCAAGGAGCACGCTGTGGTGCACGCGGGGACCGGACGATGAGCGGCTCCGCCGCCCGTGCGCGGAAACAGTCGCGCACGAGGGCCGAAGGCCCGGTGCTCGCGATCGTGGGGGCCACCGGAGCCGTCGGCACCACGATGATCGACATCATCGACGCGCGGGAGTCCGTTCCGTGGTCGCGGATCAGGCTCGTGGCCTCGCCCCGCTCGGCGGGCCGGGTGCTGCGGGTGCGCGGCGAGGACGTGGTTGTCGAGGCGCTCGCACCGGAGGTCTTCGACGGGGTCGACATCGCGCTGTTCGACGTCCCGGACGAGGTGAGCGCGCAGTGGGCGCCGATCGCCGCCGCACATGCAGCGGTGGTCGTCGACAACTCCGGGGCGTTCCGGATGGACCCCGACGTGCCGCTGGTGGTGCCCGAGGTCAACGCCGAGCAGGCCGCCGTCCGGCCGAAGGGGATCATCGCCAACCCCAACTGCACCACGCTGTCGATGATGGCTGCGATGGGTGCGCTGCACCGGGAGTTCGCGCTGACGGCGTTGGTCGTGGCGTCCTACCAGGCCGCGTCCGGGGCGGGGCAGGTCGGCATCGACCGCCTGCAGGCCGAGATGGCCGCGGTCGCCGGGCGCGACGTCGGGCAGCGCAGCGGGGACATCGCCGAGGCGCTGGCGGCGGCGGGCCTGCCTGCCGCGTCGCCGTTCCCGGCCCCGCTCGCGCTGAACGTCGTGCCGTGGGCGGGATCGCTCAAGGACGACGGCTGGTCGTCGGAGGAGCTCAAGGTGCGCAACGAGTCGCGGAAGATCCTCGGCATCCCGGACCTGAAGGTTTCGGCCACCTGCGTGCGCGTCCCGGTGGTCACCACGCACGCCCTGGCCGTGCACGCCACGTTCGCGCGGGAGGTGTCGGTCGAGGCGGCGCGCAAGGTGCTGGCCGCGCAGCCGACGATTGTGCTGCGCGACGACCCGGCGGCAGGCGAGTGGCCGACGCCCGCCGACGTGGTCGGCGAGGACCCCACGGTCGTCGGCCGGATCCGCCAGGCGCTGGACTTCCCCAACACCCTTGAGCTGTTCGTCTGCGGCGACAACCTGCGCAAGGGCGCCGCGCTGAACACCTACGAGATCGCCGAGACCGTCGCCGGGGCGGTCTAGTGTCCTACGAGGAGCTGCTGCGCCGCTACGAGGCGGGCGGCGGCCATCTGGCGGCGGCCAGGGCCGAGGGTTTGGCGGTGCCGCCCGCGCTGCAGACCGTGGTGCTGACGTGCATGGACTCGCGCATCGACGTGTTCGCGCTCTTCGGGTTGAAGATCGGTGAGGTGCACGTGCTGCGCAACGCGGGCGGTGTCGTCACCGACGACGTCATCCGGTCACTGACGATCAGCCAACGCAAGCTCGGCACCCGCGACATCCTGCTCGTTCAGCACGCGGGGTGCGGCCTGGCGACGTTCACCGACGACGAGTTCAGCGAGGAGCTGGCGCGCGAGGTCGGCATGCGCCCCTCGTGGCGCACCCACGCGTTCCGCGACCCGGCGGTCAGCGTGCGCCGCGACATGGCCCAGCTGCGGCACGATCCCTTCCTGATACCCGACACCCGCGTGCGCGGCTTCGTCCTCGACATCGTGTCGTTCGACCTGGAGGAGATCTTCCTCGACGACGGGCAGCGGGTCGCCGCAACCGGCTGACCCGCGTGGGTTCAGGGCAGCTGCAGCGTCGTGAGGATGGCGTGGTGGTCGCTGCCGGGCAGGTCTACCACCCGGAAGGCGGAGGCCTCGATGCCGTGGGTGGCCAAGACGTGGTCGATCTGGGGGCCGAACGCGCGCGTGCGGTCCGTGGGGCCCCAGGTCGGCAGCAGTCCGTCGCCGCGCTGCGACGCCGCGTCCCCGCAGCCCGCCATCCCGGCCCGCATGAGGGAGTGGTCGAGCGTGGCGTTGAAGTCGCCCGCCACGATCGCCGGTGTGGGCCCGGCGCACCAGGTGGGCAGCAGGCCCATGTCGTCGCGCCACTCCGGCACCGCGCCGGGCACCGGGGCGACCGAATGGAAGGCGATGACCCGCATCGCGCCCAGCCCGCCGCCGGACATCTCCACGTCCGGGAAGGACGCCGTGTTGTGGCCGATCTTGAAGCTCACATCGCCCAACCGCGCGGCGACCGCCGCCGTGACGCCCTGCACGTCCGGCGCGCCCTCGCCGACGGAGGACTTCAACCGGTAGCCCAGCGGCTGGATCAGCGGGCCGAGCTTGGACGCGAAGCGCTGGCCCGCTTCGGGCAACGCCACGACGTCAGGGTGTGCGGTGCGGATCAGATCGGCCAACGCGTCGACGTCGGCGCGCCCCTCGTAGGTGTTGAACGACAGCACGGTGAACGGGGCGCCGCCGGTGGGGGCCGGATCCGCGATCGCCCGCGGCGCGACCATGCCCGCTCCGATCAGCAGTACCACCAGCAGACCCGCGGTGAACGGCCAGGCCCGCCGCACGCGGAGCGTGACCAGCGCGAGCACGATCAACAGCGCGGCGCCAGCCAGGATCAGCTGCCACCGGAACGAGACGAACTGCACAAACGGGCTGCGGCGGTCGAGCCCGAACAGCAGGTCGGGCAGCAGCCCGATGGCGGCGACCAGCGTGAACAACCCGGCCCCTATGAAGCGGGCGATCGAGCGTCGTGGGCGGGGCGGCGGCGCGCTCGTGGTGTCGATGCTGTCCGGCGGCGCACTCATCGCTCTCCCTCGCTGCGCTCGGTCGAGCCCTTGGCCGTCGAGTCTGCCCGAGGCGGGTTGAGAGCGCGCTGAGGGACTGGCCTGACGGCGGGGAGCCAGAACTGACCGGCTCCAGAAAGGTGGTGTCGGCCGGAGTGACCACGCCCACCGGCGGGTACGCCTTGGTGGAGTCGAGTTAAGGAGTTGATCGTGACCGCAACCGAACCGCGTCCGACGACCACCGACGGCGGCGCTCCCGTCGCCAGCGACGAGCATTCGCTCACCATCGGACCCGACGGTCCCATCCTGCTGCAGGACCACTACCTGCTGGAACAGATGGCGAACTTCAACCGTGAGCGCATCCCGGAGCGGCAGCCGCACGCCAAGGGCGGTGGCGCCTTCGGCACGTTCGTGACGACCAACGACGTCAGCGCCTACACGCGGGCCGCGGTGTTCCAGCCGGGCGTCGAGACCGAGCTCGTCATCCGGTTCTCGACCGTGGCGGGCGAGCGCGGCAGCCCCGACACGTGGCGCGACCCCCGGGGTTTCTCGATCAAGTTCTACACGTCAGAGGGAAATCTCGACATCGTCGGCAACAACACGCCGGTGTTCTTCATCCGCGACCCGCTGAAGTTCCAGCACTTCATCCGCAGCCAGAAGCGCCGCGCGGACAACAACCTGCGCGACCACGACATGCAGTGGGACTTCTGGACGTTGTCCCCGGAGTCGGCCCACCAGGTCACCTGGCTGATGGGCGACCGCGGCATCCCGCGCACCTGGCGGCACATGAACGGTTACTCGAGCCACACCTACATGTGGATCAACGCGGCGGGCGAGAAGTTCTGGGTGAAGTACCACTTCAAGACCGACCAGGGCATCGAGTGCTTCACCCAGGACGAGGCCGACCAGATGGCCGCCGTCGACACGGACTACCACCAGCGCGACCTCTACGAGCACATCCGCGACGGCGAGTTCCCGAGCTGGACGCTGCACATGCAGGTCATGCCGTTCGAGGACGCCAAGACCTACCGGTTCAACCCGTTCGACCTCACCAAGGTGTGGCCGCACAGCGACTACCCGCTGGTCGAGGTGGGCAAGCTGACGCTGAACCGCAACGTCACCGACTACCACACGGAGATCGAACAGGCGGCGTTCGAGCCGAACAACATCGTCGCGGGCACCGGGCTCTCGCCGGACAAGATGCTGTTGGCCCGGGGGTTCTCCTACTCCGACGCGCACCGCGCCCGGCTCGGCGTGAACTACAAGCAGATTCCGGTGAACACGCCCCGCTCGCCCGTCCACAGCTACTCCAAGGACGGGGCGATGCGGATCCAGAACGTCACCGACCCGGTGTACGCGCCCAACTCCTACGGCGGCCCGAAGGCGCAGCCGCAGCGCACCGACGACGGCGGCACATGGTACGCGGACGGCGAGATGGTGCGCACGGCGTACACACTGCGAGCGGAGGACGACGACTGGGGCCAGGCGGGCACGATGGTGCGCGACGTGCTCGACGACGCCGCGCGGGAACGACTCGTCGACAACGTCGTCGGCCATCTGCGGGGCGGGGTGACCGAGCCGGTCCTCGCGCGCGCCTTCGAATATTGGCGCAACGTGGACAAGGGCCTCGGCGACAAGATCGAGACAGGGGTCCGAGCCAAGCAGAGCCAGAAGGACCCGAAGGCCGCGGAGCAGGCGAACCCGGCGCGGGAGTCGATGCAGGCCAAGGCCTGACCGAGTCCGGTGTGGCGGCGCGCGTCTCCGCGCCGGGATGACAACAGGGTGACGCCGCTCCGGGGTGACAGCAGGGTGGCACCGCTGCGACTGGATCGCAGCAGTGCCACCCTGCTGCAGTTCGGCGGCACCGCTCCGGGATGACAACAGGTGACACCGCTCCGGGGTGACAGCAGGGTGGCACCGCTGCGACTGAACTGCAGCAGTGCCACCCTGCTGCAGTTCGGCGGGCTGCAGTTCGGCGGGCTGCAGTTCGGCGGGCTGCAGTTCGGCGGGCAGCGGTTTGGCGGGCGGCTCACGGGCCGCCGCCGTTGCTCACGATCACCTGCCCGGTCACCCAGCGCCCGGCCTCACTCGTCAGCCAGGCGATGAGGCGTGCGGCGTCGTCCGGTTCGCCCCAGCGGCCCGTCGGCTCCAGCGCGAGCACGGCCGCGCGCGCCTCCGCGTCGGCGTAGCCCGTGTCGGTGGCGCCCGGGTCCACGCAGTTGACGGTGATCCCGCGGGGCGCGAGGTGCGCGGCAAGGCTCGCGGTGAGCTGGTGGAGCGCGCCCTTGGAGGCGATGTAGGGCAGCTCGCCCGGCATCGGCCCGCGGTGCTGCCCCGACGTCATGAGCACAACGCGACCGGGGCCGCTTGCCTGCCGGGCGAACTCCTTCACCAGCAGCAGCGTCGCGCGCGTGTTGACGGCGTAGGTCAGGTCCAGCTCGGCTGCCGTCAGCTCCTCCAGCGGGAACGCGCTGCTGCGCGCGTGGTTGGCGACGAGCACGTCGACCCGCCCGAACGCGCCCACGGCGGCGTTGACCAGCCGGGCCGGGGCGTCCGCGTCGGCGAGGTCCGTGGCGAGGTGCTCGACGCGCGCGCCACCTGCCCGGAGGTCGGCGGTTATCGACTCCGGCCCCGCGGCGTCGGCTCCCCACTGCTGCTCGGCGTCGGCGGGGCTCCAGGAGTGCAGGAACAGGTCCATCCCGGCCTCGGCGAGCCGACGGGCGACCGCCGCCCCGATCCCGATCCGCCGCGACACCCCGGTGACCAACGCGACCGTCATCCGCCCACCTTCTCCTGCCCCGGCGCTCACGCACACCCCGGGTAGCTCGCACACACTGCGGGAGGCGTGTGCGGGCCGCCGACGGTGTGTGCGACCGGCGGCGCCGACCGGCAGGCGAGCGTCCCTTTCCCGCCGCCGACCGGCCGTGGGAGCACGCTGATCTCGTCGTCTCCGGGCAGGATGTCCGCCATGGCCTGGTGGAAGTCGGCGGTCGTTTACCAGATCTACCCGCGAAGCTTCGCGGACTCGAACGGTGACGGCACCGGCGACGTCCCCGGCATCACGGCGCGGCTCGACCATGTGGCCGAGCTGGGCGTCGACGTGCTGTGGCTCTCGCCGATCTACCGGTCCCCGCAGGACGACAACGGCTACGACATCTCCGACTACGAGGACGTCGACCCGATGTTCGGCACGCTCGCCGACGTCGACGCGCTCATCGCCGCCGCCCATGAGCGTGGGATCAAGCTCGTGATGGACCTGGTGGTCAACCACACCAGCGACGAGCACCCGTGGTTCCGGGCGTCGCGCCGATCCACCAATGACCCGAAGCGCGACTGGTACATCTGGCGCAAGACCCCCAACAACTGGCAGTCCTTCTTCTCCGGCTCGGCATGGGAGCTCGACCCGATCACCGACGAGTACTACCTGCACCTGTTCTCGCGCAAGCAGCCCGACCTGAACTGGGAGAACCCGGAGGTCCGCCAAGCGGTCTACGCGATGATGCGGTGGTGGGTCGACCGTGGCGTCGACGGCTTCCGGATGGACGTCATCAACCTGATCTCCAAGCCCGCGGGCCTGCCCGACGGCGTCGCGTCGGTGCTGTGCGCCGACGGTCCCCGGGTGCACGAGTTCCTGGCCGAGATGAACCGGGAGGTGCTGGCCGGGCGGGACCTGCTCGCCGTCGGGGAGACGCCCGGCGCGGGCATCGACGACGCCCGCCGCTACTCCGACCCGGCCCGCGGCGAGATCGACATGGTGTTCACGTTCGAGCACGTCGGCCTGGATTCGGGCGTGTCGAAGTGGGACCTACGGCCACTGCGGCTGACCGCGCTCAAGGCGAACCTGTCGGCGTGGCAGGACGGGCTCGCCGAGGTCGGGTGGAACTCGCTGTACTGGGACAACCACGACCAGCCCCGCATCGTCTCGCGCTGGGGCGACGACGGGGAGCACCGCGTCGCGAGCGCCAAGTCGCTTGGCACGGTGCTGCACCTGCTGCGCGGCACGCCCTACGTCTACCAGGGCGAGGAGCTGGGCATGACCAACGCCCACTTCACCCGGCTCGAGTCCTATCGCGACATCGAATCGGTGAGCTGGGCCAAGGGCGCCATCGCCGCCGGGCTGACGGAGCAGGAGGTGCTCCACGCCCTGGCGGTGAAGTCGCGCGACAACGCCCGCACACCGTTCCAGTGGGACGCGACCGAGCACGCGGGCTTCACCACCGGCACACCGTGGCTGCCGGTCAACGCCAACCACACGGAGATCAACGCCGAGGCCGCGCGCAAGGACCCGGACTCGGTCTTCCACCACTACCGCCGCCTGATCGCGCTGCGGCACACACTGCCCGTCGTCGTGCACGGGGACTACCGGCTCCTGATGCCCGAGGACGAGCAGGTGTTCGCCTACGTCCGCACGCTCGACGCGACCACGCTGACGGTGCTGGCCAACCTGTCCGGCACCCCCGCCGCCGTCGACCCCGTGGTGGGTGAGGTGGTGCTGACCACGCACGCGCGCACCGAGGCGCCCGGCACGCTCGCCGCATGGGAGAGCCTGGCCGTCCTGTCCACGCCGAGCTGAACCCCCCACAGGTGAGTCGGGCGTCTGACCACGCCGAGTCGGCCGATCCCCCACACGGTGAGTCGGGCGATCGACCACGCCGGGTTGGCCGATCCCCCACACGGTGAGTCGGGCGATCGACCACGCCGAGTGGGCCGATCCCCCACACGGTGAGTCGGGCGATCGACCACGCCGAGTGGGCCGATCCTGCACACGCGACTGTGCAGGATCGGCCAACTCGTAGTGCGTAGATGCCGGACTCACCGTGTGCAGGCGGGCGACTCACCCTGTGGGGGGCCAGCAGTGCCGCGACCGGTCTAGCTCTTGACGCCGCCCGCGGTGAGGCCGGCGACGATGCGGCGCTGGAAGATCAGCACCATGATCAGCAGCGGGACCGTGAGGATCACGCCCGCCGCCATGATCGAGCCGAAGGGGATGTCACGGCCCGTGGTGCCGGTGAAGAACGTGACCGCCACCGTGGCCGTGCGGTAGCTGGCCTTGGTGGTCATCGTCAACGCGATGATGTACTCGTTCCACGCCGCCACGAACACGATGATCGCCGTGGTGAACACGCCGGGCGCCGCGATCGGGATGATCACCTTGCGGAACGCCTGCCCCTGGGTGCAGCCGTCGATCATGGCGGCCTCCTCCAGCTCGGCGGGCATCTGACGGAAGAACGCCGTCAGGTTCCAGACCGCCAGCGGAAGGCCGAACGACAGCGCCGGGATGATCAACGCCTGGTAGGAGTCGATCCACCCGATGTTCGTGAACAGCTTGAACAGCGGGATGACCATCGCGATGCCCGGGAACATCGAGCAGGCGATGATGACGCCGAGCGAGATGTTCTTGAACCGAAAGTCGAGCCGGGCCAGCGCGTAGGCCGCGAACGTGCCGATCAGCAGCGTCAAAATCGTGACGGTGCCTGCGACGATGACGCTGTTGAGCAGCGCGACGCCGAAGTTGTTGCTGGGGTTGAAGGCGTCGAGGAAGTTCTGGCCCGAGATCGGCGCGGGAAACGGTGTGATCTGGAACTGGTCGTTTGGCCTGCGCAGCGCGCTGACGAGCATCCAGTAGAACGGCGCCAGGCAGTAGATGATGATCACTGCGATGCCGACGTACGGGAAGATCATGTTCCAGTTGCGCTTCTTCGGCAGCGCCGCGATCGCGCCCTCCCGCGGGGCGGTCGGGGTGGTGCTGCTGGTCTCGACCGTGCTGCTCACGGGGTGACTCCCTTCGCGACGAGCCCACGGCGCCTGCGGCCCGCAGGCTTGGGGGTCTTGGCCCTGGCATCGCCGATGACGTCGGCGCCGAGCAGCTTCACGAACAGGTAGGCGACGACCACGACGTAGACGAACAGCACGAACGCGTACGCCGCCGCGGGCCCGTACCGGGTGTTGGTGTTCTCCAGGTAGGCCAGGATCGAGATGGTCTCGACGCTGGGCTTCTGGGCGCCGATCAGCACGAACGGCAGGTCGAACATGCGCAGGTTGTCCAGCATGCGGAACAGCACGGCCACCAGCAGAGCGGGCTTGACCAGCGGGAGGGTGATGCTCCAGAACTGCCGCAACGCGGTGGCGCCGTCGATCCGCGCGGCCTCGTAGACGTCGGCCGGGATGACCTGCAGGCCCGCGAGCACGAGCAGCCCGATGAACGGCGCGGTCTTCCAGGTGTCGGAGATGATCACCGCGAGCTTGGCCTGCGGGCCGTCGGTCGACCAGAGGATCTGCTGGCCGAGAATGGAGTTGGCGACGCCGTTCGCGTCGAAGATCCAGCCCCACAGCTTGGCCGAGACGACCGTCGGGATGGCCCACGGCACGAGGATGCTCGCCCGGATCAGGCCCTTGCCCTTGAACGCCTTGTTCATGATCAGGGCCATCGCAACGCCGAGGATCACCTCGGCGACCACGCAGATGACCGTGAAGAACGTGGTGTTGTAGAACGCGTTCCAGAAGCGTGCCCCGGAATCGCCGTTGAAGATTGCGGCGTAGTTGGCCAGGCCCGCGAACTGGTCGCCCTGGATGACGAACCCGTCGGCGTCGACGCCCTGGCCCTGGGTGAACAGGGACTGGTACATCGCGGCCAGGATCGGGTAGCCGATGACGATGGCGAGGACGGCCATCGTCGGCGTCAGCAGGAAGGCCGCGAGACGCCCCTGCTGCCGGAAGTCGGTGGTTTTCTTCACCTTCGCTGCAGGCGTCTGTGGGGGCGCCTCGACCACTGCCATGTGGACCCTCCTCGGCGGGGAGGCGGCGGGCCTGCCTCGGCCCGCCGCCCCCTCGGTTCCGTCGGTTTCTCGGCTGCCTAGATCAGCTCGACGTGAGCTGCGTGAGCTTGTCCTGAAGCTGTGACAGGGCCTGGTCGACCGTCATAGTGCCCTGCAGTGCTCCGTACGCCGCATCCTGGATCGCCAGCGTCGCGTCGCCGTAGCGCACCACCTTCGGCCGCGCCTGCGCGCCGAGGATCGAGGCCTTGAGGGTCGCGAGGTAGGGGAACTTCTTCTGCAGCGTCGGGTCGTCGTAGATCGAGGTGTAGACCGGGGCCTGCGACCCCAGCTCCAGATATTTCTGGCTGTTCTCCTTGCTGGTGTAGAACTTGACGAAGTCCAGCGCCGACTTCTTGTTCTTGGCGTAGCTGGAGATGCCCAGCGCGTGCCCGCCGAGGCTGGAGACGCCGGGACCGCTGAGGCCGGGCAGCGGGGCCACCGCGAACTTGCCTGCGACCTGAGACGATCCGTCGGTCTTCTCGGCCAGCGCGTACTGGTACGGCCACTGCCGGTGGAAGATCAGCTTGCCGGACTGGAACGCGCGGCGACCTTCCTCTTCCTTGTAGGTCAGCGCCTCCTTGGGGATGTAGCCCTGCTTGAAGCCGTCGACCAGGAACTGCAGGCCCTGCTTGGCGGCGTCGGTGTTGACGTCGGGCTTGCCGTCCTTGTCGGTGATGACGCCGCCCGCGCTGTTGATGGCCTCGGCCGCGTTCACCGTGAGGCCCTCGTACTTCTGGAACTGCCCGGCGTAGCAGTTGGCCCCGGCGCCCGCGGGCGTGGCCTGGATCTTCTTGCAGTCGTCGATCATCTCGGCCCACGTCTTGGGCGGCGCGGCGATGCCTGCGCCCTTCAGCAGGTCGGTGCGGTAGTACAGCAGTCCGCCGTCGGACGCGCTCGGCACCGCGTAGAGCTTGTCCTTGTACTCGGCGGAGGCGATGACCGGCGGCATGAAGTCGCCCATCGGGAACTGGTCCTGAGGCAACTCGACGATGTAGCGGTTGGCGGCGAACTCGGCCGTCCACACGTTGTCGACCACCAGCACGCTGTACGCGTCGGACTTCGCGTTGGCGTTCTGGATCATCTGGGCGCGCTGGGAGTCGGCGTCCTCGGGAAGCTCGATCAGCGTGGCCTTCTGGTCGGGGTGCTGCTGGTTCCAGCCGTCGAGGATCTGCTGGACGAAGCCGGACGTGTCCTTGCCCTGCACCAAAGTGATCGGGCCGACGCCGTCCAGTGCCGGCGCGGCCCCGGTGCTTGCACCACTACTACCGCTGCTACCACCACACGCACTCACCAGGAGTGCGGTGGTGGCCGCGAGGGCTCCGACCGCGAGTGACCTGCGGCGCATGGGCTGAGTCCTTCCGTCGTCGTGTTCGCGCTGCCACGGGGGGCGAGGACAGCGTTTGCGGAGTGCAGCGTGTCACGTATCACTCTCCGAGGAACAGGCGTGAAGTTCTCGTTTCCAATTCGTGACCTAACGTTGGTCAGGGTCGTGCTGCTACCGTGCATCCCGCACTGCAAGCGTGTGCACGGCAGCACCGCCGGAAGGGGTGGTGAGGAGAAATGCCGGGTGAGGCAGCGGGACGCCCACGGCCGCGCCACTCCAACATCCTCGACGTCGCCGCGCTGGCCGGGGTGTCCGCCGCCACCGTGTCCCGCTCCCTGCGGGGACGGGGCAGCGTGTCGCCCGCCACCCGACAGCGTGTGCTGGACGCTGCCCGTGAGCTGTCCTACAGCGCCTCGCCGCACGCGTCCGGCCTCGCGTCGGGGCGAACGAGCACGATCGGTGTTGTCGTTCCCTTTGTCACGCGTTGGTTTTTCGCCAACGCGGTGGCGGGCGCCGCCGACGCGTTGGCCGAAGCGGGCTACGACGTGCTGCTTTACCACCTCGGCGACGTAGCGGCCCGTGACCGGTTCTTCGAGCGAATGCCGCTGGCGCGCCGCGTCGACGCCGTCCTCACCCTGGCGATGCCGCTGACCGAGGAGCACACCCTGGCGCTGCGGGCGTTGGAGATGCCGTTTGTGACGCTCGGCGCGCGGGTCCCGGGCGTACCGAGCGTGCGGATCGACGACGCGGCCGCGATGCGCTCGGCCGTGCACCACCTGCTGCACCAGGGCCACGAGCAGATCGCCATGATCGCCGGCGTCGAGGACGACCGCGAGTTCGGCTTCTGCTCGTCGGTGCAGCGCCAGGCGGCCTACCGGGACGCCCTCACGTCCGCGGGCATCGACCCGCGGCCCGACATGCGCGTCGCGGGGGCCTTCGGGATCGAGGGCGGGGCGCGGGCGATGGCCGAGCTGCTGGCGGGTCCGACGCTGCCGACCGCCATCGTCGCGGAGTACGACGAGCTGGCCATCGGTGCGCTGCGGACGCTGCGGCGGGCCAGCGTCGCGGTGCCGGGCCGGGTGTCCGTGATCGGCATGGACGATCACGAGATGGCCTCGGTCGTCGACCTCACCACCGTTGCCCAGCCGGTGCGCGAACAGGGGATGCGCGCCGCCCGACTGCTGGTGGAGCTGCTCGAGGGCACCTTGGAAGGCGACATCGACGTCGTCGTCCCGACCCAGCTCGTCGTGCGGGGCAGCACAGGCGCGCCCTACGTCCGCGCCCCTGACGGGGGTTGTTGACGCGGGGGTTGTTGACGCGCGAACCCCATGGCACAGTGCGAACCGACGGTGACCACCGTCACTCACTCGGATCGTCCGGCACGTTCCTGCCGGTGAGAAAGCAGGCATCCAACATGGCCACTGTGACCTATGACCACGCGAGCCGCATCTATCCTGGCAACCCGAAGCCCTCCGTCGACGAGCTGGACCTCGAGATCGCCGACGGCGAGTTCCTCGTGCTCGTCGGGCCGTCGGGCTGTGGCAAGTCCACCTCGCTGCGGATGCTCGCGGGCCTCGAGGACATCAACGCTGGCCGGATCCTGATCGGCGGCCGCGACGTCACGCGCGTGCCACCGAAGGACCGCGACATCGCCATGGTCTTCCAGAACTACGCGCTGTACCCGCACATGACGGTGGCCGACAACATGGGCTTCGCGCTCAAGATCGCGGGCCAGCCGAAGTCGGAGATCCGGCAGCGCGTCGAGGAAGCGGCGAAGATCCTCGACCTGGCCGAGTACCTGGATCGCAAGCCCAAGGCCCTGTCCGGCGGCCAGCGCCAGCGCGTCGCCATGGGCCGCGCGATCGTGCGCCAGCCGCAGGTGTTCTGCATGGACGAGCCGCTGTCCAACCTGGACGCCAAGCTGCGCGTCTCCACGCGGACCCAGATCGCGTCGCTGCAGCGCCGCCTGGGCATCACCACCGTCTACGTCACCCACGACCAGGTCGAGGCCATGACGATGGGTGACCGCGTGGCCGTCCTCAAGGACGGCATCCTCCAGCAGTGCGACACACCGCGGAACATGTACGACCGGCCCAACAACGTGTTCGTCGCAGGCTTCATCGGCTCGCCCGCCATGAACCTGCTGCCGACCACGGTCGACGGCGATGTCGTGCACCTCGGCGCCGCGAACGTGCAGGTGCCGCGGGTGGCGGTGGACGCGCTCGGCTCCGTCCGGGACGTCACCCTCGGCGTGCGGCCGGAGGACCTCAACATCGTCAGCGACGGATCAGGGCTCCCGGTCGAGATCGACGTGGTCGAGGAGCTCGGCGCGGACGCCTACATCTACGGCAGCGCCGAGTTCGCTGGCGAGCGCCGCCCGATCATCGCGCGGGTCGACGGGCGCAAGCCTCCGGAGAAGGGCGCGGTCATTCACCTGGCCCCGCAGGAGGGCCACCTGCACCTGTTCCGCGGGGACAACGGGCTGCGTATCGATCTGTAGTTACCTCAGGAGGTCGCCACCGGAAGAGGGGCCCGGAGGCGCACCACCCCATCGGTGATCTCCGCCGCCGGGCGAAGGCCCGCGCGGCGGAGCATCCGGGTGACGCCGAGGTCGTCGGTCCGAGCCAGGCCGGTGAGCTCGGCGAGGCCCTGCTCGGTCGCGGAGTCGGCCACCCGTCGCAGGAGCGCCGTGCCCAGCCCGCGGCCCTGCCACGCGTTGTCGACGAGCACGGAGAACCGGGCCGTGCCCGGACCGTCCGGGTCGAGGTTGGCCACCCCCACGGCGCTGCCCCCGTCGACCGTCACGGCGAGCACCGCCTGGCCGGAGTCGACGCTGGTGCCGAGCAGCCCCTCCAGCTCTCCGCGCGCGAGCCGGGGGGTCGGGGACAGGAACCTCGAACGCCGCGCCGAGGGTGAGCAGCGCGCGTGCAGCGCCGCCACCAGTGGGGCATCCGAGGGCAGCGCGGGCCGCACCCGCACCTCCGAGCCGTCGCGCAGCAGCAGGATCTTCTCCCCGGCCGGCGGAGCGGCGGGCGCGCGCATGGCGAGCTGGGCGGCCAGCTCCAGCAGCGCGGCGGCCCGGGAGAGCTCGGTGGCCGTGAACGGCCACGCGCGGCCCAGCCGCACGTGCCCCGTGCCGACCCGCAGGGTGTGGACGTGCCCGGCGCTCTCGTCCGACGTGGGGTCGACCAGTCGGGCGCGCAGCATCGTGGCGACCGCCCGCGGGGCGCTGCCCGGGTCGGCGACGACCATGCGCGCCAACGCGAGAGCCGTCGTCGCCGGGTCGGACAGCTCGCCAGCGTCCGCGCGCACCAGCAGCGTGCACGGGATGCCCGCCATCTGGATCTCCTCGACGAGCTTGGCCGGGTCCACCGCGGAAGGCACCCTCACCAGCAGCTCGTCGGTGACCGAGCCGTCGTCGGCTGGCTCCCCGACCACGTGCAACGAGATGATGTTGCAACCGGCTCGTCCGACGGCTGTGGCGAGCTCGCCCAGCCGCCCCGGCTGGTCTTCGAGTTCGACATGCACGCGCCACAGCACCACCAGAGGAGCGTAGCTTGTGCGCGGAAAACGCTGTCAGGGTGACGGTAGAGCGCCCGGCGAATGAGGGGCCCCGGCGGAACCCTCAATCGCCGGACCCTCTTATCCGCGCACGTGCACCGATCGTCTGGCGAAGTCGATCTCGGTCGCCATGTGCCGCAGCGTCTCCTCCACCACCAGGCTGCCGTGACCCGCGTCGAACCGGCTCACCGCGTAGCGGGCATCGCGCGCGGCCAGCGCTTCGAGGTAGTTGTCGATCTGTCGGATCGGGCAGCGCGGGTCGTTCTCCCCGGCCAGCACGAGGACGGGCGCACGTACCGCGTCGACGTAGGTGAGCGGCGACGACGCCCGGTACGCCGCGGGCTTCTCCTCCGGTGAGCCGCCGAACAGCGCGCGGTCGAACGCCCGCAGCTGCTCCATCTCGTCGGCGTAGGCGGAGAGGTAGTCGGCGACCGGGACCCCCGCGATGCCCGCCGCCCAGCGCTCCGGCTGGGTGCCGAGCGCCAGCAGCGCCAGGTAGCCGCCCCACGACCAGCCCTCGACGACGCAGCGGTCGGGATCGGCGATGCCCTCGGCGACGCAGCGGTCCAGCACGGCCGCGACGTCCTCCAGCTCCGTCAGGCCGGGGCGGCCCTCGATCGCGTCGCGCCAGGCCGAGCCGTAGCCCGTCGACCCGCGGTAGTTGACCTCGACGACGGTGAACCCAGCGTCCACCCACGCCGCGCGGGCTGGGCTGAAGCGGTCCTCGTCAGCGGCGTGGGGGCCGCCGTGCAGGCTGAAGACGGTCGGGCGCGGTCCCTCGCCCGCCCTCGCGACGAGTGCGTGCACCCGTCTGTCGCCCTCGCCCACCCACAGGTCCGACACCGCCACCGAGCGCGGTGCCCGCTCGCCCGGCAGCGCCACGAGCACGCGGTCGGTGCCGTCGGGATGCAGCGCCCGCACGCTCGTGGGCTCCGCGGACGACGAGCAGGTGTACTCGACCGTGCCGTCGGGGCGGACCTCCGCCGAGCCGACGCAGCCGGGCGCCACCGGCAGCTCGACCAGCCCGCCGGTCGCGAGGTCGTACCGGTAGAGCCGGGTGCGGGCCGCGTGCGTGTGCCAGACGAGCAGCGACGCGCCTGCCGATGTGAAGTCGGCGGCCACCTCGCCGGGCAGGTCGAGGTGGAGCTCGGTCTCCGTGTCGGCGACGACGTCCCAGATCAGCAGCTCCTCCCGGCCCCGGCGCTCATGCATCAGGAGCAGCCGGGGATCGCCCGCGACCGGCGCGAACACGAGCGGGGTGAGCCCGAGCCCCGGCCCGTCGGACTTCTCCGCGACCGTGCTGCCGTCGGCCACCCGGATGACCCGGACGTCCGGGTGGCGGGAGTCGCCGCGTTCGGAATGGCTGATCGCGAGCAGCGTCTCGTCCTCGGAGAGGCCGCCGACCCCCGCGTCTTCGGCGCTGGCGTAGACCACCTCCGCTGGGGCGGAGCCGCGGCGCACCCAGATCCGGGTGCCCTCGTCGGTCGACGTGCCCGCCGCCACGACCCGGCGCCCGACGTCCAGGCCCGCGGGGTAGCTGTCCTCGACGCCGGGCAGCGCGAGCGACGGCTGGCCCCCCGCGAACGGCTCGCTCATCCAGTGGCCGTGCTCGTCGCCGTCGGTGTCGGCGAACCACCAGACCGACTCGCCGCCTGGGGTGAGCGTCGCGGCGTATGTGCCGCTCGGCCGGTGGGTGACCTGCCGGTGGAGGTCGGTGGCGCGGTCCCACACGTAGACCTCGGTGGTCCCGCTGGCGTTGGACGTGTAGAGCGAGCGGTCCGGGGCGTCGCGCGCCCACACGGGCCGGGACATGCGGGGCGCGGTGAACCGGGCCCGCCACCGCCCCTCGCGCTCGTCGTCGAACAGGCGGTCGGGCACCGGGGCGGCGGGATGGTCGGACTGGACGGGCTGGTCGGGCTGGACGGGCTGGACGGGCTGGACGGGCCGGTCGGGCCGGACGGGCTGGTCGGGCTGGTCGGGCTGGTGGGGCACCCCCCGATCCTGCCCCACCCGGTGAGTCGCCCACCTCACCACGGTGAATCGGGCGGCTGCCCACGATGAATCGCACCGGGTGAGTCGACCGCTCGGTCACGGTGAGTCGGGCATCTGGCCGCGGCGAGTTGGCCGACCGTGCACACCAGGCGATGACGCGAGCCGAGGGCGGCCGGGCATGAGCCAGGAGCGGGTGGCGCACGGCGGCCGCCGCGACGCGTGCTCGGGGACGGGTGCGGCCCGGGGATCATGGGAACATGACAGTCCTGCGGTCGCTGCTGCTGTTCCTGCTCGCCGCGCTCGCGGAGATCGGCGGCGCCTGGCTGGTGTGGCAGGGGGTGCGCGAGCACCGGGGGCTGATCTGGGTGGGGGGCGGGATCCTCGCGCTCGGCCTGTACGGCTTCGTCGCAACACTGCAGCCCGACGTCCACTTCGGCCGCATCCTGGCCGCCTACGGAGGCTTCTTCGTCGCGGGGTCGCTGGCGTGGGGCATGCTCGTCGACGGGTTCCGGCCCGACCGCTTCGACTACCTCGGCGCCGCGATCTGCCTCGGCGGCGTACTGGTGATCATGTACGGCCCGCGCGGCGCGTCTGGCTGAGCTCCCGACCCAAGGGTGATCGCTGTTGGGGAGACGTTTCCGGTGATCAAAGCCCGGTAAGGACGCGCCGGTTGTCAACATGCAGGAGACACACCCCGCTGCGGGCCCGGCTGGGCAAGATCGGCGGAAGTGGTGCCACACGTGCAGTGGTGCACCGCCGACACCACAACCAGCGATCACCCCCTGCGCACACCGGACAAGATCGGCGGAAGTGGTGCCACACGTGCAGTGGTGCACCGCCGACACCACAACCAGCGATCACCCCCTGCCCCCACCGGGCAAGATCGGCGGAAGTGGGCGCCCTGGGTACCTACCCGGACCTGTGGCGTCCTCGCAGAGGTGTCGAACACGATGCGCCCCTGCGTAGCTCTGGACGTGATCACCGGCGCTGGGATCACCGGCTTGATCACCCCGTGAAGCTCAGGGCGCGGGGACGCGGGGCTCACCCTGACAACGCTCTCGCCACGATCACCGGGACCGAAGCCGTCAGGCCGTGCCATCATCGATGGCGTGACCGAGCCCGTCCGCCCCGAGGACCTGCGCGTGTCCGACGCCGAGCGCCAGGCCGTCCAGGATCGGCTCCAGGTGGCTCAGTCGGTCGGCCAGCTCGACATCCACGAGTTCGATGAGCGCGTCCAGTCGGCGTGGGCGGCGCGCACCCGCGGCGAGCTGGAGTGGGTCACCGCCGATCTGCCGGTCCCGCCGCCTGCCTCTTCGGTGGCGTCGCCGCCTGCCCGTCGCCCAGCCCGGCGGGTCTTCTCCGACACCGGCGGCGGCACCACGATGCGGATCCTGACGATCATCTGGCTGAGTGTCGTCGCGGTGAACCTGATCGTCTGGGGCCTGGTGTCGGCCACCGCCGCCGCGGAGATCTACCCCTGGTGGATCTGGTTCGCGCCTTCGGGTGCCGCGCTCGCCGTGCTCTACGCCGCGGGGATCGGACGGCCTGGCCGCAGCTCCTGACCCACCCCACGTCGGCGGCGTCGGGAGCGCCGTTCGCGGAAACAGTGGCCATGACCGTTGTTTCCGCGCACGAGTGTCAGTTGAAGGTGATCAGCGGCTTGACGATCCCGTCCTCCTTCGTGGTCAGTTGGCCCCTTTGCCGACAGCTGGTTTTCCGATCCTGGCGCGACCGGCGGCGCCGCGACGTGTCGATATGACACAGCCGCCGAACGTTGGGACTCGTTAGGCTGTTCAGCAGCGAGCTGTGCGAGGCTTGAGTCCGGAGGGTCGTGCGCGGAAACGGTGGCCATGACCGTTGTTCCCGCGCACGGGGGAGGCTGGGCGGATGGACGAGCGCATCGAGGTGCCGCGGCTGATCCGCGCCGAGCCTGCCGCGATCTTCGCGGTGCTCCGCGACCCGCGGGGGCACGTCGCGATCGACAGCTCCGGAATGCTGATGAGCGCCACGGGCAAGCCGGTGAACGGGGTGGGTGACTCCTTCGCCGTCCACATGGACCGCGAGGCGCTGAACGACATGCCGCTCGGCGAGTACGACGTCACGGTGACGATCACGGTCTACGAGCAGGACCGGGAGATCGCCTGGAAGGTGCTGGGACGGCTGCGCCCCCAGATCGGCCACGTCTACGGCTACCGGCTCGAACCGGCCGACGACGACCGGGGCGTGGCCACGCTCGTGACCTCGTACTACGACTGGTCGGGCATCGACCCGGTCTGGCGCGAGCGGGGCCTCACCTTCCCGATCGTGCCGGAGTCGGCGCTCCGCGCGACCCTGGGCATCCTCGCGCGCACGGTCGGCGGAGGCTGGCCCGCCTGATCATCGTCACTCCAGCCCGCCGCGTGCGACGAGCTGACCGGCGATGACGCTGCGCTGGATCTCGTTGGTCCCCTCGCCGACGATCATCAGCGGGGCGTCGCGGAAGTAGCGCTCGACGTCGAACTCGGTGGAGTAGCCGTAGCCGCCGTGGATGCGCACGGCGTCGAGGGCGACCTCCATGGCCATCTCCGACGCGAACAGCTTCGCCATGCCCGCCTCCATGTCTGCGCGCTCGCCCCTGTCGAGCCGCTCGGCGGCGTGCAGGATGAGCTGGCGCGCCGCGGTGATCTTGGTGGCCATGTCGGCGAGGTAGTTGCCGATCGACTGGTGCTTCCAGATCGGCTTGCCGAAGCTCTCGCGGTACTGGGCGTAGCCCAACGCGTCGTCGAAGGCGGCCCGCGCGACCCCGAGCGCCCGCGCCGCCACCTGGATGCGCCCGGTCTCCAACCCCTTCATCATCTGCCCGAAGCCGCGGCCCTCGACCCCGCCCAGCAGCGCAGACGCCTGCGCGCGGAGGCCGTCGAACAGCAGCTCGCAGCTCTCGACGCCCTTGTAGCCGAGCTTGGGCAGGTCCTTGGAGACGGTGAGTCCCGGCCCGTGCTCGACGAGCAGGATCGAGATGCCGCGGTGGCGGGGCTGCGCCTGCGGGTCGGTCTTGCACAGCAGCGCTATCAGCTGCGACCGGCGCGAGTTCGTGATCCACGTCTTGGCGCCGTCGACGACGTACCCGTCGCCGTCCCTGCGGGCGACGGTGGTCATGGCCTGCAGGTCGGAGCCACCGCCCGGCTCCGTGAGCGCCATCGTGGCGCGCACCTCCCCGGTGGCCATGCGCGGCAGCCAGCGCTGCTTCTGCTCCTCGGTGCCGAACGTGAGGATCAGCTTGGCCACCACGGTGTGCCCGCCCATCGCCCCGGCGAGGCTCATCCAGCCGCGGGCGAGCTCCGCGGTGACCAGCGCGTAGCAGGGCGTCGACACCGGCGCCTCGCCGAACGGCGCCGGGATCGCCAGCCCGAAGATGCCGAGCTGCTTCATGCCCTCGATCAGCTTCTCGGGGTAGACGTTGCCGTGCTCCAGATCGCGTACGACCGGGCGGACCTCGCGGTCGACCCAGCTTCGCACGACCTCGACGACGTCCTGTTCCTCGGCGCTCAGCATGGCTCTTTCTACGCCGAAGTGCGGCCGCCCGGGGAGCGGGAGCGGCCGTGGTCAGGTCGGGGTGCCGGTGCCGTCGGGCCGGAGGCAGGGGGAGTCGGCGACGAGGAACAGGACGTGGGTGCCGTCGGCGCTTTCCTGCAGCGAGACCGTGGTGTAGTCGGGCGCGGGGGCCTCGACGTAGAGGTAGTTGTCGCGCGGGCGGGCGTCGAGCAGGATTCGGAAGCGGTTGTCGCTCCAGTAGCGCAGGGCCACGTCGAACGCCGCGGGGTTGTGCTCGGGCGTCAGGCCGGTGACCCGGTAGGCGACCCCCGCGCTCACCTGCCCCGGCGGGCCGCCTGCCACCGGCTCCGTGCACGGGGTGACGCGCAGCGGGAACTTGACCTCGAGGCTCGCGCCGGGGATGTTCGCCGCGACGTCGCGGACGTGCCGTTCGACGCGCGCGGACGCCTCGGCGACGGCCGGTGACGCCGCCGCTGCCGCCGACGGGGACCGCGCAGCAGGGGAGGAATCCGGCGGGGTCGAGGGGCTGGGCATCGGCGCTCCACAGGCGGTGAGGAAGGCGGCCGCCGCGACGAGGGCGAGCGGGCGGGGTTTCACGGGAGGGGTTCCAGTCCGATGGCGATGCGGCCGAACGAGCGCAGCGCGGGGTTGCCGCGGTTCCAGTAGTCACTGTGGCCGCCGTGCGGGTCGGCCAGGAACACGTGGGCGCCGAAGCGCGGATCGCTGGGATCGGACCCGAGGGCGTCATCGGCGGGCCCGAGCCACCACGCGTGCGTGATCTCGATGGGGTCGGCGGCCCCGGTGGTGGAGTAGACGGTGCCCGGCGGCCGCCGCAGGCCCCGCACGTCGCGCACGCCGACGCCGGGGCTGCCCGCGAAGACGATGGCGTCGGCGTCGAGGGTGCCGTCGCGCGCGGTGTGGCCCACCACTGTGGACCCGTAGCTGTGACCGAGGACGGTGTTGCGGGAGGTCGGCCCCACGTGGGTGGCGCGCAGGCCCTGTTGGAACGACCGCAGCAGCGGCTCCGCGTCGTCGGCGTAATGCCCCTGCGCCGCGTCCGGGATGATCGACTGGGGTGCGTCGTAGCCGTCCCACGCGATCACCGCGGTGCGCCCCGATGTGGCCGCCAGGTCCGCGCTGTCGGCCACGGCATCCGCGTGGGCGATGTCGCCGCTGATCCGGTCGAGGCGGGACGAGGTGCCCGGCACGAAGGTGACGACGCTCGCGGCCGTGTCCGGGTCGCCCACCGCCACGGCGGCGCGCCCGTTGCCGATCCCGGGTTGGAACGCCAGGAGCAGCGTGGGCCGCGCCGCGGCGGCCCGCAGCCGGTTCTGGAGCGCGCGCAGCGCGCCGATGTGCGCGTCGAGGCGCTCGATCCGGGCGGTGAGCGCGTCGCGCCGGGGCACCTGGTCGATGCCCTCGCGACCGTGGTCGATGGCGTCGGTCAGCGCGCTGAGCTGGTCGGCCACGGCGACGCGGGCGGCCTCGGCCTGGGTGATGGCCGCGGTGAGCGTGCGCCGGTTGGCGGCGTCGCGGACCGCGGCGGGGATGCCGTCCAGATTGCCCGCCTGCTCGGGATGCTCGGTCACGAACCGCTCCCGGTCGGCCACCGGGAGCGCATTCCACCACGCGGCGGCCGCGGCGGGCGATGTCCCGATGACCGGCGGGGCCGGGGCGCGGGTGGGCGGCCTGCAGCAACTCGTGCACGTGCGCGTCGACGTCGGCTGCCTGGTCGAGCACCCGCCGGACCTGCCCCGCGACCATCGCGAGCGTGGCCGCCCGTTCCCCGGGGTCGACGGCCCCGCGCACCGTGTCGGTGACGGTGCCGTCGTCGCCGATGGCGAAACCTGCCGCGGTGGCCACGGCCTCGACGATGACGAGCTCGGCCCGAACGCCGACGACGGCGTCGATGGCCTCGCCCAGTCCGGGGCGCAGCGCGGTGGCGTCGTCGTGCAGCCTGCGCAGCTGCTCCGCGATCCGGTCGTGCGCGGTGCGGGCCAGGTCGGCGGCCGCGCCCTGCCACTCGGCTTCGGTCGGTCGCGCCGCAGGCAGGGCGGCGTCGAGCCCCTGCAGCCGATCCCTGGCCGCGCCGAGCGCGCGGAAGGCGCCCTCCATCCCGAGGGGGTCCCATCGGCGCACGTCGGCAGGCGTCACCATCGGAGGGCCTCGACCGCCGCGCCCACTGCCGCCTCGGCCGTGCGGTAGGTCGCGGCGGCCGCAGCCACCGCGATGGAGTGCCCGGCGATCGCGCGCGTCACGGCGGTGGACGCCGCGGCCCACCCGCCCGCGAGCGCCTCGCCGTCCGCGGCCGTGACGCCGCCGGGCAACGCCGTGGCCACCGCCCGCACCGCCCCGGCGAGATCGGCCGTCGGCATCTGCTCAGCGACCGCCGCCGCGGTCCGTGCGGCGTCGAGGAGCCTGGCCGCGGAGACACCGAACCCGTCCACGCCGCAGAGGCTAGAGCCAGGGCCGTCGGACGCGGGGCCTTTTCGCCAAACCCGCGGACGACGAGCGGACGACACGATCGCGGGAGGGCGCGACGGACGGCAACGGCGAGAAGGCCGTCTTCCGGGGTCACCGGCAACGTCGCCCTCACAGCGATCACCACCGGGGTCAGCGGTAGTGCGGCGCCCGCGCACCGCCCGGGCGCACGCCCGTCCGCAGGAGCGGCAACACCCGGTGCGCGACGACCGTGCTCAGCGCGATCACACTCGTGGACCGCACGATGGCAGGCGAGGAGTTCAGGGCCACGAGCACATCCTGCAGGTCGGCGTGCGAACGGGCGGCCACATCGCAGACGATGTCGCCGGTGCCGGTCACCGCGTGGGCCTGCAGGACGTTGGGGATCGCGGCCAGCTCGTCCGCGACGTCGCCGAGGCCGCCCTGCGCGATCTGCAGCGTGACGAAGGCCCGCACCGGGAAGCCCGCCGCGGCCAGATCGACGTCGGGCCCATGCCCGGTGATCACTCCGGCGTCGGTGAGCCGCTGCAGGCGGGCGGCCACGGTGGCGCGGGCCACCCGGATCAGCCGGGAGAGCTCCAGGGGGCCCGATCGGGGATGCGCGGTGAGGGTCTCGATGAGCGTGAGGTCGAGCGCGTCGAGCTGGTGGGCCATGTGCCTGATTGTGCAGTAACGAGGCCGATCCGCTGACCGTTTGTGCCAGAACGCGCAGCTGCCGCGGGCCATCTTGCGCAGCAGTGGGCGGATCGGCTTCTCTAGGCTACCGCTGCTGCGAGGAGGACGCCGTGAGTCAGTCCGTGAGCCAGTCGTTGACCGGCCAGGAGCGCCTTGCCCAGCTGAGCCTCGACGAGCTGCGCGCGCTGGTCGGGCTCGTCGAACACGACCACGCCACCGACCCGTTCCCGGTCACCGGGTGGGACGCCGTGGTGTGGGTCGTCGGCAACGCCACCCAGGCCATGCAGATCTTCACGACCGTCTACGGGATGCAGCTGGTCGCCACCAGCGGCCCCGAGACCGGCAACCGCGACCACCGCGCCTACGTCCTGGAGAGCGGGGCCGTCCGGTTCGTGCTCACCGGCGGCGTCGACCCGGCCAGCCCGCTGCTGGACCACCACCGCCGCCACGGGGACGGGATCGTCGACATCGCCCTCGAGGTGCCCGACGTCGACCGCTGCGTGGCGCACGCGCGCGCCCAGGGCGCCGTCGTGACGGCCGAGCCGCACGACCTCACCGACGAGCACGGCACTGTGCGGATGGCGACGCTCGCGGCCTACGGCGACACCCGGCACACGCTGGTCGACCGGTCCCGCTACAGCGGCCCGTACCTGCCGGGCTACGTCGCCGCGTCGGCGCCGCGGCGTGCAGGTGGGCGGCTTTTCCAGGCGCTCGACCACGTCGTCGGCAACGTGGAGCTCGGTCGGATGGACGAGTGGGTGCGGTTCTACCAGCGGGTCATGGGCTTCGCGAACATGGCCGAGTTCGTCGGTGACGACATCGCCACCGAGTACTCGGCGCTGATGAGCAAGGTCGTCGCGAACGGCAACCACAGAGTGAAGTTCCCGCTGAACGAGCCCGCGACCGGGCGCAAGCGCTCGCAGATCGACGAGTACCTGCAGTTCTACGGCGGTCCGGGCGTGCAGCATCTGGCGTTGGCCACGAACGACATCCTGCGCACGGTCGACGAGCTGCGGGCCGCGGGCGTGCAGTTCCTCGCCACCCCGCAGGCCTACTACCGCGATCCCGCACTGCGCGAGCGAATCGGGCAGGTGCGCGTGCCGATCGAGGAGCTGGAGGCCCGCGGGATCCTCGTCGACCGCGACGAGGACGGCTACCTCCTGCAGATCTTCACCAAGCCCATCGGCGACCGTCCGACGGTGTTCTTCGAGCTCATCGAGCGGCACGGGTCGCTGGGCTTCGGCAAGGGCAACTTCCAGGCGCTGTTCGAGGCGATCGAGCGCGAGCAGGCCCGCCGGGGCAACTTCTGACCGTTGCGTGGCTTCGCAGAGGCGGCTGACGCTTCGCAGGCTCCCTGGACCGATCTGGACCTGCACACCGCGATGGAGATGGTGGCCGAACGCGTGCTCGACGCCCGTCGCCGGGGCTGGCAGGACACCGACGCGCAGGGTCGGATCCTGCGGCGCACCACCGGCTTCGCGGCTCTGGGCGGCGCGACGCTGGACAACGAGGAGAACTACCTCATCAAGAAGCTGTTCACCGCGCTCGGGGCGATCCAGATCGAGAACCAGGCCCGTATTTGACACTCCGCCACCGTTCCCGGTCTGGGAACTTCGCTCGGGCGCGGCGGCGCCACCGACGGACCGCAGAATCTCGTCCGCTCCGACTGCATCGTGATCATGGGCTCGAACATGGCGGAGGCCCATCCGGTCGGGTTCCAGTGGGTGGTGGAGGCGAAGAAGCTCGGGGCGAGGGTGATCCACATCGACCCGCACTTCACCCGCACCAGCGCGCTCGCCGACACGTTCGTCCCGATCCGCGTGGGCAGCGACATCGCGTTCCTGGGTGGCGTGATCCGCTACATCCTGGAGAACGGGCTGGACTTCCGGGAGTACGTCACGGCCTACACCAACGCGTCGTTCCTGGTCTCGCCCGACTACCGCGACACGGAGGACCTCGAGGGGATCGCGGGGGTGATCGCGACGAGGGGGAGGTTTCGGACGCGCCGGTTATCAACATGCAGGTTGGATGCCTGGAGCGAGGGGCCCAGCGGCTGGTCAACGGACCGTGATCGCGTCGAGTGCGACGTTTCCGGTGATCCAACCCCGATAACGTCGCTGTCTACGCGATCACCCCCTGCGCCACCGGTGTCCAACACCCCCGGTGCTGCGTTGTGAAGCGCGGGACTCGGTGAGGTGGAACGCGGGGCTCAGGGGGTGCGCGTCAACGTCCACATCTGCAGCCGGACCACAACAGCGGGCAACACAACCGAAAACGACACGCTATTCTCGGCAGCCCCTTCGCGGGTTTCGATCTCAGGGAACGTCGCGCTCGTGGCGATCACCCAGCGGCGACCGACGACGACGGCCCCGCTCGGCAGATGCCGGGCAGGGCCGTGGGTCGGATTGCTTGCGAGCGTCTCAGGCGTTGGTGGGGACCGGGAAGACGGCGAGCGAGCGGGCGCGCTCGATCATGTCCTCGGCGGCCTTGTGGCCTGTCGAAATGGCCGTGGTGGCCAGGGCGCGCTGCTCGGACAGCAGCGTGCTCGCCAGGTTGTACGCGGTGTCGACGGCGGCCAGGGTGTCGGCCGCGGAGGGCGCCGGGTTCTTGGCGTCGAAGTTGGCGGCGTAGCGCTGCGCGGTCTCGGCCCACGAGGTCAGCGCGGCGGTGAAGGCCTCGCGGGTGTCGGTGGCGATGCGGGTGATCTCTTCGGTCGGTGCGCTCATCGTGGTTCTCTCCTCTGTTGGGTGGGCGTCTTGCCCGTGTGATAGCTAAAGTACCCACTTCCGTTAACTATGTCAAGCACGGGTGAGTCTGGCACCCCGGCACGGTGAGTCGGGCATCTGAGCACGGCGAGTTGGCCGAACGTGCACGCGGCGCCGCACGGCCGGTGTGCACGAACGGCCAACTCGCCGTGTTGCGGTGCTGGACTCACCGTGGTGGGATGCTGGACTCGCCGTGTTGCGGTGCTGGACTCACCGTGGTGGGGTGCTGGACTCGCCGTGGGGGGACGCTGGACTCACCGTGGTGGGGTGCCGGACTCACCGGGGTGCTTCCGTCGTGCGGGAAGTCGGGCCATCGGGGGCGTGCGGGGACCATCCTTGATCCCCGGACCGACGGAGGTGGGCGTGGACCACACACTCGTGCTGGCGGGGGCTGCGGACAACCTGTACCCGGCACGGATGCAGATGGCGCTGTCGCTGGGCTGGCACATCGTGTTCTCGTGCTTCGGGATCGCGTTGCCGGTGCTCGTGGTGTTCACCGAGTGGCGAGCGCACCGCCGGGGCAACCCGGTCCTGCTCGAGCTGGCGCGCACCTGGTCGAAGGTGATGGGTGTGCTCTTCGCCGCGGGCGCTGTGTCGGGCACGCTGCTGTCGTTCGAGATGGGCATCCTGTGGCCCGGCCTGATGCGGCCCTTCGGTGAGGTGTTCGGCTTCCCGTTCGTGCTGGAGGGCTTCGCCTTCTTCCTCGAGGCGATCTTCGTGGGGATCTACCTGTTCGGGTGGGACCGGATGTCGCCCCGCGCGCACATGCTGAGCGCCCTGCCGATCGCGGTGTCCGGGCTGGCGGGCGCGTTCTTCGTGATCACCGCCAACGCGTGGATGAACAACCCCACCGGGTTCAAGCTGGTCAACGGGCGCGTGGTGGACGCCGACCCGGTCGGGGCGATGTTCGGCCCTTCGACGTGGCCGCAGGTTGTGCACATGGTGCTCGCGGCCTACATGGTGACCGGCTACCTGGTGGCTTCGGTGTACGCGGTGGGCATGCTGCGCGGGCGCCGCGACCTCTATCACAAGTTCGGGCTGCTCATCCCCCTCACGGTCGCCACGATCGCGACGCCGCTGCAGCTGATCGTCGGGGACTGGATCGCGGGCGCGGTGGCGGAGAACCAGCCGGTCAAGCTGGCGGCCATGGAAGGCCTCTTCCACACCAGCACCGCGGTGCCGCTGTCGGTGGGCGGCCTCTACATCAACGACGAGCTGCGCGGGGCGCTGGAGATCCCCTGGGGGCTCTCCTTCCTGGTGACCCACGACTTCAACGGGCGGGTGACCGGCCTGGAGAGCGTGTCGCCCGACCTGCGGCCGCCGGTGAACCTGGTGCACCTGGCCTACAACACGATGGTCGGGATCGGCTCGGCGCTGGCGCTGCTCGCGCTCTGCCTGGCGTGGAGCTGGTGGCGCCACCACCGGGTGCCGCGCACGGTCTGGTTCCTGCGGGCGGTCGCGGTCTCCGGCGCGGGCGCGGTGCTCGCGATGGAGACCGGGTGGATCACCACCGAGGTCGGGCGCCAGCCGTTCATCGTCTACGGCATCCTGCGCACCGCCGACGCCGTGAGCCCCGCGGCGGGCATCCCGCTCGGGTTCGTGGCCGTGTCGATCATCTATGCGGTGCTGACGGTGCTGACGGTGTTCGTGCTGCGGCGCCTGGCGCACTCGCATGACGTCGCGGCGCCGCAGGAGCTCGAAACCGTGCCGTCATGACGCTCGCCGAGGTGGTGCTCGGCATCATGTTCGTCGGCCTGATCGCCTACGCGCTGTTCGCGGGGGCCGACTTCGGCGCGGGGATCTGGGACCTGCTCGCGGGTGGCACCCAGGGCGGGGCACGCCAGCGCGCCGTGATCGAGCACGCGATCGGGCCGGTGTGGGAGGCCAACCACGTCTGGCTGATCTTCGTGTTGGTGGTGCTGTGGACCGGGTTCCCCGCGGGGTTCACGGCGGTGGCGTCGACGCTCTACGCGCCGCTGACGATCGCCGCGTTCGGGATGATCGCCCGGGGGGCGGCGTTCGCGTTCCGCAAGAGCATCACGACGCTGCCCATGCGCCGTCTGCTCGGCGCGGCATTCGCGGTGTCGTCGCTGGTCACGCCCTACTTCCTGGGTGCGGTCGTCGGCGGGGTCGCCTCCGGGCGGGTGCCACCGGGCATCGCGGCGGGCGACGTCATCACGAGCTGGGTCAACCCGACCTCGGCGCTGGGTGGCGTGCTCGCCATCCTGGTCTGCGCCTACCTGGCCGCCGTGTTCCTCTGCGCGGACGCGGTGCGCGAGGGCGAGCCGGACATCGCCGAATGGTTCCGGATCAGGGCTCTGGGCACCGCGGTGGTCACGGGCCTCGCAGGCCTCGCGGGGCTCTTCGTGCTGCGCGCCGACGCCCCCGCGCTCGCCGAGGGGATGTTCGGCCGTGCGCTGCCGGTGATCATCGTCTCGGTGCTCGCGGGCGTGGCGTCCATCGTGCTGCTGGTCCTCCGCCGCTACGCGCAGGCCCGCCTCACGTCCTCGCTGGCCGTCGCCACGATCCTCCTTGGCTGGGCGGCCGCGCAGTACCCCTACATCCTGCCGCTGCAGCTCACGATCGACGACGCGGCCGCGGGCCAGGCCACGTTGGTCGCGATGCTCGTGTCGCTCGTCCTCGGGTCGATCCTGCTGGTGCCCTCGCTGATCTACCTCTACCGGCTCTTCCAGCGAGCGGGAACGCACCCGCCCGCTTCCTATTCAGGCACAGGATGATCGCGTGACCGTGCAGAAGGCCGTCGAGCTCGTCGGGACCGGTGCCAGCATCCAGGACGCGGTGACGGAGGCGCTGGACAGGGCGCAGATGACGCTGGAGGGCATCACCTCGTTCGAGATGGTCAACGTCACCGACCTACGAAGACCACGGGGTGTCCGAGGTCGAGCGGATGGACCTCGCTGACCACCTCACCCGGTGGCTGCCCTACCTGCACTCGGTCGTGGAGGCCTCGACGCGGCTGCGCGGCGGCGAGCACCTGACCATCAGCGGCGACAGTTGGGACGTCCTGCACACGCCGGGGCACTCGCTCGGCCACGTCTGCCTCCACTCGCCCGCGCGGGGTGTGCTGCTCTCGGGCGACCACCTGCTGCCCGGGATCACCCCGCCGGTCACGTTCGAGCGCGGGTTCGACGCCGACCCGTTGCGCAGCTACCTCGAGTCGCTGCGCCGCGTCGCCGACCTGCGCCCGACCCACGTCCTGCCCGGCCACGGACGGCCCTTCGACGATCCCGCCGGGCGTATCGAGGCCATCTACCGCACCAAGCTGCGCAGGTTGGACAAGGTGCGCCAGGCGATAGCCGCGGAGCCCAGTTCGGTCGTCGAGCTGGCCGACCGGCTCGTTGTGAAGGCCATCCTCGCCCACCAGCGCCAGCTCGCCATCAACGAGACGCTGTCGCACATCGCCTACCTGCGCTGGTCGGGCGAGGTCGAGCGGCGGACCCGACCCGACGGTGTCTACGAGTGGTACGCGCTCGCGCACGCCGCCGCCCGATAGCGAACTTGGGCACAGCGCCCTCTCACTGGTCGGAAGGGTGGGCCTAGGTGCAGGCGGGCGTGCGAACCTCACGGGGAGTGATGGGGGGGCGATGTCGGTCTATCAGCTGAACCGATGCGTATATGACTGGGTCCGCGCAGGTGAGGTCAACAGCGGCGCCGAGACGGACGGCAGAGCCGGGTTCGACGACTCCGGCTACGAGCTGAGCGATGACGAGCGCAAGGCGTTCGAGACACGCGACGTGGCGTCGCTCTACCAGCTCGGGCTGCACGAAGTCCTGCTGAACCGGTTCTGTCGTGCGGCGGGCTTCGCCCGCGACGACTACCGGGCGCTGCTGGAGCCGCTGGGCGTGGGAGACGAGAGGAGGGGACGGTGGCAGACATAGTTCTGGCGTACTGCGCATCGCATGCTCCGATGATGTCCTCCGCGCGGATGGCCGCGCCGCAGGAGCAGCGCGACAACTTCTTCGGAGCGCTGGACAAGGTCAAGCAGGAGTGCCGGGAGCGGGGCGTGCAGGCATGCGTGGTCCTGTCCAACGAGCACTTCACGAACTTCTTCCTGGAGAACTTCCCGCAGATCTGCATCGGCGTGGGGGAGAAGAACTGGGGCCCGACCGAAGAGTGGCTGCCGATCGACAAGGTGTGGATCCCCGGGCACCCCGGGCTGGCCAACCACATCGCCGAGAGCACGCTGCGGTCCGGGTTCGACCCGGCGTTCTCCCACCAGCTCGAGCTCGACCACGGGATCATGACCGTGTACTACGAGCTGGACAACGACATGAAGCTGCCGCTCGTGCCGATCGTGCAGAACTGCGCGGTCGCGCCGTTGATGCCGGTGCGGCGGGCCTACGAGTTCGGCAAGGCCCTCGGCGACGCCATCCGGTCCTACACCGGCCTGCAGCGGGTCGCGATCATCGGGGCGGGCGGGCTGTCGCACTTCATCGGCAACCCGCGGGTCGGTGACATCGACGAGGAGTTCGACCGCTGGTTCCTCGACCGCCTGGAGCGCGGCGAGCTCGACGACGTGCTCGACCTGCCCGACAGCGAACTCGAGCTGGCAGGCAACGGCAGTCACGAGATCCGCAGCTGGCTCGCGATCGCGGGGGCGATGGCCCCGACGAACGCGAAGCCGCTGGCGTACGAGGCCGTGCATCCATGGATCACCGGCATGGCCGTGGCAGAGTGGGACACAGCCCAACAGAACACAGGGGTCAAGGAGGCATCGGCATGACCGACCCGACCGACATGGAAGCCGCCGTCAAGCGGGTACAGGCGCTCTCGACAGAGGTCGTCGACAAGGCCAAAGAGAACGGCCTGGCCTGGCTGGAGGGCTACGAGCGCATGCTCAAGAACCTCCTCGACCTCGAAGAGCAGGCCGCGAGGGGCACGGGCCTCGAGTGGGCTTCGACGCTGGCCAGCACGCACGCCAACTTCGTCAGGGAAACCTCCGAGGTCGTTTTCGGCGTGATGCGAGAGCAGCTCAAGAAGTGATCAGCGGCAAGACGACCCTTGTCGCGCACATCGGCTACCCGACGTTCGCGTTCAAGGCGCCGCTGATCTACAACCCGTGGTTCGACGAGAACGGGATCGACGCGGTGGTGATGCCGCGCGCTGGTCACGATGCCGCACAAGGTGGTGACCTGCGAGCTGGTCGACGAGCTCACACCCACCGCGAAGATCGCGGGCGCGGCCAACGCGGTGCTGGTGCGCGAGGACGGCAGCACCGTGGGCGACCAGTTCGACGGCGCCGGGTTCGTGCGCGGCGTCGAGCGCAAGGGGTTCCCGCTCGCGGGCACCCGGGTGCTCGTGGTCGGCAACGGCGGGGTGGGGTCGCCGATCGCGGCGTCGCTCGCCGCGGCCGGGGTGGCCGGGATGGGCCTGTTCGACCCGAACCAGTCGGCGTCCGAAGGTCTGGCAGGCAGGCTGTCGGAGCACTATCCCGACCTGCAGATCCAGATTGGTTCGAAGGATCCCGAGGGCTACGACCTCGTGGTCAACGCCACGCCGCTGGGCATGAAGGACGACGACCCGCTGCCGATGGACGTTGACCGGATCGCGCCCAGCACGTTCGTCGGCGAGGTCGTGATGAAGCAGACCATCACGCCGTTCCTGGCGGCCGCACAGGCCAAGGGCTGCCGGATTCAGGTCGGCAGCGACATGCTGTTCGAGATGATCCCGGCCGACCTGGAGTTCTTCGGGTTCGGCACCGCGACGCCCGACGAACTCCGCGACGTCGCCCAGCTCCCGACCTGAGCGGAGCCGCACATGATCGAGCAGGGTCGGCACAAGGTGGTCGTCGTCGGCGGTGGCTTCGGCGGGTTGAACGCGGTGCGTTCGCTCGCCTACGCCGACGTGGACGTGACGGTGGTGGACCGGACCAACCACCACCTGTTTCAGCCCCTGCTGTACCAGGTGGCGGCGGGCATCCTGCCGCCTGGGCTGATCGCGCCCGCGTTGCGCAGTGTCATCAAGAAGCAGGCCAACGCGCGGGCGCTGTTGGCGGAGGTGACCGACATCGACCTGGACCGGCGGGTCGTCTCGGCCGAAGGCCCCGACGGCAGGATGCTCGAGCTGCCCTACGACTCGCTCGTGGTCGCCGCGGGCGCCACCCACTCCTACTTCGGCCGTGACGAGTTCTCCCGCCACGCACCAGGGATGAAGACCATCGAGGACGCGCGGCATCTGCGCGACGCGATCCTGCTCGCTTTCGAGATGGCCGAGCTGTCGACCGACCCGGTGGAACGCGCGGAGTGGCTGACGTTCGTGGTGATCGGGGCGGGCCCGACCGGCGTCGAGCTCATCGGGCAGGTGGCCGAGCTCGCGCACAAGGTGCTGCCCCAGGACTACCGCACCGTGAACACGAAGGAGGCCCGGATCCTGCTGCTGGAAGGGGCAGGGGCCGTGCTCGGGCCGTTCGACGAGAAGCTGCAGCGCTACACCCAGGACAAGCTGGAGTCGATGGGCGTCGAGGTGCGGCTCAACACCCTGGCCGTCGCGATGGACGGCGAGTCCATCACCGTCGAGGGACCGGACGGGGATGAGACCATCCGCACCCGGACCCGCATCTGGGCGGCGGGTGTCCAGGCGTCGCCGCTGGCCAGGATGCTGGCGGCCAAGGCGGGGCTGGAGACCGACCGCGCAGGACGCATCCCGGTGGAGCCCGACTGCACGATCGCCGGGCATCCCGAAGTGTTCGCGGTCGGGGACATGGTTTCGCTGAACAAGCTGCCCGGCGTCGCCCAGCCTGCGATGCAGGAGGGGAAGTACGTCGGGAAGCTGATCAAGGCGAGGCTGGCGGGCGACCAGCGGGTGGAGCCGTTCAAGTACTTCGACAAGGGCAACATGGCCACGATCGGGCACCGCACCGCGATCGCCGACGCCTTCGGCATGAAGTTCACCGGCCTGCTCGGCTACACGATGTGGGGCTTCATCCACGTGCTCTACCTCATCGGTTGGGGCAACCGGCTCGGCACGATCTACACGTGGGCCCGCGCGCTCACGTTCTCCGCGAACCGTGGGCACCGGATCATCACGTTCGAGCAGGCCCACCAGCAGGCGGAGGAGGCGCGGCACAGCGAGGCGCGGCCGCCCCGGGGACTGCAGCAGGGTGGCCCTGCTCCGACTCACTCGCAGCAGGGCCACCCTGCTGAAGTTCGCCCTGCTGCTGATGTGGATGTTGGCGCCGCACGCCGGTGACGTCGAGTGCGCAGTTGTCGGGGTTTGATCTGTGAAACGTCGCACTCGACGCGATCGCGGTCGCGTCCCGCCTCAGCTCGTCAGGCGGGCGCGGCGGTGGGCCGCCATCCGGATCGGCCCGTTGACCTCGCCGTATCCCTCGTAGTCGCCGATCCGCTGGACCACCTCGAAGAACACCCGGCCCCCGATCACCTGCGTGTAGAAGTGCAGGAACTCCCCGCCCGCGTCGCGGTCGAGCAGCACACCCAGCTCGCGGAGCTCGGCGATCTGCGCAGGGGCAAGGCGGGCGTCGAGGTCGTCGTAGTAGTTGTCCGGGATGCCGAGCAGGGGTGCGCCTGCCGCACGGGCCCGGCGGGCGAGGGCGATGACGTCGGGGCTGGCGAAGGCGACGTGCTGTGGGTCGGCGACGCCCGGTGCCCAGCCGCCCCTGCGCAGCACCGACACCGAGAGGCAGACGCGCACGGTCAGCTCGGTGTCGCTGACGGCCCGGCTGCGCACGAGCCCGAACGGCGCCGCGACCTCGGACGCGTGCCGGGTCTGCAGGCCGAGCAGCGAGCGGTAGAAGAGCGTCGCCTCGTCGAAGTTGTCGTAGGGCTGGGTGAGCGCGACGTGGTCGACGTGGGAGACGTCGGTGTGCGCGGTGGCAGTCGCGCCGGTCGGCAGGAAGTCGGCGAGCCAGCTGACGCCGTCGGTGGCCGTGTGGCAGAAGAACACGGCGGTGCCGTCGGGAGCGGTGACGCCGAGCAGGTCGGCCTCCGCGGGCCCGTGGGTCTGTGGCAGGGGCGGAGCGAGCAGCGAAGTGGCCCGTCTGGCCGCCGCTGCGGGGTCGGTCGTCTCGATGCCGAGCGCGGTCACGGAGGCGCCGTCGTCGCCGACCTCGTTGAGCAGCAACCGGGCCTCGCCCTGCTGCCACAGGCTTACCGGCTTGCTGCGGTGACTGCCGGTGTGGGCGAAGCCGAGCGCGCCGAGCAGCGCGGCGACCGCGGCGCCCGACGTCGCATCGACCTCCAGCTCGATGAACGCGTACCCGCGCAGCTGCGGGGTGGGGGGCGGCGCGTCCGACGCCACGCCCGCCTGCAGAGCGGCGGGCACCCGCCCGACAGCGGCCTCGCGCAGGGCGAGCAGGGAGCGGCGGGCGTCCACGGCGGCGCGGCGCGGGTCGGACTGGCGGAACACGTCGTTGAAGACCTCGAGCGACAGCGGCCCGGTGTAGCCGGCGGTCAGCACGTAGCCCAGGAACGCGGGGAGGTCGAACGTGCCCTGGCCGGGGAAGAGGCGGTAGTGGCGGCTCCACTGCAGCACGTCCATGTCCATGTGCGGCGCGTCGGCCAGCTGCAGGAAGAACAGCTTCTCACCGGGGATGTCGGCGATGCCCGCAGGGTCCGAGCCGCGGGACAGGATGTGGAAGCTGTCCACGCACAGCCCCAGCGCGGGGTGGTCGGCCAGCCGCACGGCGTCCCACGACCGCTCGTAGGTCGACACCTTCCTACCCCACGCGAGGGCCTCGTAGGCGACGCGGACGCCGCGGGCCTCGGCGCGGTCCGCGAGGGTGTGCAGCTGTTCGGCGAGGGTGTCGAGATCGGCGACCGCGTCGGCCGATGCGTTGGAGCAGACCAGGATCAGGTCGGTGCCCAGCTCCGCCATCACGTCGAACTTGAGCTCGGCGCGCCGCAGGTTCGCGGCAAGCCGCTCGGGCGAGGTGGAGTCGAAGTCGCGGAAGGGCTGGTAGAGGTCGATCGTCAGGCCCAGGTCGGCGCAGCGGCTGCGGATCTCAGCGGGGGAGAGCGCCGAGGCGACCAGGTCCGGCTTGAAGATCTCCACCCCGTCGAACCCGGCCCCGGCGGCGGCCTCGAGCTTGTCCTCGAGCGTGCCGGAGATGCAGACGGTGGCCAGCGCGGTGCGCGGGCCTGCGACGTCGGGCTGCTGCTCGGCGGTCGCCGTCGAGTGCGCGGACACGGACATGGGCGGCGCCCCCCGGCCTTCTCGTGGGTCACCGACAGCCTGACCCGCCCGACCGTCGAGGGTGTGGGCTTTCCGACCAGTGGATGCCCGCCAACGTCGGCTCGGACGCGCACCCAGGGGGTGACAAACCTCCATCCGGCAGCCCGGGTAGTCCCGGCGAGCGGAACGGGTCGCGCTGCCGGTGCCCGGCCGCCATGATGGGTTCTCGTGCGGGTGGCGGAGCGGTGGGTGCGGCGAGCCTCCAGGTCCAAGGCGCCTGGCCGGTGGGTCGCCGGGCCCGCGATGCGCGGTCGGCTGTGCGCGGTCTACCTTCCGGCCGGACACCGCCCCAGCCGCCGGGCCCCGCTCCTGATGCTGCTGCACGGCTGCGACCAGGACGCCGAGGGCTTCGTCGACACCACGCGGTTCACCGCGGTGGCCGACCGCCACGGCATCGTTCTCGTCGCGCCCGAGCAGATTCGGCGCGACCACCTCAACCGGTGTTGGCGCTGGTACGAGGTGCGCCACCAGCAGCGCGGCATCGGGGAGCCCGCGTTGCTCACCGGCGTCGTGACAGACATGGTCGACGAGCGTGCGCGCTGGCGGATCAACCCGCGGCTGGTCTACGTCGCGGGCATCTCCGCGGGCGGCGCAATGGCGCTGATCCTCGCGGCCACCTACCCCGACGTCTTCGCGGCCGTCGGGGTGCACTCGGCGCCGCCTTACCGGGCGGCGACCGGAGCGGGACGCGCGTTCGCCGCGATGGCGGCCCGCACCGAGGCGCCGGGCCCCGAAGAGGGTGCGAAGCCGATGGCGCCGCTCGTCGTCGTCCAAGGAGAGGCGGACCGGGTGGTGCGCCCCGACAACGCAGGCAGGGTCGCGGCCCAGTGGCTCGTGTTCCACGGCGGTGGTCCCCTGCGCTCGACCACCACCACGGGCCGGTCGGGCGACGGCCGGGCCTTCCGCACGACGCGCTGGTTCGGCGACCGCGGACGGACCGTCGCCGAGATGTGGCTGGTCGACGACCTGGGCCACGCGTGGTCGGGCGGGCGGCCGGGCTCCTACAGCGACCCGGCGGGCCCTCGCGCCGCAACGTTCATGTGGCGTTTCCTGCGACGACACCGCCTCCCCCGTCGCGGCGCCCGCCGCCCGCTCGGTGGGGAGAAGGTGACCGCCTACTCGGCCGCGACCTCGCGCAGGTCACCGCCGTAGCGGGCCCGGACCTTCGCGCGCAGTTCGGGGTCGCCCCGCGGCACCGGCTCCAGGAACACCTCGTCGATGTCGGTGAACTCGTCGTGCAACGCGCTGTCGATGCGCACGCAGGCGCTCTCGATGTCGTCCGACGTCGCTCCCTCCGCGAAGTCCAGCCGGGCGCAGACCAGCACCTGGTCGGTGCCGGTGAGCATCGTGAGCAGGTCGACGACCTCGTCCACCTCGGGCTGCTGCGCGAGGTGCTTGCCGATGGCGCGCACCATCCGCGGATCAGCCTGACGCCCGATCAGCAGGGCCATGTTCGTGCGCGCGAGCCCGTAGGCGGCCACGACGAGCAGCAGGCCGATCCCGAGCGACGCCAGCCCGTCCCACACCGGGGAGCCGGTGAGCGCCGTCAGCCCGACGCCCGCGAACGCGATCGCCAGGCCGGTGATCGCCGCGCTGTCCTCGAACAGGACGGTGATGACGGTCGGGTCGTCGCTGCGGCGCACGTACGCCAGCAGGCCGAGCTGCTCCTGGCGCCGCTCTGCGTTGACCTGCCGGATGGCCTGGAAGAGCGACACGCTCTCGATCAAGGCCGCGACGACAAGCACGATCAGCGCCACCAGGACGCTCTGGCGCTCCTCAGGGGCGCCCAGCAGCGTGTGGAAGCCCTGGTAGATCGAGAACATCGCGCCCGCCACGAAGATCGACACGGCGGCGAGCAGCGAGAAGACGTAGCGCTCCTTGCCATAACCGAAGGGATGCTGGCGGTCGGCGGGCTTCGCCGAGCGCTTGAGCGCGGCCAGCAGCAACACCTCGGTCATGGTGTCGCCGACGGAGTGCGCCGCTTCCGACAACATGGCCGCGCTGCCGGTGAGGAGCCCGGCGACTAGCTTCGCCACGCCGACCGCGAGGTTCGCGCCCATGGCGAGCAGAACGGTCAGGGTGCTCTCGCCGCCGGATTTCGCCATATCGGCCGTATACCCGTTTCGGGCGGTCGGAAAGCGGTCAGTGGCGGGGCGCACAGCGCGCGACCGCTCGTGGTGGCCTGCCCCGGTCATGGACGAGCCTTGCGTGGCGTGACAGGGGTCTTCGCAGGGTCCGCTGTCGCTTCGCAGGGTCTGTGGACTCTGCGACGTGCGTGCGCGGTCTGCGAAGTGGCCTGGGTGGGCGGGGGAGCTGACGCTTCCGGTTTCGGGGTGGAGGTCGCGGCCGCTGTGGGGCTCGTCGCCGTCGGCTGCGCCGGTGATCGCCTGCAGTGGTGCCCGAGGTGCACCGGGGTCCCTGTGGCACCACTTCCGCCGATCTTGGCCGGCGGTGCGCAGGAGTGATCGCTGGTTGTGGTGTCCGGGGTGCCTATCTGCACGTGTGGCACCACTCTCGCTGATCTTGTCCGGCCGTTGCCGTCGTCGAATCCGCGCAGTCGGCCCTGGCCGAGGTCGATCCGGACATGGCCGTCAACATCGAGCACGAGGACGCCTCCTACTCCCAGCTCGACGGCCTCGCCCTGGCCGCCGATAACCTCCGCGCGGCGGCCGCCAAGATGTGATCCTCTCCAGGTGGCACCGGACCTCACCGCACTGGCGCACCGGCTCGTCGACATCCCGGGGGTGGTAGCCGTCCTGCTGGGCGGCAGCCGGGCCCGCGGCGCCCACCGTCCCGATTCCGACGTCGACCTCGGCGTCTACTACCGGCCGCCGCTTTCCGTCGCGGCGCTCGGCGCGTTGGCCCGCGAGGTGGGCGGCCCGGACGCGACGGTGACGGCCACCGGCGCCTGGGGGCCATGGGTCGACGGCGGCGCCTGGCTATGGGTCGACGGCGTGGCGGTCGACTGGATCTACCGCGACGTCGACCGCGTCCAGCGGGCGTGGCGGCACGCGCGGGAGGGCCGCGTGGCGTGGCAGGCGCAGGTCGGGCATCCGCTGGGGGTGCTCGACGTCCTGTACGCGGGCGAGGTCGCGCTCGGCGTTGTGCTCGCCGACCCGACGGGCGAGCTCACCCGTCTGCAGGAGCAGGCGAGCACGTTCCCCGAACCGCTCGCGCAGACGCTGGTCAGGCGGCTTCCGGAGGCGTCCTTCACGATCGGCATCGCCCGTAAGGCCGTCGCTCGCCGTGACGTCGTCTACGTGGCGGGATGCCTGTTCCGGGCGCTGGGCGTGTGCGCCTTCGCGTTGCACGCGCACGCGGGGCGATGGGTGCTCAACGAGAAGGGCGCCATTGGGGCGGCGGGCGGGTTGCCCTGTGCCCCGGCGGGGTTCGCGGACCGGGCCCACGCGCTGCTGGCCCACGTCGGCGCCACCCGCGAAGAGCTGACCGCCACCCTCGACGCGGCGGATGTGCTGGTGGCCGACGTCGAGCACAGCGTCGGCGCCCGCTGATCGCTGCGAGCTTTCAGCGTTCGACCCAACGCTCACGTCCGTCTCGCGCGGTCCGTTCGCAGCTGTGCGAGCTCTCAGTCGAGGTAGTCGCGCAGCAGCCGGATGCGCGCGGGGTGGCGCAGCTTGGTCATCGTCTTCGTCTCGATCTGCCGGATCCGTTCGCGGGTGACGCCGTACGCGCGGCCGATCTCGTCGAGCGTGCGGGGCTGGCCGTCGGTGAGCCCGAACCGCAGTCGGATGATCCCGGCCTCGCGATCGGTGAGGCCGCCGAGCACCTGCCGGATCTGCTCGGTCAGCAGGACGGCGCTGGCCGCGTCGAAGGCGATGACCGCGCCGGTGTCCTCGATGAGGTCGCCGATGCGCATGTCGCCCTCCTCGCCGATGCTCTGGTCGAGCGACAGCGGCTCGCGCCCGATGGCCAGCAGTTCGACCACCCGCTCGGCCGACACCCCGATCGCCGCGCCGAGCTCCTCGGGGATGGGGTCACGGCCGAGCCCGCGCACGAGCTCGTGGCGAGCCCTGGTGAGCTGGTTGAGCTGTTCGACGACGTGGGCGGGGACCCGCACGACCCGCGACTGGTCGGAGAGGGCCCGGCTGATGGCCTGGCGGATCCACCAGGTGGCGTAGGTGGAGAACTTGTAGCCCTTGGCGTAGTCGAACTTCTCGACCGCGCGGATGAGGCCGAGGTTGCCTTCCTGGATGAGGTCGAGGAAGGCCAGGCCGCGCCCGGTGTAGCGCTTGGCGATCGAGACCACGAGACGCAGGTTGGCCTCGACGAGCGCCGCCCGCGCGCCCACCCCTTCGCGGACGATCTGCCGCAGGTCCCGGGAGAGGCCGGCAGGCAGCTCGTCGGCGGGGTCAGCGGTGGCGGAGCACCGCAGCTTCTCGGCCGCGAAGACACCGGCTTCGATGGTGAGAGCCAGGGTGACCTCGTCCTGCGCGGTCAGCAGCCGGGTGCGGCTGATCCGCTGGAGATAGACGCGGACCGAGTCGGTGCTGGACGGCTCGCTGACCGCACGCGCCCGGCGAACGGTCGCTGTCCGCCCGGCGCCGGGCGCGGCCACGGCAGCGTTCGCCAGGGTGGTCATTCGTCGGCACTCCTGTCGTCCCCCCGCCGCGGGATCGGTTGCGGGCGACGGCGCTACGGTGTAGACGCTACGCTGTAGCGCCGTCGCAGGCAACGCGCAGCGACGCCGAGAGCCAGGAGGGGCGGTCGTGGCCAGCAACGCCGGGCCCGGCACGGAGCGCCGCGCCCTCACGCGGCACGGGGTGCTGGTCGCCGCGTTGGGCATCATCGACGACGAGGGCGTCGAGGCGCTGTCGATGCGCAGGCTGGGCCGGGTGTTGGGCCGCGATCCGATGCGGCTCTACCGTTTCGCGGAGAGCAAGGACCACCTGCTCGACGGCGTCGTCGAGCTCGTGTTGCAGGGGTTGCAGGTGCCGCCGGGCCCGCCCGATGCGTGGGAGCTGGTGCTGCGCACCACCGCCCGCAGCTACCGCCACCTGGCGCTGATCCACCCCAATGTGGTGCCGCTGCTGGTGACCCGACCGCTGGCCACGCCGCTGGCGCTGCGCCCGCTCGGCACGCTGCGGCCGCTGGAGGCGTTGCTGGAGCTGTTGATCGCCGCCGGGTTCGACCCCAGCGACGCGCTGCACGCCTACCGCTTCTACATGGGCTTCCTGCAGGGACACGTGCTCGACGAGCTGCAGGAACAGGTGCACGACCCCGACGAGACCACCGACATGCTGCGGCTCGGGCTCAACCGGCTGCCCGCGCGCGAGTTCCCCCGGCTGCGCTCCCTCGCAGGCGCACTGGCTGGCTACGACGGCGCGCGTGAGCTCGAGGAGGGACTGGACGTGGTGCTCGGCGGCCTGCGCCGCAGGCTCGAATCTCCGTGGGGCGCCTCGAGGTGAACACGACGGGGTTTCGCCCGTGATCCAACCCCGGTGATGGTGCGCTCGACCTGGGCAGGACGGTCCTCCGGACCAACGGCGACGGCACGCCATTTCGTCGGTGACCCCGATGAGGTGGCCGCCGACCTGCAGGCGCGGGTTGCTCGGGCCCGGCGTCGACGGCCTGGTCGTCAACATCGTCGTCAACGGGCACGAGCCCGGCGTCGTCGACCTCGCGGGGCGCACGCTGCGCAAGCTGGTCGGCTGATCCGGACGGGGCGCTGGTCTAGGTTCTCGTCCATGTCGGTGCATCAGGTCATCAACCCGGCGACCGAGAAGATCGTCACGGAGGTCGCCGCGGTCGACGCGGCGGGCACCGACGAGGCGGTGGCGCGGGCCAGGGCGGCGTTCCCGGCGTGGCGGGCGGTGACGCCGGGGGACCGGGCGCGGCTGCTGCGCCGTTTCGCCGATGCGGTGGACGGCGACCGGGAGCATCTGGCGGCGCTGGAGGTCGAGAACTCCGGTCACACGATCGGCAACGCCCGCTGGGAGGCGGGCAACGTCCGCGACGTCATCGGCTACTACGCGGGGGCGCCGGAGCGGCTGATCGGCCAGCAGATCCCGGTGGCAGGCGGTCTGGACGTCACCTTCCACGAGCCGATGGGCGTCATCGGCGCGATCGTGCCGTGGAACTTCCCGATGCCGATCGCGTCGTGGGCGTTCGCGCCTGCGCTCGCGGCGGGCAACGCCGTGGTCCTCAAGCCCGCCGAGCTCACCCCGCTGACGGCGCTGCGCTTGGCCGAGCTGGCCCTGGAGGCGGGCATCCCGCCCGGCGTGTTCCAGGTCGTGCCGGGGCGGGGCGCCGTCGTGGGGGAGCGCCTCGTCGAGCACCCGGACGTGGCCAAGATCGTGTTCACCGGGTCGACCGAGGTCGGGTCACGGGTCATGGCCGGCTGCGCCCGACGGATCAAGCCGGTCACCCTCGAGCTCGGCGGCAAGAGCGCGAACATCGTGTTCGCCGACTGCGACCTGGAAGCGGCCGCGGCCAGCGCGCCGTACGCGGTCTTCGACAACGCCGGACAGGACTGCTGCGCACGGTCGCGGGTCCTGGTGCAGCGCTCGGTGTTCGACCGGTTCATGGAGCTGTTCGAGACGGCTGTGCGGGGCGTCGCGGTCGGCGACCCGGCCGACGAGGGCTCGGAGATGGGCCCATTGATCAGTGCGGGACACCGGGAGCGGGTGGCGTCCTACCTCGGTGCCGAGGTCGAGGTCGCGTTCCGTGGCTCCGCGCCGACCGGGCCGGGGTTCTGGTTCCCCCCGACGGTGCTGCTCCCGCGCGACCGGACCGACCGCGTGCTGCACGAGGAGATCTTCGGGCCGGTGGTCGCCGTCGCCGGCTTCGACGACGAGGCCGACGCCATCCAGATCGCCAACGACAGCGACTTCGGGCTGTCCGGGTCGATCTGGACCGGCGACGTCGGACGCGCGCTGCGGGTCAGCCGGGCCGTCGAGGCGGGCAACCTCTCGGTCAACTCGCACTCCTCCGTGCGCTACTGGACCCCGTTCGGCGGCATGAAGTCCTCGGGACTGGGCCGCGAGCTCGGCCCCGACGCCCCGCTCGCCTTCACCGAGACCAAGAACGTCTTCATCGCCACCGGCTGACCGTGGCTCACCGGTCGTCGTAGTCCTTCCGCCACTGCTGCCAGTCGCTAGTGCGGTGTCCAGAAACGTTCACCGGGTCCTCGCGGGCCCAGACGACGCCTCGCGGCGTTGCCGCCCTCGCGAAGACGCCCGGTATGAGCTTCGGGCGGCGCCTTGCGAGACGCCGCCTGGATCCCGCGATCACCCGGCAACGTTCCTGGACACCGCACTAGGCGTCAAGTCGCGACTCCTGGGTGGTCGGGGCGGGTCAGAACACGACGGTCCAGCCCTCGTCGTGGGCCTGATCGCCGGTGTAGGACACGCCGTGGACCTTCAGGCCCTGGGGGTCGAGCAGGGTGATCGTGCCACCGTTGTTGCCCAGCGCCGCGGCGTCGCCCGTGGGGACGACGAGGGTCGCGCCCGCATTCAGCTTGCCTGCGGGGACCGGGGAGGACCGCTTCTCCCGGTCGGCGATCCGCCACCCGGTGAGGTCGACGAGCTCGGGTGAGGCGTTGATGAGCGTGACCGTCTCGGCCTCCGGCGCGCCGCCGACCGGGTTGACCAGCGCACCGATCACACGGACGGGCTCGGTGCCGAGGGTGGAGGGCCGGTTCCCGACATTGTCGAGGGCGTGTCCGGTGGTGTCGTCGGTGTGCCAGGCCTGGCTCTGGAACGCGAGGAAGATCGCCACCCACCGCGCGTTGCGCTCGTCGTGCAGCAGCAGGCCGCCGTCCTGCCACACACCGTCGTCGCGCGCGAACTGGCCGGAGTTGCCCTGGTTCATGTGGATGTCGTGGACGCCGTTGCCGGGCAGGAAGCCGAACACCTTGTCCGGGGTGTGCGGCTCGGGGTCCCAGCGCTGCCCGAACGCGTAGGCGGTGACCTGCGCGTCGCCCTCGGCGCGCTGGACGTAATGGTCGAGGAGATCGGCGAGGTCGTTGTCCGGGCCGCCGAGGTCCGGCGGGAGCAGCCGCATCGCCGCCGGATCGAACAGGTTCGCGCGGATGTAGTCCAGGTTCGGCCCGGCAGGCGCCGAAGCCAGCGGCGTCCACCCGGAACCGGCAGCGGGCAGCAGGCCGGTGATGGGGTGGTGGAAGTCGTCGGCCACCAGGTAGAGCAGCTCAGACGGTGCCTGGGCGGACTCGACGTTCACCGCGATCCGGTAATGGACGCCCGCCGCGTCGACGATGTGGATCTGGTAATGCGGCGAGTCCCCCGCCCGCTCGCGGTGGGTGTCGACCACCTGACCCGACAGGACTCCGTACGACGCCAATGCCATGGTCCATCTCCTCGCCACGCGGTTCCGGTGTAGGTGAGGAGCGCACAGTGAGCGGCCGTGATACCTCCGCGACGGGATCGGCCGCGGGTAGGTGGGCTGGATGGGCGCGGGTGACCCGGTGGACGGGTGACCTGGTGGACGGGTGACCTGGGAGGGCGACCTGGTGGACGGTGACGCTGGTGGACGGGTGACCCGGTGGACGGTGACCGGCGGGATGGGCGCCTGGTGCGGCGGGCGGTGACCCGGGTGGGCGGCCGGGGGGTGGGCGCGGCGGCGGGTGCCCGGGCGGACAGGCGGGATAGGCGTGGTGGGCGGCGTGACCGGGTGGGCGGCCTGGCTGGGCGCGGTGGGGCGGACAGGCGGGATGGGCGTGGTGGGCGAGGTGGGGCGCGGCGGCCTGTTCGGGCGGCCGGTGGCCCGACTTCGCAGGGTCTGTGGTGTCGTCGCAGAGGTTCGGCAAGGTTCGGCAGTCTGCTGAGGACGCCGGAAAGTCTGCGAGGTCGGACCAGGCAGGCGGCGGGGCGGGGGCGGTGGGCGGCAGGCCGGGCCGCGGGTAGGTCGGGAGGGTGGTGAGCAGAGGTGATCGGCAGAAGTGGTGTCAGGGGTGCGCATCTGCACGTGTGGCACCACTGGTGCCGATCTTGCTCGGCTTCGTGCGGAGGTGATCACGGGTTGTGGTGTCACGGGTGCGCATCTGAACATTTGGCACCGCTGCTGCCGATCTTCCCCGCCCGGCCCGGCCCGCCCGGCCCGCCCCGCCCGGCCCCGCCCGCCCTGCCTCGCCCGCCCGGCCCCGCCCCGCCCCGCCCCCGCCCCGCCCGGCCCCGCCCGGCCGCCGGCCTGAAGCGAGAGGCGGGGCGGGCGGTCTCGGCTTGTGCCCACCTCGCAGACCTTCACGGCGCAGAGGTTGAGGTCACCACGTAGCGGCGGCACGGGACAGGAAGGCGCTCAGCCGACGAGGACGACCACGAGCGTGCGGGGCCCGTGCACCCCTTCGACGCGTTCGAGCTCGATGTCACTCGTCGCCGAGGGCCCACTGATGAACGTGGTCGGTCGGCCGGGGTCGAGCCGGGCGAGCAGCTCGGGGACGGTCTGCACGACCTGCTCGGCGCGCACGACGCAGACGTGGACGTCGGGGACCAAGGTGATCGCCCGTCGGCCCTGGCCGGGGCTCGCGTCGAGGACGATGGTGCCGGTCTCGGCGCAGGCGGCGGCGCACGCGGTGACGACGGCGGCAAAGCCGTCGAGCTCCACCGGCGTCTGGCCGTCGTCGGGCACAGCGTCGGGGCACCAGCCTGCGGGCAGCCCGGGTGGGACGAGCACCGTTCCGTCGATCCCGTGTAGTGCCCTGCCGATAGCGGCGGGGATGCCGTCTTCCCGGGCGTCGATGACGGTGGCCTTGTAGTCGACGAGCCGGTCGCGCAGCAGGTGCAGCAGCTCGGGCGCGCCGGGATCGTGCTCGCCCTTCGCGCGGTAGTGGCGCGGCGGCTCGGCCGCGGCGGGGGAGCCCGCCGCGGCGTTGGCGTCGCGGATGCGGCCCAGGATGTCCTCGCGGGCACTCATGAGCGGCCGCCCCGTTCCCTCGCCCACCACTCCCGGAAGGTCTCCGGCGGTGGGCGGGGCGCGTCGCGGCTGGCGGTCCACGCCGACAGCGGCGGCGGCAGCGTGGTGATGCGCCCGGAGCCGCGACCCATCAGACGGGCGGCGCGTGAGGCCTTCTCCGCCAACCGGAACCGCGTCGGGGAGGCCATCACCCAGGAGGCCGCGGCCATGGCGACGGCCTCCGCGGAGGGCACGCCACCGCGGTTGGCGTCGATGTGCTGGGCGCGCAGCCGCACGAGCAGCGACGGGATGTCGATCCGGACCGGGCAGGCGTCGAAGCACGCGCCGCACAACGACGACGCGTAGGGCAGCGACGCGTTGTCCTCGACGCCGGTGAGCTGCGGACTGAGCACGGCACCGATCGGGCCCGGGTAGATCGAGCCGTAGGCGTGTCCACCGACGCGCTCGTAGACCGGGCAGACGTTCATGCAGGCCGAGCACTTGATGCAGTGCAGGACGTCCCGGCCGACCTCGTCGGCGAGGGCCGCGGTGCGGCCGTTGTCGAGCAGCACGAGATGAAACGCCTGCGGCCCGTCGCCTGCGGTGACGCCCGTCCAGGCCGAGGTGTAGGGGTTCATCCGCTCGCCGGTGGAGGAGCGGGGCAGCAGCTGCAGGAACACCTCGAGATCGCGCCAGGTGGGCACGACCTTCTCGATGCCCATCACGGTGATCAGCGTCTCGGGCAGCGTGAGGCACATGCGCCCGTTGCCCTCCGACTCGACGACGAGCAGGGTGCCGGTGTCGGCCACCCCGAAGTTCGCCCCGGAGATCGCGACCTTGGCGCGCAGGAACAGTGCCCGCAGGTGGGCGCGGGCGGCCATGGCCAGGCGGCGGGGTTCGGACGTGAGGCCGGGGTCGACGCCGGGCATCTCACGCAGGAAGATCTCGCGGATCTCGGCGCGGTTGCGGTGGATCGCGGGCACCAGGATGTGGCTGGGCATGTCGCCGCCGAGCTGCACGATGAGCTCGGCGAGGTCGGTCTCGTATGCCGTGATCCCGGCGGCCTCCAGCGCCTCGTTCAGCCCGATCTCCTGCGTGGCCATCGACTTGACCTTGACGACCTCGGTCTCGCCGGTCGCGGCGACGAGCCGGGTGACGATCGCGTTGGCCTCGTTGGCGTCCCGGGCCCAGTGCACGGTGCCGCCGCGCGCGGTGACCGCTCGTTCGAGCCTCACGAGGTGCTGGTCGAGCCGGGCCATCGTGGCCCGCTTGACCGCCTCACCCGCCAGGCGCAGCTCCTCCCAGTCATCGAGCTCGGCGACGACGGCGGCGCGCTTGGTGCGGATCGTGCGGGTGGCATGGCCCAGGTTGGCGCGCAGCTGGGAGTCGCGCAGCGCGTCGTGCGCTGCGGCGGGGAACGACCGGTCGCCCCGCAGGTGCCCCACCCCGCGGGGCGCTGGAATGCCGAGGAAGGTGCTGCTGGGCCTTGGTGAACTCGCAAGCTCGTTCACGTCGCCCTACCACCGGTCGGCTCGCTGCTCGCCAACACCTCCGCGAGGTGCACGGTGCGGGTGCCCGCGCGCAGCCGGGAGAGGCCACCGCCGATGTGCATGAGGCATGAGGAGTCGCCAGCGGTGGCGACCTCGGCGCCGGTCGCGAGGACGTGGCGCATCTTGTCGGCCAGCATCGCCGTGGAGGTCTCGGCGTTCTTCACCGCGAACGTGCCCCCGAACCCGCAGCACTGGTCGGCCTCCGGCAGCTCCAGCAGCGTCATCCCGCGCACCTGGCGCAGCAGCCGCAGCGGCTTGTCGTCCACGCGCAGCATCCGCAGCGAGTGACACGTCGGGTGGTAGGTCACCCGGTGTGGGTAGTAGGCGCCCACGTCCTCGACGCCCAGGACGTCCACCAGCAGCTCCGACAGCTCGTAGGTCTTCGCGGCGACCGCGTCGGCCCGCGCCGCGAGCGCCTCGTCACCGGCGCTGCGGGCCAGCATCGCGTGCTGATGGCGCACCGCGCCGACACAGGATCCCGACGGCGCGACGATCACGTCGGAGTCTTCGAACACGTCGACGTGGTGGCGCACCAGCGGCAGCGCCTCTCGCTGGTAGCCGGTGTTGACGTGCATCTGCCCGCAGCAGGTCTGCCCGTCGGGGAAGACCACGTCATGCCCCAGCCGCTCCAGCACCGCCACGGTCGCCCGGCCGACGTCCGGGTACAGCGCGTCGGCCAGGCACGTGATGAACAGTGCGATCTTCATCCAGCTCCTTGCGTGCTCAGGCCGCGCTCTTGCGTTGAGCTTCACGTAATGAACGGCGCGAGGCCAGCCCTGCGCTTGATGCTGGGATGCGGGAGCTCTCGAGGTGAACAGGGGCGCGGTTCCAAGAGATCAAATCCCGCAGTGGGTGCGACTTGAGGCCGGTCGCTCCGACGACCCGGTCAGTCTTTGATGGAGTCTCGGCCGCGCTGCACCAGCAGGGCATCTGGGGGGTAGACGACCGAGAGGTCCTTGTCCTCGTAGTCGAACTGGTTGAGGTAGAACCGCATCGCGTTGATGCGGGCGCGCTTCTTGTCGTTGCTCTTGATCGAAGTCCACGGAGCTTCGTCGGTGTCGGTGTGTTCGACCATCGCTTCTTTGGCGGCGGTGTAGTCGTCCCAGCGGTCGAGCGACTGGATGTCCATCGGGGAGAGCTTCCAGCGGCGCACCGGGTCGATCTGGCGGACCGCGAAGCGGGTGCGCTGTTCGGACTGGGTGACCGAGAACCACAACTTCGTGATGGAGAAACCACTTTCGACCAGCATCTGTTCGAACCGCGGGGCCTGCCGCAGAAAGATCTCGTAGTCGCGGTCGGAGCAGAAACCCATCACCCGCTCGACCCCGGCGCGGTTGTACCAGGACCGGTCGAAGAGCACGATCTCCCCGGCCGTTGGTAACCGGGCGACGTAGCGGTGGAAATACCACTGACCGCGTTCGGTCTCCGTGGGCTTGGTCAAGGCGACAACCCGGGCGGCGCGCGGGTTGAGGTGCTCCATGAACCGCTTGATGGTGCCGCCCTTGCCCGCGGCGTCACGGCCCTCGAACAGGATCACGTGCTTGGTGCCGGTGTCCTGTGTCCAGTACTGGAACTTGAGCAGCTCGATCTGCAGCTGGTACTTCTCCTCCTCGTAGACGTCGCGGTCGAGCCGCTCGTCGTAGGGATAGTCCTCGCGCCAGGTCTCGACCGGGTCGCCTCCCGGGTCGATCAAGTCCGGGTCGGAGAGGTGCTCGTCGTGTCGGACGCTGTAGCCCTCGCGCAACAACTGGTCCAGGTACTCGCGGAAGTTCTCTCTTATCACGCCCCGAGTATCGACCCACGAACGCTCGCCGTCACCGTCGTCGAGCCTGCTCGACGGTGTGGTCCGGTCCTGTCCGCACCGTGCGCCCGTGTAGCGGCCGGGGGTCCTACGGGCGCGCAGTGTCGCTCCGAGCGGCGACCATCGAGCCGGACCGCTGAAGATGATCGTTTGCTCGAGGAGGGAGTCGGCATGGCGGACGCGCTGTCCATCGACGTTTTCCAGGGCGACTACAAGCCGCTGCCCGGTGGGCCAGGGTGGGATGACCGCACCACTGCCACCTGGCCTGCAACCACATCAACGCTGATCAGCGGCGGCAGCGAAGCCCTTCTCGTCGATGCACTACTCACCAAGAGTGAGGGTGAGCGGTTGGCGGCGTGGGTGCGGAGCTCGGGAAGACGTCTGCGGGCGATCTTCGTGACACACGGTCACGCGGATCACTTCTTCGGGGCCGGACCAGTGCAAGAGGCCTTGCCCGACGTCGCGCTGTTGGCCTGTGACCAGCAGGTGGTCGACCAGGCCCTCGCCCAGACCAGCCCCAAGGCCATGGCGAGTTGGAACTCGCGATTCCCCGGGCAGCTGCCGCAGTCTCCCCCCGTGCCCACCTTGGCCGCTCACGAGTTCGACCTGGGAGGCCATACCCTCCACTTCCACCCGGTCGGGGGCGCCGACGGCGTGCTCGCCACGATCGTGCACGTGCCGGAGCTGCAAACGATCTGCTCCGGCGACATCGTCTACAACAACATCCACATGTGGCTGTTCAACTCGACGCCGGAATCGCGGAAGACGTGGATGGCGTCCTTGGACGCGGTGGCTGCGTTCAAGCCGTCGACGATCATCACCGGGCACAAGGATCCCGACGCCCCTGACAACAATGCGAGCCGCGTGCTCGACCAGTCGCGCCGCTATATCGAGGATTTCGAGCAAGCGGTTGCCCGGTGCGACGCCCCTCGTGAGCTGGTCGAGGTGATGCTCGCGAAATACCCCACCTACGGCAACCGGTACACCTTGTTCCTCGCGGCGTCCACCCAGTTCTCGTCCTGAGGCAAGGGAGTCACGGTGGTTCTCGAAACGCTCGAAGTGCGCAGGGAGGGGCCGGTGCTCTTCGCTCAGCACCTGACTTCGTGATCGTGATCGCGTCGAGTGCGCCGTTTCCGGTGATCCAACCCCGATAACGTCGCGCTCTGCGCGATCACCGACGCGGCGATCACCCCGGTGCCTTTGATCACCGCAAGCGACGCTCTCGTGGCGATCATGGCCAGCCCCGCACCCGGTGAACGTAAGTGGTCAACGCACTAGCACCAGTAGCAAGGCCCGGGTACACCCTGGCTCGACCGGGCGCGGCGCCGTCCAGGCTTGGCCCATGTCCACCTGGCTCGACGGGGCGTCCGCCGGTCGCGTCGCGATCGTGACCGGTGGATCACGCGGCGTCGGTCGCGCGACAACCCGCAGGCTGGCCTCCCGTGGCTACGCCGTTGTGGTGAACTACCTGCACGACCAGCAGGCGGCCGAGTCGATCGTCGACACCGTCCTCGCCGCCCGTGGCGCGGCATTGGCCGTGCGGGCTGACGTCGCCGACCAGCTGGACGTGGAAAGGCTCTTCGCCGAGACGGTCGAGGCGTTCGGGGGCGTCGACGCCGTCGTGCACGCCGTCGCACGTCGTACAACCGGCACCAGGGTGACGGAGGTCGACCTCGAAGAGTTCGACGCCCTGTGGCGCTTCAACACGCGACCCTTGCTGAACGTGAATCGAGAAGCGGCGCGCCACGTGCGTGACGGCGGCGCGATCGTCAACCTTTCCGATGCTGTGCTTGATTCGGCGATGCAGGTCTACGGAGTCTCCGCGGCAACGGGGGCAGCCACCAGCATCCTCACCCGACTGCTCGCCGACGAACTGGGCGAGCGCGACATCACGGTCAACGCGGTGTCGCTCGTGATCGACCGGCCGTGCGCACCGAACCGGATCGCGACGGTCGTCGACTATCTCCTCAGCGCAGAAGGACGCGGCCTCACCGGCCGGGTGATCCGCATCGACGTGACCGACCGCAGGGGAGTCTCGCCGAGGCGCGGCCGATCATAAGGGCGCGGCCGCCTCCCCGGCGCCGGATTTTTCGGCCGCCCTGGTGCCGTAACGGCCTATTGTCATGCAATGGCCGTAATGCGAACGCCGGCCTTCCGCGGACGTCTGCGCGAGCGCCGTGCACTCGATCACCTGCTGGACGGCATTCGTGGCGGTGGGAGCGCCGTGCTGATCCTCCGGGGCGAAGCCGGGGTGGGCAAGACCGCGTTGTTGCACTACTGCGCTCGTCAGGCGGCGGGCTGTCGGGTCGCTCAGATCGCGGGCATGGAATCGGAGCTGGAGCTGCCGTTCGCCGCGCTGCACCAGCTGTGCCACCCGATGCTCGGCGGGCTCGCGGCGTTGCCGGAGCCCCAGCAACAGGCCTTGCGGGTCGCCTTCGGGCTGACGATCGGGACGCCTCCGGATCGGTTCCTGGTTGGACTGGCCGTGCTGAGCCTGCTCGCCGAGGTCGGCAAGCATCGACCACTGGTGTGTCTGATCGACGATGCGCAGTGGCTGGACACGGCATCCGCGCGGGTCCTCGGGTTCGTGGGCCGACGGCTGCTGGCCGAATCCGTCATGTTGCTGTTCGCGGTGCGCGAGGCAGGGGAGGAACGGATGTTCCCAGCCCTTCCGCGCCTCGATGTTGAGGGACTCGTCGACAGCGACGCTCAGGCCGTCCTGACCGCCGCCGTCGCAGGCCACCTGGACGAGCGCGTCCGCGACCGGATCGTCGCCGAGACAGGTGGCAATCCGTTGGCGCTCTTGGAACTGACCCGCGCGATGAACGACATCGAGCTGAGCGGCGGCTTCGTCGTCCCGTCCTCTGCAGCCCTGTCCGGCGGGCTGCACGAGCACTACCTGCGTCGCGTGCGTGGCCTCCCGGCGCAGACACAGCGCCTGATGCTGTTGGCGGCCGCCGACCCCACAGGGGATGCCACGCTCGTCTGGCGGGCAGGCCGGATACTCGGCGTCGGGCCCCGAGACGCCGTGGTCGCCGCGTCGGAGCAGCTGCTCGAGATCGGCTCTCAGGTGCGCTTTCACCATCCACTGGTACGGTCCGCGGCCTACGCGGCCGGGACGGAGGAAGACCGCGGCGCCGCGCACCGCGCGCTCGCCGACGCGACCGACCGCCTGGCGGATCCCGAACGGCGGGTGTGGCATCTGGCTGACGCCGCGACTGCGCCAGACGAAGACATCGCCGCGGAGCTCGAACAGATCGCCGACGCGGTTCAGGGTCGCGCAGGCCTGACAGCCGCCGCAGCGTTTCTCGAGCGCGCAGCGGCGCTGACGGCTGACCCCGTGCGACGCGCCGACCGGGCGTTGTCCGCGGCACAGGCGTACCTGCACGCGGGTGCGCTCGACGCGGGGCGTCGCCTGGTGGCCGAGGCCGCCGCCCTCGCAGCGGACGACCTCCAATGGGCCCATGTCGAACAACTCAGAGGTCAACTCGATGCCGCTGCGGGATCCGGTCGGGAGGCTTCCGTGCGGCTGCTGAAGGCCGCGAACCGGCTCGAGTCGATGGACATCCCGCGGGCCCGTGAAACGTACCTGCAGTCCTGGTGGGCAGCGGTCCTCGCCGGTCGGTTCGCCGCGCCCGGTGGCGATCTGATGGCCGTTTGCGAAGCGGCCCGTTCGGCCCCGCAGACGACCGATGCCCGAGCGTGCGATCTGCTCCTCGACGGACTGACCACGATGATCATTGACGGTCGCCCGGCAGCGGCGCCGACTCTTCGACGAGCAGTCGAGCGGTTCCTGTCGGATCAGGTTTCCGACGATGACTGGCTCCGATGGGGGTGGAGCGCAACGACGGCCGCCTTCTCGCTGTGGGATGCCGCCTGCTGGGCTGAGTTGAGCGCCCGCCAGGTGACCCTGGCCCGGAAGAGCGGTGCGCTCACTTCGCTGGTGCTCTCGCTCAGCTACCACGGATTCATGACGACGTGCTGTGGCGATTTTGAAGCGGTATCCACATTGGTGGCCGAGCACAACGCCGTCAAAGAAGTCACCGGTATCCGCATGGCGTCCTTGGGTGCGCGGTTGGTTGCCGCATACCAGGGCCGCGCCGCGGGTGGGCCTGCCTCGTTCTCGGAAACCGATGCCGACGAGGCCGAGAGTGGAGATGGATACGCCCTGCAGATCACCTGCCTGGCGAGCGCGGTCCTCAACAACGGCATCGGCCGGCATACCGACGCCTTGGCTGCGGCGCGAGAAATAGCGTTCGAGATCTCGTTCCTCGCACCCTTCGCGCTCTCCGAGCTGATCGAAGCAGCCGTCAAGACCGAGGACATCGAGCAGGCGAGGGGTGCGTTGCGGCAGCTCATGGCGCTGACCGTGCCCGGTTCTGACTGGGCCGCAGGCATGGCAGCGCGCGGGCGGGCCCTCATCGGCACCGATGACGACGCCGAGCGCTGGTACCGGGAGTCGATCGACTGCCTTGCCCGCACACCGCTTCGTACCGAGCTGGCTCGCGCTCACCTCCTTTACGGCGAGTGGCTGCGTAGCGCGGACAGAAGAGCCGACGCCCGCCACCAACTGCGTGTCGCCCACGAACTGTTCACGACAATGGGCGCAGAGGCGTTCGCCGAGCGCGCCCGACACGAGCTGGCCGCCGCAGGCGTCGGTATACGGCCACGGAGCGGCGGCACCCAGGACGACTTGACCCCGCAGGAGGAACACATCGCGCGACTGGCGCGAGACGGGCGAACCAATTCCGAGATCGCTACGGAGCTGTTCATCAGTACACGGACCGTCGAATGGCATCTCCACAAGGTCTTCGCGAAACTCGGCATCACCTCCCGGAGGGGGCTGCGGGACGCGTTGCGCGTCGGTAGCCGGGACGATTAGTCCATCCCGCTGGAGTCGTCGAGGTCGGCGATCCATCGGAGGGCCGATAGGGAGGGCATGAAGAAGTATTCGCCGCCGCGGAGCACGTTGAAGGTTTCGATGTCGTGGATTCGCCGTCGCACGGGCTTTGCTGGGATGGTGAATGTCGCCCCGTCCTGTTGCAACCCGACGTTCGGGTCGCGTTCGTCGCCCAGGTTCATGAAGTTGCCGTTGTTGATCCATTCTTCTTGGAGGAACTCCATGGTCGCCATGGCCTTGGCGCTGAGGAAGATGAAGTAGAGGCCGCGGTCGACGTGGTCGTCGTGTTCGGAGGTGGCGTTCGGGTCGTAGGGCGCGCCGAAGGTGGTGCTGCGCCGGATGATGCGGTGGACGTTGACGTCGGCCAGCTGGGCCATGGTGGTGTCGCGCGGGTTCATGCGCCGCATGTGTGATCCCAGCGGCACCTGTCGGCCGTGCGGATCGGCGGCGTAGGTGAAGTCGTTGTTGCGGTGGGGGTCGGCGCCCAGGGTCGGGTCGTCCTGGATTGGTGCCAGCGTCAACGGCGCGCCGCTGCGCCAGCGGCCCACCAGCTTGGCCGCGAGCAGCTCGCGCTCTTGCTCGGTCTCCGCGTGCTCGCGGAGGAACTGGTTGAACGTGCCGACCCGCGACTGGTACTTCCGCAGCCCGGCGTAGGTGCTGTTTCGTCCCAGCACGTCCGGGTCGGGCATCGGCAGCGGCACGCCCGCCTCGCCGGGGTAGCCGAGGACGAACTCGCCCGCTTTGATCGGACGACCCTGGCCGGGCAGCGCATCGACGCCGCAGCCTTCGACCGCGGGCTGGCCGATCGAGTCCTTGTAGCCCAGCGGGTTGAGATCGCCCGGCTGGGCGCCGAAGTCCTGCGCCATCAGCACCGTGACGCCTGCCAACCCCTCGTACTGCCTGCGTGCCATCTGCAGGGTGTCGCGCCAGGTGTCTTCCGCGTCGCTGAAGACACTGACCCCGATGTGGATATCACCGCTACCGAACGGTTTTTCCCAGTTGTGAGGATCGTTCAACCCGTGGTCGCGGAGCTGGTCGGCGCGTGCGGCCATCCCCACCCGGAAGGCCTCCGGGAAGCTGCGCAGCGAATCGGCAGGCAGGCCCAATGCGACGAGGCCCGTGTAGCTGATGGCGACCGAGGTCCACGCCTGACCTGCCTGCCACCACTCGGCGGCGGAGTCGACATGCGGTGTCAGCCGTCGCAGGAACTCGCGACCGGCATGCGCATCCTCCACGTGCAGCATGACGTGTGTGCCGTAGTACGGCTCGGGCCGATACCGCAACACGGTCGCCTGGATGTCGTCGAGCTCCAGGGTGACGGGGCTGCGCGGAAGCTCGCCGAGGCGGTCGACGAGTTGCATGGCGTACTCCTCACGAAACGGTGACCAGCGGGTCACCGGGACAGCCGCGCGGAGCGCGTTGCGTTGGCCAGAGGCTGCCCCGGTGGTGGCGCTACTCGGCGACCTTGTCCAGGAACTCGTCTGCGGCTTCACCGACGCGCTTGAGCCTGCTGATGTCGGCCACCGTCAGATCGGGGTGGGCGACGTACCAGCCTTCTGCGTTGATCTGGTGGCTGGCGAGGTAGTCCTTTGCCTCCGGGCTGCGAATACCCGGCCAGCCTTCGAGCGCGCAGTCCAGGATGTCGAGGTAGTCGGGGATCTTCGTGGCGAAGTCGTCGATGTAGGGGTCCCACTCGCCGTCGAAGGCGGTGCAGAAGAGAAGCTTGGTGTCGTTGTCCAGGAACACGAAGCGCATGTCGTGGAGGCTGCCGACCTTGTTCGCGCCGTCGAGGTTGCCGCCCAGCAATTGCAGGAACGCGCGGAGCCGCTTTGCTCCACCGGGGGCGAACGGGAAAATCATCGTCAGCTCGGACACGTTGCCAAGGCGGACGCCGACTCGACCGGCGCTTTCCACCTGGTAGCGGGGCTCTGCGACTTGTGTGCTCAGCTCCCCGAGGACGTTCTCCAGTGCGCGTTTCCCGATCTCAGGCGCGTCGGCGAACAGCTCCCGCAGCTGCTGAATCTTCTGCTCGGCAGCCTGGCTCGACGTCGGCGTGGTCGGCGCCTGTGTTTGCGCTGTCATGGCCAAATATCCTTTCACTTGTTCTCGACCTTCGGCAGGGTCAGCACCTCGTCCGCGCTGGTCGGCTCGCGCTGCGGCTGGTGATTCAGAGTGCGGCGCATCCACGCGGACGTGGTGTAAACGCGGCGTACATCCATGATCTCGCCCAATGGCCGGTGATCGGATGTGACGCGCCATTGGTTGAACGCGAGCGCGTCACCTTTCTCGGGGTTCTCCGGTCGTGAGATGTCCTGGCTCGGGAGATGTACCCGTCCGACGGTGACAAAAGGCGACAGCTTCTCCGGCCATTCCACGGTCGCGTCGTTGACCGGCATCGCGGTGAGATCTGTGCACAGCTGTACCTGGAGGTCGAAGTCGAAGGCGTGTGCTTGCAGTTCGTCCACCAGGGTCGGACCGAACACGTCCGGTCCGCTGCTGAGGTCGAGGTGCTGGTGGAGAGCCTTTTCGGCGCTGTCTGCGGCAGGCGCAACGCGGACCTTGGCGACGTAGTCACCGTGGCGTACCGCGGCCATCGTCCAGTACGTGTTGAGCACCGGGTTGCGCACCGGCGTCTGCGTCGCCGCTTTCACGAACGCGAACAGCTCCTCCCACGCCCAGTCCTGCTGCTCGAGCGTGCCCTTGCCGGTGAGGAAGTCGTTCAGGAGATCGTGGAATCCTGCCTTTCCGCGCTCCAGATACGTGCCGACCTGATCGCCGATCTCCTGAATGAACAGGTAGTGCTTTGCGGTATTGGCGATGAACGTGGGGTTGTTCTTGAGCACGTAGTCGAACGTCGTCGAGTCCGGCTCGTCGTCGACCAACTTGGTGCCGTCGACGTCGAAGATCTTGATCGCGCAGCCGAGAACGGGTCCGAGCAGCGCGTCGGGGCCCAAGTGGTTCGAGGCGCTGGAGAACCGGATCACGGCGTCATGGCGGCCGGGCCTGGCGTAGATGCCCTGCGCGTAGGGCGCCTGCGCATCGCCCAGGATCTCCAGTTCTGCCCTGACGACGCCGATGGTCTTCGCGTGCGCGCCGCGGACCGCCCGCCCGGTGCCCTCTGTTTTCGGCGATTCGCGGACCTTGGTCTCCCAGAAGTCGATGATGCGGGTCATGTAGTCGCTGAGCTGTGGATCGAAGGTCTCGATCTCAGGCGAGTAGCGGACGAAACCGGATGACATCGCCTCACGCTCCAGCGGCCCTGGTGAGTTCGGCGTGGGCGCCCTCCTTGGCGAAACGTGTGCAGAGTGCGAGCCCGATGCCGCTTGCGCCGCCCGTCACGACGGCCACCTTGCCGTTGACGTCCATCGGTGGTCCTTTCGCCAGATGCGTCCTGTTCCGTGGAGCAAGATTGGCGCTCCCGGCCTACTGGTCGCGCCCGTGGACACCCCGGTCGATCCCTGGTGCGCGCATTCACCTCCCGGGCCAGTTGCCAGGGCGGCTAGGGTGCAGCCATGGTCGCCACCCGGGGGCCGGGGATCGTGGGCCGAAGCGTCGAGCGGGCATTGCTCGACGGGCTTCTGGCGAGGGTCCGCGCGGGTGAGAGCGAGGCGCTGGTCATCCGCGGCGAGGCGGGTGTGGGCAAGACCGCGCTGGTGCGTTACACCGCACGCCAGGCGTCTGGCTTCCAGGTTGCGCAGCTCACCGGCGTCGAGGCCGAGATGGAACTGCCGTTCGCGGGAGTGCACCAGTTGTGCACCGCCCTACCTGACCGGGTCGAGGCGCTGCCCGCGCCGCAGAGACAGGCTTTGACCACTGCGCTCGGCCTGGTCAACGGCCCGGTGCCGGAGCGGTTCTTCGTGGGACTGGCCGTTCTGAGCCTGTTGTCGGCCATCGCGGAGCATCGCCCGGTGCTGTGTCTCGTCGAGGACGCGCAGTGGCTTGATGGAGCCTCGTCCCAGGTCCTCGGCCTCGTCGCGCGACGCCTGCGCGCCGAGTCGGTGGCGATCCTTGTAGCGCTGCGCGAGCCTGCTGACGGGCACGATTTCGATGGGCTGCCCGACCTTCGCCTTGAAGGGCTGCGTGAAGCGGATGCGGCCATGCTGCTGGCGAGCGTCGTGACCGGCAGGCTCGACAGTCACGTCGCCGACCGGATCGTCGTGGAGACTCGTGGGAACCCCCTCGCGCTGTTGGAGCTCCCGGCCCGGATGACCGCTGCCGAACTGGCAGGGTTCGAGATTCCCGGCTCCGTCGAGCTCCCGGCGCACATCGAGGATCACTACCTTCGGCGCATCCGGGACCTCCCAGAGGCGACGCAGCAGCTGATGCTGGTGGCGGCAGCCGAACCCTTGGGTGACCCGGAGGTGGTGCTGCGAGCGGCGCGGATACTCGACATCGAAACCGACGTTCTCGGGGCTGCCGAGACCGCAGAGCTCTTGGGAATCGGAAGGCGCGTCCAGTTTCGCCACCCACTGGTCCGCTCCGCGGTGTACCGCGCCGCACCGCCGGTCAGCAGGCAACGGGTGCACGAAGTCCTCGCGGAGGTGAGCCACTCGGCCGCCGACGCCGACCGGCGGGCATGGCACCGCGCCTTGGCCGCCATGAGCCCCGACGAGAACGTCGCAGACGAGCTGGAGCAGTCGGCGGGCCGCGCGCAAGCTCGCGGTGGGGTCGCCGCGAACGCCGCTTTCCTGCAGCGCGCCGTGGCGCTGACTCCCGACCCGGCAGGGCGCGGCCGCCGTGCGCTCGCAGCCGCCTATGCCAGCGTCGAAGCAGGCGCCTTCAGCACGGCTCGGGGCCTGCTGGCCACAGCCGAGGCCGGTCCGCTCGATGAGCTCCAACGTGCCCGGATCGATCTGCTTCGGGCCCAGCTGGCGTTCATCTCAAGCCGGGGAAACGACGCCATCCCACTCCTGTTGGCAGCCGCCCGCAGGCTCGAACAACCGGACATCGCCTGCGCGCTCGAGACGTATGTCGATGCGTTCTCCGCGGCGTTGTTCGCTGCCAGGCTCAGCGGCCGTGTCGGGTCGCGCGAGGTCGCGGCGGCCTCGGAGGGCGCCCGCGCTGCGCAGGCCGCGCAGCGTTGCCCGGGCGCCGACGCCGCGACCGCGGAGGTGTTGCTCGATGCTCTGGCGGCGCTTGCCGACGACTACGCGGCGGCCGTCCCGCCCTGCCGCAAGGCGGTGCAGCGGCTTTCCGGTGGCGAAGCTTCGGCGAAGGAACGGCTGCGTTGGCTGTGGCAGGGCTGCGTTATCGCCTTCGAGATATGGGATGACGAACACGCGTCCTCGCTGTCGGGCTCGAGCGTCGAGATCGCTCGCACGACCGGGACGCTAGGCGAGCTTGCGCTTGCGCTCAGCGCGCGCACGCCGGTCCTCGTGTTCTGTGGCGATCTCGCCACCGCCGCGGCCACCGTTTCCGAAACGGAGTCCGTCGAACAGGCGACCGGAATCCACGCCGCGCCCTACGGAGCGCTGATGGTCTCGGCGTGGCGAGGCCAGCCGGACGAAACAGCGGACCTCATCGAGCTGACGGAGCACGAAGCTGGCGCGCGCGGAGAGGGAATCGGGCTGGCCATCGGCGCCTACGCGCGCGCGGTGCTCTCCAACGGTCTCGGCCTGTACGAGGATGCGCTCGCCGCCGCCGCGTCCACCATCGAGCACCGCGAGGTGGTCGCAGAGAACTGGGGCTTGAGCGAGCTCGTCGAGGCAGCGACGCGCTGCGGTAGGCCTGATCTCGCCTCGAACGCACTGGACCGTCTGGCCCACAAAGCGGGGGCGACGGGAACCGACTGGGCGCGCGGCATCGAGGCGCGTGCCCGGGCGCTGCTCACCGACGGCGCCGACGCCGACCGCTGGTTCCGCGCGGCGATCCACCATCTGCGCCGGACCCGGGTTCAGGCAGAACTCGCCCGCACACAGCTGCTGTACGGCGAGTGGCTGCGACGCGACGGTCGTCGACTCGACGCGCGCACTGAACTCGACATCGCGCACGAGATGTTCGTGTCCATGGGTATGGACGCCTTCGCCCAGCGCGCAGGCAACGAACTCGCCGCTACGGGCGAGAAGCGCCGCCGTCCACTCGGATCCGAGCCCCAGGACGACCTCACCACCCAGGAACGTCAGATCGCCCAACTCGCCCGCGACGGCTTCTCGAACGCCCAGATCGGAGCGCGCCTGTTCCTCAGCCCGCGGACCGTCGAATGGCACCTGCGACATGTGTACGCGAAACTCGGCATCCGCAGTCGACGCGAACTGCGATATTCGCGCTGACACGCTCGACGATCATGGCCCGGCTGCGACGTGGGCCCGCGGACGAGGGATGCCAGTGGAGTCACCGGGGTTGTTACGGGGGCGAGCTGGCGGTCGCCGTCGTTAGCGTCGTTGCGGCAACGACTCCCAGGGAGGCGACGGGATGGCGGACCAGCGAGGGCAAGGGCATTGGCTCGGCGGACTTCGTGAGGGCTACGCGGAGGTCGGCGACGTGCAGTTGCACTACGTCGAGGCAGGCGAGGGGCCGCTGGTTGTGCTTCTACACGGCTTCCCCGAGTTCTGGTACGGCTGGCGGCTGCAGATCCAACCGCTCGCGGCGGCGGGATTCCGCGTCGTCGCACCGGACATGCGCGGCTACAACTTGTCGTCACGGCCGGACGGCGTCGACGCGTACAACATCGACAACCTCGCCGCCGACATCCGCGGTCTCATCCACGAACGCGGTGCCGAGTCCGCGATGCTGGTCGGTCACGACTGGGGCGGATCTGCCGCCTGGGCCACCGCGATGAACCACCCCGAGGTCGTGGATCGGCTGGCCATCCTCAACGCGGCTCACCCGCGGAAGCTCTCGCAGGGACTGCACCACCCAGACCAGCTCCGCAAGTCATGGTACTTCTTCTTCTTCGCCGTCCCGGAGCTGCCCGAAGCCGTCGTGCACGCCAACAACTGGCATTTCTTCCGGCACTTCCTGCACGACGCTCGCCCCGCCTACACACCAGAGGAGATGGACCGCTACATCGAGGCGTGGTCACAGGCAGGCGCAGCCAGCGGGATGATCAATTACTACCGCTCCTCGGTTCGAACCCCGCCCAAGCGCGCCGAAGCGGCGCTTCACCCCATCAAGGCGCCCACCCTGGTCATCTGGGGGCAGCAAGATCATTACCTGGGGACGGAACTCGCCGAGCCCGAGCACGACGACGTGCCCAACCTCGACCGCGTCGAGCGCTTGCCCGACGCCTCGCACTGGGTCCATCACGACGAGCCCGAGCGCGTCAACCAACTGCTCACCGACTTCTTCGCTCCTGCCCGCTCGGCCGGGGATCGCTGAACCGAGCTGGGCGCTCGCGGCGTAGGCATTCTTTAATGTTGACGAAAGGACCGAAGATGGTTCAGGAAACCCCCACCGTTGTGCTCGTACATGGCGCGTTCGCCGACGGCTCAAGCTGGAACGGGGTGATCGCGCGATTGCTGGAAAAGGGTGTGAAGGTCACCGCTCCGGCAAACCCCCTGCGCGGTATCGCCCACGACTCCGCGTATACCGCGGGCATCTTCGCGCAGACGCCGGGACCCGTTCTCGCCGTTGGTCATTCCTACGGCGGTGCGGTCATCACGAATGCGGCGAGCGAGGCGACGAACGTGATCGGCCTCGTCTTCGTCGCCGCGTTTGCCCCAGAGGAAGGCGAGACCTTGGGCGCGGCCTCGGCGAACTCGAAGGACAGCGTGCTCAACAGCGCGATGGTCGCACTGCAGTACCCGACCGCAGGCGGAACGGCGGTCGAGTTCGCCATCGATCCGACCAAGCTCCACGACGCGTTCGCCGCCGACCTGCCTGCCGCCCAAGCCGAGCTGATTGCCGCCACCCAGCGCCCGGTGGCCGAGGCGGCGTTCTCCGAGCCGTCCGGGCCACCCGCGTGGAAGCGCCTGCCGTCATGGACCGTGCTGGCCACGGGCGACAAGGCGGCCGGAACCGACATCGTTCGCGCGCAGGCACAGCGAGCAGGCGCCGCGATCACCGAGGTCGAGGGCTCGCACGTGATCATGATCTCCCAGCCGCATGCGGTGACTGACGTGATCCTCGCCGCGCTCGCCAGGGTCGGGGCTCCGGTCGAGGTCGGGTAGTCGATGCAGGCGATGCGGTGTGGACCCATCAAGCAAATCGGCGCGGGGCTGTTGAATGTCGGGTATGTCGACGCTGGCCCAGACGATGGCCCCGCGATCCTCCTGTTGCACGGCTGGCCCTACGACATCCACAGCTACGACGAAGTGACACCCAGGCTTGCCGCAGCCGGATATCGGGTGATCGTTCCCTATCTGCGGGGGTATGGAACCACGCGCTTCTTGTCCGAGGCGACGGTCCGCAACGGCGAGCAGGCCGTGCTCGCGGTCGATGCGCTGGCCTTGATGGACGCCCTGGAGATCGAGACGGCCGTCGTCGCCGGTTTCGACTGGGGAGCGCGAACGGCTGACATCCTCGCCGCGCTGTGGCCAGAACGTGTCCGCGGCTTGGTGTCGGTGAGCGGCTACCTGATCGGCAGCCAGGAAGCAGGCAGGCTCCCGTTGCCGCCGGAGGCGGAGCTCCAGTGGTGGTATCAGTATTACTTCGCCACCGAACGGGGCCGAGCAGGCTACGCCAAGTACCGTCGGGAGTTCGCCCGGCTCATCTGGCGGACCGCGTCTCCGAAGTGGAGCTTCGACGAGGCGACGTTCGAGCGCAGCGCGGCGTCGTTCGACAATCCGGATCACGTTGCGATTGTGGTCGACAACTACCGCTGGCGGATCGGATTGGCCGAGGGCGAGTCGGAATACCTCGACTTGGAGAAGCGCCTCGCAGAAGGACCCGTGATCAGCGTACCCACCATCACGCTCGAGGGTGACGCGAACGGCGCGCCCCATCCGGACCCGAGTGACTACGCAGCAAAGTTCACAGGGCCGTATTCGCACCGGGCGCTCGGGGGTGGCGTCGGCCACAACCTCCCGCAGGAAGCCCCAGACGCCTTCGCCGACGCCCTCCGCGTGCTCGGTGGCAGGTGAGCACGCTGCCTGCGCCACATGAGCTCATCCCCTGGACACGTGGCGTGGCGTGACAGGGTCCTCGCAGAGTCCGCTGTCGCTTCGCAGGGTCTGTGGACTCTGCGAAGTGCGTGCGCGGTCTGCGAAGTGACCCTGGGCCGCTGCGCCACCACTTTCAGCGGCTGATCGCCCGCTGCACTGCTACCGCGGACAGCTTGTCCGGATTGCGCATGGCGTAGAAGTTCGTGATCCGGCCGTCGGTGATCTCGAGGGTGATGACGCACTCCAGGTGATCGCCGAGGCGCAGGACCATCGCAGGCGCGCTGTTGTAGACGGCAGGCTCGACGCGGCCGAGCGAGCCCGCGGCGCGTAGCAGGCCCATGACCAGCCTGGCGACCTTCTCCGCGCCCAGCACCGGCCGTCGGGCCGCGCTGGCCTTGCCGTTGCTGTCGGCAGTCCACACCACGTCCGGGGCCAGCGTCGCCATCAGCTGTTCGACGTCGCCGCTGGTGGCGGCGGCGAGGAACTCGGTGGTGACCCGCAGCGCCAGCGTCTCGTCGATCGGCTCGAACCGCTTGCGGCGAGACTGGACGTGCTCCCGGGCCCGGTGGGCGATCTGGCGCACGGTCGCGGTGGGCCTGCCGACGGCGGAACCGATGTCGTCGTAGTCGAACCCGAACACCTCGCGGAGCACGAACACGGCCCGCTCGTCGGGGCTCAGCGTCTCGAGCACCACCAGCATCGCCGTGGACACCGACTCGGCCAGCACCACGTCGGCCGCGGCGTCGTGCTCGTCGAGCAGCAGCGGTTCGGGCAGCCATGGGCCGACGTAGTCCTCGCGCCGCCGGGCATTGGCCCGCAACGCGTTCAGCGCCTGCCGGGCGACGACCTTGGCCAGGTAGGACTTGGTGTCCCGCACGGTCGCCAGGTCCACCTCGGCCCACCGCAGGTAGCTGTCCTGCAGCACGTCGTCGGCCTCGATCGCGGACCCGAGGATCTCGTAGGCGATGGTGAACAGCAGCGGCCGCAGCGCCGTGAACCGCTCGGCGTGGCCGTCGCGGGTGGGGCCGCTCATGGGACAGGCACCGCAGCCTCCGCGAGCCGCCGCTGCCGACTGCCGCCCTTGAACCAGAAGACGGAGCTGGGCTTGCGAGCCGCGCGGGCCAGTGCCGAGACGGTGCTCGCGCAGACGGCTTCCTTGATCGCGGCGGCCGTGCGGCCACCAACGAACAACGGCAGCGCGGTGTCGTCGGTGTGCGCAGGCTGGATGACGCCCCCGGCGCGGCCCAGGCTGATGCACTGGCCGACGAACGCCATGCTGATCACTGCGGGCTCGGTGCCTGCGATGCGGCTCAGCACCGTGTTGGCGGCTTGGGCGCCGAGCGGGATGGCGGCCTGGCAGCTCATCCGCAAGGGCTCGCCCGACGGTGCCGCGGCGTCCCCCGCGGCCACGATGCGTGGGTCGTCGATGCTGGTCAACGTCTCGTCGGTGAGCAGTCGTCCCACCGCGTCGGTGCGCAGCCCGCTGCGCGAGGCCAGGTCCGGCGCGCTGAAGCCCGCCGTCCAGATCGTGATGGGGCTGGGCAGCTCGCGACCGTCGGCGAGCACGACAGCGTCCTTCCGCACAGCGGCGACCGTGGCATCCAGCACCGTCACGGACAGCTTGGCCAGTCGGCGGCCGACCGAACGACGGCCGGGCGCGCTCAGGTAGGGCCCGAGCCCGCCGCCGCACACCAGCGTGACCGACCGGCCCTGCTCGGCGAGCTCGGCGGCCGTCTCGATGCCGGTGGGGCCGCCGCCGACCACGGTCAGCGGTGCGGCGGGATCGGCGTCGGACAGAGCGGCGCGCAGCCGCTGGGCGTGCTCGAACTCCGCGAAAGGGTGGGCGAATTCGGCGGCGCCCGGGACGGTCGGTGCGGCGCTGCGGCTGCCCACCGCGTAGATGAGGTAGTCGTAGCCGATGGCGTCGCCCCCGGCCAGCGCCACCGAGCGCTGCGCCGGGTTGATGGCGCTCGCTTCGTCGACGATCAGTCGGATGCCCGTCCCGAGCACGGCTTGGTAGTCGGCGACGGCGTCGTCGGACCCGGCGACCAGCTGGTGCAGCCGGATCCGCTCGACGAACGACGACCGCGGATTGATCAGGGTGATGCGCACGTCGTCGCGGACTCTCAGATGGTTGGCCGCGATCACGCCTGCATATCCGCCGCCGATGACGACGACGTCGGTGTTGGCTGTCATGTCTGCTCCTCGTGTCAGCCGGGGTCTGACACGAGACACCGACCGGCCGCGGAATGTGACGGTTTCGACTGCCGACGTGGGCCACGTCACCGTCAGTGCCCGATGTCTTCAGCCGATCACGCGGTGGCCTGCCCGGCGCAGCAGCTCGGACGCCTCGTCCACCCGATCACCGGGGATCATCACGATGTCGCCGTCGAAGCTGGCCGCGACCCAGACAGGCACATTGCCTGCTGCGAGCGGCGCCACGATCGCAGCCAACATTCCGGTCGCGTCCGGCGGGTGCGCCTCGTCGCCATTCCACAGCGCCACCCAGGCGTCGTCGGCCGCATCCTGGCGTCGAATGCAAGCTCCGCCGTCAGGGCCGCGCACGACCGCGAGCACCTCGCCATCACAGGCGACCTCGACGCCGGGTACCGCGCGCTCCAGTACGTATCGACCCTCCAGCACCCGCAACGTCTGATGATCAGCGACCGACATCAGTGCATCGTCACACACCAACATTCGGCGGAGCTGACGCCCTTGGTTCTGGGTCGCGGGCCGCGGCGCCGAGATCGCCGTCACAGGGTCCTCGCAGGGTCCGCTGTCGCTTCGCAGGGTCTGTGGAGCCTGCGAAGTGCGTGCGCGGTCTGCGAAGTGACCTGGTTGGCGGCGATCAGCCCGGCCAGGCGGGGATGAGGGTCAGGTCCACCACTTTCGCCGATCATGCGGGGCCAACCGTCAATTGCCCCAGCACTGGGACCGCGGGCGAACTGGCCGACGGGATGGATGTCGCCGTAGCCGACCGTCACCAGGGTCGACAGCGCGAAGTACAGCGCGTCGATCCGTGTCGACAGGCCATCGAACTGGCCCTGTCCCGGTCGTCGCGACCACGTAGTCGGCGGCGGCGGAAAACAGCACGCCCACCACAACCGACGCGAGCAGACCCTCCAGGCGCCGGTCAACGGCGTCCCCGCGGATCTCCCGCCACATCCGCCGCACGATCGATCGCACGACCAGTACGAACCCCACAACCACGAACACCAGGCGGAACCACAGAACGGGATCTGCCTGATCGCCACCGAGCGGAACCACGAAGTAGATCACGACAAACGCTGCGAGATCGCGGCATGAGTGGAGCCTCGGCCCCCAGCGCGCCCGCCGTCCTCCCGGCTTCCCTGGCATGAGATTCCCTCGCGCTCCGGTAGATCGAGATCCCCGACTCGGGAGATCGATGGTGCGCGCGGACCACGGGCGCAGAGGGAGACCAGGTCCGACCGACGTCCCCTGCTGCACGGGCCGGACGCACTGCCCGGGTCAGGCGGCGAGGGCCTTGTTCTTCAAGTGGTCGAACTCCGCCTCGGTGATCGTTGGCTCGCAGATCGGCGAGAGTGGTGCCACAGGGCCGCTGGTGTACCAGTGGCACCACTGCCGGCGATCACGGGCTCAACCGATGGGGGCCACTTCGCAGACCGCGCACGCACGTCGCAGGGTCCACAGACCCTGCGAAGCGACAGCGGACCCTGCGAGGACCCTGTCCCGCCACGCCACGTGCCTCTTCTTCCGGGGCCGAGCCAGATCCGTCGATGGCCGGTGCCCGCTGGCCACGGCGAGCATTCGCGACAGCTTCGAACCGGTGTGGGACACGGTCGAGATCAGGCCGACGACCTCGACGACCTGCTCGAACAGACGGAACTGGCTGCGGGCCGGTCGTGCCAGCACACTGGCATCCGCGTTGCTCGGTTCGACGAGGCGACCGAACCTCAGTTCGAGGTGGTTTGACCGACTGGGGCGCCCACGTCGCCGACGGCACTGGCGTCTGCCGTCGGAGGGTTGGCGTCAACCGGACTCTGGCCACCCTGGGTGCCGCCGGGGGCTTGGGTCACGGTGGCTTGCGCCGTGGCCGTGGCCGTGGCCGTGGCCGTGGCCGTGGCTTGCGCCGTGGCCGTGGCCGTGGGGACCGTCGTCACTGAAGTTGCCGTCACGGGCGCGGTCGTCGTGGTGGGGTCGACGGCGACGGCGTTCGGCTCGGTCGTGGGGGCTGCCGCGATCGCGGTCTTCAGCGTCGGCTCGGGCTGGGCGACCTGCACGTGCGGTGTCGGTGGGGCCTGCCGAAACGGCAGGGCCGCTGCGCCGGGCACGATGAACGGCAAGACGTTGCCCAGCCCGACCGAGGTGGCCACGCTGGGGACCGCAAGCGCGACACCGACGATGGCGATGAAGCCGATCGACAGGAGCGCGATCAGCACGCCCGCGATACGCAGCAGCCGTTTGCGGCTGCCGCTGTCGTCAACGAACACCGGAGCCTCACCGGGGACACCCTGGGGTGTCGGAGCGGGGGCGAGGGCCGCGCCGGGCACGAGGACGGTCACGTCGTCTGCGGGCGGCGGCTCCGCGGACGTCGGTTGGCCCGCTCCGCGCGAAAGGTGCACTGTGACCTCGTCGCGCGGCGGAGGCCAACCCGCGTTTCCAGGGTCGTGGCGCATCCTTCTCAGCTCCCGATCCGCTGGGGCGAGATGTCCGTCCCCGCTGGTGAGTTGGGCCGATCCGCGCAGCGATACATCATCGCGGCGACGGAAGAGATTGCTCCGCGACGACAGGGTCGTGCGGCCGTCGAGGAATGTTACCCGCGCTTGTCGGTGTCCTGCGCCGAGGATGACCGCCTCAGCTTGCTGCGGGTCAGCCGTTGCGCGTAACGGGGGTCACCGGATCGTCGAATACCAATGGGTTGTGCGAGCTGGTGGCCACCGCCTGCGGACCCTGCGCTGGCGTTGGGAGGCCTGCACGTGCTGAACCCGATCGAGGAGCTCGAACGCATCGCCGCGGACGACGCTGACCCGACAATCAGGCGCAGTGCGCGCAAAGTGCTGGACAGTGCATCGGTCTGGCCGCTCGATGCGCCCGATCCGGGTGTCCCCGCTCCGGAGGCGGCGGCCGAGCTCGCCGAGCAGGTCCGGAGTGCGCTGCTTCACCGAGCGGGGTTCCCCGGCCGCCTCGGGTAGCTCGGCAACCTCCCCAGCAGTGCGGCGCGCGCACTGCTCGGAGACCTGCTGGAGGCACTGCTGCTCTCCGCAGGGGAGAGCTTGAAGGACCTGGCCGTGGCTACGGAGCGGCTGTCGCGCGTCGTGGCGGCCGTCAACCGGGACTGGGATCGCGCCATCACGGCCGTGGCGCCCGCTTTGCCCCTGCGACATGTGGCGGCCGGGGGTTCGGAATGGCGGGGCGGCCTGCTCGCCCTGGTGACGCCGCGCGACATCGTGGCGCTGGCACTGCCTCAGCTCATGAGCGGCACCGTCGCCGCCCGGCGCACCGCTCTCTCGCGCCTCGCCACCGTTGCGCCGCACCTGGGACGATCGGCGCTTCCCCTGCCGATGCCGCAAGCGGCCGACGGCATATACGCCCGGTTGGCCGATCTCCTCCGGCCGGTGGTGGAGCCTGAGGTGGAGTCGGTGACGCGTAACCGGCCGGTGACTCCCCGTGGTAGCGGGTCTGGGTCGCCGTCCGCCCCGCCACGAGGTCCTGGCCTACCGCCAACCGCGACCGACGGATTGGCTCCGGAGGAGTCCGAGGGCTCTGCGCAGACCGGGGGCGACGGCCCGGCCTCGGCGGACGACGAGGTCCGCTCGGCTTACGCGCTGCTCGACGCGCCTGATTACGTGCCGCCCGGACGGCCGTTCGAACTGCGGGGTGGCGGAACACATCGTGGCCGGGCGAGTGCCCGTGCGGAGGTCCTCTCCTAGATTCGCGATCGAGCACCCGCAGGCCTCGTCGAGCTGGATCGGGCTGGCCGAACACATCGTGGCCGGTGTCGTGCAGGACGCCCCCTTCGAGGTTCCCGCCGCCGCATTCACGCTGCAGGTGACCGTCGTCGCGCCTGGGTTCCGGCTGTTGGGCGGCGGATCGTGGACCCGAGAGCTCACGGTCTCGCCAGAGGACCCTTTCCCTTACGAGGTGCTCCGGCTGATGCCGCTCGAGGGATCCATCGCCGACCGTGCGGTGCTAGCCGGGTATGTCGTCGACGGTCGCACGCTGGGCTGGGCCAACCGGGTCGTCCGGGTCGCCGGATGCGGGTGAGCCGGGAGCCCGCCCAAATGCCCGGCATCGTCCGACCGGGCGTCATCGGCATGGGGGACAGCAAGGGCGGTGCACCGCCATGCGACGGCGCAGTGACCGGCCCGCCATAGCGCGTCGCCGCTTCCAACTGCGCGAGCTCGGCGATGAAGACCTCGGCTGCCTGCGCCGCGGCCTGGGTGCCGAGGCTCTCCGGCACCGCCATGGCGAAGGCTTCCAGGAAACGGTTGCAGGTGAGGGTGACCTCCGCGGCAGATCGACGTGGACCACGGGCAGCTGACGTTGCCACGCCACGAGGACGCACGAGCGGGCCACGGTGGTCTTGCCGACGAGCTCGCGACCGGTCAGGAACGCGATGTGTTCGGTGCGCGGCGCCGCTGCATGGCCCGCGTCGGGGGCGACCGTGGCCAGCACCCGGTGCCGGTCGGCCGTCCGGTCGACGAGCCACTTCAGCTCGGGGAACCGGCCCGCCCGCTCGGTGAGGGTCCGCATCCCGCCGGTCAGCAGGCCGTGCTCGAGGATGCGGGGGCGCCGCAGGCGACCGGGCCGGGACGATGCGGGTGAGCCCGAGCCCGCCCAGGCGCCCGGCGACGTATGGGTCCTGCGCAAGAACGATCCCGACCCTCCCGACGTCGGCGCCGTCGAGCACGTCAACCTGCCAGAGGCAGCCGAGTTCGCGGACCGCGCCGTAGATCGCTTCGAGTTCGAGATCGACACCGAGGACGTCCCGATCGGCCTCTTCGGGCGCGCCGACGAGCACGAGCATGCGCACCGGGAGCTGCAGCGGTGTCGCGAGCTCGAGGAAGGCCGCGGCCGCCGCCCTGACGATCGGCTGCTGCGGGTTGCCGAACATCCAGCGCTGCCGGGCGCCGTCGAGCAACAGCTCCCACGGCAGGTCACGCAGCTCCGGCGGCCGGACGTCCAGCAGCACCCGCGCGGGCCCGCCCGCCACCGCATCCCAGGCGGCTCGCAACGCGGGCCGACAGACGACGGCGTGCAAGGCCTCGCCGAACGCTTCCAGGCCGTTGGCCTCCAGGCCGGGCTGACCGAGGACCGGGGGGTTGCGGGGAAAGGCGTCGGCGGGCACCGCCGCGGTCAGGTGGGGATGCCCGGGCAGAATCGCGCTCACCGAGTAGGTGGACCCGTCGCGGTTGTCGATCAAGATACGCAGGGTGCGCATTCAACGCCCTCGGCAGGCCGTGGGGGAAGCGCCTCGCATACCCCTAGGAGTGTCGACCGCCCTCGCCAGATACACCCGGATCTCCCCTGTCGACGAGGTCGGCGTCGGTCGGGTCCTGGACCTCTGCAAGGCGGCCCGAGCCCGAGCCCCCGCCGCACGGATGGCACTCTGCGACGAGGGTGCCATTCGTCCGGCGGGGGATCAGGTGGCCCTCGCCGCAGCGGTGCGCGAGGAGAACGACAGACTCATGCGGGCCTGGCCGCGGCGTCCGAGTCCGGATCGTCGCTCTGCTCGGCGTCACCGCCGTCCGCGAAGGCCCCGTCGTCGAAAGCCCCGTCGTCATTCTCTGGGCCCCACTGGATGACCACCTCCCCCACGGCGAGGTCCTCTGCTTCCTCCTCACCGACCAGAGTCCACCGACCGAAGTAGATGACGAGGCGGCTACCGGGGCGTTCTCTAGGTTCTCCTGGGCTCATCTGGCCCTCCCACGTCCGGGTCGTCGAACTTCCTGTGACGTCCTACTCGACCCCGTTGTCGAGTTCCCATGACTGTCCGTAGCAGTCGCCCCCCACCCCCGAAGTGGTCCGACTGGCGGCCTCAGTGCTGATCATCCAGCCAGGACTAACGTGCGGGCGCAGGTAGATACTGCCACATGTGGATGAAGCGCAACAGCCCCTGTCGTGATGCATGCTCCTCGGAGTCTGATACGAAAATGACATGTTGCACTTCGCCACCACGGTTGCCGTCATCGCTGCGCGGCGCGGTCGGATCGCGATAGCATGTTGCCTGTACGGTCGATCCGCCACCGTCTGAGCGAGGTGTCCGGCCACCGACCGCGAGGACGCACCCGCCCATCCTGCAACATCGCATAGGTGCAGCTATCAGCTTTCATGTGTCAAGGTGAATACTAGCCACAAGACGTAACGCTGGCCGCATGGCGGTCGATACACGGAGATTAGCCGTCGTCATCAGCCATCCGGGTGGACATCGGAGGAGGTCGCATCGTGGAGAGATCGCAGTCTGGGAGTCCTCTGTCAACGATGTCTTGGGCCTGGATGTTCCATCGTGCCAGCTGACAGGAAGACAGAGGACCGACACACCATGAACGATCCCGTGACGATGCGCCGCCAGCTGGTCGCTGAGCTGAGACGCCTCCGAGGAGACCGCGATCTCACCCAGCGTTACATCGCCGACGAGCTGGACTGGTCTCCATCCAAGATCATCAGGATCGAGAAGGGCTCCGTGGCCATCGGCGTAACCGACCTGCAGGCACTCCTGCGCCTCTACGGCGTCGAGGACCGGGAGACGATCAGGCGCCTCGTCGAGTGGGCGCGGGGCTCCAAGCGTCTGCCTTTCAACGAGTACCGGGACAAGCTGCCCCCCGAGGCCCTGCGCTTCTTCGGGTACGAGTCCTCCGCGAGCATCATCCGGCAGTTTGAGCCACTTTTTGTCCCCGGACTGCTCCAGACGGAGGAGTTCGGCAGGCGCCTGCTGGAGGGATTGGGGCACCCGCCTGAGCGCGTTGAGACGATCTGGTCGGCACGCGCCGAACGTCAAGAGCTGCTGGGCCGCGATGAGCTACCGGAGATGTTCTTCATCCTCGACGAGGCCGTTGTCCGGCGCGTTGTCGGCAACGCCAAGGTGACCCAACGCCAACACGACCGACTGCGTGAGCTCAACGCCCACCCGCGTATCTCGATCCAGATCATGCCGTTCGACGCCGGTGCCTACCCGGGCATGCTGGGGCCCTTTACCTATCTCGAGTTCTCAGGGACCGAAGATCCGGACGTAATCTTCGTGGAGGGCCCACTCGGGGACGCCGTCATCCGCGACGAAGAGAATGTGACCGCGGGCTACATAGACCAGTTCTTTGCCCTTGAGAAGAAGGCGCTACCCGCCGCCGACCTTGACAAAACGCTCTCACTGCTGTCGCCCTGAGCCGGGCGCGCGCGCTTGCCGCGCCGCCTCGTGACAACGAGCACCCGATCTTGGCGGGACCCTTTCGATGATCTCTTTTCGAGCCTCTGACCGGCGCCGAAGGCAGAAATAACGGGACGTACGCACAGCGCCCTGGCGATTCGCCAGGGCGCTGCTTATGCTGTGTTGCGGCAGTGCGCAAGCAAAGATCGTTTCTGGCAGGGTGCTTAAGATCCGATTGCATGCCGCAACTGTAGGGAACTAGAAGGGGTGTCATGACTGAGGCGCGGGTGGGGATTTCGAATGCTTGGAAGAAGAGTTCCTGGAGTGCGAGCGGTAGCTGTGTCGAAGTTCGTCGGTCCGCGCACGGGGTGCAGGTACGCGATTCCAAGGACAAAAGCGGTCCAGTCCTACAATTCACCGTTGAGGAATGGCTCGCATTTCTTGGCGGTGTACGCCTGGGCGAGTTCGAGATTCTAGAGCTCCTGACCGAACCGCTCTAGATCAGCAGAATCTCTCGCTCCTTTCCGTCCTTTGTGCGGAAGAACATGCTCTGGCCGTCTTCGCGCACGGCCTTGTAGACGACATCGCCGTAGCCGATCAGCCGCCGCACAGCTTCGGTCAAGGTCACGCCCTCACGTTCGATCACCCGATCGATCGCGGCCAGCATGTCCGGGGTGACCGCTACGTTGATCCGCCGCGGAGGCGACGCGGCACCACGATCGGACGGATCGACACCCGCGTTCTCCGCCGCAGCGTTGACGGCGGCATCAGCACCTCTGGCCATGGCCGTTCGCCCCTTCTCTACCCGCGCAGAAGCCAGGGGGCGCGCTGACGAGCTCGTGTGGGAGGCCGACGCCCTCGCTCCACATCGACCTCGCGCCGACGTACCTCCTGGCTCCCCGGGTGACATTCGTATGTGGTCCGTAAGTGTCAGAGCCCGAGTACGTGCCGCGCGTCGCTAGCACGACGCCTAGGGTGCGCAACCCCGCCCTGCTTTCTGCATGTACAGTTTCGCCACGCTGGACGTGGATGTCAAGACGGTTAATGGTGCGATCTAGCCCACGTTGCTTCATCAAGTTCGGCACAATTTCGCTACCAACGAACAGCATAATTTTGCTCTTCGGCCGGACGCGAGGACCATCGTGACAAGCCGTGCGGCCGCACTGACACCGAGGAAGGCCCGAACGTGCACCTGCAGGCCGGGATGCCCGACGTTCCCGCGGCAGCGCGGGGCCAGATGGATGTACGCATCGCCCGAAAAGTCGCGGCGCTGACCGGTATCGCGGGGCCGCCTGACGCCTCGGACGACGCGGGCCGCGGCCGGAGCTGGTTTGCCGACTACCGGTTGCTGACCACCACGGAGTTGAGCCTCGGTGGACCGGTCGTCGCGGACCTGCCGACGGAGATCGACGAGGTCGTCGATGCGGGCCTCTATGAGCGGGTCGGCTCGTCATTCCGGGTCGCCGACGGGAGTGGTGTCGGCGGCCCGGCGCCGATACCGAGCGTGACATTGCAAGAGTACGGACCGGACACGAAGGCGGCGCTGGTTCTGACCGGGGCCAACCGCATCCTGCGACCGGTCGCCGATGCGATCACCGCCGCGCTGGACGACCTGCGGACGCGGATCGACGACGAGTGTCTCCTGGTGGCCGTCGCCCAGGCGCTGCTGCAGGAGGCGTACGAAGCCCAGCCGGTGCTCATCCTGCAAGGCATCCAGGCGGGGCTGGTACAGCGCGCCTTGCGGCTGTCCGACGGTGTGCGGTCGCGGGTCGAGCACGGGCCGCGGCCGGTGCCGGTCGCCCGTGTCGAGTACGGCAGGCCCGAGCCGCCGCGCAGGCACGAACCCGATGAGGTGGAGTTGCTCCGCGACGCCTGGGCGGTGATCGTCGGGCAACCGCCCGATGCCGATGACCGCGCCTCTGGTCCCGGACGTCTTGCCTTCCGGCCGCCTGCCGGATACGAGCAGGACTCCGGCCTGGCGCTCAGTGGCAGTCCCGACTCGCATGACGGTTGGGTTGCGCTGCTCCGTGAGGTCTCCGAGAGCTACCTTGTCGGCCCCCCGCCCGGCTCCGTCTGGGTCATCCGGACAACGAGGCGAGCCCATGCTGTCGCGGTTGTCGCGCGCGAGCGTCAGATCGAGCTCATGCTGGCCAGGCTTGCGCCTCGGCTGCTGCCGTGGTGCGACGTGGACGGGCCCCGGCGGGTCGCACTTCCGGCCTTCGATCCGGAGCGCTGGGCGAACGCGGACCTGATGGTCCGTCGGACGGTCCTGCTGGCTCAGTACTACGTCGTGCGCGGGGCGGGCTGGCTGGCCGGGATGAAGGACCTCAACCGGAGACGGGACCGGGCCCTCTGCGCCGCTCGGTACGGGGAGCTGGCGGATGCGGCCGATCGGTTGCTCGTCGCCGACGATCCTTTGCGGCTTCAGCTGTTCGTCCAAGGCCACGGCTATGTGCTGCAGTACGACGCCTGCCGCGGGCGGTTCGACCACGCGACATACCGCCGCATCGTGCAGTGTCTCGACCAGTTGGTGAAGCTGACGCAGGAAGGCCGCTACCTGGAGCCGCAGCTTGTGGAACACCTGCAGATCCTCCTGGTGCAGCTGGGCACATACCGCACGGCGTCGGCATGGTTCACGCCAGAAGCCGACGTACATCGGGAGATCACGGCCGATCTCGGCCGGTTCTGGCGGGTCGCACGCGAGATCCGTGATTTCCTGCTGGAGGGCGTCACCGGAGCGGACCGCAGCTACCTCGACCACGACCACGCGGGCTTTCTCGTGACGGACCCGGCCCGTGGGCCCGACGTGGTGCGAGGCATCCAGATCTTGCTCGACAAGGTGATCCCGGCCCGCGAGGCGATCGCGGGCCGGGAGGGTCGCAGCAGGGGGTTGCGACTGTCGCGGCAGGTCCTCTTGCATGGCTTGCGCAACGCGCTGGAGGCAGGCCTCGGATCGGTGGAGGTTCGGCGTGCGTGGGCCGCGGAGGCATGGCGCGTGGCAGGCTGGCTTGAGACCGACCGGGACACGGCATCGCTCGTCGAGCAACGCCGTCCGGATCGGCTCGACGGCTTCGACAACTCCGTGCTCATACTCCTCCTGCGGGTCGCTGAAGGCCGGGTGGCCGCACTGACCGGTGGATTCATCAACGACCGAATGGCCGAGCGGATCGCCGACACCAACCGCGCGATCGAAAGGGTCGAGCGTTACGCGCGCGGGCCCTCCGCCGGGGAAGGCGATCCCGTCGACGAGCTGCGCAGGCTTCAGGTGCGCGAGCTGGGCGAACGCTGGCGCGCGTGGCGTGCGCACGAAGCCTGCCGGCCAGGGCAGTCACGCGACGAGATCTAGCTATGGTGCATAAAACGTGCTAAGATGGTGGAAAATTACCACATTTTCAGCGCAGGTCCGGCGTGAATCTGGAGCCGCTGCACCACTGTGAGCCACGGAGACATCGCCTACCAGCGGAGGGGGCAGGTTCGATGCCGAAGCACGGCAAGGCACTCTTGGGCGGCGGTCCCGTGCCGGTGACCATCTCGCCGGTCGCGGGGCGCATCAACGTCGCGGTGAGCGCGTCCATGCTCTCGGCGATCGACCGCGTCATCGAGCGCGAGCACGTCACGCTCACCGAGGCTGTTCGGCGGCTCATCGCCTACGGCGACTTCGTCTACGAGGCGACCATGGACCAGCGGTCGACGCTGGTCGTCCGCGATGGCGTCGGCGACGAACGCGAGATCGTTATGCTCTGACCGCGCGCATCTGAATCTCGTGAGGGGCTGGGCATCCCAGATGCCCGGCCCCCATCTGATCCTGCGGGGGTCGGGCACGCGCAAAGGCCGGGGTGGTGGGCAAATACCCCACCACCCCGGCCTATGTCTCAGCGCCAGGACCATCCGACGCGGCAACGATGCGCGGTCGGGAGCAGTACGGGCAGCCATCGCAGTGCGCACGCTCGGCGAGCAGCGTCCGATGCAGCTCCCCGGCCTCGCGCCGCAGCTTGGCACCCAGCCTGATCTCCCCGTCCAACCACTGTTGGCTGAGCGAGTACCCGATCAGCCCGCCGAAGATCACCAGCAACGAGCCGCCGAGGACTACAACGATCACAAGCGTGCCCATCGCCTGCTCCTTTCCCGGCTGCCCGCGGACTCGTCGTCGGCTGACCCGTGGGTGTCAGTCCTCTGCGCCACGACGGCGGGCCGGGGCGGTCGAAAACGGACGACCAGGTTGCCGCGAGCCAGCAACCGTCGGCGGGCAAGCGGGGGTGGCGGTATCCGCGTCGCCTGCAGGTTCCCGGTCAGTTGCGATCGGGCGACCACTGCCTCTCGTTCGTCTGACATCACCATCGGCAGCTCCCTCCGATCAGCGAGCACTGTGCGCGATCAGCACCGAAATACTATCATATTTCTCACGTTTTCCACACTGATTTGGAGCATCTTGAGTTGCTCGACGTCGCGGGCAGTGGTCCAGTGGGCGGCTGCGGGGGGACGGCGGGCGCATCGCGCCCGACCTGTTCGGCTGGGACGACCAGGGGCGCGTGTTTGCCCGATGGGCAGCTGGATCGCCGTTGAGGGTGTCAGTTGCGCAGAATCCGGACCTGCACCTCGGGGAGCTCGGTGAACCCGGCCCGTTCGTCGGTGGAGACGATCAGGCCCGGAGTACTAGTGGCGACCTTCGTGCTGCTGGTTGCGGTCCACCACCCCCAGGTCCGCGGCGTCGGCCAGCCCGGCGCCACAGTCGCACCGGCCCTGCGGGAACAACTCGCGCCGCCGGTCCGGGGCGTCGGTCCACGCCAGATGCGATCCCGGCGCACCGGGCTGGCTTACCCCGCGCCCGCGCCGGCCCCGACCGGTCACGCCTGGACTTCTCCGGCGGCGGGGGCCTACCCAGCCAAGATCAACTTACGGCTGAATGTTTAGTGCAGGGCCTGCGCGCTCTCGGAGGATAAGCCCCATCGGTGCAGGTCGGCTCCTTGCGATACCTGGCCGCCGAGAACGTCCCGACGACAATGCTTCATGAGGCAGGGAAACGAATAGACGCCGCCTACACCGCGTCTGAGGAGGCTGCCATCTGCTCCGGGTTCGGAACAACTCGCCGGTGGAGCTCGCCCACAAGTTCGCGAAGCTGTTCGTCGTCGGAGAACTCGGCGCCAGCCTCGTCGATGAGCGTCTGGAGGTGTCGGTGCTGTTGCCGTCCGCGGGCGGTGGAGAACGCGAGGACGCGGCGCCGGTCCAGCGGATCGGTCCGGCGGTACACCAGTCCGCCAGCCACCATGCGGTCGACCAGCTTGGTCAATGTCGGCGGCAGGGTGTGAGTCACCTCCGCGATCTCGCTCATCGGGTGCCCGACACCGTCGCAGAGGGCCGCGAGCACCGTCCATTCGGCGAGCCGTGCGGTTCCACCTACCGCGAAGCGGACCTGCATCAGCATGCGGTGGTGCACATCGTCGAGCAATCGGAGCAGGGACACCCGATTCCCGTCTGTTGTCTCCTCGGCGGCCGGGCCGACCCGCCTCAGATGTGCGGCCATGCCAACTCCGTGCGCATCCACCTCATCGCCGTCGGGGATCAAACGACACGACGTTGTGATCGGGCGGTCGGGCGAGCGACGACGTCACCGACACGTGTCCAGTTCGGATAAGTGTTAGCCATCGGGCATCGTTGGTGTGGCGGGCGCCGGAGTGGACGGCTCGAGGGGCTCGCACGATCAGGACGGGTCGGTGCTGGCGACGGATCAAGCCGTGCGAGACCGAGCCGCCGCTGATGATCCGGTCGATCGTGGGTCCGACGCCTTGACCCCGTGTCCCGACGATGATCATGAATGCGTCGTTGTTCTCCGCCGCTGAGCAGATCACGCTGACCGGATCCCCGCGGGCCACGCTGTAGGTCCATTGCTGCCGACATCCAGCGAGCGCGGTTCGGACCTGATCATTCTGCCCGGCGAGGTTGCGCTGAGCCTGTTCCTCCCAGTCCGCCGCGTCCGGATTCACCGGATAGTCACCGAGGGTGACAACGTGCACGACGTGGAGGCGAGCGTTGAGGCTGCTCGCCAGTTCCCTGGCGACGTGCAGAGCCTCTTGGCTGGCCGGAGCACGGCTGTGGCCGACAACGAGCGACATCATGGTTGATCACCGGTCGAGGAGGGCGATCCAGGCTGCGAAAACACGGCCCGACCGGCTGGACGCGAGTCGCAGGCTGCGGACCGAGACGACGCCGATCTAACACAGCCCATGGGTCCTCCTAGCCGCTCCTGCGGATCGACTAGGGGCTATCAGCGGTTTGCACCGCGGTTCTGGCGAGCTCCATCACCCATGATTTTGAGTGAATTTTGTACCCGGCAGCGCGACGGTGCAAGGGCTGGCCGTCCTGGGCACCGCGACCAGCACTTTCGGCGTTCTGCAGTGAAGGTCGGGGGGTCTCGGCTGTGCTGACTGGCGTGGCGCTGCCGGTCGCGCCTGTCGAGGTCTCGACGACGGCGCCACGGTCCACGGTGGGAGGAGGTGGAACGTCGTCGCCGGCAAGCGAGGTAGTGTCCGAACATGTTCTCGCCCAGGACGGCGTCGACAGCCCGTCTTGATCGGGGATCTGATGGCGTCGCCTGATCGGCGTGAGGTCGCCGCCGTGTTCGCGGGCGGGGCCGTCGGCACTCTGGCCCGAGCGACGCTCGGTGAGGCCTTTCCATCTGCGCCGACGCAGTGGCCGTGGCCGACGTTTGTCGTCAATATTGTCGGTGCTTTCCTGCTCGGTTACTTCGCGACACGATTACAGGAGCGTCTGCCGCTATCCAGCTATCGCAGACCGTTGCTCGGCACCGGTGTCTGCGGTGGCCTGACGACGTTCTCGACGATGCAGGTCGAGATCGTCAAAATGCTGAACGCCGGACAGTTCGCGCTGGCGTCGGCGTACACGGTGGTCAGCGTCGTGGCGGGCTACGCGGCGGTACAGATCGCCACTGCGGTCACCCGCCGGGTTCGGGTCCGGCTATGACACTGCTCGTCTGGGTCGGGGTGGTGCTGCTCGGAGGTGTCGGCGCCGTTCTGCGCTTTCTGGTCGACCGGAGCATCTCGGGCAGGCTCGGGCGGTTACTCCCGTACGGGACACTTGTGGTCAACGTGTCCGGGGCCGCTGTTCTCGGAGTGATCACCGGGCTGGCCTTGAGCCATACCGAGGCGTTGTTGGCGGGCACGGCGACGGTCGGCGCCTACACGACGTTCTCGACCTGGATGTTCGAGACGCAGCGTCTGGCCGAGGACCGCCAGGTGCTCGCCCTGGTGGGCAACGTCGTGGTCAGCCTCGTCGTCGGCGTGGCCGTCGCGGGGGTCGGGCGCTGGCTCGGGGGTCTGCTGTGAACGATGACTGTCTCAAGCTCACTGCCTACTTCGGCGAGCGCGGCCGCGCCGAGGGCCGGTTTCTGGCCGACGTGATTCTCGACCTGTGCGGCGAGCGGGAGATCGCCACGAGTGTGCTGATGCGGGGGATCGAGGGTTTCGGTTTCAAGCACCACCTGCGGACCGACCGCCTGCTGACCTTGTCGGAAGACCTTCCGCTGGTCGCCGTCGCGGTCGACGAGCGGGAAAGGATCGAGTCGCTGCTGGCCGATCTGACTACGGTCGATCATCGTGCGCTGCTGACCCTGGAGCGTGCACGCATGCTGCGGGGTGAAATCGGCAGCGTCACCTTGCCGGAGGAGTTGCACGAGGCGACCAAGTTGACCGTCTACGTCGGCCGCCAGGAGCGGGTGTACCGGGCACCGGCCTTCGCGGCGGTGTGCGATCTGCTCCACCGCCGGGGGATCGCCGGTGCCACGGTGCTGCTGGGCGTGGACGGCACCGCGCACGGTGTCCGGGAGCGGGCCCAGTTCTTCGGGCGCAACGCCGACGTACCAATGATGATCATCGCGGTGGGGGAGGGCGAGCGGATCGCGCGTGTGCTGCCCGAGCTCGGCGGTCTGCTGCGCCGGCCGCTGATCACCTTGGAGCGGGTGCGGGTGTGCAAGCGCGACGGCACGTTGGTGGCCCCGCCGCAGCATCTTCCGGGTACCGACGAACGGGGTCGACGGCTCTGGCAGAAGCTGATGGTGTTCACCTCGGAGCGGGCGATGCACGAGGGCCAGCCCATCCATCAGGCCATCGTGCGCAGGCTCCGCCAGACCGGCAGCCGCGGCGCGACGGTCCTGCGGGGTGTCTGGGGATTCCAAGGGGAGACCGCTCCGCATGGCGACCGGGTCTGGCAGTTGGGTCGGCGGGTGCCCGTCGTCACGGTGATCGTCGACGTGCCGGACGGCATCGCCCGCTCGTTCGCGGTGGTCGACGAGCTCACCGCCGAGCATGGCGTTGTCAGCAGCGAGCTCGTCCCGGCGTTGAGCCTGGTCCGGCGGGACACCCCGCGCACCGGGTTGAACCTGGCCCGCCTGCGATTCTGATCTCTGATCATGGTGGCGTGCGCCCCACGACTTGCGCCGGATCGCGCACACCGGTCAGACTGCGGTGACGGCGATGAGGCTCGCCGAAACCGCGGACCTCCCGGACCGCTGATGGCCTCTACCGATGTGTCCGCCCTTCGGGGCGACTACGGTGGAGGAGGTCTGGGGTGGACAGCGGCGGCAACCGGTGCGCGGGCGGGATGGGCCGCCGATGAGTCTCCCGCTTCCGCTGGTCCAAGCACTGCAGGTGCTGACGGTGCTGGTCGCAGGCCCCGGCGTCAACGGCGTGATCGCCCGCGTCGAGGCCCGGATGCAGGGCAGGCGGGGACCTCGTGTCCTGCAGCCCTATTACGACCTGGGCAAGCTGTTCGGTAAGGAGTCGCTCGCGCCGACCGGGGCGAGTTGGGTGTTTCTTGCCGCGCCTCTGGTGGCGATGACCTGCTATCTCACCGTTCCGCTGCTGATCCCGGTACTGACGACCTTCCCGCTTCCGCTGGCCACGATGGGCGACATCATCGGCGGCGGCTTCATCCTGGCGTTGGCGAGCTTCATCATCGCGGTCGCGGCGGCGAGCACGGGCTCGCCTTACGCACAGCTGGGCGCCAGCCGCGCCAAGACGTTCTCGGCGATCACCGAGCCGGTGGTGTTGTTCGTCGTCTTCACTGTGGGTCTGGTCACCGGAACCGACCTGCCGTACGCCTTGGCCAAGACGGTGGTCGGGTCATCCGCGCAGATCCTGCGACCTGCCCACCTGCTCGCTGCGGCGGCGCTGTTCATGGTGATCCTCGCCGAGACCGGACGGATCCCCGTCGAGACCCATACCGGCACGAACGAGTTCGGGATGATCGAGGAGGCGCGGCCGTTCGAGTACTCGGGTCCCTACTTCGCGCTGCTGCGGTGGGGCGGGGCGATGAAGCAGCTCATCCTCTTTGTCATCTTCATCAACGTGTTCGTCGCGCCGTGGGGCCTGGCCTCGGACGCGACGCTCGTCGCGGTCGGCTTGGCGATCCTCGCGCTGCTCGGTAAGTCGGTCGTGCTCGGGGGGATGATCGCGGTGATCGACGACTCGTTCGCCAAGCTACGGCTTTTCAAGATCACCGAGTTCGTGGCGATGGCGTTCATGCTCGCCGTTCTCGGAGTCGTCACGCTGTTCCTGGGCGGTGGCTGATGCCTGTCCTCTTGGCCCAGGTCGCTGGTGCTCCGCCGAGCTACGCGGGGGTGACGACCGCGCTGGCCGTGCTGATGCTGGTCATCGAGTTCGGCATGCTGCAGGCGACGCTGGTGCGCAATCAGGTCCGCCTCTACGCCGCCCAATCGGTCGTGATCTCGGTGCTGGCCGTCGTGGTCGCCGTGGGCCGGGACGTGCCTGACCTGCTGGCGTTGGCCGCGTTCTCGATCGTGCTCAAGGTGGTGGCGGTGCCGCTGGTCATGCTGCGGCTGCTGCGGCGGACCGACCCCGAGATCGCGAACAGCCGGGCGTTCGGGGTGGCGAGCATGGTCCTCTTGGCGATCGTCGTGGGCGTGTTCGGCTTCTTCATCACGGGGCGTTTCGACTTGGGCAGTCCGGTGCTGCCGGGCACGGCGCTCGCAGTGGCGATGGCCATCGTCCTGGTCTCGTTCGTGCTGATGATCGTGCGGCGGGATGTGGCGTCGCAGGCGATCGGATTTTTCGCGCTCGAGAACGGGGTGTCGCTGGCCAGCCTGGTGGTGGCCGCGGGGCTGCCGCTGATCCTGGAGGTCGCGTTCCTGTTCGACCTGCTGGTCGCGGTCGTCGTGTTCGGCGTGCTGATCCGGGTGCATCACGAGCAGGCGGAGTCCCTGTCGACCAGGGACATCACCGAGCTGCGGGGGTGATCTCGTGTCGATGGTGCTGGTGCTGATCGCGGTGTTGCCGCTCCTCGCGGCGCTCGCCGCGCTGGCGGTACGACCTGGGGTCGCCGCGGGACTCAGCGTCGCTGTCGGTGTGATCTGCCTGGTGCTGGCGTGTGCGCTGGTTGCCGCCCCGCCGGAGCCGGTCGGGATCGGGCTGTTGCGCGCGGATGCGCTGTCGGTGGTGTTCCTGCTCGCGACGGCGTTCGTGTACGCGGCGGGCGCGGCGTATGCGGTGGGCTACCTGCGGGGCGAGCACGGTACGGGTGATCCCGAGAAGTATCGGCGCCGGTTCTGGGTGGGGCTGAATCTGTTCGCCTGGTCCATGCTCTGCGCACCACTCATGAACGGGCTGGCGTTGCTGTGGATCGCCGTCGAGATCACCACGGTGATCTCGGCGCTGCTCGTCGCGCTCGACGGCACGCGGCGCAGCGCCGAGGCGGCCTGGAAATATGTGCTGATCGCCTCGGCCGGGCTGGGGATCGCGCTGCTGGCCACGATCATCATGTACGCGGCAGGCACGTCGGTGCTCGGCCCGTCCTACGACCTGGCCTTCGCTCCCTTGCTGGCCGCGGGCCCGGCGCTGCCCCATCCGGCGGTCGAGCTCGCGTTTGTGCTCGCGGTCGTGGGATTCGGCACCAAGGTGGGGTTGTTCCCGGTGCACACCTGGCTGCCGGATGCGCACTCGGAGGCGCCGACGCCGATCTCGGGCATGCTGTCGGGCTCGCTGCTGGCGGTGAGTTTCTACGCGGTGCTGCGCTATTTCCAAATCGCCGCCGCCGCGCTGGGTCCGCAGTTCCCGCGCGGTGTCCTGCTCGTGTTCGGTGTGTTGTCGTTGGTCCTGGCGGCCGCCTCCATGTTGGAGCAGCGCGACCTCAAACGCCTGCTGGCCTACTCCAGCATCGAGCATATGGGCATCCTCGCCGTCGGCGTCGCCTTCGGCACCCCGACCGCATTGGCGGGGGTGCTGTTGCACGTGCTGGCGCACGCCGCGGCCAAGGGCAACGCGTTCTTCGGGGCGGGTGTGCTGGTACAGACCTCCGCAACGAAGGACGTCCGCCGCATCCGGGGGGTGCTGGACCGCCTGCCCTGGAGCGGGCCGCTGTTCCTCATGGCGGTGCTGGCGTTGTCGGCGATGCCACCGTTCGGGCTATTCCGCAGCGAGTTCCTGATCGTCGCCGGTGGCCTGGCGGCACGGGACGTGCCTGCGGCGCTGCTGGTCGTGCTGGTCACCGTGGCCTTCCTCGGGCTGTCGGTCGCCACCACCCGGATGCTGTTCGTGCCGCGCCCTGAGGGGCCGGGCGCCGCGCGCGTCCGGGCCAGGGAGCCCAGTGCCTGGATGGTGGTGCCCGTCGTGGCGGGCGTCCTCGCGCTGGTCGTGCTCGGGCTGCATCCGCCCGCGGTGCTCGGCGATGTTGTCGGGCGGGCCGCTGCGCTGCTGGGGGGTTCCTCGTGAGTCTGTCGCTGGCGCATCTGACCGAGTCGGGTGACGCCGACGCGCTGGGCATCGAGGTGCGGCGGCGCATCGGGGAGGGCGACCGCTTCGCCGCGTTGTTCGCGCGGGGCGAGCCCGCCGAGGGTGCGACGTTGACCGCGTTGCTGGCGCGGGACGGCGGGGTCGACGCGATCTCGGCGACGCTGGCGGCAGGGGTCACGTCCTACCGCGCATGGTCACCCGGGATTCCTGCCGCCTTCTGGTACGAGCGGGCGCTGCACGACCTGGTGGGCGTGGTCCCTGACGGCCATCCCCGGCTGGAGCCACTGGTGTTGCCCCAGCGGAACGAGACGGCGGTGCGTCCGTGTCCGGGTGGGCCCACGCGGCCGGCCCGCATCGAGCCGGACGAGACGGCCCTGGCGGCGCTGCTGCACGGCCGTGGCGTGTTCACCATCCCGCACGGCCCGGTGCGGTCCGGTGTCTTCGAATCCGTCGAATATCTGGTGGAGACTCCCGGGGAAGACATTCCGCTGCTGCGGATCCGGCCCCACTACAAGCACCGCGGTCTGCAGAAGCGCTTTGAGGGCCTGACGGTCGACGACGGTGTGCTGCTGGCCGAACGCGTCGAGGGCATCGCCTCGGTCGCGCACGCACTGGCGTTCGCGCACGCGGTGGAGAGCCTGGCCGAGGTCCGCGTCCCCACGGCCGCAGGCCTGGTGCGCGTGCTGCATGCCGAACTGGAACGCGTCGCCAACCATCTCGATGTCCTCGGTCGTCTCGCCGACGCCGCGGGGCTGGCGGTCGCGGCGGCCCGTTTCGGGCTGCACAAGGAGAACACGCTGCGACTGGTCAGCGCCCTATGCGGCAGCCGGTTCGGCCGCGGCGTGGTAGTCCCGGGCGGCGTCACCGCTCTGCCGCGGCTGGCCGCTGCTGACGTTGCGGCCGCGCTGAACCGGCTGCAGAGCGCCGTCGCCGTCGATGTCACAGCGTTGCTGCAGACCTCGTCGTTCCTCGACCGGGTCCGCACGGCGGGGCCGCTGGACCCGGAACGGGCCCACGCGCACGGTACGCTCGGGCCGATCGGACGCGGATCGGGCTGTGTCGATGACGCCCGCGTGCAACGCCCCTATGACGCGTACCAGCGCCTGACCGACATCCCGGTGGCGACGAGAGCCGCGGGGGACGCTCAGGCCCGCATGCAGGTGCGCGTGGAGGAGATCGACACCGCGTTCTACCTCGCCCATCAGGCAATCGGGCGCCTGAGCGACGGGGACAACACGCCTGTCCGCGCCGAGGTGTACGGCGCAACCGGACAGGCCGTGGGCTGGGCTGAGGCACCCCAGGGCGAGGTGCTCTACCTCGTGGAACTCGACGACGAGGGCCGGGTGAGCTACTGCGCGCCGCGCTCGGCCTCCTTCCACAACCTGGTGCTGTTCCCCGCTGTGTTCCACGGCGACATCCTCACCGACTTTCCCTTCATCGAGGCCAGCTTCGGACTGTCGATCGCCGGGGTGGTGATGTAGATGCCTTGGGCCCTGCGAGGTCTACACAACGGTGTCGTGACGACGCGCTACCCCCGCCATCCCGACGACTACGCCGACACGTTCCCCGCGGCGGTGGTCCCCCGGGGTGTCGCCGGGGACGTCGCCTCCCTGGCGACGCTGTGCCCGACCGGGGCGATCACCACGAGCCCATTCGGCACACCGCGCGTCGATGCCGGACGCTGCATTCTGTGCGGCCGATGCGTTCGGGCCCGTCCGGATCTGGTGACGTGGGCGGCAGGCTCGGACACCGCTCGCCTGGGTCGCGAGGCCCTTGTCGTGCCGGAGACCCCAGAGACGGCGGACGCTCTCGCCCAGGTGCGGCGTGAGCTCGCGGCTCGCACCGCGATCCTGCGTCGGTCGGTGCATGTCCGCCACGTCGACACCGGCTCCGACGGCGCGGACGAGTGGGAGGTTCTCGCGCTGCTCAACCCGGTCTACGACGTGCAGCGACTCGGGATCTTCTTCACGGCCAGCCCACGGCACGCCGACGTGCTGCTGGTCACCGGCGCCGGCGCCCACGGGATGGCGGAGCCGTTGCGGCGCACGCTGGAGGCCACGCCACGACCGGTCGTGGTGATCGCGGCCGGTGTCGACGCGGTCAGCGGCGGCCTGGTCGCCCCCGGCTACGCCGTCGCGGGCGGCATCGGCGACCTGATCGAGGTGGACATCTGGGTGCCGGGCTCGCCGCCATCGCCCTTCAGCCTGCTGCACGCACTGCTGTGGGCGATGGGACGGCTGACCCGGACAGGAGGCGGACGTGATGAGTGAGCTCCTGGGCGCGGCGTTCGTGCTGCTGTTCCTGATGGGTCTGCTCGATCTAATCGTCCGCCCGGCTCCGCGCGTGGTGGGCGGTGTGTCGTTTCTCGGCGCGGGCGTCGCGTCGGTGCTGCTGGTCGTCATCGGCGCCGCAGCCATCACCGGCGCCTCTGTCCGGCTGGACCTCGGCAGCCTGCTCGGCGCGGGACCGTTGTCGCTCGGCGCGTCGGTGGCGACGGTCGACCGACTGTCCGGACTGTTCCTCGTGATCACCTTCGGGGTGGCCGCCCCGGCGTCGGTGGTCTGCGCCGCGTGGGTGTTGCGCACCCCGCGGGAACGGGTGCGGCGGCTGGGCGCGCTGCACTGCCTGGTGTTCGGCGCACTGGTCATCGTGCTTACCGCCACGAACGCCTTCCCGTTCCTGCTCGGCTGGGAGTTGCTGACCATCGCCTTCTACCTTCTCGCAGGCTATGAGCGCGACGGCGAGGACCGCGCGGGCGCGGCCATCGTCACGGTCGCCCTGGGCAAGCTCAGTGGTGCGGCGTTGCTGGTCGGGTTCCTGTTGCTGGCCGCTCAGACCGGCGGCGTCGACTTCGCCCAGCTCGCCACCGCCCCCCGTACGGGAACCCGGGATGTGGCCTGCGCTCTGCTGGTGGCCGGTTTCGCTGTCAAGGTCGGGCTGGTGCCGTTTCACGTCTGGATGCCGCGCGGCTACACAGCCGCTCCCGGCCCGTTGCGTGCGGTGATGGCCGGGGTCGCCGTGAACGTCGGCTTCTACGGGATGTGGCGCACCCTGCAACTGGTCGGGGTCCCGCCGGGCTGGTTGACCATCGCCGTACTGCTGCTCGGCGGCATCACCGCCCTGCTCGGGATCGCGCATGCCACGGTCGCGACCGACCTGGCAGGTGTCGTGGCCTACTCCAGCATCGAGAACGCCGGGCTGATCAGCGTCGGGTTCGGGGTCGCGCTGGTCGGCGCCGCGGTGGCGCAACCGCAGCTGCTGGCCGCGGGCCTGCTCGCCGCCACCCTGCAGACGATCACCCACGCGATGGCCAAGACCCTGCTGTTCGGCGCGACGGCGACCGTCGAAGACGCCACTGGCACTCGGGACCTCGAAGCGTTGCGTGGGATCGGCCACCGCCTGCCCATCGGCGGCGCCGGCATAGCCGTCGGCGCCCTCACGCTCGCAGGCCTCCCGTTGACCGCAGGCCTGGTCTCGGAATGGTTTCTGCTCGAGGCCCTCATGCAGGAGTTCCGGCTCGGCCGCCTGGACTCCATGGTGCCCATGGCGGTCGCGGGAGCCCTCGTGGCACTCACGGCAGGCTTCGCCGCGGTCGCGTTCGTGCGCCTGGTCGGCCTGATCGTCCTCGGGCCCCGCGACGAGGAGGACACACACACAGACGGCGACGTCGGTCTGCTCGGCGGAGTCGGGCTCGCCACGCTGGGGATCGGCTGTCTCGGGGTGGCGGCAGTCGCCCCGCTGGTGATCCGCGCAGTCGCCGCGGGCCTCGACCCTGTCGTCGGACACCAGGTGACCTCCGCGGCCTTGCAGGGGCCGTGGGTGCTCGGCCCGGTCTTCGCCGACTTCTCCGCGCTCTCGCCGTCGGCGCTGGCCGTGGTCATGCCGCTGCTCCTGCTCGCCGTCGTCCTGCTGTCCCTCGCACTGGGACGGCGTCGGCTTTTCACCGTCCGACGGGTGCCTGCCTGGCGCTCGGCGACCGGCGGCGTCGCCGGGGAAAACCAGTACACCCCCTTCGGCTTCGCCAACCCCACCCGCAAGGTCCTGGCCAGCCTTCTGCTCACCCGCTCCGAACTCGTCGTATTGGAGAAGGAGTCCGGCGGCCAGGTCGACGATCCCGACCACGGCGCCGCCGGCGCCCATCTCGGCTACACCAGCGACGTGGTGGAGGTCGTCGAACAGATGCTCCTGCGCCCCGTCGGCCGCGCCCTGCTCGCGGTGGCCCGCGCGATCAAGACACTGCAGAACGGACGGCTCGACACCTACCTCGGCTACATGCTCCTGGCGCTACTGGCCGTCCTGGCCGTCGTCGCGGGGACAGTATGAACAGGCAGGCCCAGCAGTTGCCGAAGTGGTCCTGCTCGGCCGAGATGGAAGCCTCAGCGGCGATGGAACTCGCCCCAACCGCGTCATCAGACGCCAATGGCCCCTACCGATCACCACGGCGGCCGGCCCAGGTGGAGGAGGCTAGCGCATGACAGGTTCATCGGAACCGACAGACTTCGACGTCGTCGTCGAAATCCCGAAGGGCCACCGCAACAAGTACAAGATGGACCACCGCATCGGCCGGATCCGCCTGGACCGCTGCCTGTTCACGGCCACGTCCTACCCGGTTGACTACGGCTACGTCGAGGACACGCTCGCGCTTGACGGCGACCCGCTTGACGCCATGGTGCTGCTCGACGAACCGACGTTCCCGGGCTGCGTCATCCGGTGCCGGCCGGTCGGCATGTTGCGGATGAACGATGAGCACGGACCGGACGACAAGATTCTCTGCGTTCCGTCAGGGGACACCCGGATGGACCGCCTTCGAGATGTGATCCACGTCCCGGAGTTCGACAAACTCGAGATACAACACTTCTTCGCGGTCTACAAGGAACTGGAGCCGGGGAAGTCGGTAGACGGCCACATCTCGTGGGTAGGACGGGGTCTCGCCGAGACCGAGATCGAGCGGGCGCGCGTCCGGGCTGCCCGGCAGAGTGCCCGACACGCTCCTACCGAGCAGCCGGAGGTTCATCAGCGATGAAGGCGAAGCCACGGCGGTGGCTACCGACGGTCGAAGAGACCTCGGCAGGTGGGCTTGTTATCGACGCCGCACTGGCGGTGCCTGTCATCGCGCGACGAGGTCGTCGTGGCGACCTGCGATGGTCCCTGCCCAAAGGGCATCTCGAGCCCGGCGAAAGCGCCGCGCAAGCCGCCGTACGCGAGATCGCGGAGGAGACCGGCATCGTCGGTCGCGTGCTGGTGGACATCGGCAGCATAGATTTCCACTTCATCGCCGACGGGCGACGGATTCATAAGACGGTTCACCATTTCCTGCTCGAGTACGTCGCGGGTGAACTGTGCGCGGATGACCACGAAGTCGTCGATGTCGAATGGGTCCCGCTCGACGGCCTCGCCTGCCGGCTCGCATACCCGGATGAGCGACGACTCGCGGAGCGCGCGAAGATGCTGGCCGAGGAAATGACACCGCCAGGTCCAAAGGCTTCGCTCGGTCAGCAGATAGCCGCATCATGACCTGCAGGGCCGCCGTAGACGGTGTGTGCGGCGCGCCCGCTGGGTGCTGCGCGAGCCGCGTCGAGCTGAACGCGGGCGAGCGCGTCGAGAGATGCCTTCTGCACAGTGTTCACTGGATCCGTTCCCAGCCGCGCCGCGCCGGGCGGTTGGCCTGCCCACCGGTGCGGGACCGGTAAACGACATAGGGCCGGAACAGGTAGCCCAGTGGCGCGGTGAAGGCGTGCACGAGGCGGGTGAACGGCCAGAGCGTGAACAGCACCATGCCGATCAGCGCGTGCAGTTGGAACGCCAGGCCCGCTCGGCTCATCGCCGCGACGTCGGGTTGCAGGACGAACAGCGACCGGAACCAGGGCGAGACCGTGAGCCGGTAGTTGTGCTCCTCGCCGCCCGCGGCGCCGAGCAGCGTGGTGCTCAGTCCGGCGATGATCGCCGCGACGAGCACGACGTACATGAGCTTGTCGTTGGCGGTGGTGGCGCGGAAGACCGGACCGGTCGTCCGTCGGCGGTAGACGAGGATACCGATCCCGACCAGCGTGGAGAACCCGGCGATGCTGCCCAGCAGCAGCGCCTGCACGTGGTAGGCCTCCTGGCTGAGCCCGGCGAAGTCGGTCCAGCTCTTGGGGATGATCAGCCCGATGACGTGGCCGAAGATCACGACCAGCAGCCCGAAGTGGAACAGTGGGCTGCCGATGCGCAGCAGCCGCGACTCGTAGAGCTCCGAGGAGCGGGTGGTCCAGCCGAACTTGTCGTAGCGGTAGCGCCAGACCGTCCCGCCGATCAGCACCGCAACCATCACGTAGGGCGCCACGCCCCACAGCAGCACGTCGAGCCCGGTCATCGGGGACCTCCTGCGGGGGCGCTGCCGAACGGGGCGAGATCGCGCCCGACCTGCTCGCGTGGGGGCCCGGTGCGGGCGAGGGCTTTCGCGGCGGCGACGTCGGCGGGCGAGGGGCCAGGCAGCAGGGCACACACCGCCTCGACGGGCGCGGCGTAGGGGGTGGCCGCGTCGAGCAGCGCGAGGCGTAGCAGTTCCAGGCCCGGCCGGTGCTCCTGTAGCGGGGCAAGTCCGCAGGCCAGGTCGACGGTGGCGGCGAACTCGAGGATCGCGGGCAGGAAGTCCGGCAGCTCCGTGTCGGCGAACTCGGCCCCGGATGCTCGTAGGACAGCTTCACCGCATCCTCGGACTCGGCTCGCAGCCGCTGCACGATCGGGTTGTGCGGCGCGGGTTCGGGTGCGCCCCCCAGGTCGTCGTCCCAGTTGGCGCTCCACTCGACGGCCATCGGCTCGCCCGACAGCAGCGACCGCGGCTGGGCGGCGGGGAAGTCGTCGCCCAGCGGGGCGTCGGTGAGCATCTCGTAGTCGTAGGTCCACGGCTCGTAGTAGTCGCGGATGTTCGGCAGCACCGGGTTGGCGAAAATCGACAAGAGTTTGCGGACCCGGCCACCCGCTTTCAACGCGAGCCTGCCGCGGCGGTTGCGGACCCAGCCACCGCGCCACCGCTCCTGGTCGGCGAAGCGGCGCGGATAGCCCAGCCCTGGGCGGGTCTCGACGTTGTTGAACCACGCGTACTCCACACCGCTCCGATTGGTCCACGCCTGCTTGCAGGTGACCGAGCAGGTGGTGTGGGGCGGTGTCCGATGGGCTATGGCTGGCCGCCATCGCGGCGGGATCGGCCACAGCTGACGGCCAGCACTGGTCGGAACCACATACGGCCGAACCAAAGGCTGACCGCAGCTCAGAACGTCCAGCGGGTCGCGCCCCCTGGTTCGACCGTGGCGACGGCCGACGCAGCACGCGCCGTCACGCGGTAGACGTGCCAGGGCGGCGGTCCCGCCGACGGAGCGCTGAAGTCGGCGGTCAGCGCTGTGCCGGAGTCGTCGACGCGGGCGGGCCAGCCACTTTAGAGGGTCCGGCAGTTGACGGTTGGCTCGCATGATCGGCGAGAGTGGTGCCACAGGGGCGCTGGTGTATCAGTGGCACCACTGCCGGCGATCACGGGCTCAACCGATGGGGTGACAAGCCTCGCCTCGGCCACGCCGCCGTGGCTTGGCCACGTCCGCATCGCAGCAGGGTGACACTGCTGCGACCCAATCGCAGCAGGGCCACCCTGCTGCATACCCGGGCCGCTGGGGGCCTTCGCCCCGCGGGAGCCGCCGCGCCCGCCGGGCCGACGGCGCCCACCCACCGAAACCCGTAAACGTCAGCTCCACCCACCCGAGCCACTTCGCAGACCGCGCACGCACGTCGCAGGGTCCACAGACCCTGCGAAGCGACAGCGGACCCTGCGAGGACCCTGTCACGCCACGCCACGTGCCTCATGTGCCGGCCGCTCTTGACCGTCGAGATCACTCAGCGTCCGTAAACATCGTTAACGGCCTGGTCGATAGTGCCTTGACCAGGCCGTTTGGCGGTCGGGGTGACAGGATTTGAACCTGCGACCTCTTCGTCCCGAACGAAGCGCGCTACCAAGCTGCGCCACACCCCGATGGCCCGAGGGCCGTGCTAAGCCTAGCCGACGTCCGCTACGGCCTTTGTGGGGGTGGTGGCGGATGCCGAGGCCGCGGCCGAGCGGGGTACCAGCGTCAGCAGGCTGGCCTCTGGCGGGCACGCGAAGCGGACGGGCGCGGTGGGGGCGGTGCCCAGGCCCGCGGACACGTGCAGCCACATGTGGGCGCCCCAGCGGGAGGTGCCGCGGGCGCGGGAGCGGTCGATGCCGCAGTTCGTGACGATCGCGCCGTAGCCGGGAAGGCGCAGCTGGCCGCCGTGGGTGTGGCCCGCGAGCACGAGGTCGTAGCCGTCGTTCGCGAAGGCGTCGAGGACCCGGGGCTCGGGGGAGTGCGTGACGCCGAGGCGCAGGTCGGGAGCGCCGGTGGGCCGCCCGGCGATGCGGTCGTAGCGATCCTGGCGGATGTGCGGGTCATCGACGCCCGCCGCGGCGATCGTCAGCCCGCCCGCCGCCACGGTGAGCCGCGCGTGCGTGGCGTTTTGCCAGCCGTGCTCCAGCAGGGCGGCCCGCAGGTCGCGCCACGGCAGCGGAACGCCATGGTTGCGCTTCGTGCTTTTCACCAGGTAGCGGGCGGGGTTCTTGAAGGTCGGGCCGAAGTAGTCGTTGCTGCCGAAGACGAACAGCCCCGGGCGTTCCAACAGCGGACCGAGCGCGGCGAGGGCGGCCGGGACAGCGCGTGGGTGGGCGAGGTTGTCCCCGGTGTTGACGACGAGGTCGGGCTCCAGCTCGGCCAGGGCGGCGACCCAGCGCTGCTTGCTGCGCTGACCGGGGGTGATGTGCAGGTCGGACACATGCAGCACACGCAGCGGCCGCGCTCCCTCGGCGAGCACGGGGAGTGTGGCTTCCCGCAGCGTCCAGTGGCGACGTTCGATGCCCGCCGCGTAAGCGACGCCCGCCACCCCCATGGCGACTGTGCCGAGCGCGAGCCGAGCCCAAGTGTTCACGACCTGAGGGTAGCGTCCGGGCCTGTGAGCACGCCCGCGAGCGAACCGTCTGCCCCGAGCACGCTGAAGGGGCGGTTGCGCGCCGACCTGACCTCGGCGATGAAGTCCCGCGACGAGCTGGTCAAGGCCACCCTGCGCATGACGCTGACCGCTATCGGGAACGCCGAGGTCGCGGGCACGACGGCGCGGGAGCTGAGCGACGACGAGGTGCGGGGGGTCATCGCCAAGGAGGCGAAGAAGCGCGCCGAGTCGGCCGAGGTGTTCGCGGGCGCCGGACGCGGCGAGCTCGCCGCCCAGGAGCGCGCGGAGGGCGAGGTGCTGGCCCGTTACCTGCCGACCCAGCTCTCCGACGACGAGCTCGTCGCGATCGCGCGGACGGCGGTCGACGAGACGGCCGCCGAGCTGGGTGAGCGGCCGGGCCCGCGGCAGATGGGACAGGTGATGCGGCGCGCCAACACCGCCGCCGCAGGCCGGGCGGACGGCGGTCGGGTGGCCGCGGCGGTGAAGGCGCTCCTCGCGGGCTGAGGTCGCCGCCCGCATCGCAGCAGGGCCACCCTGCTGCGACTGGGTGCGAGCAGGGCCACCCTGCTGCATCGGGTGGCCCGGGGTTACTTCGCCGGGGCCTTCTTCCGCGTCGTCTTGGTCGTCGCCCGGGAGGCGGGCTTCTTCGGGGCGGGGCCGCGGGCGCGCCGCTCGGCCAACAGCTCGGACGCGCGCTCGTCGCTGATCGTCTCGACCGCGTCGCCCTTGCGCAGGCTCGCGTTGGTCTCGCCGTCGGTGACGTACGGCCCGAACCGCCCGTCCTTGATCACCATGGGCTTGTTGGTGGCCGCGTCGGCGCCCAGCTCCCGCAGCGGCGGGGTGGCCGCCGCGGAGCGCCGTCCCCGCTGCTTGGGCTCCTTGTAGATCGTCAGCGCCTCGTCGAGGGTGACGGTGAACAGCTGCTCCTCGGTGACGAGCGACCGCGAGTCCGTGCCCTTCTTCAGATAGGGCCCGTAGCGGCCGTTCTGCGCGGTGATCTCCTCTCCGCCCTCGGGGTCGGTGCCGACGAGGCGCGGGAGCGACAGCAGCCGCAGCGCCTCATCGAGGGTGACAGTGTCGGTCGACATGTCCTTGAACAGCGATCCGGTTCGCGGCTTCGTCTTCTTGTCCGAGCCCTCGGGAAGGAGCTCGGTGACGTAGGGCCCGTACCGGCCCTCCTTGGCAACGATCTCGTGTCCGGTGACCGGGTCGGTGCCCAGCGTCCGGCCCTCGACCGGCACCGCGAACAACTGCTCGGCCAGCTCGGGGGTCAGCTCGTCGGGCGGCAGGTCGTCGGGCAGGTTGGCGCGCTGCGACACGCCGTCGCGCACCCGCTCCAGATAGGGCCCGTAGCGCCCGACCCGCACCAGGACGTCGTCGAACATCGGGATGGAGTTGATCTCCCGGGCGTCGATCTCCTCGAGGTTGACGCCCACGAGCTTCTTCAGGCCCCCCGAGCGCGCGACCGAGCCCTCGTCGCCCTGCTCGCCACCGAAGTAGAAGCCCGAGAGCCAGTCGGTGCGGTGCTGGTTGCCCGACGCGATGGAGTCCAGCTCGTCTTCCATGGCGGCGGTGAAGTGGTAGTCGACGAGCCGCCCGAAGTGGTGCTCCAGCAGTCCCACCACCGCGAACGCCACCCACGAGGGGACGAGGGCTGAGCCCTTCTTCCAGACGTACCCGCGGTCCTGGATGGTCTTGATGATCGACGCGTAGGTGGACGGGCGGCCGATGCCCAGGTCCTCGAGGGACTTGACCAGGCTCGGCTCCGTGTAGCGGGCGGGCGGGGAGGTGTTGTGGCCTTCCGGCGTGAGCGAGTCGGCGGTGACCGCCTGACCCTTGCTCAGCTCCGGCAGGCGCGACTCGGCGTCGTCGGCCTCGGCCTCGCTGCCTTCGTCGAGGGTCTCGACGTAGGCCTTGAGGAATCCGGGGAACGTGATCGTGCGCCCCGACGAGGCGAACGTGACGGCCTCCCCGGTGGCCGCGGTGCCCGCGATCCGCACGCTGACCGAGGTGCCGCGCGCGTCGGCCATCTGCGACGCGACCGTGCGCTGCCAGATCAGCTCGTAGAGGCGGAAGTCGTCGCCGTCGACCTCGCGCGCGATCTCGCCCGGCGTGCGGAAGGTCTCTCCGGCGGGCCGGATCGCCTCGTGGGCCTCCTGCGCGTTCTTGACCTTGCGGGTGTACTGCCGCGGCTGCGCGGGGACGTACGCGTCGCCGTAGAGCTCACGGGCCTGTGCGCGAGCCGCCTGGATCGCCGTCTCCGACAGCGTGGTCGAGTCGGTGCGCAGATAGGTGATGTAGCCGTTCTCGTAGAGCCGCTGCGCGCTGCGCATCGTGCGGTCGGCGGTGAACCGCAGCTTGCGTCCCGCCTCCTGCTGCAGCGTGGACGTCATGAACGGCGCGTAGGGCTTGCGCGTGTAGGGCCGCGACTCCACCGACTCGACGGCCAGCGCGCGTCCCTGCAGCGCCTCGGTCAGCCGCCGCGCCGACGCCTCGTCCAGCGCCCGCGCCGAGCCTTTGAGCTGCCCGTCGGGCCCGAAGTCGCGGCCCGTGGCGACGCGTGTGCCGTCGATCGCGACGAGCCGTGCCGGGAACTGGCGCGGTGTGGCGTCGGCGCCCGCGTCGAGCTGCGCGGCGATGTCCCAGTAGCCCGCGCTGACGAACGCCATCCGCTCGCGCTCACGCTGCACGATGATCCGCGTGGCCACCGACTGGACCCGGCCAGCCGACAGCTTCGGCATGACCTTCTTCCACAGCACGGGCGAGACCTCGTAGCCGTAGAGGCGGTCGAGGATGCGGCGGGTCTCCTGGGCGTCGACGAGATCGTGGTCGAGGTCGCGGAGGTTCTCCACCGCAGCACGGATCGCGGGCTCGCTGATCTCGTGGAACACCATCCGGCGGACGGGCACCTTGGGCTTGAGGGTGTCCAGCAGATGCCAGGCGATGGCCTCGCCTTCCCGGTCGGGGTCGGTGGCCAGCAGCAGCTCGTCGACGGACTTGAGCGCGTCTTTGAGCTCGGCGACCTTTCCCTTCTTCTCCGGCGTGATGATGTAGAGCGGGGCGAAGGAGTGGTCGACGTCGACGCCGAGGCGCGCCCATGACTCGCCCTTGTACTTGGCGGGAACGTCCGCCGCGCCGCGGGGCAGGTCGCGGATGTGCCCGACGGAGGCCTCGACGACGTAGTCCTTGCCGAGGAACTTCTGGATCTTGGCGGCCTTCGTGCCCGACTCAACGATGACCAGCCGTCGGGGAGGGGCCCCCGACGCCACGGTGGTGGGCGTGCGGCGGCGCCCGCCCCCGGCGGCTGCCGCAGCGGTCTTCGAGCTCGTCGTTCCGGTCGTCACGTGGTCCTACTCCATCGTCTCCGGGACGTGTCCGTCCTGGGGTCCCGCTCCCGGGTGCCCCGGACTCCGAGTATGCGTGTCCGGAGCGAATCGCACCCTTGGTGTCACGTTGGTCACGGTCCGGGCACGAACGCCGTGTGCCGCGAGAGCGTAACCACATGTGTCAAGGCGCTTGGCTCAGCACGCCGTGCGACCGCGGTATCGCGGCCACAATCCGTCCGGCATTCGGACGGGTGGCGGGCCAACCAACTCGACCAGCCGCGCCACCCTTCTGGTGCCGCTGATCCGCAACGCCGCGCCGCGTCCGACCCGGGCGGGTGGGATTCCCGCGCGGGTGGCCGCCGCAATGAGCGCCTGGTGCGTCTGCGGGGCGTGCTGGTCGAGCGCAAGCAGGTAACCGCCGCGACCGTCCGGCTCGCCCGCCGACATCGCCCACATGCGTAACGTCGGGCCGTCCAGCTGCCATTCCGCGGGCACGGTCTTGACCGCCCCGCGGGTCCAGGCGCGCGCCAGCTCCACCAGGTCGCAGCGGAAGGCGGTGCGCAGGGCCGTCGCCCCGCTCTCGGTGACGACCGCCTGGGCGGGGATGCCGACCGCGGCACAGGCCGCCCGGACGGCCGGGGCCCTGGCCGCATCGGACAGCACGACCGACAGCCGCGCCTGGTCACCGGCCCCGAAGCGCACGACCTGCCCCGGCCCGCACAGCAGACCCGCGAGATCGGTCACCGTGGCGGGCCGAGCGTCGGCGGAGAACAGCGAGAGCTGCGACACACGACGTAGGGTAGAACACGTGTTCGAGCACGGGATGCTCGGCGCGCCGTGATCGCCGCGAGACGCACACCGGGGCTTCCCGCCCGACCGTGTGGTGCGGCTCGCTGCGATCAACTACCCAGCTTGTTGATCTCCTGGCAGTTCGGGGCCTTGTCGGCTGCGGCCTTCAGCTCCGGGTTGGTCTTGAGGCCTGCCGTCGGATCCCCCATCGTGCCGAGCCTGGCCAGCGGCGCCAGCGCCTCCGGTAGCGCGGTGGCGAGGTCGGCGGGGTTGTTCAGGTCGACCTTGTCGACCGCGGTCTTCGCCTGGGCGAACGACGTGCGCAGCGTGGTCAAGGTCTGCTTGAGCCTCGTGACGATCGGGTCGGTGTCGGCGATCGGGGAAGGCCCCGCGGCGTCGATGCCCGACAGCGACTCGTCGAGGGAGGCAACAGCGCTGCCGAAGTAGGCCGAGAGCCCTTGGACCGTCGCGGCGGGGTTGCTCTGGTTGATCTGCGGCTCGCTCGAGAGGGCCTTGACTGTCGACAGCAGCGAGCCGCAGAGCTTGTCCGTCCACGCCACCGGATCGCTGGTGGTGGGGCTGCCCGTGGGGGCGGCGGTGCCACCCGCGGCGGTGCCGCCCGTCGGGGCGGGAGCGCCGGTCACGGCCGTCGAGCAGCCGGTCAGGGCCACCGCGAGGACGGTGGCTGTCGCGATGAGGAGGCCCCGGGCGCTGCGCATAGCCGACAGTCTGCACGCACTTGCCGATCGCTGGTCAAAAGGGCAGAGGGAGCCGACGACGGGTGCGGGGCAGCGCCGCACGGCGAAGGCCGCTCGTCCGGATGGACGAGCGGCCTTCGGCGCTTCGGAAGGTGCGAAGGTTGATCAGCCGACCGTGCTCTCCGCGGGTGCGTCGGTGATCGACGTCGAGCGGCGCTTGGTGACGACGACCGCGGCCACAATGATGGCGAGCGCGACGATCGCGATCACGAAGCGAATCGGGCCCGCCGGGGCGCCCGGCAGCGACAGCGCCACGACCGCGGGCGCGATCAGCAGCGAGACCAGGTTCATCACCTTGATCAGCGGGTTGATCGCGGGACCCGCGGTGTCCTTGAACGGGTCGCCGACGGTGTCGCCGATGATCGTGGCCTCGTGGGCGGGCGAGCCCTTGCCGCCGTGGCTGCCGTCCTCGACGAGCTTCTTCGCGTTGTCCCACGCGCCGCCCGAGTTGGCGAGGAAGATCGCCATCAGGGTGCCGGTGGCGATGGCGCCTGCCAGATAGCCCGCGAGCGGGCCGACGCCGAGGCCGAAGCCGACGGCGATCGGCGCGAAGATGGCCAGGAGGCCTGGGGTGGCCAACTCGCGCAGCGAGTCGCGGGTGCAGATGTCCACGACCTTGCCGTACTCCGGCTTCTCCGTGTAGTCCATGATCCCCGGGTGCTCGCGGAACTGGCGGCGCACCTCGAAGACGATCGCGCCCGCCGCCCGGGTGACGGCGTTGATCGCCAGCCCGGAGAACATGAACACGACGGCCGCGCCGATGATCACGCCGACCAGGGTGTTCGGCGAGAACACCTGGTAGTTGAACGCGACGGCCTTGCTGATGTCGGCCTGGCCGATCGCCGTGGTGATCGCGTCGCGGTAGGAGCCGAACAGCGCCGTCGCCGCGAGCACCGCCGTCGCGATCGCGATGCCTTTGGTGATGGCCTTGGTGGTGTTGCCCACCGCGTCGAGCTCGGTGAGGATGCCCACCCCCGCCCCCTCGACGTCGCCGGACATCTCCGCGATGCCCTGCGCGTTGTCGCTGACCGGGCCGAACGTGTCCATCGCGACGATCACGCCGACCGTGGTCAGGAGGCCGGTGCCCGCGAGCGCCACCGCGAACAGCGCGACTGTGACCGAGCCGGTGGCCAGCGTGAACGCGCCGAACACGGCCGCGCCGATGACGAGCGCGGTGTAGACGGCCGACTCGAAGCCGATCGAGATGCCCGCGAGGATCACCGTGGCCGCGCCGGTGAGCGAGGACTCGCCGACGGTCCTGACCGGCTTGTCCTCGGTGCCGGTGAAGTAGCCGGTGAGCCACAGGATGATCCCCGCCAGCACGATGCCGATGATCACCGCGACGGACGCGATGACCCGCGGGTCCGAAGCGCCCATGTCGGCGACGACCGTCGGGTCGGTCGGGCTGAAGCGCGGGTCGCCGCCCCCGAGCGCCGCGAACGAGCCGGGCAGGTAGACGAACGCCGCGACCGCGCACAGCACCGCCGAGATCACCGCGGAGATGTAGAAGCTGCGCTTGATCGTGACGAGGCCGTTCTCGCCCTCGCGGGAACGGGTGATGTAGACGCCGATGATCGCGGTGATGACGCCGATCGCTGGGACGATCAGGGGGAACAGCAGTCCCTGCTTGCCGAACGCGGCCGCGCCCAGGATCAGCGCCGCGACCAGCGTGACCGCGTAGGACTCGAAGAGGTCGGCGGCCATGCCCGCGCAGTCGCCGACGTTGTCGCCCACGTTGTCGGCGATGGTGGCCGCGTTGCGCGGGTCGTCCTCGGGGATGCCCTGCTCGACCTTGCCGACGAGGTCGGCGCCCACGTCGGCGGCCTTGGTGAAGATGCCGCCGCCGACGCGCATGAACATCGCCAGCAGCGCAGCGCCGAAGCCGAAGCCCTCCAGGACCTTCGGGGCGCCGCCCGCGTAGACCATCACGACGACGGAGGCGCCCAGCAGACCGAGCCCGACGGTGAACATGCCCACGACGCCGCCCGTGCGGAAGGCGATGCGGGTGGCCTTCTCCCGGCCGCCCTCTTCGCGGGCCGCCGCGGCGACGCGGATGTTCGCGAACGTCGCGAGGCGCATGCCCAGGTAGCCGATCGTGGCCGAGAAGACCGCGCCGATGATGAAGAAGATCGACCGCCCGATCTGCTCGGCGAGGTCGTCGGCGGGCAGGAAGAACAGCAACACGAACACGATCACGATGAAGACGCCGAGCGTGCGGAACTGGCGATTGAGGTAGGCGGCGGCGCCTTCCTGTACCGCGCGGCCGATCTCCTGCATCTTCGCGGTGCCCTCGCCTGCGGCGAGGACCTCCCGGCGCAGGATGAAGCCGATGCCCAAGGCGACAAGGGCGATCACCGCGACGATGCCGACGAGAATGCGATCACCCTCGCCGAGCTCGAGGCCCGCCGCGAGGTCAATGGATGACATCCGTCCTCCTGGTTCGTGTGAATCAACCGACCAGGGCACTCGGACGGCGTCCCTGGCGTCTCGACAGAAACCCTCGCCGCAGGTAGACGCGGTGACGGGGCGTCCGCAGTGTAGGTGGGCGACTGCGAGTAGCCGTCCGGGAGGTACCGTGCGCCACGCTGTGTCACGGTTTTGTCACGGGCGAGTCCGCTGTGCGACCCTGGTCGCTGCCGTAATCGCCGACGTCCGTGATGTATCCGTGATGGACGAGGCGCTGCGCGGGGTCAGGCGGGCGTGTGCCAATGTCGGTGTCCGTGGGCACCACGGGTCGACCGGCAGAGGGGCGCGGCACCTACCTGCTGCGCCGCGTGCTGGCGGGATCGGGCGAGCTGCCGTCGGACTGGAGCGGCCCGGCCGAGGTCGCGGTGGAAGACGCCGCGGCGCTGGACATCCCCGCGCTGGACATCCCGGCGCTGGACATCCCGGCGTCAGACGCCTCGGCGCTGGACATCCTGGCTTCGGACATCCTGGCGTCGGACAGTTCGTCACTGCGGCACGCTGTGCGCCTCCCAGCCAGGGTGGGGCGCACCGCGCCGTGGCCGGAGTGGGTGCCCGCCCCGGTCCGGGACACGTTCGTCGACCACGGGGTGCGCGCCCCCTGGACCCACCAGGTGCGTGCCGCAGAGCTGGCGCACGCGGGGCAGGACGTTGTTGTGGCCACCGGCACGGCGTCGGGGAAGTCGCTGGCCTACCAGCTGCCGGTGCTGACCGCGCTGGCCGCCGATCCGCGCGCTGTCGCTCTCTACCTGTCCCCGACCAAGGCCTTGGCCGGGGACCAGCTGCGTGCGCTTACCGAACTCGACCTGCCGGACGTCAGGGCCGCCCCGCTGGACGGCGACACCTCCCTCGACGAGCGTGACTGGGCCCGGCGCCACGCCAGATGGGTGTTCAGCAACCCGGACATGCTGCACCGCTCGCTTCTGCCGCGGCATGCGCGCTGGGCGGGCTTCCTGCGCAGGCTCCGCTACGTCGTGATCGACGAGTGCCACACCTATCGCGGTGTGTTCGGCTCCCACGTGGCGCTTCTGCTGCGGCGGTTGCTGAGGATCTGCGCGCGCTACGGCTCCGCTCCGACGCTCGTGCTCGCCTCGGCGACCGTGGCCACACCGGCGGAGTTCGCCTCTCGGCTGACCGGACGTGCGGTCGTCGCCGTGACCGAGGACGGCTCGCCGAGCGCGGGCCGCACCGTCGCGCTGTGGGAGCCGCCGCTGCTGCCGGAGCTCACGGGGGAGAATGGCGCGCCGGTGCGGCGGCCCGCGGGCACCGAGGCCGCCAGAATGCTCGCCGACCTCGTTGTGGAGGGCGCCCGCACCCTCGCGTTCGTGCGGTCCCGCCGCGGCGCCGAGGTGACCGCGCTTGCCGCTCAGCGGCTTCTCGCGGAGGTAGAACCCGAGTTGGTAGAGCGGGTGGCCGCCTACCGCGGCGGCTACCTCCCCGAGGAGCGGCGTGCCCTGGAGGCGTCGCTTCAGGGCGGTGACCTGCTCGGTGTCGCGACCACCAACGCACTCGAGCTGGGTATGGACATCGCCGGGCTGGACGCCGTGGTGGTGGCCGGTTTTCCCGGCACCCGCGCGTCGTTCTGGCAGCAGGCAGGACGGGCGGGCCGCGCCCGGGACGAGGCCCTCGTGGTGCTCGTGGCGCGCGACGACCCGATGGACACCTACCTCGTGCACCATCCCGGCGCGCTCCTGGGCGCCCCCGTGGAGGGCTGCGTGCTGGACCCCGGCAACCCGTATGTCCTCGCGCCGCAACTGGCGTGCGCCGCCGCGGAGCTGCCGCTGACCGAGGCCGACGTCACCGGCGTGTTCAACGAGACGGGCGCGGCGGCCGTCCTCGACGAACTGGTGGCTGACGGGGTGCTGCGGCGGCGTCCCAGCGGCTGGTTCTGGCCGTCGGCCAGGGAGCGGCCCGCAGGGGTGGTCGACATCCGGGGTTCGGGGCTCGGGCAGGTGGCTGTCGTCGAGTCGGGAACCGGGCGGATGCTCGGAACGGCCGACGCCGCGTCGGCGCCTGCCACGATCCATCCCGGCGCGGTCTACCTCCACCGCGGCGAGAGCTACCTCGTGGAGGACCTCGACCTCGACGCAGGCGTCGCCCTCGTCAACGCCGCCGATCCCGACTGGCGCACCGATGCCCGCTCGACCGCCGACGTCGAGGTGGCCCACGTGCTCGCCTGCCGGGAGAACGGGCCGGTGCGGGTGGCGTTCGGCGACGTCACGGTGACCACCCAGGTGGTGGCCTACCAACGCCGCCGGTCGGACGGCACCGTGCTGGAGACCGTGCCGCTCGACCTCCCCGAACAGACCCTGCACACCCGTGGCGTCTGGTACGACCTCGACGACGCCGCTCTTGATGCATCGGGCGTCGACCTCGCCCGGGTGCCGGGCGCCCTGCACGCGGCCGAACACGCGGCCATCGGGATCCTGCCGCTGTTCGCGATCTGCGATCGGTGGGACATCGGGGGGATGTCCACCGCGCTGCACCCGTTCACCGGGCGGCCGACGGTCTTCGTCCATGACGGCCACCCCGGCGGCGCGGGCTTCGCCGAGCGGGGCCACGCGGTGCTTCCGCGATGGCTCGCGGCGACCCGTGCGGCCATCTCCGGCTGCGAATGCCGCACGGGATGCCCGTCGTGCGTGCAGTCGCCCAAGTGCGGCAACGGCAACGTGCCACTGGACAAGACCGGGGCGGTGCGGGTGCTGGACGTTGTGCTCCGCGCGGTCGGCGCGGAGATCCGCACGCCCTAGGCCGTGTCCCGCGGATCAGCGACCGTGGTCTCCGCGCCCAGACGGCCCCTTGCTGCGTTGTCGGCCGGCTCGAGTACGCCCGGTACGAGAGCCGCCCTCCGCCTTGCCAGGAGCCGCCTGGATCACGAAGCCCATCGGCCTTGATCCGCGGGACACGGCCTAATGCGGCGAGGAGGCCGCCGCCGGCCCGCCCGATCGGGGGGACGAGCGGGACGGCGGCGGCCGGGTCGCGGTGAGACCGGTTCGGGGGTGGGCGTCGGGTGACGCACGGCCCCACCGCAGTCTGGGGAGCGACATCTCGCGGTTCCCGGTCCGGCCGGAGCCGGATGAGAACCTGCTCCAGTAGGCCCCCGCCAGGGCCGCGGGGCCAGACCGCATCGCCGATCGGTGCCGCTGCAACGATGAGCGCGTCTATGCGCCGGTGAATCGCGCTTGGCGTGCCACGCACCCGCCGCCGCCGTGATCGGGCGGGAAGTGGTCCGCCCACCTGCGGCCAGCTACCGCTCGTCGACCGGCCATTGCGCGGTGAGGGCGCGGTGAGCGCAGGGCCCGCCATCGCCCGTCCGACCGCGGAATCCAGTCCCGGGAGGGCCATCGCGACCGGCACCCGCACCTCGACCAGCGCGTTCCATCCCACGAGCAGGCAGCGAGTGACGGCGCCGCCGGCGGCAGCAGCGATCGTCATGGCCTCGCGGCAGGCCGCCCCCTCACCGCGCACGGCCTGACGGGCGGCCGCCAGCGCGGCCAGGTCTGCGGCGCTTTCGGCGCGGTGCCGGGCCAGGATCGCGGCCCCCAGATGCAGGCACGCGACGAGCACGCTGGTCAGCACGGTCACCGCCACGGCGGCCCAGACCGTGGCGACGCCGTCGTCGGTTCGGCGCCGTCGCGCCCCCGACGCGGTGGGCGGTCCGTCGTCGCTCACGAGCCGACCCCGGACTCGACGGCCGCGACCGCGCGGCCGTTGACGGTCATCGGCAAGGAACCGACCAGCCGCGCCGAGACCGTGGCGACGACCGTCTCACCGTCCTGGGTCACCGCAAGGCCCGCGCCGGGGGGTGCCAGGCGCGCCGCGACGGCCCGACCCCTGTCCGGCTCGCCCCGTGCCGCGAGCCGGGCGAGCTCACGTGCGGCGTCGGCGCAGCGCAGCGACTGGGCGACGACCGTGAGCGCGCCCAGCGCGAGGGCCAGGAACACCGTGAGCGCGCAGAGCGCGAGTGCGGCCTCCACGGTGACGCCGCCCGTGTCGGCAGCCTGGCGCGGCCTCATGACCGAGCGAGGGGTCATCACCGCGGGAGGGCGCCGAGCCGCGGCGCCGATCGCCGGTCGGCCCGCCGCCCTCCCGGTCATCAGAACGCCACCGACAAGGCGCGCTGGACCAGGCCGGTCAGCGCGTTCACGATGGAGTCACCGGTGACGATCGCGTAGAGGACGGCGGCGAAGGCCGCGGCAGCCAGGGTGCCGATGGCGTATTCGACGGTGCTCATCCCGGAGTCGTCGCGCAGCCTGGCGCGCAGGCGGGCGTTGCGGGGAACGGACGGGGACATGGGAACTCCTTCTTCTGGTGGTGCGCGACGGTGGTCACCATCGCGCCAGCGCCTCGCCTGCCAGGCCGATCACGACCGGCGCGATGCCCAGGACGATGAACGCGGGCAGGAAGCAGAGACCGAGCGGTCCGGTGATCAACACTGCTGCTCGTTGGGCACGGGCCTGAGCGGTGTCGGTGAGGGTCGCCCGCAGGCGCGCGCACTCGGTGCGCGCCACCCGAGCGAGCGCTGCCCCGGTGCCCGCGGAGCGTGCGGCGGCGCGGGCGAAGGCGGCCAGCGCGGGACGGTGCTCCACCGTGCGCCACGCGTCGACGGGATCCGCGCCCAGCTCCAGCAGCCCCGCGACGCGCCGAAGACCCTGACCCGCGGTTCCGGTGAGCGGTTGGGCGGTGGCGAGGACGGCCCCCGCAACCGGTAGGCCCGCTTCCAGGCAGGCGGCGAGCAGCTCCCAGCTTCCCGCGAGCTCGGCGCCGTCCTCATCGCGCTCACCGAGGCGCCCCGACAGCACCCGGCGCGCCCCGATGCCCGCCACCGCCCCCAACCCGGCGGCGACGATCGCGGGCGCCGCGCCCCCGATCGCCCAACCGATGCTGCCCATCACGCAACAGCCAACGATCAGCCACCCCGGTCGCAGCGTCACGGCCTGCCCCTGGGGGGCGTCCGGGGCAGCAGTGAGCTCGCGCCATCGGTCGCGCCCGACGTGGCCGGGCTCCAGGGTGGCGGCCGCCAACAGGAGCACCGCGGCGAAGGCGCGGGCCGGGACCGGGCCGGTCACCGGGGCACCGCCAGGCGCAGGATCTGTTCGGTCCAGGCTCGTCCGGCGGTGAGCAGCCCGATACCGACGAGCAACAGAACCTGCCCGAGCACACCGCCGCGCAGCACGCCGATCGGATCGGCACCGATGAGCTGGCCCAGCGCCACCCCGAGCGCGGGTAGCGCCGTCAGCACCCCCGCCGTCGCGCGCGGCCCCGCCAGCTGCGCCCGCACGCCCTCGCCGAACCGGACGCGCCAGCGGATGTCGTCGTGCACTCCGGCCATCAGGTCGGCGAGCGGAATGCCATGGCGCTCCGCGAGCGACCAGGCCGCGGCCACCCGTTCCAGTTCGCCGAGGGCGCCGAACTCGGCCTGAGCGCCGCGACGCAGCGCGGCGGGCACGTCATCCCCCAGCCGAGCCGCGGTGGCGGCGGGACCGAGCAGCCTGCCTGCCACGGGCCCGTCGGCGGCCAGACCCGCCAGCGCGGTCGCCGGATGGCTTCCCGCCCGCAGCTCGTCGGTGATGCGGCGCAGCGCGTCCGCCAGCTCCGCGGCCGCGGTGGCGGCGACCGCCCTGGCCGATCGACGTGCGCGCCCGCGGGCCACGGTGGCTGTCACCAGAAGGCCCGCCATCGCTCCGGCAGGCCCCGCCGCGAGCAGCCCGGCGACAGTGCCAACCGCAATCGGGCCGACGGCAACCGGGCCGACCGCAACCGGGCCGACCGCAACTGGGCCGACCGCAACCGGGCCGACCGCGACCGGTCCGCCTGCCTGTGGCCGCCACCGACCCGTACGGCCGTTCCTCGGCCACAGCGCGGACAACCGGGTCGCGGCGCCGCGACCGGGAGCGCACAGGACGGCGCAGGCCAGCGCGAGCAACGCGGCGCTCACCACGGCACCGCCGTGCCGCGCCCGGCCAGCAGCGCGGCCAGCGCGTCCCGATCGCGGGTGAGGCCCGACCCGCGGACCCATACCGGCCGGACAACGACGCTGCCCTCGCCCACGGTCGGCACTCCGACGGCGTCCAACACGCGTCTGCCGGTGGACAGCCTGCGCATGTGCAGCACCACCTGCACCGCGGCGGCCAGCTGGCTGTGCAGCGCCGCGCGGGTGAGCCCGCCGGTCGAGGCGAGCGCCTCCATCCGGGCTGGGACCTCCTGCGCCGAGTTGGCGTGCACGGTGCCCGACCCGCCGTCGTGGCCGGTGTTCAGCGCGGCGAGCAGCTCGCACACCTCGGCGCCGCGCACCTCGCCGACCACCAGGCGGTCAGGTCGCATGCGCAGGGCCTGCCGGACGAGGTCCCGCAGCTCGACCCCGCCCGCACCCTCGATGTTGGCCGGGCGCGACACGAGCCGTACGACGTGGGGATGGCGAGGGCGCAGCTCGGCGACGTCCTCGACGGTGACGATCCGTTCGCCTGCCCCGACGATGCCCAGCAGCGCGCTGAGGATGGTGGTCTTTCCCGTGCCGGTGCCGCCGGACACGAGGAAGGCGAGCCGCGCGTCGAGCACCGCCCGCAAAAGTGCCTCGCCTGCGACATCGACGGTGCCGAGCGTGCGCAGCGCGGCCAGGTTGTGGGTGGCGGGCCGCAGCACGCGCAGCGAGATACAGGTGCCGTCGGCGGACACCGGCGGAAGGACGGCATGTAGGCGCACGCCGATGTCGGCCAGCCAGCCGTCGACGTAGGGACACGCGTCGTCGAGCCTACGGCCCGCCGCGACCGCGAGGCGCTGCGCCAGCCTGCGGACCGCCGCGTCGTCGGGGAACCGCACGGTGGTGCGCTCCAGCCCGGACCCGCGATCCACCCACACCGCGGCGGGGCCGCGCACGAGCACGTCGGTGGTGCGGGGGTCGCGCAGCAGTTCGTCCAGCGGACCTGCTCCGGTGAACTCCTGGCGCAGCGTGCGCAGGGCGGCCAGCACGTCGAGGTCCGCGGCCACGCCGCCGGATTCGGCCCGCACCGCCGCGGCGACCGCCGCGGGGCCGGTGTCACCGCCCGCCGTGGCCAGGCGGGAGCGCACGCGGTCGACGAGCCCGATCGGCTGCCCCATCGTCTGTCCGGTCACGGCGCACTCCGGCCGTCGACCCCGCTCAGCTGCGCGAGCTCGCCGAGCACCGTGCGTGCGGCGATGGCGAGCGGGCCGCGGGGCCGACCCGGCGCCCGCCCTGCCTCGACCGCCTGGGCCAGGCCCGGCTCGGGGCGCATCGCGACGAGCAGCGGCAGATCGAGGGCACGCGCGATGTCGGCGGCGTCGATTCCGCCGGGTGCGGGCCCGCGCACGACCAGCCGCACGGGGCCGCTGTGTTCGCTGAGCACGGCGGCGACCCTGGCGGCCGCGGCGCTCGCCCGGACATCGGCGGGAACCACCAGCAACGTGAGATCGGCGGCGGCGAGCGCGGTGACGGCGGCGTCGGTGGGATAGCGGGGCAGGTCGCACACCACGGTCTCGCCCGCGCGGCGCCCGGCGTCGAGCACCGCAGCGACAGCTGCGGCCGTGGGCCCGTGTGGCGACCGGTCGCACGACAGCAAGGCCAGCTCGCCGCCGGTGCGCCCGTGGACGGGGGGTGCGGGCAGCGCCGCATGCCACGCAGCGGCGGGGACGTGGCCGCTGCCGACGTCGATCTCCGGCCATCGCAGACCGGCGACGTGCTCGGCGCCGAGCACGAGATCGAGGCCGCCGCCGAGCGGGTCGCAGTCGACGAGCAGGGCTCGCCCGCCGTCCCGCACGGCCGTGACGGCGATGCCCGCGGCGAGGACGGACGCGCCCGCGCCACCGCAGCCACCGATGACCGCGACGGCGGCGCCGGTGCGGCGCCCTCCGGTGACAGCCTCCGTCGCCTCGGCGAGGGTTCTGACGAGCCATGCTTCGGCGGCGGGCAGCGACACCACGTGCGCCGCGCCGATCGCCACGGCGTGCTGCCACACCGGCGCCTGGGGCTCGGCAGGCACGACCACGATGACACCGTCGCGCCGTGGCAGGCGTGCGTTCGCGCAGCGCTGCGCCGCTTCGTCGTCGAGCAGGATGACCGGCGCGTCCGCCCAGCCGCGGCGGGCCTGAGGCGGATCGACGACGCGCGCCGTCTCGCAGCCCGCTGCCGCGGTGAGCCGGAGCACGCCGTCGAGCAGCTCGGGATCGGACACCATCACGAGGCACTGGGGGCCGCCCCGTGGCCGGATGTCCGGCGCCGCGGAAACCCCCGGCGCTGCTCTCGATGGGCCCCGAGCTGACGGGCCCCGAGCCGCGGGGCCGCCCTGCGGGTACGGGGCCGGTGTCGACGGGGCCCGGCCCACCGGAGGCCTGCTCCCAACATCGGGCACAACCTCACCCCGCGTAGCCAACTCCGGCATCGCATTCTTTCCCGGCATGATCGCCTCCCGATCTGGGCTCGCTGCTCGAGCGGTGGCACCCAGCGTGGCGACGCAGCGGCCCGGCCGGGGGGACGGCCGTACTTCTGTGGACAGCGGTCGGCGATGGGGACAACTCGGCGGCCGAGACGGCGACGTCATCGGTTTTGTCGGTGCTCTGTGCCATCGTTGAAACCGGGGGTCCCCCCGCGCGGGGGAAGGCGCGCGGGCAGGGCGGTCCAGCCGGGACTGGGGAGGGACCGCCGCTTGCCCGAGACGCCGGACGACCCCCGCCAGGGGGGATTGGCGGGGGCCGTCGGCGGTTCAGCTCCGGGGGGTTGAGCTGAACCTCGTCCGGACGTGTCCGGACGAGAATTAACTGTAGCCGTTACGGAGCTGCAATGCGCCCCCTGGACGCACCCTTATCGGCGCGCCGGGCGGCCCACTGCGGCCGGTAGTCACTCTGGCAGTCTCGACTCCTGTGGCCGATGCGGCGTTCTTCGACCTTGACAAGACCATCATCGCGGGTTCGAGCGCGCTCGCGTTCAGCCGTCCGTTCCTCCGTGAGGGCCTGATCTCGCGTCGAGCGGTGATCCGAAGTGGATACGCGCAGCTGATTCTGCTCCTGTCGGGGGCTGACGAGTCCACGATGGACAGGCTCAGGAGGCGTATTACCACCCTGTGCGCGGGTTGGGACGTGACGCAAGTCCGGGAGCTGGTTACGCAGACCCTCCACGAAACCGTCGAGCCGCTCGTCTACGCGGAGGCGCAGGCCTTGATCGCCGAGCATCGGGCGCAGGGTGACGAGATCGTCGTGCTCTCCGCTTCGGGTCTCGAGGTGGTCGAACCGATTGCCGCCCTGATCGGGGCCGACCGGTGCATGGCGACTCGCATGGGGGTCGAGGACGGTCGCTACACCGGTGAGATCGAGTATTACTGCTACGGCGAAGCCAAGGCGCAGGCCGCGCGCGACATCGCCCACGGGCGGGGCTACGACCTGGCCCTTTGTCGTGCGTACTCCGACTCGATCACCGACCTACCGCTGCTGTCGGCCGTCGGGCACCCCACAGCGGTCAACCCCGACCGTGCGCTGCGCCGGGTCGCCCAGGAGCGCGGCTGGCCGGTGTTGACCTTCGCCCACCCCGTCGCGCTGCAAACCCGCTTCCGCAGGCAGGCCCGGGTGGGCGCGCTCGTCGCGACGGCGATCGTCGGCCTGGTCGGCGGAGCGCTCGGCGCCGGTTTGACCATCCGTCATCGGCGTGACCGCCGCTGACCGGATGTGTCGGTTATCGCCACCCTCCGTGCCTGAACCGGTGCACCGACGCTCGACCCTTGCTGTGCTCGCCGGTAACGGACTACAAAGAACGCACGAACTCCTGACAGCCAAGGGCGGTGCGGCAGAGAAGCACCCGTCCTCCCTGTTCAGGGCTTCGTACGTGACGACCGGGCGCTCCACGCGCAGCACGCCGCGGGAGGCATGTCGTCGTGAGGCCTGCGTACCGGGACGCTGGACGCCGAGGCCACCATCACGACACGTAGTGCACGCTGGATCTCGGTCATCGCGTCGGCGGGCGGCGTTTCCTCGGGGACGCCGCCCGTCAACTTGTCCGGGTTCGCGCGTCGGCGATCGACCGCCCTTCCCGCGCGCCCGCCTCCCACTGCGCACAGCAGTGCCGGATCCATCCGGCCAGCCCCTCGGGCGTGCCCGACGCGAAGCCCTCCGCCGCCTGGCGGTACTCCGCACCGGCCCGCATGTGTCCGACCTCCGGCACGGCCAGGCCCCGGGGGTCCAGCCCCGATGCGATGGCCGTCAGCCGGGCCGCCGCCCGCGCCACCACCCCGTTCGCCGACGGGAACGGCGCCAGCGCCAGTAACTCTCCGTGCACGACCGCGGCCAGCACCGGGGCAGGCGCCGCCGTTCCCCCGGCCACCAGCTCCGCGAGCAGCGCCAGTCGCGCTGATCCCGCGGCCGGGCGGCCCAGCGCGTTCGGCGTCAGGTCGGCCGCCGCGAGCACATGCAGCTGGGCCAACGCCTGCAGCGGCGCGCTTCGCCAGACCCCGAGCAGCCGCCCCGTCGCCTCGACCGCGCGCACCGCGCCTGCCAGCACCGGGTCAGCGACGACGCCACCGCTCTCCCGCGCATCGTCCACCGGGCTCTCGGCGGCACTGTCGATCGCGGCCAGACGCGCTCCGTCCAGCGCCGCCGACGCCCTCGCCGCCCGCAAGGCCGCCTCCGCCGCCGACGCCGCCCACCCCGTCCGGTTCACCGGGTGGTGATGCAGCGCGACCACCGCGTCCCTCGCCCGTACCGCGGCCGCCGCGACGCCCGGCAGCTCCATCAGCGGGCCCAGCGGATCGGACACGCCTGTCGGGCTCACCGGGTCATGCTGTCACGCGGCGGTCGGGTCGATCCTGCCCGGACTGACGGTGCGCCGTGCGACCCTGCGGACTAGCGTTGACCATCGGCGCACCGTCGCGCCGAGGGCGCCCTGCGCAAACGACCCCTGCGCTGACGTCGCAGGACGAGGAGGACGAGAGACGACTATGGCCGACTCGGGACCCACACTTTCCAATCTGTCCACTGAGAGTCGCAGCTTTCCCCCGAGCGCGGAGTTCGCCGCGCAGGCCAATGCCACCGAGGACTGGTATGCGCGCGCTGATGGCGATCGCGACGCGTTCTGGGCGGAGCAGGCCGATCGGCTGACCTGGGCCCAGCCTTGGGAGAAGGTGCTGGAGTGGGATCCGCCGTTTGCGAAGTGGTTTGTCGGCGGAAAGCTCAACGTGGCGGTCAACTGTGTCGACCGGCATGTCGAGGCTGGGCACGGTGGGCAGGTCGCGTTCCATTGGGAGGGTGAGCTGGGCGATTCCCGCACCATCACCTACGCCGATCTGCAGCGTGAGGTTTGTCAGGCGGCCAACGCGTTGACCGAGTTGGGGGTGGTGGAGGGTGACCGGGTCGCGATCCAGTTGCCGATGATCCCCGAGGCCGCGGTCGCGATGTTGGCGTGTGCGCGGTTGGGCGCGATGCACAGTGTGGTGTTCGGCGGGTTCTCCGCGGGCGCGTTGAAGGCGCGCATCGAGGATGCCCAGGCGAAGTTGCTGATCACCTCCGATGGGCAGTATCGGCGGGGGAAGCCCGCGCCGATGAAGGAGAACACCGACCAGGCTGTCGCTGAGGCCTCCTCGATCGAGCATGTGTTGGTGGTGCGGCGCACCGAGACCGAGGTGGCGTGGACCGAGGGCCGCGATGTGTGGTGGCACGACATCGTCGAGCGGCAGTCGGCTACTCATGAGGCGCAGGCGTTTGATGCCGAGCACCCGCTGTTCATCTTGTATACCTCGGGCACCACGGGGAGCCCGAAGGGGATCTTGCACACCTCGGGTGGCTACCTGACGCAGGCGGCGTACACCCATCATGTGGTGTTCGACCACAAGCCTGGTGAGAGTGTGTATTGGTGCACGGCCGATATCGGCTGGGTCACCGGTCACAGCTACATCGTGTATGGGCCGTTGGCCAACCGGGCCACGTCGATCATGTATGAGGGCACGCCGAACACCCCGCATGAGGGTAGGCATTGGGAGATCATCCAGAAGTACGGGGTGTCGATCTACTACACGGCGCCGACGTTGATCCGTACGTTCATGAAGTGGGGCAAGCAGATCCCGGAGAAGTATGATCTGTCTTCGCTGCGGGTGTTGGGCAGTGTCGGTGAGCCGATCAATCCTGAGGCTTGGATGTGGTATCGGGAGAACGTGGGGCACAACAACTGCCCGATTGTCGATACGTGGTGGCAGACCGAGACGGGGGCGATCATGATCTCGCCGTTGCCGGGGGTCACCGCGACCAAGCCGGGTTCGGCGATGCGCACGCTGCCGGGGATCAGTGCGGAGGTCGTGTCCGAGGATGCCGAGCCGGTCGGTGCGGGTGGTGGGGGCTATCTGGTGTTGGACAAGCCGTGGCCTGCGATGCTGCGCGGTATCTGGGGTGATGAGGAGCGTTACCGCGAGACGTACTGGTCGCGGTTTGCCCAGCAGGGTTACTACTTCGCCGGTGATGGCGCCAAGTACGACGATGATGGTGCGATCTGGTTGTTGGGTCGGGTGGATGACGTCATGAACGTCTCCGGTCATCGGATTTCCACGACCGAGGTGGAGTCGGCGTTGGTCAGCCATCCGACGGTGGCCGAGGCGGCGGTGGTCGGGGCGTCGGATGCCACCACGGGGCAGGGCATCGTGGCGTTTGTGATCTTGCGTGGGAACGCTGCGAAGGACGGTGGTGAGGAGGCGATCAAGGCGCTGCGTGATCATGTGTCGAAGGAGATCGGGCCGATCGCCAAGCCGCGTCAGATCATGGTCGTCGATGAGTTGCCCAAGACGCGGTCGGGCAAGATCATGCGGCGGTTGCTGCGTGACATCGCCGAGCACCGTGAGGTCGGCGATGTCACCACGCTCGCCGACTCGACGGTGATGGATCTGATCTCCGCCGGTCTGCAGGGGCCCTCGGAGGACTGAATGCCCGGCCCGTACCGGCCCCCGGAGAGCGAGCTCTCGTGGCGGTTCTCGCGCTCTTCGGGGCCGGGCGGGCAGGGCGTCAACACCTCCGACTCGCGGGTCGAGCTGTCCTTCGACGTCGCGCGGTCGCCGTCGCTGCCGGAGCACCTGCGGGCACGGGTGCTGGCCAGGCTGCACGGGCGGCTCGTCGACGGCGTGCTGACCATCGTCGCGACCGAACACCGCAGCCAGCTCCGCAACCGCGATTCCGCGCGGAACCGGCTCGTCGCGACGCTGCAAGCTGCGCTCGCGCCGGACCCACCACCGCGCAGGCCCACCCGGCCCACCGCGGGTTCGCGCCGACGCAGGCTCGACGCCAAGGCCCACCGCGGCGAGCTCAAGCGGCTCCGCGGGCGGCCAGAGGGATAACCGGGCCACGGTGCAGGGGCTCGACGCGCGTGGAAGGATGCCCGAGGATCAACGAGCGGACGGTAGGGGGATCAGCGGTGGCCAGCCCGACCAGCAGAAGCGGCGCGGAGGCGGTTCCGCCTGTATTGCCTTCGATCCCACTCGCCCCGGAGCCGGTGGTGCCGTTGTCCGAGCAGTCGATCGGAGAACTGGTCAAGGAGGCCGCCGCGCACGTCTCGACGCTCGTGCGCGCCGAGGTCGAGCTGGCCCGAGCCGAGGTCACCGCGGAGGTGAAGAAGGGCCTGCAGGGCAGCATCTTCTTCATCGTCGCCTTGGTGATCTTGCTGTTCAGCCTGTTCTTCCTGTTCTTCACGGTCGCTGAGGTGCTCGCGATCTGGCTGCCCCGTTCCGCGGCGTTCGGGATCACGTTCGGGATCATGGTCGTGGGGGCAGGGCTCTTCGGCCTTCTCGGCTACCTGCGGGTCCGCAAGATCCGCAAGCCAGAGCGCACGATCTCGTCGCTGAAGGAGTCGGCGCAGGTCCTCTCGCACCGCGGCCACGCAGGCGCCCCCGCCGAGCTGAACGGGCACGGCCCCGCCGTCCGCTGACCGTGCGCCCCCCGGCGCCGGAGTCCGTTCTGCATCCCGGCCCGTGGACCCACCGCCCGGTGTCGGCCAACGGCATCCGGTTGCACGTCGCAGAGGCCGGTGACGGCCCGCTGGTCGTTCTGCTGCACGGGTTTCCCGAGTTCTGGTTCGCATGGCGCCACCAGCTCACCGGGCTGGCCGAGCGGGGCTACCGCGCGGTGGCGGTCGACCTGCGCGGCTACGGCGACTCGGACAAACCGCCCCGCGGCTACGACCTCTGGACCCTGGCAGGGGACGTCGCGGGCTTGATCCCGGCGTTGGGGGAGTCCCGCGCCGCCGTCGTCGGGCAGGGCTGGGGTGGGGTCGTCGGGTGGACGGTCGCGGCGCTGCATCCTCGCCGGGTCGGCGCGCTCGTGGCGATCGCCGCGCCGCACCCGCTGGCGGTCCGCCGCGCCGTGGTGCGCGATGTCCGCAACCAGGGGCGTGCCCTCACCGCCGTGGCGCGCTTCCAGCTGCCTCGGTTGCCTGAGCGCGACCTCCGCGTCGACGGCGGCCCGCGCGTCGAGACGCTCATGCGGGCCTGGGCGGGGACAGCGTGGAGCGCGACCGACGACTTCGCCGACGCGGTCGCGCGCTACCGCTCCGCGCTCCAGGTGCCGGGGGTGGCGCACTGCGCTATGGAGTACTACCGCTGGGCTGTCCGTTCGCAGCTGCGGGCCGAGGGCCGCCGGTTCGCGGCGGGGGTCGCGCGCCCCGCCGAGGTGCCGGTGCTCGCGTTGCACGGCGCCGATGACCCCCTGCTGCTCCCGGGCACCGCAGCGGCGTCCACGCCGTGGGCGGGGGAGCGACACACGCTGGAGGTGTGGCCCGGGGTGGGGCACTTCCCGCACGAGGAGTGCCCCCACACCGTCACGGCTCGGATCGCGGCCTTCCTGGCCTGCTGAGGCCCTCAGCGCTCGTCGCGGGCCAGCGCGGCCTCCTCGAAGTCCATCCTGCGCAGCACGCGGCGCAGCACCTCGTCGTCGATCTCCCCGGAGTCGCGGCGTGAGACGAACGTGTCGCGCTCGCTTGTGAGCATCTCCCGCCGCAGCCGCCGGTAGGCCGCGCTGGGGCTCTCGCCGTTCTCGGCTTCGGATCTGCCCAGCTGCTCCCACACCGAGTTGGCGCTGTACTCGGCCATTCGTCGCAGCTTCTCCGCCGTGTGGCTGAGGTACGTGTCGGCCTCCGAGGTCAGCTCGTCGAGCCGGGAGATGGAAGCCTGCACGGCGTCGAACTGGGTCTGCGCCTCAGCGAGCACATCCGCGGTGAAGCCGTCCTCGTACACGCCGAGACGGCGGATCACGGCGGGCAACGTGAGGCCGTGCAGCAGCAGGGTCGCGACCGTCACGAAGAAGGCGAGGAACACGATCGTCTCGCGGCCCGGGACCGTGGCCGGGATCGCGAACGCCGCGGCCAGCGTCACCACCCCCCGCATCCCCGACCAGGACACGACGGCGGACGGCTGCCAGCGTGGCTTCGGGTCGTGGCGCGCGATCGCCCGTATCAGCCGCGGCAGGTAGGTCGTGGGGAACACCCAGGCGATGCGCGCGACCACCGCCGCGAGCGTGACCAGCACGCCGGTCACCAGCAGCGACCGGATGTCGCCAGCCCCGGCGAGCACCGTGGTGAGCTGCAGACCGATCAACGCGAAGACGACCGACTCCAGGATCGTGTCGCTCGCGCGCCACACCGCCTGTTCCTGCAGACGGGTGGCGTAGCCGCTGTCGGGGGCCTTGTAGCCCAGGTAGAGGCCGGCGATGACGACCGCGAGGACGCCTGACGTGTGCGCCAGCTCGCCGATCACGTACACCGCGAACGGGACGACGAGCCCGAGTGCGCTCTCGACGTCGGGATCGTCGAGGTGGGTGCGGACCTTGTGCACCAGCCAGCCGATCGCCAGGCCGATCGCCGTGCCACCGACCGCGGCGAGCAGGAACATCCCGAATCCCTCGATGATCGAGATCCCGCCGCCCGCCGCCACCGCGACGAACACGCGGAACAGGGTCAGCGCCGTCGCGTCGTTGACCAGGCTCTCGCCGCCGAGGATCGTCATGACCCGCCGCGGGAGGCCGAGCCGTCTGCCGATCGACAGCGCCGACACCGCGTCGGGAGGAGCCACCACCGCGCCGAGCACGAGCGCCGCGGGGAGGCCGAGCGCGGGCACCAGCCACCACGCCACGACCCCGACCACCAGCGCAGAGAACACGGGCAACCCGACCGCGAGCAGCCCGATCTTCCGGATGTTCTGCCGGATGCCCAGGTAAGACGACTCCAGCGCCGACGAGTACAACAGCGGCGTCAGCACGACGAGCAGTACCACGTTCGGGTCAAACTGCACGGCCTCGACACCGGGAAGGAACGAGGCCCCGATGCCGACCACCACCAGCACGAGAGGGGCGGACACGTCGAGGCGCCTGCAGATCCAGGTCACCGCGAGCGCGCCGACGACGAGGGCGAGCAACAGCAGTTCCATGTGCACAATGGCAGGATGACTCACCTATGAATGAACTTGCGACCTCCCCGGCGGCGAAGTGGTGAACTGCCCCCACACCGTCGACTACGACATCCCCACCTGGGACGAGCCGACCCCTGGCTCTGCCGACACCTGCCAGGACTGCGACGCGCTCGGCGAGAACGTCTGGGCCCACCTGCGCCTGTGCCTGACCTGCGGACACGTCGCCTGCTGCGACTCCAGTCCGCACCGCCACGCCCTCGCCCACAACCACGCCACGCAGCATCCCGTGATGCGTTCCTTCGAGCCCGGCGAGAGCTGGCGCTGGTGCTACGTGGACAGGCGCATCGTGTAGCGCGGCTCAGCCGTGCAACGCCCGGATCGCCAACAGCACGCAGATGGCCGCGAACCCCAGGCCGCCCACGACGACCAATGCGCGCGCGGCGGGCGCGACCTCGCCGTCTCGGCGGACGGTCCGCACGGCCAGGAGGTTGCCCACGCCGACCAACGCCATCGCGAACCCCGCGAGCCAGCCGAACGCTGGCACCGCGATCACCGCGATGACGAGCGCCGCGATGCCTGCGAACAGGTGTGCGCGCGAGCGCCGCGCGCGCTCTTCGATGCCGGTCACGCCCTCATCATCCACGATCGGCGCGCGGCGACCGCGGTGTCGGGCTGGTCGGAGAACACGCCGTCCACTCCGGCGTCGAAGAACGCCGCGTACTCGCCAGCCGCGTCGAGCCCGGCGGGACGGAAGCGCTCCTCGTCGCGGAACGTCCAGCAGTGCACGGCCAGCCCCGCTGCGTGCGCGTGGCCGACGAGCGCGGTCGGGGTGTCGAGGCGGCCCGCGGCGTCGCGCGCGATCACAAGGTCCTTGTGCGGGCTGACGCCTTGGGCGTAGGTCGCGATCTCGGCGAGGCCGTCCGGGGTGAGCATCCGCTGCGCCGCCGACCCAGGCTCGACGAGCTGGCTGATCGGCACACGCAGCTGCCCGCGCAGCTCGCGGAGCGGCCCGACCTCGAACGACTCGACGATCACCGGCGCATCGGGGGTGTTCAGCCCGGCCGCCTCCAACGACGCGACCAGGCTCGACCCGAGCGGCAGGCCCAGATCCGTGAACCGCGTCGGGTACTTGAGCTCGAGGTAGGCGCCGACGCTGCGGCCCAGCTCAGCACCCAGACCGGTGCAGAGGTCGAGGATCTCGTCCAGGGTCGGCACCGGAAAGCGGCCGTCATAGGCCCGGTTGGCTGGCCGCAGGTCGGGCATGCGCTCGGTGGCTCGCAGGGTGCGCAGCTGCGCGAGTGTCAGGTCGTGGACGAACGGGCTCGCGATCCCGCGATGCGCCTCGATGTCGGTCGTCGTGGTGAGCTGGGCGTCGTGGCGGGCGACGAGCACGCCGTCGGCGGTGCTGACGATGTCCGGCTCGATGAAGTCCGCCCCCATGCGGATCGCCAGCTCGTAGCCCGCGAGGGTGTGCTCCGGGCGGTATCCGGGCGCCCCCCGGTGTCCGACGACGATCGGCGTCGACCTCACCGGCTGAACCCTGTCTGGGCTGGGCAACGCTTCGGCCACGGCCACACTACGCCCCGGTGAACTCTCCGACGGCGCACCTCGCACCCCGGAGGTGGGTGAGCTGCGCTCGGCGCCCAGGACGGCGCGGCCTACGATGTCGCGTCGTGCGCGTCCTCGTGGTGGGTTCCGGTGCTCGTGAGCACGCGATCGTTCTCGCGCTCGCGCAGGATCCCGGGGTGACCGCGCTCGCTTGTGCGCCGGGCAACGCGGGCACCGCGGCCGTGTCCGAACAGCTGGGCGTCGGCGTCGCCGATAGGGACGCCGTTGCGGCGCTCGCTCGCGACTGGGCCGCCGACCTCGTCGTCATCGGGCCGGAGGTGCCGCTCGTTGCCGGGGTCGCCGACGCGGTGCGCGCCGCGGGCATCGCCTGCTTCGGCCCGAGCGCCGCGGCCGCGCGCATCGAGGGCTCGAAAGCGTTCGCCAAGGACGTGATGGCCGCGGCCGGGGTGCGCACCGCGGCGTCGGAGATGGTGGACACCCCCGCCCGCCTCGACGCTGCGCTCGCGCGCTTCACCCCGCCGTACGTCGTCAAGGACGACGGGCTGGCCGCGGGCAAGGGCGTGGTGGTGAGCGCCGACATCGACATCGCACGCGCCCATGCCTGCACCCTGCTCGACGGGGGCCACCCTGTCCTGCTGGAGGCCTACCTCGACGGGCCGGAGGTGTCGCTGTTCTGCCTGGTCGACGGCTCGACCGTGGTGCCGCTGCTGCCCGCGCAGGATTTCAAGCGCGTCGGCGACGGCGACACCGGTCCCAACACCGGCGGGATGGGCGCCTACGCGCCGCTGCCGTGGGCGCCACCGGACCTGGCGGGCACGCTGGTGGCCGACGTCGTCGCGCCGGTCGCGGCCGAACTGGAGCGGCGTGGCACCCCCTTCTCCGGCCTTCTGTACGCGGGCTTGGCGCTGACGTCGTCCGGTCCGGCCGTGGTCGAGTTCAACTGCCGTTTCGGCGATCCGGAGACCCAGGTCGTCCTCGCGCTGCTGCGCACCCCGCTGGCCGGTCTCCTGCACGCGTCGGCAACCGGAGACCTGGCCGCGCAACCGCCGTTGCAGTGGGCGGACGGCGCCGCGGTGACGGTGGTGGTCGCCGCGGAGGGCTACCCCGGGCCGCCGCGGCTGGGCGACGTCATCGCCGGGGCCGAGGCCGACGGCGTGCTGCACGCGGGCACCCGCAGGCGCGACGACGGGGCGGTCGTCTCCTCGGGCGGGCGGGTGCTGTCGGTGCTGGGCACCGGCCCCGACCTCGCCGCCGCCCGCGCCGACGTCTACCGCCGCCTCGCCAATGTGCACCTGGCGGGCTCGCATCACCGCACCGACATCGCCGAGGACGCCGCGGCGGGCGTCGTTACGGTGCCCCAGCCCGCCTGACCGCCCGCTCCGCGCTGTCGGGGGCGTCGGGGGGCGGCCGGGGGCGTTGGGGGCGCCCGCCGTTGCAGCAGGGTGGCCCTGCTCCAACTGAGTCGCAGCAGGGTCACCCTGCTGCATACCCCGGCGCCGTCCACCCCGGCGAGCGTGCACTCCGCATACGCTCCTGAGGTGACTAGCCAACTCGGCGCAGCGCGGCGCGCTGGGATCCCGCCGTTCCACGTCATGGACGTCTGGGCGGCGGCGGGTGAGCGCCAGCGCACCCACGGTGACCTGGTCAACCTGGCCGCGGGCCAGCCCTCCACCCCGGCCACCGCCCCGGTGCGGGCCGCCGCGGCGAAGGCCCTCGAGTCCGACGTGCTGGGCTACACCGTCGCTCTCGGCATCCCACCGCTGCGGATGGCGATCGCGCGGCACTACCACCGCGCGTACGGGCTCGAGGTGTCGCCCGACCAGGTGGTCGTGACGACCGGAAGCTCCGGCGGCTTCCTGCTGGCGTTCCTGGCGGCGTTCGACGTCGGCGACCGCGTCGCGGTGGCCCGCCCCGGATACCCTTGCTACCGCAACATTCTCACGGCGCTGGGCTGCGAGGTCGTGGAGCTGCCGTGCGGGCCGCAGACGCGCTACCAGCCCACCGTGGCAATGCTGGAGGCGCTGGACGAGCCGGTGAAAGGCCTCGTGGTGGCCAGCCCGGCCAACCCGACGGGCACGGTGCTCGATCCGGCCGAGCTGGCGGCCCTCGCGACATGGTGTGTCGATAACGGCGTCCAGATGATCAGCGATGAGATCTACCACGGCATCTCCTACGCGGGCTCGCCCGCGACGGCGTGCGCGTGGGAGACCTCCCGCGAGGCCGTCATCGTCAACTCGTTCTCCAAGTACTTCTCGATGACCGGTTGGCGGCTGGGCTGGCTGCTGCTCTCGCCCCGGCTGCTGCGCGCGGCCGACTGCCTCGCGGGCAACTTCACCGTCTGTCCGCCCGCGCTGGCGCAGGCCGCCGCGCTGGCCGCGTTCGACCAGGAGAGCTACGCCGAAGCGGACGGGCACGTCGCGCGCTACGCGGTCAACCGCGATCTGCTGCTCGACGGCCTGCCGCGGCTGGGCATCACCCGGCTGGCCCCGGCCGATGGCGCCTTCTACGTCTACGCCGACGTCGCGCACCTCACGGACGACTCGATGGACCTGGTGTACCGCCTGCTCGCCGACGTCGGTCTGGCGGTCGCGCCGGGGCTGGACTTCGACCCCGTGGAGGGCCACCGCTTCATCCGGCTGTCCTGCGCGGGCTCGGCCGAGGACGTGCGCGAGGCGCTCCGGCGCCTCGAGCAGTGGATCGGCTGACGTCTCCCCTGGCAACCGAGCGACGCTCGGGATGTCGGCCGAGTGACGTGAGCGGGGTCCACCCATGATCGAACCCCACTGGTGTGCACCTCGCGCGCAGATCGGCCGCGAATCGCCGCACGGCGGCGGCGGGCACCCCGACGCGGCCTGACCGGCGCCGCGAAAACTGTCGGGGGTCCGCGGCAGGATGCACCTCGACGCGACACGACCACGGCATCGATCCTCGGCGGGATCATGATCAAGCTGGTCTGGTACAACTGCGGGCAGCGTGGAGAGAGGTGCTCGGTTGACGGACTCGTTCGTACATCTGCATGTGCACACCGAGTATTCGATGCTCGACGGCGCGGCCAAGGTCGGCGCATTGTTCGACGAGGTCGAGCGGCTCGACATGCCTGCGGTGGCGATGACCGACCACGGCAACATGTACGGTTCCGCGGAATTCTTCCGGCGTGCCCGGAAATCGTCGGTGAAGCCCATCATCGGCATCGAGGCCTATCTCGCGCCCACCAGCCGCCACCACAAGAAGCCGGTGTTCTGGGGGCAGGCGAACCAGCGCGGCTCCGACGAGTACGGCGAGGGCGGCGACGTCTCGGGCGCGGGCGCGTATACGCACATGACGATGTTGGCGCGCACCGCCACCGGCTTGCGCAACCTGTACCGGCTCTCCAGCCTGGCCTCTTTCGAGGGCTACTACCGCAAGCCGCGCATGGATCGCGAGCTCGTCGCCGAACACGCCGAAGGGATCATCGCCACCACCGGCTGCCCGTCGGGCGAGGTGCAGACCAGGCTGCGGCTCGGCCAGGCCGCCGAGGCGCTGGCGGCCGCCGCCGACTACCGCGACATCTTCGGGAAAGAGAACTTCTTCCTGGAATTGATGGACCACGGCCTGCCGATCGAGCGCAGCGTCCGCGGGGGATTGCTGGAGATCGCGGGCAAGCTCGATCTTCCACCATTGGCCACGAACGACTCGCATTACGTCACGAAGGACCAGGCGGAATCGCACGCGGCGCTGTTGTGTGTGCAGGCCGGAAAGACGCTCGACGATCCCAACCGATTCAAGTTCGACGGCGACGGGTATTATCTGCGCGGCGCGGCGGAAATGCGCGAGTACTGGGACAGCGAGGTCCCGGGTGCTGCCGACAGCACGCTGCTCATCGCCGAGCGCGTCGAGTCCTACGAGTCGGTGTTCGCCGAGGTCGACCGGATGCCCCGGTTCCCGCTCGGGCCGGGCCAGACCGAGGACGACCTGCTGCGCGCCGAGGTCGAGAAGTACGCGCCGTTCCGCTACCCGAACGGGATGAGCGAGGAGCACAAGGCGCGCGTCGAGCTCGAGCTGGGCGTGATCTCCACGATGGGCTTCCCCGGCTACTTCCTCGTCGTCGGCGATCTCGTGCGGTGGGCCAAGCAGCAGAAGATCGCCGTCGGGCCGGGCCGCGGCTCGGCCACCGGCTCGCTGCTGGCCTACATCCTGCAGATCACCGACCTCGACCCGATCGAGCACAGCCTGCTGTTCGAGCGCTTCCTCAACCCCGAGCGCGTCAGCCCGCCCGACATCGACCTCGACTTCGACGAGCGCAGACGCGGCGAGGTCATGCGCTACACGGTCGACAAGTGGGGCGAGGAAAACGTCGCCCAGGTCATCACGTTCGGCACGATCAAGACGAAGGCCGCCATCAAGGACGCCGCGCGCGTCCTGCACGGCCAGCCCGGCTTCGCCATCGCCGACCGCATCTCCAAGGCGCTGCCGCCGCCGATCATGGCCAAGGACATCCCGCTCTCCGGCATCTTCAACCCGAGCCACGAGCGGTACGCCGAGGCCACCGAGGTGCGCACGCTCGCGGAGACCGATCCTGAGGTCGGCAAGATCATGTCGACCGCGCGCGGCCTCGAGGGCCTGGTGCGCAACGCGGGCGTGCACGCCTGCGCGGTGATCCTCTCGGCGGAGCCGCTGCTCGACGTCATCCCGCTGTGGAAGCGGGACGACGGGTCGATCATCACCGGCTGGGACTATCCGTCGTGTGAGGAGATCGGCCTCCTCAAGATGGACTTCCTGGGGCTGCGCACCCTCACGGTGGTCGACGACGCGGTCAAGTCGGTGGCGGCCAACTACGGCGTCGAGATCGACACGGCCACGCTCGCGCTGGACGATAAGTTGACCTACGAGCTGTTGTCCCGCGGCGACACGCTCGGGGTGTTCCAGCTCGACGGCGGGGGCATGCGCACCCTGCTGAAGGCGATGGAGCCCTCCCACTTCGGCGACATCGCCGCGGCGCTGGCGCTCTACCGGCCCGGTCCGATGGCCGCCAACGCGCACATGGACTACGCCGAGCGCTCCAACGGGCGGCAGAAGCTCACGCCGATCCACCCGGAGCTGGAGGAGGCCCTCGAGCCCATCCTCGGTGAGACCTACCACCTGCTCGTGTACCAGGAGCAGGTCATGGCCATCGCGCAGCGGCTGGCGGGCTACAGCCTCGGCCAGGCCGACCTGCTGCGCCGCGCGATGGGCAAGAAAAAGAAAGAGATCATCGAGAAGGAGTACGAGGGGTTCAAGGCGGGCATGCTCGCCAAGGGCTTCTCGGCGCAGTCCTGCCAGACGCTGTGGGACGTGATGCTGCCCTTCTCGGGGTACGCGTTCAACAAGTCCCACACCGCGGGCTACGGGCTCGTCTCGTACTGGACGGCCTATCTCAAGGCCAACTACCCGGTCGACTTCATGGCCGCGCAGCTCACCTCGATCGGTGACAACAAGGACAAGTCGGCGGTGTACCTCGCCGAGTGCCGCCGCATGGGCATCAAGGTGCTGCCGCCCGACGTCAACGACTCCGACCTGTGGTTCTCAGCGGTGGATGGCGACATCCGCTTCGGTCTCGGCGCGGTGCGCAACGTCGGCGCCAACGTCGTCGAGTCGATCATCAAGACGCGTAGGGACAAGGGTCGGTTCACCTCCTTCACCGACTTCCTGGAGAAGGTCGACCTGCTCTGCTGCAACAAGCGCCTCATCGAGTCGCTGATCAAGGCGGGCGCGTTCGACTCGTTCGGCCAGCCCCGCCGCGCGCTGCTGATGGTGCACGAGGAGGCCGTCGACGCGATCACGAGCCTCAAGCGGCACGAGGCGATGGGCCAGTTCGACCTGTTCGGCGGCACCGACGACGTGCCTGCGGAGCCCGAGCACTCGCCGCTGGCCGGGTTCAAGATCGAGGGCGAGGAGTGGCCGCGCAAGCAGATGCTCGGCTACGAGCGGGAGATGCTCGGGCTGTACGTGTCGGCCCACCCGCTCGACGGCACCGAGCGCATCCTGCGCAAGCACGCCCCGAAGCCGATCGCCGGGCTGATCGACGAGGCGCCAAAGGAGGGCGAGATCGTCCTCGCTGGGATGATCTCCTCGGTCGACCGCCGGGTGAACAAGAAGGGCGAGCCCTGGGCCATCGTCACGATCGAGGACCTGGACGCTTCGATGGAGGTGCTGTTCTTCCCGAAGTCCTACTCGGTGATGTACGAGGACCTCATCGCGGACACGGCCGTCGCGGTCAAGGGCCGGGTCAACTGGCGCGACGAGCGCATGTCGGTGTTCGCCTCGGGGGTGGTGGCCCTCGACATCACCGACGCCCAGGCCGGGCTCGTGCAGCCGCTCGTGCTCAAGGCCGACGCGCTCACGCTCGACCACGCCACGGTGGGCGAGCTGAAGTCGGCGCTGCTCGCCCACGCGGGCGACACCCCCTTGACGTTGGTGCTCTGCTACCGCGACCGCGAGACCCCATTGTCGATCGACCGCTTCTCGGTCAAGGTCACCTCGGCGCTGCTGGGCGAGCTCAAGGGCATCCGGGGCATCGCCGTCGCGTCGTAGGTCAACGCAGAAGGGTCAGCGGCCTGCCGGTGCCCGGCCGACGCCATGGCGCAGTATGCGGGGAGACACCACGGTCACGCCGTCGCCGCGGCTGCGCTCAACCGGTCCGATGCGGTCCAGCGCGGCGGTGATGTCGGCGTCGGTCAGGTCCGCGTGGGTCATCAGCCGCACCCGTCCGGCCATCGGGGTCGCACGGACCCCGGACTGCTCGAAGCGCTCGAGTGTGCCTGCCAGATCGGCCACGGTGACCAGCACGATGTTGGTCTCCGGCGCCCCCACCTGCCACCCGCGCTCGACCATGCCTGCGGCCAGGGTGGCCGCGCGGGCGTGGTCTTCGGCGAGGCGGTCGATCCGGTCGAGCGCCACGAGGCCCGCCGCCGCGAGCACGCCGCCCTGCCTCACCCCGCCGCCGAGCATCTTGCGCAGCCGCCGCGCCTCTTCGACGAACTCCTCCGACCCGGCCACCACCGAGCCGACCGGCGCGCCGAGGCCCTTGCTCAGGCACACCTGGACGGTGTCGGCGCCGACCGTCAGCGCCCCGGGCGGCACACCGAGCGCGACCGCCGCATGCCAGATCCGGGCGCCGTCCAGGTGCACGCGCAGGCGCGCACGCCGGGCCGCCGCCGCGAGGGACGCATGCTCGTCGGGCGCCGTCACCGTGCCGCCCGCGGCGTTGTGCGTGTTCTCCAGACACAGCAGCGTCGTACGCAGCGCGTAGTACGGACCGGGGCTGCCCGCAGCGCGGCGCACGGCGTCGGGGCTGATCTTGCCGGGACCCGCGTCGTGCGGCAGCGCCCGCGGCATGCCGCCCGCGAGCCACGCCGCGGTGCCCAGTTCGTTGTCCAACACGTGGGCGCCCGCGGGCGCGAGGAAGGCGTCGCCGCGGGAGAGGTGCGTAGTCAGGGCGATCAGGTTGGCCATCGAGCCGCTGGGGGTCCACAGCGCGTCGGCCGTGCCGAGCAGACCGGCGACGCGGACCTCGAGCTCGCGCATCGTCGGGTCGCCGTCCAGCACGTCGTCGCCCACCTCGGCCTCGGCCATGGCGGTGCGCATCTGCTTCGTCGGGCGGGTGACGGTGTCGGAGCGGAGGTCGATGGGGCCGTCCGGGGCGGCCCGGCGCGAGCGGGTGGAAGGTCGCACGGCTCCTGATTCAACCAGTCGGCGTCGCATTGGTCGCGCCCTAGTCACGGGACGGTCACGCCGTTGCGCCGATCGGGGGATTCCCTGCGGCCGATGCAACCCTCCGCCACCGCGTAGGCGTCCCTGTTCGGAAGGAGGGACGTGGACGCGCTCGCCGAGGCGGAGTTCGAGAGGTACTTCCGCGCACGCCGCGACACCGTGCGCCGCACCGCCTACCTGCTCTGCGGCGACTGGCATCGCGCGGACGACCATGCCCAGTCCGCCTTCGTCGCGCTGCACCGGCACTGGGGGCGCGTGCGGGACAAGGGGGCGCTCGACGCGTGGATGCGCCGAACGCTGGTGCGGGCGGTGGTCGACGAGTCGCGGCGGCCATGGCGGCGGGAGCGGTCGACCGACGAGATCGTGGCCGTCGATCAGGTGGTCGCCGACCCCGGCGCCGACGTCGCCACCCGCCATGTGCTGGTCGACGGGCTGCGCGCGGTGCCACCGCGCCAACGCGCCGTGCTGGTGCTGCGCTACTTCGACGGGCTCGACGTCGCGGGCACGGCGGCCGCGCTCGGGTGCAGCGAGGGCACGGTGAAGAGCCAGACGGCGCACGGGCTCGCCGCCCTGCGCGCCGCGCTCGGCGGCTCGCTCGACGATCTGCGCCCGGCGAGCTAGGAGAGGAGGAACACATGACCGACGACGACCGCATCGCGGAGCTGTTCCACGCCGCCGCGTCCGACGCGGGGGCCCCGCCGCCCCGGTTCGACCACCACGACGTCGTCGCGGTCTCCCGCCGGATCACCGCGCGGCGGCGCTCAGCCATGATCGGCGGGGCGGTCGCGCTGCTGGTCGTGGCGGGGGTCGGAACAACCGTCGCCCTGCCGCTGCGCACCGCGGAAACCCAGACCGCGGCCGCCCCGGTGGCAGGCGCGGACAGCGCCGCAGGTCCGGGTGCGCAGGCCGCGCCGGAGGCCGCGGTCGGCGGGGCGCTGCCGCCGACGGCAGGCGCAGGCGATGCGTCCGCGCCCGGTGCGCCGCTGGGCCCCGGCACCACCAGCTGCGCGAACCGGCAGGACCCCGCCCTGCGCGCGCTCGTCGTCGCGGTGCTGCCGGAGGCAACCGACGCCCATCCAGCGGCGACGTCGGACATCTGCCTGCCCGGCACCCAGCGCTACCTCAGCCTCGAGCTCGGTGGGGGAGTGCTGACGGTGACCTATCTACCCCCTGGCACCGCCCCAAGCCTCAGTACCGCCCCGAGCCTTCGGGACGGCACGAGCAGCGCGCCCACCGCGTCGCACGGCACGGTGATCGTCAGCCCCGCACCGGGCTATGGCGCCCGGGTGCCCCAGCTGCTGGACTACCTGGCCCCCCGGCTGTAGGCCAGCGTCGGTGATGCGATCTTGTCGCCCAGATATGGCCGGTATGTCACAACTCTGGCGATCAACGCGGCTCGGCGACCGGGTCCCGCGCGGCCCCGGCACCGGCGGTGAGCACACTTGTCTCGTGGGCACCCCGAAGGGCGAACGCCGCCGCGACGCGCTGATCGCCGCCGCCGCCGAGCTGCTCGGCTCCGGCGGTTTCGACGCCGTGCGCCACCGGGCCGTCGCCGAGAAGGCCGGGCTGCCGCTGGCGTCCACCACCTACTACTTCGCGTCGCTGGAGGAGCTGGTGTCGGCGGCGGTCGAGCACCACGGGCGCGACGGGCTCGCCGAGGGCAGGGCCCGGCTCATAGCGGTGCCCGGCGATCCGGTCGACGAGGCCGAGCTGGTGGAGCTCTTCCTCGACCAGTTGCTGGGCACAGCATCCCGCTGCGGCGGGCTGGACGTGGTGCTGCTGCGCTACGAGCAGCTCGTCGGCTCCGGACGGCGGCCCTACCTCGCCCCGCTGATGCGCGCCATGCGCGTCGAGTTCGACGCCCTCCTCACCGCGATCCTCGAGCGGGCGGGCCATCGGTTCGACGCCGCCGCCCTGCGCGACCTCGTCGCGATCATCGACGGGTCCGTGATCAGCGCGTTGATCGAGGCCGATCCCGATCCCCGCGCGATCGCCCGCGCGGTGCTGCTGCGATCGCTGCGGCACGTAAGAGCGCCCGGCGAATGAGGGCCCCGGCCCGCGACGCCCAGGCGCCCGCATCGCGGCGTTGCCCCACGTCCAAGTGCCCCGGCACGAGGACGCGGGGGCGCCTTGCGCTGCAGGCACCTGGACGCCGCGGGCTCGCGGAACCCTCATCCGCCGGACCCTCTAAGCTGACCGCACGTGATCCCCAACGTGCTCGCCGCCCGCTACGCGAGCCCCACGCTCGTGGCGCTGTGGTCGCCGGAATCCAAGATCGTGTTGGAGCGGCGGCTGTGGATCGCCGTCTTGGCTGCCCAGCGCGACCTCGGCGTCGCCGTGCCCGACGGCGTGATCGAGGACTACGAACGCGTCGCCGACCGCGTCGACCTCGACGCGATCGCCGCCCGCGAGCGCGTCACCCGCCACGACGTCAAGGCGCGGATCGAGGAGTTCAGTGCGCTCGCCGGGCACGAGCACATCCACAAGGGGATGACCAGCCGCGACCTCACCGAGAACGTCGAACAGCTGCAGATCCGGCTCTCGCTCGAACACGTGCGCGACCGCGCGGTCGCGGTCCTCGCCCGGCTGGCCCGCCGCGCCGCAGAGCACGCCGGGCTGGTGATCGCTGGGCGCAGCCACAACGTCGCCGCGCAGGCAACCACGCTCGGCAAGCGGTTCGCGAGCGCCGCCGACGAGATGCTCGTCGCCTACGCGCGGCTCGAGGAGCTGCGCGCCCGCTACCCGCTGCGCGGGGTCAAGGGCCCGATGGGCACCGCGCAGGACATGCTCGACCTGCTCGACGGCGACCCCGCACGGCTGGCGGAACTCGAGTCACGCGTCGCTGCCCACCTGGGCTTCTCGGCCGTCCTCACCAGCGTCGGGCAGGTCTACCCGCGGTCGCTGGACTTCGACGTCGTCTCCGCGCTGCTGCAGCTCGCCGCGGGCCCGTCGTCGCTGGCCACGACGATCCGGCTCATGGCGGGCCTCGAACTGGTGACAGAGGGTTTCCAACCGGGCCAGGTCGGCAGCTCGGCGATGCCCCACAAGATGAACTCCCGTTCCACCGAGCGGATCAACGGGTTGACGGTGCTGCTGCGCGGCTACGCGGGCATGGCGGGAGAGCTGGCAGGCGCGCAGTGGAACGAGGGCGACGTGTCCGACTCGGTCGTGCGCCGGGTCGCGCTGCCCGACGCGTTCTTCGCCCTCGACGGGCTGTTCGAGACCATGCTGACCGTGCTCGACGAGCTCGGCGCCTATCCCGCGGTGATCGCCCGCGAGCTGGACCGCTACCTGCCTTTCCTCGCGACGACCGCGGTGCTCACGGCCGCGGTGCGGGCGGGGGTCGGCCGCGAGACCGCGCACGAGGTGATCAAGGAGCACGCCGTGGGCGTCGCGCTGGCCATGCGGGAGAAGGGCCAGGCCGACAACGACCTGCTGGCCCGTCTGGCGAGTGACGAACGGCTCGGCCTGGCCTCGCTCGACGGCCTGCTCGCCGACCCGATCCGGTTCACCGGCGCGGCATCCGCGCAGGTGAGCGCCGTCGTCGCACGGGTGGACGCGATCGTCGCCGCCCATCGGTCCGCCGCCGCGTACGTCCCGGGGGCGATCCTGTGAGGCTGCTGCATTCGGGCAAGGTCCGCGACGTCTACGCCGACCGCGGTGATCTCATCCTCGTGGCGTCCGACCGCGTCTCGATCTACGACGTCGTCCTGCCGACGCCGATCCCGGGCAAGGGCGCGGTGCTGACCCAGCTGTCGCTGTGGTGGTTCGACCGCCTCGCCGACCTCGTGCCCCACCACGTCATCTCCGCCACCGACGTGCCCCCCGAGTTCGCGGGCCGCGCGCTGCGCTGCAGGCTGCTGGCCATGCTGCCGGTCGAGTGCATCGCCCGCGGCTACCTCGCGGGGCTGGGCCTCAAGGAGTACCAGATGCACGGCACGGTGTCGGGGGTCGAGCTGCCTCCCGGGCTGGTCGAGGGGTCCCGGCTGCCCGAGCCGATCTTCACGCCCACCACGAAGGCGCCGGTCGGCGAGCACGACGAGTTCCTCACCTACGCGCAGGTCGAAGGCCTCGTCGGCGCGGCGACGGCGGCCCGGCTGCGCATGCTCACCCTGGACGTCTACCGGCGTGGGGCGGAGGTCGCCGCGGCGAACGGGATACTGGTCGCCGACACGAAGCTGGAGTTCGGCCTCGACCCCGGCGGGCGGATCGTGCTCGCCGACGAGGTGCTGACGCCCGACTCGTCGCGGTTCTGGCCTGCCGACGAGTGGGAGCCGGGGCGGCCCCAGTTCTCGTTCGACAAGCAGTATGTGCGGGACTGGTCGGCGGGCCTCCGCTGGGACCGCACCCCGCCCGGCCCGGCGGTGCCGCCCGAGGTGGTGGCCGCCACCCGCGCCCGTTACGTGGAGGTCTACGAACGGCTCACCGGCCGCGACGGGGTGTTCACCTCGGCCTGACGGGTCAGACCGTCACCGGCTCGGCGCGGTCCAGCACCCGGACGGTGGTCTCGGCAGGCCCCAACGCGACGAACAGCCGGTAGTACATCTCGGGCTTGGCGAGTATCGCCTCGTGGATCGGGACGGTGACGCGCGGCGCGACCTCCCGCAGGTAGTCCACCGCCTCCGACAACTTGAGCCACGGCGCGCCCGTCGGCAGGAACAGCACGTCGACCGGGCCCGGCGGCGGCACGAACGCGTCGCCGGGGTGCAGGGCGGTGCCGTCGACGAGGTAGGCGTTGTTCGGGATCACCGGGATGTCGGGATGGATCACCGCGTGGTCGCCGCCCAAGACATCGACCCGCGCGCCTGCCACCTGCACCGATGCGCCCGGCGCCAGCACCTCGTGGTCGATCCCGGCCAGCTGGGTCGCCGTGCCCGCGTCGACGAAGAAGCGGGCATCGGGGTTGGCCTTCAGCAGGTCACCGATGCGCGCGACGTCGAGATGGTCGGGGTGCTGGTGCGTGACGAACACCGCGTCCAACGCGCTGACCTGTTCGAACCCGGAAGAGAACGTGCCGGGATCGATCAGCAGCCGCGATGTGCCGGTGTCGAGGAGAACACAGCTGTGGCCGAAGTGGGTGATCTGCACGAGCCCAGTCTGCCCCCTTCGGCCACCTCGCAGACGGTGTGGTGATCGTTGGTTGTGGTTTACGGGGTGCACATCCGCACGTGTGGCACCACTTCTGTCGATCTTGTCAGCCGGACCGGGAGGGGTGGTCGTAAGGGCCCAGGAGCGTGCACAAACGGCCAACTCGGCGTGGCCAGACGCCGGACTCACCGAGTCCGGATGCCGGACTCACCGAGTCCGGATGCCGGACTCACCAGGTCCAGACGCCCGACTCACCGTGTCAGGACGCCGGACTCGCCGGGGTGGCGTGGGCGACTCACCTGGCGGGACGTGCACGAATCCGGTGGCGTCGTAGGCTGCACAGCCGTGGCCAGAGTGGTGGTGGATGTGATGCCCAAACCGGAGATCCTCGATCCGCAGGGGCAGGCCGTGACCGGCGCACTGACCCGGCTCGGGATCACCGGTGTCGCGGACGTGCGCCAGGGCAAGCACTTCGAGCTGGAGGTCGACGACGGCATCGACGACGAGACGCTGCACCGCATCGCCGGTCAGCTGCTGGCCAACCCGGTGATCGAGGACTGGACGGTCAGCAGGAGATGAGGATCGGCGTCATCACCTTCCCCGGCACGCTCGACGACGTCGACGCCGCCCGCGCGGTCCGCCTCGCCGGGCACCATGACGTGCCGCTCTGGCACGCCGACCCCGACCTGCGCGGGGTCGACGCGGTGATCGTCCCGGGCGGCTTCTCCTACGGCGACTACCTGCGCGCGGGCGCCATCGCCAGCCTCGCGCCGATCATGACCGAGGTGGCGGCGGCCGCCCGGCGCGGCCTTCCGGTGCTGGGCATCTGCAATGGCTTCCAGATCCTGTGCGAGGCGGGCCTGCTGCCCGGCGCGCTCGTCCGCAACGCGGGCCTGCACTTCGTGTGCCGCGACCAGCGGCTGCGCGTCGAGGCGTCCACGGCGTGGACGGCCGACGCCGTGGGCCGGGAGATCGTGGTGCCGGTCAAGAACGCCGAGGGCCGCTACGTCGCCGACGCCGAGACAGTGGCTGAGCTGGAGGCCACCGGCCGGGTTGTGTTCCGCTACGTCGGCGGCAACCCGAACGGCTCCCTCGCCGACATCGCGGGCGTGTGCTCGGCCGAGGGCAACGTGGTGGGCCTGATGCCGCATCCCGAGCACGCCGTCGACGCCCTCACCGGCCCGTCGACCGACGGCCTCGCCCTGTTCACCTCCCTCCGGCGAGCCAGCGCGACGGCGTGATGGCCGATCGGGTGCAGTTGCGGGAGCCGGTGCGCCGAGTGCTGCTCGTCGAGGACGATCCCGGCGACGCGTTCCTGGTCGGGGAGCTGCTCTCCGAGGTCGATGCGGATCTGGAGCTGACGGTCGCGGAGACGCTGCCTGCCGCGCTCTCCCGGCTCGACACGGCCGACTGTGTGCTGCTGGACCTGAACCTGCCCGGCGTCGCGGGGCTCGACGGCCTGCGCGCGGTGCTGGGGGTCGACCCGCTCGCCGCGGTCTGCGTCCTCACCGGCCTCGACGACGAGCACCTCGGCACGGACGCGGTCGCCGCGGGCGCCCAGGATTACCTGGTCAAGGGCAAGGTCGACGGCCAGCTGCTGATCAGGGCCATCCGCTACGCGGTCGAGCGCCGCCGCGCGGAGACCAGCGTCCTGCAGCTGCGGGAGCAGGAGCTCGGCGCCGCGGAGGCCACCCGCCTGGAGCGCGGGTTGCTCCCCTCGCCCCTGCTCGACGGCAGCGGGGTGCGTTCCGACACCTTCTACCGGTCGGGCCGCACCCGCGCGGTTCTCGGCGGCGACTTCTACGACGCCGTGCGCGGGCCCACCGGCACCGTGCACGTCATCATCGGCGACGTGTCCGGCCACGGCCCCGACGAGGCCGCGCTCGGCGCCTTGATGCGCGTGTCGTGGCGGGCGCTCGTGCTGGCCGGGGTCGCGGAGGAGCGGCACCTGCCGGAGCTGCAGCGGCTGCTGGTGACCGAACGGCACGACCAGCGCCTGTTCACGACGGCCTGCACGCTGGCGATCGACGGGCCGAGCGCCACCGTGCGGATCGCGGGCCATCCGCCGCCGGTGGCGCTGTGGCCGTCGCCGACCCTGCTGGCCCCGCCGGTCCGGCTCCCGCTGGGGGTGGCCCAGGAGACCGAGTGGCCGCCGCTGAAGGTCGACCTGCCGCCCGGCTGGGGGCTGCTGCTCTACACCGACGGGCTGATCGAGGCCCGCGACCCGGCCACCGGCGAGTTCCTGTGGACCGACGGCCTCCTGGAGCTGGTGGGCCGCGAGCGCGACACCTCCGCGGCCGATCTGCCCGCCCGCCTCGTCGAACGGGCGGAGGCGTTCAACGGCGGCCCGCTGCTCGACGACGTCGCCGTGCTCCTGCTGGAGGGCTCATGAGCCCCGGCCCCGTCCGCCGCTGGACGCTGAAGAAGATCTACGCGTACGGGGCGGCGACCGCGGCACTCATCGCGGTCGGCACCATCGCGGTCGGGGCCGCCGCGCTGGTGCGGCTGTCGGACGCCCGGACCACCCTGCTCGACCAGGTCGGTCCCGCCGTCCTCTCCGCGCAGATCCTGCTGGGCGACCTCGTCAACCAGGAGACCGGTGTCCGCGGCTTCGTTCTCGCGGGCGGCAACACCGATTTCCTCGGCCCCTACATGGACGGGGTCGTTGCCCAGCGGAACGACGAGGCGGCCATCCGAGCGCTGACCGCATCGGGCGCCCACCCGAGGGTCGCCGCCGATCTGAGCGCGCTCGACGTGGCCGTCGACACGTGGCGCACGAGGTACGCCGAGCCCGCGCTGGCCCGCTCGGCGGCCACCCCCGACGCCCAGGTGGGGCGGGACCTGTTCAACGCGGTGCGCGTCCCACTCCGCACGCTCCAGAACGACCTGAACGCGGAGCGGCTCACGGCCCGCGACGACCTCAACCGCGCCGCGTCGAACCTGGCCTACATCGAGGTGGTGATCGCTGTGATGATCGCCGGGTTCCTGTTGGCTGCCGCGTACGGGCTGCGCCGCTCCGTGCTGCGCCCGGTGTCGGACCTGGCGGTCCAGGTGCGCGCCGTCGCGTCAGGCGATGTCCAGCGTCCCGTGACGGTAGACGGGCCGCGCGAGATCATCGAGCTGGCGGCCGACGTCGACTCGATGCGTCTGGCCATCCTGCGCGACCTCGACGCCGCGCAGGAGAGCAACCGGCTCCTCGACGCGCAGACCCGCGACCTGGAGCGGTCCAACAGCGACCTGGAGCAGTTCGCCTACGTGGCGAGCCACGACCTGCAGGAGCCGCTGCGCAAGGTGGCGAGCTTCTGCCAGCTGCTGCAACGCCGTTACGGCGGCAAGCTGGACGAGCGGGCCGACCAGTACATCGCCTTCGCCGTCGACGGCGCGGAGCGCATGCAGCAGCTGATCAACGACCTGCTGGCGTTCTCCCGGGTCGGGCGCACCACGTCCGCGTTCACCGACATCGCGCTCGACGGGGTCGTCGGGGCGGCCGTCGCACAGCTGGAGCCCGCGCGGGCCGACGTCGAAGGGGTGATCGAGGTCAAGTCCCTTCCGATGGTCCACGGCGACGCCTCATTGCTGCGCGCGCTGTTTGTCAACCTGATCGGCAACGGGCTGAAGTTCCACCGCGAGGGCGTGCCCCCACTGGTGACGGTCACCGCCGCCCGGGTCGGGGAGGAGTGGGAGATCGCGGTGTCCGACAACGGCATCGGTATCGATCCGGACTACGCCGACAAGGTTTTCGTGATCTTCCAGCGACTGCACGCCAGGGACGTCTATGCTGGCACCGGAATCGGCCTCGCGCTGGCGAAGAAGATCGTGGAGTTCCACGGCGGGCGCATCGGCATCGACGCGCCGTGCGCCGAGCCGGGCACTACGGTTCGGCTCACTCTGCCTGCCCCCCGGGAGACGGAATGATCGACTCAGAGGTCCGCGTCATCAACGTTCTGCTTGTCGAGGACGACCCCGGCGACGTGCTGATGACCCGCGAGGCGTTCGAGGAGTACCTGGAAAACCGGCTCGACGTCGTCAGCGACGGCAGCGAGGCGCTGGCCTACCTGCGCCGGGAGGGCCAGTACGCCGACGCCCCCCGCCCCGACCTGATCCTGCTCGACCTCAACCTGCCCCGCCGTGACGGCCGCGAGGTGCTCGCCGAGGTCAAGGCGGACGAGGCGCTGCAGCACATCCCGGTGATCGTGCTCACCACCTCCCGCGCCGACGAGGACGTGCTGCGCAGCTACCAGCTGCACGCCAACGCCTACGTGACCAAGCCGGTCGACTTCGACGGGTTCATCGACGCGATCAAGCAGATCGACCACTTCTTCGTCAGCGTCGTCCAGCTCCCCACGTCGTCGCAGGAGTGAGCAGCGGGCGCCGCCGGGGCGGCCCGGCGGCGCAAACGTAGGCTGGCTCCCGTGACGACCGTTGCACTGACCGACACCGTCGAGAACGCCGCCGCCACCCCCGAGCATCCGCAGCCCTTCCGTGAGCTGGGCTTGTCCGACGCCGAGTACGCGCGCATCCGGGAGATCCTCGGCCGCCGCCCCACCGACGCCGAGCTCGCGATGTACGCGGTCATGTGGAGCGAGCATTGCTCCTACAAGTCCTCGAAGGTCCACCTCGCCTACTTCGGCGAGACGACCACGCCCGCGATGCGCGAGCGGATGCTCGCCGGGATCGGGGAGAACGCGGGCGTGGTCGCGATCGGCGACGGGTGGGCCGTCACCTTCAAGATCGAGTCGCACAACCACCCGTCCTACGTCGAGCCCTACCAGGGCGCGGCCACGGGCGTCGGGGGGATCGTGCGCGACATCATGGCCATGGGCGCGCGGCCGGTCGCCGTCGCCGACCCCCTGCGGTTCGGCCCCGCCGACGCGCCCGACACGCGCAGGATGCTGCCCGGCGTCGTGGCGGGCATCGGCGGCTACGGCAACTCGCTCGGCCTGCCCAACATCGGCGGCGAGGTCGTCTTCGACCCGTCATACGCGGGAAACCCGCTGGTCAATGCCTTGTGCGTGGGCGCGCTGCGCACCGAGGACCTGCACCTCGCGTTCGCGTCCGGCGCCGGCAACAAGATCATCCTGTTCGGCGCGCGCACCGGGCTCGACGGCATCGGTGGCGTGTCCGTGCTCGCGAGCGAGACCTTCGACGGCGACGAGTCGGGGAAGGGGCGCAAGAAGCTGCCGTCCGTGCAGGTCGGCGACCCGTTCACCGAGAAGGTGCTCATCGAGTGCTGCCTCGAGCTGATTGCGTCGGGCACCGTCGTCGGCATCCAGGACCTCGGCGGCGCGGGCCTGTCGTGCGCCACCTCCGAGCTGGCCAGCGCGGGGGACGGGGGCATGCGCATCGAGCTGGACACCGTGCCGCTGCGCGCCAAGGGAATGACCCCCGCGGAGATCCTGTCCAGCGAGTCCCAGGAACGGATGTGCGCGGTCGTGCGGCCCGCCGACGTCGAGGCGTTCCTGGCCATCTGCCGCAAGTGGGACACGATCGCCACCGTCATCGGCGAGGTCACCGACGGCGACCGGCTGGTGATCACCTGGCGCGGGGACACCGTGGTCGACGTGCCGCCGCGCACCGTCGCGCACGACGGCCCGGTCTACCGCAGGCCGGTCGCCCGCTCCGAGCGGCAGGACGCCGTCGTGGCCGACGACCCCGACGTCCTCCCGCGCCCCGCCTCCCCGTCTGAGCTGCGCACCGAGATCCTGCGGATGGCCGCGAGCCCCAACCTGGCCTGCCGCGCCTGGGTCACCGACCAGTACGACCGCTACGTGCGCGGCAACACCGTCAGCGCCCAGCCCGCCGACGCGGGGATGATCCGGATCGACGAGCAGACCGGGCGCGGCGTCGCCGTCGCCACCGATTGCAACGCGCGCTTCGTCGCGCTCGACCCTTACGTCGGCACCCAGCTCGCCCTCACAGAGGCCTACCGCAACGTCGCGACGTCGGGCGCGGTGCCCATCGCCGTCACCAACTGCCTCAACTTCGGCTCGCCGGAGGACCCGCACGTGATGTGGCAGTTCCAGGAGGCCGTGCGCGGGTTGGCCGACGGCTGCGCCCAGCTGGGCATCCCGGTCACCGGCGGCAACGTCAGCTTCTACAACCAGACCGGCGACCGCCCGATCCTGCCCACCCCGGTGATCGGTGTGCTCGGCGTGATCGAGGACGTCGCGCGGCGGGTGCGTCCCGGCTTCACCGGTGAGGGCGAGTCCGTCGTCCTGCTGGGCCGCACCCGCGGCGAGCTCGGCGGCAGCGAGTGGGCGCACGTCGCGCACGGACACCTCGGCGGCCGCCCGCCCGCGGTCGACCTCGCCGCCGAGCAGCGCCTCGCCGCGTTGCTCGCGGTCGCCGCGGCCGATGGGCTGCTCAGCGGCACCCACGACCTGTCAGACGGCGGGCTCGCGCAGGCGCTCGTCGAGTCCTGCCTGATCGGGGGCACGGGCGCGGTGATCGACACGCTGCCCGACCCCGACCCGTTCGTGGCCCTCTTCACGGAGTCGGCGGGCCGGGTGCTCGTGACCGTGGCCGACGCGGGGCCGTTGTTGGAACGGGCGGCGGCCGCGGGTGTGCCCGCGACGACGATCGGGCGGACGGGCGGCGACGCGCTCGTCGTCGCGACGGTGCCCGCCCTTCCGCTCGATGAGCTGCGGACGGCGTGGGAGTCGACGCTGCCCGCGTTGTTCGACTGAGGCCCCGGGTGGACGATGCGGACGGCAGCGGGTTGGGGGTGGTGCTGGCCTGGCTCGACGGCGGCCCGGCGCCGGACCGGGCGGTGCAGCGGGCGGCGGTGAAGGAGAGCCTCGCCGCGCTCGCCGCCGCCGCGCCCGGGCGCAGCGTGGAGGTGCGGGTGCCGCCGTTCGGCGCGGTGCAGTGCATCAGCGGCCCCCGACACGGTCGAGGTACGCCGCCGAACGTCGTCGAAGCCGACCCACGCACCTGGCTCGCGATCGTCACAGGCCGCCTGAGCTGGGATGACGCAGTGCGGACGGGACGGCTGACCGCTTCGGGCACTCGGACGGGTGAAGTCCGGCAGCTTCTGCCGCTTACCTGACCGATAGCTGCCACGCTTACCGGGTGACGAGCTGGTGGCACCCGTAGTGGTGGCGCGATCACGGAACGAAGTGGACACTGGAGCAACAGGACGCGCCGACCGGTGGCGAGGAGGTGGCGGCGTGAGCGCACGGCGCGGCCTGGCCACCTCCGGCGCCCCGGCGGCGCGACCGAGTTCGGACCACTCCGCAGCACTCGACCGGCTGGCGAAGGGCTGGGCCGCGCAAGTGGCGCCTTCGTCCACCCGGACCGTTGTGGCGCGGCGGCTCGCGAGCGTCCTGCGCATGCTGGCGGTTGTGCTGCGCGCCGAGCCGTTCTCGGCGGCCGCGGCCCGCGACCTCGGCGCCACCCTGCTCGTGACCGGTCTGTGCGCCGACCTCGCCGAGCCTGCGGCCTGCGGCGACGCGCTCGCCGCCAGCTTGGCGCTGCTGCGGACGGCCGAGACACCGGGCGCGCTGGGTGTCCCCGGCGGCGATGCCAGACTGTCGGCTGCCCTCGACGAGCTGGCCGCCGGGTTCGCGGCGGCGATGGCGGTCGGCGCCCACAGGCTGCGCGACGCCGGGTCGGTGCGGGAGCAGCTCGCGCGCCTGCCCGGTGCGTCGCTCACCGAGGACTGGCTCGCGCGGGCCTTCGCGGGCGGGATCACCAGGGTGGGCATCTGCGCGCTCACCCTCGACGGGTTCGGCGCGATCGTCGACGCCTACGGCACCGCGGTCGGCGACCGGCTCCTGCTCGCCTTCGCTGGGCGCCTGAGCTGCGCGACCGGTGACCACCTCGCCACCCGCACCGGCAGTGACGAGTTCACCGTGCTCGTCGCCGATCCCGAGGACGCCGACGCGGTGCGCCGCATCGCCGACCGACTGCAGAGTGTGCTCGCCATGCCGTTCCCGATCGACGGGCACGACATCGTCGTCTCGGCCAGCATCGGCGTCGCCGAGGGGCCCACCGCCCACCAGTGCCCGAAGGAGATCCTGCGCGCGGCCGACGTCGCCCGGTCGTGGGCGAAGGCGTCGGGCGGCGGCCGCCGAGTGGTGTTCGACCCGCGGCGCGACGCGGGCGAGGCCGCGCGCTACGCGTTGGTCTCCCGAATGCCAGGGGGTATCGCGAACGGCGAGTTCCGGCTCCTCTACCAGCCGCTGGTCACGCTGCCCGATGGCCGGGTGCGGGGCGCCGAGGCCCTCGTGCGCTGGCAGCACCCGCACGAGGGCCTGATCGGGCCGGGGCGGTTCATCGAGCTGGCCGAGCAGAGCGGCGCGATCGTCGCGCTCGGCGGGTGGGTGCTGCGCACCGCATGCGAGCAGGCGGCCGCGTGGTGGCGCGAGCTGGGTGAGGATGCGCCCTTCGTCAGCGTCAACGTCTCGCCCGTCCAACTGGAGGAGCCCAGCTGGGTCGACGAGGTGATCGCCGCCCTGCGCGTCACGGGGCTGCCTCCACGACAGCTCCAGCTGGAGATCACCGAGCAGGCCGTCCTCGGCGACGGCACCGCCGTCACGGAGGGGCTGTCGGCGTTGCGCGGAGCGGGCGTGCGACTCGCGCTCGACGACTTCGGCACCGGCTGGTCGAGCCTGGCCTGGCTGCGCCGCCTTCCAGTGGACGCGCTGAAGATCGACGGCTCGTTCGTCGACGGCCTGCGCCACGCCGAAGTCGACACGGTCGACGCCGCGATCGTGGGCGCGTTGGTGGGGATGGCACACGCGCTCGGGATCGAGGTGACCGCCGAATGGGTGGAGACCGGCGTCCAGGCGGACAGATTGTCGGCGCTGGCCTGTGACCTGGGCCAAGGGCGATGGTTCGGCGACGCGGGTCCCGGAGAGTGGGTGCCGAGCCTGGCGCGGCGTAGGATGAAATCTGATCCGCTGGCGCAGTGAGGGAGCGTGTCGTGCGCCCCAGTTCCGACCCGGACGAGAATCCCCCCGACCTCCACCCCGAAGTCCCAGACCCCCCCGCTCCAGAGCCCCCCGCTCTAGAGCCTGAGGTCGCCGAGGAATGTGGCGTCTTCGGGGTGTGGGCCCCTGGCGAGGACGTCGCCAACCTCACCTACTACGGCCTCTACGCCCTGCAGCACCGCGGGCAGGAGGCGGCGGGCATCGCGGTGTCCGACGGCAGGCGCACGGTCGTCTACAAGGACCTCGGGCTGGTCAGCCAAGTCTTCGACGAGCAGATCCTCTCTTCGCTCAAGGGCCACATCGCCGTCGGGCACTGCCGGTACTCCACCACCGGCTCCACGACGTGGGAGAACGCACAGCCGACGTTCCGCACCACCACGGCGGGCAGCGGCATCGTGCTGGGCCACAACGGCAACCTGGTCAACACCGCTGAGCTGCGCGACGAGGTGACCAAGCTCGCCCCCGTGCTCGGGTCGCGCTCGGGCATGGGCGCCAGCACCGACTCCGACCTGGTCACCGAGCTGCTCGCGGCCACGGCAGCCGACATCGGCGTCGAGGAGGCGGCGATGCGGCTCCTGCCCCGGCTCCGCGGGGCGTACTCCCTCGTGTTCGCCGACGAGCAGACGCTCTACGCCGCCCGCGATCCGCATGGCGTGCGCCCACTCGTGCTCGGGCGGCTGGAGCGCGGCTGGGTGATCGCGAGCGAGACGGCGGCGCTGGACATCGTCGGCGCGTCGGTCGTGCGCGAGGTCGAGCCCGGCGAGCTGCTGGCCATCGACGCCGACGGCATGCGCAGCTCCCGGTTCGCCACACCCGAGCCGAAGGGCTGCGTCTTCGAGTACGTCTACCTCGCCCGTCCCGACACGTCGATCTCCGGGCGCTCGGTGCACGCCAGCCGCGTCGAGATCGGACGGCGGCTGGCTGCCGAGCATCCCGTCGAGGCCGACCTGGTGATCCCCACGCCTGAGTCGGGCACCCCCGCCGCCATCGGATACGCGCAGGGCTCCGGCATCCCCTACGGCCAGGGGCTGGTCAAGAACGCCTACGTGGGGCGCACGTTCATCCAGCCCAGCCAGACCATCCGCCAGCTCGGCATCCGGCTCAAGCTCAACCCATTGCGGGATGTCATCCGGGGCAAGCGGCTGGTCGTCGTGGACGACTCGATCGTGCGCGGCAACACGCAGCGCGCGATCGTCCGGATGCTGCGCGAAGCTGGTGCGCTGGAGGTGCACATCCGGATCGCGTCCCCGCCGGTGCAGTGGCCGTGCTTCTACGGCATCGACTTCGCCACCCGGGCCGAGCTGATCGCCAGTGGCCTGGACGTCGAGGGCGTCCGCCGCTCGATCGGGGCCGACACACTGGGCTACGTCTCGCTGGAGGGCCTGATCGCCGCCAGCGAGCAGCCGCGCACCCGGTTGTGCATGGCCTGCTTCGACGGCACCTACCCGATCCCGCTGCCCGACGAGGCGCGGCTGGGCAAGCATCTGCTGGAAGACCTCGCGGTCGGGCCGACGCCTCTGTCTGTCGGCTACGGTGCGGCAGACGCGCTGCACCGGCCCTAGCCTGGGGGAAATATGCCAAGCAATGCCGAGGGCGCAAGCTACGCGGCCGCGGGCGTCGACATCGAGGCGGGGGAGCGCGCGGTCGAGGCGCTGCGCCCGTACGCGGAGAAGGCCACGCGGCCCGAGGTGCTCGGCGGCATCGGCGGTTTCGCGGGGCTGTTCACGCTGAAGGTCGGCCGCTACACCGAGCCGGTGCTGGCCTGCTCCACCGACGGGGTCGGCACGAAGGTCGCGATCGCCCAGGCGCTGGACAAGCACGACACGATCGGGCTGGACCTGGTGGCGATGGTCGTCGACGACCTGGTCGTCTGCGGGGCGGAGCCGCTGTTCCTGCAGGACTACATCGCGGTCGGCAAGCTCGTGCCCGAGCACATCGCCGCCGTGGTCTCTGGCATCGCGGAGGGTTGTCAGCGGGCCGGTTGCGCGCTGCTGGGCGGGGAGACGGCCGAGCATCCGGGGATGATGGAGGCGGGCGGGTACGACCTGTCGGCCACCGCCGTTGGCATCGTCGAGGCCGACGCGATGCTGCGGCCCGACCGCGTGCGCCCCGGCGACGTCCTGGTCGGGCTGGGCAGCTCCGGCTTGCACTCCAACGGCTACTCGCTGGCCCGACACGTGCTGCTGCGGATCGCGCGCATGCCGCTGCAAGGCCACGTCGAAGAGCTCGGGCACACCCTCGGCGAGGAGCTGCTGGTCCCCACCACGATCTACGCGCGCCACTGCCTCGCGCTGGCCGCCGAGACGAGCGTCCGCACGTTCGCGCACATCACGGGGGGCGGGCTCGCCCGCAACTTGGCGCGCGTGCTGCCGGATGGGCTCGGCGCGGTCGTCGAGCGCGGCAGCTGGATCCCGCAGCCGGTGTTCCGGCTGATCGCCGCCCGCGGGCGGGTGGAGCGGCCAGAGATGGAGCAGACGTTCAACATGGGCGTCGGGATGGTCGCGGTCCTGCCCCCCGACGACGTCGACCGAGCGCTGGCCGTCCTCACCGCCCGGCACGTCCCGGCGTGGGTGCTGGGCCAGGTGCGCCGGGGTCGCGGGGTCGAGCTGGTCGGGGAGCACTCCCGCTTCTGACCGCGTCCAGGGTCACCCTGCTGCCACCCGCAGCTCGCTCCCCCCGCGCAGCATCGGCGGGTGCAGGCGCGCCGCCGGGCCGCGGCGGAACAGCTGGGCCGGGCGACCCCGCCCGCCCGTGACCAGCCGCTCGGTCGGCACCAGGAATCCCGGCGTGCCCGTGACCTTGCGTTGGAAGTTGCGCGGATCGATGACTGTGCCCCACACCGCCTCGTAGATCGCACGCAGCTGCGACACCGTGAACTCGGGTGGGCAGAACGACGCCGCGAGCGTGGTGTACTCGAGTTTGGCGCGGGCGCGCTCGACGGCGTCGGCGAGGATGCGGTCGTGGTCGAACGCCAGCCCGGCCACTTCGGCCACCGGGTGCCACGCGCCCGGCCCGGCCGGGTCGGGCAGGTCGGGCACGAGCGCGAGGTGCCCGACCGACAGCACCCGGCCCCGCGGGTCGCGGTCGGGCGCCGCGTAGCCCGCGAGCTGCTCGAGGTGGTGGCCCGCGACCGTCAGACCGGTCTCCTCCGCCAGCTCGCGGGCCGCCGTGTCGATCAGATCCTCTTCCGGACGGACGAACCCGCCCGGCAGTGCCAGTGCTCCGGCGAATGGCGGTCCGTCCCGGCGGACGAGCAGCGTCGTGAGGACGCCCTTGCGGACGGTGAGGATCACCAGGTCGACGGCCACCGCGAACAGGTTGCCGCGCATCATGTCACCTTGACGAGAAGAGGGGGAGTTTTCGTCGAGGCGACATTAGATCATGCGATGCCCTCAGTGCTTCTCGTGCAGGCGTGCCTGGGCGTCGAGCGCGGTCCGGAAGAACGGCCAGGCAACGTGGACCGGTCCAGATAGGATTACCCGTATTCACTGCGGAGGGTACGCCGATTGGACGTGTCCAAGTCCGCGAACGTATGCTCGAACACGAGAAGTGACGAACGTGCGATGACGTCAGTGCAGGAAAGAACATCGACGGGAGCTGACGTGGCGCCAGACTCGACGCCGGGCCGTCCGCCGACCATCCGGACCGTCGCAGCTCACGCAGGCGTGTCGAAATCGCTGGTGTCGCTGGTGTTGCAGAACTCGCCGCATGTCAGTGAGCCGAAGCGGCAAGCGGTACTCAAAGCCGTGGCCGAACTGGGTTACCGTCCCGACCCTTCGGCGCGCAGCCTCGCCGAACGCCGCACCCGGACCATCGGTGTCGTCATCGACGACCTGTCCAACCCCTGGTATGTCGAGCTCCTCGACGGGCTGCGCCCGGTGCTGCACGAGCACGGGCTACGTCCGCTTCTCGCTGATGGCCATACCGAACCGGACGCCGTCCAAGCCCTCGCCGACCTGCGGGTGGACGGGCTCGTAGTGGTAGGGACCCCTACGCTCTCGGCCATCGACCAGGTCGAGAGGTTGGCTGGACAGATCCCGACCGTCGTCGCGGGAACGCGTGAGCCGCGACTGTCGGCTGTCGACGTGGTGGCGAACGACGACTACCGCGGCGCCCGCCTGGCCACCGCTCACTTGCTCGAGCTGGGACATCGTCGGATCGCCCACATCGTGGGGGAAGGCGAGGTGGGTCGACTCCGTCGCGCAGGCTTCGAGGCGACGATCGCCGATGCGCACGCTGATGCGCAATGCATCGCAGGAGATTGGACGGAGGCCACTGGACGGCGGGCCGCGACGGAGCTCCTGCGTTCCTCCCGACGTCCGACCGCGATCTTCGCCGCGAACGACCTCTCGGCGGTCGGTGTGCTGGCCGCAGCGGACGACCTCGCCTTGGGTGTGCCGGGGGACCTGTCCGTTGTGGGCTACGACAACACTGTGTTCGCCCGGCTGCACCGCCTCTCGTTGACCACGATCGACGGTCACATCGCGGAGGTGGGGCAGGTGGCAGGCCAGACACTGATTGCGCGGATCGACGGGGACACAGGGACAGTCGGGACGCGCCTTCTCGCGCCTGCCCTTGTGCTGCGGTCGTCCACCGGCTCGCCATCCCGAAGCTTCGTCTGAACCACGATCGACAGGGCATCCTGACCTCGGAGGATGCACTGCGATGCACCATGAGCTCCGAAGGGGACTGTCTCGATGACCTTGCCGAACCAACTGACCGGCCCACTCGATGGCGGGCGGCTCCGTGCGCGTATCGCTGCGGGGGAGAGCACCGTCGGAACCTTTGTCGGTATGGCTTCCCTACAACCGCGCCTGCCGCTTCGGGCTCGACGCCTCCGCTCTGGGCCGGGCGAACGACCAGGTTCTCGGCATAGTGCAGATCGAATCCGTTCAGGCGGTGGCAGCCGCCGAGGAAATAGCCTCGATCGACGGTGTCGACGTGCTCTTCGTCGGACCGCGTGACCTGACCCATGATCTCGGAGTGCCGGGCGAGACGACCGCACCGCAGTTCGTCAGCGCCTTGGCGGAGGTCCGCGACGCCGCCCACAAGCATGGGAAGTCCTGCGGTCTGCTGGTGAACGACGGTGCTGCCGCGGCGGCCAGGTTGGCCGACGGCTGGAGTTTCGTGGCCGTCGGCTCTGACTCTACGCTGCTCGCAAACGCCGTTACCGCGCAGTTCGCCAGGGCGCGCGCAGCCGAGTCGGGTGACACTCCTCCGCGCTGATGATCGACGCTTGCGTGACATCCAGGCCGTATATGGCCGCGATGTCACACAGACGTTGATTAAGGGCCCTGGTGCACTTCTCGCACCACTGCCGGCGATCACCGGCCCAACCGACGCTACGCCACTGCCGTGCCCGGGCCACGTCCGCTGCACACCCGGGCCGCGGCCAGCCCACTTCGCACCCCGCACCGGCACCTCACACACCGCACACAGGGTGCGACGTCACCCCGCGGCCTGCGCAGTCGGCCTCCGCAGGGGACGAGGTCACCCCGCAGGACCCGACTACACCCGCTTGCCCGGGCTGATCGGCGCCATCCGCACCCCGGCAACCCCGCCCCGCTCACCCCGGTGCGACGCGCGGCGATCTATCTCAGCGCTGCGGCCCGCGACCTTCACCCCCACGACTGAGCGGCGCGTGTCGACCAGCGCTCGCGCCCAACCAGGGCCACTTCGCAGACCGCGCACGCACCTCGCAGGGTCCACAGACCCTGCGAAGCGACAACGGACCCTGCGAGGGCCCTGTCACGCCCCGGGCTCGCGGAGCCCTCACTCGCCGGACCCTCTTAAGCGCTTGAGTACGCTCTTCGGGTGACGCGCGCCGCCAAGAGGGTCCGGTTGGAGGACGTGGCCGCCGAGGTCGGCCTCTCGACCGCTTCCGTGTCCCTGGTGCTGCGTGGGGTGGCAGGCCCGAGCGCCGAGACGCGGGAACGGGTGCTGGCGGCCGCATCGCGGCTGGGCTACCGCGCCGATCGTGCCGCCAGCCTGCTCGCCCGACGCCGCACTCACCTGCTCGGCGTTCCGGTGATGCTGCGCGACGCGTTCCGGGCCGAGCTGGCCGAGGAGGTGCAGCTCGCGGCGGACGCGGTGGGGTACGCGGTCGCGCTCTCGGCGATCACGCCCGTCCACGACGAGGCGCGCGTCGTCGAGATGCTGCTCGACCTACGGTGCGAGGCGGTGCTGCTGCGCCCCTGACGGGTTCGACGTGGTGCGCGTTGCCGACGACGTGGGCGTCGCGACGGCGGTCGAGTACCTCCTCGGGCTGGGGCATCGGCGGATCGTGCACGTCGACGGCGGGCACGCGCCGATGGCGGCGGACCGCCGAGCTGGGTTCCTCGCCGCCGCGGGCGTCGACGCGCGGGTCCTCCCCGGCGGGTACGACGAGGCGGCGGGCTCGGCCGCGGCCCGCGTGTTGCTCGACGACCTCCCGACCGCGGTCGTCGCCGCCAACGACCGCAGCGCCATCGGCCTGCTCGACGCGTTCGTTCGGGCCGGGGTGCGGGTGCCGCAGGACGTCTCGGTCGTCGGTTACGACGACAGCGCGCTGGCCCGCCTCGCCCTCGTCGACCTGACGACGGTCAGCCAGGAAGTCCGCGGCAGCACCGGCCCACCCCGCAGACCTTGAGGACGGCTGCGCCTCAGCTCGCCCGGCGCATCGACTCAGGCGGCTCCTGGCGGGACTGACGCACGTGCTCGGCCAGCGCCGCCTCGACCGCGGCCCGGACGGCGGCGGGGGAGACCGCCGGGTCCACCGCGCGGGCGGCAGCAAGCGACCGTGCTGAGACTGAGATGCTGATCATGGCGCCTGCCTCCCGTGAGTGTCGGTGATTCCGATTTACCGAGGAGTAATCGCGGCGCCCGTGCCGTACGTATCCATGTCCAGCTGAGACGTATGTCACCTCATCCGGCGAATCGTCCGGCTGGGCGGCCGAGCACCCCCGGACGGAGCACCAACACGGCGCCCGCGAGTGGTTCGGCGCTGAGTCGGGCGGCGTCGAGGTGGTGTCGGGCCGTCGTGACGAACAGGTCGGCATAATCAGGGCCGCCGAACGCCAGGCTCGTGACGTTGGTGACCGGAAGCGGGATGACGACGTCCAGGCCGCCGTCTGGGAAGTAGCGGCGCACCTGGCCGCCGCCGAAGAGCGCCACCCACACCCCGCCGTCGGCGTCCACGGTGAGGCCGTCGGGGAAGCCCTCCTCGATCCGGGCGAACGGCCGCCTGCCGGTGAGCGCTCCCGTCGACGGGTCGTGGTCGAACACGTCGACCCGCCGTGTCGGGCTGTCGTTCAGGTACATCAGCGTGGCGTCGGGGCTCCAGTCCACGCCGTTGGAGATGGTGAGGCCGGAGACGACCTGCTCGACGCGGCCGTCGCCATCGATCCGATAGAGCGCGCCGTCGGGCCGTGTCTCGGCCATCGCCATCGTGCCTGCCCACAGCCTGCCCATCGGGTCGCACTTGGCGTCGTTGAGGCGGTTGTCGGGAAGGTCGGGCTCCAGGGTCGCGAGCGTGTGCCGCGCGCCGTCGGGATCCAGGACCATCACGGCGCGGCGCAGACCGACGACCAGACCGCCGGACGCACGTGGGATCGCGAACCCGACGAGGTCGCCGAGCTCGGTGCTGCTTGCCCGTCCGCTGACCGGGTCGAAGCGGTGCACGCGCCCGCGCGTGATGTCGACCCGCACCAGCTCACCGGTCGCGGCGTCCCAATGCGGGCCCTCGCCCAGCTCGTCGCCGTCGGCCACGAGGACCTCAGGCTTCATGGCACCTCGATGGAGACGGCGCCGTCCTCGATGGCCTGCTCGGCGATGCGGGCCGCACCGAGGATGCCGATCCGCAGCGGACCGGCGTGTCGGATCGGCGAACTCAGCGTGTCGGGATCCCCGTTTCGGTGTGCCGAGATGCCGGACTCACCTTGCTGGGGGTCAGCTGTCCCATCCTTTCCTGTCACCGCTCTCCTGTCACCGCGTGGCCAGCAGAGTACGGAGATGCTCGACGCTGGTGTGGACGTCGGCCACCGGGCCCTCGCCGCGCGGCTCCTCGGTGAGGATGGTGTCCTGCTCCAGGACGTACCAGCCGTCGTAGCCACGTTTGCCGAGGTGCTCGACGATCGCGCCGAAGTCGACATCGCCCTGCCCGACCGGCCGGTACATCCCCGCGCGCACAGCATCGGTGTAGGACAGCCGCCCGGTCTGCACCTGCTTGGCCAAGCCGGAGTCGACGTCCTTGATGTGCGTGTGCGCGATCCGGTCGGGCACCTGGCGGGTCAGCTCGGCGGGATCGGTGCCGCCGATGAGCAGGTGCCCGGTGTCGAGGCAGAGCGCGATCGACGACCCGTCCAGCACCCGCTGCACGTCGTCGGGGTTCTCCACCATCGTGCCGACGTGCGGGTGCAGCACCGCCTTGACGCCGTGCTCGCCCGCGACGGCGGCGATGCGGTCGAGGTTGGTCACCAACCTGTGCCAGCCCGTCTCGTCCAGCTCGGGCCTCGAGTCGTAGCCGGTCTGGCCGGAGTCCGCCGAGAGCACCAGCACCGTCGAGCCCGTCGCGGCGTAGGTCGAGAGCAGGTGCTCCACACCGGGCACCGGGTCGTGGCCGGGCACGTGCAGCAGGGTGGGGGTGAAGCCGCCGACCGCCTGCAGGTGGTGGTCGGCGAGGACGTGCGCCATGGCGTCGGGCGCGGCGGGCAGGAACCCGTCGGGGCCCAGCTCGGTGGCCGCGAGCCCCACTTCCTGCATCTCGGCGAGCACCCGCGCGGGCGACAGCTGGTAGCCCCACCCTGGCACCTCGCACACCCCCCAGGAGATCGGGGCCCCGGCGATGCGATTGGTCATGGCTGCTGCTCCAACTCTCGACTCACGCGTTCGAGCATCCGGCGGTGGATGTCGTCGGCCTGCTCCTCCCAGCCGAAGACGCACACCGTGGCGATACCGTCGAACTCCAGGTCGCGCAGCGCGCCGAAGAACTCGGCCCAGTCCACCTCGCCGTTGCCGATCTCGTTGTGCTGGTGGATCCGGGCGTCGATACCGGGCGGGTTGATGATGTAGCGGTTGCCGATGTTCGCGCGGTGGTTGAAGCAGTCGGCGATGTGCACGTGCTCGAGCTTCGGCCCGGCGTAGGTCATCATCCGTCGGACGTCGCCCGCCCCGTCGGAGAGGTGGAACGCGTGCGGCGCGCAGAACACGTAGTTGACCCACGGCTTGTTCAGCCCGCGCACGATCTGCACGGCGTCGTCGTTGGTCTCCGAGAAGTCGTACGGGTGCGCTTCGAGGTTGAGTCCGATGCCGTACCGCTCGAAGTCGGGACTCAGCTCTTCCATCGACCGGTAGAAGGCGTGCTCGGACTGCAGCGGTCTTTGCGGGTCACCCGAGAACTCCGAGTTGACGACCGGGCACTCCAGCTCGTTCGCGATCTGCAGCAGCCGCCGCCAGTTGCGCACCTGCGCCTGGCGCTCCTGCTCGTCGGGCGAGGACCAGTTGAACACCGGCACCAGCGTCTGGATCGTCACGCCGGTCTCCGCCGAGGCCTTCTTCGTCTCCGCGATCAGCGCGTCGTCGGCCTTCGGATAGCGCTGCCAGAAGAACCAGTCGGCCCGCGGCGAGAGCTCGAGGTAGGAGTAGCCGAAGTCGGCGGCCTTGCGCAGCTCGTCGGCCACCGACAGCTCGCGGTGGTACATGTGCGGATCAAGGGCGATCCTGATCATGTCACCCCTTGTAGAGGTCGGGCTTGTCGCGCAGGACGACCGGTTCACGCGCACCGGAGTGCAGCGCCGCGAGACCCGTGTCGCACGCGACCGTGGCCGCGTAGCCGTCCCACGCCGAAGGGCCGGTGGTGCCGCCCGCCGTCACCGCGTCGATCCACGCCTGGAACTCCGTGTCGAAGGCCAGCGCGAACCGCTCGGCCCAGTCCGCAGGCACGCGGCCCCCGTAGGTGCCTGCCCGCTTGACGACCGCGCCCGCCGCCTCCGACAGCTCAACGGTCCCGTCCTCGCACACGACCTCGCCGCGGATGTCGTAGGCGAACCCGGCATTCACCGAGGCCTCGACGTCCACGAGCACGCCTGAAGCCATCTCCAGCAGCACAAGCAACGGGTCGTTGAAGCCCGCCTTCGCCTTCGACGACACGCGCGGCTTGAGCACGGTCACCGCGGCGATCTCCTCATCGAACATCCACCGCGCCACGTCGATGTCGTGGACGGTCGAGTCGTTGATGATCATTTCGCCGGTGTAGAAGTCCGGCACCGACGGGTTGCGATGCGCCGCGTGCATCATGAGCGGCGGGCCGATCTCCCCGCCGGTGACGACGGCCTTCATGGCCCGGTACTGCCGGTCGTAGCGGCGCATGAAGCCCACTGCCACCAGGCGCCTGCCGGAGGCGACTTCGGCGTCCACAATGCGGTCGCACGCCTCCCGCGTGGTCGCGAGAGGCTTCTCGCAGAACACCTGCTTCCCCGCCGCGATGCACGCAAGGACGTACTCCTCGTGCGTCGGCCCCCACGAGGTGACGACGACGGCGTCGACACCCGGATCGTCGATCAGCGCCTGACCGCTCTCGTGCACGGTGACGCCGTCGTCCGCGACCGAGCGTGCCCGGTCGAGGTCGACGTCGGTCACCGCGGCCACCCGCACCCCGGACAGGACGTGGGTGAGCCTGCGAATGTGGTCCTGCCCGATCATCCCGGTGCCGATCACACCGACGTTCAGAGTCACGATTCTCCTTCTGCGCCGCAGCAACCCGGCGGGTTCAGGCGTCACGGTGCACATCACCGCACCGTGACGCCGACTCGGTCAGTCGTGCGCCTGTTGGCGACTGGTGGCGCCGCCCTCCACACCGATTACAGGCGCAGACTGGCTCAGGTGCTCCTCGGCGGCCTGGACGCCGAGCTTCTGCACCTCGGCCCCCAACTCCTGCGCCGCCTCGGCTGCCGCGCTGTCCCCGCCTTCCAGCTCGTGGCTGAGCGCCTCGAGCTCGGCACCGCCCGCCATCATGGCGGTCAACTCATCGCGCGTGATCTCGCTCTTGGCGAAGTCGCCGAGGCTGCGGCCGCGCTTGAGCAGCATGAACCGGTCGCCGACCGGATAGGCGTGGTGCGGGTTGTGGGTGATGAAGATGACGCCCAGGCCACGTTCCTTCGCCTGCAGGACGTACTTCAACACCACACCCGCCTGCTTGACGCCCAGCGCCGCGGTCGGCTCGTCCAGGATGAGCACCTTGGCCCCGAAGTACACGGCCCTGGCGATCGCCACGCACTGACGCTCGCCACCGGAGAGTGTGCCGATCGGCTGGTCGACGTCGCGCAGGTCGATGCCCATCGCGAGCAGCTCTGCCTTTGCGGTCTTGCGCATGGCGTCGGTGTCCAGCCGCGCAATCAGTCCCTTGCCCTTGCGGACCTCCGACCCGAGGAAGAAGTTCCGCCACACCGGCATCAGCCGCACTACCGCCAGGTCCTGGTACACAGTGGCAATGCCGCGGTCGAGCGCGTCGCGTGGCGAGGAGAACTTCACCGGGTCGCCCTCCACCATGAACTCTCCGGCGTCGTGTTGGTGTACCCCGGCGAAGATCTTGATCAGCGTCGACTTGCCTGCGCCGTTGTCGCCGAGGACGCACGTCACCGCGGCCTTGCCGACCTTGGTGGTGATGTCCTGCAGGGCGATGACGCTGCCGAAAATCTTGGAGACCTCGCGGATCTCCAGCAGCGGTGGCGCTGTCCCGTTGGTCTTGGCGGCCTCGACGGTCACGGCTACTTCCTGCTCTCGGCGTAGCGGCGGACGAACTGGTTCGCGAGCACTGCCAGCAGCAGCATCGCGCCCAGGAAGAACTTGAACCAGTCGCTGTCCAGCCCGGCGTACACGATGCCCTGGTTGGTCATGCCGAAGATCAACGCTCCGATGGAGGCACCGATCACCGAGCCGTAGCCGCCGGTGAGCAGACAGCCGCCGATCACCGCGGCGACGATGTAGATCAGCTCCTCGCCGAAGCCCTGGCTGGTCTGCACCGACGTCTGCACCAGCAGCTTGAGCGTGCCCACCAGCCATGCGCACGCGCCGACGATCATGAAGAGGGTGATCGTGGTGCGGGTGGCGGGGACGCCGACGTTGCGACTGGCGACAGGATCGCCGCCGACCGCGAACGTCCAGTTGCCGAACCGCGTCTTGGCCAGCACCCACGCGCCGATCGCGGTGACGACGATCCACCACAAAATCTGGATCTTGAACTCGACCCCGAAGAGGTTGAACGTGCTCGCGAAGATCGGTTGGACGCTGCTGTAGAACGGCACGGTCGCCATGCCGCCGACCGACACCGTGCCGGTGATCAGCTTGGTGACCGCGAGGTTGAGGCCCTGCAACATGAGGAACGTGGCCAGCGTGATGATGAAGCTGGGCAGTCCGGTGCGCGTCACCAGATAGCCATTGGTGAAGCCGACGCCGAGACAGATCGCTAGCGACACCAACAGCGCCAACCAGATGTTCAGGCCCCACTGCGTGGTGAAGACCGCCGTGACGAGGCCTGACGTGCCGGTCAGCACCCCGGCCGAGAGGTCGAAGTGCCCGCCGATCATCAGCAGGGCGACCGCGACGGCCATGATGCCGAACAGTGACGCCGGGTCCAGCCAGTTCGAGATGCCCGACAGGGCATAGAAGTTCCTCGACGCCGCGGCGAACACGATGAACAGCACCACAGCGCCGATCAGCGAGCCGATTTCGGGACGGACGACGAGTCGTCGGATGATGCCGATCCTGGCGACGCGTTCGTCAGCGTTGGCCGGAGGCGGGGAAAGAGTCGTTGTCATGGTTTACCTCCCGATGCCCAGCAGAGGGGAGCCTGTGGTTGTGCCGACTCCCCTCCAGCCGGGCTCCTAGCGGGTGCCCGCGGTGGACAGGCTCTGGACCTGGGCGGCGTTGTCTTTCGTGACGTAGCCGGGCCCGGTGAGAACCGGCTGGCCGCCACCGATGGTGTTGAGATTGGACTTGTAGAGGGTCAGCATCACGATCGGCAGGTAGCCCTGTGTGTACTGCTGCTGGTCGACGGCGAACAGCATCTTGCCGTCGGCGATCGCCTGGGTGACGTCGGCGTTAAGGTCGAACGTCGCCAGCTTGGCCTGCGAGTTGGCTTCGGACACCGCCTTGATTGCCACCGCGCCGATCACCGGACCCAGCGTCAGCACACCGTTGATCGACGGGTCGGACTGCAGCTTCGACTTGATCGTCGCCTCTGCGCCCGACGGGTTGGCGTTCTCCACCTGCAGGTTGTCGACCTGGCCGCCCAGACCCTGCTTGAAGCCCTGGCAGCGCTGCTCCAGGCCGATGTTGCCTGCCTCCTGGATCACGCACAGCGCATGGGTGACGCCTGCCGCCTTGAGCTGTTGCCCCGCGCCCTGCCCCGCGATGGTCTCGTCCTGCCCGACGTGCGCGAGCGCGCCGAACTCCTTGGACTTGCTCTGTCCCGAGTTGATCGTGATCACCGGGATGCCCGCGGCGATCGCCTTCTGGATGGAGGCCTTCAGCGCGTCCGGGTTGGCCATGGAGACGACCAGCCCGTCCACCTTCTCGTTCACAGCCGCGTCGATCAGCTGCGACTGCTTGGTCGGGTCACCATTGCTGTCCTGGTAGGTGACGGTGTCACCCATGTCCGTGCCCGCCTTCTCGGCACCCTTCTTGACGACGTCCCAGAACGTGTCCCCGGCCGCTCCGTGCGTGACTACAGCGATCTTGTAGTTGTACTTCCCGCTGCCACCGCCGCTGGAGCCTCCCGCGGCTGGCTGGCCGGTGCCGCTGCAGCTGGCCACCAGCAACAGAACGGTGGAGGCGGCGGCGATGACGCCCTTGTGAAGTCTCATCGGGTTCCTTTCGGGGGGTCGGTCCGTCGCGCAGGACCGCGGTCGGGGGAGTTGCAGGTGTATGCCGTGGTGTGGTGGGGCAACTCGTGATTGCCTCGACCGTCAGTAGTAGAGCCAATCCTGATCACGACTCAAGGACCACTTTCGCTGGTGGAGCCCGGTTGAGGCCCGTGACGGAAGATGGGGCTCGTCAGTTCGCCGTCGGGAACTGGAAGGACGAGCCGCTTGCGGCGTCGACGTGCGGCCACCGTTGGGTGACGACCTTGGCCCGCGTGTAGAACGCGACCCCCTCCGGCCCGTGGATGTGCGACTGGCCGAACAGGGAGTCCTTCCAGCCGCCGAAGGAGTAGTAGGCCATCGGCACCGGCACCGGCACGTTGATCCCGATCATGCCGACCTTGACGCCGCGCTGGAACTTCCGCGCGGCCTCACCGGAGCCGGTGAAGATCGCCGTGCCGTTGCCGTACGGGTTGGCGTTGATCAGCGCGATGGCCTCGTCGACGGTCTCGGCGCGCACCACGGAGAGCACCGGGCCGAAGATCTCCTGCGTGTAGACGTCCATCTCGGTCGTGACCCGGTCGATGACGGTCGGGCCGACGAAGAAGCCCTTCTCGTGACCGGGCACGGTGAGCGTGCGGCCGTCGACGGCGAGGTCGGCGCCCTGCTCGGCGCCGGTGCCGATGAGCCCGACGATCCGGTCGCGGGCCGCGGCCGTGATGACCGGCCCCATCTCCGACCCCGGGTCGCGGCCGGGCCCGACCTTGGTCGCCAACGCCTTCTCCGACACCGCGGCGACCAGCTCGTCGGCCGCACCGCCGACGGCGATGGCCGCGGAGATCGCCATACAGCGCTCGCCCGCGGAGCCGAACGCGGCCGCGACGAGGTGGTCGGACGCGAAGTCGATGCCCGCGTCCGGCAGCACGACCGCGTGGTTCTTGGCCCCACCCAGCGCCTGCACGCGCTTGCCGTGCCCGATGCCGGTCTCGTAGATGTACTTCGCGACCGGGGTCGAGCCGACGAACGAGATCGCGGCCACGTCCGGGTGGGTCAGCAGCGCGTCGACCGACTCCTTGTCGCCGTGCACGACGTTGAACACTCCGTCGGGCAGCCCCGCCTCTGCCCACAGCTCGGCCACGAACTGCGACGCCGAGGGGTCGCGCTCGCTGGGCTTGAGGATGAACGTGTTGCCGGTCGCGATCGCCACCGGATACATCCACATCGGCACCATGGCCGGGAAGTTGAACGGCGTGATGCCTGCGCAGACCCCGAGCGGCTGGCGGAAGGAGAACAGGTCGACACCGTGCGAGACCTGGTCGGAGTAGTCGCCCTTGAGCAGCGAGGGGATCCCGCAGGCGAACTCGATCACCTCCATGCCGCGCTGGACCTCACCCGTCGCGTCGGACAGGACCTTGCCGTGCTCGTCGGAGATGATCCCGGCGAGCTCGTCGATGCGGGCGTTCACCAGCTCGCGGAAGGAGAACAGCACCTTGGTCCGCGTCGAGAGCGACGACTCCGACCAGGACTCGAACGCCGTGGCGGCGGCCGCCACTGCGGTGTCGACATCGGCCTTGGACGCCAGCAGCACCTCGGCCTGCTGCTCCCCGGTGGCCGGGTTCCACACCGGACTCGTCCGGGTGGACGCGCCGGTGGCGGGCTTGCCGCCGATCCAGTGGCTGACGGTCCTCACGACTGGGATCCTCCGAACTGTGTTGGGCTGCCGCCGATGAGGGGCTTCTGGTCGCGCTTGTGGACCTCGTAGGTCTTGCGCGCCTGTCGGGTGGAGTCGAGCGCGGCGACCTCGCTCACCGGCACGTCCCACCAGCTCTCCGAGCTGGGGACCGGGGCGAGCGGGTCGGTCTCGATGTGGATGGCGGTGGTGCGGTCCGCGGCGCGACACGTCGCGATCGCCGTACGGAACTCCTCGATCGTCTTCACCCGGATCACCTGCGCGCCAAGAGACTCGGCGTTGGCGGCGAGGTCGACTGGCAGTCGATCACCATTGAGCATCCCCGTGGCGGGGTCGCGATAGCGATAGGTGGTGCCGAATCGTTGCGAGCCAAGGGACTCCGAGAGCGCGCCGATGGAGGCGAACCCGTGATTCTGGACGATGACGAGGTTGAGCTTGATCCCCTCCGACACCGCGGTGACGATCTCGCTCGACATCATCAAGTAGGAGCCGTCGCCGACGAGCGCGAACACCTCCCGGTCGGGCCCCGGTTCCGACATCACTGCCATCTTGACGCCCAGCGCACCGGCGATCTCGTAGCCCATGCAGGAGTAGGCGTACTCGACGTGGTACTGCTTGGCGTCCCGAGCGCGCCAGAGCATCTGCAGGTCACCGGGCAGGGAGCCCGCCGCCTGCACGACGACGTCGCGCGCGTCCATCTCCTCGTTCAGCGCGCCGAGCACCTCGGTCTGAGCAGGCAGCGGCTGGTGGTCGAGATGGAAGGACTCGTCGACGATCCGGTTCCACTCGGTGGCGTCCCACGTCACTGAGGCGCGGTAGCCGTCGAGGGCAGCGGTGAGCGCGGTGAGGCCTTCACGGGCGTCGGCGAGGAGCATCTCGCCCGCGTGCTTGGCCGCGTCGAGGCCTGAGACGTTGAGGTTGACGAACCGCACACCAGGGTGCTGGAACGCGGTGCGCGAGGCCGTCGTGAAGTCCGAGTAGCGGGTGCCGACGCCGATGACGACGTCCGCGTCCCGTGCGAGGGCGTTGGCGACCGGCGAGCCCGTGGAGCCGACGCCCCCGACGGCGTGGCTGTGGTCCCACAGCAGCGCGCCCTTTCCCGCCTGGGTGTCGGCGACCGGGATGCCGGTGGCCTCGGCGAACGCGCGCAGCGCCTCGGTGGCCTCCGAGTAGTGCACGCCGCCGCCCGCGACAACCAAGGGCCGCTGCGCGCCGCGGATGAGCGCGGCCGCCCGTTCCAGCGCCGCGGGCTCCGGCACCGGGCGCGCGATGTGCCACACCCGCTTGGCGAACAGCTCGTCTGGCCAATCGTGCGCCTCGGCCTGCACGTCCTGAGGCAGTGCGATCGTCACCGCGCCGGTCTCGGCCGGGTCGGTGAGCACGCGCATCGCGCCCAGCAGCGCCGAGGGCAGCTGCTCGGGCCGCCACACCCGGTCGAAGAACTTCGACAGCGGACGGAACGCGTCGTTGACGCTCACGTCGTAGCCGTAGGGCTGCTCCAGCTCCTGCAACACCGGGCTCGCCACGCGGGTGGCGAACATGTCGCTCGGCAGCAGCAGCACCGGGATGCGGTTGGTCGTGGCCAGCGCCGCGCCGGTGAGCATGTTCGTCGAGCCGGGCCCGATCGACGCCGTGCACGCCAACGCCTGTGTGCGGTTGCGCATGCGGGAGAACCCGACGGCGGCGTGCACCATGCCCTGCTCGTTGCGGGCGAGGTGGTAGGGCATCTCGCCCGATTCGGCAACTTGCAGCAGCGCCTGCCCGACGCCCGCCACGTTGCCGTGGCCGAAGATGCCGAAGCAGCCGGGGATGAGGCGCTGCTCGATGCCGTCGCGCTCGCTGTGCTGGTTGGCCAGGAACTTCACGAGCGCCTGGGCCACGGTCAGCCGGGTCACGGCTTCGCTCCTTCGTTCGGCGAGGCGGTGTTGACAGTCGCCTGTGCGGCCGCGTCGTGCTCGGTCGTAGTCGTGAGAGGCAGGCGGGGATCGACCTCCTGCGCGTCCCAGGTGCCGCGGATCCACCCGTGCGCAGGGTCGTCGCAGATCTTCCAGGCGCGCTCGTCGCCAGGCCCGCCCATCACGTTGAGGTAGTAGAGGTGGTAGCCGGGGGTCGCCATCGACGGCCCGTGCCAGCCGTGCGGAACGAGCACGGTGTCGCCGGTGCGCACCTCGGTGCACACGTCGATCTCGCGGCCCGGGCCTGAGGAGTACACGCGCTGGTAGCCCATGCCTGGTGCGCCGTCGGGTCCGTCGTCGACCTCGAAGTAGTAGACCTCCTCCAGCACCGACTCGTTCTCGCGGTCCTCGTCATGCTTGTGCGGCGGGTAGGAGGACCAGTTCGAGCTCGGCGTGAGCACCTCGACGGCGATCATCTTGTCGGCGTCGAACGTGGATGGGGTGCAGAAGTTGTTGACCTGGCGGCTGGCCTGCCCCGCGCCACGCAGTTCCACCCCCACGCCCTCCGCGGGGCCGTAGCGCGCGGTGAGTCGTCGGGTCGCGCGGGTGGCGGGCAGAGCGAAGCGGCCGCCACCCGCGGACGACACGGTGACCTCGGCGTCGCGGGGGACGTACGCGAAGTCGGTGACCCGGGTGAACACGCTGTGGCGCCCGGTCAGCGTGAACTCCTGACCGTCGCACGCCACCACGGCCCCCCCGGCCAACGGCAGCACGATGGCCTCGTCCTCGCCGGTTGCGAAGGCGATGCTGCCGCCCGCCTCCAGCTCGAGGATCCGCATCGAGCAGTAGCCCCAGCCTGCTGTCTTCGGCGTCACGACCAGCGAGAACGGGCCCTCGCCCGCTTCGCCGCGCCGGATGAGATGCCCGCTGCTCACAAGAGCCCCACCGCGGCGTCGACCGCGGCGGCGACGTCGTCACCGGGCGGGTAGAGGAGGGAGCGGCCGATCACCAGACCCTGGACGGTCGGCAGCGCGAGCGCCTTGGCCCAGCTCGCGAACGTCACGTCCTGGTCCTGCCCCACCTCGCCGCCCAGGATCAGCGCGGGCAGCGTGGTGGCTGCCATGGCTGCCATCAGGCCGTGGTCGGCGAGGTCGCTCACCGCGCGCGCGCAGGCCTCCAGCGTGACGACGGTGGCCGGGTCGTCGGGGTCGATGCGGGTGAGCATCTTGCCGCCCTCGAAGCCCGAGCCCACGATGGCGGCGGCGTCGTAGGCGGTGAAGCGGTCGTCCAGCTCGAAGGTGGTGCCCGCGAGCCCGCCGCGGTTCATCGAGCCGACGACGACCTTGTCCTCCAGCGCACCGAGCAGCAGCAGGTCCTCGAGGATGTCGGGGGTGCCGAGCACGCCGTTGACGCCGGGGCGCGACAGCGCGAGGACGAGCCGGTCGATCAGGTCGGCGCGGTCGGCCATGGCCAGCGCCCGCTCACCGGCGCGCAGGGCGCCGCGGGCGGGGTGGTCGGCGGCGATCATCATGAGCCTGCCGTGCTCCGCGAGCAGCGACGCCGGTCGGGTCCGGTGGGCCGCGGCCTCGGCGATCGCCTGCGGGTTGCGCACGCGGGTGGCGATCAGCTCGCGCAGCTGTTCCTCACGCACGGACGGCCTCCCGCAGCTTCGCCTCGACCTCGTCGGCGGTGGGCATAGCGTCGGCGCAGGCCAACCGTCCCGCGACGATGGCTCCCGCCGCATTGCAGAACCGCATACTTCGTTCGAGTTCCCACCCAGCGAGAAGGGAATGACAGAGCGCGCCACCGAACGCGTCGCCCGCGCCCAGCCCGTTGACCACCTCGACCGGCACCGGCGGAACCTCGATCTCCTTGCTGCCGTCGGAGGCCAGCACCCCAGCCGGGCCCTGCTTGACCACAGCCAGCTCGACGCCCGCGGCGTGCAGCGCAGCGGCGGCCGCGCGCGGCACCCGCTCCCCGACGGCGGTCTCGCACTCGTCGAGGTTGCCGACGGCGACGGTGATGTAGGGCAGCGCCTCGGCCACAGCGGCGTGGGCCTCTGCGCGGGAGGGCCAGAACATGGCCCGGTAGTCCAGGTCGAGCACGGTGATACCGCGCTTGCCGCGGGCTCGCAGCGCCGAGAGCGTCGCCTCGCGACTGGGCTCCTGGGAGAGCCCCGTGACGGTCACCCAGAACACGTCCGCGTCAGCCACGGCGTCAAGATCCAGCTCGTCGGCGTGGATCTGCATGTCGGGCGCGGTGGGGTAGCGGTAGAAGTAGAGCGGGAAGTCGTCGGGCGGGAAGATCTCGCAGAACGTGACCGGCGTCGGGATCAACGGCACCGCCGTGACGAACCGGTCGTCGACCCCGAAGCCGCGCAGCGCGTCGTGCAGGTACTCACCGAACGGGTCGTCGCCCGTACGGGTGATCACCGCGCTCGACCGTCCGAAGCGGGCAGCGGCCACCGCGACGTTGGTCGGGCTGCCTCCGAGGTATTTGCCGAAGGTCTCGACCTTCTGCAGCGGGACTCCTACCTGAAGCGGGTAGATGTCCACGCTGATTCGGCCCATCGTCAGGACCTCCATCACGCCCCTCTCGTCGCCCTTGCCGTGAAGTGCAGGTACGGGTGTACTCTTCAAACGCTTCATACGTCAACACTTTGTCCTAACAAAGTCTTCTACGAAGGGGGCGCGGTGGCGGATCCGATCGGTGGGTTCGCGATGTCACTCGACCGCGGCAGCCCCATCCCGCTCTACTTCCAGGTGGCCACCCAGCTGCAGGAGATGATCGAGAGCGGCGAGATGCCGGTGGGCGGACGGCTGCTCAACGAAGTGCAGCTGGCCGAGCGGCTCGGCGTCTCCCGTCCCACCATGCGGCGGGCGATCCAGTACCTCGTCGAGCGCGGGATGTTGGTGCGCAAGCGCGGCGTCGGCACCCAGATCGTGCATCCGAAAGTGCGGCGTCCGGTCGAGCTGAGCAGCCTCTACGACGATCTCGCCAAGACCGGGCAGGCGCCGTTCACCGAGGTGCTCGACTTCGTGGTCGGCCCGGCGACGGCACGGATGTGCAAGCTGGCGGGCGTGCCGGAGGGCCAGGAGGTCACCTGGTTCGAACGGCTGCGCAGCGCGGGGGGCGAGCCGTTGGCGTTGATGCGCAACGCGGTGCCGACCGCCGTGCTGTCGCTGGAGCGGGGCGCGCTGGAGGAGCGCGGCCTCTACGAGCTGCTGCGCGCGGCCGACCGCGTGCCGCGGATGGCCACCCAGGTGGTGGGCGCGCGGGCGGCCAACGCGGCCGAGGCGAGAGTGCTCGGCGAGTCACGCGGTGCGCCGCTGCTCACGATGAGCCGCACGGCGTGGGACGAGCGCGGCGAAGCCGTGGAGTACGGCTCGCACGTCTACCGCGCGAGCCGCTACTCGTTCGAGTTGACCCTGACCGTGTGATGGGCCGCCGTCTGACCGCCTGCCGCCTCTGAGCTACCGGCGGCGGGTGTAGCCGGGCTCCCGGTCGTCGTCCTCCCCGTCGTCGGCGGGGGCGTACGGGTCGTACTCGTCGTACTCCTCTTCCGCCTCCCCGTCGTGGAGAGCCGTCCCGCTGCCGATCTCGCGCTGCAGCGCGTCGAGATCCATGCGGGGGGAGCTGTACTTGAGCTCACGGGCCACCTTCGTCTGCTTGGCCTTGGCTCGTCCGCGCCCCATGGCTGGTCCCCCTTAACAACAGGGAAGGGGCGGCCGGATATCTCGGCGGCCCCGTTCTCATCTCATCAATGTCCTGTCCTCTACCGTACCTTGCGCAGCACCTGATGTGCGACGTGGCATCGGTTGTGTGACGAGACGGGCATCCGGGAGCCACGAACGGGCCAGGCTAACGGCGGCGAATTCGCTCGCGTGCCGCTCGTCCCGGCGGCTCCGCCTCGTCGGTAGGCACCGAGGTGGGGTCGATGCGGGCCGGGGTGTCGGCGCCCGCGACGAGCTCGGCGTCCACCGGCACCGAACGCTTCACCAGCGCCAGCGCGACCGGACCCAGCTCGTGGTGCGAGGCGACGGTGCCGACGCGGCCGACCGCACGGCCGTCCACGGTGACCGGATCGCCCGCGGCAGGCAGCTGCTCGTCGCCTGCGTCGAGGTAGAGCCGAACCAGGCGCCGCGGCGCCTTGCCCATGTTGGCCACGTGCGCGACCGTCTCCTGGCCCCGGTAGCAGCCCTTCGCCAAGTGCACGGCACCACCGATCCAGCCCACCTCGTGAGGGATCGTGCGGTCGTCGGTGTCGAGCCCGTGGCGTGCCACCTTCGCCTCCACGCGCAGCGCCTCGTAGGCCATCATGCCCGCGGGCCGCGCGCCTGCCGCGGTGAGCCGGTCTCGCCATTCGCCGAGCGCGGCGCGGGGGACCACGACATCGGCGCCGTCCTTGCCGGGCCGCGATGTGCGCCGGACGAAGCCGCCGCCTTCGAGCGCCGCGGCACCTGCGGGTGCGGGGGCGCCCGCGGCGGCCAGCACGGCGGGCGTGTCCGGCCCGACGACCGACAGCAGCGCCAACTCGGCCGTTGCGTCGCGCGGCTCGACCTTGGACCAGAACACCATCTTCTTCAGGTAGCCCAGCAGCTCGGGGAGCTCGCCCGGCTCGACGTCGAGGTAGACGACGCCGTCGACGTGCGCGACGCCCATGTGGTGCAGCACCCGGCCCTGCCCGTCGAGCACCAGCGCCTCGGTGGCTCCGCCCTCGGGCAGGGCACTGACGTGCTGGGTGAGCAACAGGTGCAGCCAGGAGAGGCGCTCCTCGCCCGAGACGGCGATTATCCCGCGGTGGCTGCGGTCCACCACGGCGGCCGTCCGGGCCATCGCCCGCTGCTCGCTCGGCGGGTCGCCGCGGTGCGCGGGAACGGCATCATCGAGGTGGTGCTCGGGTAGGCTCATGAACCTTCCTGACAGGTCGAGCAGAGGCCGGACAGCGCGAGGTGGCTGACGTCCAGTGCGAAGCCGGAGCGGGTGGCCAGATCCGCGACGAGGCCGTCCATCAGCTCGGTGGGCACCTCGGAGACGGCCCCGCAGCTGTGGCACACCAGGTGCACGTGCTCGTGCGCCTGCGCGGAGTAGGTCGGTGCGCCGTGGCCGAGGTGGGTGTGGCGGACGAGCCCGATGCGGTCGAGCAGGTCCAGCGTGCGGTAGATCGTGGTGATGTTGACCGCGGGTGCGGCGCGCTGGACCTCCGCGCAGATCTGCTCCGGGGTGGCGTGGTCGAGCGTCCGCACCGCGTCGAGGACGAGCTGCCGTTGAGGGGTCATCCGCAGCCCGCGCTCGTGCAGCGTGTGTCGCAGCGAGGTGTCCACGCCGCCGATGGTAGGCGCGCAGGTCCTCTACCGTCTGCGTGCCTGGCTGGCCTGCTGCGAAACACCGCGAGCGGTCGATCGACCTCGATTCGGTATGATCCGAAGGAGTGAACGAGCCGGTTCGTCTGACCGGATCTCCCTACCCTCGGGGAGGTGAAGGGGACCAGCGGAAGGGCGTCGCGATGACGGCAGATGTGGGGGGGCCCGGTGCCCCACGCTTTGACGTCGTGTTGCGCGGCTACGACCGGCGACAGGTAGACGAGCACGTCGCGCGGCTGCAGCGGGTGGTGGCGCGCATGCGCTCCGACCTGGAGGCGGCCCGCAGCCAGCCCTTGCCGCTCGTGCCGCCGCCACCGGGCTTCGGCCCTGGTCCGGCCCTGCCGCCGCCCGCCGCCCAGGCGCGGCCCGCTCCGCGTCCGCGGGGCGACCAGCCGGACATGATCGGCGGCTTCACCGACCGCATGCAGAACATCCTGCAGGCGGCGGAGGAGGAGGCGGCCGAGATCCGCAGCAAAGCCCGCTCCGCGGCGCGGGCCGAGAACGAGTCGGTGCGGGCCGAGGTGTCAGACCTACTCCGTCAGCGCGATGCCTTGCGCGCCGAGATAGGCCGGTTGCGCGGTCAGGTCGACGCTATGCGCGCGGCATCGCCCTCGTGGCTCGGCCATTCCGGCGACGACGCCGACGCCACCCGCACCGTCGATCACGGCCACGGGAGGCCCTCGCCGTCGGCGAACGGACCCCGACCGAGCCCGCGGCCTTCTCCAGGGCGCAACGACGCGCGGACCATCGCGGCCTCTGGTGGCCCGGCGCCCGATCGGGCTGGGTCGGACCGCCCTGGACAGGACCGCCCTGCACAGGACCGCCCCCGGCCTGCCCCCGCGCCAGGTCAGCAGCCGTCTCCGGCGTCCGGCGGTCCCCATCCGCTCCCGTCCCCCGTGTTCGGGCGGCCTGGCTCGCCGCCGCGACCCGGCCCGCATCGCCCTGGTGGGCCGCCCTCGCCGGATCGACGGCACGAGGGGCGCGACCTTCCGCCTGCCCAGGGCCGCGGTGGGCCAGGTCAGGCCGGGTCGGGTGGCCCCTGGCCGCATTCCGTGCACTCCGCGCCGCCGCCGTCGCCGAGGTCGAGCGGACCGACCGTCGCGATGAAGCGCCCCGGCTCGTCCCCTGACGGCGCGCTGTCGACGTCGAACGGTCTGCGCCCCACCACATCTGGAGCAGACGGGCGCACCACCGCGTTCAAGCTACCCACAGGACCGTCGCACAGTGTGCTGCCGCCGTCCGGTCCGTCGGCCGCGGGTTCAGCGCCCGCAGGCGCAGGGGCGCAGCAGACCGCCGAGGACGACACGCCGTCGAGCGGTTCGGACCGGCAGACCACGCCCGCCACCTCCGACTCGACCGAGCCCGACGCGGCGGCTGCGGATGCGCCGCAGTCGGGTTCCGCAGAGCCCATCGCGGCCGGTCCGACGCAATCGGGCCCGGCCGAGCCTGGCTCTGAGTCCGGCTCGGCCCCCGACTCCGTCCAGCCGCAGTCGTCCCAGACCGGTGGGTCAGCCCAGCCGGAGTCGGCCGAGTCCCGCTTGCCCGAATCCAGCTCGCCCGAGCCCGCCACGGCACCGTCAGACGCGGCGAAGTCCGGCGTGGCCGCGCCACTGTCCACATGGCCCCACACCGCGGATCCCGCCGCAGAGCGGTCGGCATCCGAGGCACCCGACGCGGCGGCGCTGAGCAGCGCGCATAGGTCGTCTGACGTCACCCGCCTGGTCGACCTCGACGCGGCGCGGTCGGCGGCCACGAACGGCGCCCGGGAGCAGGCGGGGCACCGACTGCCTACCGGGGCGTACCCGGTGGTCGGTGAGGGCACGTCGGAGCGCCCCACGGAAACCACGGTGAAGGTCTCGGCCGTCCGCAGGCCCGATCAGTAGCTTCGCGCGACGCACCCCCGTCCGTTCGTCACGCTCCGATTGGTACCGGTGACACACAGTTTCGATATCGGGCGTACGGTGCGGCCATGCAGCTGCCTTTGTCCGCTGACGCGCTGGCCCCGCTCGGCCTCGGAGCGATGGTGGCGCTTGTAGCCGTCATCGCGGTCGTGCTCGGCCCGCGTCGAAACCGCGACGACTCGTCATCTCCCACGCAGGCCGACTGGACGGGTGAGGAAGTGGAAGTCTCCGCCGCGCCCGCGGCCTCGGGGCGGGCAGGCGCACGGCGGACCGTGGCGGACGCGATTGCCGCGCGGCGGGCCGACACCAACCCGTTGCAGGTCGTGCCCGCTGTCGGGCCGCTGCCATCCGCTCCGGCCTTTCCGGCCACTCCGGAAGCTGAGCGCGCTCCAGCAGCTGAGCCCACGCTGGCCCCTTTGCCGGATGTGGCCGCCGCGCCCGACAGGGCGATTGCCCACCAGTCGTCGGTCGCCGCGGGGTCTAGCGCGTGGCGCGCCGTCGCCCACGCCCTCGCGGCGAGGGCCGCGTTCCCCACCCCGGGGGCCGACCGGTGCGGCGATGCGCGGGACCGCCTGCTCTCGGTGCTCCTCGACGACCCGCTGCGCGCCGTCGGCGCCGCCGAGGACCTCCTGGACTGTCAGGAGCGCATGGACCGCCTCACCGGCGCCCTCGGCGAGGAGCGGGGCAAGCTGCGCGACGTGCTGGGCAGGCTGGCCCGCTCCGGGCTGCGGGCCGATCAGCTCGCCAAGCTGTCGGGCCTCTCCGACTCCGAGGTCACCGATCTCCTACGGCACGCCTCCTAGCGTGATCACTAGCCCGCGATGCGGCTGAGCCGGGCGGACAGGTGCGGCTGCAGCGGCTGACCCATCATCTGCCGCTCGTCGACGTAGGCCAGGTCCCCGCCATCGATCAGCCCGTACAGCCGGTGCGACGACGTGACGTCTTTCGCCGACGCGGTTCGCACCACCGCGTCCGTCTCCATCTCCCACGACGTGAGCGTGCGCGCCTGCCCGTAGAAGATCTCGGAGATCCCGGTGGCGTGGGTGATCAGCACCTCCAGCTCACCGTCGGGTTGCGGACGCCAGAAGCCGGTCTCGCGGGCCGCGGGCCGCAGCACCTCGCCGTCGGGCCCCAGCAGCCACGCCCGGGACTCGTAAGACAGGAACGGCCGCCCGTCGTGGGCGAAGACGAGCTGCTGGCCGAACGTGAACGGTCCGTCGATGGTCGGATAGACGACCTCACCCGCGCCCCGCCACACGCCGATGAGCGGCAGCAGCCCGAGGCACTGGTCGTTCAGGTCGGGACCTTCCCGCAGGTTCGCGGTGTCGTCGGGGATCGGCAGGTCCTCGAAGCGGGGCCGGTTGCGTCGGTGGGAGTCGGGCGCGGCGTTGCTAGGCCCGGAGATCGTGCTCTCCGGCTCGCTCATGGTTGCGACTCAGCGGAGACGTTGGTCTTGGCGGGCTCGGTGGTGAACAGCCGTCGCAGCAGATAACCGGCGTAGCCGACCGTGGCCGCCGAGGCCACGATCAACAGTGCCGTGAAGAACCAGTACACGGTGACGCAGCCTAGATCGGGCCCCCGCCGTGCGGCGAGGGGCCCGATCGTCGACGCGACGTCAGCCGACCGTCACCACGGTGTTGTGCAGGCCCGGAGCATCCGCCGTGACCTGCGCCTCGCCGTTGCCGGAGCGGTGCAGGGCACGCAGCGTCCACGTGCCGGGCGCGGCGAAGAACCGGAAGGTGCCGCTGGCCGAAGAGACGACCTCTGCGGTGAACTCGCCGCTGCCGTCGAGCAGCCGGACGAACGCGCCGCCCAGGGGCTCGCCGCCCGCGACGACCCGCCCGGCCAGCACGGTCTCCTTGGTCAGGTCGGTGCCCGGCGGCAGCGAAACGGCCTGGTCAGGGGCGCTGCACATCAGGCTCCCACCCCAACCTTGGCGCTCCCGGCCCCGAGCTCGATCGGCACACCGATGAGCGAGCCGTACTCCGTCCAGCTGCCGTCGTAGTTCTTGACGTCAGCGTGGCCGAGCAGCTCGTGCAGCACGACCCAGGTGTGCGAGCTGCGCTCGCCGATGCGGCAGTAGGCGATGGTGGCCTGCGAGCCGTCGAAGCCCTCCTCGCCGTAGAGCTTCGCGAGCTCCTCGTCCGAGCGGAACGTGCCGTCCTCGTTGGCCGCCTTGCTCCACGGGATGTTGATCGCTCCCGGGATGTGGCCCGGCCGCTGCGACTGCTCCTGCGGCAGGTGCGCGGGCGCGAGGATCTTGCCGGAGAACTCGTCCGGCGAGCGCACGTCGACCAGGTTCTTCGTGCCGATCGCGGCCACGACCTCGTCACGGAAGGCGCGGATCGAGGTGTCGGGTGCGTGCGCGGTGTAGGTGGCGGGAGTGCGCGGGGCGGTCTCGGCGGTCAGGGTGCGGCCGTCGAGCTCCCACTTCTTGCGCCCGCCGTCGAGCAGCTTGACCTCGGCGTGGCCGTAGAGCTTGAACTGCCAGTAGGCGTAGGCGGCGAACCAGTTGTTGTTGCCGCCGTAGAGGACGACGGTGTCGTCGTTGCTCACGCCTTTGGCCGACAGCAGCGCGGCGAACTGCTCAGCGTCGACGATGTCGCGACGCACGCGGTCTTGCAGCTCGGTGGTCCAGTTGATCTTCACGGCTCCGGGGAGGTGGCCACCGTCGTATGCGGTGGTGTCCTCGTCGACCTCGAGGAAGACGACTCCCTCGGTGCCGAGATTCTTCTCGGCCCAGTCGGCGGTGACCAGGACGTCCTGGTGACTCATGTGGAAACTCCCTTGGTGGACTGCTGCGTCGTTGAATGAAGGGTCGTCGATCGAAGGCGGACGATCAGGCCGTACTGCTCGCATCCCAGGCAGTAGCCGAAGGCGGCGTTGAGGAAGGCGGCGGCCAGCGCCAGCGCGGTGGCCGTGATGCCGAGCGCGGTCAAGCCGGTGGCGTAACCCACCAGGCCCACCGCGGCGAAGACGAGCCCGACGGCCTGGGAGAACCGGACCGGGGCTGCGTCCTCACGCTCGCGTGGCGGCCCGAAGCGCGGGGCCACCAGCGTGCGGTACAGCACGGAGTACGGGGCGAAGCGCAGTCGCGCGAACGCCGCGAGCGCGAACACGGCAACCTGCGCCGCCAGCAGCCACATGCTGCCCGTGACCAGCACCAACGTGAGCACGAGCGTGGTGATGGCGGCGGCGAACCGCACACCTCGTGGATCGACCGGAGGGTCCGGCCCATTGTCGGACATGGCAGTGCTCCTGAGCGATTAAACGAGTGGAACGAGAACTCTCAGGAGGCCCGACACAGGCAGCTGCCGACGCGGCACAGGTCTACTGCGCGGCGGCGGGTCAACGGCCAGTTCACGGCGACGAGGGTAACCGAGGATTCCGGCTTGTGGGAGCGTTGTCTCCCGGTCGGGCTCACAGGCCCAGCGACGGGGCGAGTGCCGAGGCCAACTCGGCGGCGCGCGGCACTCCGAAGACCCGCAGCAACTCCGAGCCCGAGCGGTCGAAGGCCACCACCGTCGGGGTGCGCATCACGCCTAGCTCGCGCGCGGTGTCCGGCTGCTCGGCGACGTCGATCTCAGCGTGGACGAGGCCGGACGTGCGCGCGGTGAGGCCTTCCAGCACGGCCGCGGTCTGACGGCAGGGCGCGCAGACCGGCGAGGACAGCTGCAGGAGCAGCACGCGCTCGTCGACGGTCGGCGTGCGCCCGGCCAAGGCCCAGCCGCCGTGAGCCGTTCCCCCTGCGCGGGCTGGGCGGACCCGGCCTGCCCGGGCGCGCGACAGCAGGCCTGCCCCCGTGGCCAGCACGAGGACACCAACTAACGCCGCGAGCCCTGCGGGATCCACGTGACCACCAACCCCCGGCCGCCCGCTCCAATTCCCCGAGCTCCGCGAACCGCGATCACCCGTGCACAGACGGCGGACTCAGCGTGCACCCGCGGCGGACTCACCGTGCACAGACAGCGGACTCACCGTGCACCAGCGGCGGACTCGGCGTGGGCGGGCGCCGGACTCACCGTGCACCGGCGGCGGACTCACCGTGCACCCGCGGTGGACTCGGCGTGGGTGGGCGCCGGCCTCAGCGTGCACCGGCGGCGGACTCGGCGTGGGTGGGCGCCGGACTCACCGTGGCGAGACGCCGGACTCACCGTGGGCCTGGCTCGCGCGTCAGCATGCGGTGCTCAGTCCAGCGTCAGGTTTTCCGCCCTCCCGCTGATCTGCAGGGTGCCGTCCTGCGCGCGGAAGGTGTCCGCGGCGACGCTGAACGGCAGGTCGCCGTCGTAGAGCGGGATCCGGAAGAGGTTCAGGATCTCTTTCTGCACCGAGCCGGGCACGGGCAGGCCGGTGCCGTCGGACAGCCGGACGTCGACGGGCACGATGGCGGCCTTGCCCTTGCTCAGCTCGAGGGTGGCGATCTCGGCGATCTCGGCGGACTTGCCGAAGAAGCTGACCGTGCCGACGAGCCGGGCGGCGTGGTCGGGGTCGAGCTTCCCCACCGACGCGTCCGCCCCGTTCTTGACGGCCTGCTGCAGCGTCGTCTTGTCGACGGACTCGATCCGCACCTTCGAAGCCTCCGGCACGAGCCGCTCCAGGTCGGCCGCGTCGATCTTCACCGTGCCGTCCGCGCTCGCCACTTCGATCGTCTTCTGGCCAGAGCCCAGCAGCATGCCCAGCGGAGCGGTGACGTCGTGCAGCTGCGCGGTGATCTCCAGGTCCTTGAAGGAGCCGTAGGGGATCCGCGTGGCGTCGACGTCAATGCTGGGGTAGCGCCCGGTGAGCGCCTGGGTGAGGAACGGGAAGCCGTTGATGCGCACCGACGGGTCGTCGACCAGCCCCAGTTGGGAGCGCATCTGCCGGGACACGGCGGACTCGGCCAGCGCCGCGGCGCCGAAGTCCGCCGCCACCAGCAGGCCCACCAGTACCAGCAAGACGATGATCAGTCGCCGCATACCGCCTCCACGCCGACGACCGTATGGCCGTCGGACATAGTGGCTGTGCGGGGGAGCTGTGTCGAAGCGCGCGTTATCAGCGCTACGCATGTGGGCGTCCACCCGGTTATCCTGCATCGATCCGCGTGGTGGTGTTCCAGCCGGGTCACGCGGTTGTGAACGGTGCGGTCAGCGTCGCCCGCCGTAGCGCCCGGCCGAGAGGAGACCAGGAGTGGAACTCCTACTGCTGACGGCAGATCCGGAGCCAGGTTCGGTACTGCCCGCACTGACGCTGTTGCCGCACGGAGTGCGAACGGCCGCCCCCGAGGTGGCCGCGTTGTTGGATGCCGGTCCGCACGACGCTGTGCTGGTCGACGCCCGTACCGACCTGGTCGCCGCCCGTAGCCTGTGCAGGCTGTTGGGCAGCACCGGGATGGACGTGCCCGTCATCGCGGTGCTCACCGAGGGTGGGCTGGTCGCGGTGTCAGGGGAATGGGTGGTCGACGAGATCCTGCTGCCCGGCGCGGGCCCCGCGGAGGTGGACGCGCGCCTGCGGCTGCTCAAGTCGCGCCCCGGCGCCGACTCAGGGCGCGAGAGCGGCGCGCTCGTCCTCGGTGAGCTCGTGATCGACGAGGCGACGTACGCCGCGCGGCTGCGCGGCAGGCTGCTGGAGCTGACCTACAAGGAGTTCGAGTTGCTCAAGTACCTCGCGCAGCACGCGGGTCGGGTGTTCACCCGTGCCCAACTGCTGCAGGAGGTATGGGGCTACGACTTCTTCGGCGGCACCCGCACGGTCGACGTCCACGTCCGACGGTTGCGCGCCAAGCTCGGCACCGAGCACGAGCAGATGATCGGCACCGTGCGCAACGTCGGGTACAAGTTCGTCCGGCCCAGCCGGGGTGCGCTGGGCGTGGCGCCGGTGGTCGGCGATGTCGACGAGGACAGCGACGACGAGATCGACCGAACGCCGACGCGCCTGGCGGGACTGGCCTGAGCGCGGATTTGCGCGCGTAGTGTCGCCTGCGTGGCCGAGTTGCGGTGGCGCGGCGCGCTGACCGGCGCCGAGATCGACGAGGTGCAGGAGCTGGTCGCCGAAGCGACCGCGGTCGACGGCACGGCGCCGCTGTCCGAGCACGTCCTGCTGCACCTGCGCCACGGCGGCGACGCCGACGCCGCGCAGCTGCTGGTCCGCGACGGTGCCGAGCTGGTCGCGTTCGCCCACCTGGACATCACCGACCCCGTCGCGGGCGGGGCGGCCGAGCTCGTGGTGGCGCCCGCGCACCGCAGGGCGGGCCTGGCCACCCTGGTGGTGCGGGCCCTGCTCGACCGCACAGCACACGCGGGCTCCCCGGCGGGGCCGCGGCTGCGGCTCTGGGCGCATGGCGACCACCCCGGCGCGGTGGCGCTGGCGCACCGCCTCGGGTTCACCCAGGCCAGGGTGCTGTGGCAGATGCGCCGCAGCCTGCTCGCTCCGCTCGCCGAGCCCCGCCTGCCCGACGGTGTGCGCCTGCGCCCGTTCGTCGTCGGCACCGACGAGCCGGAGTTCCTGCGCGTCAACAACGCCGCCTTCGACTGGCATCCCGAGCAGGGCGGCTGGGACCTCGAGCAGGTCAAGCTGCGAGAGGCCGAGCCGTGGTTCGACCCCACGGGCTTCCTGCTCGCCGTCGACGAGAACGACCGGATGCTCGGCTTCCACTGGACCAAGGTCCACGGCGACGGCGGCGGCGGGGGCCAGGCAGGCGAGCACTCGCACGAGCCCATCGGCGAGGTGTACGTGTTGGGCGTCGACCCTTCGGCACGGGGCATGCGGCTGGGCGCGGCGCTCACCTTGGCTGGGCTGCGCCATCTTCGTGACCGCGGGTTGCGCCAGGTGATGCTGTACGTGGAGGCCGACAACGACTCGGCCATTCGGGTCTATCGGGATCTCGAGTTCACCCGTTGGGACACCGACGTCTCCTACGTCCGTTGATGCTGTTCACCGTCTCGTCATCCGGCGCAGCCCGAATGTAGATCCCGTCGCCGCAGGTCACGTACTGATCACAACTTGGTCCACAAGAGTGTGATGTCTCACGCCCAGTCACCTGTTCATTCCCCGTTCACCGCAATGGGAGAGTGCGTCCACCGGGCTCCCATAGCTTTCTGGCCGCGTGCGGGCACCCCGAGGCCCACGCCGACTACCCAAGCTCACGAGAAGAGGAACGCTACGTGAAGACCCTGTGGCCCAGCGCCGGTGCCCGACTCGCCGCGGTGGGCATCGCCACCACCGGTGCTCTGATCCTCGCAGGCTGCGGTGCCTCCAACGAGGCTCCTGCCTCAGGCGGCTCGGCGGCGTCCGGCTCGGCTTCGGCCGCTGTCACCGGCACCATCTCCGGCGCTGGCGCGAGCACCCAGCAGGCCGCCACCCAGGCGTGGGTGGCCGGATTCCAGCAGACCAGCCCGGACGCCACGATCAACTACGACCCGAGCGGCTCCGGCGCTGGGCGCACCCAGTTCGAGGGCGGCGGCGTCGACTTCGCGGGCAGCGACGCCTACATCACCGGCGCCGAGATCGCGAAGGCGAAGAGCCGCTGCGCAGGCGACTACGTCCAGGTGCCCGTCTATGTCTCGCCGATCGCGATGATCTACAACCTCACCGGCGTCACGAACCTGCAGCTCAACCCGTCGCTCATTGCGAAGATCTTCGACGGCAAGATCACCAAGTGGAACGACCCGGCGATCACGGCGGTCAACGCAGGCGTCAACCTCCCCGACACGGCCATCGCGCCGGTGCACCGCTCGGACAAGTCCGGCACCACCGCCAACTTCACCGACTACCTCAGCCAAGCCGCTACCGCGGACTGGTCCTACAAGGCGTCCGACACCTGGCCGAAGCAGGGCGGCGAGGCGGCTCAGGGCACCTCGGGCGTGGTCGGCGCCGTCAAGGCGGGCCAGGGCACAATCGGCTACGCCGACTTCAGCCAGGCCAAGGACCTCGGCGTCGCGAAGATCGCGGTTGGTAGCAGCTACGTCGCGCCTTCTGCCGACGGTGCCGCCGCGGTTGCCGCCGCTTCGACCCGGGTTGACGCGGGCGGCCAGTACGACTTCAGCTACAAGATCGCCCGCACGACCACGGACCCGACGCACTACCCGATCACGCTGGTCTCGTACTTCATCGGCTGCGCGAAGTACCCCGATGCAGCGAAGGGCACGCTGGTCAAGGCCTACCTGAGCTACGTGGTCAGTGCTGACGGGCAGGCGGCCGCGGCTAAGTCCGCGGGTTCGGCCCCGCTCAGCGACCAGCTCCGGAGCACGATCATGCCTGCTGTGAATGCGATCTCCTGACCAGCTGGACCACTAGCCGTCGGGGCCGGGCGGTCGTCATCATGAGATCTACGGGCCGGCCCCGCCGGTGTGGTCATCTTCCATCGTCAGAGGAGACGCAGTGAGCGCCCCCACCACGACCACCCCCACCGAGACGGCGCCGAGACCCGTTCAGCAGTTCGGTGACCGCATCTTCGCGGGCTCGGCTCGCGGCGCGGGGATCGGAATCCTCGTGGTGCTCGCGGGCGTCGCCGCCTTCCTCATCGTGCAGGCGATACCCGCCCTGATCGCGCCCACCGACCAGCTGCCGGGCGGCGAGGGCCTGGTGGCCTACATCGGGCCGCTGATCTTCGGCACGCTGCTGTCGGCGTTGATCGCGCTGGTCATCGCCACACCCTTGGCAGTGGCGGTCGCCTTGTTCATCACCCACTTCGCGCCGCGCAGGCTGGCGCAGGGCCTCGGCTACATCATCGACCTCCTGGCCGCGGTACCGAGCATCGTCTACGGCCTCTGGGGAGTCGGTGTGCTCGCGCCCGCCTCGCTCGGCCTCATGAACTGGCTCAACACCTACCTGGGTTGGATACCGCTTTTCGCGGGACCGGTCTCGGCCACCGGGCGCACGATGCTCGTGGTCGGCGTGACGCTGGCCGTGATGATCCTGCCGATCATCACGTCGGTCTCGCGGGAGGTGTTCCTGCAGACCCCGACGCTGTACGAGGAGGCCGCGCTGGCCCTGGGCGCGACGCGCTGGGAGATGATCCGCATGGCGGTGCTGCCCTTCGGGCGGTCCGGGGTCATCAGCGGCGCCATGCTCGGGCTGGGCCGCGCGCTCGGTGAGACGATGGCCGTGGCGATCATCCTGTCCGGCTCGGGCATCATCACGTTCAACCTGATCAGCTCGACCAACCCGTCGTCGATCGCGGCGAACATCGCGCTGCAGTTCCCCGACTCCACCGGTCTCGGTGTGAACGTGCTGATCGCGTCCGGCCTGGTTCTTTTCATCATCACCCTGGCTGTCAACTCGCTCGCGCGCTACATCGTCAACCGTCGCCGCGAGTTCTCGGGAGCGAACTGATGACCATCGACACCGAGAAGTCCCAGCAGGAACAGACCGAGCCGCCGCCGCGTCCGACGTCGCTGGTGCGGGTCCAACTGCCCCGCTGGGCGCCGTGGGGCATCTTCGCGGCCTCGCTCGTCGTGATCGGCGCGCTGTTGGCGATGACCGGTGGGTTCAGCGTCGGCCTGTTCGTCGTCGGGTCAGCCGTCCTGTTCGGCCTGGCGACGTACGTGATCTCGCGGTCGGTCGAGGGTGGCCGCAAGGCGACCGACCGGCTCGTGACGATCGTGGTCACGGTCGCCTTCCTGATCGCGCTGATCCCCCTGATCTCCGTGATCGTCACCGTGGTGTCGAACGGGCTGGCCCGGTTCGACGTGGCGTTCTTCACCGAGTCGATGCGCGGTGTCGTCGGCGAGGGCGGCGGCGGTTACCACGCCATCATGGGCACGCTCATCATCACCGCGCTGGCCGCCGTCATGTCGATCCCGATCGGTGTGCTCACAGCCGTTTACCTCGTGGAGTACGGCGCCAAGAGCAGGCTCGCTCGGTCGATCACGTTCTTCGTCGACGTCATGACCGGCATCCCGTCGATCGTCGCGGGTCTGTTCGCCTTCGCACTCTTCGCACTGTTCTTCGGGCCGAGCATCCGGCTGGGCTTCGCGGGCGCGGTCGCCCTGTCGGTCCTGATGATCCCGGTGGTGGTCCGCTCGACGGAGGAGATGCTGAAGATCGTCCCGAACGAGCTGCGCGAGGCGGCGCTCGCGCTGGGCACACCGAAGTGGCGCACGATCGTCAAGGTGGTGATCCCGACGTCGATCGCGGGCATCGCCTCGGGCATCACGATCGCGGTCGCGCGGGTCATCGGTGAGACCGCGCCGCTGTTGATCGTCGCGGGCCTGACGACGGGCCTGAACCTCAACCCCTTCTCGGGCCGGATGATGACGCTGCCGGTCTTCGCCTTCAACTCCTACGCCGCGCCGGGCGTGCCGCGCGAGCCCTTCATCGACCGGGCGTGGACCGCGGCGCTCGTTCTGATACTCATCGTGCTGGTGCTGAACCTCGCCGCGCGGCTGATCGCGCGGGTGTTCGCGCCGAAGAATCGTTAGGACGTCATGGGCAAGGCGATCGAGGCCAAGAACCTCAACATCTACTACGGGTCGTTCCTCGCCGTCGAAGGCGTGAACATGTCGATCCGCCCGCAGGCGGTGACGGCCTTGATCGGCCCATCGGGCTGCGGCAAGTCGACGTTCCTGCGCTCGATCAACCGGATGCACGAGGTGATCCCCGGCGCCCACGTCAAGGGCAGCCTCGAGCTGGACGGCAAGGACCTGTACGGCCCCGGCGTCGACCCGGTCGGCGTGCGTCGCCAGATCGGCATGGTGTTCCAGCGGCCCAACCCGTTCCCCACGATGTCGATCTACGACAACGTGATCGCCGGGCAGAAGCTGAACAGCAAACGCATGCGCAAGGACGCCACCGACGAGCTGGTGGAGAGCTCGCTGCGCGGCGCGAACCTGTGGAACGAGGTGAAGGACCGCCTCGAGAAGCCCGGCTCCGGTCTGTCGGGAGGGCAGCAGCAGCGACTGTGCATCGCCAGGGCCATCGCGGTCCAGCCCGACGTGCTGCTGATGGACGAGCCGTGTTCGGCGCTCGACCCGATCTCCACGCTCGCGATCGAAGACCTGATCAACGAGCTGAAGAACGAGTACACGATCGTCATCGTCACGCACAACATGCAGCAGGCCGCGCGGGTCAGCGACTTCACCGGGTTCTTCAACATCGAGGGCACCGGCAAACCCGGCCACCTGATCGAGATGAACGACACCAAGACGATCTTTTCGCAGCCGAAGGTGAGGGCGACGGAGGACTATGTGTCCGGCCGCTTCGGCTGACGCTCGTGCGCGGAAATGATGGTCCTGGCCACCCTTTCCGCGCACGGGTCAGATCGCGACTGCGTCCGGCTCCTGGCCGGTGACCGCGTAGATGGTGGCGCGCGCGACCAGCACCGCGTGGTCGGCGAACCGCTCGTAGTAGCGCGCCAGGAGCGTCAGGTCCACCGCCGCAGGCACCCCGTGTGGCCACGTCGGGTCCATCAGCACGGTGAACATGTGCGCGTGCAGGCCGTCCATCGCGTCGTCGTCGGAGTCGAGCTCGATGGCGAGTATGACGTTGCGGCTGCCCGCGACCTCGGCCGTCTTCCGGGCCATGGCGACCGCGAGACGGCCCATCTCGGCGAAGTCGCGGCGCACTTCGGCAGGCACCGTGCGCCCCCGCTCCGCGACCTGCGCGACGTGCAGGGCGAGGTCGCCCATCCGCTCCAGGTCGCCTGCCGCGCGGATCGCGGCGACGACGGCCCGCAGGTCACCGGCGACCGGCGCGTGGAAGAGCAGGGCGTCGATGGCGAGGCCCTCCACCCGCGCGCGCAAGGCGTCGATCGCGGCGTCTCCGGCGACGACCTGCCGCGCCAGGCGCTCCCGGCCCTCCAGCAACGCGGTGGTCGCCCGCTGCAGCGCGGCCGCCGCGGCCGTCGCCATCTCGGAGAGGAGCTCGGCGAGACCGGCGAGCTGGCGTGGAAGCGGCTCCGGGGGCATCCCTACACCGCGAGCGGGCCGGGCATCTGCCCCGTCACGACGTAGACGATCCGCCGGGCGACCGCGACGGCGTGGTCGGCGTAGCGCTCGTAGAAGCGCGCGAGCAGGGTGATGTCGATCGCGGGCCCGACGCCGTGGCTCCAGTTGCGGTCCATGAGCACGCTGAACATGTGCCGGTGCAGGTCGTCCATCGCGTCGTCGTCGGCCTCCAGCTCGGCCGCCCTCCTGAGGTCGCGCGAGCGGATGACGTCGCCCGCCTTGCGCGCGAGCGCGCAGCCGACCCTGCCCATCTCGGCGAAGTAGGGCGCCACCTCGTCGGGCAGGACGGGCTGTGGGTGCCTGCGGCGCGCGGCCTGCGCGACGTGCAGCGCGAGGTCGCCCATGCGCTCGATGTCGCCTGCGCCGTGGATCGCGGAGACCACGATGCGCAGGTCGGTGGCCACCGGGGCCTGCAGCGCAAGCAGCGCGAACGCCTTGGCCTCCGCGCGGTGGCGAAGCTCGTCGACGAGCATGTCCTCGGTGATGACCTCCTCGGCGAGGTGCAGGTCGACCTCGAGCAGCGCCCGCGTGGCCTTCGCCAACGCCGCGGCGACTTCTTCGCACATGCCGGCCAGGCTGTTGGCCAGCTCGTCGAGTTGGTCCTGGTAGGCATCTCGCATGAGCAAAGGGTAATAGCCAGCTGCTGATCAAGTCCGTTGCGCGGATGAACCACCGGTGAACGGCAACGGTCGGTCAGGCGCAGTTCGCCAGGGCAGGCGCGTTGACCGGCGGCGTCTGGGTCGGCGCCGAGGTGGGCGCGCGGACCACACCGTCGAACGATCGGCCGAGCACGAGCTGCAACACCCCGGTGGCCCCGGGGTCGGGCACGGTCGACGCCGCGGGGACGGTGCTGGCCAGCAGCTCGGCCGCCGCGGTCTGGTCGGGGGAGTAGCGGATGAGCGTCTGCGTGGTGGGCTGGTCGGCGTTGGTGACGGCGCCGACGCCGAACCCGAGCCCGCGCAGCGTGCCGGCGATCTTGGCCGCGATCCCCGGCCGCTCCGACGCGTTGCGCACCTGCACGAGCAGGTCCGACGGCTTCGGGCCGACCTGCTGCCCCGCCGTGGCCGGGGGCAGCGCGGCGTCGGTGCGCAGCGCGTCGAACACGGCGGCGGCGTCGGCGGCCCGCAGCGCGGAGCCCCCCGCCGGGTCGGGGTCGGTGGGCACGGCGGCGAAGGTGACGCCCGCCGCGCCGAGGTCGTGCATCGAGTGAGCCAACGCGAGCACCTGGTCGAGATCAGCGCCGTCGGCGGACAGGGCCTGCCCCAGCGCCGGACGCAGCGCGGTCAGCCGCGGCAGGTCCAGCAGGCGGGTGTCGGCCAGCGCCGAGCCGAGCACAGCGGAGAGGACCTGCTGTTGGCGTTCGATGCGGCCGCGACCCGCAGGCGGATCGCCCGCGACGCCCGCCGCGCGCACGAAGTCGGCGGCCCGCCGCGCGTCGAGGACGATCGAGCCCGGTGTGGGCGCGACCGGCCCGAGCGTGGCGTCGATGACCGCCCGCGGCGTGCAGACCCGCACCCCCGACACCGCGCCGACGGCGGCGCCGAGCTGGTCGAGGTCGATCCCGACGTAGCGGGTGATCGCCAGGCCGGTCAGCTCCTGCACCGCGCGGGTGGTGCAGCGCGGACCGCCGAGGTCGAGGGCGCTCGCGAGCGGGGTGCGGGCCTGCGCGGGCACCGTGTCGGCCGTGTAGGTCGCAGACCTCGCGTCGTAGCGCTCACAGGGCGGCCTGCTGATCTCCAGGTCGGTGGGGACCGACAGCACCGTCAGACCCCCGCCACCCGCGGGGAGGTGCGCGACGACGACGGTGTCGGGCCGGGCCACAGCACCCGGCGTCGCAGCCCGGTCGGTGGCGACGACCAGCACGTTGTCTGCGCCCGCCTGCTGGGTCGCGTCCACGATCGCGCCCGAGCCGGGGTCGAGGGCGTCCGCCGTGCGCACCGCGGAGACGAGCCAGCGCTGCGCTCCCCAGCCGAGGCCCGCACCGGCGACCAGGACGGCAGCGACGGCCAGCACGGCCAGCCGCAGGAGGCTCGGGCGCTGTCGGGGCGCCCGCTCGTCGGCGTCCCCGTCGTCGGGGGACCCGTCGAGATTGAGGCCCGCGTGGGCGGCGGTGAGTCGAGTGAGGGTCTCGTCGATCCTGCGCGTCTCGTCGAACCGTCGCGCCCGTGATGCCGCGTCGGGGGCGGTGGGGACGCGCTCCAGCTCCTCCGCGGCGCGATGGCGAGCGGGCCGACCGCCCGCGGGCGCCGTCGCGCCGGGACCGATCAACCCCAGCCGGGTGAGGACGTCGTCGGCGTCGGTGGCCTGCGGCCTGTGCCGGGCACCGTTCTCACCGTTGTCCGCCACGCCACCTCCCTGCAGTTATGAGCTTACGAACCGCCTCCGGATCCGATCACAGGGGTCATCCCCCGGAATGGTCGATCTCGGCGCCGAAGGGCACCGAGGCGTCGTCGGGGTCGTCGAGCCAGCCTTCCGGCAGCACCACCCGGCCTGGTGAGCCCTGGCGTCCGCGGGGGCCGTCGGCGTCGTCGGGGAAGGCGAGGTGCGGATCGAGCCCGGCGAGCAGCTCGTCCAGCTCGTCGAGGCTCTCGATCAGCCCGAGCCGTCGGCGGATGTCAGGCCCCACCGGGAAGCCCTTGAGGTACCAGGCGACGTGCTTGCGCATGTCGCGGATGCCCTTGTGCGGGCCCATGTGCACACACAGAAGCTCAGCGTGGCGGCGCATGGTCGCCATCACGCGTCCGAGGTTCGGCGGCGCGGGCAAAGGGCACCCGGCGAACGCCGCCTCGAGGTCGCCGAAGAGCCACGGGCGCCCGAGACATCCCCTTCCGACGACGACGCCGTCACAGCCGGTCTCGGCGACCATCCGCAGCGCGTCGTCTGCGCAGAAGATGTCGCCGTTGCCCAGCACCGGCAGCTCCGCGGGGAGGACGTCGCGCAGCCGGGCGATGGCCGACCAGTCGGCCATGCCCGAGTAGCGCTGTGCCGCGGTGCGCGCGTGCAGGGCCACCGCCGAGACCCCGGCGTCGGCCGCCCGGCGCGCGGCGTCTAGATAGGTGCGGCGCTCGTCGTCGATGCCGATGCGCATCTTCACCGTGACCGGTCGCCCGTCCGCCGCCTCGACCGCCGCCCGCACGATCGCCTCGAACAGCTTCCGTTTGTACGGCAGCGCCGCGCCCCCGCCCCGGCGCGTGACCTTGGGGACCGGGCAGCCGAAGTTCATATCGATGTGGTCGGCGAGATCCCGTTCGACGACCAGCCGCACGGCCTGCCCCATCGCCACCGGGTCGACGCCGTAGAGCTGCATCGACCGCGGGTACTCGTCACCATCGAAGGCGATCATCCGGAGCGTGAGCGGGTTCCGCTCCACCAGGCCCCGCGACGTGATCATCTCGCAGACGTAGAACCCGGCGCCCTGCTCCCGACACAGCCGCCGGAACCCCGGGTTGGTAATGCCTGCCATCGGCGCCAGCACAACGGGCGTGTCGGACGTGTACGGCCCGATCCGGAGCGGACGGGTGACGGCGGGGGCACTCACGCTGTCCCATCCTCCTCCTCGATCAGCGGCCGGGTTGCCGCTGGGTGAGGAAACCGTGCCGATTTCCCGGCGGGGAATGCCGTTCCAGGCGATGTCAGTCCCGGGCCGCGGCCGCGAAACTTGATCCCATCCGGCAGGGACGCCGGCGTCTGGAGGTCTCCACCGTGAACCGGTTCGGAAACGAGCGAGACCGGCAGGTCTACCTGACTGCCCTGACCGGCGTACCGGCCCACCACATGATCGGGGACGTGCGGCTGTGCCAGTTCGAGGCGCGGGTCGAACTCGGCGCGGTCGTCGGCGGTGCCGTCGGCGCGATCGTCACCGAGGACGACTCGGGCACCGTGCGGGTCACCTACTTCCGCAGCGTCCGCAGCCTCAAGGCCGCCTGGATCGACGCCGTCCACTCACACTCCGACTGTTGCCTGAACGTCCCGGCCGCCGCCTGACTCCTGGGCGCCGGTCAAACCTCGTCGAGGCGGCGGCGCTTGACCTCGTACATACGCTCGTCCGCCTCACGCAGAAGGCCGCTGGCGTCGGCTTGGGTCGAGCGGGCGACGGCCGAGGTGCTGACCCCCACCGCTGCCGTGATGCGGATCGTGGCGCCGTCGACCATGAAGGGCTCGGCGATCGCCGCCCGCAACCGCTCGGCGATCGCGTCGGCCTGGTGGGGCTCGGTGTCGACACACAGCACAACGAACTCGTCGCCGCCCAGGCGCCCGCAGACGTCCTGCGGCCGCAGGAGGGCGGTGAGGCGCTGCGCCATCTGTTGGAGGACCTGGTCGCCCGCGGCGTGCCCGTACCGGTCGTTCACCGCCTTGAACTCGTCGAGGTCGATGAACAACAGACAGCTCCGGTGTGTGCGCTCCGTGAGGGCGGCGTCGAGCCGCTGTGCGAGGAGGGTGCGGTTGGCCAGACCGGTCAGCGGGTCGTGCAGCGCCCGGTGCAAGAGTTCGGCTTCCAGTTCCTTCCGGTCGTCGATGTTCTCGATGTTCATGATCAGATGCGCCGGTCGGCCAGGCGCCTCGGGCACCGCCGCGGTGCTGAGGAGCACCCAGACGACGGTGGCATCGGCCCGGATGAACCGGCACTCATAGCGCAGGATGCGCTCCGTGCCCGACCGCATGAGCTCGGAGTTGCGGCGGGCCTCCGGCAGGTGGTCGGGGTGGGTGACCTCGAAGAGCGTCTTGCCCACCAGGCTCTCCGGCCTACGCTGAAGCGATTCTCCGAGCGCCGCGTTGCAGGTGATGACCACGCCCTGCTGCGTGAGCACAGCCATCCCGATCGGGGCGTAGTCGAACGCGCTGCGCAGGCCGTCTGTGAGCAGCTCAACGGGCTCTGACGCCATCAGGGCAACTGCCGGGTCGACGCTGAGGGCAGGGGGAAGTCGCGCGGTTCGGCCGCGACCCCGCCGGGCAGGCCGATTGCGCATGAGCACCCCCCTCGCGCTGCAGAGTCTGACGTATGTCAGGGGTGCGGGGCTAGCGGAGCAACACCGCAGTGGTACGGCGGGCCGCACCTCGGGGCCCGTAGGCTGTCAGCGCGGGCCTCTAGCTCAATCGGCAGAGCAGCGGACTTTTAATCCGCGGGTTCGGGGTTCGATCCCCCGGGGGCCCACCCCCTCTGATCAGCGCATCTAGCAACGGCTCGGTCAAGATCCTTCCCGTCATGACACTAGACGTGACGCAGGACCGGCGTAGCCTGTGTCACATGACGCGGTCCAAGCAGCCGCAACGCCGTCGGCGAGGCACGATCGACGTACTCCCGAGCGGCGCCCTGCGCGTGCGCGTCTACGCCGGAACGGATCCGGTCACCGGCCGTCGGCACGATCTCGTGGAGGTCGTCCCCGCCGGGCCGAAGGCGGCGGCACAGGCGGAGGCCATGCGCACCCGGCTGCTGAACCAGGTGGACGAGCGCCGCCACCCCCGCACCAACGCGACGGTCGACCAGCTCCTCGACCGTCATTTTGAGCTGGGGACCTGGGAGCCGACCACCCTGGACACCTACGTCGGCTACGCGAAGAAGCACATCCGGCCGCTGATCGGCGCGGTCAAGGTGGGTGCCCTCGATGGCGACATCTTCGACTCGTTCTACGCGGAGCTGCGGCGCTGCCGCGAGCACTGCGACCGACGTCCCTACATCGCCCACCGGACGTCGGGCGATCACACGTGCGACCAACGTTGCGCTCGGCACGTGTGCACGCCGCTAGGGGACTCGACGATCCGGCAGATTCACTTCATCCTCAGCGGCGGCTTGAAGCGCGCTGTCCGGTGGCGGTGGATCGGTTCCAGCCCGATCACCCAGGCCGAGCCTCCTGCCGCCTCGAAGCCGGATCCCCGGCCGCCGACCGCCGCTGAGGCCGCGTGCATCCTCAACGAAGCATGGGCGTCCGATCCCGACTGGGGCACGCTGGTGTGGCTGACGATGGTGACCGGCATCCGCCGCGGTGAGTTGTGCGCGCTGCGCTGGTCGTACGTGGACCTCGACGCTGGCGTGCTGTCCGTGCGGCAGAGCATCTGGCAACGCGGCAAGCAGGTCGGGGAGAAGGACACCAAAGACCACCAGAAGCGCCGCGTCGCGCTCGACCCCGAGACGCTGGCCCTGCTCGCCGAGCACCGTCAGCGCTGGACGGAGCGCGCAGTGGCGCTCGGGATCGAGCTGCGTGACGACGCCTTCCTGTTCTCGCTGGCGCCGGACGGCTCGACCCACCTGTTGCCCGACTCGGTGTCGCAGCGCTACGGCGATCTTGTGGCCCGACTCGGCATCCACACGACCATCCACAAGCTGCGGCACTACTCGGCGACGGAGCTGATCGCGGCTGGTGTCGACGCCCGGACCGTCGCCGGTCGGCTCGGCCACGGCGGTGGCGGCGTCACGACCTTGCGCTACTACACGGCGTGGGTATCGGAGTCCGACCAGCGGGCCGCCTCAACCCTCAGTGCGCGCATGCCAGCCCGACCCGGTGAGGACCAGCCGCCCCGGCGGCCGAGCCATCCCTACCAGCGGATCGCCGCCGACCTTCGGGAGCGGATCGCGGACGGTCGCTACCTGACCGGAGACCTCCTGCCCGGTCAGAAGGCGATCGCGGCGGAGTGCGGAGTGTCGGTGGGCACGGCGAACCGGGCGCTACACGTGCTGGCGAACGAGGGATGCGTCGACGTCGTGCCCGGCCACGGCTTCCGCGTGACGGACCGAGTACCCGCGCTGTCCATCGACGAGCTGGCTACGCCGGCGCCACCCGCGCAGGATATGACCGTCGAGTCCGCATCCGGTGGCGTGCTGCTCGACGTCACCCTTCGGTACCGAGGACAAGACGTGACTAGGTTCTCGGTTGAGGCCGACCCGCGGAGTGCGGACGATCTGCGACAAGTGCTGCTCGACGCTATCGCGCGGCGCGGATCAGACGTGTCGGAGATCGGCGCCTACGAGATGGATCTCCGGTTGTCAGGCGATGACGCGCTGATCACCACCTTCGTGGCCACCAGCGCCCGTCGATCGCAGATCGATGCGGCGATAGCCAGATAGACGCGCGCTCCTGCTGGCACGCGAGCCATGCGGCCCTTCGGCATGCCGTGGCCCCGACACATGGTCAACGCCGGGTAGTCGCGACACAGGTTGCCGCACCGGGGCCATAGCGCGATGATCGAACGACAGAAGTATGGGTCGGAAGGGTCCGGGGTTCAGGTCCGTCCTGAACGACACGGCCGGTAGTCCTGGTTGGTGTACTTGACGGTGCTGCCGGTGTACGTCCCGCCGAGCTTGAAGGTCAACTTGTGCGCCGGGAAGACATCGATGGCGCTGGGCAGCTTGCCGAGTCGGGGTTCGTGCGGGTTTGCCCCCAATCGCGCATGTACAGGTAGCCCTCACCGACGAAGTTCATGACCGTCAAAGTACTTTGTCGCCCTCTGGCTCGTCGGACATGACGCATAGCGCAGACCAGGGGCCGCGGGGCAGCATGTTACCGTGCTGTTATGAGTGAAGACTCCGGCGAGAAGAACATCTTCGATCGTGCACGCGAAGACATCATGCGCCGGGCCGACGAGGCGGGCATCGATTACTTCCATATTCCGCGTAACCTAAACGCTGGCTCGGGCCGTGGCGCCATGGTGCTGAGTATGCCCAACGGGCGGGCCAAGCGCAGCGTAGTTGTCGAAGAGGGCAAGGAGCCTACGTTCAAGCGGTTGCCGTTCGAGCGCTTGACGATTCTGGGTCAGTACTATGCCGTCCTTGACCGCGAGACCGGAGACGTTGAGGCGATGCTCACGCCGGCGCTGGGGGTGCAGAAGTCGCTCTACGCGTTCCTTGTGTTGCCAGGCGTAGAGATGTTCGACTACAACCCGGAGACAAATACTACGCAACAGGTCGTATACCGACGAGAAGACATCGTGCTTAACCGTATGGCGAGTCACGAGTTCTTTTCCTGGAAGCTGCCGGTGAGCGGGTCGCCGGATGGGCAGATTGAGTTTGCGACTACCACGGTGCTCTTTGAATTTTTGGTACCGGGGCTTGACGTGTTGGCAGATGCGCCGCGCGTAAGCTTGCGACTAGAGCGTACACAATGCAGGCAGCACGACGAGGCCCTGGCAATGCTTGAGAGTGTTTCTTCCAGCCTACTGTTCGAGCTGGATCTCCGATTCCGCTTCGCCTTTTCGCTATCCTACCGCTATGAAGGCGTCGAAGAGGGGGCTGAGGCGTTTGATGAATACGCTGACAGGCGGCCGCTAGCATACCCTCGCGTTAGGTATGTGAAGGACGCGGTGTCCCTTTACTCCTACGGCCGGGCAGCGGTGGACATGCCGCTGCTGCGATACTAAAGGGAAACTAGGCTAGCGGATCAGATTCACCGCATAACCCATGCGATGACCTCGGCTGATGAAGATCGACATGTCATTGGCGAGTCCACTAGCCAAGTTTCTCCTTGGTACCTCTCGTACTACCAGGCGATCGAGTACTTCTTTCCGCAGTTCATCAATCGTGAGGCGATCAACCGCATCCGAAACCGTATGCGCGACCCGCGCTTTGATTTTGAAGTCGACTCGGACATCCAGCAGATCGTGACGCACGCCCAGTTGGGGTGGAAGGGGACTAGCGAGCCGGAGCAGATACGCGCAACCGTTCAGCAGTGCGTCGATGACGACATGATCGTCAGCTATTTCGCGAGCCTGCCTGAGGACGACCGAAAATTCTTCACGAACGCGACTCCGCTAGTTGGGGTGCCAGCGCTAAAGATCAGTGCGGGCGCGGACTTGGCTCGTCAGGTTGCCGACCGCATCTACAAGCTGCGCAATCGGATCGTTCATGCAAAAGAGTCCAAGGCTGACGAGCGGGCACCCGCCCTACTTCCCTACAGCGTCGAGGCGAACTTGCTTGCACTCGACCTTCGTCTTGCAGAGTATGTCTGTGAGCGGGTGATTATTGCTGGCAGTACTGAGCGGCTTGTATGACCCGGCTGCCGACATCTTCGACCCAGTCGGTCGCGGAACCTCTTGGATCGCTACGCTCTGCGCGTGTCGGCAGCAGACCTCGCTCCATACATCACGGCCGTAATCGCGGTGCTCGGTACACTACTTGGTGCAGCCCTCGCTGGTATGTTCGGTATCCTGCAGGCTAGGCGTACGCAAGAGAACGTACGCAAGGATGGCTGGCTCAAAGCTTGGGACGACCAGCGACGAGCGATCTGGGCGGAGCGACGTATTGTGTACAGTCGCCTGCTGAGCCAGGCTGAAGCACTGAACTCGACGATCTTTGGGTTCGATCCGAGGGGTGTCCAAGACGGGTGTGGTGGTATCCCTTTCGGACCGCTTAACGTTAACGAACATTATGGTGCAAGACTCGATGAACTAGCGAAGCGCGCCGAACCCTATAAGGCGTTTTACTGGGAAATCGAAGTGATAGGGGGCAGGGAAGTCGCCAAGGCCATTGCGCCTCTCTATCAGAAGCAGATGCAAGCCGTGGCGGACATCCTAGACCTCAGGCCCTACAACGCGGATGGGCTTGACGACGACCTCGCTGAGCTCGTCCGCGCGATGCGCCGCAGCCTGATTGGTGCCAACGGTCTTCCGCCAGCAATGAAGGAAGCGGTACGAGAGGCGAACGCTATGCCTCCGTCTGTGTAGACGCTTCGCCACATCATGTAGGCGTGAGCTACGCTGAAGAGAAGCTGGACACCGAGTCTGCACCGCGATTCGTAACCAAGATCCGGCCATCGGGTGCAACTGCAACGTCGTCCGGTATTCCTATCGGCATAGGCAAGTAGGTCAGGACCCTATTCGTGGCGGTGTCGGCAACCACCAGAGAATTCATGCCGCTGACTGTGAAGTATGCCCTAGCCCCGTTAGGAGAAATCGCAACATTGAACGACGGCGTCCCGAGAGGAACGGTTGCAATCGTTCGGCCAGTTCCAGTGTCTACTACGGTCGCGTCCGTTGTGTAGGCTCCAGCTTGTGCAATGTAGGCCCGCTTGCCGTCCGGTGTGAACGCGATGCCTTGCGGCACGTCGCCGACTGTAAGATTGGCAGTTACAGTATCCCGTTCGGTATCAATCACTGACGCTCGGTGTTCAGAACTACCTGATGTGACGTATACGTGACACCCATCGGGCGCCATTGCGAGTTCTTCCGGGGAGTTGCCAGGAATCAGGATCGTTTTTAGGACCTTGTCGGACGAAGCGTCGATAACCGACACGGTGCTTGTGCCCTGGCTAGCGACATATATTCTTCTGCCGTCTGGTGTAACCGCCACTCCGAACGCGCCACGGCCGACGTCTATCGTATCGATTACGGCGTTGGCGATCGTGCCAATTACGGCTACTGACCCTCCCGTATAGTCGGTTACGTAAGCCGTCCGACCATTTGACGCGATTGCCACACCGTTCGGGGTGCTTCCTGGAATTGAAATTGTTGCAATCGTTGCACTGCTAGCAATATCGATAACAGACACTGACGCTGATCCACTGTTTGCGACGTAGGCACGGCGACTGTCCGGGGTGATAGCGATCCCGGTCGGCTTGCTGCCGACATGGATTTCCGGATCGGCGGGCAGATTCGCCTGACTATTACTCTGATCTTTGAGGTTATTGGCTGACAGGACCGATGCAACAATGGCGACAACGAGTCCTACGGCAGCCAAAGCGATCATATTTTCGAATGTCAGAAGTCGCCGATGGCGATGGACCTTAGGCGCCGTCTGCTCACTCTTATACTGGCTGATGGAAACTAGGGTTCGCGCGCGGTCACGAGCCGCTGGTGATAGTGGTGACGGCATCGGTTGGATAGTCTTCGATCTCGCAGCCTGCATGGGGCTGGCACTCCGAACCTGGAGCGGAACATCCGGGTCGGAGTTTGACCAATCCGGGCCCGCCGCGATCCGGCTGTCAACGGGATTGGGAGTGGTAGCCAGCTGGTTCGGCTGCGTTGTAAGCGCCGTCGTCGTCTCCTGGTCGGAGTGGAGGCGAGAGTCGAGGACCCGATCGGGGGCGACGATCGCATCGCCTGGCTGTAACCGGACGGGCTGCACCAGCTGCGATTTACCCCCGATCAGGAGCGTATCAATCGCGTCTATCAGCACTTTTGCGTCAATGCCAAACGTTGCGTGATTCAGCCTAACAGCATGACGGCCAGCCAGATGACCCAGATCGTCGGGCAACATACTCTTGTCCGGGAGCTTCGCGTTATCAGTCAATACCGGGATCACCGGGATCGACTGTTCAAGTGCGATCTTGATTTCCCGTGCCACGAAGTCGTTTGGATCACTAATCCGCCTGCGACCTCTTTCGTCTATTGCACCGAGCCACTCGGTCCCAATCAGAGCCACCAGGATATTGCACGAACGGACTGCGTTCCCGATGGCCTCGTTGAAGTCCAGCCCGGGGGTAATCGAGTCCACGTCCATGAACACGTTCCCGTTACCGAAGCGCGAGGCGAGCTTGTCATACAATCGGCCCGCGACGTGTTGGGTGTCGATACGGCGATAGTTGATGAAGATCCGCGCCGAGAGCTCCTCCTTACCCAACGCGTCCACTCCGATCTTCAGCCTGGTGTTCGTGGACACGCAGCGTACGGCACGGCGTACTCGCCGCTACTGACGGCGAAGATGCTCCGGTGGACGCGGTGTAGGCGATCTGGACAGGCCTCCGTACCTCCTCGAGTGCCGCAGTGGTCGTGGCAACCGGGGAAGGCACACGTAGCGCGACCTGTCGGGGCCGGGGCGGAGGTAGCGTCGAGGACAGCAAGGCGAGGCGTTCAGGCCGCTGGGGTGGCGCTGGTGCTCGGTGAAGGTGGTGTCACCGCTGAGAGCGCGATCTCGTGGCGCAACATCTGGCTCCGCCTCGTCGGCGTCCTCCGGGAGCCAGTCTCAGGCGCGGTTCGGCTCTCCAGCCGAGACGTCCGTATCGCTGTCGCCTACACCAACGTCGATCGGGACGACGTCGTGGGGCAGCTACCCGGCTCTTGGCACAGGATAGGCGGTGCCGCTCTGACGGAATGATTATCGCTGGCAGCAGGCAGCAGCCCGACTCTCCCCGCGACTGTCGTTGTCGTATGGGGATGACGAGTTTACGACGCGCAGCGGGCGTGCCTGTGTCGTGTTGACGGGGCCCGCAGGTAGCGAGCCTGGTCGGGTGACGAATCCACTCATCGTAGCGATCATGAAGCTATTGCCGTCGGTGAACGCGGTTGTGGCTGCGCATGCCGATGGTCGCTGCGGGCGCTGCACGCCTGCCGGCCGACGCGAGTGCCCGTCACTCGGGCTGGCCGCCGATGCTCTCGACCTGGTCATTCGCTGCTGGCGCTTCACCAAGACTGAGCGCGATGGATGTCCTACCCCGGAAGCCGACCTGGCGCGCGACCTGCGTGCTGCGGTCGAGAGCAGGCGGCTGTGGGACTTCGAGGCGGAGAAGCTGACGGAGATCCTTGACGTGCTCGATCTCGCCGTGAGTCAGGCCGAGGACGCCGGGATCTGCTTGCCGATGCTGGCGGGCATCGGCATAGCTGTCGTGGACAGCTACCGAGCCGTCGTCGCGGTTGCTGAGCAGTCGCGCCCGCTCGGGGCTGCCCCCGACCGAACTGGCAGGATGCGGCGCGGACCACGGACGTTGCACGGTAGGGGAGATGGAAGAGATGGCGAGCCCGGCTGATCTTGGCGTCGAGCGGACGTTGGTACTTCTGAAGCCGGACGCGGTGGCTCGTAGCCTCTCGGGCCGGGTGCTGGCGCGCTTCGAGGACGCGGCATTGAAGATCGTCGGGGTGAAGATGAGGCACTTGGACGCAGACTTCACCCGCAAGCACTATTTCGATCTTGAAGAGCGGCTGGGCGCCGACGTCTACAACACCACGGCGACGTTCATGCAGAGCGGTCCGGTCATCGCGGTGGTGCTACAAGGTGTCGATGCGGTCGCCAAAGTCCGGAAGATCATCGGCGTGACCCTTCCGAATGACGCCGCGCCGGGGACGGTGCGGGGAGACTTCGCCCACCAGACCCGGGCATCATCGGACGCGAGCGGCAAGGCCGTGATGAACCTCGTGCACGCTTCCGGGAACTCTGCGGAGGCGAAGTACGAGGTCGAGCTGTGGTTCGGCGCGGATGAGCTGTTCGAGTACGAGACAGCCGCCGAAAAGTTTGCCTACTGACCGATGGCGGCCGTCGCGCCCCGGCTCGAACTGTTGATCGCGCAGTACGAGCGAGAGCTGACCATCGATCCGCGTGCGGCGGCTGAGACCGCCTATGCGCTCGCGTTCCGATACCGGGACCACGACGTGAACGGGTCGCGGCGGTTCGACCTGGCGAAGCTGTGGGCGGAGCGGGCCATCGAAATACTCGACATGTTGCCTTCCGACACGATCGACCAGGTGGCAAGCGGCCGGCAGGCAGTTGGTTCGGTTCCGATCCCGGCGTTACTTCATTCCGGTGTCGTTCGTGAACGACTTGTGGACGTGCTGTTCTAGCCGAACATTCACTGGCTGAGCGCGAAGTCGAGATGGTGTTGTACGGGCTCGAAGAGCCCGTAGGGAACGTACTCGGGTAGCTGCTGGAGTGTGCTCCAGGCGTAGTCGCTGAGTTCGTCGTCGTCCACCACGGATGCTTTTCCGTGCATCACGCGGCAGGCGACATACAGCATCCGCCTGCCCGTGGCCGGATGAATTCTCTCGCCGAGCAATTCGGCCGGTTCGACAGATAAGCCGGTCTCTTCTAGAGCTTCGCGGGCGGCGGCGGTTTCGGGAGACTCGCCTTCTTCGATGGCGCCTGCCGGGAACTGCCAGGACAACTTGCCCTCGGCAACCCGCCGTTTGACGAGCAGAACCCGGCCGTCGTGCACGATCACGGCGGCCGCGATCGCCGGTTGATCGTCGGCCTGTGGAACCGATGTCACGGACTTACCTCCAGCGCTGCGAGGACGGGCGGGAATATCTGCCCGGCCACGATGAAGCGGGTGAGCTTCGAAGTGGGGGACCAGGTCACACTAACATTCTCGCCGGGATCGCGATTCTCCGGACTGCCGGACAGGTATTCGCAGAGTACGTATTCACACAGCACATGAGTTCGCGGATGAACCCGCGAGCCGATTGCGCCGATCGGTGCACAGTGCACTCCGGTTTCGGCGAGCGTTTCCCGAACCGCCACAGTCGGTGCGTCGAGACCGGGTTTGATCATGCCGGCCGGGAACTGCCACGAGTCCGGGGCGCCGGTATCCCCGCGGCGCTGCACCAGCAAGACCCGTGATTCGTCGCGAACGATCGCGATAGCAACGGTGAGCGTCTGCGCCGGTGTTGTGCTCGGCTCGGCTCCGTTGGTCAGGGCGACGTTCGTGGATCATCCGCCAGCGTAGCGGCGAAGCGTGCCCGGGCCGGCGCGGGTGCCTTCTCGAGAGCGATCGTGAGCACCTGCTGCATTTCACTGTTCGGTATGCGCTGCGGCATCTCATGCCACATCCCGACCGTCCGGACGCCGATGCCGAGTCGGTGCGCAAAAGCGACGTTGCTCATCCGCAGCGCCTCCTGAAGTAGGCACGCGGTTCGCCCCGTCCACTGGTCCCCGACGTCGAGCATCGCTCAGCGCCTCGACGGCTTGTGCTGCAATCGTGCCCTGCTCGTGCCTCGGAAATGCGCCGGTGATGCACCGCTTGTGCCTCGTTTGTGCCGACGGTCCGGCGTTGACTCAACGCCATGCAGAACAGCCGAATCCACGACTCACCCGCCACTGCTATCCGGTCGTCGCGCCACCCGATTCAGGATCTCCCCGACCGTCGCTTTGATCTCCTTAAGTTCCTGGACGATTTCGGCGACATCATCAGGCCGGTCCGCCAATCCGCGAACGTAATCCTCGATGACGGTCAGCCTCCCGGCTATGTCCTCATCCGATCTCACAAGCGGTTCGCCTGCCCGCGGAGGTCGCCGATTCGCCAGCACAGCTGCGAGATGGCCAGGATGCCAGTCCAGGGCCGTAGACAACGCCTCAAGAGTGCGTGTACTACGCCGCCGTTGGACCACGTTGTGCTGCACCTCGCGCACCACAGCCTTGGACAAGTGCGAGCGCTCGATCAGTTCCCGCTGACTGATTCCCAACTCAGCCATGCGATTACCGATCGCCTGCGCAACCGCAGGCCAGTCCTCGGACACGTACTCCTCCGCGCTCCGCCACCGTCGGCCGGAGAGTAGCGCGACACCGATTCCGGTGACCGCAGGTTGGTGAATCTCGCGGCCACAAAAACGATCCTTGCCCACCAATGGATGAAATCAATCTAGGTGCTCGGATGAAAACATCCGGGCCGAGCAGAGAGGAACCACATCATGGAAACGAACCTGACGAACACCACGCCCCGACCCGCCTTCTACACCGTCGCCGAGGCGGCTCGACTGCTGCGCGTCGACCCGGCGACCATCTACCGCGCGATCCGCGCCGACGCCTTCCCCGCCGTCCGCGTCCGGTCGCGCTACGTCATCCCGGCCGCTGCCGTCGAGCAGATGGCTGAGCAGGCCACCGAGACCGGCGCTTGCGTCGACGTCGCAGCGATCGCCGCCGCGCGCCGACTGGCCCGCGAGGTGGCCCGGGCGATCGCGGGCCGGCGATGAACGCCGACGAGCAGCGCCGCGAGCAGCAGGCCGCGGAGCTGGACGACCTGGCCCGGGTGCCCGACGACGTGCTCTCGGAGCTGGTCGCCCGACACGGGCTGTGCCTGTGGGAGATCACCTCCGGTGACCCGCCTGCGTGGTCCGGGCAGGGTCCGCCGGATCGGGAACTGGCCACCCGGCTGTGCGCGGACTGCCCGGTGCGCCGCGAGTGCCTCGAGTTCGAGCTGCGCACCGCCGGGGCCGAGACCGTCGGGGTGTGGGGCGGGCTGAGCGAAGACGACCGGCGGGCGCTGCACGCCATCTGGGCCGTCCGCGGCGCCCGTCGGGTCCGGCCGGTCGAGACGGGTGAGGACGACGAGCGGGCAGGGGGCGAGCGGTGATGTTCGACGGCTTCACGGTGACCGGGAACCAGGTGTTGACGGTGCTGGCGGTGTGCCTGCTCGTGGCCGTGGTAGTCGCGGCCGGGCGGGCGCTGCTGGCTGCGGCGGTGATCGCCGGAGTGCAGTGGTTGGTGATCACCTACGCGGCGGGCAACACGACCTTGCTGTGGGTGGCGCTCGGTGTCCCGGCGCTGCTGGCCGGCTACACGCTGGCCGATGCGCTGACCGGTACCACCGGTCTCGGCGCCACGGACGGTCGCCGTCGCCGGGGTGGTGGCAAGCGATGATCGCCGCGACTACTCCGGTGACTGACGGGATCGGTTCGTCGCTGGTCGCTGTGGGCGGTGGTCTGATTCTGGTGGGTCTGGCGATGCTGTGGGGCTCTGCGTTGCGTGTCCGACGACCCGGCTCACGGAGACCGCGACTGCCGATCGGGCCGGCTGGTGCGTTGATGTGCACCGTCCTGGCGGGTGCCGTCATCACCTGCGCGCAGTGGGCGATCGTCAACGGCAACTGGCCTGCGGCGATGCAGGCCGTCGTGTTGGGCCTGCCCGCGCTGCTCGCCGGGGCGACCGTGGCACGGCTGCTGGCTGTCGTCTACGTCGTCCACAGTCGACGACACCACGTCCGCACCGCCCTCCGGGCCGAGCGGAGGAACGGCCGATGAGCAGCGAGCCGAGCGGACCCGTGTCGCCGCGGTCGGACGCGGCGAGCGGCGACCGAGGACCGGCGGCAGCGCCCGGCACGGAGGTGGTCCGGCGGACACCGGCCGGGCCGGCCCGGCGTCCGGCCGACGGCGGCGTGACGAGGGCACGGCGACGTCGAACCGCGGTTGATGCCGTCGTCGTCGTGGGACGGGCAGCCGCGCACGAACGGACGCGCGACGCTGCCCGCTGGCTGGCCCGCAATGCGGTGCTCTACACGTTACCGGGGTGTGGGTGCTGGGCCGGCGCTGGTGGGAGGCTCGCACCAACGCTCGCTACGAGCGGCTGATGCGCGCGGCCGAGGCCGCTGGTGACTATGAGCAGTTGACCGACTGGGAACAACGCGGCGAGCAGGCCCGGGAACGCCGTCACCGACGTCGGATGGACTGGATTACCCTGCCGTTCGGCATCGTGCGTGCGGCCGCGGTAGCGCTCATGGGCGGGATCGGGTTCCTGCTCACGCTCGGCGCAGTGCTGGCCATCGCACACCGGGACACCGCCTGGCTGCTCAGCCCGACGCAGAAGGTCGTGGACGCCGTCGCATGGCTGGTGTGGCTGGTCGACGTCATCTGGCTGCCGGTCGCGGTGGCGCTGCCGTGGCTGCTGCTGGCCTGCGTGTGGCAGGTCGGCAGGCGACACGGCAGCGTGCCGCGCTGGGCCGAGTCTGCCGCCACCAGGGAGCACCCGACGGTGATCGTCACCCCAGGTGGGGTCGCCGCCGCGCTGGCGCATCTGGGCATCCCGGCGATGAACCGAGCGGTCAAGGACGGCTGGCAGGTCGAGTTCGCCACACCGCCGGTACGGGTGAACGGACGCGGCTACCAGACCACGTTCTCCCTGCCGATGGGCGTGACCCCGGAGATGATCGCCGACAAGCGCGACGTGCTGGCGCGCAACCTGGTCCGCGCGCCCTTGGAGGTATGGCCCAGTGCCGCCGACCGCGCGGGCTACGTCGATCTGTGGGTGGCCGATCAGGGCTCGACCGAGCGGCCGGCGCCCCCGTACCCGCTGCTGCACGAGGGCACCGCGGATGTGTTCGCCGGGGTCCCGTTGGGGATGTCGCTGCGCGGGGAGGTCATCGCGCCGCCGCTACCGGGAGCGAACGTGGCGTTCGGCGGCGTGATGGGGCAAGGGAAATCCAACGCGGCCCGGGTCGTCATGGCCGGAGCAGCCCTGGACCCGCTCGCGGAACTATGGGTGTTCGTGTTCGCCAACAACGGCGACTTCGACGCCTACCGACCCCGCCTAGCCCGCTATCACCGCGGCGTCGACGACACCACCGTGGCGGAAGCAGTCGACGCGTTGCGCGCGCTGTATGCCGAAGTGGGCAGGCGGGAGGCGCGGCTCGCTGAGCTGGGCGCGAAGAAGCTCACCCGGCCGCTCGCGGAGAAACATCCCGACCTGCGGCCGCTGGTGGCGCTATTCTCCGAATGCCACGAGCTGTTCGGCGATTCCCATCACGGCCGAGAGGCGGCAGACTTGGCGGTCCAGACCATGCGCCGGGCCCGCAAAACGGCGATCACGCTGGCGTTCGATACACAGTCCTCGCGAGCCGATGCGATCCCGCCGAAAATTGTGGAGCTGGTGAAGTTGAACGCCTGCTTCGCGGTCAAATCGTGGCGGTCCAACGACGGATTCCTCGGTGACGGATCGTTCCAAGCAGGCATCCGGGCTACCGAACTGCGCATGGGCAAGGATGTTGGAACATCGATCCTCACGGGCGCAACCGCGGAACGCTTTGAGATCGTCAAATGGTTCTACATCGAGGTCGACGACGACACCGGATTTGACGCCGCCGCCGACATCATCGACCGCTCCATGCAAGACCTACATCCGGCCGCCACTGCTCGGATGGCGGCCGACCTGGAGCAGGCGACAGCGGAGCCGCGGGATCTTCTCGAGGACATCGCAACCGTCCTCGGGGTCGATCACTCGGACGCGGTGAAGGTGCCCGCCGCCGACATCCCGGCCCGCCTGCGGTCGCTGGCGCCGGACTGGACCCCGTACCGGACGGTCACCGGGCTGGACATCCGGCGCTACCTCCAGGCAGAGCACGGGATCAAGGTGGCGACGACCGGGCGCAAGTACCCCGTCGACCCCGCGGTGATCCGCGAAGCCGTCGCCCGACGCAACGACCGCCGGGCACGCTCCACCTCAGCCGAGCGACCCGGAGGCGAGGAGTGAGTGATGGCCCGGCGATCGTTGCCTGAGCGATCCAGGGCATGATCGTCCGTTGCGCGAGACCCTCGCTTCACTTCACTCTTGACCTCATTTCCGCAGACCAGAGCGCCGTAGTTGGCCGAACGGCGACGGATGAGATTCTTCACTCGCTGAGCTGGGCTTCACTTGGCAGCGCACTTGCTGGGTGCTTGGCTCTACCTGCGTCTGTGGCGTCCGGCAGGCAGTGCCACGGCCGTCGTGAGTGGTTCGGTCCGGTCGTCGTCGCATCGCGAGGTGCTGCGATGCCAGCGCTCGTGCTGCGGCATCCCATCGCGCAGCACGAGCGCCCCGCACAGGTCGCACACCGCAAACGTCTGGCGTCCGGCCGACGTCCGCATCGTCAACAGGCCCGGCCGCTTGCGCGGTCTCCGCGGTCCCCAGCGGCGAACCAACATCCCTCCGTCTGGGCTCCGGACGTGCACTCATGACAGACTGAAATCATCCGTCGCGTTGACCCGGCACTCGACGACACGCCCACGCCCGGACGGCGTCACGAGTGCGACTTCCACAAGGGTGGTGCCACCGAGATGACCGCGACCGACCCGAGCGCCGCGACGAACCTTCCGCGGACACGACTGGAGCAGCGAATCCGGGAACGCCGCCTCACATTCGAGGAGTTCGTCGAGTTCGCTGAGACGTTCGCGCGAAAAAGCGGAGAAGACGGAACGCTTAGCGTTCGCCATCTTCAGCGCCTTGTTGCTGGCGGATCGACTGCGTCACGGTTGCGGCCCGCGACAGCGCGGCTACTGGAGCGCATCTTTAACGAGGATATCGGGATCTTGTTGTCGGCTGGATCGGCGATTGCACCCGAGCCCCTCGAAGACGGAAATCGGCCTCAGGCGCTTCGTGTGGCAATCGCAGTAGTCATCCGCGCCGATCACGTGTTGCTTGTCCGCAGGCGGGAAGAATCGGAGGAGTCGTGGCAGTTTCCGGCAGGTGTAGTCAAGCCGGAGGCTTCCTCCGGACGGGTTGCGGCGTCTGAAACGCTGGCGGAAACAGGGGTCTTGTGCGAACCAACGAAAATGATTGGCACGCGCCTGCACCCGCGGACCAAGGTGTACTGTGACTATCATCAGTGCACCTATATTGCTGGCGAGGCGATGAATCTCGATTCGGCCGAGAATTCGGCCGTGATATGGGCGCACTGTCATACCGTGGGCGAGCTGATATCGCCAAGCTGGATCTATCCGCCGGTCCTGGATGTTCTCGGTATTGGTTAGGGTCGCGCCCGTTGTGCAGCTCGACGATGAGTACGGACCGTTGCCCTACGTTCACGGATGCGTCGTCGTCAAGGTCATCGTCCGCGTGGGCGGCGACGCCGAGACGCTGAAGTGCCACGCAGACACGCGATCGGACGTCACCTCATCGAAACCGCCAACGGTTACGGCCGGGAACACGGAGATACGGCTCGTGCTCGACGTCTTGACCAAGGACGCCGCCGCCATCAGGCTCTACGGGCAACTCGGACAGCAGCGCCGGGTCGCGCGTCCGCTGGTGGAGGTGCTTGTCTCTTACTCGCACACCTTGCAGGCTTGCTGACCTGCGCAGACAGCCGACGTCGTCAGGTCATTGCCCTGACGCGAGACGCATCGACACCCACGCGCCGGGCCATGAGCGTATGACCGCGGCACATGACTTCGAGCTGCTGCCGCACGCTGCCGTGCCTGCCGAAGTGGTGGACGCCGCCGAGCACGGCCAGGTCGTGAACCTGACCCGCAACGGCGAGCCCGTGGCCGCCCTCGTTCCCGCCGACATCGCCGTAGCCGGCGCTGCCACCTTTGAAGCTCGCCTCACCCCGGCGCGTCCACAAGCCGGGGAGAAGCGCCAGAAGAAAGATCAAAAACAACAAACCCGAGGTTGACCGGCCCCGCCCCCTTCAGGGATGACCTGCAGGGGAACCAGCCCAAATCGTCGTGACGCCGCCCGAACACCCGGTTCCGACCTAGCGCTCGTGTCTTCGGTCATCAGACGCGGTACAGTCCCAGGCGGCGCCCGCCCGCGCCGAACCTCCGGCGACCCGCCCCAGCTGGGTTACCCACGGAGGCAAAGGGAGGTTCACCTCTCGGCCGGAGCTTCGTCGTCGGTCGTGCACGCGCCGCACCGGTCGCTGGGGGATCCGCGGGACGGGTCGCGGGAGACATCATGACCAAGCAGGCTGACTTCAAGCGGCGCGTGCGAGCCCGAATGGTCAAGACCGGCGAGTCGTACTCGACCGCACGCAGCCACCTTCTCGCCGAACGGCCCGATGCGGCGACTGCCGGTCCCACCGATGGCGACTGGAACATGGCCGCTGCTGCCAGCGGCGGCGACCGCACCGACTTGCACGGAACCGGGCTAGTGAACGTACAGCTCTTGCTTGGTGAACGTGACGGCCGGGTACGGGTTCCAGTAGGCGAGCTTCCAGGTGGTGTGATGGCCGTGTCGGTGCCGGTCCGCCGAGATGGCGAGGCGAGGGCGCCTCGGGATCGCCGCCGTCGATTGAAGATCGGCGATGTTGATCTAATTTCAGATGGGCCGACGAGTGCATACGATCCGCCGCCGCATCTGGTGGTCCGCGAATTGATCTTCGTTCTTGAGGCTGGCCGTCGAGAGTGGTCAACCGTTGAGAACTTCTTCGGCGTGGAACGGGCATGGGATGTGGCGCTCGCACTCGTGCGGTGCGGGGGCGTGGTTCTCCGCTGCGGCACGGACGAGAATCTGGACCTGGCGCGGCCGGTCGACTGGCGTCGATCGCATGCATGGTCTTTGCAGCATGCGGATCTTCTGAATGATCTTCGCGGGCGTCTAAACCCTGATGGCCTTCGCGCTGAATTGCTGCAGATGATGGCGCAGGTCGACGAGTTGAGCGGCGAACGCACGCTGCTGTCTACGTACCTTCCGGGTTCACCGCTGAGGGCCCCGAAGGGCAGCGCGACCGGCACGGAGGCGTGGAGCGTTTACGAGAATGTCATTCGTGCCGCCTCAGTATGGTGGCCGCATCGACACGCGGACGGAGAACCGTTGACTGCCAAAGGGTTGGCATCCAAAGCGTTCCGAAACTCGAAGGGCTGGACCGCTGAGCGAGAGCTTGCGTTCTCGAACCTAGTGGGAATCAGTTTCGACCAGGCGGTGTCGCAGGCCGACAGCGACGTGAGGGTAAGAGGTCCGCTTGTGTGGCGGCTGGGTCGGGTTGCTGCCAACGCTGGCGTGGCAGAACCCTGGATTTCGTTGCCAGCCAAGGGGCTTCACGCTGCCGGAATTGTCAGTTGTATGGCTGACGGCGTCTTGCTTGTGGAGAATTCCGATACGTTCGAGCAGGTTTGCAGGATTCCCGAGATAGTTCAACGGTGGCTGTGTGTCTGGGGAAAGGGGCATACAAGTGACGGCGTCGTGGCGTTGCTATCGTATCTAGCACCGCGTCCAGTGCTTGCCTGGTGTGATCTGGACGCAGACGGCATCGGCATCATCGACGTCCTTGCCCGAAAGCTGCAGCGTCCCATTCGCCCGGTCGGTATGGGGCTGGACCTGTGGCGGTCTACCCCTCACCGGCGGCAGAAACCCGAGCAGATCGCACGAGACAAGGCCCTCGCGACCAGGCTGGCAGCCAAAGGCCCCGAGTCTCTACGAGCGCTGGCCCAAGAGATCGCCACGTACGGTGGTTCGTGCGAACAGGAGGCGATCCAAGATCTGGTACTGCCACACTTTGCCGAGACTCTGGCAGCGATAGTCCGTCCTGACGAACCTGGGGAACCCGCCGCGACACGCGGTCCCGGCCATTAGAACATCGTCTCGGAAGGGGCAAGCTGTCAGCGGTCGTTCACGTTGGGTGCCGCGGAGAGGGGCGCACAGTAGTGCAGGACAGCGCGGCACCGTTTGAGCCAGTCGACGGTTCAGACGACTTGACGGCTGAGTCGGAACACGACACCGATGCGCCCATCGAGCAGTTGAGTCTCATGGATGTTCAGCACGAGCAACTCGCCGTGGCTGAGCGTCTGGCGACGTGGAGGGCTTTTGCGGCACCGCTGGCAGCCAACGCAGGCGCAGTTGTTGAGGATCCTGAACTTGTTCAGCTCGCTGTCCACATTCTCGCCGTATTCGCCGATCATCAGAGCCGCAGCGGTCTGAGTTTTGCTCAGCTGCAGGATGGGCTTCGACATCTCGGGATTCGGCGCCCGTCGGCGGTTATCGAAGCTCGGCTTGAGCACCTTCATCGGATGGGCTTTCTTGAGCCGTACCTGCCGAAGCTGCATCAGGGCCGGTACGTAGTGCGGCCAGCCGGGCTGGCGGGCGCACTTGCCGCGGCCCGCGTTACCGAACGCGGCGGTGTCGACGAGCTGATCTTGCTTCTTGACCGGACTCGGTCTGCGTTGCAGCTGCGAAATCCTGATCCCGCGCGGATCTTGGCACATTTAAATTCGTGCCGGCATGCCCTCATGGTCTTTGCGCTGGACTTGCAGCGGCGGGTCGCGTCCGGTACCGGAGCCGAACTGATTGAGGCGGGGCGACAACATGACCACAGCAGCTTCACCCGCCAGGTCGCTGAGCTCAACCAGTTGGTGACGGCCCGGTTCGCCGGACGATATGAGCTGGAGGAGGCAGGTACCGCGCTGATCGAGGCGGAGCAGTTCTATCGCTCCCAGGTGCGTTCAGCGATCGGTAAGGTGCTATCCCAGGGTGGGGTCGGCCTCAATTTCGACGTGTTAACCCCAGCCGAATACGAGACGGCCGCGTTGACCGCCGGTGTCGACCAGCTCGCCGAAGTGGGAACAACTTTGATCTGCGATGCGCCCGGCCTGTACGTGGACCCTGACGCGTTGATCGAGGCGATAGAGCAATACCAGCCCCGGTCACGGACCCGTGTCCGCCCACCCGAATCCGCGGCCTCTCTTGACGATCCGGATCCGCTCGCAGCAGTCGAGGCAGCAGACGAGGCCGCCCGCCGTCACCGCCGACTTGGGCTGGAGGCTCTTCTCGCCGGTGAGCGGGAAGTCGACCTGACACCGCACATGCAGGTCAGCTGGGATACAGCAGTACAGATTGTTGTTGATGCGCTCGCGCTCGACGCCGATCCAAGAGAGCCGTTCGTTCTCGACCTTGCTGAGTGGCTCATGGTCGATTCCGCAGCACCAGTAACGTACCTGCACCCCGCGCGACTCATCCGCACAGATCTTGTAGTGCCGGAGAGCGGCTTCATGTCGGACGACGCGGAAGAACTCGGAGATAACCGTGACCGATGAGTTCGATGACGAGTTCACCGCGTCGGGTGCATCGCAGGCGCAGCCAGTAGACCTGGACGCAATGCAAGAAACCCTGGGTATCCGTCTATCTGGGTCTGTGATCGGTGGCGCACTGATCCTCGCGCAAATTCGGGCCATTGGACATGCGCCAGCAACGGCACCAGCGGATGCCTTGATGTCCGCCTCGGCCGCTGCAACGCACGTGGACCGCCGGCTGATTGAAATCAGCCACCGCTCTGACGCGAGGCGGAGTCTGGTACTCGGCTGGGCCGACGGCGCAGGCCCTGATCCCGACCAACATCCATCCGCGCCACCCAGCCGTCTGTCCCCCATACCACACTTGGTGTGGGGCGTCTGCCTCGCCGCAGCCTGGCCTCACGCGGCAGCCGAACCCTACCCTGGCCAGCCGTTTCACCGCGCACACATCCTGCAGACCTGCGTAGACCTGGGCGCCCACCAGCCCAACGTGGTCACCGCACTCGACCGCACGCTTCCACAAGCGGGTTTGATCACCTTCTCTGAAGCAAGTGGTCGGCTGGGCCCGGCCGCGGCAGCGCTGCCGAGCGCCGTGTGGTCCGCTCTTCGCCGGGTTCACGATCGTCTACCGCACGCCGCTCTTGACAGATCCATCTCCATCGACCATATGACTGCGCGGGAAGACGGTGGACAGGAGGAGTCTTCGACCGCCCGCAGGCTGCCCTGCCCTCCCGCCGACCCAGCCGGTCCCGCCGAAACGATGGTCCGCGCGGCTGTCACCGCGCTTGAGATCGCTCAACGTCCTGTCGCCCGCTCGGATCTGCCCGTATTGGCCGATCCCGCCATCCGGCGGGCGACCGAGGAGGTCCTCGCCGGCTGCGGCCGTACGTTGATCTCGACGCCGGACGGTGGCTGGACGACGGGCTACGTCGACTACATCGCGCAAGCCCTCGCTGCGGAGCAGACCGGCACGCTCACTCGCATGCAACGGGCGATACTCGCGTTGATCTTGCTGCGCACCGTGGCGATTCCGCGGGCTCAGGGTCGCCACCGTCACGGCGGATGGACCGGCACCGACCATCCGACCACCCTTGACGAGCTCGCCACAAACCGACAGCTATCTCGCACCGCCATCACCGACGCTCTTCGAGGGCTGCGCGCAGCGGGCTACGTCACGACCACGTCCTCCGGCGGTTACGTGCCGGGGTCCGCGCTCGCCCGGCTCAGTCCGGCTGGCCGGGAGGCATTGTGGGAGGACCTGGTGATCTTGGGACGGCCCGACGGCTACATGGCCGAAAGGATCCGGAGCCGGCGCCACGACGCGACCACGACGACACACAGCGGCTTCCCGTCCGTAGATGCAGCAGGTGAGGGCCAGACATGACCACCGCTCCACTACCTGGCATGCCTACCGAACGGCTGGGCATCATTGGTACTCGCCAACTCGTTGCCGTGCAGACGCTGGACATCGCCAGGCTTACGGCGCACCCCGTCCGCCTCATCCCGGAAACCTTCGTCGCAGTGACGGGGATGGGCCCGGTCGATTCCAACGAGTCGGGTAAAACTAGCTTCTTGTCCGCAGTGTCTCTGCTCTTGGGTGACCCGGAGTGGCGAGTCGCCGGCACCGGCGCCGCCAGCGTGGAAGCTCTGCTGTTCGAGCCGATTACGGCTGGCGCCACCGTCGGCGTGAATTCTGCGACCGAGGGCTACATCGTTGGCGTTTTCGCAGAGCCCGAGGATGTGTCGACCACGGCACACACCGTGTGGATGAAGATCTCGGCGGGACGACCTCACCTGCAGATCCGTCACGCCCACGGTGTGCATCTCGCGCGCGGCGCCGATGATCGAGAGCGACATGAAGCCGCGCCCAGAATCTACCGGTCGTTGGGGGCGGAGCCGCTCGGCAGCACTGAGTATGGCCATGTCCTGTATGGACGAAGCCCTCGTGTTCTCGCATACGTCGCCAGTCGCGGCCGGGTCCGCTCCCGACCGTCCCTGCTCAAACTCGACGCTGGCACCTTTACGCCCGAGCAAATCGGTGACGCCCTGATCGCCCTAACCGGTCGTGCCACACTGTTCGACAGGGATCAACAGGACCGTCGAGACCTCGCGGCAAAACAGGTCGAGCTCGCCAGACACATCGAGCGCGACAAAGAACACGCCGCACGTGAGGACGAGATCCTACGCCAGGTGGAGGCCCGGAACCGGCTCCGCAGGCAAGCAAAGGGCGCCACCGGCCAATGGCGGGCATACCGCGCGAGGGCCGTTCTTGACACCTATGCCAAGGCCGAGTCGGCCGCCGCGCTGCTCGCGCAGGCCGAACCGGAACGCGACGAAATCCGTGCCGAGCTCACACGGCATCTACGACATCAGGAAGCTCTGCGCAACCCCGCCGCGCTACGGAAGGCAGTCGCCGACGCGGCACAAGAACTGTTCACACACAAGGCGGAGTACGACACGGCCGTCCGTACCGACGGGGCACTCGGACACACGCTCAACGACCTCGAACGTCAACTGCGCGAGAGCCGGGCCGCAGCCGCGGGCCACGACACCAGTCGAGACGGCACCGCCGCGGAGTGCGCGACCAAGCGTGACGACCTGGCCAAGGAACATGAGGAAACACGCAAATCACACGAGGAGGTTAAAACCGAAGTACGACAGCTCGAAGAGGACCTCGAACATGCGCGCGACGGCCAATTCGGCTTCGCCGGTCGGATCATCCGAACTCTAGCCGCGGAGGAAATCCAGTCGGAATCTCTCGCAGAGGTCACACGTCTAGCACCCGAAACCCGCGCGATGTGGGAGGCGCGACTCGCACCATGGCGCGACGCCGTATGTGTCGCAACATCACTCTTGCCAGAAGCACTCCGTATCTTGGCTGACGCCCCCGGTGCAATCCTAGTTTCGTCGAACACGTCAACAACGCAGCAAGGCGATATCGACAGTGCGGACACCGCCGCATCGTTGCCTGAAGGGATCCTGTACGCGCCCGCGGAAGCCGTCCATTTTCTACACGCATTGGCCACACAGGAAGTCACCGACGTTCCGGTGCCGCACGCCATAGACCCGTCAACCGGGGTCCACGTTGTCGGCGGGTTCGAAGACCCCATTATTGGTGGGGAGGATCTGCGGGAGCATCTTGGTACCCGCATGCGCCAGACCCGCGAGCGCCTTGGTTCACTGACTCGACACGTGGAAACCCTGGGCATGAAACTCGAACGGGCCAATGCCACTGCTATCAGGGCAGAGGCGGCCGAACGTGTCGCCACGCTCGCACCAAAAGTGTCCGAACAAGCGAAACAGCTCGCTGAGCACCGGAGTGATATCCTTCCTCCACTTGAACGCAAGCGCGACGAAGCCTGGAACTCCCACGAGGCCGCAAAACGTGTCCTGGCCGACCGGGAAAGCAACTTCAACCTCCTCAGCGACACAATTCGCAGCACACGCGATCGTCTTGGCAAGAAGGACGGGGAGATCGAGCGGCTGACGCAAGCGGCTCGGCCAGAAGACGTTGTGCTGGCTGCCTGGGGCCGAGGCAGGGATGCCGCACGTGTTGCGCTGGGATGGCCGCCAGAGGCGCCGGATTCCGCAATACCGGCTCGGCTGCAGGAGGAAGCCACGGCGCCTCCGATCGCGGGAGAGCAGGCCACGGTCGAGCGTCGCCGAGCCATCACGCTGGCGGACGCTGCGCGCACGCAGCTAGCAACCGCGCTGTCGGCGTTCGAATACCACGCAGAAGGAGTGGGAGGCCCACCGCCAGAACTTCGTCTTGCGGCTGACTTGTACCTGAAGGCGCGTGAGGCCGGTGAGGAGGATCCAGCGGGCGACCTGTTCGAGACGACGTTGGCCAATTTGCAGGCATGGCTTGACGACGATGACGATCGGGACCGAACCGCGCACGAACAAGTCCGTGAAGCCAGAGCCAGCAGAGCGACGACCAATGAATTCGTCACTTCCCAGACGAGGCAGCTTCAGGAGGCGTTGAACCAGACCCAAGAAGCGATCACTCAGCGCGCGGCAAGCGCCCTTGACGGGATCAGCGCGGCACTTGACAACCTCAACCGAGAGTCAGGCGGCATCGGCGCTCAACTTGCGTACGACGTAATTCCTCCCGGCGCGCCGGACCAAGACTGGACATGCCGCGTTACCCCACGGTGGCGTAGGAATCCAGGTGGCCCCCTGCTTCCCTACGACAATGTCACCAACACGGCGCAGGAGAAGCTGTTTTCAATCCACCTTGTCCTCGCGGCTCTGCTCGCGGCGCCACATCCGCGTGGACGGGTACTCATTCTCGATGAACTCGCCGATTCCCTCGGGGCAGAACATCGACGAGAGGTACTCGACGCTATTGCCGCCGTGGCCAAGGGGCATGGCATCACCATTCTGGCGACCTGTCAGGACGCAATCATGGCAGAGGCGCGCCCCTATTGTGGCGAAGTTCTCTACTTCCACTATCCCTCAAAATCGGCACCACTGAACCGCCCGACGCGCATGTTCGGCTACGACCCGAACGGAAGCCGTGTCGAGTTGACAGCCGAGGCGCTTGTCGAGGGCCGTAGCCTCGTTTAGCTGCAGGACGCTGTCATGGAGAACATAACCGTGAACCTTCGACGGGCGAGACTCTGTGGATCGGATGGTTGCGGGTACACGTCATCTCCTCGACCTCCCAGAGGGCTACCCCCCGAACCGCACGGTCGGGCTACGCCAGGTCGAGGAGATGACGCTCGGGCCGCCCATGTCGCGCGAGCGACAGCAGGAAGACGGCAGTGGTCCTGACAGCAGCCACTGACCGCAACGAGCCGCGACACGGGCGTACCCAGCTGGGCTGCGCCAAGTCGACGGGACGCTGCGCGGAGATGGCTCCCGGCGTGCGCTTGGGCGCGGTGGGTACAGATCCGGTACAGATCGGCGCCGACATCTGGTGGCACGCGCTGGTACTCGATGGCACGTAACGGCAGGTCGAGATACCAGCGACCGAGTTTCGCCTGGTCGCACGCAGTTCTAGACCAATCGTCGACAAAGACCGGGGTGCCCTCGCCAGGCGCTTACCGTATTTGAGGGCGCGGAGGGAAGGCGGGATTGAGTACCTTGCCATGAATACCCCTCGGGCCCGGCACGGTTCCACCGCGCCGCGCGTAGATCACCGCTCATCCATCTGAATCCAGAGGAACGTGCCCGTCGATCTGTCCGACCAGCCTTTCGATCGCCGACTCGATTCTTTCGAGATCATCGCCGGGCTGCCAGCGCGCAAACTGTCGAATAACAGCCCGCGGAGAGTTCTTCCAAGTCTCCCAGGCTGTAGCCGTCGGACGCGAAGACGCAACGACCATGTAAGGCATCCTATGCTCGTCGAGTCGACGCAGGCGTCGAGCAAGGGCCTCGGATGCGATTGGGGTTCCCCGCAAGTGTGCGACGTCCACCGCAATTGTAATGCTTTTTTCACCTTCCGCCTGAAGAATTGCGTCGACGCCGCGGTCGCCCACCTGGTCGCCCACCTGGTCGTCCATGGTTATCCACCGGAGCTCATCACTGTGTCGGCGGCCGATGACATTTCTCCACGCCGCCCGGACTGCCTGCAGAGCCTCGCGCTCATACAGAAACCCGTCCATAGCGGCGATCGCGGGACTCCGCTCAAGGGCAGGCTGCGCGGATATCGCCGCGTCGAGTGCGGCCTGAGCTGCCGCCGGGCCTTGTTCGTCAAGTACTTGCTCGACCTTCCTGACGGTTCGATCCTCTATGGCCCGATCGGCGAACGATCCGCCCTCCTTATTCAATTGTCGAAGCGCCGTTCCTTGTACCGCCATCACGAGGAAAATTACACCAAGGAGGAGCATTACACCCGTACCCGCTTGATTGGCTGAGAGAAATACGCCGAAGCCGCCGACTGTGGCGCCGCCTAGGCCGATAATTCCCGCAATGCCTCGTTCCCAAGGCTGCAGATCACGTGTTTTTCTCGTTTGCGGAGGTGCGTCTCTCGCAGGTTCGGCCGGTAACTCAGATGGAGGCTCGGACACGTCTTGGACCTATCGTGGGTAGAGGCAGGACGCCGGGGCCACCCGACGTACGATGAGCGTGCGATACGTGTGTGCGTGCCGCGGTATCTCATGGGCAAGGCGGCCAGCCGCCGACGATCATCGATGCAGTGAGGATGCAAACCGGGTCGGGAATCGAGTTCAGCACGGCGGTCTGATCACTATACCGGACGCTCGTGGACTGTCTCACACAGGCGGGATCTCCGGGGATGCCCGCGAGCCCGGTCGCGCTAGATCGACTGGATGCCGCACGGCTCCCGAAACTACGAGTCGAGCATGTCCCATTCGTATCCGAGAATCCATCGTATTGCCGATACCTTGCCGGACAGCATGCCCCATGCGAAGTCGCTCTCGACGTGCCGGAGCAGCTCGTCCTTGCCGTACTCTGCCTCCACGTGCTTCTGCGCCTTACGCATCCCCTCGATGATTTCTGCGGGGCGATCCTGCAAGTTGACGGGCAACGGTTCGTCAGAGGGCGGCTTCCGTCCATACCAGAGCTTGTCGGTGAGTTCAGCCTCCATGCCAAGGATGTCGGAGACGCGGCGCAGAACCGACGTCGATACGTTATGGCGAAACGCAATGTCTAGGCGGTCCACGAGGAGCGTGCGGATCTGCGGCAGTTCCCAAACGCGGACTCGGAATGATGGTCTATTGTTGCGCTCGAAGTCCTTAATCCAGTCTTTCGCTCCATTTGTGAGGTAACCAGAAGCGATGAACAGTAGCGTAGACGGTCGCTCGGCGGATGCCCAGGCAATAGAGGCGTGCAAGGCGTCCGGTGGGACGCCCCGCGTGTAGTGCTTGCAGTCCACGAACCACTTCTCTACGTACTTGTGGCCGTCAGCATCTGACCGCGGCTGATCCGCCTCGATATCTCGGCCGCGATCCGCCGGAGAGCTGGGGAGTGGGGTTCCTTTTCGCCAATCAACATTCTGGAAACCAGCCGCTCCGAGCAAATCAAAGCAAAATTCCTCGAAGTCGGTGGCGCTTAGCGCGTCGAAGCTCACCGCACCTAGAGCCAGATCCTCCAGATCGTCATCGGGTAGCGCGTCGAGTGCTGACGCTTGCATTCGATCTTCGGGATGACCATCCGCCACGGAATCCGTCACGCGACCACGATACTGACCGAGTCGTGTAAGCCGCGATCGGGCCGTAGGCCAGCATCGGCGGACGTATGTTCCGCAACGCCGCGGTTGTGCCAGGCTGGCACGACCAGCGCGAATGCGAGCATGAGATGGTGGCCGTCGTCGGTCACCAGGCAGGTCCCCAGCAAGGGTGTCAGCTTCGATTGCGAGGTAGCTCGCAGCCAAGACGACCCTGCCCTAGGTGCGGATGAGGGTTGTGGCCAGCTGATCTCCGAAGCGCCGCATCACCGTCAGCAGCATGTTCCGGACGCGGTACCGATCGGGTACAAATCAGCGCCGACGTCAGGTGGCGCTGCCTGGCACTCGACGACACTCCTTGGCAGGTCAAGACGGCATCGGGCCAATTTCCAGGACGACGCCCGTCAGGTTGCCTGGTCGGACGCTGTTCGTGGACCAACCGGCGTTGCTTGTACTCTGCCGTCGCACTCGCTAGCCCGATGGAGAGTGCCAGTTGCGCGGGGCCGAAGGGTAGGTAGGTCAAAATCGACTTACTAGCTGCTCTACCATTCCTACTTGCCGCTGCGGCATACTGTATCAGTCCACAGATAACGGCAAGTGTCAAAGAACGACTGACGTCCGAGTCTGGCGGAAAGTCGATGGCAAGGCAAGGTGCAGGCGGGACGGGCGTTCTAGGCGGTGCCTTCGGACATGATCCCGACGCCGCGGGGCCTATACCTGAAGGCCTAGGGCCGAATGCTGTGGGTATCGCGGAGGGACAGTCGAACGCCGATCTGGCGGCGAGTATCGACTGGGCAATCGACGTCAGCCAGTTTCTATTCATTGCCTTTCTTCCTATTGCAGCGCTTTGTCTCGCTCGCGCGGACGAGCATTGGGCACTTGAAGCTGGGCTCGCCATTGGAATGGTTTCGTGCATTGTCGGCTTTATCGTGCTCTCGAAGGGTCCGTTTTGGTATTCTAAATTAATTACGCGGGGCTATAGTGTACTCACCCTGTGCGGCATGATCCTGAATATCACAATCGGTCTCATCCTCGGCTTCGGCTGGTTCGAGTCCACATCCAAGCCGCTGGCCATCCCCGCGCCTATATCTACGTCAGCGCCGACACCCACTTTTACGCCCACGGTTATGCCAGTGCGGGCCGCGCAGTCGCTCAAGATCACTTCGGTTGAGCGAATACAGCAAGCGAATGGCGCGAATGTCGTAAACGTTCGCATCCATGTTTCTGGAGGCCTGGTCACAGTTGGCGAACGTAAGCTTTGGATTGCGTTTGGCCCGGAAAATGACCTCAATGATCCGTCCCGTGATCCAGCATCCTATGCGCCTGCGCCATGCATGACAGAGTCCGATGCTGAGAACTGGATCTGTAAGGGCATAACCTTGTCGGATCCCGGCAAGCATCCAAGGTTGGTCATCTTTCCCCTATTCGCAGACATTGACGGCGTCGCGGGGATTCTAAGAGGATGGGTTACTCCGCCGAACCAAGGAGTACTAATTCCTCCGACAGGTGTGGACTTCGGACCATCTTACCAATATGACGTTTCATGACGTCGAGGTGTGTGCCGACGTTACGGCCCACCCGGGACTTGATCGCCCGCGAACCTGACGCCAGCATGGCACTGGACGTGGTGCGTAGTCGTGGGACCCGCGTTGGACCCGGAAAGGCCTCCGCAGGCGGTCGCCGGACCTGACGCACGGCATGCCCGACCCCGAGGGCACCCCGCTGACACGGGAGCCAACCAGACAAGCAGCTGGTCGCGGCGTCGTGGGTAGGGTCATCGCCCGCGTCGGGCGGCGACGCCGAGACGCTGAAGTGTCACTCCTGGACCTTCGCCTCGACGTGATCCTATGACGACCGTTCGGTGCCGACGGCGATCGTCAGCGAGTCTTCGCTGATCTTGTTGGATCCTCGTGCTAACGCGGGCTGTTCCGCGTCGGGCGCACCGGTGGTCATGTCGGCATATCGTGGTGGCGGCGGTGCGGATGCCGCAAGCGTACCGTCTGAGAGAGGGCATGCCCGAGTCATAGTTAACGACGGCGGCTATGACACGAAACGTGACGCGAACTCGGGTCGATCAACGCCGTTTCTGCGGGTCGAGTCTGATCAAATTGATTTATCGTCACTGGTAGCGGCTGTAATGAGGCAATTGGTGTGCTCTTTTAATCCGCGGGTTCGGGGTTCGATCCCCCGGGGGCCCACCGCCTCTGATCAGCGAAATTAGCGCATTCGGGAGGCTACTGCTGATCGTCTGTCAATGACTCTGTCATTCGGTACGATCTGAGAGTGGCGAGCACCCGATCGAAGGGGCGCCGCTCGCGCGGGCACATCCGCCAGCGCGGCGGCTCCTTCCAGGTGCTCGTCTACGCCGGCAAGGACCCGATCACGGGCAAGCCGAACTACCTCACTGACTCGGCGCCCACCGAGGGTGAGGCGCAGAAGATCCTCACGCGGCTTCTCGGTCAGGTCGACGAGCAGCGCAACCCGCGGACCAAGGCGACGTTCGGCGCGGCCCTCGACGACTGGCTGAGGACGCACGAGGCCGAGGAGACCACGCTCGACGGGTACCGCGGCTACATCCGGCGCACGATCGAGCCCGCGCTCGGCGCCGTCCCCATCGCCAAGGTCACAACGAAGATGCTGGAGGAGCTGTACGCGGAACTCCGACGCTGCCGCCACCGCTGTCGCAACGGCGAGCCGGCCGTCGACCACCGCACCACGTTCGGGCACCAGTGCCACGAGGTCCGCCACAAGCGTCGAGCTGGCCGCCCAGGCCGCGAGGCCCACGACTGCGCCAAGGCAGGCTGCACGGTCGTCGAGTGCCCGCCGCACCGGTGTTCGCCGATGTCGCCCTCGGCGATCCGGCAGGTCCACTGGATCATCAGCGCCACGCTCGGTGCCGCAGTGCGGTGGGAATGGATCCGGTCCAACCCGGCCGACATCGCGCGGAAGCCCAAACAGCGGGCCCCGCAGCCGGAGCCGCCGAGCTCGGCCGAGGCGGCGCGGATCGTTGCGGCTGCGTGGGAGCAGGACGAGGCGTGGGGCACGCTTGTCTGGCTGGTCATGGTCACGGGGATGCGACGGGCAGAGCTGCTCGCGCTGCGTTGGACGGACGTCGACCTGGCTGGCGGGATGCTGGCGATCCGCCGGAACTTTGTGCGATCGAGCCAGCAAGGGATTGAGAAGGACACGAAGACCCACCAGATGCGCCGCATCGCCCTCGACGCCGAGACCGTCGTGGTCCTGGCCGAGCATCGGGCGAGGTATGAGCAGCAGGCGAGAGAGATCGGTAAACAACCGACCGCCGATGCGTTCCTCTTCTCTCACCAGCCGTTGCACGAGGCGCCTGCCGACCCGAGCGGCGTCACCCACCGCTACGGCCGGATGTGCGCAGGACTCGGCATCGACAGCCATCTGCACGCACTCCGTCACTACTCCGCAACGGAACTTCTAACCGCCGGGGTGGACCTCCGTACTGTTGCTGGCCGACTTGGTCACGGTGGTGGCGGGGCGACCACACTACGTGTTTACGCGGCGTGGGTCGGCGAGGCGGACCGTCGTGCGGCCGATCTGATGGGTACGCGAATGGTGCGCCCAGTCAAGCGGTGAGGGCGGCGTTCAGACTTTCGATTCTTGAATCAAGGCGGCGCCCTGCGGGCGCCGCGCGGCCCTGTGTCCGATGCCGCCGCAAGCGCTCGCACGGGGCGTGCGGCTCCGGCCGGTCCCCGCGCGGCGCGCGGCTGCCTCCCATCCGCGTGGCGAATCCGCGTATAGAACGCAGATGACGGACCCGATCGCTATCCATCCGCCTTTCGGATGCTGCCTTCGTTCCGAAGATGTAGATATAATCGACGCCACGCGGGGAAGACATCGGGGTGGTCCCTCACAATGGTGCTGTAGCGATTCCAGAGGTCGGTGTCCGTAGCTTGCAGATTCTGGCCGCTTGCTTCCAGTGACTTGCGTATCCGGTCATTATCGCCAGAGAATACCGCAAGAAACCCTTCGATATCAGGGTCCTCTACGTGCCGCGCGACTGCCTCAAAGAATAACTCGAACAGGCGCATCCGGCGCTGTGAACGTCGTACTCCCTTCATGATCGCCATTGCCGCTCGCAATGCTGCTCGCTCGCTTGAATCGCCGACTTCGATCGCGGTAATACCTGCGAACATGGGCGCAAGTTCCCCTACTTCATCGGCCGAAAGCCGGTACCAGATAGGGACCATTCGGATTCGCCGCGACACCATTAGTGCATAGAGTGCCGCGCGTTCAGCATCCGCCCACCCTGTCAAGTAGTGCTCACTCAGGATGACTATCGCATCTATAGAACTGCGAATCCCATCCTCGATGCTGGCGAGAATGGAATCGCCGGGGTGCATCCGGTCGCTGTCCAGCCACACCTCGGCCTCTAGTGATTCCAAAGCTGTCTTAAGTCTCTCGGCGAATCGTGCGCTATCGCGGTACTTGTATGATACAAAGAAATCGAATACGGGCGGCATATCCGATTCGTTTGCCATCTACGTCCCGTCTACGCTTAGAGGAGTTGTGCTTGCGTTCGAGTCTTGATCCTGCGCTAGAAGTGGCGGCCGACATAGACAACGGTTTCAAAGCATTTCGGACAGTCGGTCGTGTCTCCCGCTTCCGTGCGGGACGTTATCGGCCACTTCTTGTGGCAGCCATCGCACCGTGCGAATCGTTGAGAGCAATGTGCGCACTTGTACATATGCGCAGTCTCGTCCGCCATAAACATTCGGAGCATTTTCGCACCACTCCAAGGACTGCTAATCATGCGCGACATCTGCTTGGTCATACGGACCCAGTCGCCGAGCGCCATTTCCTTGGAGCCGCAAGCCGGACACTTCATTGCACTCCTCAATCCCATGCCGAGGACTCTCCTACTAGCTCAGTAGTCGAACGTGGTCTGTGTCCTGTTACTCTGCACCCGCAGCGCCTCCGGAACTCGAAGTCGGCTAGATAGCCGCTGGAAGTACCGGACCGGGGCTCGATGGCCGTTTGCGCGAGTTGCGTCCTCCGCGGGCTCGTACCCTATGGCGGGCGGCTGGTCTCGGGATGGCCGGGTCGCCACGCGGTTGGGCGATGTCGATTCGAAGGGATGATGCACGAACGCCAGACTCGGGACGGAACCAACCTGGAGCGAGCGGTATGCGAGCGCTCGTCACGGCCGAAGACGCGATAACAAGAAACCGCGGCTCAACGCGGACGCTGATAGCACCGGACGAGGCGGCTGAGCGACCGGAACCACGTCACACTGAAGTGCTCATGCCCTCGCCGGGCGGCAGGTCTCCGAGATGGCCAGGTGCGGCATCACGTCGACCTCCCGATGGGCTACCACACGTCGGCCCGGGGGCAGAGCTTGGCGAGGTACCGTGGCGTTGCGTCGAGGGCTGCCCCCGGGCCGCCGCGCGGTCGGGCGGTGCCAGGTCGACGAGATGCCGTACGAGCCCCGGCGTGTGGGCACGGGGTCGGGTCAAGATCCAGGGACGGTTTCGGACAGGAAACGGTCGCAGACGACCACGATCGATGCCCAGCATGTCGAGCCCGCGTGAGCCATCGCCGCAGTTCCGAGCGGGTGACGCCGAGCGTTGCCGACGATGGCGCGGGAATCCGCGGGTTCGGGGTTCGATCCCCCGGGGGCCCACTGAGGCGGTTGCTCGCCGCGAGTAAGCCGCCGATCGCCGGGCGTTGGCGCCATGCCCTAGACCCATCGTCGGGCCTTGGGGTCCCATCGCTGGGTGTCTACCTGGGCGGCGAGAGCGGGGTCGGCGAAGCCGATCACGACGTGAAGCACGTCCGCAAAGGATTCCGGGAGCTGGTCGTCAAGTAGTTGTTTGCGACGCCACGGCGCCCAACGCGGTTGCGCAAGCGCGGCATACCCATCGAGAGCGTCCGCTGACGATGACAACCCCACTTGGCGGTATGCGGCTACCTCGGAAAGGGCCCCCTGCAGTTCAGCTCCCTCGACTTGGTGCCGCCCGGTGAGGAGGTAAAGATCGGCGAAGTCGCGCCAGCGAGTGTTGCTCGTGCCGCGCTGCAGCGCGGTTACGATCTTCTCCGCGTACACCATCGGGAGCGGATAACCAATCAGGTCGATTGACCCGCCGAGCAGTCTGGGCAGGGCGACCGTGCGTGGCGCAGGCCAGATTGGGTCGCCGATGTTGACGTCGACGTGCAGTGTGAGCCGCGCGCTGGCCAGTGTTGCGGTGAGCGTGACGCGTACGCCGCTGTACTCGTCCTCGTCGCGGATGGTCTCTGCGATCGCCGCGTCGGTATCGAACGTGAGGCCGTCTGCCAACGGGGCGGCGGCGATGCTTCGTACGAGCTGGAGCACATCGTCGCGCTGGCCGACGATCGCGCGCGCTTGCAGGTCGACGTCACGGGTTGGGCGGCGAGCGTCGAAGGCGGCGAGCAGCATGCCGCCCTTGAGTACGAGCTGGTCGGAGTACGGGGACGCCGCTAGTCGGGCGAGGAAGCCTTCCAGCGCGTAGAGCTGATGCAGTTCGTCGGTCGGGCGATGCTGGCTGCGGGCAAGGTTCTGTAGATCGAGGTAGGTGCGGCCCTCGACGGTCGCCTTGGTTGGTCGCTGCTTGGTGGTCACAGCAGGATCTCCAATGCAGCGCGCAATGCTGGCTCAGCTTTGGGGAAGGCGCGAGCCATCTCCAACAGCGTCGCGGGTTGGGATCCGCGGCGGCGCAGCCAGCGACGCAACGCTTCGATAGCTGTCTCGGGGCCTTCGAGGTGACGCAGCCGGAAGGCGTCGATGATGCACCGTTCCGGGCTGTATATCCCTATGGTCGTCTCCTCGCGAAGGTTCAGTTCGTCACGGCCGAGGTCGAACGTGGCGACGGCGAAGCTGTGCCAGGTCACGGGAGCCTGGGTTCGCGGATGCCGCTGCCCTCGGGGGAGGGCGACCTCGATGCGGGCCGGAATGGCGTCGCTGAGGTCGTGCCGAGCCAGGGCGGTCGTCAGGCACAGTGTCGCTTGTGGTGCGCGGTGCGCGATCTCCAGCAGGTCTGGATCGGCCTCGCTTGCTGAGTCGGACTGCCGGAAGAGACCGCGGCCGAGCTGTACGATCACTCCTGCGTCCCGTAGCTCGTACAGCCGTCGATCCGACAGCCCGGCAGCGCGAGCCTCGGTGTAGGAGAACGTCGGCGGCAACGTGGCAAGCGTTCTCTCGGCGGCTAGCTCGGCGGATCTCGCCATGGATGGAAACGTACACACACGCTGCCGATGTGTCTACGTTTCCATCCACGAGAACGATGTTGATGTCAGCGAGATCGGCGCCGCAGCAGGGGCCGAGCAACCGCTAGCGCAGGCACCCGGTTGCCCCTCGAGCCCGCATAGCCGAACTCGGCGGCGTCGGCCCGTGCTGTCGGGTGCCATGCAGTAGGCCGCCTCATCTCAGCGAAATTCGATCTGTTGTCAGACCCAGACGTGCGGAGTTGTGTAGTGTAGAGTATTCGCGTAGCTGGTCACGACAGCCCGTGATCCTGAAGGATCTTCTGGAAACTCTCGGAGAATGTCGTACGTGACATGCTGACGTAATGCACGCCATCGCGGAAGTGCTCGAACCCCAGTGTCGCCCACAATTTGGACAGCTTCGCGACGGCGGCTTCCCGCTCGCCGGGTCGGAAGTCTCTGGGCTGCCCGTCCGGGCCTGAGGGCCGTTCAAATGGGGCCGGGTAACACACGGCGGCGACAGAGCCTCCCGAGAGTGCGGTGATGGCCAAACCAGCGATAAGTGGCCCGAGCCCTTGGCCGCGCAGATCCGGCACGATCTGGATGCTGTCTAAGATCAGGACGCGGTCGCCGAGCGGTTCGATCAGATCCGCAAAATCCTCATTCAGATCTCCGGAATCGAAGATCGCTGCGCCGACGGTCACAGCGTCCCCGCTGTCCTCGTCCAGCGCATCGACAGGGTCTCGTTCGTTGTACAGGTCAACCACGAGTATGCGACCTCGCCCCACATGCACGCTCGTGTCGTCGAAGTCATCGTCCGTGCTTGGCGGCAACGCCGTGGCTACAAAGTGCCACTTGTGGATTTGCTCCCCGACGTGATCCCACAGAGACCGTTCGCTCTCGAAAGCGAGGCTGAGCGAAGTTGTGCTGATCCTGCTTACTTTCTGCGCTGGCGAAGGTGGTTCCGGATCGGACATGCTGGCGGTCATATCGCCACATCGTGGTGTCAGCGGTCCGGTCGTGCAAGCTCACGATCCGATCAAGAGGGTTGACCAAGCTGGGCCCACCGGGTGTCCGCGGCCGCAGCGTGCGCAGTCGTGACACGGCGCGGACGCGAACTCAGGTCGATCAACGCCGTTTCTGCCGGTCGAGTCTGATCAAATCGACTTATTGTCGCTGGTAGCGGCTATAGCCAGGCAATTGGTGTGCTCTTTTACTTAATCCGCGGGTTCGGGGTTCGATCCCCCGGGGGCCCACCACCTCTGATCCTCTGATCAGCGACAATAGCACATTCTGTAGGCCACCGCTGATCGTCTGTCAATGACTCTGTCATTGGGTACGATCCGAGTGTGGCGAGCACCCGGTCGAAGGGTCGCCGCTCGCGCGGGCACATCCGCCAGCGTGGCGGCTCCTTCCAGGTGCTCGTCTACGCAGGCAAGGACCCGATCACGGGCAAGCCGAACTACCTCACCGACTCGGCGCCCACGGAGGGCGAGGCCCAGAAGATCCTCACGCGGCTGCTCGGTCAGGTCGACGAGCAGCGCAACCCGCGGACCAAGGCGACGTTCGGCGCGGCCCTCGACGACTGGCTGAGGACGCACGAGGCCGAGGAGACCACGCTCGACGGGTACCGCGGCGACATCCGGCGCACGATCGAGCCCGCGCTCGGTGCCGTCCCCATCGCCAAGGTCACCACGAAGATGCTGGAGGAGCTCTAACCGGAAGATGGGTGACCATCGAGGCTGGTGGTGCGCGTGAGGCGATCTTCCCGCCTGCGCGGCGTCCCGAAGGGATACCTCGACTAACTCGAAAATCAAGTCGGGGACGGGCATACTCGTGTACCCGGTGACCGGCGGCGGACCCGGTTATCTGGTTGGGCTAACTCGAGTGGCCAGCCTGCGGTCAGGCGGCCGGGGTGGATGTTGCCAGGGTGACCTTCTTGCCGGTGAGGTGTTCGAGCTGGCGGATGAGGTCACGTTCCCGACGACGGGTGTTGACTTTCGTGTGGTAGTAGTCGGCGCCGAGGTCCTGGTAGCGGGCGTCGGGGTCGGCGAGCAGGTGCCAGATGATGGTCAGGACCGAGTTGCCGACCGCGACGATGGCCCGGCTCTTGCCGCAGGCGGCGGGCCAGGCGTCGGTAGCGTTCGCCGAGGAAGGTGTCGGTCCGCGACATCGAGGCGACGATCTCCCCGAGGGTGCCGGCCAGCCAGGGATTGCCCTCGGCCGGTGGACGCCGCCACGTTTACGGCCGGCGGAGTTGTGGTCGATCGGGGCGAAGTTCGCCCATGACACCAGGTGCGCGGCGTCGGGGAATCGGGTGGCGTCGACGCCGATCTCGGCGATCAGTTCCTGGGCGGCGGTGAGGCCGACCCCGGTGATCTCATCGAGCCGTGCACGTGCGGGGAGAAAGGGCCGATCACCGCCTCGATCCGGACACCGACCGCGTCGATCTGTGCGGTCAGTGCGTCGATGTGCTCGAGCATCGCCTGCAGCAGGAAGCCGTGGTGGTCCTCGAAGTGACCAGTCAACGCCTCCTCCAACACGGCGGTCTTGGAGCGCATGCTGCCGCGGGCCATCTGCGCCAGCACCTTGGGATTACGTTGACCGGCGATCAACGCCGCGAGCATCTGACGGCCCGACACCCCGAAGATGTCGCTGATCACGCTGGAGAGCTTGATCTGGGCGTCCTCGAGCAGCTTCTCGACCCGCTGCTTCTCCCGGGTTCGTTCCCGAATCAGCGAGCGCCGGTAGCGGGTCAGGTCCCGCAGTTGCCGGATCGGTTTGGGGTGCACCAGGCTCGGTGAGCACATGCCCCGCTCGACCACCTTGGCCAGCCAGACCGCGTCGATCTTGTCGGTCTTGGGCGGCCCGGCACGTTCTTCACGTGCTTGGCATTGAGCAGCCAGCAGGTGAATCCCTCGGCCTCCAGCAGGTAGTACACGGGTTTCCAGTAGTCGCTGGTGGCCTCCATCGCGACCAGCTCCACCCGCTCGCAGCGCAACCAGTCCGCCAGCTCCAGCAGCGACCGCGACAGGGTGGCGTACTCGCGGATCTCCTGGCGCCGCCGGCCCGGCCGGTCCTCGTGCGGCACCCGCACGCAGGCCATCAGGGCGGCCTTGCCGAGGTCGAGCGCGGCTACCCGCTCGACCAGCTCGAGCGGGTTCATCGGTCGTTTCCATGTCCTCACCCCCACCACGCTCTTCACTGATCAACAGGCGTGGCTGCCCGGGGAGCCGGCGGGGCAAGGAACAGAGGCGAACTCTCGTGCTCAGAGGCGACAATGCAGAGGCCCCTCAGATGCGGCTCCCAGCGTCAGACTATTCAACGGTCTCAGCCAGGCGCCAAGCGACCACGACGTCACAGGCAGCCACAGGCCAGATTTTCAGCCCGGCACGGGCGCCCCCGCCAGGGGGAACTGATGACTATTCAGATCTCCGGCGTTGCCGTCACCGCTGTCGCAACGGCGAGCCAGCCGTCGACCACCGCACCACATTCGCGCACGAGTGCCACGAGGTCCGCCACAAGCGCCGGCCCGGCCGCCCCAGCCGCGAGGCCCACGACTGCGCCAAGGCAGGCTGCACGATCGTCGAGTGCCCGCCGCACCGATGTTCGCCGATGTCGCCGTCCGCGATCCGGCAGGTCCACTGGATCATCAGCGCCACGCTCGGTGCCGCAGTGCGGTGGGAATGGATCCGGTCCAACCCGGCCGACATCGCGCGGAAGCCCAAACAGCGGGCTCCGCAGCCGGAGCCGCCGAGCTCGGCCGAGGCGGCGCGGATCGTTGCGGCTGCGTGGGAGCAGGACGAGGCGTGGGGCACGCTTGTCTGGCTGGTCATGGTCACGGGATGCGACGGGCAGAGCTGCTCGCGCTGCGCTGGACGGACGTCGACCTGGCTGGCGGGATGCTGGCGATCCGCCGGAACTTTGTGCGATCGAGCAAGCAAGGGATTGAGAAGGACACGAAGACCCACCAGATGCGCCGCATCGCCCTCGACGCCGAAACCGTTGCGGTCCTAGCCGAGCATCGGGCGAGGTATGAGCAGCAGGCGCGAGAGATCGGCGTCGAACCGGCCGCGGATGCGTTCCTGTTCTCTCACCAGCCGTTGCACGAGGCGCCTGCCGACCCGAGCGGCGTGACCCACCGCTATGGCCGGATGTGCGCAGGACTCGGCATCGACAGCCATCTGCACGCCCTCCGCATACTCTGAACGGAGCTTTAACCGCCGGGGTGGACCTCCGCACCGTTGCTGGCCGACTTGGTCACGGTGGTGGCGGGGCGACCACACTACGTGTTTACGCGGCGTGGGTCGGCGAGGCGGACCGTCGTGCGGCCGATCTGATGGGTACGCGAATGGTGCGCCCAGCCAGGCGGTGAGGGCCAAGCGGACAGCCAAGCGGTGAGGGGCCAAGACAGCTATCGCCGGTACCGGGGACGTGACGGTCGGGCCGGTGTGTCACCGCTGCGGTTCCGGTCCATGGTCTACCGAGTCCTGGTCCGCTATCACCTGGCCGCTGCGGCCTCGCGGAAACGTCGCCGAGAGCGACGTCTTCAGGCTCAGCGCCGCAGACCCGGCCTGACGGCGACGCGCCACCGTTCAGCGATCCGCTCGCCGTCACCCTCCGCCATCGGCGGACCGGTCATCGCGACTGGCTGCGACCGGAGGGCCAACGGCGCGATGAGCGTCGACGAGTGATGAGGCTACGCGAGGTCGCCCCTGCGGCGTCCGCCATCCGGCGGGGTCCGCGTCCATCCGGCGCGTCGGAGCCGCCGGAGATCGCCTCGACTCTCGACATCTCCCCCGGCGCACGTCCTCCGTCCCTAACGTGCGGGCCATGCCCTCTCGCTCCCCTCTGCGGGCTATAGGCGTGGCGTTGCTCGTCGCGGCCCCCCTCGCGCTCTCCTCGGCGTGTGCACTCTCCCAGTCCGGCGTTCCGGCCAGCCAGTCGATCCCGGTCGGCGGCGGCGCCCCCCTCAATGCGGACGACAAGGCTCAACGCGCCGCGGCGAGCGACATCTCGACGACGATCACGTCGCTCGGCACGGCGGCGCGCGCTCCCGGGTAGCGGGACATGAGCACGTGCCAGTAGACAGTGCCCTTGCCCTCGGCCGGTTCGGCGCGCGAGGCCCAGCGGTCGCGCATGTCGACGGGCAGCGGGCTCATGCACTCTCCTGGGGCAGGGCTTCCACTGTGAAGACGGGCCGCGACGTCGACAACGAACCACAGATCACCGCCGACGACTGGCTCGCCGCGCACGCCGAGGCGACCGCCGCGGACGAACGTCACCGCCCGATCGTTGAGGACGACGTCCTCGACCCCGACCTCGACCGCGCACAGGCCGACCATCCACACACCGGGCGCAGCCTGACCGTTGACGATGCGGTCGCTTCCGACATCCGCGACACCGCGCGTGTCGAGCCCGGCCGGGCCCGGCGCGAAGACCAGGTCCGCGTCACCACTGCTGGCGAGTCCGCCGACGGCATCGCCTCCGCCCGTCGCGCGATCCGCGAGATCGAAGCCCGTGAAGCCTGGGAACACCAAGCCGAGCAAGACGAACACGACGCCCGAGTCGCCCGCTGGGACGCCGACGACCACACCGACGACCGCGGCCCTGCCGACACCGCCGACAGCGCCTGGTCCGACGACGATGCCGACGTCGACGAGCCCGTGCTCACCTGGGAGTAGGCGACCAGCGACCGCCCGCCGTCATGATCTCGGCGGGGTGCTGCGCTGAGCGAAGTGCTACCCCGACAGCGGGCCGCGGCGGGGTCAGCCGACGGGCTGCTTCCAGGTCACCACGAACCCGGTGGCGGTCAGCTCGGCGCGCAGTGCCTCCACTTCGTCCTTCGGACGCGGGCGGCGCCAAACCGCCAGCAACTCCGCGATTTCTGCGGGCAGTCGCCCGTTCCGGTACTGCTGCGGGGTTCCCCACGCCAGCGCGACGGGCCAACCCTGCGCGGTCAGCCCTATTTGGTCCGGCCGGGTCACCGGGTCGACCGCGGTCACGGAGAACGGCTGCCAGCGGACCGTGTGCCCGATCCGCTCATCCCGGTGCGCATCGACCGCGACAACCCCGCACGGATACCGCCCGTCCTGCCACCCCGGCCGGTTCAGCGCCGCGCACAGATCAGCGTTCTCCCACACCACCACCACCAACAGCCGCAACGCCTTCGCCGCCGCTGGCAACACACCCAGCCGCGCGACCGCCTCCGCCGCGTCCGCACCGCGATAGAACGGGCGCGTGGTCACGGTGCCCAGCAACGGCGGGTGGGCGTACTTGGACATCAGGTACACCGTCGGAGGCAGCACGAACCCCTGCCCGGTCAATGTCGTCTCCACCAGCCGAGCGCTACTCACCGCCAACGTGTCGACCAGCCCGTCCAGCTCTATCCCCACATCGGGCAGTGTGCGCCCGACCACCGACACTTCCGCCCTGGCGACCCTGGGATGACGCCCGTCAGGGGCGGTCTATCGGCCCGGCGGTGGCCGGATTCGCGCTCAAGGGCCGCGCAGCCGAGTAACCCTGATGGACGGCGTGCTCGAACAGCATCGGTCAGCCTGCGGCGATCCATCGGCGACCGGGTGCCGAACAGCACCGCGAGCAACGCCCACGTCTGCGGCCGCGGACTGTGACCTGCTGCCCGGCCCGTGTCAACTGCGGCTGTCCTATGCAGAGCCCCGCGCCGGGTAGGGGCTGTCGCTAACGGACGCCGTTGTGCCGGTGACGACCTGTGACGGCGGTACCAACGTGCGGAGCCGGTCGAGGGCCCAAGCCTGCTGCCTGTCCGGTCCGCTGGGAGTGTTCTTTGTCACCTGTCGGTGAACACGGCCATAGTCCCTTGCGTCCAAGCGCTCCCATGCGGAAGGTTGCAGATGGGAAGTAACATCTGCAATTGCATCGCGACATATCCCGAGGGTCTCGCAGCGGCTACAGGTAGTACAGAGCCGACTACGACCGACGTGGGAAGGCGGGGGCAACGCCGTGGAAGTGGATATGGACCGTGGACCGGTCGTCATTCGCCGACGTCTTGGTTCCGCTCTCAAGCATCTTCGGGTAGGTAACAACCTACAGCTCGAGCATGTGGCGAAGGCGCTTGAAGTCTCGCCTGCCAAACTGAGCCGGCTCGAGACCGGCCAGGTAGCTCCCAAGACCAGGGACGTGCGAGACCTGCTTGAGGAGTACGACGCTCCTGCCGACGTGCGGGTGCAGCTGATGGAGATGGCTGACGAGGCGAAGGAGCCGGGATGGTGGGAACCCGTCAACGCCGCGCCAGCGGGTGACCTCAGCCTGTGGCTCTCGCTGGAGGCGGAGGCCGAGACGCTCAAAGTTTACTCAAGCTGTATTCCGGGCCTTCTACAGACCAGGGACTATGCGAGCATGCTCATCGCTGAGCAGGCCCCACGTAACACCCCTGAGCAGCATGAACGGCTCGTAGACATTCGTCTTCAGCGGCAGGCCGTCCTTGAGGATGTCCGCGGCAACGTCGATCCCCTTCAGCTGCAAGTGGTCCTCGACGAAGCCGCGCTGTATCGAGGACCCGTCCGCGGCGATGTCATGGAGTCCCAAATCGAGATGTTGATCGAACGATCGAAGGTCGACAACGTCGAGGTCCGCGTGTTTCCTTTTTTGGCGGGCTTCAGCGAAGCGGTGACCAGCTTCTCGATCTTCGAGTCTCGATCGGATGACGCTCCAGTTGTCTGCGTCGAAGGCGCGGGGCAAGACGTGTACTACGACGGCGTGCGCGAGCGGACCAGGTACGCAGGCATCTGGGACGGGCTATGGTCCCGGGCAGCTGGTCCAGATGAGTCGCGCGACCTCATGCGGAGATCGCTCACGCGGGTGCCACGAGCGCGGCAGACCTAACCGCTACCGCCATCTGGGTCGCTCTTACACTTCCGCCATGAACGCTCCCCTTCACTTTCAGACCAGCAGCTTCTGCGGTAACCACGGCTGCGTTGCCGTCGCAGCGGTGCCGGACGGCGACGTCGCTATTCGCGACAGCAAAGTGCCCGACGGGGCGGTGCTGACCTTCAGCGCTGCCGAGTGGGACGTCTTCGTCGCAGGTGTGAAGGAGGGTGAGTTCGACCGCGCCGTCTTGGTCGCCGCGATCGTCCGATAGCTACCCGCTCGCGGACAGCATGGCACCACTTAACCTCGATCCGCAGACGAATGACGTCGGGCGGCGGCGTGTGAACGAGGAAAGTGCCTCCTGAGCTGGGAGAATAGGTGTTGCGACGCACCGATCAACCAGCACGACACGCCGCGCCGGTGATCGCCGGGATGCGGCTACGCGCGGGCAAGACCGGCTCGGGCAAAGGCGGCCGGGCGGATGGTCGCCCAGGCGATCGTCACCGCCCGCGCCCCCGGAGCCACGGGGAAGATCCTGGTGCGCGGCGACTCGGCCTACGGCAACCGCGCGGTAGTCCGCGCCTGTCTGCGGCAAGGCCGAGTTCTCCCTGGTCATGCCCAAGAACCGGGCCATCCAACGCGCTATCGCCACCATCCCGGACACCGCCTGGGCCCCCGTCCGCTGCCCCGGCGCGGTCCAGGATCCCGACACCGGGGCCGGGGCATGGATCTCCGCCGCCGAAGTCGCGAGGTCACCTACACCGCGTTCGCCCACACCACAGACCGGATCCCTGCCAGGCTGGTGATCCGCCGGGTCAAAGACGCCCGCTACCCCGACGCACTGTTCCCGGTCTGGCGCTACCACCCGTTCTTCACCAACACCGAGCTGCCCACCACCGACGCCGACATCGTCCACCGCCGCCACGCCATCATCGAAACCGTATTCGCCGACCTCATCGACGGGCCCCTGGCCCACATGCGCTCAGGACATTTTGGCGCCAACTCCGCCTGGGTCCTGTGCGCCGCCATCGCGCACAACCTGCTCAATGCCGCCGGCACCATCGCCGCACAACCTCACCCCGCAGGACCCCACGGCCGCGCCCGCGGCGCGACGCTGCGCAGACAACTGATCACCGTGCCCGCCCGACTGGCCCGACCCGCCCGCACACCCGTCCTGCACCTACCCAGTCGCTGGCCCTGGGCACCGGTATGGCAACGACTGTGGGACCACACCATCGGCTACACCGCCGGGCACAGCCCACCAGCCGCCGCCCGACCCCCACCCCGCCGACACCCGGCCCGAACACTCAACTGTGGAAGAGCTGGACAGACCAGCGACTCCCGCACGCCTCCGCACATGATCATCTGCAAACCAAGATCACTACCGCAGCCGTTCCGCGGACCGAGGCTCAAGCCTCAGGTGTCCTTGATCGCCCGCAATTGCAGGCGTGCGTTCCCCAAGCATCGATCTCGTGGACGTGGCTCTCTTCCGTTCCTTTGCGTGAACGCGCACACTTGGTGGGCCGGGCTACCCCTTGCTCGGTGGTGCTGTGATGGGAGTGCCAGATGGCGGCGTGGCTCACCTTCTTCGTGGCCGGACGTGTCGCGTCGCCCGGAGGCGAGTCATGACGCTTTGGGTTGTCGTGATCGTCGCCGGCGTGATCGTTTTGATCGCGCTCGGCGTGGCGATCGGCCTCGAGAACGAGACGGAGAACCAGCTCCGCCGTCGCCAGGAGGCCGCACATGAGGCTCGGCGGCTGCATGAAGAGCGCCGGCTCCTCGACGAGGCCCGCGAGCAGGTCCGCATCGAGCGACGCAAGCTCCAGCGTGCCCAGGAACTCGGTGCTCCCCGCTGTCCGAATTGTCCCTATCGTGACAAGTCCGGCTGAGCCGCGATGGGCTCGGTCACCACGTGGCTGATCGACGCCGGTCCAGTGCCCGTTCTGTCCGCGATCACGTCGGTCGCGTCGACCCTCATCGTGTGCGCCTACCGCCTCCTGCGAAGGCGCCAGGCGACCACATTCTTGTTGCAGATCTATGTGAAGAGCGGGCAGGACGCCGAGCACATGGTCGAAGCCGCCACGGCACTCGCGATCGCCGTTCGGCCAGATCCGACGAGCCGTCGCGCGCTGACCTATCGACTCCGGCGCTCTCGACGCAGACGCATTGAGTCGGGGGCTTCACCGTCTCAATCGCCCAGCATCGGCAACCCCTGATTGGTCTGTTCGAGGTCTGTAGTGGGCCTCGTTGCTGCCGTCGAGGCCGCCATGGTCACTGTCGCCGCTCTCTCGTCCACACGCGGGCGGGTTCGTCAGCAGAAACCGCGGGGCCCCCGAACCTCAGCTCGGACGTGCGCTGTCACAGCTGGTGAAGGCCAGCCAGCTTCGCCATCTCCGCCCGCTGCGTCACCGGCGGCCGTGCGCAGGTGCCTGGTCGTAGCGATCCGGGCGTCACGCGCCACTCGAGCAGCTCCAACCGCAGTCCCACGCGCCCGGACAACCGGCGCCGCCAACCTGTCCTGACCACTCTTGGGGGCCGTCGTGCGCCGTGATCTGACTTTACGCGCCCTCGGGACTCTCCCTCGATCGCGAAGAACAACGACGTGGCGCGGGTCGATTGGTGATCGGCCTGCCGCCGTTGTCGAGCGTGCCCCCACGGTCCGACAGTTCGTGCCCGATTGACCTCATGGACGCGCGACGTGTGCGCCATGCTCCGATCAGAAGCACGAGGCGGACCGTCGCCGACGATCACGGACCTACGGATGTCTGCCCCAGTGCGGACGGGTGGACGCTTGGCATCGACGGCGAGCAACCCACAGGTACCCGACGTATCTATGTCGGCCGTGCGCGGGGGGACGGGTTACCGCATCTTCGTCGCGCGGAACCGGCGTCGGGTCGCTGCCGGGCCACCACACCGCCGGGACGGACCGTATGCAGAGCGGGTTGTCCAGGTCGACTCCGAACAGCCACCGCGAGATCGTTCGTCCAGCGCGTCGTCCCGTACCGCGCCCGCGCAAACCCTTCGACCTCCTCGACATACATGTTGAGCCTGTCCGCGAGCTGCTCCTCTAGACAGGCCCCGCGACTCATGGCGGTCCGGGCACCTCAGACGGACGAGGTGGGCGCGTTGGCGGAATGGAGCGGGACGTCGGTCGAGAGCAATCTTGGTGGATCAGGCGCGGCTGCGGGCGCGGGGCTGAGGGGGGAGGACGCCGCAGCGGAGCCCGCCGGCCTGGCCTCGATCGTCACTGCCGCCGTCGAGGCGTGCACCGCCGGGCGGGCCTCCCTCACGCTGGAGATCCACCAGGCGGAAGGCCGCCTGCCCCTCGGCGACGCCGCCGGACTGTTCCGTCACTGGCGCGACACCACCAACGCGGAACGCATGAACTACTGGCAGGCCGTACTCGCCGAGAACCACCTCCTGGTACACGCCGCGCTGGAGCAATAAGGAGATTGGCGCCCGTCCACGCGCTGGCGGGGCGTGCTCGACCGCGGCCCGGGCAACAGCTTCGGCGTGGCTCCGGGAGGAGCATCAGGAATGGGTAACTTGGAGGGCGTAGGTGACGACCACGCCTGCGGCCGTGGGCTTGTCACCCTTGCTGGTGTTGGTCTGCAGATAACTGCCGCTCTTGAAGTACCAACCCGAGCCCGACTTGTTGATCGTCGCCTTCCGCACGTCGTTGTAGTAGACCCGCACCTTGCCGCTGGAGGCGACGATCCGTAGATCGAAGACGGTGCCAAGCACATATGCCGGATCGATGGTGATGTCACTCTGGCCGTTGTTGTACTGGGCCAGCAGGCGGTTGCCCTCGAGCCGCACCTCCATGACATCGTCGCTGCCGTTGTGGATCTGGGCCGTCACGACCTCCGGCTTCACCGCGGGCAGCTCGGTGATGGCCTGGCGGACGACCAACGTGTGAGTGCCGCTCTTGTTGGACCAACTGGCCTTACGGGTACCGGCCATCTCGCGCAGCTCGGAGCGCGGGTACGTGCTTCCCGACGTCGTCACACCCCCTGCTGTGGTCGTGAAGACCACCCCGTTCTTCGCGTCGTTGAGACGGAAGGCCGTGCTGGTGTACCTGTCGAGCGCGGGCTGCTTAACGGTGTCCGGAGCGCCGGCCGTGCCGGTGGGCAGCGTGAGGTACCAGTTTCGGAGGTCGAGCACGTCGGAGGGGAGATCCGCCGTGCCCGGCGCGAGCGCACGCGAGGCCGATCTGGTCGGCGTGGTGGTCGGCGATTGTGTCGTGGACCCCGAACACTGTGTCGTGGTCGTGGGCTTGGCTGACGTCGTCGGGTGCGCCGTCGACGAGGAACTGGCCAGGGTCGAGGACGACATCAGGCCCGGCGGATAGACGGCGTAGATGCTGCCCGCGCTGAACATACAGACGAGGACAGTGGCGAGAGACGATAGGGTGGACACAGTTTTCTCCTCACAGCCGTTCCGAATACTCACGGGGAGAATTCGCACACGGCTGTTGAACCGATTACCGCAGTCCGGTCGAAAGACTGTGGTTCCGGTTTCACAACGATCAGGGCGTGAAGAGCTGAAAAGCCTTCACGTTCAGTGTTGCCCCACCAGTGCCGATAGACTCGGTGAGGGCACCATGTTCCGTCGATCGAGTGGCCGCCGTAGCACACAAAACCACGCTGCGTGATTTGTCTCGCGGCGTTATCGCACTCGGTGACCGAGGGCTGGCGTCGTCACGCCCGATGGACCGCCGCCCCGAACGCGACGAGCTTGGGTGGTGGTCTCAACGGCACCGCCCGATGGTCAGCTGCTGGTAGCAGCATGAATTGGACGGAACCGTCGAGCGGCCGCTACGCGAAGCGCTGCTGCGCGGACGGTGATCAGCCGCCGCCGACGCCCAGGATGGTGACGACATTGTCGGGGTTGTTGGTGAGCTGTAGGTAGATCTGTGCCCATGTCTTGTCGGTGTCGGTTGCGGGTTGGGCGTCGCAGAACGGGAGTTTCCCCGCAGCGGTGTAGTAGGCCAGGAAGGTCAGCTGCGGAAGGGCCCGCGAATCCGGGCCGCCGCGGTAAGCGCTGTTGGGTTGCGCGGTCTGGTGCAAGAGACAGGGTGGGGTGGCGCCGGGTTGGAAGCCGGGCTGGGTGACGAACACCGCTGGCGCGTCGGCTGGGTCCGACGAGGTGTCCAGGCCTGCGATCAGCAACGCAGCTCCGGCGAAGATCGCGCCGAGCACGGCAAGAATGACGACGGCCCGGACGATTCGAAGCCCGCGACGCCGTGGCTCCGCGGCAGGTTCGCTGATGGGGGTCACGGTGATCAGACCGATCCGGACAGGGCGCGCAGGGTAAGCCCGGCGCCGACGAGGATGACGAGCAGTGCGGTGAGGGCGGGGAGATAGGCCATTACGGCGCCGACGCGGGCGATGTGGCGTTGTCGCAGGAGTGTGTTGATCCGGGCTTGCAGCTTGACGAGCAGCAGTCCGGCCAAGGTCAGCGCGAGGGCCATGCCGAAGCCGTAGCCCAGGACGAGCCCGATGCCGAGCGCGGTGCGGCCCAGCGCGATCGCGGCGAGCAAGACCAACAGTGCGGAGGGGCTGGGGACGAGGCCACCGGCCACCCCGAGCCCGATCAGACCGCCCTTCCCGAAACTCTTCTGCCCGTGCCCGTGCCCGTGCCCGTGCCCGTGCCCGTGCCCGTGCCCGCCATGTCCGTGCCCGTGCGTCGGTTCGTGGACGGCTTCGAGGACGGGTGCGCGTCCCGTGCCTGACTTCGCCGGGGTGGCCGCGACAGTGATCGGATGAGCGTGTTGGCGCCGTAGAGCTGAGATGAGCAGTCCGACGCCGACTCCGGCGACGATGAGCCCTGAGATGACGGCGAGGACTTGTTCGACCGCGGTCGGGGCCAGTGCGGCCGAAGCGGACAGCAGTACACCAAGGGCGAGGACACCGAACGTGTGGGTGATGGTGACGGTGGCGCCGACGGTGACGACATCGCGCAGTCGGCCGCGCTTTCCGACGAGGTAGGCCGCCATGATGGTCTTGCCGTGTCCGGGGAGGAAGGCGTGTCCGGCGCCGAGCAGGATCGACAGCCCCAGCGCAAGCAAACCGACTCCGACGCTCATGTTCTGGGCGCCGACGAGGTCGTTGAAGCGGTTGGACAGCGCGTTGAGGGCTCGAAGGACGGCATTTGCGCCGGGCACCGCGTCCAGTGGGGTGTAGGTGGATTCGCCTGCGCCGGGCACGGTGGCGATCTGGGTGCTGCGCACGTCCAGGGGTGAGGAGAGAAGGTCGTTGGGGTAGTGGCGAAGCTGGTCGGTGATGCTGGTGGCGGGCACAGGGGAGTGCTGCAGGGTGACGCCCTCGCCGTTGGCGGTGATTTCGTGCCAGCCCCCGATCCCCGCGGAGTCGTAGCTGTCGTCGAAGGTGAGTGTGGTCGGCCGGGACAGATCGGTTGGGCCGGTCAGGTGGCATTCCAGGCGTCCGACCTTCAACCCGGCCGCGCCGGGGAGTTGGACGTAGCCCGCGGTGGCGACGGTCAGTCCGACCCGGCCCTCGTCCGTGCCGACGGTGAGGGCGGCGGCGAGATCGTGGCACTGCGCGGTGGCGTAGGCGTCGGACTCGGCGGCGGAGATCACGCCGTCGGTGTTGGTGTCGATCAGCGGGGTGCGTTGCAAGGTGGGGATTTCCGCGGTGTCGATGACGGCGGTGTCGGCCACGTGGTCGGGGAACATCTCCAGGCCGTCGAAGTGGTTGACCGTGGCGTTGCCCAACGGGTGCGCGTCGGCCGCGGGGGCCTGCCCCAGCAAGGCGGGAAGACCCAGCACGCCGACCATGGCGCCTGCCACGACCAGCCTGCGCCGCCTGCGCCGTCCTCGTCCCGCCCTGTCCGGGGCGGTCATCGGGGGGCGCCCAGCGCGGCGAGGGCGGCGTGGGCTTCGGGGGCGTGCAGCGGGCTGAAGTGCGGGTTGATCGCCAACGCGGCGGTGAGGTCGGCGCGGGCGGCGGCGGTGTCGCCGAGCGCGTTCTCGATCATGCCTTTGTGGAAGGCGAACAGGGCGTTGCGCATGCCGGTCGCTGCGGCCTTGTTCGCCCAGGTCAAGGCCTCGGCGTCGCGGTGGTTGACGTGCAGCGCCCACCCGTAGGCGTCGTCCATCTCCAGGAACGGCCGGATCGCGATCCCGGCCTGTCCGTACTTCAACGCCGAGGCCGGGTCGCCGTGGTCGGCGTAGAAGAGGGTGGGGTCGGTGTCCAGCGCGACACCGTTGCTCGTGAACAGGGAGTTCTCGGCGTCGAAGAGCCGGTAGTCGCGCTGCGCGTCGGCGGTACGCCCGATGGACTGCAGGTACTCGCCAGCCTCGATCACGTACTGCGGCAGCGGCACGTTCGCCACGACCTGGGCGTAGTCGGCGACCGCCGAGCCGGTCCGGCCCAGCGCGGCTTCGGCCTTGGCCTGGCCCTCCAGCAGGTCCGGATAGCGGGGGTCGGCTTGGCTGCCGAGCTGGATCTGGTGCAGCGCCTCGGCAGGGTCGCCGGAGTTGAACGCGAGCTCGGCCAGGTAGTAGCGGCAGAACGCGACGTCAGACGGGGCGGAGGCGTCGGCCAGGGCCTGGTCGAGCATGTCGCGTGCCTGGTCGACCTGTCCGGCGAGTTCGTAGACGTACTCGGCCCGGGTGTAGGCGGGCGTGGCTGGGTGCAGGTCGAGCATGTGCTGCACCGCGGCCTGGGCGTCAGCGTAGCGGCCGAGTTGGGTGTAGGCGTCGGCGAGGGTGCCGGAGATCGACGGGTTGTCGGGGTTGATCGCCTCCGCCTGTCGGGCCAAGGCGAGGGCGTCAGTGAAGCGGTGCTGCGCGGCCCGAAGCGCGGCCATCCCCGCCAGCCCGGGCGCGTTGCCGGTCGGGGCGAGCTGCAATGAGCGGGCCAGCGCGCCTTCTGCTTTGGGGTAGTACATCGGGTTGACGGTGTTCTTGGCCTCTTGGACGTAGTCCAGGCCCAGGTTGGCCCAGGCGTCGGCGTTGTTGGGGGTGATCGCCAACTGAGCCTGGATACCCGCGATGTCCGCACCCAACGGGTCCGCCCCCGACGGCGACACACCGGCAACACCTGCGCTGTTCGGCGCCGCAGGTCTCGACTGTGTGGCCACCCGCACGGCCACCACACCCGCTACGAGCAGACCCACCACAACGACCGCCACGAACAGCCGGTCGGTGGCGGGGTGATGATCGGCTCGGGTCAAGGAAGTTGTCCTCGCTGAGGTGTGCGCCGCCGACTCCTACTGGGTGTTCACCGACTGGTCGTAGGGCAACCCGACGTAGGGAAAGTGCGTGCCGAACGCCTCGGAGTTGTTGTTCACCCCGTCCCCGTCTGCCAGCGCCGTGACGATCTTGCCGGTCTGCGCGGCACCCTCGAGCGCCTGCAGCTCGATGTCGACCACGTCATCGGTCAGGCGGCGACCGTTCGGGAAGCCCTGCAGGTCGCCTGCGAGCACGCCGAGCCGGTTGGGCTGGCCGGTCACCGGCACGGACATGTTCAGCCGAAGCTCTTCCGCGGGGGCGAACTTCTTCGGGTCGACGTCCTTGTTGAGGATCTGCGAGTTCAGGTCGGCCTGGATCGGCGGTTTCGAGCCGTCGAGGGTCGGCGCTGACTTCGCGATGCCGGTGGCGAAGATCTCCGCCAGGTCGTTGCGCGGAGTGGCCGGAGCCTTGATCCCGTAGATCGACTGGATCAGCGCGGGCACCTCCGGCGTGAGCACCCGACCGATCAGGCCGTTGTTGGTGGCGTCCTGCGCGGGAGTCGAGCCGTTGAAACCGTCCTTCTGGCCCGCAGCCGTGACGACTTCGTTGACCAACGGGTTGCCCAGTCGTGAGACCTGCACGTACGAGCCGACCGCGGTGCTCTTACCCGGGGCCAGCTTCGTGGACTGCCGCTCGGTGTCGCTCCAGACGCCGATCACCGGGTTCTTCGTGGCGTCGCCGCCCAGCGCGAGGTAGCTCTTGGGCACCTGGATGGCCACGGTGTTGACGTTGTAGCCGTTCAGGGTGTTCTGGCCGGACTCCTTCAGGTTCCCGCCGTAGAGCAGGTCGAAGACCCGCAGGTCGAGGAAGAACGAGTCAGCAGCCTGGCCAACGTAGACCTTGCCTCCGCCACCTGGCAGCGAGCCGATGGCCTGCCCGCGCAGCTGGCTGTAGTCGGGCATTGACGCAGGGCCGGTGTCCGAGGGCGCCACCGGAGCGCCCGTGATCAGCGTCTTGTCCTTGCCAGGGCGGATCAGGGTCAGGTCATAGGTCTGGCGGAAGAGCAGGTTCGGATCCGTCAGGCTGGTGACCGGGCCGTTGTCGTACAGGAACGTCGTCTTGTCCCGCAGGTCCTGGGTGTGGAACTGGAAACGGAACGTCATCTCGGGCTTGCCGTCACCGTCGGAGTCGACGTTGATGTCGTAGTGCGAGTGGGTGGCCCACGGGTAGAAGTTCGGACCGCCGTTGGGCTCCTGGAACGGATACCAGTTGGCCACGAGCGTGACCGTGTCTGGCTTGTCCGGGCTGACGAACGCGTAGGTGTCGGTGTTGTCGACGGGCGGGTCGGCCGCGATCAGCGGCGCCTCACGGTGCGAGGACGCCGTCGCGGCGCCAGGCACCAAGCCTGCCACGACGACAACACCAACGGCGGCCAACGACACCGTGACCCGGCGACGCGAACGCCGAGCTGAAGCAGGGGGAGCGGACATGCAGTTCCTTCCACGACACGCCCTGAAACCAGACATCAGGGTGCTAGGGATGACACAAGGCGTGGCCCGGCCTTCGACCCCTGATGTGGGCCACATCTGTAGAAGACGATCACTCGCCTGAGCCCGTTGCGCCCAAAGATCCACATTGCGACGACACGCCTACTCACTGCGACGACACGCTCACTTTGGGTGGGCCACAGAGGTCTGAGTTGATCTCGATCCGTTATCGGAGATGCAGCAGTAGCCGGGCGCCCGACCAGAGGCAGATGACGGCGATAGCGCTCCACAGAGCCCACCACACCGGTCCCGGGATCCAGGTGCTTGCCGCCATCTTCTGCCCGTCCGAGCCACCCCTGTCGCCGACCGCTTGGGCAACCCCGCCAATCAGGAGCAGCCACACCAGCGCGAATGCCACCGCCGCTTGCGTGCGCGGACCGCCTGCAATGGCCGCCCAGAGCACACCAGCGAGACCGAGTGCGGTCACGGCACGGGCGAACCAGTTGTTGGCCCAGAGGAGAGCGACCGTGAGAAGGACGATTCCCGCCCACAACACTCCCCAGCCGTTGCCGTCGGCCAGCGCGTGCGCTCCGACGAGTCCTGCGATCGGCGGGGTCGCGTAGCCGGCAAAGACGCTCATCCACCAGCCGACCCCGAAGCCCGTGTCGATAGGGACGGTCCCGCCTTCTGTTGCGGCGTTCCCCTCCCGGTCGCTGCCTTCGGTGAGCCTGAACCCCCGGTGTCCTCGGCCGGTCAACGCCAACGTTGCCATGTGGCCACCCTCGTGGGCGACGGTGACCAGTGACTCAGTCCAGGACTTGGCGAACGCGTACGCGACCAACACCACGAATCCGATGCCGAACGCTACCGGTTCGCCTACCAAGGGCGCAGTCGTCATTTTGGCTATTCTGGGACTTACGATGATCGGGATCGCGCAGGCGATTCGGCGTGTTGCGGCCATTTGCCCACCGAGCTGTCTTCGTGCCCGACTGAATAGTGCTTTTGGCCGATTGTCAAGAATCCATTGCGACTATTCCTGGCTGCGGTCATCCACTGAGGTCCGATTCGCCCGATTACCTCAACGCGCAGTCGCGGCGCCGGGTGCTCGGGGTCGAGCAGTGAGGCGACCGGGATCACGAGCACTCCTTACGATGGTGATGGGCACGGTCGCTGCGCCGAGCGCGGGACCGGACCATCGATCGCCTCAGAGCTCGAGTTCGCGTCGGGAAGGATCAGCACTTCGTCTCGACGTTCATCAGCTTGCGTTTGCAGAACTCGACTAACGCGGATTTCCGCGCAGGCGGATCGGCGCAACCTCTCTGCCGGGCTGCCGGGGAGGAGCCGGTCGAATCGGGATGACCCTGCGACGACCTCGACCACTAGCTCTCGTGCTCCCGCAAGTGTTGCTGTGACCCTCCCGCTGAATCATGCTGGTGCGATTCGTTATCTGCCCCCCAATGCGGCCTACTGATCCACAGTCAGATGCTGCTGACCAGCGAAAGGTCGGTTGGCCCCAGCAGCCGGGCGCTCGTCACGGCCGCGCAGTCAGGACCGACAGAAGGCCCAGCGGCAGGGCGGATCACCGCAACCCGGCCTGCTGCCAAGACCGGTTGACCGCATACGAACCCATGATCGCCAGTTGGGTGCAGAAACTGGCCAGATCCTGCCGCTTCTGCACCCAGCTGGCGATCACACCCTACTCAATCCCGCCAGGTGCGACGCATGTCCCATTGCGTCGAACCTCCTGCGCGGAAATCCGCGCTAAGCGGTCATCCAGCCCCACGCCGGGCGTCCACCAGGCCGGTCCGAGCGCAAGGCTGCTCAAGCTGCTCTTCAGAAAGGTCTCATCGAACGTCTCCAGAACAGCCGCCGCCGCATCGATGAGATCGATATCCGTGGCATTTGCATCCGGCCAAGGCTCGGGCTCGCGGGCGAGCTCGCGCAGGAAGCCGACGGCGCGGAACCACTCCCAGAGCGTGATCGGTTTCGACGGCGCGTCGCCCGCGTGGTAGGCGGCGTGATGCACTCGCGAAGAACGCGGGACCTGCTTCGGCCAGCGTGAGGCCGCCGCGATGGGGTCCCGGAGCTCGCTTTCTGGGATGTTCAGGTGTTCGTTCCAGACGCGCAGGCGGAGTTCGAGGGCGAACTTGCCGACCCGTGCCTGCGTCCCGCCGAACACGCCGTCGACGAGCGCGGAATCGACAACTGCGATGTTCATCTCGGAATCGGTGGTGTGGCTCCGCATGCCAACGTTCGTGCTGCCGACGGTGACGTACCGGTCGTCGACGATCATGAATTCAGGCTGTTCGAGGTGGCAGTAGATGACGCGGCCGGGGCCCGCGTTGCGCACCGTGTCCAGAGCCGACTTCCGCAACTCCCGATGCGCCGTGGCGAGGGGCTCGGACTGGTCGTAGTCACGAGCGAGGACCAGGTACACGAGAACGCCGCGCCGGACCGCGCGCGCGAGGACCTCGATCGTCGTGCACGGCCAGAAGATCCCTTTTCGCTCGCGGTGGTCATGGCGTCAGGACGGCCTCGTCCCGATGAGGTCGCGCAGGGCGCACCCAGTGCCTGTTCAGGGTGCCGGTCCCGCGGTACTGACGTAGGTGTGTCCGGTCGGGGTGGTGGTCCGGACGGTGTGGGGTCGGTCGGTGAGGCCGTCGTCGATGAGGTCGACGTGCCAGCCGGGCATCTCGCGGACGTAGTTGCCGCGGGCGCAGACCCCGCGACCGTTGCTGTAGCTGGTGGGGCCGCCGGTGCGGTGGGGGTGGATGTGGTCGAGGTGGCGGATCGGGGCATCGCAGTAGGGGTCGCGGCAGCGGCCGGCGTCGCGGATGCCGATGAGGTGGGCGAGGAAGCCGTCGAAGCGGCGGCGCCGGGGGTCGCCCCCGACCAGCAGGCCGCCCTCTGGCCGGGTGAACAGCCGACGCCACCACCGCTTCCCCTGCGTGGAGGCGAGCACCTCGTGGGCGATCTCGGCCGGGATCGGCCCGTATCCGGTCACCTCGGCGCTGTCGGCGGTGCCGGGGTGCTCGGGGTCGAGCAGTGAGGCCACCGGGATCACGATCCCGACTTCGACGTTGACGTCAGTGGCGCGGGCTTGACCGGTGAGGCGTTCGACGAGGGTGTCGGCCATGATCTGGTCGCGGGTGCGGCCGTCGCCGTTGCCGATGACCTCGTCGGTGCGTTTGCGCAGCGCGGCGATGCAGGCGACGCCTTGTTCGACCGGTAGCAGCCCGGTCAGCAGGCTCATGGTGTCGGGGGCGGGGCGCAAGGTGACCCGTCGGTCGGCGCGGGCGGTGCGTCCGCGGGCGACGTAGGCGGCCCGGTCGGCCTCGTAGGCGTACTTCTTGACCAGGGCTGCGGCGCGCAGCGGCGACAGTGCGTCGAGCCCGGCCGTGGCCAACTGCTTGTCCACCAGGCGACGTTGCTCGGGGGTGAGGTGGCGGGTCTGGGCGACCACGAGCTCGGCGATTTCTTCGCTGATCCGGCCAGCCGCCAGCAGGGTGCGGGTTGCGGGGAGGTCGGTGTGCAGGGACCGGGCCACGCCGAGACGGCGGGATCCGGTGAACGGGGACACTTTGCAGGCCAGGCCGATCTGGTCGCCGATCCCGCGTCCGACCGTTCTCGGGTCCAGGGAGTCGTTGGCGATCTGGGCTTCGACCTGCGAGCGGGCGAACGCGACCATCTCGGCGTGTTGGGCAGCGGCCAGGGCGGCGCGCATCCGTTCCATCAGCGCGATTCGGTCGATCCGGGCAGCGTCCGGACCGGGGCCGGGATTCTCGGCGAGAACCCCGAGACGGGCCAGGAACCCGGCCAGCTCGGCGGTGGCCGCATCCGCGACCCCATCACCAGCTCCCGCCCCACTCGCTCGCATGTTCGATACTCTCCCACCGAGCACCGACAATTTCCGACCAGCCGCCCAAGTGGCAACTTCCGCCGCGTCCGCCGCGGACCGCTACACTTCGCCCGTGCCCTCGGCCGAAGCCGCTGTCCCTGCGCTGCCGATCTGCACCGAGCCCCATGCCTGACGCCGACGAAGGGCCGGTCAGCGACCGGGAGCGCGCGGAGTGGGCGGGAGCGCTCCGCCGCCACCTCTCCGACGGCAGGCTGGACCTGGAGCAGTTCGACGCCCGCCTCGTGCTGCTCTCCGCCGCGGGCTCCCGCGGGGCCGCCCGAGCCGCGCTGGACGGTCTTCCGCTCCTCGCCGCACCTGCCCGCGGCCGACGGAACCGACGCAGGCACGGCGAGACCGACGGCACGCGGCCCGACGCGCAGGCCGAGCCGTAAGCCCGCGGTGGGCGACGACGGTGTGCCGGGGCTGGTCCGCCCGATGCTGGCCACGCCCGGTCCGCCGCCCGCAGGCCCCGGGTGGGCTGTGGAGTTCAAATGGGACGGAGTTCGCGCCGTCGTGGCCGCAGGCGACGGCCGGGTGCGGGTGTGGAGCCGCAACGGCAACGACGTCACCGCCTCCTACCCCGAGTTGGCAGGCGGCCCGACGGCCGAGGCGCTGGCCTGCCTCGGCCCGCTGCTGGTCGACGGGGAGATCGTCGCGCTCGACGGTCGCGGCCGCCCGGAGTTCGCGCGGCTGACGCAGCGGATGCACGTCCGCGCCCCCATCAGCGACCTCGTGGCGCAGGTGCCGGTGCTCCTGTACGTCTTCGACGTGCTCGACCTGCACGGTCGTTCGCTGCTGGGCGAGCCCTACGACGAGCGCCGGACGGTGCTGTCGGCGTTGGCCCTCGACGGCGTGCCGCACCTGGCCGTCCCGCCGTCCTACACCGACGTCCCGGCCGCCCAGCTGCTGGAGGTGGCGCGGACGCATCGGCTGGAGGGCGTCGTCAGCAAACGGCGCCGTTCCCGGTACGAGCCGGGACGACGGTCCTCGGCCTGGGTCAAGACCGCGCTCCTGACCACGCAGGAGGTCCTGATCGGCGGTTGGACCCCCGGCCGTGGCAGAAGGGCAGGCACGGTCGGCGCGTTGTTGCTCGGCGCGTACGACGGGCAGGGCAAGCTGCGCTACCTCGGGCACGTGGGCACCGGCTTCACCGACGCCGCACTCGCCGTGCTGACTCGGGAGCTGGGCCCGCTCGCCGAACCCGGTTCCGGCTTCGACGAGGAGATCCCGGCGGTCGAGGCCAGAGCGGCGCGGTGGGTGCGTCCGGTGCTGGTCGGCGAGGTCGTCTACCGCAACCTGACGCCCGACCACCGGCTGCGCCACGCCGCGTGGCGGGGTCTGCGCCCCGACCGCGACCCCGACGAGGTCGTGCTCGACGACACGAGCGGGGCTACGTGAGGCCCGCGAGGATGCCCCACGTGGTGAGCGCGCCGATGGTGCTGGTCCACAGGCCGTAGGCGGTGTAGTAGCCGACCGCCCACGTGGTCTGCTCGTTGAGGTGGAACTGCTTCGCGGGCAGGTCACCGTTGATCACCGGGTCGGACATGTTGCGCACGATGGCGAAGTTCGGCGGGTCGGCGAGCTCGGAGCAGGCCAGCCCGAGCGCGGCGTCGCCCATCTCGACCGCAGCGCCTTCGACGTCGAGGTGGTTGGTGGTGGTGCCGTACTCGAAGTAGTCGGTGGTCAGGATCGGGTGGAACTCCGGCATGTCCCGTCCATCGAGCTCGAGCTTGATGTCCGGGTCGTTGGCCGAGGCGTGCAGCAGCGGGCCGGTGAAGTCGAAGCCGGGATGGGGAGGGCCGAACCCGGGCTCGGCCAGCTGGCCCGCGAGGGTCTTCATCAGGGTCTGCGCGGTGTCCAGGTACTTGGTGGGCAGCGCCCAGTCGCTGCGGTAGGCCTTGCCGTTGAAGGGTTCGTTGCGGAACTCGTTCTGCAGCCGGAACTTCGCGGCCCTGCTGACGACGATGTCGCCGAGCTCGAAGGCGGGGAAGACGCTGCCCGCGGTGCCGACGGTCAGGATCAGCCCCGCGCCGGTCTCGGCGATGATCTGCTTGAAGAAGTCCTTGACGGGCAGGGTGGCCGTGCCCTCGCCGGTCTTCACACCGTCTTGGTTGAGATGCAGCTCCGACTTCATGCACAGCACGGCGGTGCTCCCGACCCGGGTGGGCATGTAGCTGCCGAGCCGCCCCGAGTTCGCGGCGGGGGCGTGCGGCCGGATCTTGGGACGGTAGTCGGCGAAGTTGCGGGCGTAGCGGTGCCAGCGCGCCGGTGCGACACCCGGGGTGAGGACGTGGGCGAGCCCGACGAGCTCGTCCACGGTCCAGGTGATGACGACGACGTCGGCATGGGGGAGGGGATCGTCGGCCGTTGGCGTCGGGGAGACCGGTTTCGGCGTGGGCTCGAGCCCGGTGGGAAAGGCGAACCCGCCCGCGACCGCGCTCGCCATCATCGTCTCCATCGGAGCGGCGAGCTGGGCCATGCGGACCGGGTCGGGAGCCTGGTCGATCGTGTCGAGGCCGCGGGAGAGCAGGTAGCGGGCGATCTCCTTGCGCTCGGGGTGGGCTGGTCCGCGCCTGCCGTGGGTCATCGCGTGTCCTTCCTCGGTGGGGAGCCCGCATGAGGGCCATAAGGAGGAGCAGCAGCCGCAGCATTTGATTCGGTGGCCACCTCCGGGAAGATAGCGACCGTCAGCACGCCGCACACGATATGTCCGCTTGCGCACGGACTGCGCTGCCGCTCGTCGACGTGGCCAACTTCGCCGGGCGCGCTCCGCACGGCGTGTGGAACACTCTGCGACGCCCAGCGGATGTGTGGAAGGACTGACCCCGTGTCGTCTGAAGGGCGTGCGCAGGCGCCCGATCTGGAGGACCGGGTCGTCCGGACCGCGCTGACCTCGCTGCCGTTCGCCAGTGTGCTGCTGGTGGACGCGCAGCTGCGCTACCGTGCGGCCGTCGGCGCGACGATCACCTGCTACGGCTACCGCCCGCAGGACATGATCGGCCGCCACCTGTCCGACGTTCTGGCGCCGGAGACCTTCGCGCACGTCAGCCATGCGATGGAGCGGGCGCTGGGCGGCGAGTCGTTCACGGAGGTCCGCGAGAGCCCCACACTCGGCGCGGCCTTCGAGATGACGTACGGCCCCGCGATCGAGGGCGACGCGATCGTCGGCGCGCTGGTTGTGGTGCGGGACGTGACGACCGAGCAGCGCGCGCTGGCCGAGCTCGCCGCGAACGACCGGCTGCACCAGATGCTGATGAGCCAGACAAGCGACGTCATCGCCCTGACGACTGTGGACGACGCGCGGTTCACGTGGGTGTCCCCCTCGGTTCTTCGGGTGCTCGGCTGGCAGCACAACGATCTGGTGGGGCGCGTGATGTACGACTTCGTCCATCCCGAGGACATGACGGTCGTCCACGCGATGCGGATCGCGCTGCTCAACGGCGCCGAGCAGGTGAGCGCGACCTACCGGTACCGCCGCCACAGCGGGGCGTGGAGCTGGATCGAAGGTCAGGTCCGCGCGGTGTACGACGCGGAAGGGGGCGTGACGGGGCTGCTGACGACCTCGCGTGATGTCAGCGACCGCAAGCGGCTGGAGTCCGAGCTCTCGCGCGCGAGGCTGATGTTCGAGTCGGCGTTCGCCTCGGCGCCGATCGGCATGGCGCTGGTGTCGGTCGACGGCCGTTTCATCAAGGTCAACAACGCGGTGTGCCAGCTGCTCGGGCGCGATGAAACCTCCCTGTTGCGTGACACGCTCCAGGACATCACCCATCCCGACGACCTCGGCGGCAGCATCGAGCTGCTCAAGGTGATCCTCGACGGCAGCACCGCCGTCGGGCGAACGGAGAAACGCTTCCTGCGCCCGGATGGCACCGTCGTCTGGTGCCTGCTCGCGCTGGCGCTGGTCCGCGACGACGACGGGCGGCCGCGTTTTTTCATCTCGCAGATTCAGGACATCACCGAGCGGAAGAACGCGCAGCGGGAGATGGAGCGGCTCGCCACGATCGACGCCCTCACCGGGCTACCCAACCGCCTGCTGCTGATGGACCGGCTGCGCCACGCGCTCGGCCTGGCGCGGCGCAGCGGCTGGCTGGTGGGCGTGGTGTTCGTCGACCTCGACCGGTTCAAGGACGTCAACGACACCTTCGGCCACGAGGTCGGCGACGAGCTGCTGCGCCAGGTGGCGGCGCGGTTGGAGGGCGTCACGCGGGTGGGCGACACCACGACCCGCCTCGGTGGCGACGAGTTCGTGATCCTCTGCGAGCAGGTGAACACGGCCGACGAGGTTGCGAAGGTCGCAGACCAGATCCGGACCGTGCTCGCCACGTCGTTCGACGTCCTCGGCAACGAGGTGCAGATGTCGGCGAGCGTCGGGTTGACGGTCGGGGACACCGCCAGCGGCGAGACCCTCCTCCAGGAGGCCGACCGCTCCATGTACGCGGCCAAACGCGCAGGCCGCGGCCGCGTCGATGTCTACTCCGAGGCGCTGGGGACGATCGCGGCCGACCAGCTGGCCGTGCACGCCGCGCTGGCCGAGGGCATCGAGCGGGGGGAGCTGCGGGTCTTCTACCAGCCGATCGTCGACCTGCAGCGCGGCGGCGTCACCGCGCAGGAGGCGCTGGTGCGCTGGGCGCACCCGACCAGGGGGCTGCTCGGCCCCGCGTCCTTCCTCGGGGGCGCCGACCGCAGCCCGCTGGGCGTCGCGCTCGGCGAGAAGGTGCTGCGGATGGCCTGCGCGGCCGCGGCGGGCTGGGGCGAGAGATCCGCGGTGCACGTCAACGTGTCGGCCCGCCACCTGGCGGAGCCGGGGTTCGTCGCGTTCATCGAAGAATGCCTCTCCACGTCCGGCCTTCCCACCCCGCGGCTGGTGCTGGAGATCACCGAGAGCCTCGTGCTCGCGGCGTCCCGCTCGACGCTGACGTCGACCACCGCGCTCTGCGAGATGGGTGTCGGACTGTGCCTCGACGACTTCGGCACCGGCTACTCCAGCGTCACCGCGCTGCACAAGCTGCCGATCGGCGGGTTCAAGATCGACCGCTCGTTCGTGGCGGGGATCCCGACGAACACCACCAGCGCGTCGCTGGTGGACGGGTTGATCAGCCTCGGAGTGGGGATGGGTCTCGACGTCGTCGCCGAAGGCATCGAGACCCGCGAACAGGCGCTGTGGCTCGCCGCTCACGGCTGCGCGCACGGACAGGGTTTCCTGTTCGGCAGGCCGGTCGAGGCACCCGGCTAGTGCGGTGTCCAGGAACGTTGCGGGGTGATCGCGGGATCCAGGCGGCGCCTCGCAGGCGCGAACCAGGGCGTCTTGAGGGCGGAGGCGTCGTCTGGCCCGCGAGACTCGGGCGTCGAGGCGAGGGCGGCGGAGCGGCCCGCCTGACGCCCGGAGAACAGGCAACCGCCGAGGAAGGTGCCCTCCAACGAGCGGTAGCCGTGCACCCCGCCGCCGCCGAAGCCCGCGACCTCACCGGCCGCGTAGAGCCCCGGAAGTGGGGTGCCATCGGCGCGCAGGACCCGGCAGGACAGGTCGGTCTGCACGCCGCCGAGCGTCTTGCGGGTCAGGATGTTCAGCTTCACCGCGATCAGCGGGCCCGCCGCCGGGTCCAGGATCCGGTGCGGGGCCGCGGTGCGGATGAGCCGGTCGCCGAGGTAGCGGCGCGCGTTGTGGATGGCCATCACCTGCAGGTCCTTCGTGAACGGGTTGTCGATCTCCCGGTCGCGCGCGAGGATCTGGCGCTCCAGCTCGCGCAGGTCGATCAGCTGCCCATCGCCTCCCCCGAGTTTGTTCATGCCCTCAACCAACTCGGGCAAGGTGTCGGCCACCACGAAGTCCGCGCCCCGGTCCAGGAACGACTGCACGGGGGCGGGCGCGCCGGACCGGGCTCGGCCGATCACCTGCCGCACGCTGCGCCCCGTCAGGTCCGGGTTCTGCTCGGAGCCCGAGAGCGCGAACTCCCGCTCCACGATCTTTCTGGTCAGCACGAACCACGAGTGGTCATAGCCGGTCGCGGTGATCATCGCGAGCGTGCCGAGGGTGTCGAAGCCGGGGAACGCGGGCGCGGGAAAGCGGCGACCCCGCGCGTCGAGCCACAGCGCCGACGGCCCGGGCAGGATCCGGATGCCGTGCCGCGCCCAGATCGGGTCCCAGTTCTGGATGCCCTCGGTGTAGTGCCACATCCGGTCGCGGTTGACCAGCCGGGCCCCAGCGTCCTCACTGATCGCGAGCATCCGCCCGTCGACGTGCTCGGGCACGCCGGAGATCAGGTGCTGCGGCGCGGGGCCGAGCCGGGTGGGCCAGTGGGCGCGCACGAGGTCGTGGTCGCCCCCGATCCCGCCACTCGTGACGATCACGGCCTGCGCCGCGAGCTCGAACGCGCCGACCTCGACCTGGGAGCTCCTCGTGCCCCGCGCGGCGTCCGACGGCTCCAGCACCGCGCCGCGCACCCCGGTCACGGCGCCGCCGGTCACCACCAGCCCGTCCACCCGGTGCCGGAACCGCAGTTCCACCCGGCCGCGCGCGACCGCCGCCCGCACCCGTCGCTCGAAGGGCTCGACCAGACCCGGTCCGGTGCCCCAGGTGACGTGGAACCGTGGCACCGAGTTGCCGTGCCCGTCGGCCAGGTGGCCGCCGCGCTCCGCCCATCCGACGACGGGGAAGAACCGCACCCCCTGCGTGTGCAGCCACGGCCGCATCTGTCCCGCGGCGAAGTCGACGTACGCGGTGGCCCACTGGCGTGCCCAGAAGTCCTCGCCCGCCGGGTCGTCCACGCCGCGGTCGAAGGCCGCCGAACCGAGCCAGTCCTGCATTGCCAGGTCCGCTGAGTCGCGGATGCCCAAGCGGCGTTGTTCGGGGGAGTCGACGAGGAAGAGGCCCCCGAACGACCAGAACGCCTGTCCGCCCAAGTTGGCCGCGGGTTCCTGGTCGAGCAGGATCACCCGTCGACCCGCCTCGGCCAGCTCGGCGGCGGCCGCGAGGCCCGCGAGCCCCGCGCCGATCACGACCGCGTCGGTGTCCACGCGCTCCTCCTAGAGCTGTCCGGTGCGGAAGGCGTCCAACACGCGGCGCTCCCGCTTGGTCGGCCGCCCCGCCCCGCGCTCGCGGCGGGCGACCGGGATCGCGGCCTCCGGCGGAGGAGCGGGGGTGTGGTCGAGATAGCAGGTGGCGGCGTCGGCCGCGCCGACCCGGCGCTGGATCACGCGCACGACCTCGACGATCCGGGTGCTGTCGTGGACGCGGGCGCGGACCTCGTCACCCGGCGAGACGGTGGTGGCAGGCTTGGCGGGCCGGTCGTTCACGCGGACGTGGCCCGCGCGGCAGGCCGCGGCCGCGTCGGGCCGCGTCTTGCTCAGCCGCACGGCCCAGAGCCAGCGGTCCACCCTGGTCGACTCCACAGATCAATAATGGCTCGTGCGCGGAAAGTGTTGCTAGAGCGACTGCTTCCGCGCACGGGTGCTGAGGCCGCGCACGACCGCCGCCACCGTCGGGTGCGTGCGCAGCTCGTCCACCGTCACCGGCAGCGGCAGCCGCCAGTTCGGGTATTGGTCCACTGTCCCCGGCAGGTTGGGCTGGCGCACCTCGCCCACCACGTCGTACGGCGCCACCAGGACGAGCCGTGACCGGCTGGCGCCCAGCAGGGCGTGGATCGCGAGGATCAGGTCGTCCTCGGTCGGGTCGGCCTCGACCAGCCCCTCCCGCGCCAGGAGCTCGACCAGCTCGGCGCGTCCCGCCGCGGCCTTCGCCTCTTCGCCCGCGACGTCGTCGAGCAGACCCAGCTCCGCCCGCACCCGCACATGCTCCGCCCGCAGGAAGCCGGTAGCGGTCGGGAGGTCGTGGGTCGAGACGGTGGCCACCGCCCCTTCCGGCCACGCGTCCGGCGGCAGCAGCGGCTCACCGGGCGCGTCGCGGTCGCGGGTGAACCACAGCACCGCCGAGCTGAGCATGTTCCGGCTGCGCACCGCCACCGTGACCTCCGGCTCGACCGTGCCCAGGTCCTCGCCGATCACCAGCGCACCCGCCCGGTGCGCCTCCAGCGTGAGCACGGCCAGCATGACCTCGGCGTCGGAGTGCACATAGGTGCCGCGGTCGGGGCCGTCGCCCGGCGGCACCCACCACAGCCGGAAGAGCCCGGCGACGTGGTCGACCCGCAGCCCGTCGGCCTGGCGCAGCAGAGCCCGCAACAGGTCCCGGTAGTCCGCGTAGCCGGTGGCGTCGAGCCGGTCGGGGCGCCACGGCGGCAGTCCCCAGTCCTGGCCCTGCTGGCTGAACGCGTCCGGGGGCGCGCCGATCCGCACCCCCAGCGCGAGCACGTCCTGCCACGCCCAGCCGTCGAAGCCCTCGGGATCGCAGCCGACGGCCAGGTCGTGCACCACCCGGACGCCGACCTCCCTGGCCGCGCCGCGGACCGCCCGCAGCTGGAGTTGGACCTGCTCCTGCAGCCACGCGTGGTAGGCCACGCGGGGGGCGAGCTCGGCGGCGGCGGCGGCGATCCGCGGCGACGACGGGTGGCGCAGCTCCTCCGGCCAGCGGCTCCACCGTCGGCCGTAGCGCTCGGCGAGTGCGCAGAAAGTCGCGAACTGGTGGAGGTCGTGGTGACTCTGCCGCCATCCGGGACGACCTTCGGCCCGCCACAACAGCTCCGTCGCGGCGCGCTTCGCGGCCCAGCTGCGGTCGTAGTCGATGCGGTCGCCGACCAGCTCGGGCCGCAGGGCGTCGACCTCGGCGCGGGTGCTGGCGTCGGCGCGCGCGTAGGCGTCGAGGTCGGTGACAGCCACGGCGAGCGGCGTGCCGAACCGCCTGCTCGAGGGCGTGTAGGGCGACGGCTGGACCGGTGGCACCGGGGTGATCGCGTGCAGCGGGTTGAGCAGCACGGCCGACGCGCCGTGCTCTTTGCCGGTCCAGGTGGTGAAGGCGCGCAGGTCGCCGAGGTCGCCGATGCCCCACGACGCCGCCGACCGGAGCGCGTAGAGCTGCAGCATCCAGCCCCACCCGCGCGGGGTCGGCGGCAGCGCGGGTGGCGCCGCGACGACCGTGACCACCCGGTCGTCGGTCTCCAACCGGTACCAGCCCGGCGCCAGGCCCGCCGGGATCTCGCTGACGTCCTGGCGGGCGCCGGTCTCGTCCACCAGCACGCCGGGCGCGGGCAGCGGAACGGGAGTGTCCGCGCGGGCGGCGATCGTGTCGGGCGTCCGTTCGCGCAGCCCGGCGAGCGCGATCCGCCGGGCCTGCGCACTGCCCGCGTCGACCTCGAGCAGCCCCAGCACCCGCACGACCACCTCGGGAGCGACGGCGACCCGCCGTCGATCACCGTCACGGTAGGCCGTCGCCACGCCGTAGGCGCCTGCGATCTTCACCAGGTCGTCGTCCACACCCCGTACTCTCCCCTGTTGAGCTGCGATAACACGCAGTGCACCGGTTCCGGCCGCGAAGTCGGTGAGATGCTAGGTTCGCACGGCACGCGGACGTAGCAGGGGAGTGCCGATGACCACACTGGGTGCCCTCTCGGCGGCCCTCCTTGTGGTGGTGCTGCTCGTGGCGGGTGGCATCGCCCTGATTGCGCGCTCGCAGCGCCGCCCCTCGCGCGGACCTGAGCAGCCGCGCACCGTCGCCGATCTCGTGCGGATGCGCGAGGCGACGGCCGCGGAGGCGGCGAGCCGCCCAGAGCAGGCCAGCGCAGCGCAGGCCAGCGCGGAGGCGCCGTTGAAGCGGCGGCGTCGGTCGAAGCGGGGGCGCCCGAGGTCGCGGACAAGCCCGTCGACGCCCCCCGTCCGAAGGCGGATTCCGCGGGAGACACGCCGTGGGCCCGCGCCGCGCGCATGGCCGATCCACTGGGCGAATGGACGGCCTCCGCCCGCGCGGCCCGCGAGCGCGAGACGTCGACAGGGCCCCGCGGCCTGCCGAAGACGCCCGCGCTGGAGGCAGCGTCGCAGCAGAGCCTCTCCCTGCCCTACCCCTCCGACGGACGCCCGCCGAAGTCGACGGTGAAGCTGTTCGGCGCCGTTGCGCAACCGGACGTCGCGGCACAGGCCGCCGCGGCGGCGAAGGCGGTCGCCGCCCAGCCGAGCGTGGCCGCCGACCCGGACGATGAGCCGACGGTCGAGATCGACGACGCCGCCCCGCCGCCGGTCACCCACGAACCGGAAGAGCCGACGATCGAGATCGTGCGCGCCGCCCCGCCGGAGGAGCCGACGGTCGAGCTCCACCGCGGGCCCGGGCCGAGTCCCGCGCCGTTGCCCGAACCACCGCCACCACCACCCAGCGGCGGGGAGCCGTCCGGCCCGGCCGCGTCGGTCGATTTCTCCGGAAGCCCGTGCCTGCGTCTGCTCCCCACCCCGGCGCGGATCGGGGGCCGGGTCCGGCGCAGCCCGGCCGACACCGCAGCCGAGCAGGCCGCGGCCGATCTCGCGCTGCTGCGCACTTTCGGGGTCGCCGGGCCGGGGCGCACGGCCGTCATCGAGGACACCGAGGTCGAGCTCGAGGGCTGCGTGAGCGACGCCTACGAGCCCGGCGCAGGCTTGGCCCAACCGATCGCGTTCCGTGTCGTGGGCCGCGACGGCAAGGGGGTGGTGGGAGCGTCGGTGACGCTGCTCGACGACCACGGCCGCGAGACCGGGGGCACCGTCGCCGACGACGACGGCGCGGGCACGCTCGTCGCGTGCCGCCCCGGCGGGTACATGCTGGTCACCGCGGCCGACGGCTACCAGCCCGGCGCCCTCACCATCGCGGTGACCGACGGGCCCGTCGACGCGGAGATCCCGCTCACGAGGTCGGCGACGATCGCGGGCACCGTCAGCAGCGAGGACGGCCCGGTGTTCGGCGCGCGGCTGGTTCTGGTGCAGGACGGCGAGATCGTCGACACGGCGCAGAGCGCCGAGGACGGCGCCTACCGGTTCGCGGACGTCGCAGCGGGGGAGTACGGGGTGTCGGTCACCGCGCCGGAGTGCGAGCCCACCGCGGCGGTGCTGCGCGTCTGCGACGAGGCCGACCTGTGCCACGACGTCGACCTCGACCCGGCGGGCCTTCCGGCCGACGGCGGCGCCACCACCGGCGACGTCATGGTCTTCTCACCTCTGATGGGCGGATGACCGACCAGCAGCACGGGGTCGAGGGCAGGCTGGTCGGCGCCGGTGACGTCGAGCTGTTCTGGCGGGGCTGGGAGCCCGCGGGGCAGGCCGGCGGGGTGGTGCTGCTCTGCCACGGCCTCGGTGAGCATTCGGGCCGTTACGGCAACGTGGTCGAGGCGCTCCTGCCGGAGGGCTGGGCGGTCTACGGCCTCGACCACCGCGGCCACGGGCTGTCCGGTGGCCGCCGCGCCCACCTCGAGGACTACCGCGACTTCCTCGCCGACTTCGACGCCTTCCGCCGGGTCGTCCTCGCCCGCCATCCCGACGTGCCGGTCTTCCTGCTCGGCCACAGCATGGGCGGGCAGATCGCGCTGGCCTATGCCCTGGACCACCAGGCCGACGTGGCTGGCCTCGTCCTGTCCGCGCCCGCACTGGCCAGCGACGCGGTGCCGAAGGCCGTGATACCTGTGCTGCGGATGATGGGCAGGCTCCTGCCGAGGCTGCGGCCCGCGGGCATCGACACCACGAAGATCAGCAAGGATCCGGCGGTGGTCGCCGCCTACCAGGCCGATCCGCTGGTGCACCACGGCAAGCCGACGCTCGGCCTGTCGCTCGGGCTGTTCGACCAGTTCGGCGTGCTGCCCGAGCGGGCGCGCGCCCTCACCATCCCGCTCCTGCTGCAGCACGGCGCCAAGGACGTGCTCGCCGACCCGGCAGGAAGTCGCCTTCTGGAGTCCACATGCGGCTCACCGGACAAGACCGTGCGCTGGTACGACGGCCTCTGGCACGAGATCTACAACGAGCCCGAGCGCGCCCAACCGCTCGCCGACCTGCGGGAATGGCTGGCCGCGCACCGCTCGCGGTGATGGCCGGACATTTGCCGAGCCCGTCCGCCGTCTGGGAGGAAGTGGCGCGCGAGCACACGTCTGTGATCCCATCGCAACATGTCGCTCACAGTCGTCCTCGGAGAGATCTGGGGCACCCGCCGCGGCGACACCTTCGACCAGTCGTGTTGCCCGAGCTGAGCCAACCCTCGTCCGCTCGCTCGTCACCGCTGGAGTAAACCCCGTGCTGCTGCACGCCCCCACACCTCTTGTGCTCGCCGACCTCACCGACCTCACCCGGCGCGTCGCCGCTCAGGTCCGCGCCGGTCGACACCCCGTCCACATCGACCCCGCCAAGCGCTGGTACCAGCTCCTGCGCAGCGACGACTTCGTCGACGTCTGGCTGATGAGCTGGGCCACCGAGCAGGCCGCCGAGCTGCATGACCACGCAGGCTCACTCGGCGCGAGCTTCCCGCTGGGCCACGTGCACGAGGTGGTCAACCCGGTCGTCGCGCCCGCGATCAGCGTCCACGCCTACTCCCCGCCGCTGTCAGCGATGTCCTACTACGCCGTCGCGTCGGACGGGCACCTGCGGCGGACGCGCAGCGAGCTGGTGGCGGCGCCGTGAGTCGCGTCGACGAGCTGTTGGCCGCCGCGCGGGCCCGGCTGGACCGACCCGATCCGCAGCGGGCCGCAGCGATGGTCGAGCGCGGCGCCTACCTGGTGGACACCCGGCCGGGCTGGCAGCGCGCGAAGGAGGGCGAGCTGCCGGGTGCGCTGGTGATCGAGCGCAACCACCTGGAGTGGCGGCTGGACCCGACCTCGGACGCCCGGATCCCGGAGGCGGTCGACCACGGCGTCACCTGGATCGTCGTGTGCTCGGAGGGCTTCTCCTCCAGCCTCGCCGCCGCGTCACTACAGGACCTCGGGCTGCGCAACGCCACCGATCTCGACGGCGGCTACCGCGCGTGGAAGGCCGCGGGCCTGCCCGTGTGATGGCATGCTGCCCGGCATGGATGATCTGGCCGGGAGCGCCGGAGTTGTGGGCAGCGTGGCGACGGCGGGCTGCGCCGGGGTCGTCGGGAGCGTGGCGACGGCGGGCAGCGCGGGCGTCGTCGGGAGCGTCGCGACGAGCGGGAGCGCGGGCGTTGTGGGCAGCGCGGGCACGAGCGGGAGCGTCGGGATCATCGGCAGCGTGCTCAGCATCCTGTCGGTGGGCATCATCGCCTGTGTGGGGAGCCTGGCGTGTGTGGGATGCCGCCGCTGCCTGTTCTGCGTCGGCTGCGTCGACTGCGTGGGGTGCGCCTTCTGCGTGGGCTGCGTCGGGCTGCGCGGCGCGGTGCGGCAGGTCCGCGTGGTGGCCCCTGTCGGCTGAACCGCGACACTCCACAGAGGAAAGCTCCCCCGGAGTTCGCGAGACAGTGAGACCATGGCTTCTTGACGACCTGAGGTGAACCGGTGACGACGAACCCCTTGAATACCGACCGCTGGCCGGACGACGACTTCGTCTCGACCGAGGAACTCGTACGCCGTCAAGGCGTGCGAGCGATCAGCTCCATCGAGGATCTGGCGGCCGACATCGATCCGTTCGGGTCGGATGAGGAGTACGCGGCATTTCTCGCCGATCTCTACGCCTCGCGGCGCGCCGACATCGCGTGAGCCTCGTCGTCCTCGACACCGACGTCGCCTCGGCCTTGCTCCGCCGCCGCGCACCGGACTCGGTTGCTCGCCACCTTGCGGGCCAGGTTCCGGCGATCACCTTCGTCACCGGCGGCGAGCTGACGAAGTGGACCCTGGTGCGGAAATGGGTCCGCGCAGCCTGGAGGCGATGCGGACCTTCCTGGCCGGGTTTGTCGTGCTTCCCTACGACGGGCGCGTCGCGACCCGCTGGGGCGAGATCCAGGGCTACGCTCAGCTCCGCGGCCGTTCGCGTCCGGCGAATGACAGCTGGATCGCCGCCTGCTGCCTCGTCCGCGAGGTCCCGCTCGCGACCTTCAATATCAAAGACTTCGTCGACTTCGAGCAGCACGAAGGCCTCCAACTCCTCCGATAAGGAAGGCCCTGGTCAGGGTGCTCGGAGGCCTTCGGGATCTCGGGGTTGATCGGACTCCGGAGGCGGGAGCGCAGGTTCGAATCCTGCCGGAGGCACATCGCAATGGGAACCGGTCTGCCTCATCTGAAGCTGCGTTTGGATCATTTGTTCGGCTTCGCGCACCTGATGGATGGCGGTGTGGGCCGTGGTGCGCGCGGCGCTGACGGTGTCGCTGGCGAGGGTGAGGGTGCCGACATGTGCCGCGTTTCTGGAACCCGCAAGGGTGAGGGGCAATCGTCCCTCCGAGTTTGGCGGTTCCGTCGGTGCGGTCGGACTTGTCGCGGCCCCCGGACACCCGGTACCAAACGCAGCGCCGCCGCTGCTTCGGAGCTTCGCTTGCCGCTTTTCCAGTTTCGGCGGGCAAACACGCCGGTTAGAAGCCTGGCGGCGGCGATATGCCACTGAGGACAGCCTCCGCAGAGCGGACGGGGTCTGCACGAATGGAGCATTCCCAAACGCGGACGACCACCCATCCCGCAGCCTCAGCCAGCGCGGTGGATCGTGCGTCGCGCTGTCGATTTCTTTGCATCTTGTGTTTCCAGAGTTCCGCGTTAGGGCCGCTGAAGGGCACTTGCCGTCCATGTACGGGGCAAGAGTGCCAGTAGTCGCCGTCGACGAAGACGGCGATACGGTGACGCGGGAGGACGAGATCTGGGGTACATCCGCGGCTGATTGCTCGGTGGAGACGAAACCTGGCGCCGAGAGCGTGCAGTGCCCGTCTGAGGTCGATCTCCGGTTGGGTGTGGATGCGTCGTCGTCCTCGCAGGTGTCGACCGGCTTCGGTTGGGACCCAAGTTGTCATGAGGCCATCGTGCCCTCGGCCCCAGATCGTCGGGTGAGCCGGTGGGGTAGCCGGGTTCTGTCGGTGTAAGGACCTAGCCTTCACCTATGGTCGCCGAGGATGCCTGGTGGAACGCGGCGCTGGCCGGTCGCTTCTTCCGGGAGGAGTTCGCAAACCGGCCGGTCTTCTTGTGCGTGGATGAGGAGACGTTAGCCGCGATCAGTCGAGATGCGGGTCTGGCCGACGGCGATGCGGCGCAGTCTCTTGCGCGCGCGGTTCAGCGACGCGTGCGTGCAGGGGCTCCTCTGGATGCTTGGACGCATGACGCTCTGCTGTGGCGGCAGTCAGGATTCCTGGGCCCTCCGCCCTTTTTGTCTGTACTGGCGGTCACGGTGCTGGCAGCGACAACACGTGGTACCCGAAACGATCGCGCCTACTACACGCGGCTCAACGATCTGCTCGGCGTAGCCGGTCGCGGGATGCCTCGGTACTTCGACAGCGACATCCAGCAGCTGTGGCTGTGCCTGAACGAGTGGCTCACCGATGTTGAGCACGGAGGCCGCGGACTTCCAACGGCCACGAACCTGACCTCCGCGTTTCCCAACGTGGGGTGGGCGTTGTCGCAGACGGTTCTGCGTCCCTCAGACCGAGCCAAGCTACCGCTGCTGTTCATCACACTCGGCCTGTATCCGGGCCAGCAGGTTGACGGGCACCTGCTCGTCGCGGGACTTCGACGCTCGGGCCTTGCCAGCCACGGCCTGTCGCGAAGGCTCACGCAGGTGCTGGACGATGCGACCCTGGCAGACAGCCTCGCCGCAACGCTGGCCAGTGAGCTCGCTGCCTGGGACGGCACACTGCGCGACGAAGCTGGCCGCCGTGCGCTGGCGCTGCTGCTGACCTACCACCAACGGTCCCGCGCATTCGGGGTCGCTGTGCGCACGCCGACAGACCTGTCGCACCTCGCCGTCCAGCTCAGCAACGCGACTCCGGTCGAGATGGGAGATACCGGTGGGCTTCAGGTCCTCCCGATTCCAGTCACTGCCGCGCTGTTGGAGGGGGCCAGCCTCGCGGCAGGACTCCTGAACCTGAATGAGGGCGACAGTGTCGCGTCGAGCGACATCCGCTTGGTCATGGCCCGTGCCGATCTGCATGTGCTGACACCGAACGACGGCCTAGCTCGGTGGGTGGAGGTCCGATCGGCTGAGCTTCACCGACGTCATCTGGTCGTGGTACGGGCCGAGTTCGCCCCTGCCGCGGTCGACGTGATGGCGTTACTCGGCGAGTCCGCGCCAAGACGGACCGCGGTACCGTGTCCCTCCGGGTGGATAGGCTACGAGTTCGAGCCGGTCCGGAATGGCTCGATCGACGGACGACTCGCTGTCCTAAGCCCGCGCGGGAATGAGATGGTGGCCCTTGATGGCGGCCTACCCATCTCGGCCCAGTCACGCATGTACCTGACCGCCGGTCCGCCGGACGTACTGCTCAACCTCGCCACTGATCGCCAAGGGCCGACGGTCGACGGAATACCGATATCCGGTGTCGACGCCTCAGGTCGACTTCGGCTCGCCGGCCATGGGCTGGCTGAGGGAACTCATAAGGTTACCGTTGCAGGTGCGCACCTGACAGTGCGGCTCATGGACGAACACGCACTCGGTCCCACGACTTGCGCGCTAGGAGCCCGATGAACAACCTGGGGTTGCCGGGTGTGTGAGGCGAGGGGTCTGCCCCGGAGGCCGCGGCTGCGGCTGAGGCGTTTGTGGAGGGTGGCGAGATCTGCTTTCGGCGGCGCTGACGGGCCCGTGCGGCTTGGGGTGTGTCACAGCCCTGGGCCGGGCCCGCTGGGGCCGTTCAAGCGGTGGCCAGCGCCCAGGTGCTGCCGGAGCGGGTCAGCCCGCGCCGGATCAGGGTGCGGAGGTTGAGCGCGGCGGCGCGGGTGTGCAGCCAGGTGTTGTTCTTGGTCACGCCGCGGTAGCGCAGCTTGATCCGGCGCCCGTTCTGGGTGGCCACGTGGGCCACGGTGCGTTCCACGTTCGCGCGGGTGGGGTAGGCGGTGTGGAACTCGGGGGTGCGGGCCTGGGCGCGGGCGGCGCGCAGCAGGTCCTCGTGTTCGTGGATGGTCATCGACCGGCCGGCCTTGGCGGTGGTGCAGCGGTCCCGCAGCGGGCAGTCGGCGCACAGCTTGCCGAAGGTGACCGTCCGGTTTGTGCTCATCGGGCGGGTGTGCCCACCCGGGCAGGTCACGGTGCCGGCCTGCTCGTCGATGGTGAAGTCGTCCAGGGTGAACCCGCCGGGCACGGCCGGGGTCAACGGCTTGGGTTTGATCACGGTGTCGTGGCCGGCCGCGGCGTAGTCGGCCCGGGCTTGACCGCTGCCGTAGGCGGAGTCCCCGTAGATCTCCAGACCATCGCCGGGGCGCTGACCATCACCAGTGCGCTGGCTGTTGCTGTCCGGGCCGGTCTGGGCGGTGGGCCCGGTCGCCTCGGTCGAATCGACCGGCTGCCCGACGGGCCCGACGGCTGACCGGCTCGACCGGCTCGACCGGCTCGACCGGCTCGACCGGCTCGACCGGCGGCTCGGCCGGCGGCTCGGCCGGCTCGGCGGGCTGGTCGACGGGCTGATCAGGCTCGTCGTGCTGGGTGCCCGGGTGGAAGCGGTCCCGATCGGCCAGCGTGACGCCCATCGCGGCGTCGGTGTTGTCCGGGCCGGTGGCCATGGTCATCTCGCAGTCGGTGATCAGCCCGGTGTCCGGCTCGGCCGCCAGGTGCGCCCGGTAGCCGTCCCGGCGCTGGGAACGGGACTTGCGGGTGTGCCGGGCCTGCGGGTCCACGGTCGAGATCACCCGGTCGGGGGCCACCCGCCGCGCGATCCGCCACCGCCCATCGGTGCCGTCGGACCCCTCGGCCGGCTCCACGTCCTGCCCGGCCACCAACGCCAGCAACCCCAGCGCATCCGCCGCCGCCTCGTCCCGCTCCGGCGCGTCGGGCCCGCACAACCGCGCCAGCACCGCCAACGCGTCGGTGACCAGCAGCGACACCAACTCGGCCTTGGCGGCCGGGTCGTCCCAGTCGATGTCCGGCTTGCCCGCCCGCGTGTAGTCCCCCCGGCACACCTGGGCCACCACCGCGGCCGCCCCCGGCACCACCCGGGCCACCTTGCGGATCGCGGCCACCAACTGGGTGACGGTGTCCTGGGTGGCCACCGCATCATCGAACACGGTGGAATCCACACACCGCCGCCGCCGCCCGCGCAGCACCCCGGTCTCCGCGATCACCTCCGCGACCTTGTCGAACACCCGGTCCGGCCGATCCGAGTCGGCGATCCGCCGCCGCCAGTACACCAACGTGGTCGGATCGAACGAGCCCGCCGTCAACGACCGGCCACAGGCCACCTTCCACCGGATGTCGAACGTCACCGCCTCGGCCGTCTGCCGGTCCGACAGCCCGTACAACTCCTTGAGCACCAGCACCGACCCGACCAGATCGGCCGGCAACGACGGCCGCCCCGTCCCCGACGGGAACAAATCCGCGGTGAACGAGTCGTCGAACAGCACCCCCCGATGCGCGGCCAGGAACGCGAACACGCTCCCGGCCGGGATCAGCCCCCCGGCCACCGCCTCGGCGTCCCACAACTCCCGATCCGACCGCGCCACACCCTGCACCCGAAAATCATCCCAGGCCAGGTGACCGCCGCCCGGCAGGCGCGCCGTCACCTCGCCCGGTTATTCATCGGCCTCCTAGGCGTCGCGTTTCGTGCCGAGAACTCGCCAGCCGGCCATCCTTGGACGGTTCCCGTCGGACCGGGAACGCAGGACATACAGGCCCTTCATGGTCAGGCACAGGTGGCACAGGTTCCTGACGTTGTAGTCCAGGGTGCTTCCATCAAACTGTCAGAACGTGCGAGAGAACACGGCCAGCAAGGAACGAACTCATCGACGCAGGTGCGTGCTGGCGGCCGCCACTACGCTATCGGTTACGGTCCGATTGCCGTGCGTGTCTTCCCTGAGGCCCCTCGTTGGTTGCTCGAGTTGCAACCGCGCCCTGTGCCGCACATGGTCGACCTCGCCGCCTGCTCTAGCGACCTGCCTTTCAGACCCAGCTGGTTCGTTCGCATAGCTCAGGACCGATGCAGCGTTGTCCGTGCCGATCAGTCCCAACCCCACCAGCCTGTGCGTAGCAAGGCCGCTGCGGCCAACGAGTGGAACGACGTCCTGCCGTCGCTGGTCTGTGCGACGGTAGCTGCAGAGGAGTCCGGAGCCTGGACAACGTGGCTCAGCTCGGTCAGCACGCCAGACACCACCGACACGGGCGGCTCGTCATGAACTACGACCTGCTGCTGTCGTGGGCAAGCGAGCGAGCGTACGGCAGTCTGACCAGCTTCCGACGGGCGCACGACTGGCTAGCTGCCCAGAGTCCCAGCTCACAGCAGAAATGGACGTGGTCGCTGCAGTCGCTGCAGTCACTCGGCCATATCGAGGTCAGCTGGCAGCGGCGACGGTGGGAGGCGGCACCCACCACGATTGCAACTATGGCCAACGGAGGGGGGTACGCATTCCTCTGCGGAGCCAGAACGCAGTGGCTACTGCGCCGTATCCAGACCCTCGACGAGGACTCGGCGCTCGGTGATCTTGCCCAGAGCATCCTCCTCGAGCGTCCCATCCCGCAGGCCAACGGTCCCGCACTACAGCTACTCACGCTGGAGTCCGAGCACGACATCGAAGAGCTGTGCGCCGCGCTGGGAACTCGATTTGCAGCGCACGCCGGTGACCAGTTGCTATGGCAGCTGCCACCGCTGTCCGCCATCCTGCGGACCGGTCGACTGGAACAGCTGCCAGGCGGCGTCTTTCCTACCCGAATGGGTGAAAGCCTGCCCGGCACACCCCTGTTCAACGAAGTCATCGACGATCTCACGCCGCCACCCGGCGCCTACTGCACGAACCTGTATGACGCCTCCCGCTATTTCTATGTCCACACCGCCGGAAGCGTGTTCGAGGCAAGCCGTGGCGACGTCGTTTACGCCGAGCTGCGCCGCCAGGGCAGGCATGTGCTGCGCTGGAGCGAGCGGGAGAACATCATGTCGGTGCCAGCGAGGATGCGGCTGCCTGAGCTCTACGAACGCGCAGCTGTGTTGCGGACCGGCCTGCTCCCGACGGTGGCTCGACGTCAGCAGGACGGACCGATGCTGTGGCTCACATATCGCAATATCGACGGCGACTTCGCCCGTCGTCTCGCGCAAGGGCTAGGTCAAGAGGTCCAGGCTGTCGAGGACGGTGCGCAGGCTGAGAGACGGTCACGGGGAGAGCTGACCAGACTGTCCTGAGCAGGACGACGCACCGTGACAGACCACCCAGGTGTAACCCCTAGGGCATGTTGGCAGAGGAGCAGGTATGTACGCAGTACCGACCTTTGGACTGACCAGCCTTCGCGACGAGCTCGTTGACGTTTTCCTGCGTTACTACGACACGGCCTACGGTCTGCGCGACGAGTCGGTGATGGCGGAGCGTCGAGCCCTCCTTGAGCGGGGAACGACGCTGCTACAGGAGCCGTTCCTTGAGCTGCTGCCTGAATGGCGTGCGGCCGCCCGGGATCTGCCCGACAGCTGCGCTGCTGCCGGAGTGCCGGAGCTGTCAACCTTGCTTGAAGCGGGGTTGCTCCGCGGCGTGCCGCACCTCTACCAGCACCAAGAAGATGCGCTCGTCTCGAGCCTCTCTGGCCGGCATGTCGTGGTCACCAGCGGCACCGGCTCCGGAAAGACCGAGGCCTTCCTGCTGCCCGTGCTCGCGCGCTTGGCGCGAGAGGGTCAACGTTGGCCTGCGCCCTACGGTGACGAGATCGACGCCACGGCGTGGTGGACCGGCAGCTCGCCGTTCGTCCCGCAACGCGGCGAAGGACCACCAAGCCGAATGCCAGGCGTTCGGGCACTCATCCTCTATCCGATGAACGCGCTGGTCGAAGACCAGATGATGCGACTTCGCGCCGCCCTCGACAGCCCAGCCGCGCGCCAATGGCTTGCCGCACATCTTCACGGCAACCGGTTCTACTTCGGCCGCTACACCGGCCGCACGCCGATCAGCGCCCGGCGAAGCCCGCACAGCACACCCGAACTCCGTCAGGTCATGCGTGCGCTAGACGCGCGGCAACGCAAGTTGACGCAGCGGCTGCGCCTCGCCGAGGGTCTGCCTCAGGACCATCCCGACTACCTCGACCCACGGGCAGCGTACTTTCTCCCCCGCCTCGACGGTGCAGAGATGCGCTCACGATGGGACATGCAGGCATCCGCGCCGGACATCCTGATCACGAACTACAGCATGCTGAACATCGCCTTAATGCGCGACCGCGAGAACACGATCTTCGACCAGACGCGAGCATGGGTCGAGGCCGACCCAAGGAACGTGTTCTCCCTCGTCGTGGACGAGCTGCACACCTATCGCGGCACGTCAGGAACGGAGGTGGCATATCTCCTACGGAAGTTCCTCGCCCGCATCGGGCTGGACTCACGTCCCGACCAGCTCGCCATCGTCGCGGCCAGCGCCTCCCTCGAACGAGATCGTGACGAGGCATTCCTCGCCGAGTTCTTCGGCCAGCCCCGGGACAGTTTCCAGGTTATTGCCGGTGAGGCGGTGAGTCCGGCCGGGACGCCCACACTTCCCGGGCGCGACAACGAGATCGCCGCGACCGCCGCCACTGCGCGGGACGGCGAAGCCGTCACCGGTGCCGTGCACACCTGGGGCGTCCACGCCGCCCTCCATCAGGCAGTCCAAGGACCTGACGGTCGCTCCCGAGCCCGAGGTCTGTCAGATCTGGCCACACGTCTGTTCCCTCACGCCCGAGGGAAGGCCGGCCTTCGGCTGCTGGACGACCTGCTGACCGTCATTGACGCCGACCCGGACGGTATCCGCGTCCGCGCTCACCTGTTCTTCCGAAACCTCCCCGGTCTGTGGGCTTGCTGCAACCGAGAATGCAGTGCGGTCGAGCCGGCCTTCCGACCGGCCGACGGGGAACCGCGTCGCGCCGTCGGGCGATTGTTCGGCCAACCGCACTACCGCTGCGACTGCGGCGGGCGGGTACTTGAACTGCTGTACTGCCAGACCTGCGGCGATTTGTTTCTCGGCGGATACCGCTCACCCACTGATCCGCGCAATCCTGAGCAGTACCTGGTCAGCACCCTCACCGACCTTGAGAAAATGCCCGACCGGGCACAGCTGGCGCGCAACGCGAACAATTACACCGTCTACTGGCCCTCCACCGCCCCGCCCGACAATGACCGGTGGAGGCGCCAGGGCTATACGTTTTCTTTCAAGCGGGCCAGGCTCAGCCCCGGAGTCGGCGAACTCGCGGTGGGGGACCCGAACCCGACTGGCTCGGCCTTCGTCATCACCGCTGGCTCCGAGGGCGACCTCAACCATGTCCCGCCCATGCCAATCATCTGTCCGCACTGCGGCGACGACTGGGAGATCTTCAAGAGTAGCCGCGTCGTCGAGGATCCCTCACGCACCCGTTCCTCCATCCGCACGATGGGCACCGGGTTCGAAAAGGCAAACCAGATCCTGTCCGACACACTGCTACGAGAGCTGGGCGGCAACCGCCACCTTGTCGTGTTCTCCGACAGTCGGCAGGATGCGGCCCGGATCAGTGCAGGACTGGAGAAGTCCCACTACCTCGACCTGGTTCGTCAGCTCGCAGTCGCCGCCTTGTTCAACCCGACCGGCCTCAACATCGACGCCGCCATCGCGAACGCAGCAGGCACCGACAACAGCCCCGCCGCCCAGGCAGCCTTCGAACGCGTCGTCCTGTCTTACCCCACGCTACGGATGCCCCTCATGCGCGTCGCAATGGGCGCTGCGACTGCCGAGGACCATCAAGCGCTCAAGGACGCCGTAGCGGAGTCGCTCGCCCGAGGGCAGACCCTGGTCGAGCTGGCGAACCAGCTCGAACCCCAGTTGCTCTCCCTCGGCCAACATCCCGGAGGACCCGCGCGCAGCCTGTTGGGCAGCAAAGCCGAACCCTGGGTCAGCCTCTTTGACTGGGACATGGAACCCCCACGCCACCGCGACCTCAGCCAGCTCACCGGGCCCCAGCAGCAGCTCCTGGAGGCAATCGGCTTCGCGCTGCTCAAGGAACTCGAACGCAGCCTGTACTCCGGGACCGGCCGCGACATCGAAGCGATCGGATTGGCCTTCTCGACCGCGACCAACACCTGCCAGCCAGCATGCGGCATCGACCCAGCCGCGTTCCGGCAGGCATGCAACAGCACTCTGCGGCTGCTGGGCCAAGCTCGTCGCTTCCTCGAGCAGCACCCCGAGGGCTACGACGATGTTCCAGCAAGCGTCAAGAAATACCTCAGGGCTGTCGCCGATCGGCACGGCGCCGATCCCGACGCACTGACCGCCGACATCCGCAACGCCATCGCGCTCACTGCCACCAACGTGCTGTCCGCATCCCAGGTTCACCTGGTCACCGGAGGCGACAGCGAGTGGCGGTGCCAACGCTGCCGCCGACGGCACCTGCACGGCTCGGCCGGCATCTGCACGCACTGCCGCAAGCCGCTAACGCAACCAACTGCCAAGAGCGTGGACCACACTGACTACTACGCTTGGCTAGCCCACGACGCAGGCTCACCGTTCCGGCTTCGCGCTGAGGAGCTGACTGGCCAGACCGACCTGCTCGACGCACAGGCAAGGCAGGCACGCTTCCAAGACGTCTTCCTTGACGACGAACAGCCTCTCGCCAATGCCATCGACGTGTTGTCAGTAACGACCACCATGGAGGCTCAGACCTCCGGAAGTCGGTTCGGAGCCGCAGTTGAATGTTGATCACTAGTTGGCGAGTTGGTAGGTGATCGGGCGGGGATCTCCGGGTAGTCGGGGTGGGGTGGTGTTGATCTCGTCGATGAGGTGTGTGAGGGCTCGGGTGAGTCGGGGGGTGGCGGGGTGGTGGAGGGTGACGGTGATCGTTTGGGGGGTGTAGGTGAGGTTGCCGTCGAGGTGGAGCAGGTTGCGGGTGATCGCGCGGTATTCGTCGGGGTCTTGCAGGTAGTTGTTGAGCCGATCGGCGAGCCAGTACTCGGCGTTGAAGGCCAGTAGGCGCAGCAGCATTTGCAGGGCCCGGCGGCCGGTGCGGGGGCGGGCGCGTTGCGCGTGGGGGTCGATGGTGTTCGCGGGCAGTTTCGCGGGGTGGGTCTTGAGTTCGGCCTTCGCGGTGGTGACGGCGTCGGTGGCGGTGGCGATGTGGGTCTCCGCGGCGGGGATGGCCTTGTTGATCGCGGTGTGGTGTTGGTCGGATTTCAGGAGTTGGGCCAGGGCGCGTTCGGCGGCGGCGAGTTCGTTCTGGGCGGCGGTGAGGGCTTTACGGGCGGCGGCGCGGGCCGGGTTGGGTATCGGGGTGGTGTCGGGGCCGAGGTCGGCGCGGTAGTCGCACAGCCAGTCGATGCCGTGGTGGGCGGTGAGGTATTTGAACACGTTCTCGATCCGCCAGCGGCAGCGCAGCCAGGCCAGCAGCGCCGCCGCGGGGGCGGTGGTGTCGCTGGTGAGGATCTGCATGACCGGCCGGTCGTGTTCGTACAGGGTCAGTTGGCGAGCCGGCCCGTAATCCTTGATGGTGATCATCTCGTCGGCCAGGGTGATCGTCTGGACGGTCCCGGCGGGGTCGACCCGGAAGCAGCGCACGGGTTCGGTGGTGGTTTCGGCCAGGGCTCCGCGGCGCCAGGTCAGCCAGTCCACGCCGGCATCGCGGCAGGTGGTGAACACCTTCGGGTAGGACCCGCCACGGTCGAACCCGAGCATGATCTTCGTGTCCGGGCCGACGACGGCGCGGAGTTGGGTGAGCGCGGCGGGCAGGGTCACCGACAGCCCGGTCGGTTCCCCGGAGGCGAAACACACCGCCCGGCCGTGGTAGTCGGTGACCAGGGTGTCGTCACGGCCGCGTTGGGCGTGGCGGCGTTTGGTGTTCCAGCCCTTGCCCACCGGTTTCGCGCCTTCGTAGGGCACGAAGTGGTCGTCCACGAAGTACACCCCCAGCCCGGGGGCGTCGGCGTCCAGCATCGCCGTGGCCAGCCGCTGCTGCAACTGCAGGGGGTCGCACCGGTCGGCCAGCGCGGCCAGCCGCGGCCGCAGGGTGCGCAGTTCGGGCAGCGCGGCCAGCCCGGCCAGCGGCCCGACCTGGGAGCGGATCAGGTGCTTGGCGCCCTCCACACTGGACATTCCCAGGGCGAATCCCAGGCAGGTCCCGGTCAGCAACCCCAGATCGTCGTAGCGGGGCAGCAGTGGGCCCGCGGACACCCGGGCCAGGACCCCGGCCGCGTCGACCCGGTGCAGGAACGCGTGCAGCAGCATCGTGCCGGCGTAGCGGCTGTCCACGCTGCCCTGCCCGATCCGCGCCGAACCCACCCACCCACCGGCGACCGGCCCATCGGCGACCGGCCCATCGGCGACCGGCCCATCGGCGACCGGCCCATCGGCGACCGGCCCATCGGCGACCGGCCCATCGGCGACCGGCCCACCGGCGACCGGCCCACCGGCGACCGGCCCACCGGCGACCGGCCCACCGGTGACCGACGGGCGGGCGGCGCCATCCTGCTGGTCCGCGCCCAGAGGTAGGTCGGACTCGGACCCGCCGGTCGACTCCTCCACCGGCGCCAGCCGCTGCGCCCGATCGGACTCGAACCTGTCCAGTTCGACCCTGTCGGCCTCGGGCAGGTCGGCGCCAAGCGGCAGTGTCCGGGGAGCTGACGTGTCCGACACCCGGCCGGGCGGCCGCGGGCCCATCGCCCGGCCCACTGTCGTGGCGTGCACCCCCAACCGGCGACCGATCTCCACATCGGTCAGTCCCTGCCCACGCAGTTCCCCGGCCCGACGCAGCTCACGTGCACCCAACGCCGGTGGGCGACCCCGCCGGGGCACCACCCCCGCCGACCCGTCCCGCCGGGCCCGCCCCCGCAGCGTCGACACGTACTCCTCGCTCAGACCCAACACCTGGGCCACCCGCTGACCGGTGAACCCCAGGTTCCGTAGCGTCACCGCCGCTAGGTTCCGCATCGGCGCGTCGCCCGCGTCCCACTCGGCGATCGCCACTTGTCCGATCAGGACCACTACCTGCCCGTCGACCTCGACCACGCGCAGATCACGGGAATCGGGCATGCCCTCCAGCATGACCTGCACCGCAACCCCGGTCGACACCACCCAAGGCTACCGCAGTTGAACGCTTTTTGCAGACCGACACGCCTGCGAAACCGCAGTTCATAGGGCTAGCGATGAGCTACTTCCGGAGGTCTGAGGCTGGCGTAGACATCGGTGGACTCCGCGCAGTCCTGCTAGCCAACATGCCACCAATGCGATTCAACTACCAGCAACGCGTCGGTCGTGCCGGGCGCCGTCGCGACAGCCTCGCACTCGCGTTGACCGTCTGCCGGGGCACCCGCAGCCACGACGAGCACTACTTCGCCCATCCCGACCAGATTACCGGCGACCCGCCGCCCAAGCCCTACGTCGACCTTGCGCGCGTCGACATTCTCCGCCGCTCCTTCGCCGCCGAGCTACTGCGCCAGGCATTTGCCACGGCTGCAGCCGTAGATCCGTCTTTCATCCCGGGCAACAACACACACGGATTATTCGGCCAATGCGAGCAGTGGCCCACCATACGCGTCTCAGTCGCCGACTGGCTCCACCAACGCTACGCCGAAGCGACCCACGTTCTCGACCAGCTCCTGTCGCAGACACGCACTGAACTGCACGATCAACGCCAAGACCTGCTCCAATGGGCGGTCGACGACAATGGCCTGTTTACCCAGGTCGACGCCATCGCGACCGAGCTCAGCGGCCATGACGACCTGGCGCAACGACTCGCTGAGTCCGGCGTACTGCCGATGTTCGGGTTCCCTACCCGGGAACGACGGCTCTACCAGGCTCGCCCCCGTGGACGCGAAGCAACCGCTTTCGTCAGCCGGCAAATCGACATAGCTATCAGCGAGTTCGCGCCCGGCAGTGAGATCGTCAAAGACAAAGGCGTCTACACAGCCATCGGTCTAGTCGACTACCAACGACGCGGACCAAACAACTGGATACCCGTCCGGGACCCCGAAGGACCAGAAACCTTCGTGGGCCTTTGCCGAACCTGCTCGGGCGTCGACCCCGGAGGTTCACCGGCCTGCCCCACCTGCGGAAGCTCGACGGCCGATGGCACCTACCGAGTAACGACCGTCGCCGAGCCACGCGGCTTCCGCACCAATTACGGCGAGCCAGAAGACTACGACGGAACCTTTAAGTTCACGCCGCGCTCGGGCCACGCACGGCTCTCCCTCGCCAACCAACTAGCCAACCACCAGGTCGGCCAGCTCACCATCCGGCACGGGAAGGCCAAGGTGCTGGTCGTAAACGACGCAGGCGGCGCGGACTTCCGGCTCGTGCACGCCGGCGGACTCGACGGGCTGCTGTCCTTGGACCTGCTCAACGACCAGCTCCGAGCCCGTGCGCTGGGTCTCCCGAAGCCGCCTTCAGATACCACCACGATCCAGCCCAGAGCCCTCGGCGCCTGGACTGTCACCGACGCTCTGCTGGTCGGACTACACGCTGTCCCGTCTCACTTAGATCTCGACCCGACACTCCTCGAGGCCCGTGCGGCATGGACCTCGTTCGGGTTCCTCCTCCGTGCCGCCGCCAGCCGCCTTCTCGACGTCGAGCCCAACGAACTTCGTGTCGGTGTCTTCCCTCAACCGGACCGAGACGGCGGAGTAACAGGAGCTGCGTTCCTCGCCGACAGCCTCGACAACGGTGCTGGCTACGCGACCTACCTTGGAGATCATCCCGAACAGCTTCTTGCCGCAGCCCGCGACCTCGCCCAGGACTACCTCAACCATGCCCAGGACTGCGACAGCTCCTGCTACCGCTGCCTACGTGACCATTCCAACACCGCCTACCACCCCCTGCTCGACTGGCGCCTCGCCGTCGACCTGCTCAACATCGGCGACGGCGGCGATATCTCCATACCGCAGGCAGACGCCCTGTCCACCGCGCTACTCGCCGACTTCTGCACGAACTTCAACTGGCGGTCCAACACAACCGTCCAGGTCCCGTGCGCCGAAGACGAGTACCCCGACGGTCCGGGCATGCTCGTCTGCCATCCTCTCGAACGTCGCAGACCCCGACGCGCACCCCGCCTCGAACTCGCCCTGCAGACACTGACCGACCCCCACCGCGACGGCGGGCACCACCGGTTCGAGATCGAGACAACGTATAACCTTGTTCGCCGCCCCGGAGTCGTCTGGTCGCGGCTGGCAAGCCACCTATGAGCGACCACAACTCCCGGTTCGAACACCAGAACCTGTTGGCCAAGCTATACGTAAGGGCTGGAAGGCGACCAGACCATGGGATATCGAGATGGGACGAATCTAAGTGGAGACAGCCGGACACTGGCCCCGCGTACTCAGCTGTTACTCCGGCGCTGGTGGGCTTGACCTCGGCCTGCACGCTGCAGGCTTTACAACCATCGGATGCCTTGAAACCGAGCCAAACGCACGCGCGACCCTGACCGCCGCTCCTCGCAAATGGCCAGTGCTCGTAGCTGTTCAGCCTGAGTGAAGTGACAGGTCGGCGGCGTGTCGGCGGCGGTCGCCACCGGTGATCCACTACTGTTTCGATCATGGAGTCCGGCCGGGAAGCAGCACACGGCGACGTCGTGTCGTTGCTGGCCGCCAAGGACGCCGAGAACGCGGCCCTGCGTAACGAGAACGCGGCCTTGCTGACGCGGGTGACGGAACTGGAAGGCCTGGTCGCGGCGCTGCACGCCCAACTCGGTCGGGATTCCTCCAACAGCGGCAGACCGCCCTCGTCGGACTCGCCATTCGTGAAGAAGCCCGCCGCCAAGCGCTCCTCACGCACACGCTCAGGCAAACCGCAGGGTAAGCAGCACGGTACGGCCAGCGCCACACTGCGTCTGGTCGATGATCCCGATGACACGATCACCCACACCCCGCCGGTGTGCGCCGGATGCGGCGACAACCTGGCGGACGCGGACATCTTCGGGGTGTGCCGCCGTCAGGTGTTCGACGTCGCGCCGCCCCCGCCGCGCCCGTATGTCACCGAGCATCGGGTGCAGTCACGAACCTGTCGCGGCTGCGGCACCACGACCGAGGCGACCGCACCCGGTGTCGCGACGGGCCGGGTCCAGTACGGGCCCGGGGTCAAGGCTCGGGCAGCGTGGCTGACGTGCGCGCATTTCCTGCCGGTACGCCGCGCGCGGCGGGTGCTCAACGCGCTGCTGGGATTCGCGGTATCCGACGGGTGGGTCGCGGGGCTGCGCGCCCAGGCCGCCCGACTGCTGCAGACCCGGTTCCTGCCGCATGTGCAGGCGTTGATCGCCGCCGCGCCGGTCGCGCACGCCGATGAGACCACCGCCCGCGCCGCCGGCACACTGACCTACCTGCATGTGGCCTGCACCCGGTTCCTGACCGCGATGCACGTCGGGGACCGCAGCGGCGACACCATCGACGCCGCCGGTATCTGGCCGGCGTTCACCGGGGTCCTGGTCCGCGACGGCTACGCCGGTTACGAACACCTCGACACGATCGAACACGCCTGGTGCGGCATTCATCTGGTCCGCGACCTGCGCGCGGTCCACGACCCCGACCCTGCGGGCCAGTCCTGGGCTGAGGCGATGGTCAATACCTTGCTGCTGGCCAACGACACCGCGCACACCGCCCGTGCCGAAGGGCGCGCCACGCTCACCGACGTTGAACTGGCCACGATCCGCTCCCGCTATGCCGGGGCGATCGCCCGTGGCCGCGACGAGAACACCCACGGCGGCGACCCCCTGCACGCCCAAGCCCGTACGCTGCTGCGGCGCTTCCAACGACACCGCGACATGATCCTGCGGTTCACCGTGAACCTGGACGTGCCCTTCACCAACAACACCGCAGAGTTGCCCGCACGATCGGTGAAGATCCAGCAACGGACCTCCGGCGGGTCCTGGCGCACCCTGCAGGGGCTCATCGACTTCGCCGTCGTGCAGTCCTACCTATCCACCGCGACCAAATGGGGCATCGACACCCTCGACGCGATGACGCGCCTGTTCACCACCGGCGCGTGGCTCCCACCTGCCCTCACCCCCGACATCCCCGCGGCCGCATAATCACGCCACCAAGGCTGAACAGCTACAGTGCTCGACGATGGTGACGTCGCCAACGCCGGCACCACGCTCACGCCATCCGACTTCGGCCTAGACACTGGCGAACTCGAAATGATCGCCGGCGGACCACCGTGCCAACCATTCAGCAAAGCCGCCCAATGGACACTCAACGGCCGCGCCGGAGTCGCCGACCCACGCACCAAGAGCCTGTCCGGAATGCTGGACCTCGTCGAGAAATTCCTGCCGCACGTCCTACTCATCGAAAATGTCGTCGGCTTCGCCCGCGGAAGCAGAAGTGCGCGATTCCTCCTGCACCAACGACTCGAACAGATCAACTCCGACCACGGCACCGCCTACCATCTCAACATCTTCGAACTCGATGCCGCAAATTACGGCGTCGCCCAACACCGGCTTCGCGCGATCATCATCGCCTGCCGAGACGGCGCCATTCTCACCCCGCCACCAGCTACGCACCGGGACAAACCACTATGCACGTGGGACATCCTGTCTCGCGTGCCTCAACAGACCGAACTCCCCACAACGCGCGGCAAGTGGGCCGACCTTCTCCCCTGCATCCCAGAAGGGATGAACTACCAACACCTCACCGCCCGTGGCGACGGACCCGAGCTGTTCGGATATAGAACGCGCTACTGGTCCTTCCTGCTCAAACTCGCCAAGGACCGGCCATCTTGGACCTTGCCCGCCTCTCCAGGCCCAGGCGCAGGACCATTCCACTGGGACAATCGCCCCCTCACCGTCGCAGAGCGTCTTGCTCTTCAAGGGCTCCCGCACGACTGGCCAGTCCACGGCGCAACCGACTCACGAGTACGGCTGGCAGGCAATGCGACACCCCCGCCACTCGCCGAGGCGGTGGCTCGCGCACTTGTCGAGCAGGGCGTCATACCGCGGCCGGAGAAATACCCATCTAGTCCGACCTTACCTCCGCCAAGATGCACGCATATACCAGGAGCAGCGCCTGCCGCCCCCTTACCTGCACGATTCCGCGGCCAGGTCGGCTCTAAGCTCCCACACGCAGGACACGGTCAAGGCCCTGCCCCCCGAAGCAGACAACCGGCAGTCAATTCAGCAGTGCTCGAACTCAATACCTGATGCTCTATGGTTGTCAAGTCGTGATAGCTTGTCCCGTTTGGGCTGCCAGTGTGGCCCGTTCAACGCTCTGAACTGCGGAAGCAGACTCTTCCCAGGCAGTGGCGGTGCAGTTTGGACGCGGTTTGCCACAGGGGCCCTGGTGCTCGCTGTGCGCCATCAACAGCTCGCCAGGGTTGAGCGAGCGGGCGCACCTGGGCCTACGTCGAACGACGCACCGCCCAGGGCATGAGCAAAAAAGAGATCATCCGCTGCCTCAAACGCTACAACGCACGCGAGGTCTACACCGCCCTGCTCACTGCAAACGATCTTGAACTCGCCTATTGACATCCATAGGAGCATCACCACTGCTGGCGATCACCGGGTCAGCCGACGGTGAACGAGCCTCCCGGCGGCCACGCCGCTGCCGTGCCCGGGCCACGTCCGCATCGCAGCAGGGTGACACTGCTCCGACCCAGTCGCAGCAGTGCCACCCTGCTGCAAACCCGGCCGCTGCTGCCCTTCGCCCCGCGGCCCACGTCACGAGCGTCGGACCGACTGCGCACACCTTCTGGCGTCGCCACCCGACCACGCCAGCCCACGTCGCACCCCGCAACGGGACCTCGCACGGCGCGCACAGGGTGCGAAGTCGCCCTGCGTCGTGCGCAGTCGGCCTCCGCGGGGCGCGATCACCAGGTTGGCGTGCCTGATCGGCCAACTCGCCGTGTCAGGACGCCGGACTCACCGGGGCGTCAGCTCCCGACCAGCGCCCGGGTGATCAGCGTGGTGTTCGCGTCGAGCCAGGCGTCGGTCCGCCGGGCCCTGGCGGCGGCGTCGGGACCCCAGTACGCGGCAAAGCCCGGCACGCCGTCGGCCGCGCCGTCGGCCACGATGGCGCACATCCAGTCGTGGCTCGCCCGCACGGCGTCGACGAGCGCGACGCGCCCGGCCTCGTCCAGGCCGTAGGCGTCGACCAGGATCCGGGTGCGGGCGACCGCCCGGTCCCGGCGGCTGTCGTCGACGTCGGACGGGGAGCGCAGCGGCGCCCACAGCCGCGCGGTCGCCGCGACGTCCCACAGCGCAGCACCCGGGGCCGCGAGGTCGAAGTCGATCAACGCGACGGCGCGGTCGTCGCGGAACACGACGTTGTCCAGGTTGGGGTCGTTGTGCAGCATCCCGCCGGTGTCGTGCGGCGGCGGAGGGCGGTGGGGCCACACGTACGGCGAAGGGTCGAACCCGGCCGTAGCGTCGTGGAACCGGCGCAGCAGCTCACCCACGCTGCGCAGCGCGTTGTCGGTGAGCGCCCACGCGGGCGCGGGTGCGATCACGGCGTCCCCCAGGACGTAGCTGAGCACCTCCCGCCCGTCCTCGTCGACGCCCAGCACGCGCGGCGCCCCGTCGAAGCCGACGTCCTCAAGGTGGCGCAGCAGGGCGTGGACGCCGGTCGCCGACGGGCGCAGCGGTCGCCGCACGGTGTTCCCGACGCGATGCACTCGGCCCCGGTTGGCCGTGCCACCCAACAGCGGTATCTCGGCCGCGGTCACGCGGGCCCCTTGGCCACCTCAGCCTGGGCCGCCGCCGTGATGAGGGCTGTGGCCAGGGTCGAGTGCGTCACCAGGCTGTCGACGTACCCGCCGCGCACTGCGGCCAGCACGGCGCGCGTCTTGGCCAGCCCGTACACGATGCCGATCACCTCCGGCACGGCGCGCATCTGCGCCGCCGTGATACCGATCATGCGCTCGGTCAGTGCGGCGCTGGCAGGCTCACCCCGCGAGTCGATGAGCACTCCCGACACCTCGGCGCACACCCCGATGCGCCCCAGCTCCGCGCGCTCGGGCTCGCCGGTGGCGTCGTAGAGCGTCGACTGCTCGGGGGCCCACGCCCCGACCCCGGCCACGGCCTTCGTCACCGATCCGATCAGCCCGAACGCGCGGGCCACCTCCGGCTGGCCGCGCAGCGCCATGGCCGTCGCCGCGTCGGAGACGGCCATCGGGGCGTAGAAGTAGTACGCCGGGCCGCCCGCGACCCTCGCGACCTCGCGCACCAACTCGATCGAGCTGTCGTCGGCTCCCGGTCGGGCCAGCGCGCCCGTGAGCTGGACGACCGACACCGGCGCGAGGGCCCGCAGCGCGCCCGCCATCGCGCTCACCGAACGAGCCCACGACAGGCCGAGCACGTCGTCGGGCGTGACGATCTCGGTGAGCAGTTCGGCCGCGACGGAGCCCAGGTGCTCGCGCAGGGACGCCGGGTGGTCGTCGGGCGTGTCGGTGACGACGCAGTGGGTCAGCCCGAGCGCGTCCATCAGCCGGGCCGACAGCTCGACGTCGACAACGCCGGGTTGACCGATCTCGATGCGGACCAGGCCGCTCGTGCGCGCGTCGTCGAGCAGCCGGGCCACCTTGAAGCGGCTCAGCGCAAACTCCTCGGCAATCTCGACCTTCGACCGTCCGTCGAGATAGTAGCGTCGCGCCACGGACGCCGTCAGGACGAGTTGGGCCGGGCCGCGCAGGTTGCCATGTGCTGCCGCCACGTGAAAGCCCTTTCATAGTTCGCTCATTCGAGCGATTAAGAGCACATTATTGCAACGGAGATTGACGGGGGGTGACCCGTGACACACGATCTCGCATGATTGTGCCTCTGCTCAACTGAGCGTTGGCAACTCGATGGCCGGAGGACGCGATGAAGCGGTGGTGTCGGCGGGGTGCGGTGGTCGGGTTCGCCATGGTGTTGGCGACATCTGGCTGCGCGGGCGCGGGCGGCGGCGGTGGCGGTGGTGGCGGCAACTCGGTCTCGGTTCTGATGGTCAACAACCCGCAGATGGTCGATCTGCAGAAGCTGACGGCCGACAACTTCACCAAGCAGACCGGCATCACGGTGAACTTCACCGTGCTGCCGGAGAACGACCTCCGGGACAAGGCCAGCCAGGAGTTCTCGAGCCAGGCGGGCCAGTACGACGTGGCCACGCTGTCGAACTTCGAAATCCCGATCTACGGCAAGAACGGCTGGGTCGCGCCGCTGGACGACTACATCTCCAAGGACTCGGCGTTCAACCAGGACGACATCCTCAAGCCGATGGCCACGGCATTGACCGGCGCCGACGGCAAGGTCTACGGCGAGCCGTTCTACGGCGAGTCGTCGTTCCTCATGTACCGCAAGGACGTGCTGGCGGCCAAGGGCATCACGATGCCCGCCAAGCCGACGTGGGACCAGGTGGCCCAGATCGCCGCACAGACCGACGGGGCGCAGCCCAACATGAAGGGCATCTGCCTGCGCGGCCAGCCCGGCTGGGGTGAGGTCTTCGCACCGCTGACCACGGTCGTCAACACCTTCGGCGGCACCTGGTTCGACAAGGACTGGAACGCCCAGGTCAACGCACAGCCCTTCAAGGACGCCACCAACTTCTACGTCAACCTCGTCAAGGCACACGGCGAGAACGGTGCCCCGCAGGCGGGCTTCACCGAGTGCCTGAACAACATGGAGCAAGGCAACGTCGCGATGTGGTACGACGCGACGTCCGCAGCGGGCTCGCTCGAGGCCGACAACTCCCCGGTCAAGGGCAAGATCGGCTACGTCGAGGCGCCGGTGAAGGAGACACAGGCCTCCGGCTGGCTCTACACCTGGGCCTGGGCCATCCAGAAGGCCAGCAAGAACCAGGATAACGCCTGGAAGTTCGTCTCGTGGGCCTCGAGCGCCGACTACGAAAAGCTCGTTGGTCAACAGCTGGGCTGGGCCAAGGTTCCCGCGGGCAAGCGTGCCTCGACCTACGACAACCAGGACTACCTGAAGGTCGCGTCGGCGTTCGCCGCGCCGACGAAGGAATCCATCTCCAGCGTCGACCCGAACAACCCCGGTGTGCAGCCGCGCCCGGCGCCGGGCATCCAGTTCGTCGACATCCCGGAGTTCCCCGACCTGGGCACCAGGGTCTCGCAGGACATCAGCGCGGCGATCGCCGGTCAGGAGACGGTCGACCAGGCGCTGAACAAGGGCCAACAGGCCGCTGAGCAGGTCGCCGCCAAGTACAAGAAGTGAGGCGAGTGCCGTCGTGAGTACCGCTCTTGAGCCCCAGGCGGGCGCGGGTACCTCCGCGCCCGCCTCGGGCGGTGGAACCGCCATGCGCAGGGCAGGGGACTGGGCGCGGCGCGCTCCGCTCATGCCCGCGCTGATCTTCATGATCATCGTCACCCAGCTGCCGTTCGTCGGCACGCTGATCGTGTCGTTCATGAACTGGAACGCGTACTACCCCGACGAGATCGGGTTCGCGGGCCTCTCCAACTTCGGCAGGGTCTTCCGCGACCCCGACACCCTCTCGGCGATCTGGACGACGATCCTGCTCACCGTGTCGGTGGTGCTCGCTAGCCTGATCATCGGGTTCGGGATCGCGCTGCTGCTCGACCGGGCGTTCATCGGCCGCAGCGTCGTCCGCACCCTGATGATCACGCCGTTCCTCGTGATGCCGGTGGCGGCGGCCCTGGTGTGGAAGCACGCGCTGTACAACCCGAACTACGGGCTGTTCAACGGTCTGCTGCGGCTGCTCTTCGGACAGAATGCGCCGCAGCCGGACTGGATCTCGGACTGGCCCCTCACGTCGGTCGTCTCGGCCCTGGTGTGGCAGTGGACGCCGTTCATGATGCTGATCCTGCTGGCGGGCCTGCAGAGCAAGCCGCTGGACGTCATCGAGGCGGCCAGGATCGACGGCTGCTCGGGGTGGCAGGTATTCCGCTACATGACCTTCCCGCACATGCGCCAGTACCTCGAGCTGGCAGGCCTGCTCGGATCGATCTACATCGTGCAGACCTTCGACGCCGTCTTCGTGATCACCTCGGGCGGCCTCGGGACGGCGAACCTGCCGTACATCATCTACACGATCTTCTATAACGCGCACGACTACGGAAAGGCGTCGGCCGCAGGCGTCGTCGTCGTCATCGGCACGATCGTCATCGCGACGTTCGCGCTGCGCACCGTCTCGAGCCTGTTCCGGGAGGACACGCGATGACCACCACCGTGGAACGGCCCGCTGCGGCCGCGGAGGGGATGTCGCCCGATGCCCGCCGTCGGATGGGCGTCCTCGTCGTCGGCATCGCCGCCTGGATCATCGGGATCCTGTTCTTCTTCCCGGTGCTCTGGATGGTGCTCACGTCCTTGCACAGCGAGCCGAACGCGGCGACCAACCCGCCGTCGTTCTTCGCGCCGCTCACGGTCGACGGGTACACCAACTTCTTCGGCGCCGCCAGCGGCGCCAGCCCGTGGCCGCCGCTGATCAACTCGGCGACGGCGAGCATCCTGTCCACGATCCTGGTCTTGATCCTGGCTATCCCGGCGGCGTACGCGCTGTCGATCCGGCCGGTCAAGAAGTGGACCGACGTGATGTTCTTCTTCCTGTCCACCAAGATGCTGCCGGTGGTGGCGGGTCTGCTGCCGATCTACCTGATCGCGCAGAAGATCGGTCTCCTGGACAACGTCTACCTGCTGGTCATCATCTACACCTCGATGAACCTGCCGATCGCGGTGTGGATGATGCGCTCGTTCCTGGCCGAGGTACCTGTCGAGATGCTCGAGGCGGCGTCGCTGGACGGCGCCGGGCTGATGCGTCAGATGGTGTCGGTGATCGTGCCGGTCGTGCTACCGGGCATTGCGGCCACCTCGCTGATCTGCTTCATCTTCAGCTGGAACGAACTGTTGTTCGCCCGGGTGCTCACCGCGACGGTAGCGCAGACCGCCCCCGTGTTCCTCACCGGCTTCGTCACCAGCCAGGGCCTGTTCCTGGCCAAGGTGTGCGCGGCGGCGGTTGCGGTGTCGCTGCCGGTCATCGCGGCGGGGTTCGCGGCTCAGGACAAGCTCGTGCAGGGCCTGTCGCTGGGGGCGATCAAGTGACGCTGCTCGCTGTCGGACGTGCGCCGAGCCAGGAGCCCGGCCGATGACGGCGCTCACTACGGCGTCGTTGACATCGCTCGACCCTGCCGTGGCCGTGCCGCAGTACAACCGCGGCGCGGTCAGGGCCGGGATCGTGCACATCGGCGTCGGCGCCTTCCATCGGGCCCACCAGGCCCTCTACCTCGACCGGCTGATGAACGCGGGCGAGGCGCTGGACTGGGGCATCTGCGGGGTCGGGGTGCTGCCAGGTGACAGTCGGATGCGCGACGCCCTCGAGGCGCAAGACTGCCTCTACACGTTGGTGGAGAAGAGCCCTGACGGCTCGCAGAGCGCGAGGGTGATCGGCTCGATCGTGGAGTACCTGCTCGCTCCGGACGACCCCGAGGCGGTGATCGAGAAGATGGCGGACGAGCGGATCCGGATCGTCTCGCTCACCGTCACCGAAGGCGGCTACAACTTCAACGCCGTCACGGGGGAGTTCCAGGCCGACGATCCGGGCGTGGTGCACGACCTTGCGCGGGGCGCGGTGCCGACGACGACCTTCGGCCTGGTCATCGAGGCCCTCGATCGTCGTCGGCAGCGTGGCGTGGCCCCCTTCACCGTCCTGTCCTGCGACAACATCCAGGGCAACGGGGACGCCGCCCACCGCAGCTTCTCTGCCTTCGCGCACCTGCGCGATGAGAAGCTGGGCGAGTGGGTGGAGCAGGAGGTCCGGTTCCCCAACTGCATGGTCGACCGGATCACCCCGGTCACCACGGACGGCGACCGCGCCGCTCTGGCGGAGAAGTTCGGGATCGAGGACCACTGGCCGGTGGTGTGCGAGCCGTTCAGCCAGTGGGTGCTCGAGGACGACTTCGGCAACGGCCGCCCGCCGCTGCAGGACGCGGGCGTGCAGGTCGTCGCCGACGTCGAGCCCTACGAGCTGATGAAGCTGCGCCTGCTCAACGCCAGCCACCAGTCGCTGTGCTACCTCGGCTATCTCGACGGCTACCGGATGGTGCACGAGGTCTGCCAGAACCCGCTGTACGCCGAGTTCCTCCTGGGCTACATGGACCGGGAGGCGACGCCGACGCTGCAGCCCGTGCCGGGCATCGACCTGCACGCCTACAAGCGGGAGCTGATCGCCCGGTTCTCCAATGAGCAGGTCGCGGACACGGTGGCCCGGCTGTGCGCGGAGAGCTCCGACCGGATCCCGAAGTGGGTGCTGCCGGTGATCCGGCACAACCTGAAGACCGACGGGGAGATCGACCACGCGGTGGCCGTCGTCGCCGCCTGGGCGCGCTACGCCGAGGGCGTCGACGAGCAGGGGCAGCCGATCGAGGTGGTCGACCGGCTCAAGGACACGCTGATGGCCAACGCCCGCCGTCAGCGGGAGGACCCGCTCGCGTTCGTCAGGAACCGGGAGATCTTCGGTGACCTGGTCGACGAGGAGCGGTTCACCTCGACCTTCCGCCGCTGCCTCGCGTCGCTGCACGAGCACGGCGCCCGGGCCACGGTTGAGGGGATCGTGCGCGGCACACGGTGAGTCGCCCACCCTGACACGGTGAGTCGCCCACCCTGACACGGTGAGTCGCCCATCCTGACACGGTGAGTCGGGAATATGGCCACGGCGAGTTCGCCGTTCGGGCACGCTATGCAGATGACCTCGGTGCTCCTGCTGCACGGCGTCCACTCCAGCCGTGACGCCTGGTGGCGCATGCTGCGCGACCTGCCTGACGTCGGGGTGGACGCCCGGGCCCTGGACCTCCTCGGCCACGGCGGGCGCACCGGCGGCCCGCCCAGGCCGTGGACGTTGCGGGACTTCGCGCTCGACGTCATCGCCCGCACCGAACCCGTCGACGTCATCGTCGGGCACTCGCTCGGCGCGCTCGTGGCGCTGACCCTCGCGGCGCTTCGCCCCGACCTCACGCGGGCCGTAATGATCGAGGACCCGCCCGACGCCGTCGTGCGTCCGCGCGAGCAGGTCGCCGACCGCATCGAACGAGCGGTAGCCGCGGCCCGCGCCGACGGCGCGGCGGCCCAAGCCTCGATCCTCGCCGAGAACCCGGCGTGGGCGATCCTCGACGCACAGCACGCCGTTGCCGCTCGGCAAGCGTTGGACATCGAACCGGTCGCGGGCTTCCTCCGCGGCTCGAAGTGGGATCTCGTGGCGCTCGTGCGCGACTGCCCGGTGCCGGTGCACCTGCTCGCTGCCGAGGGGCCCGGCAGCGTGTTGGGCGAGCCTGCTCGGGGTGAGCTGTTCACGGCGCTCGGCCCGCGGGCTCGTGCCGTGGCGAGCGGCCACAGCGTCTACCGGGACCGGCCGGGGATGTGGCTCATGGCGGTGCTGGAGGTTGTTCGTCCGACACAATGGTGAGTCCGGCGTCTTGACACGACGAGTTGGCCGATCGGCACGCCAACCTGGTGATCGCCAAGTGCGGCGGATTCCGTGCGCCTGCACACGAAATCCGCGGGTTCCGGCGATCATGAAGACGTGGCTCACAAGGTGAGGGCGTCGATGGCCTGCTGGATGCGTTTGACCGACACCGGGTAGCGCGTGCGCATGGGGTGGGCGAAGAGGCTCACCCGCAGCTCCTCGATCATCCAGCGGATCTCCTGCAGCGCGGCGGACGGCTCCACGCCCAGGGGAAGGGCGGCGAGCTCGGCGGCGTACTCGTCGGCCACCACACGCACCTGGGCTGTCCACTCGGCGTCGCGGACCGGGTCGACGCGCAGCTTGTCGATGCGGCGCTCCGCGGCCTCCAGGTAGCGCGCCACGTCGGCCAGCCGGGCGGCGCCGTCGCGGGTCGCGAAGCCGGGGCCGACGAGCTCGCCTAGCTGTGCGGTGAGGTCCGGCGGCACCGCCCGGACGTCGGCGAGCCGTGCCTGCACGCGATGCCAGACGGCCAGCACGGCGCGCGCCGCCTCCAGCACCTGCAGCGTGGTGGAGCCCAGCCGCTTCGCGAACAGCGCGCGCAGGCGGGCGTAGCCGCGCTCGTCCCACGACGGGCCGCCCGCTGCGTGGATCAGCGCGTCGGCCGCGGCCGTGACGCAGTCCTCGACGAGCGCGGCGACCGACCCGTGCGGGTTGCGCGACAGCGTGAGCTTGGCCGCGTTGGAAAGGTCGCGTTGTACCTGCCGCGCGGGCGAGGGGGTGTCGAGCAGCAGCAGCCGCCGCACACCGCGGGCGTGGGCGGCGTCGCGCTCGGCGGCGGTCGGGAACACGCGCACGTCCGCGGAAGCGCCCCGGTCGACCAGCCCCGGATACCCGGTGACGACGTGGCCGCCGCGGCGCACGCCGAGCTCGCGGGGCAGCTCACCGATCGTCCACGTGGTGAGCCCGCTGCGCTCCAGGTCGGCGCCCGCCGCGGCCAGCTCGGCGCGCACCTGGGGCGCCAGCTCGCGGCGCAGCGCGTCCAGGTCGGTGCCGCGGGCGACCTCGTGGCCATGCTCGTCGACGACCCGGAACGTGACGGTCAGGTGTTCGGGTAGGCGGTCGAGCTCCCACGCCGCACGCGGGATCTCGACGCCGCGCATCCGGCCCAGCTCGCGCTCGAGCCCGTCCAGCAGCGGCTCGTCCCCTGCGGTAAGGCGGGTCAGCACGGCGCGGGCGTGGTCGGGCGCGGGGGCGAAGTGTCGCCGCAGCGTCTTGGGCAGGGTCTTGATCAGCGCGGTGACCAGATCCTCGCGCAGGCCCGGCACCTGCCACGTGAACGGCGTCGGGTCGACCTGGTGCAGCGCGGCCACGGGCACGTCGACCGTGATCCCGTCGTCGCGGCGGCCCGGCTCGAACGCGTACGACAGCGGCAGCGTGAGCCCGCCCGCCTCGACGTGGTCGGGGTAGGCGCTGCGGTCGACCGCGCCCGCCTGGGCGGTGCGGACCATCTCGTCGGTGAAGTCGAGCAGGGTCTTGTCGCGCTGCTTGCACCACCAGCTGTCGAAGTGCCTTCCGGAGACGACGGTGGCGGGTACCCGAGCGTCGTAGAAGGCGACGAGCGTGTCCTCGTCCACGGTGAGGTCGCGCCGCCGCGCCCGCGTCTCCAGCTCCTCGAGGTCCTCGAGCAGGGCGCGGTTGGCCCGGAGGAAGGGGTGACGGGTGTCCCATTCGCCCTCGACGAGCGCGTGGCGGATGAACAGCTCGCGGGATACCTCGGGGTCGATGCGCCCGTAGTCGACCCGCCGGTCGACGACGATCGGCACGCCGTGCAGCGTCACCCGCTCGACCGCGACGGCGGCGGCGCGCTTGCGCGACCAGTGCGGTTGCGAATACGTCCGTTTGACGAGATGTCCGGCCAGCGGCTCGATCCACTCCGGGTGGATCCCGGCGACGGTGCGTGCGAACAGCCGTGAGGTCTCCACGAGCTCGGCGGCCATCACCCAGCGCGGGTTCTTCTTGGCCAGCGGAGAGCCCGGGAAGATCATGAACTTGGCGCCGCGAGCGCCGAGGTACTCGCGGGTCTCGCCCTCGCGCAGGCCGATCTGGGACAGCAGGCCGGAGAGCACCGCGATGTGGATCTTGTCCGGCGTGGCGACCGCGTCGTTGAGAGTGAGCCCGGCGTTGCGGGCGGCCTGGCGCAGCTGCGTGTGCAGGTCCTGCCACTCACGGATGCGCAGGTAGTGCAGGAAGTCCGCGCGCAGCTCCTTGCGGAACCGGCTTCCCGTCAACGCCTCGCGCCGCTCGCCGACGTGGCGCCAGAGGTTGAGGTAGGTGAGGAAGTCGGAGCCGTCGGCCTGGAAGCGGGCGTGCTTCTCGTCGGCGGCCTGGCGCTGCTCGACGGGCCGCTCGCGGGGGTCCTGCACGGACAGCGCGGCCGCGATGACCAGCACCTCGCGCAGGCATCCCGTCCGGTCGGCCTCGACGAGCATGCGACCGAGGCGCGGGTCGACGGGGAGTGTCGACAGCGCCCGCCCGACGGGGGTGAGCGCGCGGTCGTCCAGCGCGCCCAGCTCGTGCAGGAGGGCGAGGCCGTCGTTCACAGCGCGCTGCTCAGGTGGGTCGACGAACGGGAACGCGCTGATCTCGCCGAGGTCGAGCGCGATCATCTGCAGGACGACCCAGGCGAGGTTGGTGCGCAGGATCTCCGGGTCGGTGAAGGCCGGGCGCGCGTCGAAGTCGTCTTCGGCGTAGAGGCGGATGCAGATCCCGTCGGCGACGCGGCCGCAGCGCCCGGCCCGCTGGTTGGCGCTGGCCTGGCTGATCTTCTCGATCGGCAGGCGCTGGACCTTGAGCCGCCGTGAGTAGCGGGAGACGCGGGCGAGCCCGGGGTCGATGACGTAGCGGATGCCGGGCACGGTCAGCGAGGTCTCGGCGACGTTGGTGGCGAGCACAACACGGCGGCCCAGCGTGGCCTGCCTCGGGGCGAACACCCGCTGCTGCTCGGCTGTGGTCTGGCGGGCGTAGAGCGGGAGGATCTCGAGGCCGTCGGCCACCACGCGCTTGGCGAGGCCGTCGGCGGTGTCGCGGATCTCGCGCTCGCCCGGCAGGAACACGAGGATGTCGCCGGGGCCTGCCTTGCGGAGCTCGGTGACCGCGTCGGTGATCGCGTCGAGCTGGTCGCGGTCGGGATCCGAGTCGGGGTCGTCCGGATCGACGACGGGCCGGTAGCGGAGCTCGACGGGGTAGGAGCGGCCCGACACCTCGACGATCGGCGCCGGGACACCCGCCGAGGCGAAGTGCGCGGCGAAGCGCTCCGGGTCGATGGTGGCCGAGGTGATGATCACCTTCAGGTCGGGGCGGCTGGGCAGCATCTGGGCGAGGTAGCCGAGGATGAAGTCGATGTTGAGGCTGCGCTCGTGCGCCTCGTCGATGATCAGGGTGTCGTAGCCGCTGAGCATCCGGTCGCCCGCCAGCTCGGCCAGCAGGATGCCGTCGGTCATGAGCTTGACCAGCGTGTTCTCGCCGACCTGGTCGGTGAAGCGGACCTTCCAGCCCACCGCGCCGCCGATCTCGGTGTGCAGTTCCTCCGCGATGCGCGCGGCGACCGTCCTGGCGGCCAGGCGGCGGGGCTGGGTGTGCCCGATCATGCCGCGGACCCCACGGCCCAGCTCCAGGCAGATCTTGGGGATCTGCGTGGTCTTCCCCGAGCCCGTCTCGCCCGCGACGATCACGACCTGGTGGTCGCGGATCGCAGCGGCGATGTCCGCGCGGCGGGCGCTGACCGGCAGCTCCTCCGGATAGGAGATCGCGGGGACGGCGGCGCGGCGGGCCTCGATCCGGCGTTCGGCCGCGGCGGCGTCGACCGTCGGTCTCGGACCGGTCCTGCCGCGCGCACGACGCGGCCGCCCGGCGCGCTCGCGGGGGCGCGCCGGGCCGCCTTCTGCCCCCGTGGGGGCGTGACCTTCCGGCAAGTCAGGACGCGCCATCGTCGACCAGTGTGCCTGCCGTCAAGCCCGTCGGAGGGTCGGGGTGATCTCGTCGGCCACGGGGTCGTCGGCCGCGGGGTGCTCGACGAGCGCGAGCACGCGGTTGGCCAGGAACCGGGCCGTCCGGACGGCGGTGCCGCCACGGGTGATCTCCGCGACTTCGACGACGCCGCGACCGTGGGTGATGGTGACCTTGCGTCCCGCGCGGGTCGCGGTCACCTCGTACGTGCGCGTGGTGCCGCTGCCTGCGTCGATGACGATCTCGACCCGGTCGCCCTTCATGGTGGTTCCCCGTTCTCTCGTGAGGCGAAGGGGGCGGCGCCGTCGGGGTGCGGCGCCGCCCGTCGCAACCGCGTCGCACAGCGGCGGGAATCGCCGTGACGCGGTGGGTTTGGGTGGACTGGGTAAGAAGGATGCGAGCGTCCGCGCCGGGTGCCGGTCGCCTCTCGGCGCGTGGCACACCCGTAGGCGGCAAAGGTTGAGACCCGGGGACACGGATCACCTGGCGCGGACAGTTTCTGCAACACCGTTGCCCTGCCCGTCATTCCCGCCTTCTGCGCGACTGGGCTACGTGCAAACCGGGGCGCTGTCAGCCGAGAGCGGCCAGGACCCCGTCGGTCCAGGTAGGCCAGGCCTCGACCGCCCACGGGCCGAAGTCGCGGTCGGTGAGGACCACCGCGGCGGCGCGGACGTCCGGGTCGACCCACAGGAACGTGCCCGACTGCCCGAAGTGGCCGAAGGTGCGCGGCGAGCTCCGCGCGCCCGTCCAGTGCGGCGACTTGTCGTCGCGGATCTCGAAGCCCAGGCCCCAGTCGTTGGGCCTCTGCCGACCGAAGCCGGGCAGCAACCCGTCAAGGCCGGGGAAGGCGACGCTGGTGGCATCGGCCAAGGTGTCGGTGATGGTCGGGGTGAGCAGTTCGGCGGCGAAGCTCGCCAGGTCCTCGACGCTGGACACGGCATCAGCGGCGGGTGAGCCCTCGAGGCGGGTGGCCGTCATGCCCAGGGGCTCGCACACGGCCTGGTGCAGGTACTCCGCGAACGGCATGCCCGCCGCCTCCGCGACCGTCTCGCCCAGCACGTCGAACCCGACGTTGGAGTAGATCCGCCTGGTGGCGGGCTTGGCCTGTACCTTGCCCTCCGAGAAAGACAGGCCGGACGCGTGCGCGGCGAGGTGCCGGACGGTCGATCCAGGGGGCCCCGCCGCCGTGTCCCAGTCGACCGCGCCCTCCTCGACCGCGACGAGCGTGGCGTAGGCGCTGAGCAGCTTGGTCACCGAGGCGAGCCGGAACTCCCGTTCGGGCTCGCCCGCCGTGGCCGCCACCGTGCCGTCGGCGGTGACGAGTGCGGCCGCCACGTGGTCGACCGGCCAGTCCAGGACCGTGCCGACGGCCAGCCGCAGCTCAGGCATCGCCGTAGACCGGGATCATCGCGCCGCTGATCGGCGCGGCGTCGGGGCCGCAGAGGAAGGCGATCACCTTGGCGATCGCGGAGGGGGCGACGGCGCGGGAGGCGAGGTCGGCCGACATCCACGTCCGGTTGGCCGGGGTGTCGATCACCGACGGCAGCACGGTGTTGACCCGGATGTGCTGCGGCCGCAGCTCGTCGGCCAGCAGCGCCGCCAACCGGACGACCGCGGCCTTGCTCGTGGCATGGGCCACCGGCGCGGGCCCGCCCACCGCGGTCTTGGAGCCGACCATCACGATCGCGCCCCCGCCGTTCGCCGCGAACCGGGTCGCCGCGGCCTGCGCCGTCCATAGCGCGGAGCCGAAGTTGGAGGTCCAGAGGCTCTCGAGGAGGTCCTCGTCGGTGTCGTCCAGCGAGGCGGGCGTGAACCCGCCCGCGAGCCCGACGAGCGCGTCCGCCGTGACGGGCAGGTCGTCGATCTGCGCGAAAGCGGCGTGCACCGCGGTCCTGGCGGCGAGATCCACCGCGACGGCATGCACGCCTTCCCGCTCGCCGAGCGCGTCCAGGCGGGGTGACGGCCGGTCCAACGCGACCACCGCGCGACCCTGCCCGAGGAACTCCTCCACCACCGCGTGCCCGAGCGCACCCGCGGCGCCCGTCACGATCGCTGCGTCCATGCCCGACATCCTGCACGCTGGCGCACATGGCGCGGGCATGGGTCGGAACGTCGGGGTGGCGCTACCCGCCGTGGCGGCACACGTTCTACCCGGTCGGCCTGCGCCAGCGTGACGAGCTCGCCCACCTCTCGCGCCGGGTCGACACCATCGAGATCAACGGCTCCTTCTACTCCCTGCAGCGGCCGGAGAGCTATCGGACGTGGGCCGCGCAGACCCCGGACGACTTCGTGTTCGCCGTCAAAGGCCCGCGCTTCGTCACCCACCTGAAGCAGCTCCGCGACGTCGAGACGCCGATCGCCAACTTCCTGGCCTCCGGCGTCCTCGCGTTGGGGCCCAAGCTCGGGCCGGTGCTGTGGCAGCTGCCGCCGCGGATGCGCTTCGACGCCGAGCGGGTCGCGGCGTTCCTCGCCCTCCTGCCGAGGTCGACCGGGGCCGCGGCGTGCCTCGCGGAGCGCCACGACGAGCGGCTCGACGGCCGCGCCCACACCACGACCGACGCCGACCGGCCGCTGCGACACGCCGTCGAGCCGCGGCACGAGAGCTTCCGGGACCCGGCGTTCGTGGAGCTGTTGCGGGAGAACGGGGTCGCGCTCGTCGTCGCCGACTCCGCGGGCACCTGGCCCGTGTTCGACGAGTCGAGCGCCGACTTCCGCTACGTACGGCTGCACGGCGCCGACGAGCTCTACGCGTCGGGCTACACCGCAGAGGCGCTCGACGCTTGGGCCGCGCGCATCCGGGGCTGGGGCGCGGAGGCGTTCGTCTACTTCGACAACGACGCCAAAGTGCATGCCCCCTACGACGCCATCGCGCTCGCCGAGCGGCTCAGTTGACCCGGCTGGTGCGGTCGCCCCACTCCTTCTCGCGCAGCTCGAACTTCTGCACCTTTCCTGTCGACGTCTTGGGCAGCTCCGCCACGAGCTCCACGTCGCGCGGCGCCTTGTAATGCGCGATCCGGGACCTCACGTGCTCGATGAGCTCCTCCGGGGTGGCGCTCTGCCCCTCGGCGAGCACCACGAACGCCTTGGGCCGCTCGCCCCACTGCTCGTCCGGCACACCGATCACGGCGACCTCCACGACGGCCGGGTGGGACATGACGGCCTGCTCCACCTCGATCGTCGAGATGTTCTCGCCGCCGGAGATGACGACATCCTTGGCGCGGTCGCGCAGCTCGACGTAGCCGTCGGGATGCATCACGCCCAGGTCGCCGGAGTGGAACCAGCCCCCCTCGAACGCCTTCTCGGTGCCTGCCGGGTCCTCGTAGTAGCCCTTCATGACGTTGTTGCCGCGCATCACGACCTCGCCCATCGTCGCGCCGTCGGCGGGGACGTCGTTCATTTCCATGTCGACCACGCGCATCCAGTCGGCGCAGATCATGCCGACGCCTTGCCGGGACTGCTTCTGCGCACGGTCGTCGCCCTCGAGATCCTTGGCGCGGTAGGCGTTGACCGAGTACGGACCGTAGGTCTCGGTGAGCCCGTAGACGTGCACGATCCGGAAGCCCATGTCCTCGGCGGCCTTGATGGTGGTGGGCGATGGGGGCGCGCCCGCCGTCGTGATGACGATAGGCGCGTCGAGGGTGGCGGCGGCCTCGTCGCGCAGGATCGTCGTGACGACGGTCGGGGCGCCGTTGAGGTGGGTCACGCCGTGCTCGCGGATGAGGTGCCAGATCGTGTCGCCGCGGATCTCGCGCAGGCAGACGTGCGTGCCGCCGATCGCGGTGATCGCCCACGGTGTGCACCAGCCGTTGCAGTGGAACATCGGCAGCGTCCAGAGATAGACGCTGTCGGGCGAGTGCGCGGAGTGCACGATCTCGCCGAACGAGTTCAGGTACGCGCCGCGGTGGTGGTACATCACGCCCTTGGGACGGCCGGTCGTCCCGGAGGTGTAGTTGAGCGAGATCGTGGCGCTCTCGTCGTCGACGGTCCAGTCGAGTGCGTCGTCGCGGCCGCGGGCGAGCAGGTCGTCGTAGGTGACGCCAGAGCCGGTGCGGTCGCCTGGGTTCGCCGGGTCGATCACCGTGACGATCTCCTCGACGGTCTTGAGCTCACGGGCAACGGGCCCGACCGTCGGATACAGCGCCGCGTCGACCACCAGCAGCTTGGCGCCGGAGTGGTCGAGGATGTAGCGGACCTCTTCGGTGGACAGCCGGGTGTTGATCGCGACGAGCACGGCGCCCGCCAGCGGCACGGCGAAGTGGGCCACCAGCATCTCCGGGACGTTGGGCAGGAGGTAGGCGACGCGGTCGCCGGGCTCGATCCCCGAGCCAGCCAGGGCGTGCGCGACCCTCGTCGCCTCCGCGGCGAACTCCCGGTAGGTGTGGCGCCGCTCGCCGTACACGATGGCCGTCTGTTCCGGGTAGACCTCGGCGGAACGGCGCAGGAACGCCAGCGGGGTCAGTTGGGTATTCCAGACGGTCGTCATGGGCAGAATCCTCATCCCTGACGTCCGGTTGCGGCAACAGTCCCCGGGGCGCTGCTAGTCCTCGGCGATGGAGATCGCCGCGCGCGGGCACGAGGCGACGCATTCCTCCAGTTTCGCCCGCAGCGACTCCGGGGGGTTCTCGTCGAGGATGTAGAGGAAATCGTCCTCCCGGACCTCGAACACCTCGGGGAGGATCCCCATGCAGACGGCATTGGACTCGCAGAGATCGAAATCGACCTTCACCTTCATGTCAGGCATCGTGCCATGCCTGGCGCTCAGGGCGTCGAGGGCGCGATGACGGGCACGGCGGGAGTCGTCGGCACCGGACCTGGGTTGACGCCCACGCTGAACCCGGACAGCGCGGGCTGGGGCAGCGGGAGGGCGGCCGGGGCGGCGGCGAGCGCGGTGCCTGTCATGGCGAGGACGAGCGCAAGGCTCAGGACCGCGGTCGAGGCGGCCACCCGAACGCGGCAGGACACGGACATGGACGGCCTCTCGGACTAGTCGGCCGCAACGTGGGGAGCGTCGGCCTAGGGGTTCATCCGACTGGGGCCCACACGGCGTTACCAACGCCCGGCAAAGTTAGTCCGAATGGCTGACAACCTCAGCGGTCGTCCGGGTGACGCAACACCGGGCGGAGCGCGTCGAGGACGTCAACGTTCTCGATCGTGCTCGGCACGGGCTCGTCGGCCCCGTCGGCGATGCCGCGCATCGTCTTGCGCAGGATCTTGCCCGAGCGGGTCTTGGGCAGGCCGGCGACGACCGCGACCTCCTTGAGGGACGCGACGGCGCCGATCCGGTCGCGCACGAGCTGCACCAGTTCGGCCCGCAGCTCGTCCTCCTCGCGCTTCACACCCGCCTTGAGCACCACGAACCCGCGCGGCACCTGCCCCTTCATCGAGTCCGCCACCCCGATCACCGCACACTCGGCCACGTCGGGATGCGACGCGAGCACCTCCTCCATCCCGCCCGTCGACAGGCGGTGTCCGGCCACATTGATCACGTCGTCGGTGCGGCCCATGACGTAGACGTAGCCGTCGGCGTCGATGCGGCCGCCGTCGCCGGTGAGGTAGTAGCCGGGGAACGCGGCCATGTAGGAGTTGACGAAGCGCTTGTCGTCGTGCCACAGCGTCGGCAGAGATCCCGGAGGCATCGGCAGCTTCACCACGATCGCCCCGTCGGAGCCGTCCTCGACTCGTCGGCCCGACGAGTCGAGCACCTGGACGTCCCATCCGGGCAACGGCCGGGTGGGCGAGCCGGGCTTGATCGGCAGCAGCTCGATGCCTGCCGGGTTGGCGACGATGGGCCAGCCCGTCTCGGTCTGCCACCAGTGGTCGATCACCGGGATGCCCAGGAGGTCGGAGGCCCAGTGGTAGGTCTCGGGGTCGAGGCGCTCGCCTGCAAGATAGAGGTACCTCAGCGAGGACAGGTCGTACTTGGCGGCGTACTCGCCGTTCGGGTCCTCCTTCTTGATCGCCCGGAACGCCGTGGGCGCGGTGAAGAGGCTGCGCACGCCGTACTCGGCGACGACCCGCCAGAACTGGCCCGCGTCGGGTGTGCCGACGGGCTTGCCCTCGTAGAGCACCGTGGTCGCGCCCGCGAGCAGCGGCGCGTAGACGATGTAGGAGTGCCCGACGACCCAGCCGACGTCGGAGCCGGTGAACATCGTCTCTCCGGGGCCGACGGCGTAGACGTTGGGCATCGTCCAGTGCAACGCCACCGCGTATCCGCCGCCGTCGCGCACAACGCCTTTGGGCTTCCCGGTGGTGCCCGAGGTGTAGAGGATGTAGAGCGGGTCGGTGGCCGCGACCGACACGCAGGGCGCCGGGGTGGCCGTCGCCATCGCGGTGGCCCAGTCGACGTCGTCAGTGCCCATCTCGGCGACGACCTGGGGCCGTTGGAAGATCACCCGCTTGCTCGGCTTGTGCGCAGCCAGCTCGACCGCCTCGTCCAGCAGCGGCTTGTAGGGCAGGACCTTCTTGCCCTCGATGCCGCACGACGCCGACACGATGACCGACGGTGCGGCGTCGTCGATCCTGACGGCCAGCTCGTTGGGCGCGAACCCGCCGAACACCACTGAGTGGACCGCCCCGATCCGCGCGCACGCGAGCATGGCGATCGCGGCCTCGGGTATCATCGGCATGTAGATCACCACGCGGTCGCCAACGCCGACCCCGAGCCCGGCCAGCACTCCGGCGAACCCGGCGACCTCGTCGCGCAGCTGCGTGTAGGTGTAGGTGCGCCGGGTGTCCGTCACGGGCGAGTCGTAGATCAGCGCCGCCTGCTCGCCACGGCCCGCGTCGACGTGCCGGTCGAGCGCGTTGTGGCAGACGTTGAGCCGCCCGTCGGGGAACCATCGGTAGAACGGCGGGTGGGCGTCGTCGAGCGCGCGGGTGGGCTCGACGTCCCAGTCGATCCCGCGGGCCGCCTCCAGCCAGAAGGTCTCGGGATCTTTGGTGCTGGCCAGAAAAACGTCTTCATATGCGCCCACGGTCGGCCTCCTCGCCTGCTGTCGTTCCTCGACTCTATGGCGGTGGCCTCCGCCCCGACTAGGACCGAAGGCCCCTTTCCCGGCTAGGACCGAAGGTGTCCCGGCTAGGACCGAAGGCCGAGGCGGCGCAGGCTGCGCTTGCGGGTGGGCTCGTCGAGGACCAGCGGGAGCGGACCGGTCGGCGTGTCCTCGCGGTCCAGACGGTCGATGACCCAGTCGACGGCCAGTGCGCCGGGCGACACCCCGCGCTCCTGGGCGATCCGGCGCAGCTGCTCGATCCGCAGCGCAGGCAGGCGGAGCTGGAACACCTGGGCCGACCCGAACCGTCCGGTCAGCTCCGTCGGGTGCTCGCCGCCGGCCGAGAGCGCCGCGAGGTAGGAGTCGAGGTCGCCGTCACCGCCGAGCGCGGCGTCCATCCGGGCGTCGGCTTCGGGGCGCGCGACGGGGGCGCGGTGGCGCGAGCGGGACGACGACATGGCGCGCAGCCTACGACCGCCGCCGCGCGCCGGGGCGTCAACCCGCGAGCGCGAAGCCCACATGCGAGAGCGCGGCCCCGACCTCCTCACGCTTGATCTCCCGGGTGGCGACGACGGTGACCGCCCCGGTGGTCAGCTCGATGTCGACCGACCTGACCCCTTCGATGCCGGAGACCTCCTCCGACACCGTCAGCGCGCAGTGTCGGCACGTCATGCCGGTGACGTGGAACTCGATGCGGATGGGTGTCCGAACGGACATGGTGCCTCCTCGACTCGCCAGCCGAGCTGATCATCGCAGATGCCTGCGCAGCCAAGTCTGCGAGAGTACTTGGACGTGTTCAGCGCGTCACTGCTCCTCGCGGGGCTCACCCGGGAAGAGGGTGCCACGGGGGGCCCGGAATGGGTAACGTTGTGGTCACGGCCGCGGGGGTGGCTGCGAGGCGTGCCGAGCCGGTACGGGGAGTGCTGGTTCGGGTGAATCGGCGGGCAATGTCGCCCTGAAGCTCCCGTGTGCTCGTCATCAGGGAAATCAAGGACGGGGAGGCGCGGATGAGTGGTGGCATCGGGAGTGTGCGACGGGACGTGGCGGACGACCGGATTGGCGCCGTCGACATCCCCAGCCAACGCACGGCAGCCGACGCCTATCGGGTGTCGGACGACCAGCTGAACCGCGCGCGCATGGTCGTCGCTCGCAACTCGGCCGACCAGGAGGATCTCCGCCAACTGCTCGACATGCTCGGCCTCATCTCGGCCAACCCGGACCAGCCCCCGCCCGTCACCCGCTGACCAGCGGGAACGAGGCCAAGCACCCCCGGCTGCGCAGGCCCGGCCCGCGCTGCCTTATGCTTGTGCCCGCTCCCAACGGACGGTCGGTGCCTGCGAGGACGGTCAAGACGGTCCGAGTCCCCATCGTCTAGCGGCCTAGGACTCCGCCCTTTCAAGGCGGCAACGCGGGTTCGAATCCCGTTGGGGGTACGCTCTATCGGCAGTACAGGTTCGATGCGGTACAAGATCGAGATGTAGCACGAGTTTGGCCCAGTGGCGCAGTTGGTTAGCGCGTCGCCCTGTCACGGCGAAGGTCGCGGGTTCGAGTCCCGTCTGGGTCGCTTCCTCCCTGCCGGTGCACCGCACCGGCTCGGCCAGGTAGCTCAGTTGGTACGAGCGACCGCCTGAAAAGCGGTAGGTCGGCGGTTCGACCCCGCCCCTGGCCACCACCCCTACCAGCGGAGACGCGGTAGGTACTTCTGCCCGACGGCTGCATGGTCTCAGTTCTGGTCTCAGTTGAACCGAGCCAGACGACAAGCGCTCGGACCGGCTCGACCGCTGCAACGACCGGTGGGGCGTGCGTGGGATGTACCGTCCGCCGCCATGGACCCGTTGGCGCTCGCCTCCGTGATCACCTCGGGCGTCGTAGGTCTCGGCGGATTCGGCGTCGCGATCTGGTCGGGGCTGAACAACGCCGCGATGGCCCGCGAGCAGCGCCGGGAGCAGCGAGCAGCCGACGCGTATCTGCACATCCTTCGGCTCGCCGAGCAGGAATCACAGTGGCTGGACTCCTGCGTTCGTAACTTCGGCCTTGACTTCGATGAGCTTCGCTTCGGTCTTGTCACCTCGATCGACGTGCCGAAACCCCCTTTGCTCGACCGGGCGACTGCATCGGCTCTGATCGCGGCATATGCGTCAATCACGGTCGCGGAGCGTCATGCGGCGTGGCGCAGCTCCGCTGATTCGGTCGTTTGTCAGATCGACGCTGTCAACAGCCTGGTTGCGTCAACCGGTGACCCTACGGACGGGCATCTTGACGGTGACCAGATGAAGGCGTTCACGGACACGCTTCAACCAGCGGAGCAGAGGGCGCGGCGGGTCCTCGCTGACGCCGTTGCGGCGGAGCTTGGTCACCGCTGAAGGCTGCGCAGAATGAGCCGATCAGTCGCCCCACAGGAAGCTGTCGAGGCGGGACGCAATGTCTTGACGCAGAACCGCCGTCATGTGCTGGTAGCGCTTCGCCATTGAGCCGTGCGACCAGCCCATGACCTCCATGGCTGCTCGTTCGGGCACGCCGAGGAGGAGCAGCACTGTCGCGGCAGTGTGACGAGCGTCATGCAGCCGCGCCTGTCGGACTCCTGCGTCCTGAAGGAGCCGCTTCCACTCGTTGCGGTCCATCGTCGGGTCGATCGGCCGCCCGTTCGGCTGGGCGAACATCCATCCGCCGTCCTCCCACACTGTTCCGGCGTGCTCCCGCTCGGCGAGCTGCGCCACGCGGTGCTTCTCCAGCAACTCGGCGAGCTGGGAGGGCAGCACGATTCCGCGACGGCCTGCCTTGGACTTGACATCGACCTCGACGAGTCCGCCGCCGTGCCGCTGCGGGCACCAGCGGGCGTGGCTCGTGCAGTCGTCCGGGCACGGTGGCGGGCATGCGCGCGTGTGGCGCCTGCAGCCCGGTGGACACGGCTGGTCCCGGTGGTGCCGCATCCCGCACGTGTGTGGGTCTCGACAGCCGTGCTCCCAGGTCCGGCGCTGGAGCTGACGGGTGATCCGCAGGGTCCGCGTCTCCACGTTGTAGCGACTCCACTGCAGGCCGATCGTCTCGCCCTGCCGGGTGCCGATCGCCAGCGCAAGTACGAAGCGGACGCCGTTCCGCCGGCCCAACGCCGCGGCGATGAGCTGCCGGATCTCGGCGATCTCGAACGGGTCGACCTCGTCCTCGTCCGCGCGCGGCGGCCTCGCGAGGGCAACGGGGTTGCGGGTGATGTGCCCACGGCGGACGGCCTCACCGAACGCGGTCCGCGCCGTTCGGTGGACCTGATGCGCGTAGGCCTCCTTCGCGCCGGCCTTGACCATCCGCGCGTAGAGCTTCTCAAAGTGCTCGGGCGTGACCGTCGTCAGCCGGTGCTTCCCGACTCCGGGCACGAGGTGACGCTCCACGGCGGTCCGGTACGCGCGATACGTCTTGTACTTCACGGACGGCCGGGAGATGTTCTCCAACCAGTGCAGCAGCCACGGCTCCACCGTCATGGTGCGAGCTGGTCCGGGTGTGCCGGCCGGGCGGCACCCTCGGGATGATCAACTGGACGCCGGAGGGCTTCATCGGGCACCTCCTGCGTACCCTGGCCCCCTACGGGCCGCCGCCACCAGCGGGTTCGACGCCGCCACCGCTGTGGGGCAACGAGGAGCACGTCCGCGGCCTGTTCGGCGACCGGGTCGGTCGGCTGGACATGCGGCGCCGACAGGTCGTGTTCGACCGCTGCGCGGATCCGGTCGCCTTCCGCGAGTACTGGAAGGGCCGGTACGGGCCGACGATCGGGGTGTAGGCTTCAATGCCGACGACCCGGAGCGGACCGCGCAGCTGGACCGGGACTTCCTCGACCTGCTCACCACGTGGAACCGGGGCGGCGGCGCCGGTCCGGCCCGGTGGGAGGCGGAGTACCTGCTGCTCACGGCCCGCAAGCTCGGCGTCTGAGGGCGGTCGGCAAACCCGTCGCGAGCCGCTACGGCATCGGCTGACCGCGATACCCTCGGTCGATGCGCGGGCAGGTCACGGTGCGGCTGGCCGGGCTCCCGGCGGTGCATCTCGACGGGACCGCAGTGGCGCTGGGCAGCAAGGCCCGCCGACTGCTGGTCCTGCTGGCGCTGCGCCGCCCGGAGGTCGTGACCGCCGACCGCATGGCCGAGGCCCTGTGGGACGACGGTCGCTTTCCGCGCCGACCTGCGGACAACGTCGCCAGCCTCGTCAGCCGGCTGCGCCGGGCCCTGGGGCGACAGGTCATCGACGGCTCCCGGCACGGGTACCGGTTGGGGTCCCCGCCGGCCGTTCGGGTGGACCTCGATGAGGCGATCGACCTGGTCCGCGAGGCCGGTCACCGGCTGACCGATCAGCCGGCGCAGGCCGCCGCGGGGGCGGCCAGGGCGCTGGAGCTGCTCGGCGCCGGTGGCCTGCTCGTCGGCGAACCGGAGGCAGTCTGGGTGGCGTCCGCGCGTGCGGAGGGCGACCGGCTCCTCCGCGAGGCCCGGCACCTGCTCGCGCAGGCCTCCCTGAGCACGGGTGAGCTCGCCGTCGCCCAGCGCAGCGCGGAGCTGGCGATCGACGCCGACCGCTTCGACGAGGTCGCCCACCGGCTCCTGATGACCGCCCACCGCGCTGCGGGCGAGCAGCAGCGGGCGCTGGCGGTGTACGAGCGGCTGCGCACCGACCTGGCCACCGAGTTGGGGGTCGACCCGGCACCGCAGACCCGCCAGACGCACCTCGCGGTACTGCGCGAGCGGGACCACGCGCCCGAGCCGCCGCCCGCACGGACGGTGCCGGAGCCGGCGGGCCCGGCCGGGCGGGACGCGGAGCTGCGTCAGCTGGCGCGTGCCTGGTCGCAGGCCTGTGCCGGCGAGCCGACGGTCCTGCTGCTGGCCGGCGAGGGCGGGATCGGCAGGACCCGGCTCGCGGCCGAGGTCGCCGCGACCGCCGAGGCGACCGGCGGTCTCGTGCTGCGCTCGCGGTGCTACGCGGGCGAGCGCTCGCTGGCGATGCAGCCGTTCGTGGACGCGCTGGCCGGCCCGCTCGCGGCGCTGCCCGCCGAGCGGCTGCGCGATCTCGCCGGGTCACGGGCCGCCGCACTCGCCGGCCTGATGCCGCAGCTCGAGGGGGCACTGGGCCGGCCGGGTGCCGACCGCGGGGGCCCGGAGCTGGAGCTCCGGCGCGCTCACGAGGCCGTCACCCAGATCCTCCGCGGACTGGCAGCCGACCGGCCCGCCCTGCTGGTGCTGGACGATCTGCACAACACCGGTATGGCCACGGTGGAGCTGCTGCACTACGTGGCCCGGCACGTCACCGGTTCCCGGCTGCTGGTGGTCGCCACGGTGCGCACCGAGGAGGGTTCCGCGGCGCTCGACGTGCTGGCCCAGGTGACCACGCGGCTCGATCTCGGTCCGCTCGACGCCGCCGCCGTGGCCCGGCTCGCGGCCGAGGCCGGGCACGGTGACCGGGCCGCGGACATCGCACAGCGCACGCGGGGGCACACCCTGTTCGTGGTGGAGACCCTGCGTGGGCTCGACGCGGGCGACCCGGCGCCGTCGGCGTCGCTGCAGTCGGTCGTCCTCGGCCGGCTGCGGCGCCGGCCCGGCGACCGAGGAGGTCCTGCGGGCCGGCGCGGTGCTGGGTGCAGCGGTGGACCCGGGCACGGTGGCTGCCCTGCTCGACGTCCCGCTCCTGCAGGTGGCGCAGTGCTGCGAGCTGGCCACCTCCGCCCGACTGCTCGTCCCGGCCGGGCGCAGCTACGAGTTCGCCAACGACCTGGTGCAGGAGGTGCTGTACGCCACCCGACCCCGACCCCGACGCCGATCCGGTCGGCCTACCACGCGCGCGCGGCGGACCTCCTCGGCGACACACCGGAGGCCGTCGCGACCCACGCAGCCGCCTGCGAGGACTGGCCGCGCGCGGCGCGGGCGTTCCTGTGCGCGGCCGACGCGGCGCTGGGCCGGTTCGCCACCACGGACGCCGAGGAGCTCGCCGGCCGGGCCGTCGACGCCGCCGAACGCGGTGCGGAGCCGGCGGCGCTCGCCCGCGCCCACCTCACCAGGGGACGTGCCCGGCAGGCCCGGGCGAGGTTCGCCGGGGCAGTCGCCGACCAGCGCTCCGCCCTGGACGCGGCCCGTCGGGCGGGCGAGCGTGACCTGGAGCTGGCGGCCCTGCGGGACCTGGGCGGCCAAGCGTCGCTCGCGGGGGACCACGCCTCGATCGCCGAGTGCACCGGCTGGCTCCACGAGGGCCTGCGGATCGCCGAGGCGTCGGGTGACCGGCGCATGCAGGCCAGCCTGCTGGCCTGGCTCGGGGTCGTCTCGTCCAACCGGTTGCGCTTCGCCGACGCCGTCTCCTACAGCGAGCGGGCGGTCGCCGCCGGCCGCGCGGCCGACGACGAGGACGCGCTGGTGGTCGGCCTGGACGGGATGAAGAACGCGCACGCCTACCTCGGCGAGCACGGGCCCCTGCGGCGGGTGCTCGGCGAGCTGGAGCCGCTGCTGCGCAGGCGCGGTGATCCCGAGCTGCTGCAGTGGACGGTGTTCGAGTCCGCCTTCCCCGCGATCGGCGCCGGTGACTGGGCGGATGCGGTCGCCCGCATCGAGGAGTCGGTCCGGATCAACCGGCGGGCCGGGCCGACCGGCCACGACGCGGGGTTCGTCGCGCACCTGGGGTGGCTCGCCCGGCTGCAGGGCCGCTACGACGAGGCGCTCGCGCACGGGCGGGACGCGATGGCGATCACGCAACGCTCACTGCACCGGTGGTTCGGCCCCGCGGTCGCAGCGCAGCTGGCGACCACGCTGCTAGAGCTGGGTCGCCGCCACGACCCAGTGCGGCTGATCACCGGTGAGACGGCGAGGCTCGCCGAGCGGGAGGGCGCCGAGGCCAACCGGCTGCGCTGTGCGGCTGTCCTCGCCGAGGCGAGCGGATCGCCGGCAGTGCTCGCCGAGGCGGACGCGCTGCTCGCTGGGATCACGGCGCCACCGGGGTCGGCGTGGCTCCTGGGCACCGACTGCTATCTCGCGGTCGCCCGCGCCTGGCTGGCTGGCGACCAGCCCGGCCGGGCCCGCGCCGTGCTCGCCCCGCTGCTGGCCGCCGCGGAGCGCCAGGGGTGGACACCCGCGCAGGTGGCCGGTGCCGTGGTCGAGGGGCGCGCCGCCGCCGCAGTGGGCGACGACGCGACCGCGCGGGCCGCCCTGCGCCGGGCGGTCGAGCTCGGCGACCGGCACGGCATGCCCGAGGCGGCACGGCACGGCCGGCGGTCCGGGACAGAGGGCGGCCGCGCGTGATCTGGTCTGCGGGTAGCCCGGCTCGTCCGGAATGTCGTCCGGTCGACGATCAGTGGTGGGCGGCTTCGCTCTCACACCTCGAAGCAGGGCGGACCGGCTTCAACCTGTCCGGCGAAGTTCTGGCGCTTCCACCGGGCGGTGCATGACGATTCCACGCGGATCGGTTGGGGGGAGCCGACTCCCCACTCGTACTCGTCGACGTAGTCATCGTTGCGGTCCTGGTCGGAGTCGATCTTGATCACGGAACATGTCTGTCCGAATGCGGTGTCGAGGTAGCGACTGTCGATCCGCGCCTCGTCGAAGTCGTGCCCCCAGGTCTCGATCTCGGCACCCATCGACCAGTAGATGGCGAACTTCTTCTTCCATGCCTTGAACCGCAGGTGGTCACCCGTCAGGAAAAAGTCGCGCTGCGCCGGGTTCTTCGAGGCGAAGGCGGTGAGCTCGCTGGTCCGCGTGAGCAGGACGTAGTCCCCTTCGCCCATGGCGGCTCGGGGGCCGTGGGATCGTACGAAGTCGTCGCCGAGGCCCGCGAGGTCGAGGGTGCTCAGCCCGCCGAGCCGTTGTCGCGAGTCGCGCAGTTCCTCCCGGCCCACCGCGAACCGGCGACCGCCGACGATGAGATCACCTTCGTCATTCGTGATCATGTCCAGGATCGGGTCCCCGAACGTGTGGACGATGTCGCCCGTCCGGCTGCGCCGGGTGTACTTCCCCTTGCGGGTCATCGAGCCCCGCAGGCCGCCTGCCTCGACCGGTATGCGCAGCTTCTCGGACAGGTGCGCGACGAGGTGCTCCCGGTCGACGAACTCGCCGTCGAAGGGCCGCACGACCGCGTCGGGTCCGGTGAAGGCGAGAACCTGTCGGCCCCGCTCCGAGGTGACCTCGGCAGCGACCCCCTCCATCTCGAAGGTTGCCGGGCCACGCGTCTGGTTGCCGTCCATGGATGTGCCTTCCTTTCCTGGTGGCGGCGACGGGTGGTCACGTCGTGACCACGTCCGGACGCCGCGGAACGATCTCCTCGGTCACCCGCAGGACGAGGTAGCCCTCGTCGCCGCGGTCTCCCTTGCCGACCTGGCACCGCACGGTGACGTAGCCGTGAATGTCGGATCGGTGCAGTGGGCCCGGTCGGGGTGTGAAGTCGGCGAAGCCGATGTCGACGTGGGCGCGGTGCGCGTCGGGTGGACGGACGCTGACCTCGGTGGGATGCAGGCTCTGGGCGGCTGGCAGCGGCAGGGTGCTCTCCCGGGCCGTCGACCGGGTCACGTCGTGGACGTTCCGTCCGTACAGTTCCTCGATCGTCAGGCGTTTGTGTCGTCCGGCCGGAACGCGGACGGCGATGGTGAACTCCATCTCGATGGGTGGTTTCGACCACGGCCGTCCGATCGTGCCGCTGAAGTCGTCGCTCCGGTCGAAGCGGTTGGAGTCGTCCTGGACGATCATGAGGTGGTAGGTGTGCAGGGAGCGCTGTGGACCGGCCGTCGTGTCGCGCCACCACAGCGCCTGGGCAGGATGGATCTCCGGTCGCCAGCCGTGGGCTTCCTCGGCGACCCAGGGCCCGTAGACGCCGATGTCGTGTCCGACGAGCGGGGAATCTCCCGACTTGGGGAAGTAGCGGTTGTCGTAGAAGTGCTCGTCGGGCGTGACCTCGGCTTCCACGCAGTAGCCGGCGGAGTTCCTGCACTTGTGGACGTCGTCCGGGTCTGCGTTCGGCAGTGCGTCGTCGAGGATGTGTGAGAACGCCGGGCTAGGTTTGATGTAGATGTTCCAGTCCGCTTCGGCGCCAACCCCGTCGTAGAACCCGTAACGGTCGATGCTCCCGACGAGGACCTGCTGGTGACGATCGATGGGGTACCAGTTGAGACCGACGAGTCGTCTCTTCGCGATGTTGGGGCCGATCTTGTGGTTCCGCCGGTCGACGACGTCTACCCCCAGCTGCTCGCTGTCGAGGAAGTCCCAGCGTGTGAAGTCCAGGTCTCCTGTGCGACCCATGAGCGTTGCCTTCCGTCCGGGTTCAGCGTTGGGGCGGGGCGATCCTGGTGGACAGGTGCCTGCCCACGAGGAAGGCCGCGGCCGAGGTCGTGGCGACGCGGACGATGTCGACGACGGCATACAGCCAGGACGCCTCCCACTCGCCGGTGGCGACGGTCGCGGCGATGCCGCCGAGCACGGACAGCACGAGCCAGCTCGATGTGCGCCGTCGCCTGGTGAGCGCCCCGACACCCAGGCCGAGGATGAGTCCGAGTGCCAGGGGGACGATTTCATTCATGATGGCCGACCTCTCGACGTCGTGGACGGTGCGCGGGGCCCCCGGCGCGGCCGAGGAGTGTCTGGGCGGTCCAGGTGAACCATGCGATGAGGCCGATCCCGAACAGGGATGCGGCGGTCTCGGCGATGGCGGGCAGGAGCGTCGCGAGCCCGGCTGCGCCGATGACGATGCCGAGCGCGGCCGGGGTCGCGGGGAGTGTGCGTGACCGCAGGCTGGCTGCGCAGACGCACAGCAGCCATGCCGCGCCGACGAGCTCGATGCCTCCGCCGAGGGCGTCCTGGACGACGGACAGGGCGTGCCAGGACGTGACGGCCGTCGCGCGGTCGGTGGCGGCCAGGTCGAGGACGGCACGTTGCCCGACGAGTGCGGTCATGCCGCTGGCGAGCAGCAGTCCCGACCAGATGAGGCCGAACGCCGTGGCGACGCAGGCCGAGGTGGGGCGGACCGGGTGGAGGCGTTCGTGGAGGGCGAGGACCACGACGGGCAGGGCGGTGCCGCCGAGCAGGTAGAGCACGAGGTACCACGCGTACATCGCCGCCGGGTGTTCGCGCAGGAACGTCAGGGAGGAGGCCGGGTCGCTCGTGGCGTCGACGAACCCGCGCGGCGCGAGGTAGGCCAGCATCGCGAGGAAGCCGACGACGTAGGTGCCGGCGACGACGTGGGCGGCGATCCCGCCGAGGCGGCGCAGCTGCGGCCCGGTGCGCACGACGGCGACGGTCGGATCGGCGGCGGGTGGAGTGCTCATCGGTGTGCTCCGGTCGGGTCGGGTCGGGTGCGTCGCCGGTTCGGTCATGGCGTGACGGCGGCTGCGCCCGCGGACGCGGCGGGCGTCGAGGACGTCGAGGGGGTCCGGCCCGCGCGGGCGAGGAGCCAGACCGTGAACCACAGCTCGCCGAGGACGGACGGGACGGCCACGAGGACGAGGAACACGGGAGCGACGAGCTGGTAGTCGGCCAGCAGCAGGTGTGCGAACGTGTCGGCGACGTAGGCGACGCCGGCGACGGTGAGGGTCCAGCCGAGCAGCCCGGGCGCCAGGCGCGAGGTCACGATGATGCGGCCGACGAGGACGAGGTGGATCCCGAACGCGGCCAGGCCGACGAGCCACAGGGTGTCGAACGCTTCGAGGGCCAGCATCGCGGCGGCGTCGGCTCCGGCCGCGCCGAGGCCGTCCCGGTAGGTGCCGGCGGTGGCCAGCCGCAGCGCGAGGAACAGGAACACGGCCGCCGCGCCGAGGAACACGGTGTGGGCGAGGCGGAACCAGGCGGCGTGCAGGGCGCGGCGCGCCCCGGCGGGGCGGAACACGACGTAGAGGGCCCAGGCGATGGCGACGTCGAGCAGGAAGACCACGGTGAACGCGGCGACGGCGAGCCGGACCGAGGTGTCGGAGCCGCCGAGGTTGCGGGTTGTCGCCGCGGCGTCGTCGAGGTCGACCAGTCGCATGCGGACCGCGAAGTTCGCGTAGACGGCCAGGACGAACACGAGCGCGTAGCTAAGGCCCGCGAGGCGGGCGGCACTGCGGACGGAGGTGTCCGGTGGGGTTCTCACGGGGCGCTCCGTTCGGGTGCCTGCGCCCGGGCGGGCCGCAACTCGATGACGGCCTTGCCCCGTATCCGGCCTGCATGCAGGTCCTGCAGCGCGCGGGGCACGTCGGCGAGCGGGTAGGTGCGCTCGACGTGGGGCGTGAGCCCGTCCTGCAGCTCGGCGCGCAGCTGTTCCAGGCGTTCGGGGGTAGCGGTCGAGAGGAAGGTGGTGAGCCGCTGCCGCACCAGCGGTGACCAGGCGAGGGCGCGCAGCTGGCGGCCGATGCCGCCGGTCCAGCGGCCGCCGTTCTCCCCGCCGACGATGACGAGCGTGCCGGCGGGGGTGAGCGCGCGGCGCAGCGCGGCGAGGCGGGTGCGTCCGCCGATGTCGAGGATCAGCTCGTAGTGCCGGGAGCCGTCGCAGGGGTCGGTGGCGGTGTAGTCGAGGACGTGGGTGGCGCCCAGCGACCGGACCAGGCCACGCTTGGCGGCGCTGGCGACGCCGGTGACCTCGGCTCCGGCGAGCCGGGCGAGCTGGACGGCGAGGCTGCCCACGCCGCCGGACGCGCCGAGTACGAGCACCCGCTGCCCGGCCCGGACCGCGCCGATCTCGTGGACGGCCTGCAGTGCGGTCAGCCCGGAGGTGGGCGCGGCGGCGGCCTCGACGAAGGACAGCGCGGCGGGCTTGGCCACGAGCTGGTCGGCGCGCGCCCGCGCGTACTCGGCGTAGGTTCCGGTGCCGACGCCGAGGACGGCGTCGCCGACGCGTGGCCGCGTCACGTCCGGCCCGACGGCGACCACCCGGCCGGCGACGTCCATCCCCAACAGCGGCTGGCGGGGCCGCCGCACACCGAACCCGGCCAGCCGCATCAGGTACGGCAACCCGGTCATCAGGTGCCAGACCCCGCGGTCGACGCCCGCGGCCTGGACCTCGACGAGCACCTCGCCACGCGTGGGTACCGGGGTCGCGGTCTCGCAGATCTCGATCGTGCCCGTGGGCCCGTACTGGGTCCGCCCGGCCCCGAGCATCCGTGCCGGGACGACTCGCTCCCGTGCGGGCGGCGGCGCGCCGAACCCGGTGGCGCCGGTCGTGTCGGGGGCGGCGACGGGACTGCCGTCGTCAATGCCGGTCATCGACCCTCCTGGATGAGTCGCCGGGTGCGCACCGGCTCCCGTGCCCCTGTACCGAGGCCCGCTGGTCGGCGCCGGGCACATCGAGGCCAACGGGCAGCGCCATCAGGCCCGTGGCGCGTCCGCGTGTGACGTCGATTCTCGGTCGCCGCCTCGCGCGGGCCAATGGGTGCCACCACCCACTTCCGGCCGATCTCGGGCCCCGGCGGCCACGCATGTGGGGGTGAGACCCCATTGCGAGCGCGCCCTCGTCGTGCACCCTGGCGGTAACGGGATGCGACGACGGGATGCAGAGGAGGCCGGGATGACCGTGGCGCGACTGGCGCGGGCCCCGACGGGAGAGGTCGACCGTGGGGGGTCCGGCGCCTTCCGCGGCTGGTCGCTCTACACGCAGGTCGTGGTCGTCAACACGGCGATCCTGCTCGGCGCCGCCGCCCTGCTGGTCCTGACACCGGCCACCGTCTCGTTCCCGGTCGCCACCGAGCAGGGCCTGCTCGTCGGCGTGGGCGTGACGGTGATCGCGGTGGCGAACGCGGTCCTGCTGCGGTTGAGCTTCCAGGGGCTGTCGGGGCTGGTGCGCCGGATGGAGAACCTGGACCTGCTGCGCACGGGCGAGCGGCTGGCGGTGCGCGGCGGTCGGGAGACCCGCGCGTTGATCGCCGGCTACAACACGATGCTCGACGGTCTGGAGACCGAGCGCCGGACCAGCACTCGCCGCGCGACGTCGACCCTCGAAGGGGAGCGGCGCCGCATCGGCAAGGAGCTGCACGACGAGATCGGTCAACGCCTCACCGGGATCCTGCTGCAGCTGCAGCGGCTGCGCGACGAGTCAGCGAGCCGCCTCGATGCGCAGCTGAACCGGGTCCAGGACGACGTGCGCGCCACCCTCGACGAGGTCGGCATGCTCGCCTGGCAGCTGCGGCCCGGCATCCTCGACGACCTGGGCCTGCTGCGGGCGATGGAGGCACTGGCGGACACGGTGCGCGCGCACCTGACGACGGCCGTCGTGCTGAACCTGCCGTCCCGCCTGCCGCCGATGTCCGCCGAGGTGGAGCTGGCGCTCTACCGCGTGGCCCAGGAGGCCCTGACCAACGCCGTCCGCCACGCCCACGCCTCGACCGTCACCCTGACGCTGTCCGCGGAGGACGACCGGCTCGTCCTCGACGTCGTCGACGACGGGTGTGGCCTCTCCGCCGGAACCGCCGAGGGAGCCGGCATCCGCGGCATGCGCGAGCGCGCCCTGCTCATCAGCGGACGGCTCGACGTCGTCCCGGGCACCGGGCACGGAACACGGGTGGTCCTGCACGCCACCGCAGCACGGCCGTCGGGCGAGCCGTGAGCCCCGTGCCCGCCCACATCCTCGTCGCCGACGACCACGCCGTCGTCCGCGAAGGGCTCAAGGCCGTCCTGGACCGGCACCCGGACCTGCGTGTCGTCGCCGAGGCCGAGGACGGCATCCGCGCGGTCGAGCTCGCCTCCGACGGCGTCGACCTCGCCGTCCTCGACGTCGCGATGCCCCGCATGACCGGGCTGCAGGCCGCCCGCGACATCAGCCGGCGACACCCGGATCTGCCGATCCTCATCCTGTCGATGTACGACCGCGAGCAGTACTTCTTCGAGGCGATCGCCGCCGGAGCCGCCGGGTACGTCCTCAAGCGACAGGCCGACCAGGACATCGTCGACGCCTGCCGCGCCGCCCTGCGCGGCGAGTCCTTCCTCTACCCCGCCGCCCTCACCTCGCTCATGCGCGCCTACCTCGACCGTGCCGCGCGCGGCGAGCGCCCCGGACGGGGACCGCTCACCGCACGCGAGGCCGACGTCGCCAAGCTCATCGCCGAGGGCCACACCTCGCAGCAGATCGCCACGTGCCTCACGATCAGCCCCAAGACCGTCGAGCGGCACCGCGCCAACATCCTCGACAAGCTCGAGCTCCGCGACCGGGTCGACCTGACCCGCTACGCCATCCGCGCCGGCCTCATCGAGCCTTAGCCCATCTCGTTCGTCACGTCAGCGCGCGAGCTCGGCTGTGAAGAGAATCCACCGGTCTCGTCCGTCGATGCGGCCCGGCATGGGCCATGGTTTCTCAGGTGTGAACGCCATCCTTCGGGCTCACGGAAGCCCGGACCACGACCGGCTGATCGGTGACTCGCGTGGGCACGCCGTGACCCGACCGACCGCGGCAGCAGTCCACGAGCGCGGGAGTCGGATCGTGGTCAGGAACGGGACCGCCGTCTCAGTTCTGGTCTCAGTTCCGCTCCGTTCACCGACGCTCTGTGAGTGTCCTGGGTTGCGGGCGACCAGGGCAAAGGTCGGTGGCCGACGGCGCGGGACGGTGAAGGAATGAACTTGTACGCGGTAGGGCCGTAGAGATCAGCCGGCTCGGCGCCGCGCATCGTGGTCCCGCGCGCGTCGCCCGTCGAAGCGAAGCCTGGTCTCAGTTCTGGTCTCAGTTCGGTTCCGTACATGGCATGGCTGTGTCGGCTCGCTCGTCACTGACCTGCGACGGGGTGCCATCTGGACGCTTCGAAACGGTGGACG
>CAWGYF010000006.1:0-95000 GCA_963826705.1 uncultured Actinomycetota bacterium
GGGTCGAGGACGCCGAACCACCGCGACCGGCTCACCCGCTCGTAGTAGGTGCGCGCAACCGGGAACAGCGCCTTGGCCCCGGCGACGTCGCCCTTCTCGACGGCGTCGGCGAACTCCTGCGTCTTGGGCACCAGCCGTCGACCTGCGAGGAGACGTACGCTTGTACCCGCGGTCGCCTCGGCGAGCTGGCGTTCTCGTCGCCCAGGGGGTGCCCGTGCCCGTGACCGTGAACGGAGCGCGGATGCCGTCGCCGATCATGCCGGGCTGCACGCCGTGGTGTAGGTGCCGCCGTCGGGGATCTCCACGATGAGCTGGCGGGTGAGGCCGGGCCGATGTTCTCGACCTCACCCATGATCCGTCGCCGGTGCCGTACACGTAGAACTCGGTGACCTTGGTGCCCGTGTTGCTGATCGAGAAGCTGATGTTGCCCGCCGCTGCCGACGTCGCGCTGATCTCGCAGCTGGTGTCGGCGGCCTTCACGGAGATCGGGCCGGGTGCGCCGGGCGCCGAGGAGGGGGCCGTGCTCGTGCAGCCTGCGAGGGCGACGGCGGCGATGGTGGCGGCGCCCGCGATGCGGGGAGTGCGGGACATGCGAGGTTCTCCTAGCGAGCGGTGGTCGCCGTGACGGGCGCCTTGGCGCGTTGGGGGCGGAGGAAGAGCGTCAGGACGATGCCGACGTAGAGCACCCAGACGGCCGCCTGCAGCACCGTGGTCTGGGGGGAGAAGTTGAAGACACCTTGAGCAGCACGCCGTACCAGGAGTCCGCGGGCACGGCCGCGCTCACGTCGAAGGCCAGCCTGCCCAGTCCCGGCAGGATCCCAGCCTCCTGCAGGTCGTGCACGCCATAGCCGAGGATCCCGGCGGCCACGAAGATCAGCAACGCCCCGGTGATCGTGAAGAAGCGCCCGAGGTTGAGCTGCACCGCGCCGCGGTAGATCAGGTACGCGAGCACGACGGACACGGCGATGCCGAGCAGGAAGCCGATCAGCGGCTGGGTGGTCTCGCCCGCAGCCTGGGCCGCGGTGAAGAAGAACAGCGCGGTCTCCAGGCCCTCACGGCCGACGGCCAGCGCGGCCATCACGACGACCGCGGTGGCGCCGAGCTGAATCGCCTCCTCCAGATGTCCGCGCAGCGCCCCCGACATGCTGCGCCCGGTCCGGCGCATCCAGAAGATCATCCAGGTGACGAAGCCCACCGCGATGATCGACAGTCCGCCGCCGAACCCCTCCTGGGCCTCGAACGTGAGCGCTTGCTGGGTGAAAGTGAGCGCCGCCGTGACCCCGACGCTGACCGCCACCGCGATCCCGACGCCCAGCCACACCTTGGGCAGCACCGAGCGCCGGTCGGTGCGCACGAGAAAGGCGACGAGGATACTCACGACGAGCGAGGCCTCGAGTCCCTCGCGCAGACCGATCAGGAAGTTGCCTAGCACGGCTTCCCTTTCCTTAGGGCAGGCTTGCTTACCTCGCGACGGAGGCTAGCTTGCCGGCCGTTTGAGCGAAAGGGGCGACTGGATGGCCAATTCCAGGGGTAGCGCCCGGTTGGGCGTGGTTAGGGATGCTCAGGATCAGCCCCAAGATCGGCACTGTCGTGAGGTCGCGCGGCTGATCACGTGGGGTCGCGACCCGGCGTGGCGAAGACGGAGCAGGCACGCGCTGCCCGGCGACGCCTCGGGATGTCGGCCGAGCGCGACGTGAGCGGGGTCCGCCCATGATCGAACCCCGGTGGTGTGCACCTCGCGCGCTGATCGGCGTTCCCCAGCGTCATGATCGCGGGAACCGGCGGTTTTCGTGCACAGGCGCACAGAAACCGCCGCGCTCGGCGATCACGAGGTTCGGTGGCGACACTCCTCCCGTCGTCAGCGCCATACGCCGCGCCGACACCTTGGAATCGGTCATCTAACGGGCCGGGCGGGCCGTCCGCATCACAGCAGGGTGACCCTGCTCCGACCCAGTCGCAGCAGTGTCACCCTGCTGTGACTCGGGCCGCTGTCAGTCCTGTGCTGTGCCGTCCAGCGCCATCCGGGCGCGCACCTCGCCGAGCGCCTCCTGGTACTCCGGGCGCGGATCCATGGCGGCGGCCATCTTGTACTGGGCGTGCGCCTCCCGGAGGCGAGCCTGGCGCTGCAGCGCCTTGCCCAGCGCGAAGCGCGCGTAGTGATCGGATGGATCGAGCTCCAACACCCGCGCGAAGGCCTCCTCCGCGCGCCGCAGCTGGGCGGAGTTGAGGTAGGCCCGGCCCGCCAGCAGTTGCACGGAGACGTCGTTCGGGCGGTGGTCGAGCAGCGGGCGCAGTGCCTCCAGCGCATCAAGCGGCCTGCTGCGCGCGACGAGCATCTCGGCGCGTCGGAAGGACTCGAAAAGGCTCTCGGGGGCGGCTGTCATGGTCGTCCCAAGGTTAGGTGCATCTGCCACGAACCGCGAGGCTTGACATCCTCCCCGGTTCGCGCCTCGGAGCCGGTTAGGCTGACGCTTCGATCAGACAGAATTCGTGGGACGGAGCACCCGTGGCGGTCATCGAGCAGGTCGGCGCACGAGAAATCCTCGACTCGCGGGGCAACCCGACGGTCGAAGTGGAGGTCGCGCTCGACGACGGGACGCTTGCGAGGGCGGCTGTGCCGTCCGGCGCGTCGACGGGCGAGCACGAGGCGGTCGAGCTGCGCGACGGCGACCCGCTGCGCTTCGGCGGCAAGGGCGTCGAGAAGGCCGTGTCGGCCGTGCTGGACGAGATCGGACCCGAGCTGGTGGGGATGGAGGCGGTCGACCAGCGCCTCGTCGACCAGCGCCTCGTCGACCTCGACGGCACCCCGGCCAAATCGCGGCTCGGCGCCAACGCGCTGCTGGGCGTGTCACTGGCGGTGGCGAAGGCGGCGGCGGAGTCGTCGGGGTTGGAGCTGTTCCGCTACGTCGGTGGCCCCAACGCGCACGTGCTGCCGGTGCCGATGATGAACATCATCAACGGGGGTGCGCACGCCGACACCTCCGTCGACGTGCAGGAGTTCATGATCGCGCCGGTGGGCGCGGAGTCGTTCCGCGAGGCGCTGCGGTGGGGCGCGGAGGTCTATCACTCGCTCAAGTCCGTGCTGAAGTCCAAGAAGCTCGCCAGCGGGCTGGGCGACGAGGGCGGCTTCGCCCCTGACCTGCCCGGCACCCGCGCCGCGCTGGACCTCATCGCCGAGGCCGTCGAGAAGACCGGCTACGTGTTGGGCCGCGACATCGCGCTCGCGCTGGACGTCGCGGCCACCGAGTTCTTCTCCGACGGCATCTACTCCTACGAGGGCAAGAAGCTCTCAGCAGGTGAGCTCTCGCAGGTGTACGCGAGCCTCGTCGAGGACTACCCGCTCATCTCGATCGAGGACCCGCTCGCGGAGGACGACTGGGACGGCTGGGTCGATCTCACCAGCTCGATCGGCACGAAGGTGCAGATCGTGGGTGACGACCTGTTCGTCACCAACCCGGAGCGGATCGACGACGGCATCGCGCGCGGCGCGGCCAACGCGCTGCTGGTCAAGGTCAACCAGATCGGCACGCTGTCGGAGACCCTGGACGCCGTCACGCTCGCGCAGTCCTCCGGCTACCGCTGCATGATGAGCCATCGCTCCGGGGAGACGGAGGACACGACGATCGCCGACCTCGCCGTCGCCACCGGCTGCGGGCAGATCAAGACGGGCGCTCCGGCGCGCTCGGACCGCGTCGCGAAGTACAACCAGCTGCTGCGCATCGAGGAGGCGCTGGGCGACGCTGCGCGCTACGCGGGCGACCTGGCCTTCCCGCGGTTCGCCGCGGTGGAGCCCAGCTGAGGTGAGTCGCCCGCTTCGCCCCGGTGAGTCGGGCGTCCCACCACGGCGAGTCGGCTGTCCTGCCGGGGTGAGTCGCCGCGTGGCGGGCGTCCCACCACGGCGAGTCGGCTGTCCTGCCGGGGTGAGTCGCCCGCTTCGCCGCGGTGAGTCGGGCGTCCCACCACGGCGAGTCGGCTGTCCTGCCACGGCGAGGACGTCGGCCGTGTGGCATCGGGGAGCAGCCGGACTGCAGGCTTCGGCGGCGACGGTGCGCCGCGGCGGGCGTTAGGGGGAGTGGTGGCCGAGACGAAGGGGCGACGGCGGACGGCGCGCCCCGCAGGCGTGGCGAGCGGGCGGCGACGCGGACCTCAGCTGACACGAGGCCGCCAGCGCGGCGTGGTCGCGGCGACGACCGGTCTGCTCGGCCTTTCCTCCACACGGCGGGCCGCGATCCTGGCGCTCGTCGTGTGCGCGTTGGCGTTGACGGTCGTGGTGCCCCTGCGCAACTACGTCTCGCAACGCCAGGAGCTCGCGGCCGTCACGCAGCGGCAGGAGTCCCTCGCGGGGGACGTGGCCTCGCTGCAGGCCGAGCGCGCGCGGTTGTCTGATACGGCCGAGGTCGAGGCGCAGGCGCGGTCGCGACTCGGGTACGTCCTGCCCGGTGAGGTGCCCTACGTCGTGCAACTTCCGCCCTCGCCGACAGGTCAGGTGTCGCAGGCAGGCGGTGGTGCGCTCTGGTACCGCACCCTGTGGCGTCAGGTGTCGGAAGGTGCGCCGTGACCGTTCGGCCCGATGTCGATGCCACCGATCTCGCCGCGGTCGCCGCACAGCTGGGGCGGCCGCCGCGAGGGGTGCTGGCCGTCGCGCATCGGTGCCCGTGCGGGCAGCCATCCGTCGTGCGGACCGCGCCGCGGCTGCCCGACGGCACCCCCTTCCCGACGCTGTACTACCTGACGTGTTCCCGGCTGGCCGCGCGCATCGGCACGTTGGAGGCCGAGGGTCGGATGCGCGAGCTCACCGCCCGCCTCGCCACCGACCCCGAGCTGGCGGCGGCGTATCAGCGAGCGCACGAGGCCTACCTCGCGGAGCGGGACGCGATCGAGCCGCTCGGCACCGACGTCAGCGCGGGCGGGATGCCTGAGCGCGTGAAGTGCCTGCACGTGCACGTCGCGCATGCGCTGGCTGCGGGGCCGGGCGTGAACCCGGTCGGCGACGAGATGGTGGCCGAGCTGGGCGACTGGTGGCGCCCAGGCCCCTGCGTCTCGCCGTAGCGGCAGGATCGCTGGACTCACCATGCCAAGCCAGCGGACTCGCCGTGGCAAGACGGTGGACTCAACGTGGCAAGACGGTGGACTCACCGTGCCAGGCCGGTGGACTCACCCTGCGCGGTCGGCGGCCGCGCGCGCAGTCGCCGTGGTGAAACGGCAAGTTCGCCGTGGTGAGACGGGCGACTCACCGGGGTGAAGCGGGCGACTCACCGGGGTGAGACGGGCGACTCGCCGTGGCGAGACGGGCGACTCGACCGGGTGAAGTGGGCGACTCACCGGGGTGAAGCGGGCGACTCACCCTGTGCGGTCAGCGGGGTGGGGTGCGGGGCATGATCCGCTCGACCAGCGGCTCGGTGGCCGCCGCCACGGGGAGCGTGCCCGGCGTGCGCCATGGGCCGTCGGGCAGGAAGCGGGAGCTGACGAACGCCGACGCGACGTCGGTGGGGGCGAAGCGCAGCAGCAGGCTGCCCTGCAGGCAGAGCGCGATCAGCTCCGCGAGCCGACGGGCGCGGCGTGCCTCCCGGCTGCGCAGCTCGGTGCGCAGCTCCCGCACGGCACGGTCGAACCACGTGTCCACGCCCGCCGCGGCGTCCAGCTCGGCGAGGACCGCCTCCACGGACTCGGGTTCGCGCGTGACCGCACGCAGCACGTCCAGCGCCGTGACGTTGCCCGAGCCCTCCCAGATGGAGTTGAGCGGGGCCTCGCGGTAGAGCCGCGGCATCCCGGAGTCTTCGACGAACCCGTTGCCGCCCAGGCACTCCAGCGCCTCCGCGACGACGGCAGGCGCCCGCTTGCACACCAGGTACTTGGCCGCGGGGAGCGCCAGCCGCAGCAGCGGCAGCTCGCCCCGGTCCACCGCCCCCGCCAGCCGCAACGCCAGCGACGTCGCCGCCTCCGACTCCAGCGCGAGATCCGCGATCACCGTCTGCATCAACGGCTGCTCGACGAGCACCGCGCCGAAGGCGCTGCGGTGGGCGACGTGGTGGGCCGCCTCCGTCAGCGCCGCCCGGATGAGCGACGCGGAGCCCAGCACGCAGTCGAGGCGGGTCATCGATACCATCTCGATGATCGTCACGACGCCGCGGCCCTCGTCGCCGAGCCGCCAGCCCGCAGCGCCCTCGTACTCGAGCTCGGCCGAGGCGTTGGACCGGTTGCCCAGCTTGTCCTTCAGCCGGATCAGCTGGATGGCGTTGCGGGTGCCGTCGGGCAGCACCCGCGGCAGCACGAAGCAGGTGAGCCCGCCCGGCGCCTGCGCGAGCGTGAGGAACAGGTCGTTCATCGGTGCCGAGGTGAACCACTTGTGGCCGGTGAGCCGGTAGGTGCCGTCGGCGGAGGGCTCCGCGCGCGTGGTGGCTGCCCGCAGATCCGAGCCGCCCTGCTTCTCCGTCATCGACATGCCCGCCAGCAGCCCGGCTTTGGTCGAGGGCTCGGCGAGACCGAACGCGTACGTCGTGGAGCGCAGGCCCGGCTCGTAGGCCGCGGCGATGGCGGGGTCGTGGCGCAGCGCGGGCACGGCCGCGTATGTCATCGAGATCGGGCAGCAGTGCCCTGACTCCAGCTGCCCCATCAGGTAGAACCCGGCCGCCCGCGCGACGTGCGCGCCCGAGCCTGCCCGGCCCACCCACGGGGTGCCGTGCAGGCCGGAGCCCACCGCAGTGCGCATCAGCCAGTGCCACGACGGGTGGAACTCGACCTCGTCGATGCGGTGGCCGTAGCGGTCGTGGGTGTGCAGGACGGGCGGGTGGGTGTCGGCCAGACGCGCGTGCTCCCGGCCCTCCTCCGACGCGACGAGCGCGGCGAGGTGCGTCAGCGCGGGAATGCCGTCGCCCGCGCCCTCCCGCGCGATCGCGTCGGTGAGCGCGGGATCGCACGCCAGCGCGTCGAACCCGGCGAGGGGCGGCGGCTGGTTCGTCACGGCGTACGTGCGACCTTCCCGCGGCGGCCCCGGACGCGGCTGCGAGCGTCGGGGCGACGGAACAAGCTCGGATGGCACGCCGCCCGGGCCGCCGGGCTGAGGGCCCGACCAGGTGGGCCACGGCGTGTCCTCGGCCTTCCACGTGGGCCACTCATCGCCGACGGAGGCGCGCGACGCAGGCCGCTGCCCGCCCGATGCGGGCGGGGGCTGCGGATCGGCCACGGCCCGAGGGTAGCCGCGAGGACAAGCCTTCGGGGCGGTTCGTCGAGACCGTACGGTGTGCCCATGTCGCGCGTGGCCGCCATCGACTGTGGCACGAACTCGATCCGCCTGCTCGTCGCCGACGTCGCCGCCGGCTCAGAGGGTGCGCGCTCGCTGCGCGACGTCCACCGCGAACAGCGGGTCGTGCGCCTCGGCAGGGGGGTGGACGCCACTGGCGTCCTGGATCCCGACGCCCTCGAGCGCACCCGTGTCGCGCTGGCCGACTACACGGCCGTGCTGCGCCGCAAGGGCGCCGAGCGGGTGCGGATGGTGGCCACGAGCGCCACCCGCGACGCCCGCAACCGCGACGACTTCTTCGGCATGGTCCGTGCCACCCTCGGGATCGACGCCGAGATCATCTCAGGTGACGAGGAGGCGCGGCTGTCGTTCGCGGGCGCCGTCAACGACCTGGATCCCGAGGACGGCCCGTTCGTGGTCGTCGACACCGGCGGAGGCTCCACCGAGCTGGTGGTCGGCGACCTCACCGCCGACGGGGTGAACGTGCGCGCGGCCCGCTCGGTCGACATCGGCAGCGTCCGCATTACCGAGCGCGCTCTGCACGGCGACCCGCCGAGCGCCGACGAGATCACCAAGGCCCGTGAGCTCGCCGCGAGCGTGCTGGCCGAGGCGTTCGCCGAGGTACCGGTCGAGGGGGTGCGCACATGGGTTGGCGTCGCGGGCACGATCACCACGCTGTCCGCGTACGCCCAGCGGCTGCGGGCGTACGACCCGGCCGCGGTGCACCTGTCCCGCCTCTCCGTCGACGACCTGCATCGCGTCGCGGACGAGCTGCTGGGCATGACCCGCGCCGAACGAGGCGAGCACCCGGCCATCGACCCCGGCCGGATCGACGTGATCGGGGGCGGCGCGCTGATCGTCGACGTGCTGGGCGCCGAGCTGCGCGCCCGCGCCGGGATCGAGGAGATGGTCGTCAGCGAGCACGACATCCTCGACGGCATCGCGGCATCGATCGCGTGACGCCAAGGACCCTTGCCGAGCTCGACGCCGCGCTCGTCGACTGCCGGGCGTGTCCGCGGCTGGTCGAGTGGCGCGAGCGGGTGGCGGTGGAGAAGCGCGCGGCCTACCGCGACCAGACCTACTGGGGACGTCCGGTGCCGGGTTTCGGGCCGCCCGACGCGCCGCTGTTGATCGTCGGGCTCGCACCCGCCGCGCACGGGGGCAACCGGACGGGGCGGATGTTCACCGGCGACCGCTCCGGCGACGTCCTGTTCGCGGCGCTGCACGCCGTCGGCCTGGCCAACCAGTCGACCGCAACCCACGCGGGTGACGGGCTCGCGCTGTTCGGCACCCGGATCACCGCTCCGGTGCACTGCGCGCCGCCGGACAACAAGCCGAACCCTGACGAGCGCGACGCCTGCGCCCGTTGGCTCCGCGCGGAGCTGGCGTTGCTCACGCCGCGGGCGGTCGTCGTGCTCGGCGCGTTCGGCTGGCAGGCGCTCCTGCCGGTGCTGGCGGGCGCGGGGTGGACGGTGCCGCGCCCGCGTCCGCGCTTCGGGCACGGGGTGCACGTGCAGCTGGCGGGGGAGCGCGGGCCGCTGCACCTGTTCGGCAGCTACCACGTCAGCCAGCAGAACACGTTCACCGGGCGGCTGACCCCCGCGATGCTGGAACGGGTGCTGCGCGCCGCGGCCACGGCGGCTGGCCTGCAGGTCCGGGGCGGCTGAATCGTCACAGGCGTCACGCGATTTCGGCCAGTGCGGGTTGCCCGGGAGTGGGACCATGAGGTATGGCTCGCGGAACCAGGATCGTCGTCGTCGGTGGTGGGTACGTCGGCATGTACACCGCGTTGCGGCTGCAGAAGAAGCTGCGGGGCGGCGAGGCGGAGATCACCGTGATCGATCCGCAGCCGCACATGACCTACCAGCCGTTCCTCCCCGAGGCCGCCGCCGGATCCATCGAGCCGCGCCACGTCGTGGTGCCGCTGCGCCGGGTGCTGCGCAAATGCCAGGTGCTCACCGGGCGGGTCACGTCGATCAGCCACGAGCGGCGCGAAGTCACGGTTGAGCTGGCCGCCGGACACGTCACCACGCTGGGCTACGACGTGCTCGTCGTGGCCCCCGGTTCGGTCGCGCGCACACTGCCGATCCCCGGGCTCGCCGAGCAGGGCATCGCGTTCAAGACCGTCGGCGAGGCCATCTACCTGCGCAACCACGTGCTGTCCCGGCTCGACGCCGCGGCCAGCACGATCGAGCCCGCGCTGCGGAGCAGGCTGCTGACCTTCGTGGTCATCGGCGGTGGCTACGCGGGCGTCGAGGCGCTGGCCGAGCTCGCCGACATGGCCCGCTACGCCAGCCGCTACTACCCGACGATCGAGCGCGAGGACATCCGCTGGGTCCTCGTCGAGGCCACCGGCCGGATCATGCCGGAGGTCAGCGCGAAGATGGGGCGCTACACCGTCGAGCGGCTGCTGGACGCCGACATCGAGGTCAACCTCGACACCCGCGTCAAGTCCCTGGTGGGCGGCCGCGTCGAGCTCGACGACGGGCAGGCGTTCGACGCCGACACGATCATCTGGACGGCGGGGGTCAAGCCCAACCCGATGCTGGATGCCACCGACCTGCCCCGCGACTCCCGCGGTCGGGTCGAGTGCGGCGCCGACCTGCAGGTCCACGACATGCCGGGGGTGTTCTGCGCAGGCGACTGCGCTTCGGTGCCCGACCTGTCCAAGGACGACCCCGACGCCAAGACCAGCCCGTCGGCGCAACACGCCGTGCGTCAGGCGAAGGTGCTGGCCGACAACGTCGTCGCGCATCTGCGCGGCCGCGCGCTCACCGACTACAAGCACAGCTACGCGGGCTCGGTGGCGAGCCTCGGGCTGTACAAGGGCGTCGCGGAGATCTACGGCATCAAGCTGCGCGGCATCGTCGCCTGGTTCATGCACCGCACCTACCACGTGAGCCGTATGCCCACATGGAACCGGCGGATCCGCATCGTCTTCGATTGGACGGGCGCCCTGGTGTTCGGCCGCGAAGTGGTCTCGCTCGGGCAGATCAACGACCCGAGGGCCGATTTCGAGCGGGTGGTGGCGCCGGAGCGGAAGATCAGCGCCGCTTCGTAAGAGGGTCCGGCGGATGAGGTTTCCGGGGCCCTCATCTGCCGGGCCCAGTTAGCCAGTGGGGGTTGGTCATCACCCCCAGGATGTTGCCGAACGGGTCGAGCACCGAGGCCGTGACGAACCCGTTGCCGCCGCGGTCGCGCTTCGGCTCGTGGACGGTCGCGCCCAGCTCCTGGAGGCGGGCGAGGGTGGCGTCGAGGTCGTCGACGTGCCAGTACACGATCGCCCCGCCCGCCCTCGTCGTGTCGTGGGGTGCGTAGGCGGCGTTGATGATGCCCAGCTCGTCCTCGTCGTCTCCGATCCGGAACTCGAGGTAGGCGCCGGGCACCTGGAAGTAGGGCGGGACCCCCAGCAGAGCGGTGTACCACTCGCCCGCCTTTTCGAGGTCGGCGGCGAAGTAGCTGATGGTGGTGAGCCCGCGCAGTGTCATGGGACGAGTGTGGCCGACGTTGCGGCCACTTTCTGTCCTCTTTGTGCACGGGTCGTACGCTGGCGCCGCGCCCCCGTAGCCCAATCGGCAGAGGCAAGCCACTTAAAATGGTTCCAGTGTGGGTTCGAGTCCCACCGGGGGCACCCGTCGGACAGCTGCCGGAACAGCCTCTGAGCTGCCCAGCGCCGCCTCGGGATGTCGGCCGAGCGCGACGTGAGCGGGGTCTATCCGCCGTGATCGAACCCCGGTGGTGTGCACCTCGCGCGCTGATCGACGTTCCCTCGCGTGATGATCGCCGAAACCGGCGGTTTTCGTGTGCAGGCGCACGGAAACCGCCGCGCTCGGCGATCACGAGGTTCGGTGGCAACGCTCCTCGCTCCCTCGCCCGGTGATCTCCACAGTCAGGCGTGCCCGGCTACCGGCCTCGCTCCCACCCGCGGCAGCGTCCGATCCTGCGAGCGCCCAAACACACCGTCGGTGACAAGCGCCAGAGGAACCTGGGGCGCTGCCCCAGACCCAAGCTCTGCTCAGAGATCAGGAAACGTGCGGCAGGTGGTGATCTCCTCACGGCGCGCCAGAGGCAGCCAGACCGGCAGGGATGAACCCGCGCCGCGAAGAGGTCACCACCGAGATAGAGACTCGGCACAGGCTTCGTCAAGCTTGGCTTGACGATCAATTCAGAGCGGCCTGGCAATCACCGGCCCGACCTTGCGGTCGGTACTGGCCAGGTAGGGCCCGAGATTCGGACCGACCCAGGGTGAACCAACTTCCTGGTGGCATCGCTCCAGGGCCTCCTCCGACTCGCAGATGACAATGATGACAATGCCGTCGTCGGCGACCTGAACGCAGAGTGCGTTAGCAAAGCCGGGCATTTTGGACAAGCTCGACATCAGCTCCGAGCTCATCCGCTCGGTGATGTTGTTGTCGAGGGCCTGCTCAGCTTCATGTGATTCACCACTGCGTACATCGCGACCTCGCTTTCGATCAGTCTCGTTCGATACGTCGCCCGCCAACCCACCGAGACTATGTGTAAAGGCCGGAGGGGAGTAAGCATCCGGTCGTGCTGGCTCAGTCCGGGTGGTCCACGACGTTGACGATGTTGCCGTCCGGTGCCCGGACGAGAAACCGGCGCACGCCCCAGGCTTCCCTCGTGAGCGGGCGCACGATCTCGAAACCCAGCGCCAGCGCCTCCGCGTAGGCGGAGTCGACGTCGTTCGTGGTCGCGGAGACGACCGAGTCCTCGGATGCAGTGGCGTCGCGTGTGACGAGCTGGACCTGCGCGCCGGTCTCGGGGGAGGTGTAGCGAGCCACCCACCCCAGGTTGAATTCCTCGTCGCTCAGCCCGAGAAAGTCGGTGTAGAAGCTCTTCGCTGCGTCGATGTCGGCCACCCGGAGGTTGGCCATGATGCGATTGGCCCGCATGTGCTCTGCTCCCGTCCCGTTGTCACCAACTCATCGGAGTTGCCGCGCGGCCTGTTCCACCCGGTCCCAATGCCGCTGCCACCAGGCCGCATCGCCGCCGGGCAGCATGTCGCCACTGTCGAGGAACCCGGCGGATCCGTCGATCAGCTCGCGGACGATGTCGGTGGGGCCTGCGTGCCGGTGCGACTCGGAGATCGTATGCAGAGCCGGACAGTGCCCCCACGCGGGCGAGACTGGACCCGACCTCCCCGTGTTGGGCACCATTCGCCTCGTGACCGCCGCCCGCCCCGTCCTGATGCCGCCCACCACCATCATCGACCACTTCTACGTGGGCGGGGAGCGGCTGGCCGCCCTGCGCGGTGTGCCGCTCCCCTCGCCGCGCAGGCCGGAGGAGTGGCTGGCGTCGACGGTGCATCGCGCGGACCAACCGGACATCGGACGGAGCAGGCTGGCCGACGGGTCGCTGTTCGCGGCGCTCGTCGAGGCGGACCCGGAGGCGTGGACCGGGGCGTCAGAAGGCGCCCCGGATGCGGGCCACGCTGACACCGGCATCCTGGTCAAGCTGCTCGACGCAGGCCAGCGGCTGCCCGTTCACGTCCACCCCACCCGCGCCTTCGCCCGCGACCATCTGCACTCCTGCTACGGCAAGACCGAGGCCTGGTACGTGCTCGAGACCCACGGGGAGGACCCGGCGGTCTGGGTCGGGTTCACCGAGGACGTCGACCCTGACGTGCTCGCGGAGCGCGTGGACGCCCAGGACTCCGACTGGATGCTCGGCCACATGAACAAGATCAGTGTGCGACCCGGCGACGGCATCGTCGTCCCCGCAGGTCAGGCGCACGCCACCGGCGCGGGCGTGTTCGTCGTCGAGGTCCAGGAGCCGACCGACTTCTCCATCCTGCTCGAATGGTCGGTGACCACCGCGACGCGGGAGGAGTCCCATCTCGGCCTCGGCTTCGAGCGGGCTTTCGGGACGGTCAGCCATCGCGCGCTGACCTCGACCCAGCTGGCTCTCGTCACGCAACACCTGGATCCGGACGCGCGCGGCGGTGCGCTGATGCGGGGGCTGTCGGAGGCGGCCGATCCGTTCTTCCGGGTCGATGTGGCTGCGCCGTCGGGTGACGAGACCGTCGTCGTGGCCCATGGGTTTGCGGTGCTGGTAGTGCTCGACGGTCGCGGTGTGATCGGTTGGGCGGGAGCGGCCGAGCCCCAGCCGATCGAGCGCGGCGAGGTCTACGCCGTGCCTGACGCCCTCGGCGATTGGGGTCTGACCGGCCCGGCCCGCGTCGTCGTGTGCAGGCCGAGCGCCGACTGGCCGACCGTCGCGGTGTTATGATCTCGACCGTACGAAGTGCCGCGTCGGAACGCTTCGTGCGCCACCAACGTGGCTTCCATGGCGCTCAGGTTTACTGCTGAGGAGTGCCGCCGTGGATATCTGGTTCGGCTCGCACTCGGCCCCGCAGTCGGGCGCGATGCCGTGGCAGGCGGCGGACGGCTGCGCGGCTTCATCCAGGTGGAAATGGGCACCGACGATCTCGACGGCCTGTACGGCGAATTCCTCGCCAAAGGCATTCCGGTGCACAGCGCGCCGCGCGACCGCGGTTTCGAGCGGCAGATGCAGCTGCGCGACCCGGACGGGTTCACCGTCGAATTCGCGGAAGCGGGGCCACAACAGCACCCGATAGCGATCGAGGGGCGACGGGTGCCTTAGACTTAGACCGTCCGGCAAATGATGTTGGGGTGTGTCGCTGCAGATAAGTGTAAGAGCGCCCGGCAATTGACTGTTGGCCCCGCATGATCGGCGAAAGTGGTGCGACAGGGGCCTGGTGCACCTCTGGCACACCACTGCTGGCGATCATCGGCCCGCTGTCAGCCCACTTCGCACCCCACAACGGCACGCCGCACGCCGCACACGGGGTGCGACGTCACCCCCGGCGTGCGCAGTCGGCCTCCGCATACCAGCGGCCTGCTCAGCTCACCCCGGTACGGCTCTCCGCGATCTCGCCGCCCAACCCGGGCCACTTCGCAGACCGCGCACGCACCTCGCAGAGTCCACAGACCCTGCGAAGCGACAGCGGACTCTGCGAGGACCCTGTCCCACGCCACGCCACGTGCCTCATGTGCCGGGCGCTCTTAGCCTCGCCCTGGGGTCGACGGGGCGACGTCGCTGCGCACGGTGGTCTCGCTGGTACTGCCGACCGCCCGTCCCAGCATGGCAGTCTTGGGCATGCTCACGTTCAGGGCCGCATGGAACGAGCCCCGTCCCGCGGCCGACGCCGTCCTGGCGTTCCCGGCCTGCTTCCAGTGGGGCGCGGCGACCGCGGCGTACCAGATCGAGGGGGCCATCACCGAGGGCGGGCGCACCCCGTCGATCTGGGACACCTTCTCCCACACCCCGGGAGCCATCGCGCACGGCGACAACGGCGATGTCGCCGTCGACCACTACCACCGCTTCCGCGAGGACATCGCCCTGATGGCGCAGCTGGGGCTGACCTCCTACCGCTTCTCCGTGGCCTGGCCGCGGATCACCCCGCAGGTCGACGCGCACGGGCTCGGGCCGGTCAACGCCGAGGGCCTCGCGTTCTACTCCGAGCTCGTGGACACCCTGCTCGCGGCGGGTATCAGCCCGGCCGTCACGCTCTACCACTGGGATCTCCCGCAGGCGTTGGAGGACGCAGGCGGGTGGACGGCGCGCGCGACGGCCGAGCGGTTCGGCGAGTACGCCGAGGTGGTGGGCGCGGCGCTGGGCGACCGGGTGGCGCTGTTCACCACCTTGAACGAGCCGTGGTGCAGCGCCTACCTCGGCTACGGCAGCGGCGTGCACGCGCCGGGGCGCACCGACTGGGCGGCGGCCCTCACCGCCGTGCACCACCTGAACCTCGCCCACGGCCTGGCCGTCGCCGGGCTCCGGCGCACCGCCCCGGCCGCGCGGGTGGCCGTGACGCTCAACCTCGCCTGGGTCCGGCCCGAGACGTCCTCCGCGGCCGACGCCGACGCCGCCCGTCGCGTGGACGGGCTCCAGAACCGCGTGTTCCTCGACCCGATGCTGCACGGGCGCTACCCGGCCGACGTCCAGGCCGACACCGCGTCGGTCACCGACTGGGGGTTCGTCCTCCCCGGCGACCTCGAGGTGATCGCCGCACCGCTCGACGCGTTGGGGCTGAACTACTACACCCCGACGCCGGTGCGGCACTGGACGCGCGAACGGCCCAAGGAGAACGCAGACGGACACGGCGACGGCGCCGCGAGCCCCTGGGTGGCCGCCGACGACGTGGAGTTCCCCCGCACGGCCGGCCCGCGCACCGACATGGGCTGGACCGTCGATCCCCGCGGGCTGACGGAGTTGCTGCTGCGCCTCGCGGACGAGCGTCCCGGGCTGCCGCTGCTCGTCACGGAGAACGGGGCCGCGTTCCCCGATGCGGTGGGCCCGGACGGTCGGGTCGCCGATCCGGAGCGCGTGGCGTACCTGCGCGCCCACCTCGCCGCCGTGCACGCGGCCATCACGGCGGGCGCGCCGGTCACCGGGTACTACGTGTGGTCGTTGCTGGACAACTTCGAGTGGGCGTGGGGGTACGGCAAGCGCTTCGGCATCGTGCACGTGGACTACGCCACGCAGCAGCGCACCCCGAAGGACAGCGCGACCTACTACGCCGAGGTCATCAGGCGCAACGGCGTCTGACGCGGCGGCGTCGGCCCGGTCTCATGCGGCCGAGGTCTGCGGGGACGGCGCCGGGAACAGCAGGTCGGCCTCCAGTGTGGCCACGGCGTGCCCGGTGAGCAGCGCGCGCTCGCCAGCGAGCCGCGTCCGCACCACGCCGGAGCGCGGCGAGGCCTGCACTCCCACCAGGTCGTCGCGCCCGAGCCGTGCGGACCAGAACGGCGCCAAGGCGGTGTGCGCGCTGCCGGTCACCGGGTCCTCCGGCACACCGACCCCGGGCGCGAAGAAGCGGGAGACGTAGTCGTGTGCGCCCGATCCGGCGGCCGTGACGATGACGCCGCGGTAGGGCAGTCGGGCGAATCGCCCGTAGTCGGGGCGCCCGAGGTCGGGGCGCAGCCCGCGGACCGTGGCCTCGTTGGGCACCTCCACGAGCAGGTCGCCGAGCGCGCCCGTGTCGAACGTCGCCACGACGGGCACGCCGAGCACGTCCGCGAGGTTCTCCGGCGGGTCGACGGGCGTGATCGTGGCGGCCGGGAAGTCGAGGGTGATCGACCCGTCGTCGGCGGCCTCCGCCGTGAGCACGCCCGACAGGGTGGCGAACCGGACGCGACCGCTGAGCAGGCCGTCGGCGCGCAGAGCGTGCGCGGTGGCGAGCGTGGCGTGGCCGCACAGCCGCACCTCGACGGCAGGCGTGAACCACCGCAGCCCCCAGTCCGCCTCCGCCCCGTCTGCCGGGCGGGCGAACGCGGTCTCTGCCAGGTTCATCTCCGCTGCCACCTGCTGCATCCACGCCGCGTCCGGCCATTCGGGCCCGTCCAGGAGACAGACGGCGGCAGGGTTGCCCGCGAACGGGCGCTCGGTGAAGGCATCGATGACTCGCAGGCGCATATCCGACACGCTAGAAGCCCCGGTCGGTCGACGGACAGGCAATTCCCGATTCGCCTCCCGGTCTACGCGGGGCCGATCCGGCGGGACAACGCCACCAGCACCGTCTCGTCGACGCCGGGGTTGTGCAGTGCCGTCAGCTCAAGGCCCTCGAAGAACAGGACCGCGCCCTGGGTGAAGCGACGGCGTCCGCCGCGCACGCAGCACAGGTCGACGGCGCCCCGCTCGATCAGAACCAGCGCGTCACGCCAGTCCTCCGCCACGAAGGGCACGGTGGCCTGCGCCGGGATCGTCACGGCGCGCCGCCGGAACGCCGGGCCGGGACGCGTCGGCATGGGCGCGTCGTCGTCCACGGGCTAGCAGGCGCGCCGGTCAGAAAAGTCCATGTGATGATGACACGCCGCGGCCCGCGAACTCATCTGTCCGCGCCGGAATTGACACGTTTCCCGCTCCGCCGCGCACCAGGCTCCGGCTGATCACCAGGCGCTGGATCTGGTTGGTGCCTTCGAAGATCTGGGTGATCTTGGCTTCGCGCATGTAGCGCTCGACGGGGAAGTCGCGCGTGTAGCCGTACCCGCCCAGCACCTGGACCGCGTCGGTGGTCACCTTCATCGCGGCGTCCGAGGCCACCAGCTTCGCCACGGAGGCCTGACGGCTGTACGCGAGACCGGCGTCGCGACGGCGTGCGGCGTCGAGGTAAGTGGCGCGGGCGGAGTCGACGGCGGCGGCCATGTCGGCCAGCAGGAAGCCGAGGCCCTGATGGTCCATGATCATTCGCCCGAACGCCATGCGCTCGTGCGCGTAGTTGACGGCAGCATCGAGCGCCGCCTGGGCGATCCCGGTCGCGACCGCGGCGATGCCGAGCCTGCCGGAGTCCAGCGCGCTGAAGGCGATCTGCAGGCCCTGGCCCTCGCGGCCGATCAGGCGGTCGGCGTCGATCAGCGCGCCGTCCCAGTGCGCAGTGACCGTCGGAATCGCGTGCAGCCCCATTTTCTCCTCCGGGCGGCCGAAGGAGAGGCCGTCGGTGTGGCCGGGCGCGAGGAAGCAAGAGATCCCGCCGTTGCCTTCTCCGGTGCGGGCGAACAGGGCGTAAAGATCGACTTTGTCGCCGTGGGTGATCCAAGCCTTCGTTCCGGTGATCCGGTAGCCCGCGTCGACCCGCTCGGCCCGGCAGGTCAGCGCCGCGGCGTCCGAGCCTGCCTGTGGCTCCGACAGCGAGTACCCCGCCAGCAGCTCGCCCGACAACAGCCGGGGGAGCCACCGCTGCTGCTGCTCCGGAGTGCCGAACGCCGCGACCGGATGACAAGCCAGCCCCTGCACGCTGACGGCCACCGCGACGGCCGCCCACCGCATCGCCAGCTCCTCCAGCATCTGCAGGTACACCTCGTAGGGCTGGCCGCCCCCACCCCACTTCTCGGGGTAGGCCAGCCCCAGCAGACCCGCCTCGCCGAGCGTGGCGAACAGGCCCTCGGGATAGGTCTCGGCCCGCTCGTGCATCTCCACCCGCGGGGCGAGCTCTTTGTCGGCGATCTCGCGGACGAGATCGAGCAGGTCGCGGGACTCCTGGGTCGGCAGCAGGCGGTCGACGGTCATCGTCGCTCCAAAAGCGGTACTGGAAGAGGTACTTGAGTACCGTTTACGGTAGAGCACGACCGCTAGGGTGGCCAGATGCCGCGCACTCTCGCCCGCCGCGCCGAGCTGTTCGACGAGCTCGTCGGCCTCGTGTTGGCCGAAGGTTTCAGCGCCATCACCCTCGACGACCTCGCCGCTCGGCTGCGCTGCTCGAAACGCACGCTCTACGCGTTGGCCGACAGCAAGGAACAGCTGGTCGGGGCGGCTGTGGTGCACTTCTTCCGCGGTGCGACCGAGCGCGTGGAGTCGGCGGTGGCGGGAGTTCCCGGTGCCGCGGCGAAGGTGCAGGCCTACCTGCACGCGGTGTCCAAGGAACTAGCCCCGGCCTCGCCTGCGTTCCTGGCGGACGTGGCGGGGTTCACTCCCGCCGCCGAGGTCTACGCCCGCAACACCCGCGCCGCGGCGCGCCGGGTGAGCGAGTTGGTGGACGCGGGCGTCGCGGCCGGGGAGTTTCGCGCGGTGCACGCGGGGTTCGTCGGCGACGTCGTCAGCGCCACCACCGTCCGCATCCAACAGCGGGAGCTCGCCGCCGCCACCGGGTTGGCCGACGCCGACGCCTACCGACACCTGGCCGACCTCCTCCTGCACGGCCTGACCCGATAGCCGCCCTGCCCGTTCGCCCCACTTCGCAGGGGTGGGGTGTCGTCGCAGGGCGCCGAACCTTTGCGAGGACGCCGCAGGGTGTGTGAAGTCGGGCTGGGTGGGTTGGGGCCGGGACGGACGGCAGGCTACGCGGTGCCGTCGCCCCGTCTGTCGGCCCACTTCTCAGGGGTGTGGGTCGTCGCGGGCGCGAACCCCATGCCGGTTGGTGCAGGTAGGACGTCCGGCAGCTGATGGTTGCCTGGACCAGACGGCACCCGAGCTGTGATGATCGCTGACATCTGCAGGGTGCACACCGGCGAAGCGCGCAGGGTGAGCGGCCCCGCAAGGACTTCACACTCCACCCGGCGGCCATGTGATCGCCGCGTGTGGTGTCAAGAGTGCGGCGGTGCGCCGCTGACACCACTCTCGACGATCATGGCCCGGCTGCGGGCCTCCTGGCGGGCGGTGATCGCCAGAATTGTGACATAACGGCCACATGTGGCACTCATGTCACACAACCGGCGATCAACGCTCGGCAGCGACCGCAAGGAACGCAGCCACCCCGCTCGACAGGCCCCCGAGATCAAGACCGTCAGACGCGCCGTTCCTGCCCTCAAGTAGCCGGCATTGGCGCCGAACCTTCGCGAGGACGCCGCAGGGTGTGTGAAGTCGGGCCGGGGATCGCTCTCTGCGCGGTCTGAGGTGGCGCCGCTGCCGGTGCGCAGTCGCTGCCGGTCGTGCACGGCCTCTGCCGGTCGTGCCGGGCCTCGGCTGGTCGTGCCGGGCTGGTGCTGGTCGTGCCGGGCAGGCAGGCAGGCGGCCGGGCAGGCAGGCAGGCGGCCGGGCAGGCAGGCAGGCGGCCGGGCGGGCAGGCAGGCGGCCGGGCAGGCAGGCAGGCGGCCGGGCAGGCAGGCGGCCGGGCAGGCAGGCAGGCGGCCGGGCAGGCAGGCGGCCGGGCAGGCAGGCGGCCGGGCGGCAGGCAGGGGAGCGTGGTCAGCGGGCGGGGGTGCCGGGGTCCCGGACGCTCGTGGGGTCCGCGGTGGGGCGGGCCATGGGCCCGGTCGCACGGTTCTGCAGCCACCGCCGCACGGTCTGCAGCCCGCGGCTCAGACGCGTGGGGCCCTGGCGAGCCTCGATGACGTCACCGATCCGGCCGAGCAGCCAGGCCGCGACGGGCACGCCGACCGCAAGGATCAGCCACATCCGCAACCGCCGGGAAAAGAACGCCCACATGGTCTCTCCACCTCCTCGACTGTCGAAGATGTTCCCTTCGCCACAGGCGGCTAAACCGGCGCAGGGTCGCCGCCTGCGACGGTGGTGTGACGTGCGCGCACAGGTCGGGCTTCCAGGGGGCGTATTCTGAAACAGTGCCGGGAGACGGCTCGGTCCTGCTGGACCTGCTGATCTACATTCTGGTCGCCGCCACCCCCACCCTCACGATCTGGGTGGCCGTCCGGGTGATACCGCCTGCCATCGGTCACCTGCTTGATCTTCGTCTGCAGCGCCGACGCCCGCCAGGGCCTTCGCTGGAGTCCGTGGTCGGCAACCTCAGGCGGTTGCGGCGGGAGGTATGCGGTCGTCATCCCACCCAGGTGCGGCACCTCGCCCTGCTGGCCGCCTACGACCACACGCTGATGCAGGCGTGCCGGATCGTCGGGGTCGACGCGCCGCTGACGGCGGCCACCGAGGCGGAGCGTCCGTTCGCCCGCCTACTCACCGAGGCACAGTTGGAGGACGCGGGCATCGCCCTCGATCCGCCGAGCGCCGCTGCGGCATGATCCTGGGCGACAGGTTCCACCGAGGGTAAAGTCGGTTTTACTCTGTCGGGAACGACCCGGCCCGCTCGCACGTTGAGCGGACTGTCAGAGGTTCGACGAGGAGGACCAGGTGCGCAGCAGCAGCAACCCGGCGTTCCGCACCCTGTCGCGGGGTCAAGGGCACGCCACGTTCGATCGCACGGGAAGGACGGACACCGCGTTCGGTGGTGTGCAGTCCGGGCAGGTCGGGCCGGGCGGCGCGGGCACCGTCGATCGCCCCCTCACGATCGACGACATCGTGATGAAGACCGGCATCTCCGCAGGCACGGCGATCGTCACCGGCGCACTCACCATTGCGCTCGGTCTCAACGCGCTGGCGCTGCCCGCGTTCCTTGTGGGCTTCGTCGTCTCGATCGTGCTGATCTTCAAGCCGCAGTGGGCACAGGCGCCCCTGGTGCTGCTCTACTCGGCGGCGATGGGCATCGCGCTCGGCGGCATCACCGGCTACATCGACCAGATCCACCCCGGCATCGGCCTGCAGGCGCTCGTGGGCACCGCAGGCGTGTTCATCGGCATGCTCGTGGTGTACAAGACCGGCGCTGTGCGGGTGACCCCGCGGTTCACCAAGTGGTTGTTCGGCGCCTTTGCAGGCGTGATCCTGCTGATGCTGTTCGACCTGGTGATGAGCCTGTTCGGCATCAACACCGGGCTGCGGGACGGCGGGCCGCTGGCGATCATCTTCAGCCTGGTCATCATCGGGGTGGCGGCTTTCAGCCTGCTGCTGGACTTCGACCAGGCCGACCAGGCCATCCGCGGAGGCGCGCCTGCTCGCTTCGCGTGGTACATCGCGTTCGGCCTGATGACCACTCTGGTGTGGCTCTACATCGAGATCCTGCGCCTGCTCAGCTACCTGCGCGACAACTGACGCGCAGACGCCCGACGGCCCGGCACCCTTTCGAGTGGGGAGCCGGGTCGTCGACGTTTCGGCCTGAACGGCGGAGGCGCCGACCGGGCGCGGGCGTTCGGGAGCCGCCTAGTTCAGCCGCTCGAGGACCATGGCCATGCCCTGCCCGCCGCCGACGCACATCGTCTCCAGGCCGATCGACTTGTCGTGGGTGCGCAGGCCATTGATCAGCGTGGTGGTGATCCGCGCGCCGGTCATGCCGAACGGGTGGCCGAGCGCGATCGCGCCCCCGTTGACGTTCAGCTTGCCCTCGTCGATGCCCAGATCGCGGGCTGAGGGAAGCACCTGGGCTGCGAACGCTTCGTTGATCTCGACGAGGTCGATGTCGCTGATCGTCATGCCCGCCCGGGTCAGCGCCTGCTTGGACGCCTCGACCGGGCCGAGGCCCATGATCTCGGGGGAGAGCCCGGAAACACCCGTCGAGATCACCCTGGCCAGCGGTGTGATGCCCAGTTCGGCCGCCTTCGTGTCGGACATGACCACCAGCGCGGCCGCGCCGTCGTTGAGTGCGCAACAGTTGGCCGCCGTGACCCGGCCATCGGGCCGGAAGACCGGCTTGAGCTGGCTCACCGCCTCGTAGGTGACCCCGGCACGGGGACCGTCGTCGGTGCTGACCACCGAGCCATCGGGGAGGGTGACCGGGGTGATCTCGCGCGCGAAGAACCCGTTGGTGATCGCCTTCTCCGTGAGGTTCTGCGAGCGGACGCCGAAGCGGTCCATATCCTCGCGCGTGACACCCTTGAGGAGGGCGAGGTTCTCCGCCGTCTGGCCCATCGCGATGTAGATGTCGGGCAGGTGCTCGTCCTGGCGGGGATCGTTCCAGTCGTCGGCGCCGTCCTCCGCGAGGTGCCGTGACCGGTCTTCGGCGTCGGCGAAGATCGGGTTGTGGGTGTTGGGCCATGCGTCGGAGCTGCCTGAGGCGAACCGCGAGACCGTCTCCACGCCCGCCGAGACGAACACGTCGCCCTCGCCCGCCTTGATCGCGTGCAGTGCCATGCGGGTGGTCTGCAGCGACGACGAACAGTAGCGGGTGATCGTGGTGCCCGGAACGGTGTCGTAGCCGAGCAGCACGGCGACGACGCGGGCCATGTTGAAGCCCTGCTCGCCGCCGGGCAGGCCGCAGCCGAGGACGAGGTCGTCGATCTCGACAGGGTCGAGCTCGGGTACCTGGGCCAGCGCGGCACGCACCAACTGCACGGTGAGGTCATCGGGCCTGATGCTGGTCAGCGAGCCCTTGAACGCGCGGCCGATCGGCGAACGCGCCGCTGCGACGATCACGGCTTCTGGCATCGTGCCTCCTCGGGGGGCCGCTGCTGATCCCGGCCTTGAGCGGATGGCACGACTGTACCTGCGGGCACTGACGATTCCGGAACTGTCGGTGCCCGGTGGCAGGCTCACCCCATGGCAACATGGAGCGAGGTCGAGGCCGCCGAGCCCGCGTTCGCGGCGCGGGTCCGGGCGCTGTTCGACGCCGAGAAGCACAAGACGATCGCCACGCTGCGCGCAGATGGCTCACCGCGCATCTCCGGGATCGAGGTGCAGTTCGTCGACGGTGAGCTGACCTTCGGGTCGATGCCCGGTGCACGCAAAGGCGTCGACCTGCACCGCGATCCGCGGTTCGCACTGCACAGCGCCTCGGTGGCCCCGCCGGAGGGGCAGGAGACCACGTGGGCGGGTGACGCGAAGGTCGCGGGCGTCGCCGTACCCTCGGGGGCCGTTGCGGGCATGGAGGGCGAGCTGTTCCGTGCCGACCTGCAGGAGGTCGTGCTCACCGCCCTCACCCCCGAGGGCACCGCGTTGCGGATCGAGTCCTGGTCCCCCGCGCGGGGGTTTCGCTGTGTGGAGCGGGCGTGAGGATCAGTCCAGTTCGCCCGCCCGTTTGGCCAGTAGCGCCCGCAGTCGCGACATCGCCCGATGTTGGGTCACGCGCACCGCGCCCGCCGTCGATCCGACCGACCGCGCCGTCTCCTCCGCCGAGTACCCCATGGCGACCCGCATCACGAGCACCTCCCGCTGCGCAGCGGGCAGCTCGGTGAGCAGCTCGTGCAACAGTTCACGGTCGGCCGAGCGCATCATTGCCGCCTCCGGCCCCGCGTCGTCGTCGACGTGGTCGGGGAGCTCGTCCATCGGATCTGAGCGGTCACGGCTCGCCGCGCGGTAGGCGTCGATCACCTTGTTGCGGACGATGCCGTAGACGAACGCCATCCAGCGTGTCTCGGTGGGACGGAAACGACCCAGCGCGCTACAGACGGCGATGAGCACTTCCTGCGCGACGTCTTCTGGAGTGTGCGAACCGACGGTCCGCCCGCTCATGCGGGCGCGACATTGCCAGACGATCGGACCGCGGATCCGGTTCAGCAGTTCAGCCAACGCTGCCCGGTCGCCGCCGCTCGCCCGGAGAGCGAGCTCATCTAGCTCGGTCTCCGTCCGCGCCGCTTGCCCGGCGGGTATCAGGTCGGTATCAGCGTGGTCGTACCCGGCGGAGAAAAATCCATTCCTTTCGTCGTCATCGCCGGTCTCGTGTGTTCTCTTGTCCACCTGCCCGTACTCGGCAACAGGCACCGAGTCACGCCCCTCCTGCTGTTATGCCTGCGATGTCTCCTGGAACCGGTGGGTCCCGGATCGGTGCCGCCTGGAACGGAGGTCGGTATGGCTTCCGGGGGAGCGGCGTCGGGTTGGGTCACGGGAACGCCTTGGCTGCCGAGTGTGCCCTCTCAGCGGCGTGGGTGCTCCTGAGTGGCCTGAGAATAGCCCGGCTGTCTCAGGCTGGCGCGACTGGAGGACCCCATCTGGCGCGATTCGTGCTTCTTCGGACACCCTGCGCTACCGGGAAGATCGCCGCCGACGGCGGGCCGAACGCGACTGAGCTGCGGAACGACTGAAATCCTACGATCGCGTGAGATCGTTGCCCCTGTCGGGTGCCGCCCGCTGAGACCGCACCCGGCGGTAGCTGAACCCGAGCAGCACGAGCAACACAACGCCGGAAAGGATCAAGCTCGACCCCGTGGGCCATCCGCCCAGCCACAACTGTTTGTTCAAACCCCAGACAATGCCTGCGGCGATCAACAGCAAGCCGCCGAGCACCGATGCGGCTATGCGCAGCGGCGAGGACACGCTTTCCTCTGCGGCCTTCATCGCGCGGCTGCGAACGGGTTCGACGTATTTCTCGACGGCGGGGAACTCATTCGCGAGAATGAGCAGGCCGCCGAGCACCAGCAGCAGCCCGGGCCCCGGCAGCACCAGCAGCGCGACGCCGACCAGCAGCACAACACCGCCTCCGATCAGTGCCGCCACCCGCTTGGCCGGATTGGACCCACTCATCGCACTCCCTCGTCCACCTTTTCGGACAACGTGCCCGTGGAGTGGGGGGTTCCCCGTCGACGTCGCGGCGACACATGCTCGGCGAGGCCACCGCCGGTGGATGGGAGGATGACCGACATGCAGTTCGTCGAGCATGTCGCCGATCTGGTCGGAAACACTCCGCTGGTGCGGTTGGGCCCCGTCGCCGCGGGGATCGCCGCGCCGGTGCTGGCCAAGGTCGAATACTTCAACCCTGGCGGCAGCGTCAAGGACCGGATCGCGCTGCCCATGATCGAGGCGGCGGAGGCGTCGGGCGAGCTGCGGTCCGGAGGGACGATCGTCGAGCCGACTTCGGGCAACACCGGTGTCGGGCTGGCCATGATCGCCCAGCGCAAGGGGTACCACTGTGTGTTCGTCTGCCCGGACAAGGTGAGCGAGGACAAGCGCAACGTCCTGCGCGCTTACGGCGCACGCGTCGTCGTCTGCCCGACCGCGGTCGAGCCCGACCATCCCGACTCCTACTACCAGGTCTCCGACCGGTTGGTCGGCGAGATCGAGGGCGCATGGAAGCCCAACCAGTACGCCAACGTGCACAACCCCGAGTCGCACTACCTCCAGACGGGACCCGAGATGTGGGCCCAGACCGAGGGGCGGATCACCCATTTCGTGGCAGGCATCGGCACCGGCGGCACGATCAGCGGCGCGGGCCGCTACCTCAAGGAGGTGTCCGACGGGCGCGTCCAGGTGATCGGCGCGGACCCGGAGGGCTCGGTGTACTCGGGCGGCAGCGGCAGGCCCTACCTGGTGGAGGGCGTCGGCGAGGACTTCTGGCCGTCGACCTACGACAAGGACATCTGCGACCGCATGATCGCGGTCTCCGACAGCGACTCCTTCGAGATGACGCGGCGCCTCGCCCGCGAGGAGGCGCTGCTGGTGGGCGGTTCGTGCGGGATGGCGACCGTGGCGGCGCTGCGGGTGGCCGCTGAGCTCCCCGCCGACGCGGTGGTGGTCGTTCTGCTTCCCGACGGCGGCCGCGGCTACCTCGGGAAGGTGTTCAACGACGCCTGGATGGCAGGCTACGGCTTCCTCCCACCCGCGCCGGGCGCCACAGTGGGCGACGTGCTGCGACGCAAGGACGGTGCGATCCCCGCGCTCGTGCATGCCCATCCCAACGAGACGGTCGCCGACGCGGTGCACTACCTGAGGGAGTTCCACGTCTCCCAGATGCCCGTCGTCCGGGCGGAGCCGCCGGTGATGGCGGCGGAGGTCGTGGGCGCCGTCGTCGAGCGCGACCTGCTCGACGCCCTGTTCACCGGCCAGGCCCAGCTGCGCGACCGGCTGGAGAAGCACATGTCGCAGCCCCTGCCGACGATCGGCGCGGGCGAGGCGCTGCAGACGGCGATGACCGCGTTCGCGAGCGCTGACGCGGCGCTGGTGCTCGTCGACGGCAAGCCTGCAGGCGTGGTGACGCGTTCGGACGTGCTGGCGTTCCTGGGCTCGTGACCGCCGACCCGCAGAGGCGTCGTCGTCGCCGCGTAGCGTAGACCCCATGCACGGGTTCTCGACCAAGGCTATCCACGCGGGCCAGCACCCCGACCCCACCACGGGCGCGGTGATCACTCCGATCCACCTGTCGTCGACGTTTGCGCAGGACGCGGTAGGTGTGGCGCGCGCGGGATACGAGTACTCACGCACCTCCAACCCCACCCGCACCGCGCTGCAGGAATGTCTTGCCGCGCTGGAGGACGGGCGCCACGGCGTCGCCTTCGGATCGGGTATGGGCGCCACGGATGTCCTGCTGCGAGCGTTGGTGCGTCCCGGAGACCACATCGTCATCCCGCACGACGCCTACGGCGGGACGTTTCGGCTGGTCGACAAGGTTCTGGGGCCGTGGGGCGTCGAGCACACGCCGGTCGACCTGGCTGATGTGGCCGCGCTGCGCGCCGCGGTGCGCCCGCGAACCCGCGTGATCTGGTGCGAGACGCCGACCAACCCCCTGCTGGGCATCGCGGACATCGCCGCGCTCGCCGACGTCGCGCAGGAAGCGGGCGCGCGGCTGGTGGTCGACAACACGTTCGCCTCGCCCTACCTGCAGGCCCCGCTCGCGTTGGGCGCCGACGTGGTGCTGCACTCCACCACCAAGTACATCGGGGGCCACTCCGACGTCGTCGGCGGAGCGCTGGTCACGTCCGACGACGAGCTGGCCGAGACACTGCGCTTCATCCAGAACGCGGTGGGTTCGGTGCCCGGTCCGTTCGACGCCTGGCTCACGCTGCGTGGTGCGAAGACCCTCGCCGTGCGGATGGAACGCCACAGCGACAACGCCGAGCGCGTGGCCGAGCTGCTGCTCGGCCATCCCGCGGTGGCGCAGGTGCTCTACCCCGGTCTGCCGGAGCACCCCGGACACGAGATCGCGGCGAAGCAGATGCGCCGCTTCGGCGGAATGGTCTCCTTCCGTCTCGCCGCAGGGCGCGGCGCCGCGCTGCGGGTCTGCGCGGCGACGGAGGTCTTCACGCTGGCGGAGTCGCTCGGCGGCGTCGAGTCGCTGATCGAGCACCCCGGCCAGATGACGCACATGTCCGTCGCGGGCTCGGCGTTGCAGGTGCCCGAGGACCTTGTCCGGCTGTCGGTCGGTATCGAGGACGTGGAGGACCTGCTCGAGGACCTGAGCCACGCGCTCACCCGCGCCTGAGGCCGGGCCGCGCCCCCTACGAGCGGTTGGGAGCCCCGGCGTCGCCGAAGGGCGGCGCAGGCGCGCGATCGGGCACGACGATGTCGCCAGGGGCGATGCAGCCGCCGACCAGTACGTAGCCGCCGCCACCGACCGGCACGTAGCGGCCGGGGTCGGCGCACGCCGAGTGCTGCACGGTGAACACCGCCGCGAGCGCCAACACCGTGGCCACCAGCAGCGGCGCGACGGTGCGGAGTCGCGACGGCATGCCCCGAGGTTACCCGCCGTGTCGGCATCATGGCGGGCCGCCCGGGGTGGGGAACGGTGCGAGGATGCAGCGGTGACCGCGACCGCGTATCCCGTGGGGCTCGCCGACGTCCAGGCCGCCCGCGAACTGCTCAAAGGGGTCGTGGCGCCGACCCCGATCGCCGGGGCACGCGCCCTGTCGGAGCTGTGCGCCGGACCGGTGTGGCTCAAGTGCGAGAACCTGCAGCGCACCGGGTCGTTCAAGATCCGCGGCGCGTACACCCGGATCGCCCGCCTCGACGACGCCCAGCGCGTCCGCGGGGTGGTGGCGGCCAGCGCGGGCAACCACGCCCAGGGCGTCGCGCTCGCCGCGCAGATGCTCGGGATCCGCGCCACCGTGTTCATGCCGGTGGGCGCGGCGCTGCCCAAGATCGCGGCGACCCGGGGCTATGGCGCGCAGGTGTTCCTCGAGGGCACGACGATCGAGGGCAGCCTCGCCGCGGCGCACCGGTTCGCGGCCGAGACCGGTGCCGAGCTCGTTCACCCGTTCGACCACGCGGACATCATGGCCGGGCAGGGCACCGTCGGGCTGGAGATCTTGGAGCAGGTGCCCGACGTGCGCACCGTGCTGGTGTGCACCGGCGGCGGGGGCCTGCTCGGGGGCGTCGCGGCGGCGGTGAAGGGCCTGCGCCCCGACGTCGCGGTGATCGGGGTGCAGGCCGAGGGTGCGGCGGCGTGGCCGGTGGCGCTCGCCGAGGGCGGCCCGGTGACGCTGCCTTCCATGCGCACGATCGCGGACGGCATCGCCGTCGGCCGACCAGGCAACGTGACGTTTCCGCAAGTGGCGGCCCTCGTCGACGACATTCTCACAGTGCGGGAGGACGCGCTGTCGCGTGCGCTGCTGCACTGCCTCGAACGCGCGAAGCTCCTCGTCGAACCCGCGGGCGCAGCGGCCGTGGCCGCGTTGATGGAGAACCCCCAGCGGTTCGCCACCCCTGCCGTCGCCGTCCTGTCGGGCGGCAACATCGACCCGCTGGTGCTGCTGCACGTGATCCAGCACGGCATGGTGGCGGCGGCCCGCTACCTGACCCTGCGGGTGCGCGTGGACGACGCACCCGGCGCGCTCGCGGGCCTGCTCACGCTCGTGGCAGGACACGGCGGGAACGTGCTGGACGTGGCCCACTCGCGCACGTCGGTGGCCCTCCCGCTGGGGTACGTCGACGTGCACCTCTCGATGGAGACGCGCGGACCGCAGCACCGCACCGAGCTGCTGGCCGCGATCCACGCGGCCGGTCACACGGTGATCGACGAGACGACCGAGAGGGGCTGATACGCCTTAAGACCAAGAACGCCCGGCAATTGGCTGTTGCCGGCATGATCGGCGAAAGTGGTGTCAACAGGGCCCCTGGTGCACTTCTCGCACCACTGCCGGCGATCACCGGCCCAACGGACCACAGACCCTGCGAAGCAACAACGGACTCTGCGAGGGCCCTGTCACGCCATGCCACGTGCCTCATGAGGCGGTCGCTCTTTAGGCGCGGAACGGCTCCGCGGACACGAGCGTGACCTTCATGCTGCCGCCGTCGGGCAACTGGTACTCGCGGGTGTCCCCGACGTGCGCCCCGATCAGCGCCGCGCCGAGCGGAGAGCTGGGGGAGACCACCTCCAGGCCGCCGCGGACGCCTTCCTCGCGCGAGCCCAGCAGCACGGTCTCGGTGTCGTCGTCACCCTCGTACCGGATCTTGAGCACCATGCCGGGCGAGACGGTGTCGGTGCTGGTAGGGGCCGTGCCGACCTGTGCGGTGCGCAGCAGCTCCTGCAGCTGGCGGATGCGCGCCTCCTGCTGGCCCTGGTCCTCGCGAGCGGCGTGGTACCCGCCGTTCTCCTTGAGGTCGCCCTCCTCTCGGCGGGCGTTGATTTCAGCAGCGATGACGGGGCGGTTGTCGATGAGCTCGTCCAGCTCGCCCCTGAGCCGGTCGTAGGCCTCCTGGGTCAGCCAGGTCACCGACGTGTCCGTCACGGTCATCACTCCTCCAACCTGTAGCGAACCGTGTAGCCACGGTCCAGTGCGCCCGCGAACTCGACGGTGCGACCCGGCGCGGGGCCTCACCGATCTCGTGGGCGGCTAGCCCCGAGTAAGGAAAAACACGACCCGCCTGCGGGCCGTGTACTGCTCACGGTAACACGGTGCCCGTTGCTCGTCGCCGTACTTTCGACGAACGGTCAGCGCGGGTGTGGAGTTCCCGGCCGCGCATCTGCGCTGGTCACGGCCATGAACGAGCTACGTGGAACCGACACGGCGACCGTTTGGTCGACGCGACGGCCGCTTACCGTATCCGCATCGGCGTCCCCTCGCCATTCCTGGACCGACTGATTTCGGATACTCACCTTACGCCATCACGATGTAACGCAACGTGACCGGGAAGGTGTGTGGTGTCGCGCGCGTTGACAGAAGTCGACGCACTCTTGTCGGTGGGCTCTGCAACGATCGCAGACGCCAGATCGGCCAGGAAGGACTGCGACTACCCCATGTCTTACGAAACGACGCCGTCTTACGAAACGACGCCGTCCTACGAAACGACGCCGTCCTACGAAACGACGCCGTCCTACGAGCCGCTCCCCGCCGGGAGCCCGCTGCGGCTGATGGCCGTTCACGCCCACCCCGACGACGAGTCGAGCAAGGGCGCGGCCACGATGGCGCGCTACGCCGCCGAAGGGCACGACGTCATGGTCGTCACCTGCACGGGCGGCGAGGCGGGCAGCGTGCTCAACCCGGCGATGGATCGCCCTGAGGTGCGGGCGAACATGACGGCCATCCGGCGCGAGGAGATGGCGCGTGCCGCGAAGATCCTCGGCGTGCAGCACCGCTGGCTCGGCTTCATCGACTCCGGGCTGCCGGAGGGCGACCCGAAGCCGCCGCTGCCTGAGGGCTGCTTCGCGCTCGTCGACGACGAGAAGGCCGCGGCGCCGCTCGTCGCGCTGATCCGCGAGTTCCGCCCGCACGTGCTGATCACCTACGACGAGAACGGCGGCTACCCCCACCCCGACCACATCAAGACCCACGTCATCTCGGTGGCGGCGTTCGAGGCGGCGGGCGATCCGGACCGCTTCCCCGACGCGGGCGAGCCGTGGTCGCCGCTGAAGCTCTACTACTCGCACGGCTTCTCCCGGCCGCGGATGATCGCGTTCCACGAGGCGATGCTGGCCAAGGGGATGGAGTCGCCCTACACGGAGTGGCTCGCCAACTGGAAGGACAACGACCGGCCCGATCCCGCCACCCGCGTCACCACCCGCGTGGAGTGCGCCGAGTGGTTCGAGGTGCGTGATCAGGCGCTGCTCGCCCACCAGACCCAGATCGACCCGACCAGCCGGTGGTTCACGGTGCCGATCGAGATGCAGCGCGAGATCTGGCCGACGGAGGACTACGAGCTGGTACGCAGCGTCGTCGACACGGCCGTGCCGGAGAACGACCTCTTCGCGGGCATCGACGTGCGCGTGGGCGGCGCGGTGGGCGGCTGACCGCCGGATCGCCCCGCTCCGGCCCGCGCTGCTCGGGTCGCGGCCCGGGTGCCATGTCGAGTCAGGCTGCAGGCGCGTAGCCTCAGCCACGTGATCGCGGCACTGGTCGGCGTCGGTCCGGCGTGCACGGGCGTGGCTCCCACCACGGCCATCGTCGTCGCGCAGGACCCCCAGCCCGCGCCCGGTCAGGGGCCGGAGTTCGGCGAGGCGTCCCCGATCGCGCTCGTCATCGTGATCCTGCTGGGCATCGCGTTGATCTTTCTCGTCCGCTCGATGACCAAACACCTGCGGAAGATCCCGGCGAGCTTCGACGAACCGCCGAAGGAGCACGACCAGGGCTGATCCGCGCACCCTGGGCCCCGCCCCGTGCGGGGTCGGGGCCGACGCGGCAGGCTTGGCTCCGTGGTCAACCGGCTCGGCGGCGCAACGTCGCCCTATCTGCTCCAGCACGCCGACAACCCCGTCGACTGGTGGGAGTGGTCAGACGAGGCGTTCGCCGAGGCCGCCCGCCGCGACGTGCCGGTCTTGCTGTCGATCGGGTACGCGGCGTGTCACTGGTGCCACGTCATGGCGCACGAGTCGTTCGAGGACACCGCGACGGCCGAGCAGCTGAACGCGGGCTACGTCGCGATCAAGGTCGACCGCGAGGAGCGGCCGGACATCGACGCGGTGTACATGGCCGCCACCCAGGCCATGACCGGCCAGGGCGGATGGCCGATGACCTGCTTCCTCACCCCGGCAGGCGAGCCGTTCCACTGCGGCACCTACTACCCCCCCGCGCCCCGCCAGGGGATGCCCTCCTTCCGTCAGCTGCTCGACGCCGTGTCGCGGGCGTGGCGGGAGGACGGCGAGCGGGTCCGCGGCGCGGCCGGGCAGATCGCGGGCAGGCTCGCCGACTCCACCGCGGCCTCGCTGCCCCCGGAGACGGTCGACGCCGCCACGCTCGACGAGGCCGTCGCCGGGCTGCGTGAGGTCTTCGACGGGCAGACCGGCGGGTTCGGCGGCGCGCCCAAGTTCCCGCCGTCGATGGTGCTCGAGTTCCTGCTGCGCCACCACGAGCGCACCGGGTCGGCGAGCGCGCTGCGCATGACCGCTTTCACCTGTGAGCGGATGGCCCGCGGCGGCATGTACGACCAGCTCGCGGGTGGTTTCGCGCGCTACAGCGTCGACGCGGGATGGGTCGTGCCCCACTTCGAGAAGATGCTCTACGACAACGCGCTGCTGCTGCGGGTCTACGCCCACCTGGCGAGGGTCACCGGCTCGCCGCTCGCGCTGCGCGTCGCCGACGAGACCGCGGAGTTCCTGCTGCGCGACCTGCGCACCCCGGAAGGCGGTTTCGCCTCCGCCCTCGACGCCGACACCGACGGCGTCGAGGGCAAGACCTACGCGTGGACGCCGGCGCAGCTCGACGAGGTCCTCGGCCCCGACGACGGGGCGTGGGCCGCACGGATGTTCTCCGTCACCGTCGCGGGCACGTTCGAGCACGGTGCCTCGACGCTGCAGCTGCTCGCCGACCCCGACGACCCGGCGCGCTGGGCCCGGGTGCGGGCCGCGCTGCTGGCCGCCCGCAACGAGCGCCCGCAGCCCGCCCGTGACGACAAGGTGATCACCGCGTGGAACGGGCTGGCGATCGTCGCCCTCGCCGAGGGTGGAGCCGCGCTGGGCAGGCCGGAGTGGGTCGCCGCCGCCGCGAACGCCGCCGAGCTGCTGCTGACCCGCCACGTCGTCGACGGGCGGCTGCGCCGCTCTTCGCGAGGCGGCGGCGTCGGCACAGCGGCCGGAGTGCTGGAGGACCACGCCGCGCTCGCCGACGGCCTGCTCGCCCTGCACCAGGCCACCGGCGCTGCCCGTTGGCTCGAGGCGGCCACGACGCTGCTCGACACCACGATGGCGCACTTCGCCCAGGACGAGGTGTTCTTCGACACCGCCGACGACGCCGAGGCCCTGCTGCACCGGCCGCGGGAGGTCACCGACAACGCCACGCCGTGTGGGAGCTCGGCGCTGGCGTCGGCCTTGATCACCGCGTCGGTGCTGACCGAGGACGGGCTGACGGAGAACGGCGGTCGGTACCGGTCGGCGGCCGAGGTGGCGCTGCGTGGCGTCGGGACCATCGCGCGGAGGCACCCCCGGTTCGCCGGGCACTGGCTCACCGCGGCGGAGGCACAGGTCAGCGGGCCGCTGCAGGTCGCGATCGCCGGGCAGCGCGGAGACGGGCAGGGCGAGGAGCTGCTCGCCCGTGCCCGCCGCGACGCCCCCGGCGGCACGGTGATCGTCTCGGGTGAACCGGACACGCCGGGGGTTCCGCTGCTGGCGCAGCGCCCGCTCGTCGACGGCGCGGCCGCGGCCTACGTCTGCCGCGGCTTCGTGTGCGACCGCCCCGTCACCACCTCCGACGCCCTCGCCGCGGCGGTTCGCCTGCGGTGAACGTGATGCACTACCACCACTTGCTGTGTAATCTCGTAAGCACGTGGAGGGGGCGCAGCAACAGTGGAGGTCAGCATGACCGGACGGATGCATCGGGGATGGCACGCAGGACGCGGCGGTCGCGGGCCGGGGGGGCGCGGTGGATGGCAGCAGGCCGACCTGCCTGGCGCCGACGACGCGGCGGCGTGGCTCCAGGGGCGGCTGCCTGACGGTTGGTACACCGGAACACCGGAGGTCACGGTCGACCGCGAGGAGATCCTGATCGTCGGCACCCTGCCTGCCGTGGAGGGCGAGTTCGCCGAGGGCGACGCGGGCAGCGCCGAGCGGGCTGCGGCCGAGGCGGGCCGGATCTCCCGGTTCCGCGAGACCACGCGCGACGAGCGCATCGAGATCGCTCGCCAGGCCGAGCACCGGTACGGCCGCAAGGTCGCGTGGGGGGCGCGGGTCGGCGAGACCGAGCAGCTGTTCACGGTCGCGTCCGTGCCCGTGATGACGCGCCTCCGCCAGCCGGAGCGGATTGTGCTCGACACGCTGGTCGACGCCGGGGTCGCCCGCTCGCGGTCCGACGCGCTGGCGTGGGCGGTCAAGCTGGTGGGCGAGCACGCCGACGAGTGGCTAGCCGAGCTCCGCACGGCGATGGCGAAGGTCGACGAGCTGCGGACCAAGGGCCCGACGGCCGAGTAGCCCCGTGCGCGGATAACGTTGCTATAGCCGCGTTGTCCGCGCACGGCCGCGCGCACGGGTCTCAGCGCACCACGATCAGCCAGATCGCGACGAAGTGGCACATCGCGGCGAGCACGGTGGCGGCGTGGAAGAACTCGTGGTAGCCGAACGTGCGCGGCCACGGGTTCGGCCACCTCGTCGCGTAGAACAGCGCGCCGACGGTGTAGAGCGCGCCTCCGGTGATCAGCAGCACGAACGCGGTGACCCCGCCGTTGCCCAGCAGCTCGGGAAAGACGAAGACGGCCACCCAGCCCAGCGCGACGTAGACGGGAACGGCCAGCCACGCCGGGGCCTGCGGCCACACCGTCTTCAGCCCCACGCCCAGCAGCGCCCCGCCCCAGACGGCGGCGAGCACCCACCGGGCCGTGGCCGCGTCCATCGCGAGCGCCGCCACCGGCGTGTAGGTGCCCGCGATAAAGAGGAAGATCATGGAGTGGTCGAGCCGCCTCATGATCGCTCGCGAACGTGCCGTTCGCCACGTGTGGCGGTGGTAGAGCGCGCTGACGCCGAACAAGCCGAGGATCGTGACGCTGTAGACGGCAGTGGCCAAGGCCGCCCCGGCCCCGACGAGCGTGGCCGCCACGGCCACGAGGGCGATCCCCGATGCGATCGAGACGGCGAACGACCAGAGGTGCAGCCATCCCCGCATCCGTGGCTTGACCAGCGGCGCGGGGTTCGAGGGAGCGGTCCCTGCTGGCACGCTTCAAGATTATGGCACCCCGACCGCGACGGCGGTCGTCTCATCCGCCCGCCCGCCCGACCCCCGCCACCTCGGGCGGGCGGCGTAGGCTCACCCGCCGTGGGCGCGCGTGACCTGCTGTACTCGCTGTACGAGCGCAGGCTGTCGCGCAGGCTGCGCTCAGTTGAGGAGCGGCCCCGACACGTCGCGGTCATGCTCGACGGCAACCGTCGCTGGGCGCGTGAGGCGGGCTTCGTCGACGTCAACGACGGTCACCGCGTGGGCGCTGCCCGGATCGCCGACCTGCTCGCGTGGTGTGAAGAGGAGAGCGTGCAGATCGTCACGCTCTTCCTGCTGTCCACCGACAACCTCAACCGGCCTGCCGACGAGCTCGACCCGCTGCTGGAGATCATCGCCGACGTCGTCGACGAGCTCGCCGGGCCCGCGGCGCGCTGGCGCTTGCGGATCGTCGGAGCGCTGGACCTGCTGCCCCACGACATCTCGCACCGCCTGGCCGCGGCCGCCGAGCGCACGGTCGGGCGAAGCGGGCTGGAGCTCAACGTGGCGGTCGGCTACGGCGGCCGTCAGGAGATCGCCGACGCGGTGCGCAAGCTGCTCCTGCAGCACGCCGAGTCCGGCACCTCGATCGAGGAGCTCGCCGAGGTGCTGGACGTCGACCACATCGCGGAGAACCTTTACACCTCCGGCCAGCCCGATCCCGACCTGGTGATCCGCACTTCGGGGGAGCAGCGGCTGTCGGGCTTCCTGCTGTGGCAGTCGGCGCACTCGGAGTTCTGGTTCTGCGAGGCCCACTGGCCCGCCTTCCGCAAGGTGGACTTCCTGCGGGCGATCCGCGACTACGGAGCCCGCCACCGCCGTTTCGGCTCCTGACCGGCCGGTCACCGGTGGACGCGCCACGGGCGTACTTGGCAATCGGCGCCGCGATCGACCGGCACCTGCCGGGCACTTTCACCGCCCCCGCTCGCGAGCCGGGCGCGCCGCGCTCGCCCGCGGCGCTCGTCAGGGAGGCGGGCAGGCTCCTCGACGTGCTGCCCGACGGGCTCGAGGCGCAGCGCGCCGGGTTCCTCGCCGCCCAGATCCGAGCCCTGGAGGCCACGGCGCGGCGCTTGACCGGTCAGCGCCTCGGTTTTCTCGACGAGGTGCGGGCGACCTTCGATCTCGAGATCGGCTGGGGTGAGCGCGACGACTACCGCGCCGCCCATCGCGAGCTGGACACGCTCCTGCCGGGGTCGGGCGCCCTTGCCCCGCGGCTGGCTGCCTACCGCGCTCGGGAACAGGTGCCGCCGGGGCGGCTCGGGGCGGCCGTGCGTGCGTTGTCGGACGCGCTGCGGGAGCAGACCGTGACCCGGGTCGGCCTTCCCGCAGGCGATGCGGTCGGCTACCGGCTCGTCGGCGACGCGCCGTGGAGCGCCCTGCACCACTACGCGGGTGGGTTGCGGTCCGTCGTCACCCTCAACGTGGCGGGCGGTGTGACCGCCGCGCGGCTGGCCCGCCTCGTCGCGCACGAGGCCTATCCCGGCCACCACACCGAACGCTGCCGCAAGGAGACGGGGCTGGTGGCCCGCGGCTGGGTCGAGCACAGCGCCGTGGCCACCCTCTCGCCGCAGAGCGCGATCGCCGAGGGCGCGGCCGAGATCGGGCTGCGGGCCGTGATAGGAGGATGGGGGCGGTGGGTCCAGGAGGTGCTGGCCACCGTCGGGGTCGCGGGCGACGGCGAGCTCGCCGAACAGGTCAGCGCAACCGTCGCCCGCCTCGCGCCGGTGCGGCTGGACGCCGCCCTGATGCTGCACGGGCGGACGGCGTCGGTCGCGGACGTCGAGGCGCACCTGCGGCGGTGGGCCCTGCTCGACGATCGACGCGTCGCCCACGTAGTGGCCTTCCTGCGCCATCCGCTCTGGCGTGCCTACACCGCGACCTCGGTCGCCGGGACTGCGCTCGTCGGCAGATGGTGGGACCCCCGAACGGGTGACGAGCAGTTGCGCCGGTTGCTCGACGAGCCTTTGACACCATCGGACCTCCGCCGGGAGCTGGCCGCCGAACGTGTCACGCGGGTGGTCGAGCTGGCGACGAGCGGTAATCGTGCGACGACAAACGGTAGGCCGTTGTGTTAAATCTGCGCGAGCGACACGGCGATAACACGGTGTTGCAGTTGACCGTACCCGGGTGACCGCCGGTAGCGTTCTCCTCGGCGGACTCGTATCCGATGCGGGACCGCCCGGGAGGCCCTGGCGTGGTGTCACACACCCGAGAGGGCCGGCAACCGGCCCTCGCGGGCGTCCGCGGCGGTGTTTGTCGCGGAGGTCCGGGCAGGGCAGGCCGGCCCACCGGAGAAGTGGGCGTGGTGCCGCGCTCACGAGGGAGCACCCGTGATCGACCCTGCTGCTGTTCCGCAAGGTTCGGAATCCCCGCGCTGCTACGTGCTCGACACCTCTGTTCTGCTGTCCGACCCGTGGTCGCTGACCCGGTTCGATGAGCACGAGGTCGTGCTGCCGCTGGTCGTGATCTCCGAGCTGGAGGGCAAGCGGCACCACCCCGAGTTGGGGTGGTTCGCCCGAACGGCGTTGCGCATGCTCGACGATCTGCGCATCGAGCACGGCCGGTTGGATGCACCCGTCCCGATCGGCGACGCGGGCGGCACGCTGCACGTCGAGCTCAACCACACCGACCCGGAGGTGCTCCCCGCGGGCTTCCGCACGGATTCCAACGACTCCCGCATCCTGGCGTGCGCGCTCAACCTCGCCGCCGAACGCCGGGCTGCGGGCCGGGGCGAGGTCGTGCTCGTCACCAAGGACATCCCGCTGCGGGTGAAGGCAGCCGCGGTCGGGCTCACCGCCGACGAGTACCACGCGCTGGACGTCGTCCCCACCGGCTGGACGGGAATGGCCGATGTGACGGTCACCCCGGCCGACATCGACGGGCTGTTCCGCGACGGCGTGGTCGACATCGACGCCGCGCGCGAGCTGCCCTGCCACACCGGGCTGCGGCTCACCGGCGGGGGATCGGCCGCGCTGGGGCGCGTCACCCCCGACAAGCGCGTGCGGATCGTGCGAGGCGACCGCGAGGCGTTCGGGCTACACGGGCGCTCCGCCGAGCAGCGGGTGGCGCTGGACCTGTTGCTGGACCCCGACGTCGGCATCGTCTCCCTCGGAGGCCGCGCGGGCACCGGCAAGTCGGCGCTGGCGCTGTGCGCGGGGCTCGAGGCGGTGATGGAGCGTCAGCAGCACCGCAAGGTCGTGGTGTTCCGGCCGCTCTTCGCCGTCGGTGGCCAGGATCTCGGCTACCTGCCGGGAAGCGAGAGCGAGAAGATGGCGCCGTGGGCCCAGGCTGTCTTCGACACGCTCGGGGCGGTGGTCAGCCAGCACGTGATCGAGGAGATCATCGCGCGCGGCATGCTGGAGGTGTTGCCGCTCACCCACATCCGCGGTCGGTCGCTGCACGACAGCTTCGTGATCGTCGACGAGGCGCAGTCGCTCGAGCGCGGCGTGCTGCTCACCGTGCTGTCGCGGCTGGGCACGGCGAGCCGGGTGGTGCTCACCCACGACGTGGCGCAGCGTGACAACCTGCGCGTCGGGCGGCACGACGGCGTCGCGGCGGTGATCGAGAAGCTGAAGGGCCACCCGCTCTTCGCCCACGTGACCCTGACGCGGTCGGAGCGCAGCCCGATCGCCGCGCTGGTCACCGAGATGCTGGAGGGCCCGGGGACCTGACGGCCGGGCGGTCGCACACACCTTCGGGGTGCCGCACACACGTTGGGACGTGTGTGCGGGCCGCGGAGGGTGTGTGCGACCGCCCCTACAGGCCGTGCGGAGTGCCCTCCGTGAACCCCGCGATGGTCTGGATACCCACGATCGCGCGTTCGGCGAGCTCGGTGACGTCCTGGGCGCCCGCGTAGGTGGCCGCGCTGCGCACCCCTGCGCAGATGGCGTCCAGCAGGTCCTCCACACCAGGGCGCTGGGGGTCCAGCAGCTGCCTGCTGGCCGAGATGCCCTCCTCGAACAGCGCCTTGCGGGCGCGGTCGAAACCGCCGTCGCCGCGGGTGCGGGCGCTCACCGCCCGCTTGCTCGCCATCCCGAACGACTCCTTGTAGGGCCGCCCCGCTTCGTCGCGCAGCAGGTCGCCAGGCGACTCGTAGGTGCCAGCCAGCCACGAGCCGATCATCACCGCGGATGCGCCTGCGGCCAGGGCCAGCGCTACGTCGCGGGGATGGCGCACCCCGCCGTCGGCCCAGACGTGCACGCCCAGCTCGCGCCCGGCCGCCGCGCACTCGGCCACCGCGGAGAACTGGGGCCGTCCGACCCCGGTCATCATGCGCGTGGTGCACATCGCGCCGGGCCCGACGCCGACCTTGACGATGTCCGCGCCCGCCGCCGCGAGGTCGCGCACCCCCTCCGCCGTGACGACGTTGCCCGCCGCCACCGGGACACCGGCGCCCGCCACGGCGCGGACGGCGGCCAGCGCGTCGAGCATCTTGTCCTGGTGGCCGTGCGCGGTGTCGACGACCAGCACGTCCACGCCCGCGTCCAGCAGCGCCTTCGCCTTGACCGCCACGTCGCCGTTGATTCCGACGGCCGCCGCGGTGCGCAGCCGCCCCAGCGCGTCGAGGGTGGGCGCGTAGATCCTCGCGCGGAGCGCGCCGAGCGCCGTGAGCAGCCCGGCGAGCCTGCCCTCCGCGTCGAGCCCGAGGGCGAGGCCACGGCCGCCCAGCGCATCGAACACCTCCCGGGGTGGCGTGTCGAGCGGCAGCATGACGGTGGTCGGGTCCAGGACCTCGGAGAGTCGGGTGAACCGGTCGACCCCGGTGCACGCGGCCTCGTCGACGGTGCCGATCGGCCGTCCGCCGTCGTCCACGATGACGACGGTGCCGTGCGCGCGCTTGGGCAGCAGGGACAGCGCTTCGGCCACCGCGTCGCCGGGGCCCAGCGTGAGCGGGGTGTCCCAGACGACGTGCCGCGACTTGATCCACGCCACGATGTCGGCCACCGCCTCCGGCGCCACGTCCTGCGGCAGGACGGTGAGTGCGCCGCGACGGGCCAGGGTCTCGGCCATCCGCCGCCCGGCGACGGCCGTCATGTTGGCCGCGATGACCGGAACGGAAGCGCCGGACCCGTCGGGGCTGGTCAGGTCGACGTCGAACCGGGACACCACGCTCGACCGCGCGGGGACGAGGAACACGTCGTCGTAGGTGAGGTCGTGCTGGGGGGCATGTCCGGCGAGGAAGCGCACGGAGTGGAGAGTCTACGCGCTGGACGGGCGGAGAGGCCGCCCTCGCACCTCCCCGGTGGACTGCGCACGGCGCAGGCGGGGTGTGACTTGGGCGCGCGGCGTGCGACGTGCGCCCGGGGTGGAGGCCGGCTGCGCGGCGGGCGCGGGCCCACCGACTTCGCATGCCCCCGACGTGGACCTGCAGACGGCGCAGGTGCCGATCGCACTTGACTTGAGTTGCGTGCGGTCCCGGGCGCCACTTCCGCCGGTCGTGCCAAGCTTGCCCAGAGGTGATCGTCGGGTGTGGTGTCAGGGCTACATATCTGCACCTGTGACACCACTTCCGCCGATCTTGCTCGGGCTCGTGGGGAGGTGATCGGCGGTTGTGGTATCCGGGGTGCACCTCTGCATCCGTGGCACCACTTCTGCCGATCTTGACCAGCCCTGGGGTGCGGTGTCCGTTGGGCGTGGGCTGGGCGGGTTACTCGCGCATCAGGGCGCGCACCGCGTCGATGGTGTCGGCCTCGGCGGGGGTCTTGTCCGGGCGGTAGCGCACGACGCGGGCGAAGCGCAGCGCGACGCCGCCGGGGTAGCGCGGGCTGCGCTGGGCGCCGTCCAGGGCGATCTCGACCACCAGCTCAGGCCGCAGCAAGACGGCCCCGCGGGAAGTGGCCTCATGGGGATCGGTGGCACCTCGTTCCTCCCTGGTCAGGCCGGGGAATGTGGTGGTCTGCCAGGCCAACAGCTCGTCGGTCATGCCCTTGAAGGTCTTGCCCACCATGATCGGCTCACCGCCGTCGGGGTCGCGGGCGCCGAGGTGGATGTTGGAAAGCGATCCTGTGCGCCGCCCGTAGCCCCACTCCGCACCGAGGACGACCAGGTCGAGCGTGTGCACGGGCTTCACCTTCTGCCAGGCCTTGCCACGCCGCCCCGCCGCGTAGGGGGCGTCGAGCGCCTTGACGACCACGCCCTCGTGTCCTGCGGCCAGCGCCTCGTCGAGCACGGTGGCGGCCCGCTCGGAGGTGGGTCGGCGGACGCCGGGCATCCGCAGGGGCGGGTGGTCGGCGAGCAGTTCGGCAAGCGCGTCGAGCCGGACCGAGAGCGGCTCGTCGATGAGGTCGGTGCCGTCGAGGTGCAGGAGGTCGAAGAAGAACGGCGACAGCAGCACGACTGTGCTTTCTTCGCTGCCGAAGCGGCTCATGGTGTCTTGGAACGCGCGGGGGCGACCGTCGTCGTCGAGCGCGAGGGTCTCCCCATCGAGCACCAGCGTCGTGCCCGGTAGCGCCCGCACCAGCTCGACCAGTTCGGGCGTCGCGGCGGTGATCTCGCGCAGCGTGCGCGTCCACACCCGGACGTCGTCGCCGTCGCGGTGTACCTGGATCCGGGCGCCGTCGAGCTTGTACTCGACGGTCACGTCCTCACCGAGCGCGGCCAGCGCGGCGTCGAGGGAGTCGCCCGGCGAGGCGAGCATCGGCCGGACCGGCCGTCCGACCTGCAGCGTCACGGCCGCGAGCGCGGGCTCGCCACCGTCGAGGGCGACACGGGCGGTCTCCGGGAGGCGGCCAGAGAGCATGAAGGCCCGGCGCGCCGTCGCCGCCGGGACGCGCGCCGCCTCGGCGACCGCCTCCAGCATGACGCCCTCCAGCGCGCCATGCCGCAGCTCACCGCCGAGCAGCGCAGCCAGGAACCGCTGTTCGTCAGGGGTGGCGGCGCCGAAGAGACCAGCGAGCAGCTCGGCCCGGCGGCGGGTGGAGCCCGTGCCCGCGGTGGCGGCGAGCGCGTCGAGGGTGGCGTCGACGGCGGTGACGGTGAGCGTCGGTTCAGCGGCCGGGGGAGCGTCGAGGGCGGAGAGGGTGCGCCAACCCGTGCCGATGCGGCCTTGGCGCGCCTCACCCGACAGCCACGCGGTGGCGGGCTCGATCTCCTCCGGCGCAGCAGCGCGCAGCACTGCCGCCAGCGTGGCCGCCTTCGCCATGCGGGACCGGGTGGCCCCGACGGCGGCGGACGCGGCGACGACTTCGGCGAGCAACATCGTCCGATCCTGTCACCGGCGGGATTGCAGCAGTGTCACCCTGCTGCGACTGGGTGGGAGCCGGGTCACCCTGCTGCGGCCTCGGCAAGCGTCTCCTTGATGATGTCCGCGTGCCCGGCGTGCTGGGCGGTCTCGGCCAGGATGTGCAGGAGCACCTCGCGGGCCGAGTAGTCGGTGTCCGGCGGGTACCAGGGCGCCTCGGGCAGGCGGTGGGCGACGTCGAGGTCGGGCAGTGCGGCGACGACCTCGTCCGTCCGCCGCGCCGCCTGCAGGTACTCGGCGAGGAGGCTCGTCACCGTCTCGCCGGGCTCCACGCGGAAGCTCCTGGCGTACCGGTCGAGGTCGTCGGTCTTCTTCCCGTCGAGCACGAAGTCGATCCACCCCGTCTCGACGTAGGTGACGTGCTTGAGGATCCCGCCGAGGCACAGCGCACTGACCGTCGGCCGGGCCGTGGCCTGCTCGTCGGTGACGCCGGACAGCGTCTGGCGCAGTCCCTGCCGGTGATGCTCCAGCTTCCGGAGGATCTGGTCTGTCTCCCTCACGGTGTCACCCCATCGTCTTCTGGCCGTCGAGGGTCTCGCGGAGGATGTCGGCGTGGCCCGCGTGCTGCGCGGTCTCGCCCACGATGTGCACGAGCACCCGGCGCGCCGAGCGGGTGCCGTTCGGCGGGAACCACGGCGCCTCGGGCAGCGGCTGGACGGCGTCCAGGTCGCAGGTGCGGACGAGGTCGTCGGTGCGCTCGGCGATCTCCGCGTACACCGCGAGCACACCGGCCAGGGTCTCGTCCTCGCGGAGCACGAACCCGTCGGCGTGCTCGGCGTAGCTGTCCTCGGTGTACTCCATCGTCTTCGGGCCGTCGACGATGAACTCCGCCCAGCCCTTCTCGATCTGCGCCACGTGCTTGACCAGGCCGCCCAAGGTCAGCTCGCTGACCGTGAGCCGCTGGCGGGCCTGCTCGTCGGTGATGCCCTTCACGGTGAAGAGGAGGAAGCCGCGGTGGGCGGCGAGGGACTCGAGTAGGTCATCGCGCTCTGTCATGCAAGGAACTCTAGGACCCCCAGCGGTCACTTTCTGACCGTAATGGCGCGACACTGGAGAAATGGCGAACACGAGCTCGCGGACGCTGCGCCTGCTGTCGCTCCTGCAGACCCACCGCTTCTGGCCCGGCCCCGAGCTGGCCGAGCGGCTGAGCGTGTCACCGCGCACCCTGCGGCGCGACGTCGACCGGCTGCGCGAGCTCGGCTACCCCGTCGATGCCCACCGCGGTGTCGAGGGTGGCTACCAGCTGGCCGCGGGGGCCGCGTTGCCCCCGCTCGTCGTCGACGACGAGGAGGCGGTCGCGCTCGCCGTCGGCATGCAGGCGGCGGCCCAGGGCGGGGTGCCGGGGATCGAGGAGCCCGCCGTCCGGGCGCTGACGAAGGTGGTGCAGGTGATGCCGCCGCGTCTGCGCCGACGGGTGGAGGCGCTGCGCGCGGTCACCGTGCCCACGACGTGGAACACCGGGCCTGCCCTGGACGCGGACGCGCTGACGACGCTGGCCCAGGCGTGCCGCGACGACGAGCGCGTCGAGTTCGGCTACACCACCCAGGCGGGGGACCAGGCGAGCAGGCTGGTCGAGCCGCACCGGCTCGTGCCGCTGGGCCGCCGCTGGTACCTGGTGGCCTACGACCTGCACCGCCACGACTGGCGCAGCTTCCGCCTCGACCGCATCGAGGGTCCGCGCCGCACCGGCGCGCGCTTCCGCCCCCGCACCCTCCCGACCGTCGACGCCGCGGAGTTCGTCCGGGCCGGGATCCGCAATATGCCCACGTCCTACCAGGTGGAGGTGCTCGTACACGCCCCCGCTGAGCGCGTCCGCGCCCAGGTGGGTCGCTGGGCCGAGATCACCGATGCAGGCGACGACTGTGTTGTCCACATGACGGCGGACGTGCTCGCCTGGCCCGCGATGGCGCTGGGCCTGGTGGACGCGGAGTTCGAGGTCCGCGCCCCCGCCGAGCTGGTGGAGCTGGTGCGCGACTGGGGCGCCCGGTTCACCCGCGCCGGCCAGGTCCGGTCGGCGTAGGCGGTGATCTGCTGGCCGACGCTCAGCGTTGCGGCCCCGACTGCAGCGGGGTGACCCTGCTCCGACCCAGTCGGAGCAGGGTGACACTGCTGCAATACGGCAGGGCGGCGGCTCACCCGATGCCCAGCACCCCCGGGAGCTCGCCGATCGTCGTGAGGACGTGCGTCGCGCCCGCCGCCTCCAACTCCTCGCGGGTGCCGGTGCCGGTGAGCACCCCCGCGACGACGGACGCGCCCGCCGCTACGCCCGCCTGCACGTCGCTGGGGGTGTCGCCTGCCACGGCCACCGCCGCCGGGTCGTCCACCCCGAGCGTGCGGGCGGCGAGCTGGATCATGTCCGGGTACGGACGCCCGCGCCCCGCATCGGCGGGGGAGAGCACGAGGTCGACCAGCGGCTCCCATCCCAGGTGGGCCAGCAGCGCATCGCGCGTCGCGGGGGCGAAACCGGTGGTCAGACACACCTTCAGCCCGGCGTCGCGCAGGGCGCCCAGCACGTCGACCGCCTCGGGGAGCGGTTGGACCGCGCCGGAGGCCACCAGATCGGCGTAGGCGTGCTCGAAGGCCCGGTTCGCCCGCTGCGCGGTTTCCTCCTCGCTCAGGATGAGCCGGAAGACCTCGATCTTGGCCTGGCCCATCGTCTCCCGGACGACGGTCATGGCCTTCGCGAAGGCCGCGCTGCCCGGCACGATGCCGACCGCCCCCGCGGCGACGGTGAACGCGCGCTCCACCACACCGTCGTCACCCACTGTCGTACCCGCCATGTCCAGGCAGGCCAGCTCGATCGCCGTCACGGGCTTCCCCTCTCAACGTCGAATGCCACCTTCATGATCACCAAAACCGGCGGTTTCCGTGTGCTGACGCACGGAATCCGCCGCACTTGGCGATCATCAGGTGTGGTCGTCATCTAGAGGCCGATCAGGTCGGCCGTCTGTTCGGCCAGCGCAGGACTCAGCGTCATTCCGCGGCCGCCAGGCCCGGTGACCACCCACAGCCGCGGATCCGGACTGGCACGGTGAACCAGTTCGTCCGGTGTCGTCGACTGGGCGTAGACACCCGACCACCGGCGCCGAAGCGGCGGCAACGGGCGACCCAGCAGGGCCTCCACCACCCCGACGAGGTAGTCGTAGGGCTCCTCGTCGACGGCGAACCCGAACGGTTCGTCGTAGGCGTGCGTGTCGCCGATGGTCAGCCCGCCGTCGAGGCGCTGCACGGCGAGCAGCTGCATCAGATGCGCCGCCGCGACCGCGACCTGCGGCTGCTCGGCACGCAACCGCTCCAGCGCGGGCCCGGCGTAGGCGGGGTAGTAGCGGAAGCTGTCCGCGTCGGCCAGCGCGGTGGGCAGCGGCTCGGCCAGCGGAGCGGTCTCGGCCATCTGCAGCCGGACGGGGCGGACGGGCAGCGGGCCTGCGACCCGGTGGGCCAGCCCCTTGACGGTGGCGCCCGGGCAGAGGATCGCGAGGTCGCCGCTGTGCTGCCCGCCTTCGTCGTCGTGGAGCGTCACGCCCGCGTCTGTCGTGCGGGCGTCGACGACGTGGCAGGAGGACCGGAAGGCGTAGCGCCCGGTGGCCAGCAGGTGCGCGCGCAGGGCCGGGAGCGCGACCCGCGACTCGACGGTCGCGTCACGTTCGCACCACAGCGCGGCCAGGAACTCGCCGCGCAACAGGGGATTGCGGACCCTGGCCGCCTCCGGTTCGAGGAGGGCGAACCCGCGCGCCTCGGCGTCGGGGCGGGTGAGCGCCTCCTTCGCCACCGCGAGCTCGGCCGCGGTGCGGATCACGGTGAGCGAGCCGTTCGCGCGGAACCCGACGGCGGGCACGTCGGTGCCGATGGCCTCCCACAGCTCGCGGGCGCGCAGGGCCGCGGGGAGCTCGGCCGCCGAACGGCCGGACACCCAGATCAGCCCGAAGTTGCGCACGGTCGCCCCGCGCGCCTCCTCCTCCCGCTCCAGGTGCAGCACCTCGTGCCCGCGGCGCACCGCCTCCCACGCGTGGGTGGTGCCGACAATCCCGCCGCCGACGACGAGAACGCGACATCGCGACGATGGTTCGCTCGCAAGCTCGCTCTGTGTCGATGGTTCGCTCGCAAGCTCCCTCTGTGTCGATGGTTCGCTCGCAAGCTCCCGCTGTGTCGATGGTTCGCTCGCAAGCTCGCTCACGGGCGTGACGGATCGACGACCAGCACCCGACCGGTGACGGCGATCTCGACCGCCGCGCCGACGGCCAGCGCCGCCGCTTCCACGCTCGGCCGGTCGACCTGCACGGAGACGTCGCCGTCCAGCCGGACGGTCACTCGCGTGAGGCTGCCGAGAAAGGTCATCACCGTGACGATGCCGTGCCCGTGGGGCGCGGCCGTCAACGTGAGGTCTTCGGGTCGGGCGAGCACGTCGACGGCCGTGCCGTTGGCGCGCACACCCGTGTCGACGTCCGCCAGCAGGGTGCCGAGCACGTGCACCCCGCCCGGCGCGACCTCGCCCGGGATCCGGTTCATCGTGCCCACGAACTCGGCGACGAACGCCGTGGCGGGTTGCGAGTACAGCTCGGCGGGCGCCGCGATCTGCTCCAGCCTGCCGTCGCGCATCACCCCGACGCGGTCGGCCATCGAGAGCGCCTCCTCCTGGTCGGACTGCGGAATTCCCGCGCCGGCGTACTCGGCTCGTTTCACGACAGTGTCGGTGCGCCGCGAGCCGGGGGAGATCGCTTCCATGATGATCCGGACATCGCGAGCTCGGACGAGTCCGCCTTCGCGCCGTTGCCGCGTCAATGCCTCGCGTTCGATGACGACGAGGTCCGGGCGTCGACAGAACCCCGGTTGGTTGTCCGGGACGAGCTGGAGATCGACGTCGACGTCGAGCACGCAGATCAGCTCCGGGGGCAGCTGGGCCTTCATCTGGTCGCGTATTTCTGCGCAGGCGACGTTGTGGTCGATGAGCGGGCCTGGCACGTACTCCGCTCGTCCCTCGGTCAGCTCGGCATAGCCGGACGGGGTCTCGCCAAGTTCCGCATAGTCAGCAACGGTGAGGAGACGCGGCTCCTCGCGTGGTCGGGTTGCCTCGGCGGCGGTCATGTCGTGCTCCTTCTCCGTCCACGCGAGTGTGGCACGGGCCTCCGACAGTTTGGGGTCAGCGACCGCCGCGCGTCATCGCCAGCACGTCCAGCGCCGCGTCGAGCTGCTCCTCCGTGAGCGTCCCGTCCTTGACGTGTCCGCGTTCGAGCACCACGTCGCGGATCGTCCGCTTCTCCTTGACCGCCTGCTTGGCGACGGCCGCCGCCTCCTCGTATCCGAGGTAGCGGTTCAGCGGGGTGACGATGGCCGGGCTGGACTCGGCGAACTCCCGGGTGCGTTCGACGTCGGCCACGGCCCCGTCGACCACCTTGTCGGCCAGCAGCCGGGCCACGTTGGCCAGCAGGCGCGCGGACTCCAGCACGTTGCGCGCCATCACCGGCATCATCACGTTGAGCTGCAGGTTGCCCTGGGTGCCGGAGAACGCGACGGTCGCGTCGTTGCCGATGACCTGCGCGGCGACCATCATCGTCGCCTCGCAGATCACCGGGTTGACCTTGCCGGGCATGATCGAGCTGCCGGGCTGGAGGTCGGGAAGGTGCAGCTCGGCGAGGCCGGCGCGGGGGCCGGAGCTGAGCCAGCGGATGTCGTTGGCGATCTTGTAGAGCGACACCGCCACCGTGCGGAGCGCACCCGAGGCCTCCACGAGCCCGTCGCGCGACGCCTGCGCCTCGATGTGGTCGGGCGCTTCGCTGAGGACGTCGAGCCCGGTGGCCGCCCGGAGTCGCTCGACGACCGCGGCGCCGAACCCGGGCGGTGCGTTCAGGCCCGTGCCGACCGCCGTGCCGCCGATGGCGAGCTGGGCGAGGCGGGGGAGCGCGTCGCGGACCCGGGCGACGCCGTACTCGACCTGGGTGGCCCAGCCGCCCGCCTCCTGACCCAGCGTGATCGGCACCGCGTCCATGAGGTGGGTCCGCCCGGCGGTCACGACGTCGGCCCAGTCGGCGGAGCGGCGGCGCAGCGCGGCGGCCAGGTATTCGAGCGCGGGGGCGACGCCGGTGGCGAGCGCCTCGGTCGCCGCCAGGTGGATCGTGGTGGGGAAGACGTCGTTGGACGATTGCGACGCGTTGACGTGGTCGTTCGGGTGCACCGTCACCCCGGCTTGTGCGGCCAGCGTCGCGATCACCTCGTTGGCGTTCATGTTGGAGCTGGTGCCCGAGCCGGTCTGGAAGACGTCGATGGGGAAGTGCGCATCGTGCAAGCCGTCCGCGACCTCGTCCGCGGCGTCGGCGATGGCGTCCGCGAGGGAGGCGTCCAGCGCGCCGATCTCCTTGTTCGCGCGCGCCGCGGCCCCCTTGACCAGGCCAAGCGCTCTGATCTGTGCACGCTCCAACCCGCGTCCGGAGATCGGAAAGTTCTCGACGGCCCGCTGGGTCTGCGCGCGCCACAGCGCGTCGGCGGGCACCTGCACCTCGCCCATCGTGTCGTGCTCGATCCGAAAGCCGCCCTGCTCGACCATGCCGCCAGTCTTCTCCGCTTGGGGGTGCCCCGCTGCGCAATGTGAGCAGCGGGGCACGACGGGGTGATCGCCCCGACCGCGCCGTTGCCGGTGATCGAAACCCGGAAGCGTCGCGCTCGCGGCGATCACCGGGAAAGGAGCCACCCGACGTCCGCGGCGATCTGCCACGTCTCGCAGAGGACGACAACGGCCGCGAACCGCAGCACCGTCCATCCCGCGGCGGTCAGGTAGGCCCGCCAACACAGCCTGACCTCGGCCGAGCAGAGCGGCCGCGCGGCACCGCAGGACGAAGTCGACCTCGACGTCGGCCCGTACGAAGATCCCTCGGAACAGCCGGGTGAACCGTGGCCCGCGCAGCTGATCGGCCGTGACCAGACCGGCGGCGACGGCCGAGGACCCCACAAAAGGTTGAGTGAACATCCCCCACGGACGGCGCCGGGACCGGAACGGTTCCCCAGATCACACCGAGACGGACGTTAGCGGGGTCCGATCACCGGAGACGTCGCCGTCGCGGCGATCAACCTACGGAAGCGGCGGGACCGGGTCCGCGGCGAGCTGCTCGTCGGTGAGGTCGAAGTCGACGGAGGAGTACTCGCGCAGCTTGGTGAGCCGGTGGTAGCCCTCGATCATCCGAACGGTGCCGGACTTGGACCGCATCACGATCGACTGGGTCGTGCACCCGCCCGCCCGGTAGTGCACCCCGCGGAGCAGGTCGCCGTCGGTGATGCCGGTGGCGCAGAAGAACACGTTGTCGCTGCGGACGAGGTCGTCGACCGTGAGCACGCGGTCGAGGTCGTGCCCCGCGTCGATCGCCCTGCCGCGCTCGGCGTCGTCGCGCGGCCACAGCTTGGCCTGCATCGCTCCGCCCATGCACTTCATCGCGGCCGCGGTGATGATGCCCTCCGGGGTGCCGCCGATGCCGTACAGCAGGTCGATGCCGGTGTTGGGCCGGGCGGCGGAGATGGCGCCCGCGACGTCGCCGTCGGAGATGAAGTGGATGCGGGCGCCGGTGCGGCGGATGTCCTTCACGAGCTCGGCATGCCGGGATCGGTCGAGCACGCAGACCGTCACGTCGGACACGTCGATGCCCTTCGCGGCGGCCACCTTGCGGATGTTCTCGGCCACCGACTTGGTGATGTCGATGGCGTCGGCCGCCTCCGGTCCCACGGCCAGCTTCTCCATGTAGAACACGGCCGACGGATCGAACATGGCGCCGCGCTCGGAGACCGCCAGCACGGCGACGGAGCCGGGCATGCCCTTGGCCATCAGGGTGGTGCCGTCGATGGGGTCGACGGCGACGTCGCACCAGGGGCCTTCGCCGTTGCCGACCTCCTCGCCGTTGTACAGCATGGGGGCCTCGTCCTTCTCGCCCTCGCCGATCACGACGATGCCGCGCATCGAGACGCTGCCGATGAGCTGGCGCATCGCGTCAACCGCCGCGCCGTCACCGCCGTTCTTGTCGCCGCGCCCTACCCACCGTCCGGCGGCCATCGCGGCGGCTTCGGTGACCCGCACCAGTTCCATCGCGAGGTTGCGGTCGGGTGCCTCTCGGCGGCGCTCGGGGCTGTCGGACATGGGCATGGGTGGCCTCCTCGTTCCGCGTCGATCCTCGCAGATCCCACCCCGCAGATGCTGGGATGATGGACACGTGGATGAGCCGCTGGAGAAGCCCGCGCGCTCGGCGCTGACCGTCCGACACATGATTGCCGCCGTGGGTGTGCTGCTGCTTGTTGTGCTGGTGCTCGGGTTCGTCTCCAGCGGCGCGGGGTTCACCCCTGCCGGGCCGGTGGCCGATCCGTCCTCGGTGCGCGTCATCGACGCGCCCACCCAGCTGCGTGGCCTCGCGAGCACGGTCGCGTTCGCGGTCAAGGTACCCGTCACTCCGCCGGGCTGGCGGGCCAACTCGGTGGGGACCGACGTCGTCGGCGGTCGGAAGGTGGTCCGCGTCGGCTATCTGACCTCGACGGGGACCTACGTCCAGCTGCAGCAGACCGACGCGACCGAGGAGGACCTGCTCGCGGCCGCCGCGGGAGCGCGTGCGCTGCCCGCCCAGGGCGCCAAGGACGTGGCGGGCGTCAACTGGGTGGTCTACGGGACCAGGCCGGGGGAGCCGGTGTGGATCGCCGACGGCAACGGCGTCCGGCTGGCCATCACCGGGAGCGGCGGCGACGACGAGTTCGCCACCGTGGCGGCGGCGGTGGGCTGAGACCGTCAGGCCCTCACACCGCCTGCTTGACCTCGGCCAGGGTGATCGCGCCGCGCTGCAGAGCGGCGGCGGCCAACCGGGACTGCCGACCTGGGCCGCGCCCGTCGATCCCGAACTTCCGGTACAGGTTGACGAGGTGGCGTTTGACCGCCGCGTCCGACACCCACAGCGCTCTCGCGATCTCCGACGTCGAGGCGGGCTGTGCGAACGGGCTTGCGACCAACGGCCCTACGACGGCCAGCAGCACCTCCCGCTCGCGCGCGGTCAACGGAGGGGGCGGAGCCTGCCGCTCCGTCACAGCCGGATCGTCGGTTTGCCAGTGCACCTTCAGCACGAGCTTGCTCTTGCCGATCCTGATCTCGTCGTCGGACGCGAGCCGCACAGGTTCGCGCACCCGCGCGCCGTTGACGTAGGTGCCGTTGCGCGAGCCGACGTCGCGCACCACCCAGCGGCCCGCGATCCGTTCCAGCACCGCGTGCGTCCGCGAGACCTGGGCGTCGGCGGCCAAGACAACGTCCGACAGCGGCGAGCGACCGACGACGAGCCGGTCGGCAACCAGGTGTCGCCGCCCGCCGTTCACCGCAGACGACACCTCCAGGTAGGTGTCCATGCGGTGATGTTCCGACGGGACGGGTCGTCGACGCATCGGAAGATCACGTCGTCTCGGACCCGTCCGGGCCCTAAGGGGTCACGCGGCGCCGGGTAAGGTCGCGTACACCGCCTCTGCCGGGTCACCGCGGCGGTAGGGCCATTCACCGGTCGTGAGCCGCACGGTCCCGGAGCGCTCCGCGATCTTCTGCGGGATCCGCTCGTCGAGGAGGGCGAAGAGCCGCGTCCGGCCCAACAGGTCGACGGCCCCGCCGACGTCGCCGTTCCCGCGGCGGCCCGGGTGGATCGTATTGCCGTCGTCGAGCGCAGCCGGTGTAGGCGCGGCGGGCCGCAGTCGGGCCGGGGCGCCCGTGGCTGAACCGAACGCGGTCAACCGGGCCGTTGGCTGCGCGTCCATCTGCGACGCGGACGGTGCAGGCGCGGCCTCGCCTGCCGCGATCGGCCGACGCCCGACGAGCACGCACCCGAGTGCACCGCCACGAGGCAGGCCGCCGCGAACATCCACGCGTGGTCGAACCCTTCGGCGTCCGAGGACGTCGGCCAGCCGTCCCGCTGCCACCAGCAGCGCGGCAAAGACGACGTTGTGGACGTTCAGGATCCAGGACAGGTCGCCGATCGACGCGTCCGGGAACGAGGTGTGGATGTCGGGAAAGGCGACGTTGACGATCGTGGCGTCGACGAAGGCCATGAACCCCGCCGAGCGAGGCGACGGCCAGGACGGCCCGCGGGCTCGGCGCCGTCCGCCGGAGTGGGGTGGGCATGCCGCATGGGGCGGTCATGTCGCTGTCGTTCACAGGGTGTCGTAGGTCTGCAGGTTGACGGTGGCTGCCGTCGCCACTGCGCGGCCCGCGAATAAGAGCGCCCGGCACATGAGGCATGTGGCGTGGCGGGACAGGGTCTTCGCAGGGTCCGCTGTCGCTTCGCAGGGTCTGTGGACCCTGCGAGGTGCATGCGCGGTCTGCGAAGTGGCCCTGGTTGGCGGCGATCAGCCCGGGCAGGCGGGGGGTGAGGGTCAGGTCCCGCCGGGTGCGGTCGCATCCCGTGGACACCGACTGCGCACCCCTGGGTGTCGCGCGCCCCGTGCGCGGCGTGCGGGGTGCCCCCGCGCGGTGTCTCGCGCCCCGTGCGCGGCGTGCGGGTGCCGTTGCGGGGTGCGCAGTGGGCTGACAGCGACCCGACGTGGCGGACGTGGCCGGGGGACGGCTGTGGCGTGATCGCGGGAGGTTCGTCACGTCTGTTGAGCCGGTGATCGCCTGCACTACCAGAGGTGCACCAGTGCCCTGGCGGCGCCACTTTCGCCGATCATGTGCGGCCAACCGTCAAGTTGCCGGGCGCTGTGAAGGAAACGGTCCGTTTCGTCCCCTTCGAGGCGGCCCACCGGGCCATGGGATCTCTAAGGGGGACATGATCTTTCCTTCGGTGGGGGCGTCGCCGGAATGCGACGCCCACCGAGGGTCACTCAGCAGGCCAACCGACCACCATTCCCGCGCCGCGCACCGTCGATGTCCCGGAGGGGGACGCGCGACTTGCCGACCGGCAACCCCCCGGGGCGGCGCGGCGCTCGCCGGGTCACCTCAGCGCGGCCGCTGGCGGTCGCTCTCACTCTGCAGAGTCGAGCACCTTCTGCACACGTTCCCGGGCGCCTGCGAGCTGTTCGTCGCAGCGGCGGGCCAGGGCTTCGCCGCGCTCCCACAGCGCCACGGAGTCGTCGAGGGAGAGGCCGCCCGCTTCGAGCTTCCGGACGACGTCGGCGAGCTCGTCGCGTGCCTGCTCGTAGCCCAGGCCGTCGACCGGCTGAGCGTGCGTCGACGGATCGGTCACGAATCCACCGTAGCGGCCACCGCGCCGTCCCCGACGCGGACGCGCAACCGGTCGCCCGCGGTGACCTCGTCGACCGAGCGCAGCACCGGGTAGACAGCGTCGTCGGTCACCCGCTGCACGATCGCGTAGCCGCGCGCCAGCGTCGCCGACGGGCCGAGCGTGGTGAGCCGGGCGCCGACGTGCTCCAGGTCGACCGCCCGCCGGTCCAACCCGCGCACGACCGTGCTCCGCAGATCGGCGCGCAGCCGCTGCACCTGCTCGGCGCGGACGTCGATCGTGCGCAGCGGATCGGCCAGCACCGGGCGGGCGCGCAAGGCGACGAGCAGTCGGTGCTCACGCTCCACCCAGCCACCCAACGCCCGGCGGCCCCGGTCGCGCAGCCCGGCGATGCGGCCGGTCTCCTCGGCGAGGTCGGGCACCAGCCGCCGCCCGGCCTCCGTCGGGGTGGAGCAGCGGACGTCGGCGACGTGGTCCACCAATGGCGTGTCCGGCTCGTGCCCGATCGCCGAGACCACCGGCGTTCGGCACTGCGCGACCGCCCGGCACAGCGTCTCGTCGGAGAACGGCAGCAGGTCCTCGACGCTCCCGCCCCCACGGGCCAGGACGATCACGTCGACGTCCGGGTCGCGGTCGAGCGCACCCAGCGCGTCGACGATCTGCGCCACGGCGAGCGCGCCCTGCACGGCTGTGTTCTCGATCCGGAACGCGACGGCGGGCCAGCGGGCCTGCGCGTTCGTCACGACGTCGTGCTCCGCGGCCGAGCCCCGGCCGGTGATCAGCCCGATGCGGCGCGGCAGGAACGGCGGCTTGCGCTTTCTGGCCGGGTCGAACAGGCCCTCCGCAGCCAGCAGTCTGCGCAGCGTCTCGATGCGGGCGAGCAGCTCGCCGATGCCGACCGCGCGGATGTCGTCGACGCGCAGCGACAGCGTTCCGCGGCCGAGGTGCAGCGACGGCTTGCCGTGCACGACGACCCGGTTGCCGTCGGCGACCGCCGGGTTGCCGCGCACCAGCCCGATGGGCGCGGTGAGCTGCAGCGAGACGTCCGCCGCCGGGTCGCGCAACACGAGGAACGCCGTGCCCGTCCCCGCGCGGGCGGTGACTTGCGCGAGCTGGCCCTCGACCCACACCGCGCCCAGGCGGTCCACCCACGCGGCGATCTTGCGAGCGACCGTGCGGACCGGCCACGGCTGCTCCGCGGTGGTGGTCACCCCACTCCGCTCATCCCTCGAGGACCGTGGTGATCCGGTTGGTGAGCATGGTCACGAACGGCGGACGGTCATCGTGCGCCATCTCCCAGGCCAACAGCGTGCGCAGGTCCTCGAGCGACAGGAAGCGCAGCCGCCCCCGCAGCTGCGGGATCGTCAACACCGCGTAACCGGGCAGGACCGACGGCTCCGGCTCGTCGGGTGCGGACAGCTCGACGACGGTGAGGTTATCGACCGCATCGACCGCATCGACCGCATCGACCGCATCGACCGCATCGACCTCGTCGACCTCGTCGTCGACGACGTTCTCGACCTCGTCGACCTCCGCCGCGACGGTGGCCGTCATCGGGCGCCCGAGCGGGTGCAGCTCCGTGACCGTGCTGGCGCCGTTGGGCGACGGCGGCTCGTCCTCGTCGAACGTGGCCCAGCTGGGCTTCTCCTCGACCGGGCGCAGTGTGCCGAGCACGCGGTCGCCCTTGATCGCGAGCTCGGTCACCTTCTGCTGAACCCGCATCGACGCCTGAAGCGCCTGGCTGACGGCGGTGACGGGGAACTCGACAACGAGGCGCGGGAGGTCGCGGGCCTGCTCGACGGCGGTGGCCACGAGACCAGCGGCGATCCGCACGGGAAACGGCAGCGGCTTCATGGCGTCCATCCTGCCGGGCCGCGCGCCGCAGTGCTCACCGGTGCCCGCTCGCCGCCCACGTACGCTGAGGTCATGACCTCCAAGCGAGTTCTGGTGGCCAAGCCCCGCGGCTACTGCGCAGGCGTCGACCGGGCCGTCGAGGCCGTCGAGCGGGCGCTCGAGCAGCACGGCGCCCCGGTGTACGTGCGCAAGCAGATCGTGCACAACGTCCATGTCGTGGAGACGCTCACCGAGCGTGGCGCGATCTTCGTCGACGACACCGACGACGTGCCGCGGGGCGCGATCGTGGTGTTCTCCGCGCACGGGGTCTCCCCGGCGGTGCGCGAGCGCGCCCGCGAGCGCGAGCTGCGGACGATCGACGCGACCTGCCCGCTGGTCACGAAGGTGCACCAGGAGGCGAAGCGGTTCGCCAGGGAGGGCTACGACATCCTGCTCGTCGGGCATGCGGGCCACGAGGAGGTCGAGGGCACCGCCGGGGAGGCCCCGGACAACATCCAGCTGGTCGAGACCGCGGCCGACGCCGCGCGCGTCACGGTGCGCGACCTGGAGCGGACGGTCTGGCTGTCGCAGACCACGCTGTCGGTCGATGAGACGATGGAGACGGTCCACGCGCTGCGCTCGCGCGTTCCCGGCCTGCAGAACCCCCCGAGCGACGACATCTGCTACGCCACACAGAACCGGCAGACCGCGGTGAAGGCGATGGCTCCGCAGTGCGACCTCGTGCTCGTCGTGGGGTCGGTGAACTCGTCCAACTCGGTGCGGCTCGTGGAGGTGGCGCTGCAGGCCGGGGCGGGGGCCGCGCACCTGATCGACTACGCGCGCCAGATCGACCCCGCGTGGCTCGAGGGTCTCGCGACGATCGGTGTCACCAGCGGCGCGTCGGTGCCGGAGGTGCTGGTCCGCGGAGTGCTGGAACACCTCCGCCAATGGGGCTTCCCCGAGGCCGAAGAGCTCACGACCGCTGAGGAGACGTTGACGTTCGCCCTCCCGCGGGAGCTGCGCCCCGCTCGGACGGCCGGGAGCTGACCCGCTGGCGCTGGGTGACGAGCCGGAACCCGCCCAGCACCAGCACCAGCCCCGTGGTCCACGCCATCATCGGGAAGCCGTTGACCAACGGCGCGCCGATCACGAGCAGTCGCTGAGCGACACCCGCGCCCGGTTTGGTTGTGCCCGCGACGAGCACAACGACCGGCACCGCCAACGCCATCAGCAGCGGCGGCGCCACCATCGGCCAGAACAGCCAGCTTCGGCGCACCCATGCCGTGCCCAGGACACACCCGGTGAGGTAGCAGATCGTGAACACCGTGCCGAGCGTGCCGGTGCGCAGGAGATCGACCGCCACGCCAATCGCCGTGAGCCCGGCCGCCACCCCAACGGCCACGGCCGGGTGGACGCCCTGCACGCTCGCCATCAGCGAGCGCTCCGGCATCTCCCATGGACCGCCTGCCCGCTCAGGCGCGTCGACCTGCTTCGACCGCTCGGCGCCGTCGCGAGGGTTCGGTGCGGCGGCATCGCGCCGCGCGGCACTGGTCGGCCTGCCTGGGCGCGCGCCGTCGCGAGGGTTCGGTGCGCCGGTATCGCGCCGCGCGGCACTGGTCGGCCTGCCTGGGCGCGCGCCGTCGCGGGGGTTCGGTGCGGCGGCATCGCGCCGCGCGGCACTGGTCGGCCTGCCTGGGCGCGCGCCGTCGCGGGGGTTCGGTGCGGCGGCATCGCGCCGCGCGGCACTGGTCGGCCTGCCTGGGCGCGCGCCGTCGCCGGGCAGTCTGCCGCGTTGCGTCGGCTTGGCGCCCCCCGGCTCGGGGGTGGGCTCGCTCACCCGGTCACGGTAACCCGGGATCCGTGCTCTCCGTCCTCGCCACGCCCCCTCTCATCCAGAGCGATCAGGTACTCCTCCGCTGAGGCGACCAGCTCGGGCGCCGACACCGTGCGTGGTGCGCGCTCGATCTGCGCAGGCTCCGGCAGCTCCTCGTCGGCCACCTGCAGCTCGGTGAGCTTGCGCGCCGTGACCAGCACGCGCGCCTCCAGCGACGAGACGGTGCGGTTGTAGCTGTCGACGGCCCCGTCGAGGCTGCGGCCCAGCTTCGCGACGTGGGTGCCCATCGTGGCGAGTCGACCATGCAGCTCACGGCCCAGCTGGTGCACCGCGGCGGCGTTGCGGGCCAGCGCCTCCTGCCGCCAGCCGTACGCCACCGTGCGCAGCAGCGCGATCAGCGTGGTTGGCGTCGCAATGACGACATTCACCGAGAACGCGTGCTCCATCAGCGCCGGATCGGCCTGCAGCGCCGCCTCGAGGAACGGGTCGCCGGGCACGAACAGCACCACGAACTCGGGCGAAGGGGTGAACGCCTCCCAGTACGCCTTGGCCGACAGGGCGTCGACGTGCTGGCGCAGCTGCCGCGCGTGGGCGACCAGGCGTTCGGCGTGGGTGGCGGCGTCGCGGCTCTCGACGGCGTCGAGGTAGGCCGCGAACGGCACCTTCGCGTCGACGACCACCTGCTTGTCCCCTGCGAGGTGCACCACCATGTCGGGCCGCACCCCGCCATCGGCACCCTGCCCCACGACCTGCGTGGAGAAGTCGCAGTGCTCGACCATGCCCGCCAACTGCACAACGCGCTCCAGCTGCAGCTCCCCCCACCGGCCCCTGACCTGCGGCGCGCGCAGCGCGTTGACCAGCTGGCGGGTCTCGCCGCGCAGCTGGTCGGAGCTGGTGGCCATAGCGCTGACCTGCTCCCGCAGCCCCGCGTAGGCCGACTCGCGCTCCATCTCCACCGTGCGCAGCTGCCCCTCGACCCGCTGCAGCGCCGACGCCATCGGATCCAGCAGCTGTCCGATCGCGGTGGCGCGGGCGGTCGCGTCGCCGTCGGCCTTGGCCGATAACGTCGCCGTGGCCGCCTTGAGCCTGCCTTCCGCCAGCGTGACGAACTGTTCGGTGTTGTGCGCCAACGCATCCGCCGAGAGCGCCTGGAACGCCTGCTTGAGCTCGGTGTCGCGCGCGGTGAGCAGCTGCTCGCGGCGGGCGTGCGCCTCCCGCTCGCTGCACAGGGAGGCGTGTGCCGATGCGGCTGTGGTCTCCGCCGCGCGCAGCTGCTCGACCGTCCGCTCGTGGCTTCGCGTCAGATCCTCCAGCCGTGAGACCAGCCCGCTGCGCTCTCCCCGCAGGGCCGCCGCGTCGACGCGCAGCATCGCGGAGGCGTCGGCCGCGGCGCGGGCGGCGTCGGCGACCTGGGCCCGAGCCCGCGCACCCGCCAGGAGCCAGGCCGCGAGCGCGCCGAGCCCGACGCCCATCGCGAGCCCGAGCAGGAGAACCGGTACGACGTTCACGCGCCCAGGGTGCACCGAGGCTCCGACAAAACCCGAGAGGCACGCCGAACGGATGGTCGAACACGGTGCGCCCTCCGTAGTGCAGCAGGGTGACACTGCTGCTGTTCAGTCGCAGCAGTGCCACCCTGCTGCGATCCCACCCAGCTGCGATCGCGGTCCGCCTACCGTGCGGACTCGTGGTGCAGGAGGGCGCGCTTCGTGGCCAGGCCCCAACGGAAGCCGCCGAGTGTGCCGTCGGTGCGCAGGACCCGGTGGCAGGGGACGAACAGGGCCGCCGCGTTGCGGGCGCACGCCGACGCCGCCGCGCGCACCGCCGTCGGGTTGCCCGACTTCGCCGCGTAGTCGGTGTAGGTCACCGGCGCCCCGGCGGGCACCGCGCGCAGGACGTCCCACGCGTGTTCGAGGAACGCGCCGGAGCGCTGCCGTACCGGCACCCCGTCGATCGCCGAGAGCTCGCCGTCGTAGTAGGCGCGAACGGCCGCGCCTACCGCGCCGTGCTCGTCCTCGCTCAGCTCGGCGGGCCGCAGCGTCGGGTGGACCAAGGGGAGCAGGTCGTCGAGGTCGGTCGTCCAGCCAGAGGCGAGCACGGCCCCTTCGGCGTCGACGACCGCGGTGAACGGCCCCATCGGGGTGTCGTACGTGCTCCAGGTGCTCACGCGTTTCTCCAGAGATGGGTGGCGGCGTAGGACCGCCAGGGGCGCCAGGCCGCCGAGCGGGCGGTCAGGCCGGGGATGTCGCGGGGGAGACCGAGCTTCGCGGCTCCGCGGCGCACGGCGAGGTCCTCGGCGAGCAGCTCGTCCGGATCGCCGAGCACGCGCATCGCGAGATAGCCCGCGGTCCACCGGCCGACGCCGGGCAACGCAACGAGCTGGGCCCGAAGGTCGGCCGCGTCGCGCCCGGGATCGAGGACGAGCGAGCCGTCGGCGATCGCCGTGGCGACGGCCAGCACGGTCGCCGTCCGCCGCGCCGGGCCGGTCAGAACCTCGGCGCCGCGCTCGGCGAGCGTGTCCGCGGTCGGGAACAGCAGGTCGGCGCCCTCGACGGCGAGGGTCGCCGGGAGCCGTTCGCCGAGTGCCGAGGCGACGCGGGACGCCGTCGTCCGGGCCGCGGCCACCGACACCTGCTGGCCCAACAGCGTCCGGATGGCGGTCTCTGCGCCGTCCACGGTGCCCGGCAGCCGGACGCCCGGCACTGCGGCGACCGCCTGGGCCAGGGCGGAGTCCGCGGCGAGCAGTTCGTCGACGGCGACGGGATCGGCGTCCAGATCCAGCAGGCGTCGAACCCTCGCGACGGCGGGCCCGAGATCGCGGGGGTCGGCGAGTCGGAGCGTCGCGGTGACGTGCGTCGGGACCGAGGCCGAGCCGCCGCGGCGGCCGGTCCCGCCTCCGCCTGCCAGGTCGAGCGCGACGGTCGCGGGGCCCTGCGGCAGCCGCAGCGTACGGGTGTAGCCGTTGCCCTCGATCGCCTCCACTCCGGCGACGGCCCGCGCCGCGAAGAAGCCGAGCAACCCGGCCGCGTCGAACGGCGGGCGCAGCGGCAACCGCAGCACGAATGTCCCGGCGACGGCGGGTGCGGCGTCTCGTCGGCGGCTCGCCTCGGTACGCAGCGTCGTCGGCGCCACCGCGTACACGGCGCGAACGGTGTCGTTGAACTGCCGCACGCTCGCGAACCCCGCCGCGAACGCTACATCCGCCATGCCCAGCGGCGTCGTCTCGATCAACAGTCGTGCGGTGTGGGCGCGGTGGGCGCGGGCGAGGGCCACGGGGCCCGCGCCGAGCTCGGCGGTGAGCACCCGGTTGAGCTGACGCTCGGAGTAGCCCAGGCGCGTCGCGAGTCCCGGCACGCCGTCCCGTTCGACGACTCCGTCCGCGATCAGCCGCATCGCACGGGCGGTGAGGTCGGCGCGGACGTTCCACTCCGGCGAACCGGGCACCGCGTCGGGCATGCAGCGGCGGCAGGCCCGGTATCCGCGCTGCTGGGCAGCGCCCGCCGTCGCGAGGAACTCGACGTTGGAGCGCTTGGGCGTGGTCGCTGGGCATGACGGGCGGCAGTAGATCCCGGTGGTGCGGACGGCGGTGATGAAGTGGCCGTCGAAACGCGCGTCGCGGGAGGCGACGGCGCGGTAGCAGCGTTCCTGGTCGAGCAGCACACCATGACTCTGCCACCGGTCCGACCCCGCCACTGGCGGAAATCGGACACGGACGCTCCAGCGTTGCGACCCCTCGGTGGCGGTCCAGATGCCGCGCGAAGGTGCGGGTCCGGCGCGGCCTCGCAGGGTCCGCTCGCGCTTCGCAGGGTCTGTGGACCCTGCGAAGCGCGTGCGCAGTCTGCGAAGTCGCCCTGGGAGGGCGCGCCTGGGCCGGGGTGGGTGCGTTCCCGGGCGCGGGCGCGGCCTGCGGATGCGGCGAGAGCGCTCGAGGTGGACCGGAGCGGGGGTTTTCTCGCGGCGAAACCCCGATGGTGTTCCCCTCGTGCGGCGTTGGTCGACACCGCCACGCCATCGCGTTGGGGCGGAGGTCGATCACCGTAGGGTGCGCTGCCGGTCGGGCCAGCCGTCGCTGCCGGGGCCTCGCAGTCGCCGCAGGGTGACACTGCTCCCGCTGTTCCTGCCGACGACCGTGATGCGCTATGCGGGTCGATCAGGCAGACGTGGTCGCGCGGGGCCGCGGCCCGACCGGCGGCACCCCGGGCGGGAGGAGGGTGGCAGGCACGGGATTGCGGCCGACGGCGTTCGTCGATGCGGGGACGACCGACGCGGAGTCGCCCGCCGCGGAGCCCGCGTGCGCCGCCGAATCCTGCCTTGCCGAGCGTGTCTGGGTGGCCGAACCCGTCTGCGTGGCCGAACCCGTCTGCGCGGCCGTAGCCACCTTCGGCTTCGCAGGCTTGGGTTTGCTGGGCTGTGCGGGCGTGCTCGGCTTCGTGGCGGCAGCCTGCCCGTTGCCAGCGGGTTTGGTTCCCCGTCCGGTGCCTGCCCCGGTGGTTCCCTGGCCGGTGCCGGTGGGTTTGGTTCCCTGGCCGGTGCCGTGTGGGTTTGGTTCCCTGGCCGGTGCCGGTGGGTTTGGTTCCCTGGCCGGTGCCGGTGGGTTTGGTTCCCTGGCCGGTGCCGGTGGGTTTGGTTCCCTGGCCGGTGCCGGTGGGTTTGGTTCCCTGGCCGGTGCCGGTGGGTTTGGTTCCCTGGCCGGTGCCGGTGGGTTTGGTTCCCTGGCCGGTGCCGGTGGGTTTGGTTCCCTGGCCGGTGCCGGTGGGTTTGGTTCCCTGGCCGGTGCCGGTGGGTTTGGTTCCCTGGCCGGTGCCCGTGGGTTTGGTCCCTTGGCCGGTGCCCGTGGGTTTGGTCCCTTGGCCGGTGCCCGCGGGTTTGGTCCCTTGGCCGGTGGTTGGAGGCTTGGTTCCTTGGCCGGTGGGTGCGGGTTTGGTTCCCTGGCCGTTGTCTGCGGGCTGGGTGGCTCCGCCGTTGCCTGCGGGCTTGGTCCTGTCGCCGTTGCCGGTGGGCTGGCCTGCCTGACTGTTGCCGCTCCGTCCAGCGTCGCTCGGTTGTGTGCCGGATTGGCCGGTGCCACCCCCGCTGCCGCTCGTGCCGCTCGTGCCGCTCGTGCCGCTGCCGCTGCCGCCGCTGCCCGTCGTGCCGGTTCCGTCGCCGGTGCTGGCGGTGCCAGTGCTGCTGCCCGTGCTAGCGCCTGAACCGGTGTTGCCGTCGGTGGAGCCACTACCGATGGCGGGTTTGGTACCGGCGCCTTGGGTGCCCGCGCTTGACTGGTTGCCGGCGCCTGACTGGTCGCTGGTGCCACCCTGGCCGGTGCCGCCCTTATCCGCCCCAGACCCCGAGCCCACGGGCTTCGCTGAGTCGGGCTTCGCGGGTTTGGCGGGTTTGGCCTGGCTGCCATCGGCCTGCCCGTTGCCGGACTGCCCCTGCCCGTTGCCCGATTGCCCCTGCCCCTTGCCGGACTGCCCCTGCGCGGATTGCTGCTGCTCGGGCTGTCGAGCAGGCTTCCGTGCAGCCGGGCGGGTCGGCTTGCGGTCGGTGTTGCCGCTGCGGGTGTCGCCGTTGTTGTTGTCGGTGAGGTTCCGGGCGGTGTCGGCGAGTGCGACCCGTGTAGCTCGACGGTCGGACGGCTTCGAACCGCTGCCTCCGCTGTCGTTCGACGACCCGGAGCTGTCATGCCCCCTCGACTGCTGAGTGTTGTCCGACGACGAGTTGTCCGACCCCGAAGGCTCCGAGTCGATGGCAGCCTGCCCGACGCCCTGCACAGACCGGGCCGCCTGTGCGGCCTGCGGTGCCGGAGCCACCGGAACGATGACGGGCTTCGCGGCCGCGAGGGCGGCAGGTGGCGAAGGCAGCAGCGGGTCGGGCGCAGCCCCGAGCACCCCCAACGAGGGGGCGTAGTCATGGGCCGATGGCGGCGGCACAGACAGATACACGGTGGTCAGGCTGCTCGCCGCAATGACGGCAGCAACACACACCGCGGGTGCAACTCGTAGGCTCGGGGGCACCGATTCCTCCCCGACGGCGGTAACCCGATCACCTGAACGACTGACAACCAAAGACGGTAGCTCATCGTGGCCGTCAACGCCTCACTAATCAGGCAGTGGATCGTCCGTCGGGCCCCCACGACGGCGCGACTACCCTGGCTCAACGTGTCGCTCACCCTGGGGATCGTCGGGCTGCCCAACGTCGGCAAGTCGACCCTGTTCAATGCCCTCACCCGCAACGACGTGCTCGCCGCCAACTACCCGTTCGCGACGATCGAGCCCAACGTCGGCGTCGTACCGCTGCCCGACGCGCGCCTCGACGTGCTCGCGCGGATGTTCTCGGCCGCCCGTGTTGTGCCCGCGACGGTGTCGTTCGTCGACATCGCGGGCATTGTCAAGGGCGCGTCCGAGGGCGCGGGGCTGGGCAACAGGTTCCTCGCGAACATCCGGGAGGCGGACGCGATCTGCCAGGTCGTCCGCGTGTTCGACGACGCCGATGTCGTGCACGTCGACGGGCGCATCGACCCGGCAGAGGACATCTCGGTCATCGAGACGGAGCTGATCCTTGCCGATCTCCAGACGCTGGAGAAGGCGGTGCCGCGCCTGGAGAAAGAGGTGCGCACGCACAAGGACCGGCGCCCGGCGTTCGAGGCGGCGCAGGCGGCGGCTGTGATCTTGAACGAGGGTCGCACCTTGTTCTCCGCGGCCGTGGAACAAGCGCCGCTCCGCGAGCTGTCGCTGCTCACCACGAAGCCTTTCCTGTACGTCTTCAACGCCGACGAAGCCGTCCTCACCGACCAGGCACGCCGCAAAGAGCTGGCGGAGCTCGTCGCGCCTGCGCAGGCCGTGTTCCTCGACGCGAAGGTGGAAGCCGAGTTGCTGGAGCTGGACGAGGAGTCCGCGCTGGAACTGCTGGAGTCCATCGGGCAGGAGGAGGCGGGCCTGCGCGCGCTGGCCCGCGCCGGCTTCACCACCCTCGGCTTGCAGACCTACCTGACGGCGGGCCCCAAGGAGGCCCGCGCCTGGACGATCCACCGCGGCGACACCGCCCCCCAGGCCGCTGGCGTGATCCACACCGACTTCGAGCGTGGCTTCATCAAGGCCGAGATCGTGTCCTACGACGACCTCGTCGCAGCGGGTTCGATGGCTGCGGCCAAGGCAGCGGGGAAGGTCCGTATGGAGGGCAAGGACTACGTCATGACCGACGGCGACGTCGTGGAGTTCCGGTTCAACGTCTGACGCATCAGGTGTGATGCGCCTATGATGCAGGAATGCGCACCACCGTCGACCTTCCTCCTGCCGTGCACCAGCGGGCCATGGAGATCGCCAAGCGTCACGGAAGGTCACTCTCAGCCGTCGTTGCTGAGCTGGCTGTCCGTGGGCTAGCCCAGCTCGACGAGCCGGTCGTGATCAGCACCGACGAGGAATCCGGGTTCCCGGTCATCAGCGTCGGTCGTCGGGTGACGTCGGACGACGTCGCGAGCGTGCTTGACGAGGAATGATGAGGACGTACCTCCTCGACGCCAACGTGCTGATCGCGCTCACCGTGGCCGAGCATGAACACCACACGCGAGCGTCCCGGTGGGCAGCGAAGGTCGAACGTTTCGCGTTGTGCCCGGTTGTCGAGGGGGCTCTGGTGCGATTCCTCATTCGCATCGGGGAAAGTGCCAGTGTCGCGCAGGAGGTGCTCAGTGCTGTCCACGGGATGCCGGGATGTGCATTCTGGGCCGATTCGATCTCCTATGCCGAGTCAAACCTGCGGCACGTTCGCGGACACCGGCAGGTGACCGACGCCTACCTCGCGAGCCTCGCTGCGAGCGAACCGGGCTCGACCTTGGCGACCCTCGACGAGGGACTGGCGCGAGACCTCCCGGAACTGACGACGTTGATCCCCGCGAGGTGACGTTGTTCGGCAGCGGAACACGGTGGAGTTCCGGTTCAACGTCTGATCCGTGCGCTTTCGGCTGGTCAGCGGTTCACGCGGCCGATTCGTTCGTCAACGGTTTCGTCCGCGTCGCGAAGGACGGCCACGGTCAGGTCCGCCTCACCGGTGGCAGCTTCACCGGTCACCAGGGGCCGCGGTCGGCCAGACCCACCGCCAGGGCGGCGACAGCCAGGAGGAAGAACGCAACCCAGCTGACCCAGCTGATGATGCGGGTATCGCGCGCGGATATGGAAGGCGGCGGCGCAAACGAAGTAGAGGACGAGACCGCAGGCCGCGGCCGTTCCGAGCGCCGGTACCGCAAAGCCCGCCGCCAGCCCGATCGAGCCAGCGGCGAGCAGGCAGCCCAACCGGACCATCCACGACGTGGGCACACCCAGTCGCCCGGCGGTCTGGGCCACTGAGATGTTGTGAGTGAAGTTCAAGATGGCACGGCATCGGCGCACTTCTGGCAAGATCGGCCGAAGTGGTTCCCCATATGCAGATGTGCAGCCCTGGCACCACATCTGCCGATCACACATCCGACCGCCACCCTCGACTGCTGCATCTTCGGCACGAGACGACCGCGGGCGGGGTGAGCTGGGGACGCCGATAGGGTCGATCGCTATGGGCGTCAACGGTATCGGCGGGGTTTTCTGGCGGGCCGACAACCCGACGAGCGTGCGGCAGTGGTACGCGGACATGCTCGGCGTCGTCGACCCTCCCGACGGGATCTGGCGCCAGGACGCGGGCCCGACGGTCCTTGCGGCGTTCGACCGGGACAGCGAGTACTTCGGCCGCGACCAGCAGTTCATGGTCAACTTCCGGGTGACCGGCCTCGCCGCGCTGCTCGGGCACCTGCGCGCCAACAGCGTCGAGATCCTCCGCGAGGAGCGCGCGAACGGTATCGGGGACTTCGCATGGATTGCCGACCCGGAAGGCGTCCGCATCGAGCTGTGGGAGCCCGACCCGGAACACTGAGGCTGGAGGAGAAGCTGTCAGCGCCGGACCGCACGCAGCACCGCGTCGGCGATGGTGACGACAGTGCCGTCGGGGTCCGTGGCCTGCCGCTGCGGCGCGGTGGTCTCGATCGCCCACTCCGCGGGATCGAGTACGACGGCCATCTCTTCGGCGGTGGCGAACATGTCCGGCAGGTGCGGTCGCCTGATGCTCTCCACCTCCAGGTCGGCGGGATGGTGGCCGACGACGAGCAGGGTACCGCCCGGTCGGACGGCGGCGGCGAGCCTGCGGTGCAGCGACTCGCGCATGGACTTCGGCAGGTGGATGAACTGCGCAGACACCAGGTCGAAACGGCCGGGCTCCGGCGTCCAGGTGAGGATGTCGGCCTGCTGCCACGTGATGCGGGCGGCGATCTGGGCGCCTGCCCGTTCGGCCAGCTCCGCGCAGCGGCGGAGCGCGACCTCGGAGATGTCGGCACCCGTGACCGTCCAACCGCGGGTCGCGAGCCAGAGTACGTCGGCGCCTTCCCCGCTGCCGACGTCGAGCGCTGTGCCGGGCGGGAGGTCGGCGGCGTAGCGGACGAGCAGCGGATTCGGGTTGCCCGACCAGACCTGCTCCCCGCCGTAGCGCTCGTCCCAGTACTCCTGGCGGAAGAACTGCGTCCCGTCGCCGACGTCGTCGTGGCCATGGCGGTGGATCTGCTTGTGGGGTTGGACCATGCGTCCATCATGGCGGCGTCCGATGAGTCGGAGTGCGCAGCCGCTGCTGGTCGTGCGCGGCCGGGAGGACCTTGTCCGCGCACTGGGGTTGGCGCGCCACGGCTTAGGCTCCTCCCGTGGCCCGCCGCGCGACGAAGATCAGGCCCGACCGGCCCGACCTCGCGCCCCGCCGCGATCCGGCGCCCCCTGTTCTGCAGGCCGGGGCCGTGTGGGACGGCGTCGAGGCGGGCCAGGACGTCGAGGTGCCAGAGCACGTCGCAGGCGTGCGGCTGCAGGAGAGCCGGTGGGTCGGGGCGGATCTCTCGGGCAGGCGCCTCGCGGGCCTGCACTGCCGCGACACCGAGTTCGTCGGCTGCAACCTCGCAGGCGCGGTGTTGGAGGGCGCGACGCTGCGCCGCGTCGCCTTCACCGACTGTCGACTCACCGGGATCGTGCTTTCCGGCGCCGAGATGGCCGACGTGCACATCCTCGACTGCCGGGCCGATCTCGCCCTGTTGCGCATGGCGACCGCACGGCACCTGTGGATCGAGAACACCTCCCTGCGCGGCGCCGACCTCTACGCCCTCAACGGGTCGGACTGCGCCTTTCTCGGCTGCGACCTCTCCGACACTTCGCTCACGCAGGTCCAGCTGTCCGGGCTGCTGCTACACGGTTCGACGCTCGACACCGTGCGCGGCGCCGGGTCGTTGCGCGGAGCCCGGATCAGCGCTGACCAGGTCGTCCCGCTCGGCGCGGCGATGCTGGCCGAGCTGGACATCGTGGTGACGCCTGCCCCCCGAGCGTGACCGCCACTACGGTGAGGGCGTGATCGACGCGGGGCAGGCGCGCGCGCTGGCGCTGGAGCTGCCGGAAGCGGTGGAGCAGGACCACCACGGCATGCCCTCGTTCCGGGTCCGCGGGCGGATCTTCGCGACCCTCCCCGACGACGACACCCTGCGCGTGATGCTCGATGCCGACGCGGTGGAGGAGGCGGTCGCCGCGGCGCCTGGCCAGTGTTCGGTGCTGCTGTGGGGCGCGAAGGTCAGCGGCGTGGCCGTTCACCTGGCCCTCGCCGAGCCCGAAACCCTCTCCGATCTCCTCGCCGAGGCTTGGCGCCGCCGCGCCCCCGCCGCACTCCGCTGGGCGTTCGACGCCGGTCAGCAGGAGTAGCAGCGGGGGCGGTGGCGCAGACTGCGTAGTAGCTCAGAGTGCGTAGTAGCGGGTCCAGGCGACGTTCATCTTCGACGGGGTGGCAGGCGACGAGCCGCTTGGGAACCAGTCCAGCTGAATCGTCTCCTGCATCTGCCGCGGCGGCAGGTGCGACTTGGTGGTGTCGGTGAAGAACAGCACACCGTCGATGTAGCCGCGGATCCCGGTCGAGGTCCACTCCACCGCGTAGTTGTGCCACTGGGTGATGTCGAGCTTCTTCTCGGCCTGCGTCTGGCTGTTCGACGAGCCGTAGTGCAGGTAGAAGTCCACGCTCGTCGACGCGGAGGTCGTCTCCGCGTAGTCCACCTCACCGCCCTTCGGCCAGTCCTCCGCGGTCGGCCAGAGGATCAACACGGGGTGGTAGCGCTTGTCGCCCTTCGGCACCTGCATGCGCGTCTCCCACCGGCCGTAGAGCCTGCTGGTGTTGAACGACATGCCGCCGGTCGTGCCGTTCGCGGTGCCGGTCATCGTCATCATGCCGTTCGCGACCGCGATCTGAGACGGGCGTCGCAGGCCGTCGCCCCCGTTGCCCGGGCCGTCGTATGCCGCCCACTTCGAGGTATCGAGCTTGGTGCCTTCGAACTCGTCTCCGTCGATCCGTGTGCCCCAGCCCAAGACGGTGGCGGCCTGTGTGCCGTCTGTCGGATTGGATGGCGTCGTGGTGGTCGGCGGGGTCGTGGTCGTGGTCGTCGGTGGCTTGGTGGTGGTCGTGGTCGTCGGTGGCTTGGTGGTTGTCGTGGTCGTCGGTGGCTTGGTGGTTGTTGAGCATGTCGTGGTCGTGGTGGGCGATGACGTCGGGGGCAGCGTGGTTGTCGGCAGGTAGTTGCATGCCGTGCTCAGCCACAGGGCGCCCGTGGTGAGCGTCGCGGTCTGGCTGACCACGGCGCGGACGGCGCCGGAGGGCACGGTGGCCGCGAGCGACGTCCGACTCCACGTCGCCGGTCCCGCGTTCGCGGCGGCGCCTGAGAAGTGGTCCACCTTGTGGTTGGAGCCGTCGTAGAAGCTCACCGCCATCCGCACTTTTCCGTTGCTGCTGATCTGCGAGTCCGCGGCGAAGGTCAACTTCTGGCCCGCGGAGACGGTGCCCGCGGGGAGCTTCATGACGGAGGTGGTCGAGGTCGTCGCGTCGCGGTAGGCGTAGTGCGCTGTCGGATGGCCGGTGATGGCCACACGGGAGCCGGTGCCACCGGAGTGCACGCTCCAGCCGGTGGCGTCTTGGGCGAGCACGGGGTTTGTGCACGCGTTGTTGGGGGGGAGGGGTGAGCCGGCGGCGGCCGTGGCGGGCAAGGCCGCCGCAACCACCGCGATGGAGGCCGAAAGGAGCACCACCGAGGACTTGAGCAATGCGTTCACAACAGTTACGTCGAGTAATCGACGGGCCGGGTTAGCCCCAAACGTAGTAAGTCGTCAGTCCGATGAGGTTACGAAACGTAATGGGGTCGGGTGGCGATCGCGCGCGCGGGAGACGTCACGGTCGGTGGGGACCCGCTACAGCGCTGCTCCATGTGACGGCGGGTGGACGCACAGAAGGAGCCCGCCCCCTTGCGGGAACGGGCTCCTTCTGTACGTGGCGACGATCAGATGACGGTGACGCCCTGGGCCTGCGGGCCCTTCTGGCCCTGGCCGATCTCGAACTCCACGCGCTGCCCCTCGTCGAGGGTGCGGAAGCCGGCCCCGTTGATCTCGGAGTAGTGGACGAAGACGTCAGCGCCGCCCCCGTCGACCGAGATGAAGCCGTAGCCCTTCTCGCCGTTGAACCACTTGACGGTTCCCTGTGCCATGCAACTGCTCCCTGCAGGTGGTGATGGGGCCCGCACCGTGCGGTCCCCGGTCGCACCCGTTCCCCGCGAGCGTGCGATGCACACGGACCCCGAAATCACGACCATGGATAACTCTTCCACGTCGCTGCCCGCCCCGTCGAACGGGGGCGGCTATTACCCCTGCTCACACCCGCTCTCCGTAGCCGCTTCGTACCTCGATGTGATGAACGGGGGTTCGAGGCCGTATCGACCGGCGGGCAGTGCCCGAGAAACCGGGTGTACGGCCAGTTGACCGCGATCTCCGGGAGCCCGCCGATGGACCACTGGACCTACTGCCGATGCGGCCACGAAGCCAAGGCCCACGAGCACCTCTGGCCCGGCGACGACTGCGGCGCCTGCCGGTGTCGCCGGTTCGACGGCGTGAGCCGCCACGACGTGTCGGCGTCCGCGGGGCTCGCGGCGCTCCTCGTGACCGCGTTCACCCCGTCGCAGGCCGCCGGTCGCAGGCGGACCTGATCTGTCGGCCGTGTCGTTATTGGCCGCCCGCGGCCTGGGTCGTTATTGGCCGCCCGCGGCCTGGGTCGTTATTGGCCGCCCGCGGCCTGGGTCGTTATTGGCCGCCCGCGGCCGTGTCGCTATTGGCCGCCCGCGGCCGTGACTTCCCGTGAGATCGACCCCGCCAGCGCCGTATCGAGCTCGGTGATGCCACCGGCCGAGTGCGTCGAGCAGCGGAACGTGAGGTTCCGCCAGCGGATGTCGATGTCAGGATGGTGATCCATCGCCTCGGCCTGCTCGGCGACCCGGTCGACCACGCCGATGGCCGCGGGGAACGACGGAAGCTTCGCCGTCAGCACCAGCGCGTCACCATCGCGGGCCCATCCCGGCAGGGCCGTAAGCGCCTCGGTGATCGCGGCGTCGTCCAGGAGTTCGACCATCCGCCCATACTGCCCGGTGCGGGCGTCATACGTCGCGGCGGAGCAGGCGATAGGACGTCAGGCCGCCACCCAGCGCGATATAGCACAGCGCGCGCAGGGAGCTCTGGACGAGATCGTGCCACGGCATCGGGTCGCGCAGCACGTCAGCCCCCGCCGTCCAGCCGGACGTGAGCAGGTAGGGCCCCAACCAGTCGAGTGCCGGAATGGCACTCACCACCCCGAAGACGATCACCATGCCCAGCACGCTCGCCAGCACCACGAGCGGGTGCTCGGTCCACGCCGAGATCGCCAGCGCCACCGCACCGATCGCCGCGAGCTGCCCGACCGTCCAGACGACGACCAGCGTGATCCGGCCCAGCGCGTCGCCTGCCCCGACCGTGGTGCCCGACAGCGTCACGAGGTGGCCGCTGCCCCCGACCAGCACGAGCCCCGCGAGCGCCCCGACGACCGCGATCACGACGGTCGCCACCGTGGCGACCACCAGCACGCCGAACGCCTTCATCCCGACCAGCCGCAGCCGCGACACCGGAGCGACCAGCAGGCCGCGCAGGGTGCCCGCGCTCGCCTCGCCCGCGAGCGCGTCGGCCGCGGCCATCCCGACCGCCAGCGGCAGCAGCAGGGCCAACGCCAGTATCAGCGTGACGACCGGCAACACCAGGCCGTTGCCCAGCACCGTGCCGATCAGCCCTCCGGTGCGTCCGCTCGCGACCACCCCGATCGCGATCGTCACCGGCATCAGCGCGAACAGCCCGAGCATCACCAACGTGCGGGGGCGCCGCAGGACCCAGCGGACCTCTGAGCGCAGGAGGCGACCGAGCGGCGCCTGCCGGGCCGACGGTCCGGGCGCCCCCTCCGTCGACGATCCGGACAGCGGGCGCTCTGCCGACGGCTCGAGCGCGCTCGGCGCCGACGCTTCGCTCACCGACCCGCGGGGCGCCGTGGGTTCGCTTGCCGCGCTCACCCACGCCGCGGGCTTGCCGCCCACTGGCTCGCTCACTGCTCCTCCGTGAGCCGCGCGAACAGCTCCTCCAGGTTGGTGCGGCTGCGGCGCGCCTCGTGCACGGCCACGCCTGCCCGCACCAGCAGCGCAACGATGTCGGGTGGCGACGGCCCGTCGGCGACGACGATCTCGTCGGCCGCCCCGTCCGCCCGGTACGCGGTGGCGTCGACGCCGCGCAACGTGCTCAGCGCGAGCGCGACGTCGGGCGTCGCGACGACGAGCCCGCCCGATCCCGTGTCCAACAGCGTGGCCAGCTCGCCCGCCGCGACCACCGTGCCCGCCTGGAGCACGGCGACGTGCGTGCAGGTCGCCTCGACTTCGGCCAACAAGTGCGACGACACCACCACCGTCGCGGCCCCGGCGTGCAGCTCACCGATGATCCGCCGGACGTCGCGGGTGCCCGCCGGGTCGAGGCCGTTCGTCGGCTCGTCCAGCACGACGAGCCGTCGCGGGATGAGCAGCGCCCCGGCCAACCCGAGCCGCTGCTTCATACCGAGGGAGTAGCCGCGGTAGCGCCGATCCGCGGCGGCGGACAGCCCGACCCGTTCCAGCGCGGTGCCGACGACGTCGGGGATGTCGCGCGTCGCCAGTAGCGGCTCGGCCGCGGCCGCGCGCAGCAGGTTCTCCCGGCCGCTCAGGAAACCGTGGAAGCCCGGACCCTCCACCAGCGCGCCGACGTGCGGCAGCGCGGCCTCGGGCACCGCGTGGCCCAACAGCTCGACCGATCCCGAGGTGGGCGGCGTGAGCCCGAGCAGCATCCGGATCAGCGTGGTCTTCCCCGACCCGTTGGGGCCGAGCATCCCCAGCACTGCACCCGTCGGCACCTCGAGATCGATCCCGTCGACGGCGACCGTGGAGCCGAACACCTTCCGCAGCCCCCGCGCCCGCGCGGCCACGGCGGTGCGGCCAGCGGCCAGAGGGGCGGTCGTCGTGGACGTCGTCACCGGGAGAGTGTCTCGGACAGCACCTGCTCGGGGACGGCGCCCACCGCGACCCGTCCGTCGTCGGTCACGATCGCGGTCGCGACAGCCGTGCTGATCAGCCTGCCGTTGCCCCATGACCCGCTCACCGGGGTGCCGAGCCCGGAGAGGCGGCTCTTGACGTCCGGCTGCGCGGGCAGCTTCTCGACGGCGACCGTGTCCCATCCGTCGCCGACGAAAGTCGGCTCGTCCGGCTTTGTCGTGTTGTTGGGGCGCGCAGGCTGGTCGGTGACGGTCGCGCCCTGGGGAGGCGTGAACGTGAACAGAGAGCCGTCCTGCGGCCCGAACGTGAGGTCGGTGAACCCGACCTGCAATGCGGGCGTGGACGAGCCCTGGGCCAGCACGGTCAGCTGCAGCGGAACGCGTTCCTTGGCGTCCACGGCGATGCGGACCTCGCGGAGCAAGGTGCGCTCGGTCGGCTTCGGCGTCAGCACCAGGTCGTAGGCCGGACGGCCCGCGACCTCGGCCGTGCCGTCCACGCTGATCTGACTCGTCGGCTGGAGCTTGGACAGGGCGTCGGTGGCGGCGGCCGTGGGGTCGGCGGGAGCAGAGTGCGTCTGGCCCGCCTGCTTCGTGGCCTTCGTGACGGTCTTGTCCTCGGAGTTCCACGACCAGAACGTGGTGCCGTCCGAGACGAGCGTGCGCTCCCCGGTCGGGGACGGGATCTGGACGCGCCCCTTGCCGTCGCCGCCGGACCAGACCCTCGCCGTGCTCGTGCCGTTCGCGGCCTGGGGGAGGTTGGGCAGCGCGGGCAGCCCGAGCGCGTTGTCCAGCTGCATGGTGCCGTCGAACGGGCCGGGGTGGGCGGCGAGCACCGAGGCCACGAGATCCTGGGCGGACACCGGCGGCAGCTCGGGAGCCGCGCCCGCGCCGCCCGGCAAGGCCAGCAAGCCCAGCCCCACGACGCCCGCGACCGCGATCCCCGCCGCCGCGCTGCGGCCCAACCGACCCATTGCCATGGCCTCAGCCTCGTCCATGCGACCTGAGAGTGCTCTCAACGCGCGGTAGCGTCCGCATGTGGCGCGGGTGCTGGTGGTCGACGACGAGCCCGGCATCCGCACGGCCGTGGCACGGGGGCTCGCGGCCGAGGGCATGGAGGTCGAGGCAGTCGGCGACGGCCACTCCGCGCTGCAAGCGGGCTTGACCGGCGGCTTCGACGCGATCGTGCTCGACATCATCCTGCCGGGCCTTTCCGGCTACCGCGTGCTGGAACGGCTGCGCGCGGCAGGCGTCGACACACCGGTGTTGCTGCTCTCGGCGAAGGACGGCGAGTTCGACCAGGCCGACGGCCTCGACCTCGGCGCGGACGGCTACCTCGTGAAGCCGTTCGCGTTCGTTGTGCTCGTCGCGCAGCTCAAGGCGCTGCTGCGGCGGCGGGACGCCGCGTTGGGCCGCACCGGGCAGCGGGTGCGGCTCGGCTCGCTCATCGTCGACCCGGTCGCGCGGTCGGTGAGCTGGGACGGCGAAGCGATCGAGCTGTCGCCGCGGGAGTTCGCGCTGCTGCACGCGCTCGCCTCCCGGCCCGACACCGCGGTGTCGAAGGATGACCTGCTGCGCCTGGTCTGGGGTGACGAGCAGGCGGCCACGCGCAACGTCGTCGAGGTCTACGTCGGATACGTCCGACGGAAGCTCGACACCGTGGGCGCAGGCCACGTGCTGCGGACGGTGCGGGGGTACGGCTATCTCGTCGGGTCACCGTGACGGAGGTGCACGCCGTGCCCTTCGGGGGCGACACGTCTGCCACCCAGTCGCAGCAGGGTGAGCCTGCTCCAACCCAGTCGCAGCAGGGTGGCCCTGCTCCAACCCAGTCGCAGCAGGGTGGCCCTGCTCCAACCCAGTCGCAGCAGGGTGGCCCTGCTCCGGTCCGAGCGCCGCAACGCGCACCGACGTCCGCCCGACCCGCACCTCGGCGACCCCGGTCCTGCCCGGCGACCGCGCTGTGACCGGGCGGGAGCGGCGGGCCAGCCGATGGCGTCGGTGGTGGGCGGCGCGGTCGCTGCGGATGCGGATGGCGCTCGTCGTGGGCCTGGCCGCCGTCATCGTGCTGCTGGTCCTCGCCAGGCTGGGGGTGGGGCTGCTGGGATCGTCGCTGATTGCGGCGGCGGACGCTGAGCTGTCTCAGGAGGGGCAGGCGGCAGTGACGGCGCTGGCCCACGGTGCATCGCCCGCTGAGGTCGCGGGGCCGGAGCTGCGCGTCGTCGACACGATCGGTCAGCCCGTCGACGGCAGGCCCCCGCTTCCGCTGCGTCCGGCCCAAGTGCGCCAGCTCGCGAGTGGCCAGGCGATCCTCGCGGGCGGTGCGGGCGGTTTGCGCCGCTGGCTCGCTGAGTCCGCCGTCCTGCCGGACGGCACGCCGCGACTCGTGATCGTGACCGGCGATGTCGTCGGCGGCACGACCCTGCTCGGACGCGCCGCGGCGGCGTTCGCGGTCGGCGCGCTCGGGGCGGCGGTGATCGTCGGCTGTGCCGCGTGGCTGGGTACGCGGGCGGCGTTGCGTCCGGTGGACCGGCTGCGCGCCGCGGCCGCGGCTCTGCCGCCCGACGAGCGGCTGCCGGTGCCCCCCGCGCGCGACGAGCTGCGGGCCCTCACCGAGGAGCTCAACCGCCTGTTGGCCCGCCGCGACGATGCCGTGGCCAGGCTGGAGCGGTTCACCGGGGACGCGGCGCACGAGCTGCGCTCACCCGTCGCGGCGATCCGCGCCCAGGCCGAGGTCGCCGTGGCGCACCCGGATCCGCAGTTGGCCGACGAGACGTTGCGGTCGATCGCCGCCGAGGCCGTCCGGCTGTCCACGCTCCTCGACGACCTGCTCACCCTCGCCCGTGTCGACGCGGGCGAGCGGCCGCCCGCCGTGCCCGTCGACCTTGTGGCCGCGGCCGCGGCGGCGCTGGCGAGGGTGACGGGCGACGGCCCGGTGGTCGAGCTCGTCGCCCCGACGCCCGCGTCGGTGGCGGCGAGCGTCTCGGAGGTCGCGCTGGTGCTGGACAACCTCGTCGCGAACGGCCGCAGGCACGCGTGCTCGGTCGTCCGGGTGGTGGTGCTGCCCGCGGGCCGGTGGGTGCGGTTGGTCGTCGAGGACGACGGGCCGGGCATTCCGGAGGCCGACCGCGGGCGCGTGTTCGACCGGTTCACCCGCCTGCACCCCGCGGCAGGCGGCGGCTCGGGCCTCGGCCTGGCTCTGGTCGCGGCCCTCGCACACGGCCGGGGCGGCACGGCCACAGCAGGCGCGACGCTCTCCGGCGGCGCCCGGGTGGAGGTCCGCTGGCCGGCGAGTCGCCCTCCCCACCCCGGTGAGTCTGCCGGTCCACCCCGGTGAGTCGCCCTCCCCGCCCCGGTGAGTCTGCCGGTTCACCCCGGTGCGGCCGCCGCTGCGCCACGGTGAGGTCGCCGCCGCAGTCTGCTCCGTTGAGCCGCACCTGCCACCATCGCGCGGTGCCGGTCGCCCGTTCCCGCGTTCGCCTCGACGCCTGCCGCCGCGCGGTCGCGGGCGTGCTGCGAGACACCCAGCTGGCGGCGTCGGCACTGGGTCGGTCCGGGCACCGGCTGCAGGTCGAACGCCGCCTCCTCTCCGCAGGCGATGAGATCCACATCGGCGCGCGGCTCGGGCCTGGCCTGAGCGTGCCGTTGCGCGTCAGGGTGGACGCTGTCTCCTTGGGCGGCGTCGCGTCGTCGCTGGTCAGCGGCCCACTGCGGTACCTCGATCACGTTGTGACCATCGCGGGCGACGGCGCGATGACCGAGGTTCACGACGAGCTGCGCTGGGCGGCCCCGCTCGACCGCATCATCGACCCGATGCTCGGACGGCGCCTGATGCGCGACGTACTCGCCGCGCGCTCCCACGAGCTGGCCGTGCGGGTCGCGGACCTCGCCAAGACGCCGGTCGTCGTCGCGACGGCGCTGGTACGCGAGGGCCGCGTGCTGGCCGCGCAGCGCACCCGTCCAGAGGCCTTGGCCGGACGTTGGGAGCTGCCCGGGGGTCGGGTCGAGCCGGGCGAGTCCGAGGCCGCCGCTGTCGTGCGCGAATGTCGAGAGGAGCTCGCCGCCCACGTCGCCGTGATCGGACGGATGGCCACCGACCTGCCGATCGAGGCGGGCGTGCTGCGGGTGCACCTGGCCCGGCTGGAGCCCGGCTCGCCGGAACCGACCGCGATCGAGCACGCCGCACTGCGTTGGCTCGGTCCGACGGAGCTCGATGCGATGGACTGGGTGGACGCCGACCGCGCGGTCATCGCCGATCTCCGCGACCGGCTGACGACGAGACCAACCTGAGCGGGGCTTGACACCAGGGCAGCTCCGGGTGGGTACGCAGGGCACCACTTTCGCCGATCTTGTCCGGGGTGCGCGGAGGTTGATCGCTGGTTGTGGTGTCAGGGGTGCGCATCCGCACGTGTGGCACCACTTTCGCCGATCTTGTCCGGGGTGCGCGGAGGTTGATCGCTGGTTGTGGTGTCAGGGGTGCGCATCCGCACGTGTGGCACCACTTTCGCCGATCTCGCCCGGCGCGCGCAGGATGACCGTTGGTTGTGGTGTCAGGGTGCGCCTCTGCCTGCGTGGCACCAGATCTGCCGATCTCGTCCAGTCTGGCCCGCGGGCCTGCTGGTGTCGCCCAGCCGATTTTGCCAAGGAGACCCGACCGGAACCGGCAGTCCGGCCTCGGCGCTGCGGCACAACCGTACGCTTCGCGACTGTGTCGGGCCGTCCGCCAGCCTGCTGACCGTCGAATGTTGACGTTCCCGCCTGCAAACTATCCGGCAGCCTGTGGAACCGCGACTGGAGCGATCTCGTCAGTGGCGGCATGTCCCTCGATGCCGTCCTCGCCCAGCAGGCGGGCGTGATCAGCCGCGACCAAGCGCTCGGCGAAGGCCTCAGCCGTGACACCATCGATCACCGAGTCCGCGCACGCCGATGGAAGCCGCTGTACCCCTGCGTCTACCTCGCGGCGGGCCATCGTCTCGACGACGAAGTGCGCATCCGCGCTGCGCTCCTGTGGGCGGGTCACGGCGCCGTCCTGTCAGGACGGGCAGCGGCATGGTGGTACGGCTTGGTGGTCGACTGTCCGCCGATGGTGGGGGTGACGGTTCCCCGGCTGCGACGGCTACGGCGACGCCCCGGAGTCGACGTGCGCAGGCGCGACATCCCTCGGCCCGACCGCGCCGTTCATCGGGGGCTCGCCGTCACCGCGCAGCCGCTGACCCTTCTCGAGACGGCAGTGGAGCTCGGCGATCCGGGCGGTCGGTTCCTCGAAGATGCTCTGCGGCGGGGCACGGTGGTCTTCTCGGACGTACATGCCGCCCACCGCCGCAACGTGGGCTCAGCAGGCTCGGCAACAGCGGGTCGCCTGCTCGCCGTCACAGCCGAGCGGTCCGTGTCGGACGCGAGACGCAAGCTCCATGCACTGCTCCGCGGTTCGCGAGCGGCAGGCTGGACGGACTCCCTCCAGATTGCGGGGCACCCGGTCGACGTGGCGTTCCCAGCCGCACGTGTGGCCGTCGTTGTATCGGGGTGGGCTGAGCCCGTGGCCGGTTCCGTCGCCGATGCCCAGCGGTGGCAGGCGTTGGCCTCGCGCGGGTGGGTGCTGCTGCGCTGCACATGGCATGACCTCGTCGAGCGTCCCCAGGTGGTGCTGGCCGAGATCGCCCGGCACGTGGCCCGCGGCATGGCAACGCTCGCGCGACCGAGGTGACGACGGCCGACGCCATGGCCAGCGGGCGGGGTGTCCGCAGCTCAGCCTTGTCGGATGGCGGCTTGTCGGATGGCGGCTGCCGACTCACCGAGGGCAAGTGCCCGGCTCGCTGTGGTGGATCGGCGGACTCGCCGTGGGGATGCGCTCGACTCACCCGGTGTGCTCGTCCGACTCGCTGTGGGGATGCGCCCGACTCACCCGGTGTGCTCGTCCGACTCGCCGTGGGGATGCGCTCGACTCACCCGGTGTGCTCGTCCGACTCGCCGTGGGGATGCGCTCGACTCACCCGGTGTGCTCGTCCGACTCGCCGTGGGGATGCGCCCGACTCACCCGCGGCCACCTTGCGTCTGGCACACGGCACCGCCCAGCATGACGCGCTGTCGTGCGGGGTTTCGCGTGATGTTGGCCACCGGCGTGGCGGGCCCGCGGAACCGTTGTCGCCGGTCAATGACAGTATCGGTTCAGCTGACGACGGGCAGGTAGACGCCGTCAGGAATGGGAGGTCCGCCCGGCGGGCTACCCTGAGACGTGAGCACTTCCACCCTTGCCGCGCACGCGGACTCGCCCTTCGCAACCCGGGGGGCCCGCCCGCGCCTGCGCAACGTCGCCATCGTGGCGCACGTCGACCACGGCAAGACGACCCTCGTCGACGCCATGCTGCGTGCATCGGGCGCCTTCGGCGAGCGGGCCGCCGTCATCGACCGGATCATGGACTCCGGCGATCTCGAGCGTGAGAAGGGCATCACGATCCTCGCCAAGCACACGGCGATCAACTGGCACGGGATGACGGTCAACGTCGTCGACACCCCCGGTCACGCCGATTTCGGCGGCGAGGTCGAACGCGGCCTGTCCATGGTCGATGGCGTGCTGTTGCTCGTCGACGCCAGCGAAGGCCCGCTGCCGCAGACCCGTTTCGTGCTGCGCAAGACGCTGATCGCCGGGCTGCCGGTCGTGCTGGTGGTCAACAAGACCGACCGGCCGGACGCCCGCTGCGCCGAGGTCGTCGACGAGAGCCTCGAGCTGCTGCTGGAGCTGGCCGACGAGCTGCAGCTCGACGAGACCCTTACCGCGCGCCTGCTTGACCTGCCCGTCGTCTACGCCAGCGGCCGGGCGGGCCGCGCCTCCCGCAACCGGCCCGCCGACGGCGAGATGCCCGACGAGCCCGGGTTGGAGGCGCTCTTCGACGTGATCGCCGCGACGGTGCCCGCGCCTGCCGACGACCCGAACGCCCCGCTGCAGGCCCACGTCACCAACCTCGACGCCACGACCTACCTCGGCCGTATCGCGATCTGCCGGGTGCGGGCCGGGGTTCTGCGCCGCGGCCAGCAGGTCGGCTGGTGTCAGGCCGACGGGCGCGTCACCCGCGTCAAGATCACTGAGCTGCTGCGCACCGTCGCCCTCGAGCGCGTGCCTGCCGACGAGGCGATCGCGGGGGACCTGGTCGCGGTCGCGGGCATCGCGGAGGTCACCATCGGCGACACCCTCGCCGACCCTGACAACCCGACCCCGCTGCCGCGCATCCATGTCGACGAGCCCGCCATCTCGCTGACGATCGGCATCAACACCTCTCCGCTCGTCGGCCGGGACCCGCACCCTGGCAACAAGCTCACCGCCCGGCAGGTCAAGGGGCGGCTGGACGCCGAGCTCGTCGGCAACGTCTCTCTGCGCGTGCTGCCCACCGAGCGGCCGGATGCCTGGGAGGTGCAGGGCCGCGGCGAGCTGGCGCTGGCCATCCTGGTGGAGACGATGCGCCGCGAGGGCTTCGAGATGACCGTCGGCAAGCCCGAGGTCGTCACCAAGACCATCGACGGCAAGCTGCACGAGCCGTTCGAGCAGCTGTCCGCCGACGTCCCCAGCGAGAGCCTGGGCGCGGTCAGCCAGCTGCTCGCGGGCCGCAAGGGCGAGCTGGTCAACATCGTGCACGGCGACACCCGTGTGCGCATGGACTACCGCGTGCCCTCCCGCGGCCTCATCGGCTTCCGCACCGAGTTCCTGACGATCACGCGCGGCGCGGGCATCGTGAGTCACGTCTTCGACGGCTACGGCCCGTGGGTGGGCGATATCCGCGCCCGGCTGCGCGGCTCGCTGATCGCGGACCGCACGGGCCCGGTCACCGGGTACGCCGTCGACCAGCTCGCCGACCGCGGTGAGCTGTTCGTCGGACCCGGCACCCTCGTCTACGCCGGGATGGTCATCGGTGAGTACACCCGCGCCGAAGACCTCGAGGTCAACATCGTGCGTGAGAAGAAGCTCACGAACATGCGCAGCTCCACGGCCGACGAGCTGGTCAAGCTCACCCCGCCGACGCTGTTGACGCTGGAGCAGAGCCTGGAGTTCTGCGCCAACGACGAGTGCGTCGAGGTCACCCCGGAGTCCGTGCGCATCCGCAAGGTCGAGCTCGACGCCCACAGGAGGGCCCGCCTGCGCTCGCGCGCCCGCACTGCGGCAAGCTGAGCCAACCCTTCGGCGATTCACCCGCCGGTGGGAGGATGTCCGCCCGGCGCAGGAGCCGGGCCGACCTCGTGCGTGGAAGGGGTTGCCCTGGCCACTGTTTCCGCGCACCGCTGAAGGAGGCCCCGGTGGCGCGCGCGCGGATGCTGCTCGTTGGCCTCCTCGTGCTTGTCGTCCCCGTGCTTCTCGTCTCAGCGTGCTCGAACGAGCCGGTCAACCGCCCGGCGCCCAGCGTGACGCCAACCCCGAAGGCGCAGCCGACCAGCCTCGTCGTGGGCGTCGGGGACCTGCCGCCCGGCTTCAACCCGCACCTGCTGGCCGACCGCTCCCCGATCACGACGGCGCTGGCCACTCTGGCGCTTCCCGCGCCCTTCCGGGTGGCCGCGGACGGCACGCTGCAGCTCGACCCGACGATCGTGACGAGCGCCAAGATCGTCGAGAGGCAGCCGTTCACGGTGAGCTACGAGCTCAACCTCGAGGCGTCCTGGTCGGACAACGCCCCGATCGCCGCCGAGGACTTCGTCTACCTCTGGGAGCAGATGCGCAGCCAGCCCGGCGTAGCGGATGCCGCCGGATACCAGCTGATCACCGACGTGCGCTCCCGAGCGGGCGGCAAGGCCGTCGATGTCGTGTTCTCCCAGTCTTACCCGGCCTGGCAGCAGCTGTTCTCCGGCCTGCTGCCTGCCCACCTGCTCAAGGACGCGCCGGGCTCCTGGATCGGCGCGACCGCGGGCGGGCTCCCTTCCGCTGGCGGCCCCTTCAAGGTCGCAGGCGTCGACCGCGCTCGCGGCGAGATCGTGCTGGCGCGCAACGACGCTTACTGGGACATACCGACCGTGCTCGACCATCTGGTGCTGCGCCGCGTCGCCCCGGCTGGCCTGGCGTCCGGGCTGGTCAGCGGCGACGTCGACGTGGGCCTTCCCGAGGCCGACCAGGCCGTGCGCAACGCGCTGACCGGCGTCGACCCGGCGCCGCACATCCAGCAGGCCCCACAGCCGAGCGTCACCCAGCTGGCGATGCGCACCGATTCCGGCCCGCTGCGGGACGTGCGTGTGCGCGAAGCTCTCGCCAAGCTGATCAACAGGGACGCCGTGGCGGCCGCCGTCGCCCCCGACGCGCTGCCCGCTGACGCCCTCGGCCTCGCCCCGTCCCAGCCCGGCTACACCCCGACCGCCCCTTCGACGGTCGCGCCCGACGCCGCCGGGGCCGCTGCGCTGCTCACGGCGTCGGGCTGGAAACGCGACGTCGTCACCGGGCGCTGGGACACCGCAGACGGCCGCGCCGCGCGGATCGTGATCGGTGCCGCGGCGGAGCGACCCCGCGACCAGCGCGTGGCGGAGACCGTGGCCGCGCAGCTGACCGCGGCGGGCGTGGTGACCCTGGTCATCGGCCCGACCGCGACCGACCTGTTCGCCCAGCCGACGGTGCCGCCGACCCCGCCCAGCCTGGGGCCTTCCGCGACCCCGTCGTCGACTCCCACCCCGACCCCGACGTCCACCAGCGCGGCGGCGGGCGTCGAGGCCGACCTCATCGTGGCTCCCCGCGCGGTCGGCGGCGACCTCGGCACCGCGCTGGCCAGCTCCTACGGCTGCCCGCCCGCGACGGCGCTCGTCCCCGACCCGCCGCGGCCGCCGACCGGCTTCTGCTCCCCGGCGATGCAGCCCTTGTTCGAGGAGCTGATGTCCGCCGCCCCGCGCGCGGACACGGCGGCGACCGTCGAGCGGATCCTGTGGGAGCAGATGCCCGCGCTGCCGCTGTTCCAACCCGTGACGCTCGTCGTCAGCACAGCCTCCGCCGACGCGGCGACGTCGATCGGGCCCGGCTCGCTGCTGGGCGGCCCGCTCACCGGCGCCTCCCGGTGGCGCCCCGCGCAACACTGACCGTCACCGTGACTCCTCGACCGACTCCTCGACGCCGAGGGTCACCCTTTGGTCACGATCGGGTACCCGGAAGTGCCTGCCGGATGTCGGGTTCCTACGGTGCCCAAAGCCGACGAGCCGTTCTTCGACGTGGACGCGGGCCTGCAAAGTCGGTTGGGCCGTGGCGAGGTGAGAGCGTCCGGCCGGGACGGTCCACTCCAGGAGAGGGCAGGGATTCGATGAGGAGAACGAGGGCGTCGTTGATCGCGATCGCCGCGTCAGCGGCCGTCGTGCTCGCGGGCTGTGGCACCGCCGACACGAGCGGGGGTGGCACCTCGGGGGCGGCAGGCGCGGGCAGCGAGGCGCTGGCCCGCAACGGCACCCCCGACGGCGCGGCCAAGGGCGGCACCCTGAACATCCTCGGCACGAGCGACGTCGACTACATGGACCCCAACGTCGTCTACTACTCGACCGGCTACGAGGTCAACCGGCTCTACTTCCGCCAGCTCTTCGCCAACCCGGCCGACCCCGCGACGAAGACCACCGCACAGCCCGACCTCGCCGAGCAGCTGCCGACGACCGACAACGGCGGCATCAGCGCCGACGGCAAGACCTACACAATCACCATCAAGCAGGGCGCCATGTGGGGCACCACCCCGCCGCGCCAGGTGACGGCGGCCGACGAGGTCACGGGCGTCAAGCGCACCTGCAACCCGGCGCAGCCGTTCGGCGGCCTCCCGGACTTCCAGAACCTGATCGTGGGCTTCGCCCAGTTCTGCGACGGCTTCTCCAAGGTCGGCCAGGACGCGGCGTCGATCAAGAAGTACGTCCAGGACACGCCGCTGCCGGGCGTCACCGCGAAGGACGACCGCACGGTGGTCTTCACGCTCACCGCGCCCGCGACCTACTTCCCGGACATCCTGGCCCTCTCGGCGCTGGCCCCGGCCCCTGTCGAATGGCTCGACTACGTGCCGGGCAGCACCGAGCTCGGGCAGCACATGGTCTCCGACGGGCCGTACAAGGTCGATCTGTACGACCCGACGAAGCGGATCGAGCTCTCCCGCAACCCGGCGTGGAACGCCGCGACGGACACGATCCGCGGGGCGTTCGTCGACAAGATCGTGATCGACGAGACGCAGAGCCAGGAGTCGATCCAGCAGCAGCTGCAGACCGGCTCGCCGAACGCGGACATGCAGTTCGACGTGAGCACGCCCCCGTCTCAGATCCCGGGGCTGCTGGCGGCCGACGACCCCAACCTCGCGCTCGGGGCGACCAACGCGCTGGGCCCCTACCTCGTGTTCAACACGCGGTCGCCGAACAACAACAAGGCGCTGGCCAATGTCAAGGTCCGCCAGGCGATCGCGTACGCGGTCAACCGCGCCGACGTCATCCAGGTGCTCGGCGGCCCCGACGTGGCGCCGCCCCTCACGCACGTCCTGCCGCCCTCCATCCTCGGTTCGCAGGACTACGACCCGTATCCCTTCAACCCCGACAAGGCCAAGCAACTGCTCGCCGACGCCGGGCTCGCCAGCGGCCTCACCCTGAAGTTCCTCTACCGCAACGCCTCCGAGGGCCAAGCCAAGACCTTCGCGACCCTGCAGCAGGACCTGTCGAAGGTGGGCATCACCGTGCAGGGTGTGCCCGCGCCGAACGCCGACTTCTACACGAAGTACCTGCAGGTGCCCGACGTTGCCACCCGCGGGGTGTGGGACCTCTCCATCGCCAGCTGGGGCTCCGACTGGAGCGGCAACGCCGCGGCGTCGTACTTCAACCCGCTGTTCTCCGGGCAGACCTCGTTCCCGCCGAACGGCAGCAACTTCGGCTTCTACGACAGCGCAGCAGCCAACGACCTGATCAAGCAGGCCCTCACCGCAACCGACCAGCAGACCGCGGCCGACGGTTGGGCCAAGGCCGACAAGCAGGTGATGGACGACGCGGTGATCTACCCGATCGCCAACCAGAAATGGCCGACCTACCACGCGACCCAGGTGCACAACGCGATCTACCTTGACGGGATGCAGTCGTTCGACCCGGCCAACGTGTGGCTCGACCCGGCCAAGAACGGCGGCTGAGCACCCCTGATGGTGGCCCAGCACGCACGGGACCGTGCTCTCGCGGCACTGCTCGACGTCGAGGATCTGCACGTCTCGTTCCCCACGCCGGACGGCACCGTGCACGCCGTGCGTGGCGTCTCGTTCTCGGTGGAACGAGGACGCACGCTGGGCATCGTCGGCGAGTCCGGGTCGGGCAAGTCGGTGGCCACCCAGACGATCGTCGGCCTGACCCGAGGCGCGCACATCTCGGGTCGGGCCACCCTCGACGGCGAGGACCTGCTGGGCGCGACGCCCGAGGCCCTCCGCCGCATCCGCGGCGCGAAGATCGGCATGATCTTCCAGGACCCGCTGTCGAGCCTGCACCCGTACTACAAGGTCGGCTGGCAGATCGTCGAGATGATCCGCGAGCACGAGCGCGGAACGTCCAAGGCCGCGGCGCGGGAGCGGGCGGTCGAACTGCTCGACGCCGTCGGCATCCCGAGCCCGCGCACCCGGATCGACAACTACCCGCACGAGTTCTCCGGCGGCATGCGCCAGCGCGTCATGATCGCGATGGCGATGGCGCTGCGGCCCGCCGTCCTCGTCGCCGACGAGCCGACCACCGCGCTGGACGTGACGGTGCAGGCCCAGGTGCTGGACGTCATGCGCGGCATCCAGCAGGAGTTCGGCACGGCGATCATCCTCATCACCCACGATCTCGGTGTGGTCGCCGACATGGCCGACGACGTCGTCGTCATGTACGGGGGACAGGTGATGGAACGCGCCCCGCGGCGCGAGCTCTTCTACCGCAACCACCACCCCTACACCGAGGGTCTGCTGCGTTCCCTGCCCGCGACGGGCCGCCGCGGCAAGCTCACGCCGATCGGGGGCACCCCGCCGAGCCTGATCACACCGCCGCCGGGGTGCCCCTTCGAACCCCGGTGCGCCTACGCGTTCGACAAGTGCGGGCGCCAGCCGCCGTTCCTTCCGATCGGCACTCGCGGCGACCACGCGTCGGCGTGCTGGCTGCCTGCCGACCGCGCGGAGCAGCAGATGCAGGGCGCACAATGACGCCTCTGCTGGAGGTCGCCGACGTGCGAAAATACTTCCCCGTCGGGCGGCGCAGGCTCTTCGGCGGCCCGCCGCCGTCGTTGCGCGCGGTCGACGGGGTGAGCCTCGACGTCGAGCGCGGCGAGACGCTGGGCCTTGTCGGGGAGACCGGCTGCGGAAAGTCCACGCTGGCCCGCTGCATGACGCGCCTGCACGACCTCACGTCCGGAAGCGTCACGTTCGACGGCACCGACATCAGCACGATGTCGCGCAGCGACCTGCGCCCGCTGCGGCGCGAGATGCAGGTGATGTTCCAGGACCCGTACGGCTCGCTGAACCCGCGCCGCCGGGTCGGGTCGATCATCGGCGACCCCTTCGCGATCCACGGGGTGGCCGACGGCGACGAGCGCAAGCGTCGGGTGCAGGACCTGATGGAGCTCGTGGGCCTCAACCCCGAGCACTTCAACCGGTTTCCCGCCGAGTTCTCCGGCGGCCAGCGCCAGCGCATCGGGATCGCCAGGGCGCTGGCGCTCAAGCCGAAGCTCGTGGTGTGCGACGAGCCGGTGTCCGCACTGGACGTCTCGATCCAGGCGCAGATCATCAACCTGCTCGCCGAGCTGCAGGAGCAGCTCGGTCTGACGTACGTGTTCATCACCCACGACCTCTCGGTCGTGCGACACGTCAGCAACCGCATCGCGGTGATGTACCTCGGCAAGATCGTCGAGATCGCCGACGTCGAGGAACTGCACGAGCACACCCGCCACCCCTACACCCGCGCGTTGCTGTCCGCGGTGCCCACGGCCGACCCCGACGCGCTCGCGGGGCGCGAGCGGATCGTCCTGCGCGGCGACCTGCCCTCACCCGTCGCGCCCCCCTCGGGCTGCCGGTTCCACCCGCGCTGTCCGAAGGCACAGGACCGTTGCGTCGCCGAGGACCCCGACCTGGTCCCGCGCCGGGGCGACGGGCCGCGGCATCAGGTGGCCTGCCACTTCCCACTGGCCGACGGCGAGCTGCTGACCCTGTCGCGGCCCGCGATCAACGATGTCGCCCCCGACCTGTCCTTCGACCCCGACGCCGCGGAGGAGGGGACCGTGCCGAAGCAAGGGACAGCGCTGCAGGAAGGGACAGCGCCATGACCGCCGATCTGAGCAAGCGCGACCCCGGTGACCGCCTCGTCGTCCCGGCCGCCACCGAGCTGGAGGGCGAGGGAAGGATCCGGGGCCGCAGCCCGCTGCAGCTGGCCTGGGAGCGGCTGCGCCGCGACCGCGCCGCGATGATCTCGCTCGCGGTGATCGTGCTCATCGCCGCGCTGGCCCTCGGCGCCCCACTGGTCGCCGCGCTCCTCGGCCACGGGCCCAACGACCAGTACCGCGACATCGGGCTCACCCCACAAGGACTGCCGAAGGGCCCCACGCGCACGTTCCTGCTCGGCACCGACGACCTGGGCCGTGACGTGCTCGTCCGCATCGTCTACGGCAGCCGGATCTCGCTGCTGGTCGGTGTGGTCTCGACGCTGTTGGCGATCCTCGTCGGTGTGCTGATCGGCATCGTGGCGGGCTATCTGGGCGGCATCGTCGACACGGTGCTCGCGCGGCTCATCGACGTGGTGCTCTCGATCCCGTTCCTGCTCGCGGGCATCGCGATCGTGTCGATCTCCGGCCCCAGCCTCATGGTCACGATCATCGTGATCGCGTTCTTCGCGTGGTCGTCGATCGCGCGGATCGTGCGCGGCCAGGTGCTGTCGATCCGCGAGCGGGAGTACGTGGAGGCGGCGCGCTCACTCGGCGCGAGCGACTGGCGGATCATGTACGTCGACGTGCTTCCGAACGTGCTCGCGCCCGTGATCGTCTACACCACGCTGCTGATCCCGCTCTCGATCGTGTCGGAGTCGACCCTGTCGTTCCTGGGGCTCGGAGTGCCCGCCCCGACCGCCACCTGGGGCGGCATGCTCGACGGCTCGTTGAGCTACTACCGCTTCGCCTGGTGGTACCTGCTGTTCCCCGGTCTCGCCCTGCTGACCACGACGTTGGCGTTCAACCTGTTCGGGGACGGCGTGCGCGACGCGTTCGACCCGCGCTCGGACCGGCTGTTCGCCGCGGAGTCGACGACCACGAAGTCTGCAACCACGAAGTTGGACCACGAAGCCGACGACCGCGGAGCCGGAGGCGTGAGGCGGCGATGATCCGGTTCCTGATCCGGCGCGTCCTGCAGGGCCTGCTCGTCATCTGGCTGATCACGCTCGTGCTGTTCGGAATGTTCTTCGTCGCACCGAGCAACGTCGCGCAGACCCTCGGCGGACGCCAGGCCACCCCGGCGACCATCGCGTTGATCAACCAGCGGCTGGGGCTGGACCGCCCGCTGTGGGAGCAGTACTTCAGCTTCATCGGCAACGCTCTGCGCGGCAACCTCGGCTACGACTACTACAAGCAGATCCCGGTGACCTCGATCATCGCCGACGCGCTGCCCAAGACGGTGTCGATCGCGATCGGCGCCGCGATCCTCTGGATGCTGATCGGCGTCTCCAACGGCGTGATCTCCGCGGTGCGCCCGCACTCGTTCACCGACCGCGCGCTCACGGTGTTCGCGCTGGTCTTCTACTCGATGCCGACGTTCCTGCTCGGCCTGCTGCTGCTGTACTACCTGTACTTCCAGCTCACTCTCGTCGGGATCCGGATCTTCCCGGCGGGCGGCTACGTCAACCTCTCCGACAGCCCGGGCGGCTGGTTGCAGCACATGGTCCTGCCCTGGATCACCGTCGCTCTGGTCGACGCCGCGGCCTACACGCGGCTCACCCGCACGTCCATGCTGGAGGTGCTCGGCGAGGACTACATCCGCACCGCCCGCTCCAAGGGCCTCTCCGAGCGACGGGTGGTGCTGCGGCACGGGCTGCGCAGCGCGCTCACGCCGGTGATCACCCAGTTCGGCATCGACGTCGCCACGCTCCTCGGCGGCGTGATCGTCACCGAGACGGTGTTCTCCATCGACGGGATCGGCCGCACCGCGGTCGTCGCGATCTTCCAACAGGACCAGCCGGTGATCATCGGCATCGTGCTGCTCGGCACGACCGCGGTCGTGGTCGCGAACATCCTCGTCGACATCGGCTACGCGGTGCTCGACCCGAGAGTGCGGCTCAACTGACCAGGCGGCTGCTGTTCGTCCACGCGCATCCGGACGACGAGACGCTGTTCACCGGCGGCGCCATGGCGCTGTACGCGGCCCGGCCGGACACCGCGGTGACGCTCGTGACCTGCACGCTCGGCGAGGAAGGCGAGATCATCCCGCCGGAGCTCGCGCTGCTCGCGGTTGGCGAGTCCGACCAGCTCGGCGGCTACCGCATCGGTGAGCTGGCGGACGCGTGCGCCGCGCTCGGCGTCACCGACTGCCGGTTCCTCGGCGGCGCGGGGCGCTGGCGCGACTCCGGGATGGCACTGGCGGGTCACGGCGTCCGCGCCGCACCGCTCCCGGTGCTGCACCCTCGCGCGTTCGCGGCCCCCGACGCGTTCGACAAGGAGGTGGACGCGCTGGTCGCGGTGCTGGAGGACGTGCGGCCCGAGATCGTCGTCACCTACGCCGCCGACGGCGCGTACGGGCATCCCGACCACGTGCGGGCGCACGAGATCACCGTCGCGGCGGTGGCGCGCGTGCCGTCGCGGCTGATGTTCGCCGTGATCGGGCGGGGCAGCCTCGACGCCGGGCTCGCGGCGCTGCGCGGCGGCCCGTTCCGGATTCCCGATCCCGACGAGCTGCCTGCCGTCCCCGATGACATGATCACCACGCGGCTGGACGTGCGCGGACAGCGGGCCCAGCGGATCGCGGCGATGCGGGCGCACGCCACGCAGGTGCTGGTGGCGACCGACGAGGAGGCTTTCGCGATGAGCAACCTCGTCGCCCAGCCGATCCTTGACGTCGAGGAGTATGTCGCGGCGGACGGGCGGCGCAGCCCTGGGCTCTTCGAGCACGGCGATGGATGAGGACGGCATGGATGAGGAGCGCGGCGGGGCGGGGCTGATCGCCCTTCTCACGCTGGACGGCGTCCTCGTCGGCGCCGTCGGGTTGGCGTTCACCCCGCTCTACCTGGGCGCGGTGCCCGCACCGCTCGGGGCGGTGCTGTCGATCGCGGTGCTGCCGTGGCTCGTGCGGCGGGCCGGGGCGATCGACCGGCGGTTCGCGGGCGCGCCGATCTTCGCCTGGTTCGCCACCGTCGGGGTGCTCGGCCTGGCCGGGCCGGGTGGCGACGTTCTGCTGACGGGCACGTGGCAGTCGTTGCTGCTGGTCGTCGGCGGTGTGGGGGCGGGGCTCTTCGCCCTGCGCCGGGTCGGGCGCTGACCGCCGGTCAGCCCGGCACCGGCACTCAGGTAGCGGTAGCGGTGGTGCTCCGACCAGCCGGCACGGGCGTAGAGCGCGAGGGCGGCGGCGTTGTGGGTCGCCACCTGCAGGACCCCCCAGCGGGCGCCGGCCCGGCGACCCCACTCCGCCGCGGCCGCCAGCAGCCGGGTGCCGTATCCGCGGCGGCGCACGTCGGGGTCGACGGTGAACACGGACAGATGGACATGATCGTCGACGACGACCGCGCGCCCGGCCGCGACGGGTGCCCCCGCCTCGTCACGCACGAGCAGGAACCCGACGTGGGGTGGGCTCGCCAGCACATGCCGCTGGGCCGCGGTCGGCGTGGCGCCCAGCACGATGCGCCACCACTCGTCGCTCGGACCGTCCGCCGACGCCGTCTCACCTGGGCGATCGGACTCCTCGTCTGCCAGGTCAGCCACCTGCACCGACACGAGGGCTCCTGCGGCGTGACCGGCGTCGAGCACCCAGCCCTCCGCGGCGACCGCCCGGTCCCACGGGGAGCCCACCGGCACCTGAACCCGCGCTCCGATCCGCTGCCGGTCGGCGAAGGCGCGCACCTCGTCCAGCGCAGCGGCGACGGGCATGCCGGGGCTGCCGATCGCCAGCGCCGCGTTGGCCCGTCCGGTGAACCCGTCGGCGGCCCGCATCCGCCAGGCACCCAGCCGCTCCTCGACGAGCGCGGGCCACGCGTCGGCGCACAGCTCCTCCAGTCGTACGACGGCCGCGAGCCCCGCCCGCCGCGGCACGGGTGGCGGCACCGCGCGCACCGCCGTCACCGCGGACCGACCGATCCGCACCGGCCCGCGGCGGGTCCGCACGAGAAGATCCGGGCCCTCGACGGCCAGCTCCCCGACCGCGTCGGACAGCTTTTCGCCCACCCGGTGGCGCACCACGACACGCCGTCCGATCAGCTCCTCGACCCCAGCTGAGTTCTCCGTGTCACACCGCCCCGACTCCCCCATGGATCACCTCGCGATACATACTGTGCGACGTCTCTGTCAGCGCCTGTGGAGGATGGCCCACCCGTGACCTACGTGATCGCCGAGCCCTGCGTCGACTTGCTCGACAAGGCGTGCATCGAAGAGTGCCCGGTGGACTGCATCTACGAGGGTGCCCGGATGCTCTACATCCACCCGGACGAATGCGTCGACTGCGGCGCGTGTGAGCCGGTCTGCCCGGTCGAGGCGATCTACTACGAGGACGACGTCCCGGAGCAGTGGGCCGCCTACACCAAGGCCAACGTCGACTTCTTCGACGAGCTGGGCTCGCCGGGGGGCGCCTCGAAGGTCGGCAAGGTCGACCACGACGTCGAGCCCGCCTTGAGCCTGCCGCCGCAGCAGCACGACGAGTGAGGGCCGCCGGGCTCCCCGATTTCCCCTGGGACTCCCTCGCCGAGGACAGGGCGCTGGCCGCGGCCCACCCCGACGGGATCGTCGACCTCTCCGTCGGCACCCCGGTGGATCCGGTCCCGGCGCTGATCAGGGCCGCACTCGCGGGACCGGCCGCCGCCGAGCCCGGCTATCCGACGACCCACGGGACACCCGCTCTGCGCGCGGCGGTCGCAGGCTCCTTGGCGCGACGTTTCGGGGTGACGGTCGACCCGATGGCAATCCTGCCGACGATCGGCTCCAAGGAGCTCGTCGCCTGGTTGCCCACGCTGTTGGGGCTCGGCGCGGGCGATACCGTCGTCATCCCCGAGCTCGCCTATCCGACGTACGAGGTGGGCGCGCTGCTGGCGCGCGTGTCGTACGTCCGCTCGGATTCGACCATCGCGCTCGGGCCGCGGCGGGTGGGCCTCGTGTGGCTCAACTCGCCGTCGAACCCGACCGGACGGGTCCTGCCTGCTGCCCACCTGCGCAAGCTCGTCACGTGGGCACGGGAACGGGGCGCGGTCGTCGCGTCCGACGAGTGCTACCTGTCACTCGCGGGCGACACCGGCGCCGTCTCGATCCTGCACCCCGACGTCTGCGGCGGCTCGCACGAGCGACTCCTCGCGGTCCACTCGATGTCGAAGTCCTCCAACCTCGCAGGCTACCGCGCTGGGTTCGTCGCGGGCGACCCGGCGCTGGTCGCGGGCCTGCTGGAGGTGCGGAAGCACGCAGGCATGATCGTCCCGTTCCCGGTGCAGGCGGCGATGACGGCCGCCGCGTCCGACGACGCGCACGTCCTCGCCCAGGCCGCGGTGTACGACCGCCGTCGCGTCCCGCTGCGCTCCGCGCTGGAGAAGGCGGGCATGACCATCGAGCACTCCGCGGCGGGTTTGTACCTCTGGGCCACCGCGGGCGAGCCCTGCCGGTTGACGGTGCGGCGCCTCGCGACCGAAGGTGTACTGGTGGCACCGGGGGAGTTCTACGGGCCGGCGGGCGCGCGGCACGTCCGCGTCGCCTTGACTGCATCCGACGAACGGATCGCGACGGCAGCCCGGCGCCTCGCGCCGACGTGACCCGCGGCGAGGTCCGCGCGCGCCCGGAAGCGGAATCGGCGGCTATCGCGTCCGCGGAGCCGACTTCGCACCCCCGGGTGGGACTTCGCACCCCGCAGGCGCCGTGTGGAGTGGATGTGCGGGGTGCGACGCCGGCCCGATCCGCTGCGCCTCCCTCCGCTGCGCCCCTGTGCTCGGCGCGCCCGTGCCCGGCGGTTCTGGGGCGTCCGGCGTGATGTCGGGAGGCGCAGGTTCCGATCGTGGCGCGGGGCGGGTGACGCCGGAGCGACCGCGGATCCGGCCCGCGGTCGTGCTGTTGGGCGTGCTCGCGCTCGCCGCCAACTTGCGCGCGGCGCTGGCGGGGTACCCGCCGCTGTTGGAGACCGTCCGGGCCCAGCTGGGGCTCTCGGCGGGCGTCGCGGGGCTGGTGCAGGCCGGGGCCGTGCTGATGATGGCGGTGGGGTCGTTCGCGGGACCGACCCTCGGGGTGCGCGCCGGGCGCGAGCGAGCACTGGGCGTCGCGGTCGGGCTCGTCGCCGCGGGCAGCCTCGTCAGGGGAGTTCCGGCGGTCGCGTCCCTGATCGGCGGGAGCCTCCTCATCGGACTCGGCATCGGCCTGGCAGGCGTGCTGATCACCGGGGTCGTGAAGGAGCACCTCACCGACCGGGCAGGCGCGGCGACCGGAGGCTACGTCGTCGCGATGATGGTCGGCGCGACCGTCGCGAGCGCGGTCGCCGTTCCACTGGCCTCCGTGCTCGGGGGCTGGTCGTTCTCGCTCGCCGTCTGGGCGGTTCCGGCGGTGCTCGCGACGGCGGCCTGGGTGCCCATCGCACGACGCGTCCCCGCCGCCGTGGACCCGGTCCGCACGCCCCTGCCGTGGCGTCGGCCCTTCGCCAGGGTCGTGGCCTGCTACCAGGCCGGGACCTCGCTGATGTTCTACGGCTGGCTCACGTGGCTGGCGCCCTACTACCAAGGGCTGGGCTTCCCGCCCGCGCGCGCGGGGCTGCTGCTGGCCGTCTGGAGCGTCGCGCAGATCCCCGCGGCCCTGTTTGTCCCGATGCTGGCCGAGCGGCGCAGGCGATGGCGGTTCTGGACGGGACTCACCCTGTTGTGCAGCCTGAGCGGCACCCTCGGCGCGATGCTGATACCGCTGCCCCCGGTCGTCGGGCCGTGGCCGTGGGCTGTGCTGATGGGCATCGGCGTCGGCGCGGGGTTCCCGATGGGGCTGACGGCGATCGCGTGGCGTACCCCGGACGGCGCCGCGAGCGCGGCGACCAGCGGGCTGGCGCTCGGTGTCGGCTACACGAGCGCGGGTCTTGGCCCCCTGCTGATGGGGGTGCTGATCGACGTGAGCGGCGGCTTCACCGCGGCGATCGCCGTCCTTCTGCTGGCCGGTCTGGTGCAGGGTTGGGCGATGCTCGCGATCGGCGACCGCTGACCGTCGTGGTGCGGGCGGCCCGCCCGACGACGTCGAGGAGCGCCCTGAAAATCTCCTTTCAGGACCTTCCTAGCTCGGCGATGCGGACGCTGACCCGCGACCACGTCGCTCGCCACTCCCACCGCTTCTGCTCGGCCCGCTCGCGCTCCCGCTCGACCAGCCTTCCCGCGACGAACACCGCGGCGGGGTCCGTGCTCAGGAGAAAGAGCAGCTCGCGGATGCGCTGCTCGGCGACACACGCGTCCTGGTGGTCACCGAGCACCTCCTGCAGCTCGGCGGTGGCGACCATCAGTCGCTTGACCGCCTTGCCGGTTGGTGTGTCGCGCAGGGCCGGCTCGACGAACTCCCCGGCATAGCGGACCCTTTTCCCGCGGATGCGCAGGGCGTGGAGCACCTCGTCGGCCGGGTCGTCGCCCGCGCGCTCGACCGCGCGACGCAGCTTGCGAGCCTCTTCACGCACGAGGTCGACGAGTTCGGGCGCGGTGGTCATCGGGGAGGTCGGCAGCGGCTGGCCGACCGCGTCGGCGAGGCGCTCGACGAGCGCGCGGTAGCGGGGTGCGGCAAGCGCCTCGAGCATCACGCCGCGGGCCGCGGACCGCTGATCTTCCAGCGCCGCCAGCAGGGCCGCGCCCGCGGTGCGCTCGGCTTCCGGCAGCGCCGCGATCTCGCGGAGCAGCCGCAACAGCAGCACGTCGAGGTCCCGCACCGGGCCCAGCGCGCCGCCGAGCCACCCCAGCTCGGTGCGAAGACCGTCGGCCCACGCCGCGTCCAGGAGCGGGTGGGCGACCTTCAACGTCGCACGCATGCGGCGCACCGCGACCCGCATCTGATGCAGGTCCTCGATGTCCTCCCCCGTGCGGGTGCCTGCCTCGTGCAGCAGAAGCGCTTTGAGTCGAAGCTCGAGGGAGACCCGCACCTGGTCGACCGGCTCAGCAGCCCGATCGGCGGTCAGCGGCT
>CAWGYF010000006.1:100000-102748 GCA_963826705.1 uncultured Actinomycetota bacterium
GTGTGGGGGTCGGGTGAGCGTGGGACCCGATCTGGTAGTAGGCAAGCGATGGGGTGACGCAGGAGGGTAGTCCCGCCAGGCGTTGGTTGTCCTGGTGCAAGCTCGTGGCCCGCTGCTTAGGTAAATCCGGGTGGCTGTCTTGGATGACGGGGGTGAGGGGTGATGCGTAGCCGTTGTGGCGAAGTAGGGTGATCCCATGCTGTCGAGAAAAGCCTCTAGCGAGTGCTGTTGTGGCCCGTACCCTAAACCGACACAGGTGGTCAGGTAGAGAATACCGAGGCGATCGAGTGAACTGTGGTCAAGGAACTCGGCAAAATACCTCCGTAACTTCGGGAGAAGGAGGACCGTCTGCTCTGAAGCCCTTTGACGGGCTGGGGGTGGGTGGTCGCAGAGACCAGGCCCAAGCGACTGTTTACTAAAAACACAGGTCCGTGCGAAGTCGTAAGACGAGGTATACGGACTGACGCCTGCCCGGTGCTGGAACGTTAAGAGGACCCGTGAGCCTGTGAGGGTGAGGCGGAGAATTGAAGCGCCAGTAAACGGCGGTGGTAACTATAACCATCCTAAGGTAGCGAAATTCCTTGTCGGGTAAGTTCCGACCTGCACGAATGGCGTAACGACTTGGGCGCTGTCTCGACCACAGACTCGGCGAAATTGCAGTACGAGTAAAGATGCTCGTTACGCGCGGCAGGACGGAAAGACCCCGGGACCTTTACTACAGCTTGGTATTGGTGCTGCGTTCGGTTTGTGTAGGATAGGTGGGAGACTGTGAAGTGGCCACGCTAGTGGTTGTGGAGTCGTTGTTGAAATACCACTCTGGTCGGATGGGGTGTCTTGAACCTCGGGCCCTGATCGGGTCCAGGGACAGTGCCTGGTGGGTAGTTTAACTGGGGCGGTTGCCTCCTAAAGGGTAACGGAGGCGCCCAAAGGTTCCCTCAGCCTGGTTGGCAATCAGGTTTCGAGTGTAAGTGCACAAGGGGGCTTGACTGTGAGACCGACGGGTCGAGCAGGGACGAAAGTCGGGACTAGTGATCCGGCATCTCCTGGTGGAAGGGGTGTCGCTCAACGGATAAAAGGTACCCCGGGGATAACAGGCTGATCTTGCCCAAGAGTCCATATCGACGGCATGGTTTGGCACCTCGATGTCGGCTCGTCGCATCCTGGGGCTGGAGTAGGTCCCAAGGGTTGGGCTGTTCGCCCATTAAAGCGGTACGCGAGCTGGGTTTAGAACGTCGTGAGACAGTTCGGTCCCTATCCGCCGCGCGCGTTGGAGACTTGAGGAAGGCTGTCCCTAGTACGAGAGGACCGGGACGGACGGACCTCTGGTGTGCCAGTTGTCCCGCCAGGGGCACGGCTGGTTGGCTATGTTCGGAAGGGATAACCGCTGAAGGCATCTAAGCGGGAAGCTCGTTCCAAGATGAGGTCTCCCACCCGTTTTGTCGGGGTAAGGCCCCCTAGAGACCATGGGGTTGATAGGCCGGGTATGGAAGCGTTGTGAGGCGTGGAGTTGACCGGTACTAATAGGCCGAGGGCTTGTCCATATATCGACAAAAATTGTAGCGTGTGTTCGCATCCACTGTGTGACCCTGAGCGCATCACCGCATCATCCTGTTCCCCGTTTTGTTGGGGGGGTTGGGGTGGGTGGTGGTTGCTTGTTGGGTAGTTGAGTTTGCTATAATTGATTTGTTTGTGTTGTCGGTGGTTTTGGCGGAGGGGGAACGCCCGGTCCCATCCCGAACCCGGTAGCTAAGCCTTCCAGCGCCGATGGTACTGCACTCGTTAGGGTGTGGGAGAGTAGGACGCCGCCGACATTGAATTGGGATATGGTGAGGGGTCTGCCTGTTGGTGGGCTCCTCACCTTTTTTTGTGGGCTGTTCACTGTTGTTCGGGGCGCCGGACCCGGGGCCGCCCTTGAAGGGATGAAACTCGGCACGGTCCGGCGAGAGTCACCGATCTGTCGCGTGCGGTGCAGATCCCTGACTCTCGACAGCTGAGGCCGGTGGTGTCTGCGCTTGAGATGAACCCGGTGGGGGTTGCGCGCTTCGCGCTATAGCCCGACGGCGTTTCATATCGCGCGCCGGGGCCGGGCGCAGACCAGTCCCTGACGATCCGCTCCCGCCACGCCAGCAGTAACACCGGTCATACCGGCACCGAATTACGTCTGAGCACATGAGCACATGAGCACATGAGCACATGAGCACATGAGCACATGAGCACCTGGCGACGCGGGGTCCAGTGCCGAAATTGGACATCAACACACCCCGGATGTCGGCCGAGCTCGACACAAGCATGGTCCATCGAAGATCGAACCCCGCGGGGGTCCATCTCGGGCGCGGATCAGCCCGGGGAGCGTGCGGTGATCGGTGCGCCAGAGCAGCACGCGGGCCAGGGGCCCGTCCCGACGTGCCCGCCGCCGCCGACCCGGCTCCCACACTCAAGATCGTCTTGAGCTAAGAGGGTCCGGCAGTTGACGGTTGGCTCGCATGATCGGCGAGAGTGGTGCCACAGGGGCGCTGGTGTACCAGTGGCACCACTGCTGGCGATCACGGGCTCAACCAATGCCACGATGCCGTGGCCGGCCACGTCCGCATCGCAGCAGGGTGACACTGCTGCGACCCAGTCACAGCAGGGCCACCCTGCTGCACACTCGGGCCGCTGGGGGCCTTCGCCCCGCGGGAGACGCCGCGCCCGCCGGGCCGACGGCGCCCACCTCCGGCGGCCTCACCGACCACCCCGGCCCACGTCGCA
>CAWGYF010000007.1:0-10000 GCA_963826705.1 uncultured Actinomycetota bacterium
CTCGCGGAGGAGTTCGCCTTCCGTCACGGGCGCCCCCGCGCGGACGGCGTCGATGACCACCACACATCCGACGGCATCCGTTCCGACCGCGACCCTCCTGTCGACCGATTCGACCGCAGCAAAACGGTGCATGGCATCCCCCGCGGCCCCAGCGGCGCCCGCGGTCGCGGCCCCGTCTACGGTCGCGGCCCCGTCTACGGTCGCGGCCCCGTCTACGGTCGCGGCCCCGTCTACGGTCGCGGCCCCGTCTACGGTCGCGGCCCCGCTACGGTCGCGCCCCGTCTACGGTCGCGGCCCCGTCTACGGTCGCGGCCCCGTCTACGGTCGCGGCAACGCCCTCTCCCATGGCACCGCCCGCCGCCATCGGGTCCACCACTCCCCACTGCACGGCCGCAGCCTCTACCGCCGGGTCCACCGCCACCGGCTCCACCGCGTTCGGATGCATTGCGGCGATCGCGCGGCCATCTGCTGTGGATGCGGTGGCGCCAGCCCCGTTCACGGCGGGTTCGACCGCGCCTGCGGCCGTCGGCTCTGCGCGCAGCCCGACCCCTCCGTCGAGATCGGGCAACGGCCTGTCCCGCACCCGGTCCAGTTCAGCGAGCGCAGCCTCCAGCCAGCGCTCGCCGCCAAGGGGCAACCTTTCCGGCGCGCGGTTCCCGGCGTCGGCCTTCACGTTCTCGATCCCGCCGCGGCTGCGGGCGGAACCCGCCGAGGGATCAGCGGCATCCGCAGGCGGGCCCGAAACGGCTCCGTCATGGGCGTTGGCACTGAGCTGAAGGTTGCTGCCCGTCTCGAGAGGGTCATCAGCATCGACCTCTGTGATGTGCTCCAGTAGGCCGAAGAGCGGGTCCACAGCCGCCGGGGAAAGGGGATCCACCGGGCCATGCGCGCCGTGGTCGGCCAGGTGCACGGGGATCGCTTCGGTAGCGGTGTCCGCCAATGCCACCGCCCCCGGGTCGCGTCCGACAGGAGTCGAGCCCGCTACTGCTCCGTTGACGCCAGTTGGAGCCATCCGCGCTGCGTCCTCATCCACCACGCCCGTGGGCGTGGCGGAGGCGTCGGCGATGCGAGAACGTCTTGCGTCGAGACCAGCGACGAGGCCTGGTTGGCCCCCGGCGACTTCTCCGACCTCCTCCGGCCTCCCGCGCTTCGCCATCCGATCGACGGAGTCGCTGTCGGGGCCCGTCCGGTGGCGTCGGCCTCCTGCGGCATCCGCATCACGACACCGCTCGATCCAGCGGCCGGTGGACCATGGGTCCGCGACTTCCCCTCCAGCCAGCGGACGCGAGGGCTCCACAGGGTTCCCCTCAAACGCGATCGCGCGGCTCGGCGACCGCCTGTTGGACACTGCTGACGCGACTCGCTGCCGCTCGGGGGGTGCCACGGCCTGCTGCTCGAGGGGCGCCACGACTCGCTGCCGCTCAGGAGCCGCCACACCCTGCTGCCGCTCGGGCGGCGTAGCAACTGCGTCCCCGCCTGCGTCGGGCGTTGGGAGGCACATCGCGCGCAGAGCGACGCGGAAACGCTCTGACCGAGCGCGATCGCGACGCTGCGCCGCGACGACTCGCCGCATCGCCTCAAGCGCGGCGTCGAGCTGTCCGGCGTGCTCGCGAAGGGTGCCCAAGGCCGAGAGGCACAGAGCCTCGAGATCGGGCGTGTCGCAGTCGGCGGCGTCCTGCGCAGCTTGCTCGAGCGCCCCTGCCGATGCGGAGTCGTCGGCAAGCGCCCGCGCCAAAGCGAGACGCAACAGTACGATCTGCCGCGTGGGGCGGCCGGTCTCCCACAGATGCTGCGCCAGCGGCGCGCATCCCGCACGAGCGTCTTCCGTGCGCCCAGCCTCGATCAACGCGGTGACCCACTCAGCGGCGAGCGCCGCGGCGAGGTGCCGGGAAGGTGTGCCTGCCTGCTTCGCGCGAACTCGGTCGAGACGGGCAAGACCATCCGCGGCACGATCGACGGCCGAGTCCGGATGTCCGGATCGTCGAAGGCCCGCCGCCGACAGCAATGCCAGCGCGGCCGTCGCGATCTCAGCGCTCGGGCCGCCGACCTCCGCCCACGCGATGTCGGCGCGCCGCGTGGCCTCGCCGATCGCGGCGGGCCACTCCTTCAGGACGCACCGAGCCAGCACCCCGAAGGCGTCGGCTCGGACGTCAGCCGGTCGGTCCGCGGCCAGCACAGGCTGGACGAGCACACGGGCAACGGCGGGCTCGCGCTGTCCCGCAGCGAGCGCCGCGATCTCGATGCGCAGCCGATCGGCCGCGGGATCGTCGAGCAATCCGGTGCCACGCCGGGCAATTCCGGCCAGAACATCGGACGCGCATTCTCGGCCGTCGCCGATCGCCGCCCGACCGTGAACCAGCCAGCCGACCGCCGCAAGCCACATGCGATCGTCGGCCGCCCTCGTCTCGCTTACATGCTCTGCGAGGGCGGCCGTGAGGTCGGGCTGCGACCAACGCAGCGTGGCAGCAGAGGCCAGCAATCCCGCATCCGACGCCGTGTCGGCACGCGCGCGCATCGGCCCCACCTGACCTTCCAAACTATGGCGTCCCCCGGGGAAGCCTGTGACGATCAAGACCGAGCCGGTCGCTCTCAGTCACGAGTGAGCTTACGGTGCGTGACGCGGTGCGGCCGCGCAGCCTCGGCTCCCATGCGGTCGATCTTGTTCCTCTCGTAGGCCTCGAAGTTGCCCTCGAACCAGAACCACGCGGCAGGGTTCTCCTCGGATCCCTCCCAGGCCAGGATGTGGGTGACGACGCGGTCCAGGAACCAACGGTCGTGCGAGATGACCACCGCACAGCCCGGGAACTGCTCCAGCGCGTTCTCCAGTGACCCCAGGGTCTCGACGTCCAGGTCGTTGGTCGGCTCGTCGAGCAGAATGAGGTTGCCGCCCAACTTGAGCGTCATAGCCAGGTTGAGCCGGTTGCGCTCGCCACCCGAAAGGACGCCTGCAGGCTTCTGCTGATCGGGCCCCTTGAACCCGAATGCCGCAACATAGGCCCGGGACGGCATCTCGGACTGCCCGACTTTGATGTGGTCGAGCCCGTCGGACACCACCTGCCACACGGTCTTCTTGGGATCGATACCGGCCCGGTTCTGGTCGACGTAGGCCAGCTTGACGGTGTCTCCGACGCGGACGATGCCCGAGTCAGGCTGCTCGAGACCGACGATGGTCTTGAACAGCGTGGTCTTGCCCACTCCGTTGGGCCCGATGACACCGACGATGCCGTTGCGCGGGAGGGTGAACGACAGGTCCTTGATCAGGATACGGTCGTCGAAACCTTTGTCGAGGTGATCGACCTCCACGACCACGGTGCCGAGTCTGGGCCCGGTCGGGATCTGGATCTCCTCGAAGTCGAGCTTGCGGTGCTGCTCAGCCTCCGAGGCCATCTCCTCGTAGCGCTGCAGACGTGCTCGGCTCTTGGCCTGACGCGCCTTCGCGCCCGACCGGACCCACGCCAGCTCCTCGGTGAGCCGCTTCTGCAGCTTCACGTCCTTGCGACCTTGCACAGCAAGGCGCTCAGCCTTCTTCTCCAGGTAGGTGGAGTAGTTGCCCTCATACGGGTAGGTGTGTCCGCGGTCGATCTCGAGAATCCACTCGGCCACGTTGTCGAGGAAGTAGCGGTCGTGGGTGACCGCCAACACCGCACCGTGGTAACTCGCGAGATGCTGCTCCAGCCACAGGACGCTCTCGGCGTCGAGGTGGTTGGTGGGCTCGTCGAGGAGTAGCAGGTCGGGCTTGCTCAGCAGGAGTTTGCAGAGCGCGACGCGGCGCCGCTCACCGCCGGACAGCGTGGTGACCGGAGAGTCGGGAGGTGGGCAGCGGAGGGCGTCCATCGCCTGCTCCAGCTGCGAGTCCAGCTCCCACGCGTCGTTGTCGTCAAGGACCTCCTGGAGCTGGCCCATCTCCTCCATCAGCTCGTCGGAGTAGTCGGTGGCCATCAGCTCGGCGATCTCGTTGTAGCGGTCGAGCTGCCGCTTGATCTCGCCGAGCCCCTCCTCCACGTTGCCCAGGACGGTCTTTGTCTCATTGAGCGCGGGCTCCTGTTGCAGGATGCCCACGGTCGCGCCCGGCTTGAGGTATGCGTCGCCGTTGTTCGGCTGATCCAGGCCGGCCATGATCTTCAGGACGCTCGACTTGCCTGCCCCGTTGGGGCCGACCACACCGATCTTCGCACCAGGCAGGAAGTTCAGCGTGACGTTGTCGAGGATGACCTTGTCACCGTGGGCCTTGCGGACCCGTTGCATGCTGTAAATGAACTCTGCCACGGACTCGATGGTAGTTGCGCGCCGCTCACACCTGCACAGCCGCCTCATCCCGCCGGGGCGCCTCCGACGCAGTTCCTCCGTCCGCGTCAACGTACTCGGCCACAAGCGGGCGCGTGTCCCATTCGCCCGGTTCTCCGGGGGCGACATCCGCAGGTCGGGCTTGGACTGTGTCGTCAGGCGAGGCACCGGCCTCCCCATCGGGTCGCGGCGCGACGGCGTCGAGCCGCGCGCTGCGCCGCGCCACGGCTGCTGAACATCGCGCCAAGTCCGGCCCGACCGTCGCCGCATCGATTTCGATCACCGAGTGGACCCGCCCGTCCTTCTCGTACTCGCGCTCACGCAGCTTGCCCTGCACGATCACTGGATCACCGACCGTCAATGTCGCGATTACGTGCTCGGCAAGAGCCCGCCAACAGACCACCGTCAGGAACAGCCGCGAACCATCGACCCACTGCTGGGAGCCGCGGTCGAAGCGCCGCTCGGTGCTCGCCAGCCGGAACGTGGCCTTCACCCCTCCGTCTTTGAAGTCCCTACGCGTCACAGCGGTGGCCAACCGGCCCACCATTGTCATCGTCGTCTCATACATGCGCACTCCCCGCTCATGCGGCCTCGCACCGCCCGAGACACCGAGCGTTCCCCACACGCAGAAGTCGCAGCAACGACACATCGCGACCTGTGGACAACCGGGGGGCCATGTGGACAACTGCGGCCGTGACGGCGCCTGCGACCGTGTCCGGTGAGAGCGCCGCGTTTGCCCACCTCGCAGACGGTGTGGCTTCCTCGGAGACGGCCGAACGGCTGTGACGACACCACAACCCTTGCGAGGTGGGCGGGCGGGCCGAGGTCACGCCGGTCGAGACTGGTCGGGACTGGTCGAGACTGAGCACGCCGCATCGACCTGGACGACCTCGACGACCTCGACGACCTCGCAGAGCTTTGGGCGTCCTCGCAGAAGGTCGACCGCAATGCGGTCACTTAAGGGCAGGAACGACGCGTCTGATGGTCTTGACCTCGGGGGCCGGTCGTAGCCGGGCTGTCGGTGGTGGCTGCGCTTCTTGTGGTGGCTGCGCTTTGTGGTGGCTGCCCTTCTTGTGATGGCTGCCGAGCACTTGATCGTCGGTTGTGGGACATGAGGGCCATATATGGCCGTTATGTCCCAATCTTGGCGATCACCGTCCGCCGGGAGGCCCGCAGCCGGCCCGCGGCCGGGCCATGATCGTCGAGAGTGGTGTCGGCGGTGCACCGCTGCGCTCTGGGCACCACCTGCGGCGATCACCGTGGCGACCGGGTCGAGCGTGCGGTCCTTGCGGGAGCCCGCTCACTGTGCGCACTTCGCCGGTGTGCACCCTTCAGCTGTCAGCGATCATCACAGCCCGGGTGCTGTCTGGTCCCGGCAACCATCAACTGTTTCCGGACGTCCTGCCTTGAGTAACCGGTATTGACCTCAACCGTCTGCGACGACACCGCACCCTCTGCGAGGTGGGCGCACGGGCCGAAGCCACCCCGCTCGCAGGCGGGGCGACGCGGCTGAGATCGAGTCCGCGGCGACCGTCCAGCCCGACCTCGCAGACCTTCCGACGTCATCACAGAAGCTCCGCCGTCGGCGACACCACGACAACCTCTGCGAGGTGGGCACCCGGGGTCGACCTCGCACACCTTCAGGTCAGGCACCTTAGGAGAAGCTCGGTCGTCTGTGACTCTGCGAACAGCACACCCACACCGAGAATCCGCCAACCCCGCCCCGACGCACCGACGCCCCGACGCCCCGACGGCCCGACGGCCCGACGCCCCGGCGCCCCGAACAACAGTGAACAGCCCACAAAAAAAGGTGAGGAGCCCACCAACAGGCAGACCCCTCACCATATCCCAATTCAATGTCGGCGGCGTCCTACTCTCCCACACCCTAACGAGTGCAGTACCATCGGCGCTGGAAGGCTTAGCTACCGGGTTCGGGATGGGACCGGGCGTTCCCCCTCCGCCAAAACCACCGACAACACAAACAAATCAACTATAGCAAACTCAACTACCCAACAAGCAACCACCACCCACCCCAACCCCCCCAACAAAACGGGGAACAGGATGATGCGGTGATGCGCTCAGGGTCACACAGTGGATGCGAACACACGCTACAATTTTTGTCGATATATGGACAAGCCCTCGGCCTATTAGTACCGGTCAACTCCACGCCTCACAACGCTTCCATACCCGGCCTATCAACCCCATGGTCTCTAGGGGGCCTTACCCCGACAAAACGGGTGGGAGACCTCATCTTGGAACGAGCTTCCCGCTTAGATGCCTTCAGCGGTTATCCCTTCCGAACATAGCCAACCAGCCGTGCCCCTGGCGGGACAACTGGCACACCAGAGGTCCGTCCGTCCCGGTCCTCTCGTACTAGGGACAGCCTTCCTCAAGTCTCCAACGCGCGCGGCGGATAGGGACCGAACTGTCTCACGACGTTCTAAACCCAGCTCGCGTACCGCTTTAATGGGCGAACAGCCCAACCCTTGGGACCTACTCCAGCCCCAGGATGCGACGAGCCGACATCGAGGTGCCAAACCATGCCGTCGATATGGACTCTTGGGCAAGATCAGCCTGTTATCCCCGGGGTACCTTTTATCCGTTGAGCGACACCCCTTCCACCAGGAGATGCCGGATCACTAGTCCCGACTTTCGTCCCTGCTCGACCCGTCGGTCTCACAGTCAAGCCCCCTTGTGCACTTACACTCGAAACCTGATTGCCAACCAGGCTGAGGGAACCTTTGGGCGCCTCCGTTACCCTTTAGGAGGCAACCGCCCCAGTTAAACTACCCACCAGGCACTGTCCCTGGACCCGATCAGGGCCCGAGGTTCAAGACACCCCATCCGACCAGAGTGGTATTTCAACAACGACTCCACAACCACTAGCGTGGCCACTTCACAGTCTCCCACCTATCCTACACAAACCGAACGCAGCACCAATACCAAGCTGTAGTAAAGGTCCCGGGGTCTTTCCGTCCTGCCGCGCGTAACGAGCATCTTTACTCGTACTGCAATTTCGCCGAGTCTGTGGTCGAGACAGCGCCCAAGTCGTTACGCCATTCGTGCAGGTCGGAACTTACCCGACAAGGAATTTCGCTACCTTAGGATGGTTATAGTTACCACCGCCGTTTACTGGCGCTTCAATTCTCCGCCTCACCCTCACAGGCTCACGGGTCCTCTTAACGTTCCAGCACCGGGCAGGCGTCAGTCCGTATACCTCGTCTTACGACTTCGCACGGACCTGTGTTTTTAGTAAACAGTCGCTTGGGCCTGGTCTCTGCGACCACCCACCCCCAGCCCGTCAAAGGGCTTCAGAGCAGACGGTCCTCCTTCTCCCGAAGTTACGGAGGTATTTTGCCGAGTTCCTTGACCACAGTTCACTCGATCGCCTCGGTATTCTCTACCTGACCACCTGTGTCGGTTTAGGGTACGGGCCACAACAGCACTCGCTAGAGGCTTTTCTCGACAGCATGGGATCACCCTACTTCGCCACAACGGCTACGCATCACCCCTCACCCCCGTCATCCAAGACAGCCACCCGGATTTACCTAAGCAGCGGGCCACGAGCTTGCACCAGGACAACCAACGCCTGGCGGGACTACCCTCCTGCGTCACCCCATCGCTTGCCTACTACCAGATCGGGTCCCACGCTCACCCGACCCCCACACCCGAAGGCACGAAAGACAGGCTCGGATGGTCAGCATCACCGGCCTCGACACGGACGCACCATCACGGGCACGGGAATATCAACCCGTCCTCCATCGACTACGCCTGACGGCCTCGCCTTAGGTCCCGGCTCACCCTGGGCGGAACAACCTGGCCCAGGAACCCTTGGTCATCCGGCGGCAGAGATTCTCACTCTGCATTCGCTACTCATGCCTGCATTCTCACTCCCACACCCTCCACGACACCCTCACAGGGCCGCTTCACCGGACGCAGGACGCTCCCCTACCCAACACCCCCAGCCACACTGAATAAGGTCGTTGCCGCGGCTTCGGCGGTGTGCTTGAGCCCCGCTACATTGTCGGCGCAGGACCACTTGACCAGTGAGCTATTACGCACTCTTTCAAGGATGGCTGCTTCTAAGCCAACCTCCTGGTTGTCTCAGCGATCCCACATCCTTTCCCACTTAGCACACGCTTAGGGGCCTTAGCCGGCGATCTGGGCTGTTTCCCTCTCGACCACGAAGCTTATCCCCCGCAGTCTCACTGCCACACTCGGCATACCGGCATTCGGAGTTTGGTTGAGTTCAGTAAGCTTGTCGGCCCCCTAGCCCATCCAGTGCTCTACCTCCGGCACCCACCATGCAACGCTGCACCTAAATGCATTTCGGGGAGAACCAGCTATCACGGAGTTTGATTGGCCTTTCACCCCTACCCACAACTCATCCCCCAGGTTTTCAACCCTGGTGGGTTCGGGCCTCCACGACCTCTTACAGCCGCTTCACCCTGGCCATGGGTAGATCACCCCGCTTCGGGTCCACACCCCGCGACTCACACCACCACAAAGATGGATAACGCCCTCTTAGGACTCGCTTTCGCTACGGCTACCCCACAACAGGTTAACCTCGCCACGAAGCATGACTCGCAGGCTCATTCTTCAAAAGGCACGCCATCACCACCCCCACACACCCGAAAAACAGGCGGAAGCAACGGCTCTGACGGCTTGTAGGCACACGGTTTCAGGTACTCTTTCACTCCCCTCCCGGGGTACTTTTCATCATTCCCTCACGGTACTATCCGCTATCGGTCACCAGGGAGTATTCAGGCTTACCGGGTGGTCCCGGCAGATTCACAGCACATTCCACGAGTGCGCTGCTACTCGGGAAAACCAACCATGACGTGTGCAAAGCTTTCGTGTACGGGGCTCTCACCCACTACGGCAACCCATCCCAGAAGCATTCCACTAACCCCACACACCACCATCGGAAACCCGGCAGAGCCTCCACGTCGATCTCCCACAACCCCCACACCGCAACCCCTGCCGAGTATCACACGATGCAAGTTTAGCCACCATCCGCTTTCGCTCGCCACTACTCACGGAATCACAATTGTTTTCTCTTCCTGTGGGTACTGAGATGTTTCACTTCCCCACGTTCCCCCCGCACACCTATTTCATTCAGCATGCGGTAACACCCCATGACGGGTGCTGGGTTCCCCCATTCGGACACCCTCGGATCACAGCTCGGTTGACAACTCCCCGAGGACTATCGCGGCCTCCCACGTCCTTCATCGGCTCCTGATGCCCAGACATCCACCGTGCGCCCTTAACTACTTGACCACACAACAAAAACAAACAAGATGCTCGCATCCACTATGCAACACTCAACACACCACCACACCCCAACCCTCTCCACCACCACCACACCCACGAACCACGCCACCCCACCACAGGGCGACACACCGGAATGCGTTAGACGGTCCAGGCCAGGAGCAGCCAGAAAAAACACCCCACAGGAGCACCACGTGCCCCCTCAGGTGTCTTCTCAGGACCCAACAGCGTGCCGAACCCCGACCCCGTCAAAAGGTCAACGTCTTCTGGACTGCTCTCCATGTTCCACCCAGCCCCGCACCCCTCCACCACAACCCCCGAACAACAGGGCCACAGCATCACCGAGACACGAGAAATTTTCAGATGAAAGGACAACACCCCCACAACAGGCAGGGTGTCTACCCCTCCCACACGGGAAGGCTCCTTAGAAAGGAGGTGATCCAGC
>CAWGYF010000007.1:12500-107747 GCA_963826705.1 uncultured Actinomycetota bacterium
CGGTGAGTGCACGGCCGAGAGCAGCCACTCGCGTGATCTCGGCGGCCCGTTGCGTCCACCGCTAGGCAGCGTGCGCAGACCCAGCGTCACCGGGCCGCCGAGCACGAGCAGGATCGGCACGAGCATCCCCAGCAGCATGTGCTGCGCCATGTGCACGCTGAACATCGCAGGTGCGTAGCGACCGATGCCCGAGCTCGTCGCCATCAACAGCACGAAGCACCCGGCCAACCACGCGACCGTGCGCCCGACTGGCCAGTTGTCCCCACGCCTTCGGAGTTTGCGCACACCAACCAGGTAGAGCACGGCCATCGCGATGGCGGCCGAACCGTAGATGAGGTCGAAGCGCCAGTCGAACAGCAGTCGCTCGACCGTCGGCGGTCCAGCCAGGTTGTAACCGAGGAGCACTTCGACGCGGGAGGGCACGACGCCGGTGTCGGGCGGCGCACTGCGTCCGAGGGCGACGGCGAGCCCGATCGTCGCGAGCATCAGCAGCACCTCGGCGCCGCCCAGCCGCAGCAATGCGGTCGCGTTGCCCGCCGCCGCTCTGCTGACGGACGTGCGGCGGTGGAGCGCACCGATCGCGCCGAGCGCCAGCAGGGCGAGGACCTTGCCGAGCACAAGCGCGCCGTACGTCGTTCCGAACAACGCCCAGAGCGGCATGCGCACCAATGCGTTGACCACGCCTGTGACGGCCAACACGAGCCAGCAGACCAGCGCCAACGCCGAGAATCGAGGCACTGCGGTGGCCAGCGCCCTCTCGCGATCCGCACCTCTGGCCGCCGCGGCAAGGCCGAGCACAGCGGCGAGCCCGCCGACCCATAGCGCGGCCGCGAGGACGTGCACCATCAGGCTGTCGGTGGCCAGATCGTGCGACCCACCTGCCGCCGAATGTCCGGTGACCGCGACAGGCAGGGGGCCCACAAGCGCGAGCGCGAACAAGACGGTCGTCCAGCCCCAGGTCAGCACCGTGCGACAGCCGATAAGGACGAGAGCGGCGATCACCGCTGTCTGCACCCACGACGTCGGATCGGCCAGCTTGGGAACGATTCTCGTCAGCAGGCCCGGAGCGAGAACCGACGTGACCGGCCTGCCCAGCGCGTCGGCGACGCTCAGCGGCACCATCAGTATCGCGGCCGCCGTCCAGCCGACGGCGCTCCAGGACGCCGCCCGCAAGGCCCGGTAGCCCGCCCCGTCGAGGTAGCCATTGCGCTGCGGGGGCGCCAGGAACGCGGCCAACAGCACGCCCCCGATGGTCAGGACCATGCAGACCTCGGAGACCGCACGCACAGCGGGCAGCCCGACCGACGTCAATGTGCCGGGATCGGGCAGCCCGAGCGAGGAGATCGGCCGCGCGCCGGTCAACGCGGTGAGACCGCCCGCCACGATCGCCGCGACGGCGGCACCGAACGCCAACAGGCCCAGCACTCCTGACCGTGGCGGAGCAATCGAGGCAGGGACGGCGGGCTCGACGGTCGCGTTCGCCATGAAGCCAGGCTAGCCCCGCGGTACGACAAGACTGCCGCTTGCCGTCGAACGGCGGCCACTCAGAAGAGACCAGCGGCTACGCGGGCTCACGATCCTGTGCTGCGGCGCCGACGACGACCGCTCCGCCGTCCGCGGCAGGCGCGTCCACGAGGTCCGCGACGATGCAGGTGATGTTGTCCGGGCCGCCTCCGGCGTTCGCGAGCCGGAGGAACCGAGCCACGGCGGCCTCGCGGTCGGTTTCGCTGCGGAGGACATCGCGCAGCATCTCGTCGTCGAGGACGGCGGTGAGGCCGTCCGAGCAGATCAGGTACCGGTCGCCGACGATCCCGGTGTGCACGAACAGATCCGGCTCGGCCGCGCTGCCGTCCTGCAATGTGCGCATCAGCCATGACCGCCGCGGATGCGTCGCTGCCTCCTGCTCGGTGATGCGGCCTTCGTCGACGAGGCTCTGCACCAGGGTGTGGTCGCGGGTGAGGCGGACGAGCACGTCGTCGCGGAGCATGTAGGCGCGGGAGTCGCCGATGTGGGCGATGCCGATGCGCGCACCGTCAACGAGAAAGGCGACGACCGTGGTGCCGGTCCCGCGCAGCTCCGGATCGTCCTGCGCGAGGGTGGTCAGCCGCGTGGCGGCCTGGTCGAGCGCGCTACCGAGCTCGGCGGTCAGGTCGACATCAGTCAGGTCCGCGGCGAGCCGGGCTTCCATCTCCATGACAGCACTGACGGCAACCGCGCTGGCGACCTCACCATGCGCGTGCCCGCCCATGCCGTCCGCTACGACGAGCAGACGCGTGCTCGTGGCCGCGGAGTCTTGGTTCATGGCCCGCCTGCGGCCGACATCGGAGCCTGCCGAGGACATCAACGTCAGTGACATGGGCTCACCCCTCTCATCGTGCGGGGACGGCCCGGCGACCCGCTGTCGGCGACGCGCGAACCTACCGCGTCCGGGGCGTGCGTGACGAATTGCCACGCGGATCGCGCCAGTATGGCGCGTCGGGGCGGGGCGCGACGGGATCCTTTGCCCGCTACGCTCCAGTGCGGACGGTTCCGCGGAACCGTCCCGGCCTCCGTAGCTCAGCTGGATAGAGCAAGAGCCTTCTAATCTCTAGGTCGCAGGTTCGAGTCCTGCCGGGGGCGCCGTGACCAGCGGAAACAGCGGCTTCAAGATCGCCCCGAGGGGCCGGGTGGACGCATAGTGGACGGACACTCTTACCGGCCAGAGGCAAACGGCATGAGCGAGCGCATCAAACCGGGCACCCATGCGGCCTGGGAGCGCAACCGGGCTGGTGCTAGGCGGGGTGGTGGCCTGCCCGGCTCGGGGTGAACCCTCCCGGAAAGCGGTCATCGCGGTCGGGCACCCCAGGCCGGGGTTGCGGCCCCAGGGCGCCCACCCGGGCGCGCCGCCGATCAACCGCTCCGCAAAGCCGCCACCCTCGACGCGACACCTGCACAGCACGATCGAACGACTTGAGGTATGACGTCCGACAGTTGACGGTTGCCCACACCAGACAGCACCCGAGCTGTGATGATCGCTGACTGAAGGGTGCACATCGGCGACGTGCGCGGGCCGAGCGGGCCCCGCAAGAGCCGCACGCTCGACCCGGTCGCCATGGTGATCGCCGCACGTGGTGCCACGAGTGCGGCGGCGCGCAACCGACACCACACTTGACGATCATGGCCCGGCCGCGGGCCTCCCAGTGGACGGTGATCGCCGTTTGTGGGACACAACGGCCATAGTTGGCCCCCATGTCCCACAACCGGCGATCAACGCTCGGCGGCTGGCTCACGGGCGGCGGCGACCGTCCGAAACGCAGTCACCACCGACAAAATCCGCGACGATAGACCCCCGAGATCAAGACCATCAGACGCGCCGTTCCTGCCCTCAAGAGGCTGGTGTACCAGGGCCCGCGGGGCGGGTGATTGCCACTCGAAGACGGTCGCGACTCACCGGTCCCGCCCTTTGCTCCTACTCGCCGTGATCATGCGGGTACCATGGCCCCCAGGTTCGCGTTCGTTGGCAGCGGCCCCGCTGGTGCCACCCGAGGCAACTCATAAATATCCACGCGCCCTTCATACGTCGCCACCAGCACCCTCCCGTCCGCTACCACCGGCGGGCAGAACTTGCTGAACTTGAACGTATTACCCGGAATGTGGGCGCTATCCCACAGGAGCTTCAATCGCGGCGTCCCGTCTGCATTAGTCAGCGGATCAAGCGCCGTCGCGTCGTATGCCCGCAGGATCCCGTCGACGACCCACCGGTTGGCGTCCTGCGAAATCGGCGCCGTCGCCCAGACGATCCCCGTATTGGGGTAGTGCCCGTTCGACGTCACGATCGGGAACCCACCCGGCATTCCGCCCCGGCCCCCCATCCCGGCCGACGCCACCTCAGTACTCTTCGCCACGAAGTTGGTCTTCCCGGCTGCGTCGATCGTCCACGCTCTCAGATTCTCGTTCTCGCCCCAGCAGAATAGCATCGGCCCCCGCGCCGGACTCGCCCAGAACGCGGGCGACGCGTGCAGATGATGCGTCTTCCCATCGAACAGTCGGTCCAGGTTGGCCACATTGGACGCATCAATCCCGAATCCGGGAAAGTATGTAAAGAAGATCGGCGTTTCTTTCAGCGTCGAGAAGTCCGAACCACGTCCGAACTTCGCCGTATCCGTATCCAGTACGTACAGTACGCCATCCTTTCCCGCGCCCACCACAAGGTTCATTCCCGGCAGCGGTACGGGACCCGCCGAGCCCAGGTCGTAATCCTGGAAATCATCGTCGCCATTCCGGTTGCGCACGCTGTCGTGGAACGGGGTAAACCATCCCACCGGTTCGAGCTTCGCTGTGGCTGCACCCGCTTCTGGCGTGTACGCAAGCTTGATGAGACTCTCTGGAAGGTCACCGGCCTTGGGAGGCGCAATACCGCCTCCGGGAGCCTCGACGCCGTAGTTTCCCGTCATCACATAGATGCCGCCCCGTCCATCCGCGGCCGGGCCCTGACCTGCCTGCCATATCCCGGTACCAGAACCGTTCGGCGAAGTGCACCATGCCGCCGTCGAGCGTAGCGGACCCAACTCGAACGCCATTAGCCATCCGTGTGTCGGATCGCCTTCCTCGTGCGTCATGCCGCAGCCGACAAAGAGAACCTTCGTCGTGTGGCCAGCGGCGTTGGCGGTAGTGAGTAGCAACGCAGCCCGCTGCTTCTGCCTCGGAGAGAAGAACGTCGGCGCCGCCTGACCGGCCGGGACCTGATCCGGCGCGCTGGCCGTGATCGTCAGTTGGCCAGTCTTCTGGCCAGTCGTGATGTCCACCTCATGCAGTTCGTGCACTGCATTGGCCACTGTCCCATCAGGGCTCGTCCATGCCACCGCGTACAGCTTCTTCGTCTCTAGGTCGATCACCGGGGTGCTCAGAATTCCCCAAAGAATGTTGATCCCCCACAAGTCGATTTCGCTGCTCGTCGGGTTCGGCGCATGGGTAAGCTTCGGTTTGATCGGGCGACCCAGGTTCGTCGGCTGCTGCCAGATTGGCTGACCCGTGTTCGCATCGAAGGCCCAGACGTTATTCGCCATCGTGCACACGTAAACCACATCGTGGAGATTGCCGTCGCTCATCTCTATCTGCGAAACGTAGAGCGGCTGGGCCTCGAGCCGCGGATCGTCGTCCACGTTCAGGCTGCGCGTCTTTACGAGGAGGTTCGAGCCTACCTTCTTCGGCGTAAGTGTCGTTTCCGCTCGGTTGGATCCGGTACGGGACGCATCGTATGAGCGGGTGAGTACGTTCATGTCGTCTCCTCTACGATTTCCTTACCCACGCTGTCGTTACCGTCTGTGATGGCGGCCGGCATGGTTCCCTCCACGTCTGGGTCGGGCGGTGAGGCAGGCGGTCACGGAGTTTGGACCCCCTGTGGTGCGAGGTAGGTGACGGTGAGGTGGAAGGCGGACCTGCCCGGCGGCGCCAGGCTTGACGCGGTCGCGGTGATGGTGTGCCACCCAGTACGTCCGGTCTGGACATGGAGATCGTGCGGGGCCGGGGCCCCGGCGCTCCAGCGCTGTGTGGCCAGCGTCGCGCCGGTGGGGTCGGTGACGGTCAGGTCGACCTCGGACTGCGCCGTCCAGTGGGTGGTGTCCGGTCGCAAAGCGATGTCCAGCCCGCTGTTCCCAGCGGCCCAAACTCGTGCGATCGGGCCGGATTCACCGTTGCGCACCGGGCCGATGTCGAGGTCGTCGGCGCCCTCGAAGATCTGTGTGGTGCGATGCGGCGCTGCGACGAAGGCCCGCCCTTGCCCGGTGCGGCTGTAGGCGACATATCCGGTACCGCCTCGGTTGGGCGGGACGCCGATGGTTACCGCTCCCGATCCGTCCGTGTGGACGTCGCCAGCGTGGCCTGTGTAGTCGTGCAACTGCACCCCTGGGCCGAAGCCAGTCGGAACCGTGAGAGTCCGCCAGCCGTGGTCGGGATCGTTGTTCAGCCCAACCAGCAGGTTCGGGAAACCCTGCCGCTCGTACACCATCGCCTGGTGGTCCGCGAAACGCGTCGCCGTCGAACCAAAGGCTAGGTTCTCATGAATCCAGATCAGGTTGTCGATCGGCGGTTTGAGACCGTAGCAACCCGGATCGGTCGAGTAGTCCTTATAGAAGACGCATGGGTAACCTTCGGCGGTCAGGATGTACGCGTAAGCTAGCAGCTTGTTGTCGACGATCGGAAAGTTGAGGTCGGTGTCTGGATTCTCGACAAAGGTCACCGCATTGAGCGGCGATATGCCGACGAGCCCGGCGTGGTCAAGCTGGGACATATCCCACCGTCCAGGATTGCTGCACATCGCCGCCAGGGTGAACCTCAGCGCGAAGTCGAAAGCGTTGCACCGGCCGTTCATGCCGCTCTGCCAGACCCACCAGTTTAATGTCCGAGGATTGCCGTCGAAGTACTCGCCCACTGCAAAGCGGGTGCTCATTGCCTTGCTTGTGAGCCACACCCGGACGAAGCCCACCGCCAGACCCTTGACGTCGTCCACCCGGTAGCCCTGCACGTCCAGCGCCCTGGTCAGCCAGTCGCCCGCATCGATGAGTCCGTGCAGGACATATCCCGGCGGCCGGGCGTTGAGCGGTGCCAATTCATCGCCGAAGCCGAAGTCGTCCGCGACCGGCCCTGCGATGGGATCCCGTGGCACATTCGGGACGAAGCACTCCTTGTGCTTGGGGAAACGCCCGGCCGCGGGACCGCCTGCGGCGCGGTAGCGGTACTCGAAGTTGGTACCGCCGTTGCGCTGGTGCGGGACAGTGTCGAGGTAGACGTCCAGTCCGTTGGCCCGCATCACCGCCACACACCGCTGGAGCTGCTCACGGCTGCCGAAACGGGTTGGGACGCTGAAGAACTGGTCCTTGCTGCCGATGTCGTAGTCGTCGAAGGGGCCGTAGCCGTCCGCGCCGGGAAAGGAGCCAGCGGAGGTCTTGAGCACCGGAGGTAACAGCACGGCCGAGAAGCCAGCCAGCCTCATGGCGCGCGCCTGGTCGGCCAGGTGGTCCCACCACCACGGCACCCTGTGGTCGCCGTCGACCGGGGCAGGCACCGATACCCCGGACCTGCGCCGGTACGCCGCCTGGAGGAGAACGCCCACGTCCTCACACCACCAGCAGGGGCCGCAGGAGTGGGCCGAGCACCGACCTGGCCGCGCCTGCCAGCCGGAACTGCGGGGCAGGCACCGCCCGCGCCCGCAACGAGCCGAGCGTCGGGCTGACCGCGAAGCCGCCGGCACCACGGGCCACCACCTGTGAGACAGCCACCGTTCGACCTTCCTCAATGCTGGAGAGAACCGGTTCTCCCGCCGGGCGACGGGTTTGACAAGCTGATGACGAGATGGGTGGGCCGCCCACCAGCTGAGGCAGGGCTTCGGGTAGCGCGCACGGTGATCGGCGCCCACGTAGAAGACATCCATGCGCCAGCTTCGGCCTGCGCGGACGGCCGAGATATCCCGCCTGGGCGCGCCCAATTGCGGGAGTGCGGCTGTCGCTTGGATGTTTAGTGTGGGCGCCTGCCGGAGGCTCAGCATTCCCACCGAACTCGGGTTTGATGAGCAGCTGGTCAGGCGTGAAGCCGCACGCGCTGCTCGATAGTTCGTGCATTGTCAAACCCCCCGCATCCTGCCAAGCCCAGATCACTAACGAGCAATGGTCGCAGTGCCCGCGCATGCGGTCGATCGCAGGGGCGACGGATCTATTCGCTGCCATATTGAGCCCACTTACAGCTCTCCAAGGCAGGCTTTGTAAACGGTGGGCGGAACGTGGGCGAATCCGGATCAACCTAAGATGCATATGGTCTTGCATGTCCATGCGCATGTCAAGGACAAGTCGCTTCACCCCAGATACCGACATCCGGAACTTTCCAGCCAGCGCGAGCCTTGATCATTCACTGTGTGTAGGTCGGCCTCGGTGGCCTTAGTCGGTGATCTCCACCTCTGGTGGGTGATCTTCGTTTCTGATTGGGGCTGCGGCCGTTGACCGACGGTCGCGTCGGTGGCGCCCGTTCCACTGGCCGGGGCTCCTGGCGCGAAGCGGGCCCGGGTCACCCCCTCGGGCGTGGTGTAGGCGAGATTGACGAAGGACTCACCGAGCTCGGTGATGGCATCGAAGGTGCCGTTGCCGGTCACACGGCCCGGCGCAGGTACTGCTCTGATACGCGTGATGTCGCCCATGGCAGTGTCCCTTCCGGTTAGGCGAGTGGTCGCACGTGTCGCGTCGAGACGCGGGGGAACGTGTCCTCGACGATGGTCAGCACCGACTCTCCGAGCCGGTTCAGGTCGTTCAGGTGTTCGTCGGTGGGATCGCGCAGCCCTCGGTCGATGCGGGAGGTCATCTCCGGGGGCTCTGCCTGCCGGTGACCACGTTCTCCACTTGCGCGCCCACGACGTCCTGTGGCACAAGGAGGCACTGCTCAACGTGCTGGTCGGGGCGCTTCCCGACGGGTATTCGAAAGTCGCGTGGATCGACGGCGACATCGTCTTCGACCACGGTTCGTGGTACGCACGCGCCTCCGCGGCCCTCGACGAGGTCGAGCTGATCCAGCCGTATGCGGTGGCCCGCCACCTCGGACCCGACGGAGCTACCCGCACCACGAGGCCGAGCCTCGCCGCCTGCGCGGCAGGCGATCGCGGAAACCCGTTCGACTTCTCGACGACGCACTCGGGCCTGGCGTGGGCGGCCCGCCGCGAGTTCCTCGAGGCACACCCGCTCCTCGACCGGATGATCGTCGGCGGTGCCGACCTCTTGATGGCCATTGCCGCCTTCGGCTGCCGTGACCACCCTTACCTGCGTCGGCTTCCGCATGTCATGCAGTCCTACTATCGGTCGTACGAAGCGGCGGTGCACGACCGGATCCGGGGCCGGGTCGGGTACGCCGACGCCACGATCCAGCACCTTTGGCACGGCAATACGCGTACCCGACGCTACGTCGAGCGGCTGGACATCCTGACCACGCACTCCTTTGACCCGCACCTTGACGTCGAGATGAACCGGTACGGCGTGCTGGAATGGGCGTCGGGCAAGGAGGGCCTCCACCGCGACGTGCGGGCGTACTTCACGCAGCGACGGGAGGACGCCACCCGGTGATCGACCTGTGGTTCCGCGACGAACAGGCCCCTGCGTCGGTCCAGCTGAGCCGGGCGACCGCCCAGGTCGCACGGGCGGCCGACCGCTACGCCGCCGTCGGACGGCCGAGGGCGGCCACGGCGCTGCGCGAGCTGGCCGCCCGGGGTCGGTTCCTGGCCTTGGCGGAGGTGCGCGGCCGATATCGGGATCTCGTCGCGCAGCTCCCCGACGCGCCCGAGTCGGGCGTCACACAAACGGTACGGGCCGCGGACTTGCAGGAGGTCGGCGAGCACTACGTCGCGGCGAGCGATCTCTGTATCGTCGTGCCGTTCTTCAATCCCTGTCGGAGTGTCTGGCGGACGGACAACTTCCTCGCCCTGGCCTCGGTTCTCGACGCTTCCCGGGTCGAGTGGCGCGCCGTTGAGTGCATGTTCGGGGACGCGCCGCCGCAGCTGCCCGAGGGCGACCATGTCCGTCGAGTCCGCGCCGAGAGCGTGCTGTGGCAGAAGGAACGGCTGATCAACCTGGCCGTGGCGGAGCTACCCGATCGGTTCGACAAGGTGGCCTGGATCGACGCCGACGTCGTGTTCGCCAACCCGAGGTGGATCGGCGAGACGTCAGACGCACTCGAGACGTTCGCGGTGGTCCAACCGTTCGACACCGCGGTGCGGCTGCCCGCGGGCGGCACGCGGCCACCGAAGGGCGAGGACCTCGTCGGTGACGTCTCCTTCGCCCGCCGCTACCACGAGCAGCCGGGAACCGTGAACGACTGCAGCTACTGGGCGCACGGGCATACCGGTTTCGCCTGGGCGGGCCGCCGTGACTGGATCGAGCGCACGGGCCTCTACGAGGTGGCTCTCTCGGGGACCGCCGACCACCTCATGGCCCATTCCTTCGTGGGCGCCTGGGAGTGCCCCTGCGCCTTTGGGCGCATGCGGCCGGGGCCGCGGTGGGCGCACTACGCCTCGTGGAGCCAGGCGGTCTTCGACCTGGTCCGCGGCCGGGTCGGCGGCGTCCCGGGAACGCTCATGGCCATGTGGCACGGGGAGGAGGCGGTGCGCGGCGACGGCTACCATCGCGCCGACCATCGCCTTGACGACCTGACCTTCGACCCGTACTGCGACGTGACCCGGCGCGGCGCGGGCGCGCTGGAGTGGTCGAGCGCCAAGCCGCTCCTGCACCAGTGGGCGATCGACTACTTCCACGTTCGCGATGTCACGAGCACATGAGGCGTCGGTCGCGGGGGTCTCACAGCCGATGTGGGCCGGTGCCCGAAAGCCGGTAGGCGGGAGCGAGTGCGGCGGTCTCGGTGCAAACCAGCTCGAGCAGCGCGGCTGCGGCGATCTCGGGTGTGAGCAGGTCGCCCAGCTGCCGAACATGGTCCTCGACGGTCCGCCCGGCCCGGGCCGCGTAGGCGCGCACGGCCGACAGACCCAGCTCGGTGGCGGGGGTGAGCTGCGGCAGGACGGCGGTGAAGGCGATGTCCAGCCCGGCGCGCTGGGCCTCCTCCTGCGCGTAGGCGGTGAGGAAACGCTGGGTTGCTTTCGCTCCGGCGTACCCGCCGCTGAGCGGGGATCCGTTGAGCGCGGCTCCGCTGCTGAGGACGACCACTCGGCTGCCGGGCGGCAGCGGTGTGAGCAGTGCTTCGCGCAGCCAGTTGAACGTGATCCGGACGTCGGTGTTCCATGCCGACGAGAACGTGTCCCAGGTGTGGTGTTGCAGCGGACGCATGAGCGGAGCGGCGCCTGCCGCGATGATCAGGATGGTAGGTGCGTGCCGGTCGAGCACGGTGGCGGCCACTGAGGCGTCGGTGGCGTCGGCGAGTTCCACCTCGATGCCCTCGTGTGCAGCTTCGAGTTCGGCCAGCGCGGCTGCGCTGCGGGCCACCGCGACGACCGGTGCTCCGGCCTCGGCGAAGCCGGTGGCGATGCCACGGCCGAGGCCACGGCTGGCCCCGACGACCACGGTGGTGCGCTTGGTCAGGTCATTCATCACTTCTCCTTGTCGAAAGCGGCTTGAACGGGTCTCCTGTCATGCCGGAACCGACATGGCTCGCACGGCGGCCGCATTCCGGCGCTCGCGCAGGCGTAGACGCGCTTCGCGCCCCTGTCCAGTGCCTCCTCGACCAGGGCCTGCCCGAGACCGCGGTTGGCGCCGGTCACCAGCACGGTACTGTCGCGCCTCGCATGAGAGATCGTCATGGCGTCCTCCTTGTCGTGTCGGCCGTCCGCACGGTGCGGGTCCGGGGATTTATGGGTGTGGACGACGCCGGGCGGCGGCGTCCAGGACGAGCGGGTCGGGATGGGGGTTGCGCAGACGCCGCACCGGCAGTCCCGCCAGGGTCAGGACGGTGCCTGCGGCGAATCGGGCGCGTCGTCCGCTGTGACACTCGAGTTCCAGCGCGCCGTGCGCGACGACGACGAGAGCGTCCGCCCAGTCCGCGAGTGCGTAGTCGAGCACCTCACCGGGCCCGAGCGTCACCGTCCACCGCCGTATCGGCGTCCGGTCCTCCGCCACCTCTACAGCGACGCAGGCAGCGCGAACGGCCCGAAAAGCTCGGGCTGCTGAAACAGCGCGATCTCGGCGACGGCGTCGCGGTCGATCCGCAGCACGCCGATGGCGAACGCGCCGAACCTGTCCTCGCCCGGCCTGCGCCAGTACAGCCCGAACGCAGGCTGGCGGTTGGCCGCCGTGGGCCGCAACCGCCACCCCGTGCCCATGTCACCAAACACGTGCCCGGTGAGGAATGCGGCGATGTCGCGGCGGCCTGCGAACCAGGTCGTGCCCGGCGGCATGATCAGTTTGGCGTCGCCGCGCAGCAGCTCGACCAGCGCGCCGGTGTCCGCGTGCTCCCACGCGGCAATCAGTCGCCGCAGGGTCGTGCGCTCCGACCCGGTCGCGTCCGAGCGCCACTCGGTCCGCTGCGCGGGTAGATGGGTGACCAGGGTGGCGTGCGCGCGCTGGAGCGCACTGTTGACGGCTGCCTGACTCATGTCCAGAGCGGCCGCGGTGTCCCTGACCGACCAGTCCAGCGTGTCGCGCAGGATCAGGACGGCGCGCTGCCGCGGAGGTAGCCGCTGGATCGCGGCGAGGAAGGCGAGCTCGATCGTCTCCCTGGCGGTGACCACCGCGTCAGGCTCGTCCCCCGCGGCCATGTCGAGGAGCCGGTCGGGATAGGGCGAGAGCCACGGCAGGTCGACCGAGGCCAGCTCGAACCGGCGCGGGTCGGCCGGGTCGGCCAGATCGGTCGGCCACGCGCGCGCCTTCCTGCGGCGCAGCGTGTCGAGGCAGGTGTGCGTGGCGATGCCGTACAGCCATGCCCGGACCGGAGCACGCCCCGCATAGGTGTCCAGCCGCGTCCAAGCGCGCAGAAGCGTCTCCTGCACGGCGTCCTCGGCGTCCTCGACCGAGCCCAGCATGCGATAACAATGAACCTGCAGCTCGTGCCGCAGCGGCTCGATCACCCGCGCGAACGCCGCATGATCCCCCGCGCGCACCGCCTCCACCACCTTCTCCATACACGTATGACGCGCCCATGCCCGCCCAGTCATCTGTCCCCGCGGAAAACCGAGCTCTTCCGGTGCGCCAGAGCGGCCGTCGACGGCGGGATGACCAGCTCGTTCGGCGTCCTGCCGGACGAGCGATGAGTTCCAGCCGCGGGGACGGTCTGAGCGGCATGGACAAGACGAGCGGCTACGCGGACGTGAACGGCCTGCACATGTACTACGAGGTGCAGGGCGAGGGCTCGCCGCTGGTGCTGCTGCACGGCGGCGTCCAGACTATCGACCTCGGCTTCGCAGGCCTGATCCCGGAGTTGGTCGGCAGGCACCGGGTGATCGGTGTCGAGCTGCAGGGCCACGGCCGCACCGCCGACATCAACCGGGACAGCACCCCGGCCGCGTTGGCCTGCGACGTGGTCGCGCTGCTCGACCACCTCGGCATCGACCGGGCGCACGTGCTCGGGTTCAGTCTGGGCGCCGCGGTCACGCTGGAGCTGGCGGTCTCGCACCCGGACCGGGTGCGGTCGGTCGTGCCGATCTCCGAGCCGGTGCGGCCGGACGGCATGCACGAGGACCTGAAGGATCCTTCCAAGTACGCCACCTCCACCCGCATGCCCACAGCGCAGGACTTCGCCGACATGCAGGAGGCCTACGCCCGGCTCCCCCCGCACCCCGACCACTTCGCCGAGTTCATGGCCGCGCAGGCGCAGAACGCCGCCGACCTGAAGGGCTGGAGTGACGAGCAGCTCGCCGACATCACCGCGCCGGTGCTCTTGGTCATCGGCGACCACGACTTCGTGACCATCGAACACGGGGCACTGATGAAGGAGCTGATCCCCGGCTCGCAGCTAGTGCGATGTCCAGAAACGTTCACCGGGTCCTCGCGGGCCCAGACGACGCCTCGCGGCGTTGCCGCCCTCGCGAAGACGCCCGGTATGAGCTTCGGGCGGCGCCTGGCGAGACGCCGCCTGGATCCCGCGATCACCCCGGCAACGTTCCCGGACACCGCACTAGCCGTGCTGCCGGGCACCACGCACATGTCCGTCACCCAGCGGCTCGACGTGCTGGTCCCGCTGCTGGCGGCATTCCTGGACTAGTCGGCGTGGGCGTCCCGCGGCCGCGCAGGCGAGCATCCAGGACGCGATGAACCTCGGTTCGAGACTGGCGGGCGCGGTGCACGGTTGGGCGCCACCGTGGCTGCTGGACAGCTACGAGGGCGAACGCGCAACACAGGGTCCGTCACCGTCCACCGGGGGGAGCCCGCAGCCGGGCCATGATCGTCAAGAGTGGTGTCGACGGCGCACCGCTGCACTCTTGGCACCACGTGCGGCGATCACCGTGGCTACCGCCCGCCTGCCGACCTGGACTCCTGGGCGTCGAGGGGCGTGCTCGGCGAGACGTTCTGGAACGCGCGGAAGTCGTTTGCAGCAGGGTGACACCGCTGCGACTGGGTAGGAGGAGTGTCACCCTGCTGCGATGCGGGCGCGACGTGCCGGGCGCCATCACCGCACCACCAACAGACCCACGAGGCCGAACGCGGCAGCGGCAGCGACGATCACCGCGATGGCGAGCAGCAGCCTGCTGTCGGGCAACAGGCCAGCTGATGTGTTGAGCACCCGGCGCACGCGGCGAAACCGCCGTTCGCCCAGCACCCACAGCACGCAGGCCGCCAAGAGCACGAGCGGGCCGACGCCGAGCCCCCAGGGCCCGAGCACGGTGGGGCGGAGCCGCAGGATGAGCAGGGCAGTTGCCGCGAGCGTGACGGTCGTACGCCGCCAGGCGAGCCCGGTGCGCTCGGGCGGCACGCCGAGATCGAACGGCGTCGGGCCGGTCATGCGGTGAACATCCCGATACACCCACCCGGGGTACCGCGACGAGCTCACCGCACGACCGTACGGGACCCCGCCGCCGCGGCGCGCGGACTGTTCCTACGTCAGGCCCGACGTGGATGGCGATGCGCGATCTTGACGGCCTCGTCGCAGCGCGAGCGCGGGGCGGGAATCCGCGGCGGCGTGGTGCACGTAGCACCGTGGAAGGATCGCCTCGGTGTCCTGGTTCGAAGCCGTCGCGGTTCTGCTCGCGGCGGGGGCGCTGGCCGGGATCGTGGGGGCGCTGGCCGCCCCTCACCGACGGCAGGTGCTCGACCAGCGTCCACTGACGCTGGCTCCGATCGGCTTGGTCTCGGTGCACGGCGGCGACTTCGGGACAAGCCGGAGCGCGGAACGCCCGCACTACGCTCGGAAGAACGTCCGAGCCCTGGAGGAGCCATGACCGCCCCCGCGGAGGACCGGCGCTCGGCATGGTCGAGACCAACTGGCTGGTCGGGGGCGGGCGCCGCGACATGACAGCGGCAGAGACGGTCGGGCAGGCGGTGGCCGGGGTGCCTCTGGTGGACCACCACGTCCACGGGGCTCTGCGGCGTGCGCCGGACCGGGCGGCCCTCGAGGGGATGCTGACGGAGTCCGACCGGCCTGTGCCGCCGTGGATGACCACCTTCGACTCCCAGGTCGGCCTGGCCATTCGCCGCTGGTGCGCTCCGCTGCTCGACCTCGACCCGCTGGCCACGGCCGACCGCTACGTGGCGCGGCGCGGCGAGCTCGGGGAAGCCGAGGTGACGCGGCGGATGCTGCGGGCCAGCGGCGTGGAGCGCTACCTGGTCGAGACCGGTCTCCTCGTCGAGGACGTCCTGAGCCCCGACGAGATGGCCGTCGCCGCCGACGCGTCCGCGGGCGAGGTCGTCCGGTTGGAGTCGGTCTTCGAGCAGCTCGCGGTCGACGTGGGGGCCGCGGAGGCCGTGCGGTCCTTCGCCGACACACTGGCCGATGCCACCACAGCCGCGGTCGGCCTCAAGAGCGTGGTCGCCTACCGGTTCGGGTTCGACTTCCCGCCCGAGAAGCCGGGCACCGCAGAGGCCGTGGCGGCGGCGGGCGCCATGTTGGCCAAGGCCGGGACGGGGCGGCCGCGGGTCGACGACCCGACCCTCCTGCGGTTCCTGCTCTGGACGGGCGTCGACCGGGGGTTGCCACTGCAGCTGCACAGCGGCTACGGCGATCCGGACCTGGAGCTGCATCGCTGCGACCCGCTGCTGCTGACCCGCTTCATCAAGCTGGTCGAGCCGCGGGGCGTCGACCTGCTCCTGCTGCACTGCTACCCGTTCCACCGCAACGCAGGCTATCTCGCCCAGGTGTTCCCGCACGTCTACGTCGACGTCGGGCTCGCAACCAACTACACGGGCCTGCGCTCGCACGCGGTCATCGCCGAGGTGCTGGAGCTGGCGCCGTTCGCCAAAGTCCTCTTCTCCTCCGACGCGTACGGCCCGGCCGAGCTGCATTACCTCGGGGCACTCCTGTGGCGGCGCGGTATGACCAAGGTGTTGGGCTCCTGGGTGGACGACGGCGAGGCGACGCTCGCCGACGCCGCGCGGATCGCCACGATGATCGGCCGCGACAACGCCACGCGGGTCTACGGCCGGTCGTGATCAGCGCGAGGCGCACACCAGGACGCCAGACAGGACCCTGGCGTACGGGCGTCCCCCATAGCTCGTGCGCGGAAGACCGGGTCACAGCCACCTTTTCCGCGCACGGTCGGAGTTGCGCTGTCCCGTGGCTGTGGCGATCCTGCGGACATGGCCGCGCCCGTTGTCGACGAAGCCGCCGTAGGGCGACCGACCGGGGCCGCGGCCAGCTTCGTGGCGTCCTACCACGGCTATCGCCAGAGCGGCGTCGCGCCTGCGCGACACCTCGGCCTGCCCTCGCCCTTCCTGACGCTGATCTTCACCCTCGACGACCCCCTGCACATCGCGGAGCAGGTTCAGACGTGGCGACCCGCTCGGTCCTACGACGCGTTGGCGGGCGGGCTGCACACCACGCCTGCGGTGATCACGCACGAAGGACGCCAGTCGGGCATCCAGCTCCAGGTCCACCCGCACGCCGCGCGTGCGCTGTTCGGCCTGCCCGCAGGCGAGCTCGCCGGACTCGACGGCGATGCCGACGCGGTGCTCGGGCGGCGCGCCAACCGCATCCGCCAGCGGCTCGGCGAGGCGCCGACCTGGCAGCAGCGCTTCGCCGTCCTCGACGAGGAGCTGGGCGCGATCGCAGCCCGCGAGGAGCGGGCGGGGCCGCCGTCGGCAGTGGTGAACGCCTGGTGGCTGCTGCACCGCAGTGGCGGCGCCCTCCCCATCGCGACGCTGGCCGAGACCGTCGGCTACAGCGACCGGCGCCTGTCGACGCTGTTCGACGAAGAGATCGGACTCTCACCGAAGACGGCGGCACGGGTCATCCGCTTCGACCGCGCCCGCCGCGCGATACAGACCTCGGATCCGGGACGGCTGGGCGTCATCGCCGCCGAGCACGGCTACAGCGACCAGTCCCATCTGGTGCGTGACTTCGTCGCGTTCGCGGGCCGCCCGCCGACCCGGTGGCTGCGCGAGGAGTTCGGAAACGTCCAAGCCTCGACGCGGACGACCCCCGCACACTGATCGGCATGCCAGAGAACAACGCAGCGAACATTCCAGCAAACACGCCAGCGCCTCAGGTCTGGCCGACCCTGCGCGCCCGCGACGCCCGCGCGCTCATCCGCTTCCTCGTCGACGTCGTCGGGTTCGAGGAGACCGCAGTCTACGGCGACGGTGACGCGGTGCACCACGCCGAGCTGTCCTGGCCGCCCGGCGGCGGGATCATGCTCGGCTCCGTGCGCGACGACGGGTGGGCGCAGGAGGCCGGGACGTTCGGCGCGTACGTCGTCGCCGACCACGTCGACGGCCTCTACGAGCGGGTCCTGGCCGGGGGCGCCGAGATCCTCGACAAACCCCACGACACCGACTATGGCTCCCGCGACTTCGCACTGCGCGATCCCGAGGGCAACCGCTGGTCGTTCGGCACCTACCGCGGCGCTCCGCGGCGCTGACTCCGCGCCTGACAAGGTGGGTAGTAGGGCACCACTTGTCCGACTTGCGGAGGTGATCGGCAGGAGTGGTGTCCGGGTGGCAGTTCCGCACGTATGGCACCACTTCTGCCGATCTTGCGCGGGGCTGCCCGTCAAGGGCTGAAATGTGGGCTAGTGCTCGTGCTCGGTGAAGCGGCCCACCGTGGTGTCGCGAAGCCGCTCGAGCGCCGCCTCCGCGCGCAGCCGGGCCCGCGCCGCGTCGCTCAGCTGGGCGCGGAGCCTGGCGTGCTCGGTGACGTCGAGCTCCTGCAGCACCCGGTCGGTGACGATGATCAACACGGAGTTGAGGTCCCACAGGCCCACACGGCTGCGCGGATCGTCCAGCAGGAGCGGCTCGACCTCTTCACGGCGGCGGCGCAGGGCCGAAAGCGCCGCGGCGAGCTCGGTCTCGTCCGGCTCGTCGGGCTCCTCGATCTCGTCTCGCAGCAGGTCGCCGAACGTCCGCACGACGGCCGCGAACTCGCTGAGCAGCGCCGCGGCGGCCAGCCGCACCTCCTCGGCGTAGGCAGGGTCGGGCGTGACGCCCGGCCGTTCGCGGGTCCCGTCGAGCACCGAACGGAAGAGCATCCGCGCCGAGACCGAGGTGTGCTCCAGGGCTTCGAGGCCGTCGCGCAGGCTGCTGCCGACCTTCGGGGTGCCCAGCGCGCGCATGTTGAGCCTGCGGCTCTCGTCCGCTTCGGCCAGTGCCTTGTCGACCTGCGGCGCGTGCCGGTTCAGCCGCCGCGCGTCGTCCAACCAGCGCGTGGCCTCGTAGGGCTCGACCGGACCTGCCGCCATCGCGGTGGCGGCCTCGACGAACAGGCTCGCGATCCCACCCGCGAACTTGGCGACCGCCTGCCCGGCGAAGCGCGTCTGCACCGCGGGCGGGAACGCGACGTTGACGAGCACGCCGACGGCCGCGCCGATGAGCGTCTCCACGATCCGCGACAGGCCCGCCGACTCGGCGCCCGAGGAGTAACCCACCCCGAGTACCAGCATCGCGCTGATCGGCACCTCCAGCAGCTGGGGGCCCAGTCGGAGGATCTGGCCGCCGACGATCGCGGCCGCGACGACAACGCCGAGGCTCCACCAGTTCAGCCCGACCACCGACACGAAGCCGACGGCCACCGCCACGCCCAGAACCACCGACAGCACCCGCTGCACGCCGTTGACCAGCGTGCTCGCCAGCGTCGCCTGCACCACCAACAGCGCGGTCAGGGCGGCGACCAGCGGCGGCGGATCCTGCAGGCCCACCAGCTCGGCCACGACGAACGCGGCCACCGTGGCGCCCGTGATGCGCAGGGCCCGCAACAGCGCGGTGCGGCCACGCTCACGACAGCGACGCATCAGCTCGGCCACGAAGTGCCCCACCGCGAGGCGGACGCGGCGCCACCACGGCGGGCGCCCGCCCTCCCCCTGACTGCCGATCCCGGTCATGCGAGCGGTGTCCCCCTTCGGCCTAGGAGCGATACCTACTCACGCGGCGGGCGCAGGTCAAGCCGCGGCGTCCTCCGGACCGCCGAACGCGAGGTGCCCCGACGGCCCGACCATCTCGGCGCCCAGGCGCGAGACCAGCCAGTCGATCCGGCGCTCGCAACGGCGCAGTGCGCGCGGATCGTCGGTCCGGATCGGCCAGAGGTGGTTCTCGCACACCACCCACGCCATCCGTCGGGCCGCCTCGATGAGCAGCTCGGCGTCGTCGCGAACACCCGCCAGCCGGAAGAGCCAGCGCCGGAACCCGTCGTGGGTGGTCGTGAACTCCATGGCCTGCGGCAGCAGCACGTGGAAGATCTCGTTGACCTCCGCGTAGTCCCGGTACTCCGGGCTCGCCTCGTCGTCGTCCCTGTCGAGGAAATGCCTGGGGCCTGCCGGGAACGTCGTCGCCCCGCGCAGGGCGCCCAACAGCGCGAACGGCAGGTCGAAGTTGATGTGCGCGTTGACGCCCGCCGCCATGCGCGCCATGGGCGACACGTCGTCGCGGGGGTCGAGGACGACCTGCCACGACCGGGGCACCGACGACGCGTCGAGGGCCATCCCGCGCACCGCGGAGAGGTAGCGGAGGGCGAACGCGACGTCGAGCGCGCAGAGGAACGCTGGCGCGGCGAACTCGTCTGCGGCCAGGTGCTCGGCGACCTTGGTCGTGGTGTCGATGTAGAGGTGGTTGAACCCGGCCGCAGCGGCCCCGGCTCGGCTCGGCCTGCTTTCGAAGATCTCCTGCAGGTCTTTCAGGGTCCGGAGCACCTCGGCGACCGCGGCGGGTCCGTCGAGTGTGGACAGAGAGCCGAGGTCGCGCGTCCTGAGCTCGACCGGGCGTGCGATGTCCGACCAGGAAAGCGACAGTGCGTCTCGCATGGGAACCACTCCGACCTGGGGGCTGCGCGACATGTGTTCGACGATGCGCCGCGAGGGGCGCGCACACAGTCGCCGCGGGGTGACAAAGTCCTTACTCAGAAGCTCGTTCCACCGTGACCGTGATCGTCCAGGCGGCCGCGGGATCGCCCGCCGTCCACGCCGCGGCGTTGGAGGCGAGCAGCAGTACGCCGTGCTGGTCGGGGCGGGCCCGCCACTCGTGGAAGCTCCGCGCCTCGAACCACGCGGAGCCCCCCACCCGCACCACGAGGCTGTGCGCGGTGGCGTCAGACGGCACGGGAGCGCCCTCGGCAGGCGGGTGCCCGAGCCACCCCTCGGGGCTCGTGCGGACGCCGAGGAACGCGCCGGGCAGGATCGTGCCGGTCGCCGAGACGGTCACCGCGTCGCCGGGGTGGATGGTGATCCCAGTGTCCACCGGACCGCCGCCCGGGCCGTCGTGGAACCGGAACACAGCGCTGTGTATCGGTGGCGCGTCGAGGTCAGCGTTCATGCCGACGAGCGTGGGGCAGACCACCCTCGCGGCGAATCGGGCGAAACCCTGGCGCGGACTCTGGTGTCAGCCGGTAAGAGGGTCCAGCGAATGAGGGTTCCGCGAGCCCGCGGCGCCGCGGTGCCTGCAGCGCAAGGCGCCCCCGCGTCCTCGTGCCGGGGCACTCGGATGCGGGGCAACGCCGCGATGCGGGTGCCTGGGCGTCGCGGGCCGGGGCCCTCATTCGTCGGGCGCTCTCAGGCCCGGGACCTGCGCCAGCTGCGAGCGCCGGTTGACGCCCAGCTTGCGGAAGGCCTTGCCGAGGTGGAACTCGACGGTCTTCTTGCTCAGGAACAGCGTCATGGCGATCTGCGCGTTCGACTCGCCGCCCGCAGCGAGCCGCACGACCTGCAGCTCCTGGGGTGTCAGGTCGGCCGCCACCGGGGCCTGGTCGGGCACGGTGGCCCCGCTGGCACGCAGCTCCGCCCCGGTGCGCTCGCGCCACGGCTTCGCGCCCAAGGCGTCGAACGCGTCAAATGCGCTGATGAGCTGTTGACGCGCGTGGCCGAGCTGTTTGCGCCGCCGGTGCACCTGACCCGCATACAGCCTGCTGCGGGCGCTCTCGAATGGCACGCCCGCGCGGCGCAGCAGACCGGCCGACTCCTCGAGCGCCTCAGGATCGGGCTCGGCGCTCGCCAGTGCCCGACAGCGCAGCAGCAGCCCCTCCGACGCGGGCGTGCCGACCGTGGCGGCGTGCTCGGCCATCCGCTCGATCGTCGTCGCCGCGGCCGCCCTGTCGTCGGTGGCCAGGTCGGCCTCGGCGAGATCGGCCAGCCACGGCAATATCGGGGTGTCGCAGAGCCCGTACGCCGACGCCATGTCGTCGAGCTCCTGGAACTGCATGGCGGCGGCTTCGTAGTCACCTGTGCCGAGGGCGAGCAGGCCGAACGCCCGGCGGCCGTGGCCGATCATGAAGTCGGTGCCGTGCGCGGTGCCGAACGCGAGGCAGATCCGGGCGTGGCGCATACACGCCTCCGCGTCGCCGGTCGCCGCTTCGAGCACGGCCATCGCCGCCGCGCAGTCGGGCTCCAGCACGCTGCCGGTCTCGGACGCGGAGCCGCCGAGCGACAAGACGAGGGAGTACGCCTCGTGCGCCGCGATCCGCGACCGCGCCCAGTCGCCGCGGCGCAGTTCGAGCCGCGACTGCAACAACAGGGGCGTGGGCAGCAGGTCGATCACGCCGAAGCGGCGCATCGCGGAGATGACGAACTCCAGGCCCTGCGCGGCGACGTTCAGGTCGTCGAGGAGGAAGGCGAGCATCGGGGCGATCAGCGGCCACTGCTCCCCCGGCCGCGCCGCGATCCACGGTGCGGCCTGGTCGAGGAGGGCTCGTGCGCGGTCGGGCTCCAGCGCCATCGCGTGCAGCGTCGCCCGCACGATGAGGCCCGGCATCCGCACCGGTCCGGGAAGGTCGCGGGCGAGCTCGATCGCCCGGTCCGCCTCACGGGCCGCCGTCGCGCGGTCGCCGCGCAGGAGCGCCGCGAGCGCCGCCTCGGCCAGGATCACCGCGGCGTCGGCCGGGTCGGTCTGGGCCAGCGCTCCGTCGGCCAGGAAGCGGTCGACGGTGTCGGGCACGCCCTGCCAGAGGGAGCCCCGGTAGGCCAGATGGGAGGCGGCCATGCGGGTGCGGTCGTCGCCCGCCCACGCGAACGTCGCTTCCACGAGCCTGGCGAGGTCGGCCAGCCGCCCCGACGGCAATGCCCAGGACGCGGCGGCGAGGTAGCGGCGCGACCGTTGGCCCGCGTCGGTGGACAGCAGCGCGGACCGCTCCAGCATCCTCGCCGCGGTGGCGTAGCTGCTGCGGGCCGCCGCGGCGTGGCCCACCCGTTCCATCTCGGCGGCGAGCGGCTCGTCGGGGAGATCGCCTGCCATCGTGAGGTGCGCGACCCGGCGTTCCGCGTGCGCCGGTGCCGACAGGTCGGCCAGCGCTTCGGCGAAGCTCACGTGCACGCCGCGCCGCGTGGCGGGCGGCGCCGCATGGTAGATCGCGGAACGCAGCAGCGGGTGGCAGAACGTGACCCGGCCAGCGTCGACGGCGATAAGACCGGCCGCCTCGGCCTCGTCGAGATCGGCGATCTCGAGCGCGGCCGCGGTGAGCACGGCGGGCAACACCGGGATGTCGTTCTGGCCTGCCGCCGCGACGTAGACCAGCGCCTGCCTGCAGCGCTCGCCCAGCGGCGCGACCTGGGCGAGGAAGGTGGCCCGGACGGCCTCCGACGCGGGCACGGGCTCCTCGTCGCCCGCTGGGGCACCGCCGCCGCGGACCAGCTCGTGGATCACCAGCGGGTTGCCCGCCGTGAGCCTGCGGTAGTGCCCGACGTCGTCGCCGGGCCGCCCGATCTCGGCGAGCAGCGCGGCGACGCCGTCATCGTCGAGGCCGGAGAGCGTGAGTGTGGGCAGGCCGCCGTAGAGCGAGGGCGTACCCACGCCGGACCGCTCGGCGACGAGCACAACGATGCCCTCCGCGGCCACGCGCCGGGCGACGAACGCGATGGCCTCGACCGACGGGGCGTCCAGCCACTGGCCGTCGTCGACGGCGACCAGCACCGGTCGCTGCGCCGCCAGGTGGGAGAGGTGGCCGAGCAGGCCGAGCGCGACACCGAACCGGCTCCCGGTGCTCGGAGAGCCCATCGCGAAGGCCGAATGGAGCGCGTCGCGCTGGGGGTCTGGCAGGTGCTCGATGGCGTCGAGCGCCGGTCGCAGCAGGTCGAAGAGGCCCGCGTAGGACACCTCGCCGTCGAACTCGTTGCCCGAGACCGCGAGCGTGGTCATGTCCGAGGCCTGCGCACGGGCGTGGGCCAGGAGCGAGGACTTGCCGATGCCGGCCTCACCCCGGATCACCAGTGCCCCGGACCGGCCCGCGCGCGCCTGGGCGAGCAGGCCGTCGAGGTGGTCGCACTCCGCCGCCCTGCCGTGCAGTGCGCGCGCCCGCTCGGGGCTCATCCGCGGCCCGGTCCTAGCTCAGCCACTGGTGGGGCCAGTGGCGCTCGGGGTCAGGGGCGCCGATGCCCTCGCGGATGGAGCGTCGGATCAGGGCGCGACCGAGTAGGCGCGAGGGCAGCCGCATCGCCACACGGCCGACCGACGCGCGGGAGACGAGGCGCTCGACGCCGACGACCGCGGCCACCGCCGGGCCCCACCGGCTCGGCGGGACGGCCAACAGGTCGGCCACGGCGTCGCCCGCCAGGCGCCGCACCAGCGCCGCGGGCAGGGAATGCAGCGGTCGCGGCATCATCGCGGCCATGTCGTCGAGGAGCGTCCCCATCAGTCGCGTGCCCCACGGCGACGCCTCCTCGAGATTGGTCACGATCACCTGAGTGAGGTGTTCGGCGACCGTGAGATCGCTCAACCGCTGCGCTTCGGCGACGCCGAGATAATGGCCGACAACGCTCCAGAGATGGAGGTAGGCGCATTTGTCCTGAACGCTCATCCGATAGCCGAGACGGTCGAGTCCCTGGAATGCCGCCGTGGTGAAGGCCAATTGGGTGCCCATCAGATCCTGCTGATTGATGGGCAGCCCGCGGACGGCGGTCGGCCACGGATGGCCCGCGGTGTCGCCGAGCAGCAACAGCGCCCGCACGCAGGCGTGGAGCAGCCGGACCCGACGCAGCGTGCGGTAGCCCACCTGTCCGCCCGACAGGGCCCCTGGCACTGTGATGTCGAGGAGCATCTGGCCGGTCAGGGTGACGCGCTTGGCCACCCGCCGCGGGTCGTAGAGCTCAGACACCGAGGCGAGCACGGCCGCGCCCCGGCCGCTCGCGTAGGCGTGCGGAAGGGAGGCGCAGAAGAGGGCCGTAGTCAGGTCGAGCGACCAGTCGTCGAAGACGACCTGGCCGCGGCGGAGCAGATTCTCGTCCAGCCACGGCGGCGGCGCGACGATCTCCCGCTCCCACGCTGTCACCCACGCTGCGTCCGGGGGATCCACGGCCCGCAATCCGGCGATGGCCGCGTTGAGCCATTCGCCGCGCTCGGAGTCGACATTCGCGAGTTGATCGGCGACGTAGGTGTCGGCCGGGACGTCGCCGACCGTGCGCAACGCCGACAGCCATTCGCCGGGGCCGGTCACGGCGCTCCCCACTGAGGTGGTCTTCAGGATGGGGTCGACGTTAGACGGGATTGCGCGCCCCCGATAGCGCAATTGGTTGCGCAGGTTACTTGGCGGGCAAAGAGCGGGCGTAGGCGAGGCCGCGCGCGATCCAGCCGTCCACCTCGTCGTCGGGAAGCGCCGCGACGTCGACCCGCAGCCAGCCGTCCATCTCCCGCCCGCCCATGACGGCGCGCTCGACGTGCGGCCCGGCGACCAGCGTGTCCGTCTCGGCCGGGTCGACCCGCAGGAGCATGCCGCCGCGCCCGCTCGCGCTCGTGGCCAGGTTGCCGTTGACCAGGAACCCCAGGCCGCCGAACATCCGCTTCTCGGTGACGCCCGCCTCGCCCGCGACCACCTCGCGGATGCGGTTGGCGAGCTCCTCGTCGTAGGCCACGGCCGCAGTATGCGCCGGACCGGGGGCCGCCCGGCGTTGACCCACACGCCGCTGGGGGGCATCAAATCTATCCTCGACATCCCTCGACATCCCTCGACGGACGGGTGGCACCGGGTGTGTGGCCCGAGGTGAATACCAGCGGGATCCGCCTCGAGCAAGTCGGGGCAGGACGGGGGTTTGCGCGGCCGTGTCCCCCGCCGGGCAACGGTCTCCACCGTCGGGCTGGGCACGATCGGCGGAAGTGGTGCCGCAGACGCAGATGTGCACCCCCGGCACCACAACCGTCGATCACCTCGACACCGGCCGGACACGATCGGCGGAAGTGGTGCCGCAGACGCAGATGTGCACCCCCGGCACCACAACCGTCGATCACCTCGACACCGGCCGGACAAGATCGGCGGGGGTTGCCAGAGGTACCCGCCTGGGTACTCGCCGTGCCGAACGGGCGGACTCGCCGTGGCAGGAAGCCGGACTCGCCGTGGCCGGAAGGCCGACTCGCCGTGGCCGGAAGCCGGACTCACCGTGGCCGGATGCCCGACTCGCCGTGGCCGGAAGCCCGACTCACCGTGGCCGGAAGCCCGACTCACCGTGGCCGGAAGCCCGACTCACCGTGGCCGGATGCCCGACTCACCGTGGCCGGAAGCCCGACTCACCGTGGCCGGATGCCCGACTCACCGTGGCCGGATGCCCGACTCACCGGCCAAGCGGCATTGACGCTCAGCCCGTCGGAGGAAGCGGGCGGGTGGCGCCGCTCGCGAGCAACCCCAGCACCAGCGCGCCGACCACCACGAACAGTGCCACGAGGATGCCGTTCAACTGGGCGAGCAGCCCGATCAGCGGCGGCCCCGCGAGGAAGGCCGTGTAACCGATCGAGCTGACCACCGACACGCGTGCCGCGGCCCGCGCTGGATCGTCGGCGGCGGCGCTCATGCCGACGGGAAAGCCCAGCGAGGCTCCCAGGCCCCAGAACAGCGCCCCGACGAGCGCGAGCGGCGTCGACCCGCCGATCAGCACCATCAGCAGCCCGACCAGCGCGCAGGCCGCGGTCGTCCGCAGCACCCCGACCCGCCCGAAGCGCTCCAGCGCCGATCCCCCGAAGAGGCGGCCGACGGTCATGGCCGCCACGAACAGGCCGAACGCGAGTGCGCCGACGGTCTCGGTCGAGCGGTGGCCGTCGACGAGCGCGACGGCGATCCAGTCGTTGGCCGAGCCCTCGGTGAACGCGAACCCGAGCACCAGCACGCCGACAGCCACGGTGCGGGGCTCACGCCACGCGCGGAGCGCTCCCGATCCGGAGGCGCGATCCTCGGGAGCGGGCGCCGTCCGCGGCAGGAACCGGCGCGTCGTCCACGCGAGCAGCAGCGGGGAGAGCACCGCGATGACCGCCACCTGCGTGCCGATGGGGATGCCCGCGGCGGCGGTCACCGTGCCGATTCCGGCGCCTGCCACCGTCCCGATGCTGAACGCCGCGTGCAGGCGAGGCATCACCGAGCGGCCGAGGCGGCGCTCGACGGCGGCGCCTTCGACGTTCATCGACACGTCCCACACGCCGATGCCCAGCCCGACGACCACGAGCCCGCACACCGCGGGCAGGACGACGCCCGTGAAGAGGGCGAGCGCGGTCAACCCGAGACCGATTCCGAGCGCGAGGGCGCCGCTCATCGCGGCGCGCCCGGTGCCGAAGCGGTGCACGATCGGCCCCGACAGCGGGAGGCCTGCGATCGACCCGGCCGACATGCACAGCAGCAGCAGACCCAGCTGAGCGGTGCTCAGACCCAACGCCTCACGCACGGCTGGCGTGCGCGAGGCGAACGACGCGAACGCGAGACCGCTCGTCGCGAACGTGACGAATACGGCGGTGCGGGCGCGCAGCACGCCTGCGTCGACCTGGGTGGTGGTCACAGAAGAGCGCTCCCGTCGAATCGATTCGATGCAGCATTCAAGGTACGCGAAGCAGACACGCCAACTCAACCGCTACCGTCGGGGAATGACCGCCCGACCCACGCTCGCAGGCGTCGCCGCGCGGGCCGGGGTCTCCGCGTCGACCGCGTCCCTCGCGTTCTCCGGCAGCCCCCGCGTCACGGCGCCGACCAGGGAGCGAGTGCTCGCCGCCGCCGCCGAGCTCGGCTACGCGGGCCCCGATCCGGTCGCTGCCTCGCTCCGCCGTGGGCGCAGTGGTGTGGTCGGGGCGTTCATCGGCGAGCGGCTGCTCTACGCGTTCCGCGACCCGGTCTCGGTGCAGTTGCTCGACGGCATCAGCGAGGTGCTCGGCGCGCACGGCGCGGGCCTGCTGCTGCTCGCGGGCAGCGCAGGCCGACCTCCCGTCGAGCAGATCCTGCGCATGCCGTTGGACGCCGTGATCTTCGCCACCTGCGGCTTGGAAGACGACCCGGCGCTCGCGGCCCTGATCGCGCGTGGCGTGCCGATCGTCGCGGTGGAGGGGCCGGACGTCGACGGCGTGCCGCTCATCGACATCGACGACCGCGCCGGTATCGCCGAGCTCGCCCGCCACCTGCGTGAGCTGGGCCACCGCCGCGTCGCGACGGTCGCGATGCCGCTGCGGCTGGACGGCACGCGCGGCGAGGTCGGCACCGCGCGGCGGGCGCTCGCGCACTACCGCGACGTGCGGCACCGGATCACCGGGGTGGAGGACGTGTTCGGGCTGGTCCCGGTGATGGAGACGGCGAGCAACGCCGTCGCGGAGGGCGAGCGGGCGGGGCGGGCGTTGCTCGACGTCCCGGCCGAACGCAGGCCGACCGGCGTGCTCGCGCAGAGCGACATCCTGGCCGCGGGCGTGCTGTCCGCGGCCGCAGGCCTCGGCCTGCGGGTGCCCGAGGACGTCTCGGTCACCGGTTTCGACGGCGCCGACCTGCACTGGCTCGCCCCCGCCCAGCTGACGACGGTAGTCCAGCCGACCGAAGAGAAGGGGCGCGCCGCCGGGGCCGCCGCGATGGCCCTGGTGGCGGGCGAGCCCGCCCCCGACGTGCTGCTGCCGGTAAGCGTGCGGATCGGGACGACCAGCGGGCCGCCCCCGCGCTAGCCGCGGGCGGCCGGGTCCACTGGATTGCAGCAGTGTCACCCTGCTGCGACTGGGTCGCAGGAGTGTCACCCTGCTGCAGTCCGCCAGCGCCGGGGGGTCGCCGTATTGCAGCAGGGCCACCCTGCTGCAGTCCCGCCAGCGCGCAGGGGGTCGCCGTATTGCAGCAGGGCCGCCCTGCTGCGACTGGGTCGCAGCGGTGTCACCCCGCTGCAGTCCCCGCCCCGCCCACTCACACCAACCCGGTCAGCGTTGACTGTTCCGGTAGGCTCCGCCGGATGAGTGAGCCTGCGGCGAGTCCCGCCCCGCGCGGACGTCGCGAGGAGCGCACAGCCACGAGCCGCGCGCGGATCCTCGACGCCGCCGTGGCGTGCCTCGTCGAGTCGGGCTACGCAGGCGCCACCACGCTGCGAATCCAGGCGCGGGCGGGCGTCTCGCGGGGGCGGTTGCTGCACCACTTCCCCTCCCGCGACGAGCTGCTCGTCGCCGCCTCGCGCCACCTCGCCACCGAGCGACTGCGCACTACAGGCGAGCGCATCCGCAGCCTCTCCCGCGGGCTCTCCGGTGGAGAGCGCCTCGACCGCGCGATCGAGCTCATGTGGGAGGCGTTCTCCGAGCCACACTTCTGGGCCGCGGTGGAGCTGTGGACGGCCGCGCGCACCAACGAGGAGCTGCGCCACTCGCTTCTGCCAGAGGAACGCGAGGTCGGCGCCGCGATCCGGGCGGGGGCCGACGCGTTCTACGGCCCCCAGCTCGTCGCCCACCCCCGCTACACCCAGGTCCGCGACCTCCTGCTCACCAGCATGCGCGGCGTAGGCCTGGCCTACGCGTTCGACCCCCGCGACCCCGCGACGGACCCGCATCTGCGGATATGGAAGGAGGTCGCGCGCGCGCTGCTGGAGTAGCGTCGCCGATCGTGACAACCGGCATCGACCCGTCCGTGACCCCGTCCGGCCCCGGGTGTGTGGAATGCGAAGAAGCGGGCGGCTGGTGGTTTCACCTGCGGCGCTGCGCCCAGTGCGGCCACGTCGGCTGCTGTGACTCCTCCCCCGCCCAGCACGCCACCGCCCACGCGAAAACGACCGGCCACCCCGTGGTTCAGTCCTTCGAGCCCGGTGAGGACTGGTTCTGGGACTACGAGCGCGATGAGGCGTTCGAGGGACCCACGCTCGCCGAACCGACCCACCATCCGCTGAACCAGACGGCACCGGGCCCGACCGAGCGCCTCCCCGCCGATTGGAGCGACCACCTCCACTGACCGACCCGACTCGGTCCGGTGTCCACCCGGCGGGGATCATCAGGCGATGGACCTGTCCGGGCTCGTCGAACGCGCGGCGGCGCGGCTCGTGGGCGTCGCCGTCACCACACCTCTCCAGCCGTGCGAGCGGCTCAGCGACGCCACGGGCGCGCGGATCTGGCTCAAGCGTGAGGACCTGCAGGTCGGACGCTCCTACAAGCTGCGGGGTGCCTACAACCTGCTCTCGAGCCTCACCACGGACGAGCGCGCCGCGGGGGCGGTCTGTGCGAGTGCAGGCAACCATGGCCAAGGCGTCGCGTACGCCTGCGGGCGGCTGGGGATGCGCGGGCGCGTCTACGTTCCCGCGACCACGCCGCGCCAGAAGCGGGAGCGCATCCGGGCGCTGGGCGGCGAGATGGTGGAGCTCGTCGTCGACGGCGACACCTACGACGAGGCCGCCGACGCGGCGGCCGCCCACGCCGGGCGCACGGGGGCGACGGTCGTACCCGCGTTCGACGACCTGCGCACGATCGCGGGCCAAGGCACGATCGGCGTAGAGATCGTCACGCAGCTGGGCAGGGCGCCCGATCTCGTTGTGGTGCCGGTCGGCGGAGGCGGCTTGGCCGCGGGCGTCGCGAGCTGGCTGGCCGCGGCGCACCCCAGCGTGCGGGTGGTCGGGATCGAGCCCGCGGGCGCGGCGAGCATGGCCGCGGCGCTGAGCGCGGGCGCGCCGGTGGGGCTGCCCGAGCTGGACACGTTCGTCGACGGCGCCGCCGTGCGCCGGGTGGGCGACACGACGTTTCCGCTGGTGCGCGACGCAGGCGTGGAGTTGCGCACGGTCGACGAGGGTCGCGTCTGCACCGAGATGCTCGACCTCTACCAGACCGACGGGATCATCGCGGAGCCCGCGGGCGCGCTGGCCACCGCCGCGCTCGACGCGCTGGACCTCGCACCCGGCGCGGTCGTCGTCTGCCTGCTCTCCGGCGGCAACAACGACGTGAGCCGCTACGCCGAGGTCGTCGAGCGCTCGCTCGTGCATCGCGGGCTCAAGCACTACTTCCTCGTGGAGTTCCCCCAGGAGCCGGGCGCGCTGCGCCGCTTCCTCGACGAGGTGCTCGGCGCCGACGACGACATCGTGCTGTTCGAGTACGTCAAGCGCGACAACCGGGAGACGGGCGCGGCGCTGGTCGGTGTCGAGATCAGCGACCGTGGCGCCTACGAGCCGCTGTGGAAGCGAATGGAGGCGAGCCCCCTGCGCATCCAGCTGGTGGCCCCCGGAACGACGGCGTACAGATTCCTCGTCTGATCCCGAACCGTTTCGCGCTGCGGCGCGAATACCGGGTGGGCCGGCGGCCGTCGCTGGGGAGGGGTAGTCCGCATGACGACCGCCGGCGCGCATGCAGAGGGGGCACCCCAGACACGCGCGTCGCCGAGAGTAAACCGCGGCGGCATGATCCCGCTGTATGGGCAACCCATGTTTTGTGGATCTGGCAGTCCACGTCTTCCCACTTCCCGTACCGTGTGGGGGTATGGCGAGCTACACGGGTGACAAGGACGCGTACCTCAAGCGGCTGCGCCGCATCGAGGGTCAGGTGCGCGGACTGCAGCGGATGGTCGAGGAAGACAAGTACTGCATCGACATCCTCACCCAGGTCTCCGCCGCCACGAAGGCGCTCCAGGCGTTCTCCCTCGAGCTGCTGGACGAACACCTGTCGACGTGTGTCGTGCAAGCCGCGGCAGCAGGCGGCCCGGAGGCCGACGAGAAGGTGCGCGAGGCGTCCGAGGCGATTGCCCGCCTGGTGCGCAGCTAACCGGTCGTGCGCGGAAATGGTTGTCAGAGCGACCATATCGGTGCACAGCCGGTTCCTCGCACTGGCTCAGATCAGCCGCTCCCGGATCGCGAGACGCTAGTGCGGTGTCCAGGAACGTTGCCGGGGTGATCGCGGGATCCAGGCGGCGTCTCGCAAGGCGCCGCCCGAAGCTCATACCGGGCGTCTTCGCGAGGGCGGCAACGCCGCGAGGCGTCGTCTGGGCCCGCGAGGACCCGGTGAACGTTTCTGGACACCGCACTAGGCCGTTCTGCGATGACGGCCACTGTGGAGAGAGTCGACAAGTTCGAGGAGCGCCGCCGCGAGCTCGCGGACGCGGCGCTGCAGACGCTGTCCGAACTCGGCTACGCCCGCACCAGCCTCCGCGAGATCGCGCAGAACTCCGCGTTCTCGCACGGCGTGCTGCACTACTACTTCCGCGACAAGGTCGACCTGGTGCGGGCGCTGCTGACGCTCCTGTGCGCTTGACCCCCGTGCGCGGATAACACTGTTCCGGCCACCTTTTCCGCGCACGCGCGCGGCGCGGGGTTTGCAGTAGGGCGCCGACGCCCCGCCCCTCAGCCCTCGACGACGCTCAGCGCGCCGGAGGGGCACAGCCCCACCGCCTTGCCCGCCGCGGCGGCGTCCGGCCCCTCGGGCTCCTCCAGCAGCAGCTGGACAAGCCCATCGTCCTCGTCCTGGTCGAACACGGCAGGCGCGTTGAGCACGCACATGCCCGCGCCGATGCACAGGTCCCGGTCGGCGGCTATGCGCATCCCGCTCACCACCGCACCGGGAGCGCCTGCAGGCCGTAGATGAAGTGGAACGCCCGGAACGGCACCTCGTCGAGCGGCACGTCGAGCGCGAGACCGGGGAACCGCCGCAGCAGCGCAGGAAACGCGATGCGCATCTCCATGCGCGCGAGCGGCGCACCGAGGCAGTGGTGCACCCCGTGGCCGAACGCGAGGTGCCCCGCCGCGCCGCGGGTGACGTCGAGCCGCTCGGGATCGGCGATCAGCTCGGGATCCCGGTTGGCCGTTGGCAGCGAGCAGATCACGAGGCTCCCCGCGGGGATCTGATGACCCGCGACTTCCACGTCGGTCTTCGCCGTGCGCACCACGCCCGAATGCACGATGGACAGCCAGCGCAGCAGCTCCTCGACGGCGGGTGCGACCGCGTCGGGATCGTCGCGCACGAGCGCGAGCTGGTCGGGATGGCCCAGCAGGGCCAGGGTGCCGAGCCCGAGCATGTTGGACGTGGTCTCGTGGCCCGCGATGAGCAGCAGGTTCCCGATCCCGGCCAGCTCGTCGTCGGTGATCTCGCCTGCGTGCTCGCGCACCAGCATGCCGAGCATGTCTTCGCCGGGATCGGCCTTCGCCTGCGCGACGAGCGCGTCCATGTAGGCCCGGCCTGCCCTGCCGACAGCGAGCCGCTCGTCCATCGGAAGGGAGAGGTCCAGCTGACGCGCGGTGCGCGACTGGAACTCCGCCCGGTCGCCGTAGGGCACCCCGAGCAGCTCACAGATCACCAGCGACGGGATCGGCAACGCGAACGTCGGCACGAGGTCAGCCGGGCTGCCCGCGGCCTCGAGAGCGTCGAGGTGCTCGTCGACGATCTCCGTGATCCGCGGCTGCAGCCGGTTCATCCGCCGCACGGTGAACTCCGGGGTGAGCAGGCGGCGCAGCCGGGTGTGCTCGGGCGGGTCGAAGGCCAACATCTGCCCGGCCCGCGCCTTCGCCCGTTCGTCCTCGCTGCGCGGGTCAGCCGGCGAGGTGAATGCGGCAGTGTTGCTGAACCTGGTCGCGTCGCCGAGCACCTCGCGGACGTCGGCGTAGCGCGTGACGAGCCACGCCTGCACCCCGAACGGTGTCGTGAAGCTGCGAACACCCTCCCCCTCGCGCAGCAGGCGCAGCTCGTCGGCGGGCGCGAACTGATTGCGCCTCATGTGCAGTGGCATGGTTGGAGCCTGAGTCAACGAAAGTCCTTCCCCCGAATACCTTCCCGACGCTACGCGGCCCCGCCTGTGAGCCCTCAGATCAGGCAAAACAGGACACGTGCGCCATTGCGGCGCACGTGTCCCGTTTTCACGGTCAGGCAGGTCCACCCCCCGCTGGGCCTGCCTGCCGTCGTCAGGCGGCGGTCGGACCGGTGAAGCCCACGAACTGCTGGGTGAACTGGTAGTCCTTCTGCTCGATCCCGCTGCAGTTCGGCTGGGCCTTGAACTTCTTGGCGCACGAGCCGTTGTCTCGAGCCAGCGCCCAGAACCCGAGCCTCCCGATGCCGCGCGACTTGGCGAAGTCGATCACCTTCTGGGCGTCATCGGGCTGCGTGATCACGCCGACGTCGTTGCGCCCCACCATGACGGTGATGGCGAGCGTCCGGTTCTGCACCGCCTCGCTCGCGTTGGGGTAGACCTTGCGGAGCTGGTCGAGGGTGGCCTGGGCGGCGTCGACCATGGCTTGGCCCCAGTTGCCGCCGGTCTTGAAGTTCATGTCCATGATGTTGACGGTGACGGTGACGTTCGCCGCCGCGGCGCGCTGCACGAGGTCCAGCGAGGGCGCGGGCAGACCGCCCAGGTCGACCGGCAGCGTCAGCGTGATGTCGGTGCCGCGGCTGCGCTGCACCTGGGAGAGGGCGTCCACCACCTTGGCGGCGTCGATGCCGGTCTCGATGTCGACGTCGAGCAGGTTGGTGCCGGTGCCGTCCAGCAGCTTCTGGTAGGCGCCCGCCAGGTCGGTGGCGCTACCGCAGACGTTCTCGAGGTAGCTGCCGACGGCCCCGCCCGTTGCGGCGGACACGGAGCCGCCCGCTGCCTTGAAGGCGTCGACCTGGGCCTTCAGCGCGTCAACCGGCTGTGTGCCGCCCCACGCGGGGTCGCAGGCGCCGTTGTTGGACAGCGCGAACGCCAGGTTGACGTGCTTGAGGCCGGTCTGCTTGGCGACCGCGGCCAGGTCCGGCTGCTTCACCGAGATGTCCAGGTAGGGCCCGAACGCGGGCCGCGCCGCTGCGGACGAGGTGGCCGCGACCGGCGCACCGGGAACTGTGGTCGAGCAGGCGGTCAGTCCCGTCACCATGGCCAGCCCGACGAAAAAACCGATCAGACGCTTCATCGCGCACCTCCAGGGGCGCCGACGGCGCCGAAGTCTCCGACTCGCTTGAGCTTCTGCCACTTCAGCCGAACCCCGGCCAACGCAGTGCCCAGCGACTTGATCAGTACCCCGTACATGAGCTGGCGGTAGGCCAGCTGCTGCAGGGGCATCCACAGCAGGGGGAGCGGGTTCTCCCGCTCCATCGCGAACGCCAGCAGCCCCGCGAACATCTGGATGGCCAGCACGGCGCCCCAGAGCTCGAGCGTCCGGACCGGGTCGAGGGCCAGCAGGCCGTAGACCAGGAACACGTCGATCAGCGGCGCCATCGAGGGGAGCAGCACCTGGAAGATCGCCAAGTTGAGCAGGCCGACCCGACCCATGCGACCGGCGGGGCCGGACTTGAAGATCGCACCGCGGTGCTTCCACATCGCCTGCATCGTCCCGTAGCTCCAGCGGTAGCGCTGCCGCCACAGCTGCTGCAGCGTGGTGGGCGCCTCCGTCCACGCCCGCGCCCGCTCCTCGTAGACGATCTCCCAGCCCGCCGAGCAGACGGCCATCGTGAGGTCGGTGTCCTCCGCGAGAGTGTCCTCGCTGACGCCGCCCGCCTGCAGCAGAGCCTTGCGGCGGAAGGCGCCGACCGCGCCGGGGATGGTGGTCATGCAGCCGAGGAGGTCCTGGATACGGCGGTCGATGTTGAAGCCGATGACGTACTCGATGTGCTGCCAGCGTCCGACGATCTTCTTTCGGTTGGCCACCTTGGCGTTGCCCGACACCGCGCCGACCCACGGCCGCGCGAACGGCTGGACCAGCGTGCTGATCGTCTTCGGCTCGAAGACGGTGTCCCCGTCGATCATGACGACGATGTCGTGTCGGGCGTGCCGGATGCCGTTGTTCAGCGCGGCGGGCTTGCCCCCGTTGGCCTGACGGATCAGGCGGACGTTCGAGTAGTTGAGCGCGCGGACGATCGCCGCGGTCTCGTCGGTCGACCCGTCGTCGACGACGATGATCTCGATGGGGTGGTCGCTCGCCCGCAGCGAGTTGATCGTCGCCGCGATGCACTCCTTCTCGTTGTAGGCCGGGACGATCACCGACACCGTCTCGGTGACCCGCGGGCCCCAGCTGTAGCGCTTGGGGTTGCGCCGCCAGGAGTGCCAGATGGCGAAGATCAGCATCAGGGCGAGGCGCAGGATCACCAGCGCGCCGGTGACCAGCAGCAGCAGACCCAGCGCGTTCACCGTGTTCGTGGCCACCGCCACTGCGATGATCATGCCTTGGCCGATCCGCTGGTCGCGCTCACGAGCCTGCTGCGGCGCGGGGGGCAGGCCCGCCGCCCCGGTGACCGTGTTGAACGAGTAGCCCGCCTTCTGCAGCGCCGGGATGACCCGCGCGAGCGCGGAGGCCAGCTGCGTAGTGCCGCCCTGGCTGGCGTCGATGCCGACGATCATGCCCTTCTGGTCCTTGCGGACGATCTCCTTGAGGATGTCGCCGGTGCTGCGCGCCGACCAGTTGTTGGCGTTGACGTCGCTGAAGACCGAGACGAAGCCCTGCGCGGCCAGCTGCTGGACGACCGCCCAGTGCGTGTCGTCCAGCCCGGCCACCGAGGCCGAGAACGGCTGGCGCACGAGGTAGGTCGTGTGGTCCGTGGCGCCTGCGAGGGTCAGCTGGGTCAGCGTGGTCTCCCGCTGCAGCCGGGTCGGCGAGGCCTCCGCCAGGTCGAGCGTGTTGAACGTGCGGATGCCCAGCTCCGAGCCGCCCGCCTGGATCGCCCGCAGTGAGTCCGGGTGCTGCACCGCGACGGACCCGTCGATGAAGAAGGTGGCAGGCACGTGGAAGTGATCCAGCACCGCGAGCAGCTCCGCAGTGCGCTCGGGCTGGGGGCCGCCGTCGAATGTGAGGGCGACCGTGCCCTTCTTGAGGGCGAAGGTCTGCACCGGCGACGTGCGGGCTTCGACGATCTGCTGGCCGTGCGTGACGACGAACGGCACCTGCTGGACAGAACCTGACGACGCAGGCTTGCTCGAAGGGACGCCGACGCCTCCGCGGACGGTCCCGTCGACCACGAGGATCGTCGCGAAGACCAGGAAGGCGATCACTGAGAGCACCCAGGTGGGGCGCGGCAGGATCCTCATGACAGGGGACCTCAGTTCTGGGTGGCTTGATCGGCGGGGGCACCAGTGTCGCCGCCTGCAGCGTTGGCGTCAGCCCCCGGAGGGTTGGCGTCAGCCGGGGCCTGCGCGCCGCCGTTCTGCTGGACGACGCCACCAGTCTGCTGACCACCAGTCTGCTGGCTGCCGCCTGCACTCTGGCCACCGGCCTTCTGACCGCCGGTCGTGCCCGTCGTGCCTGTGGTCCCGGTGGTGCCCGTGGTCCCGGTCGTGCCCGTTCCGGTGGTGCCGGTGCCGGTCGTGCCGGTGCCGGTCGTGCCGGTGCCGGTCGTGCCGGTGCCGGTCGTGCCGGTGCCGGTCGTGCCGGTGCCGGTCGTGCCGGTGCCGGTCGTGCCGGTGCCGGTCGTGCCGGTGCCGGTCGTGCCGGTGCCGGTGGTGCCGGTGGTGCCGGTCGTGCCGGTGCCGGTGCCGGTGCCGGTGCCGGTCGTGCCGGTCGTGCCGGTCGTGCCGGTGCCGGTCGTGCCGGTCGTGCCGGTCGTGCCGGTGCCCGTCGTGCCGGTGCCCGTCGTGCCGGTGCCCGTCGTGCCGGTGCCCGTCGTGCCGGTGCCCGTCGTGCCGGTGCCGGTGGTGCCCGTGGTTCCGGTGCCGGTGGTTCCGGTGGTGCCCGTCGTGCCGGTGGTGCCTGTCGTTGCGGTCGGGTCACCGTTTTGCCGGCCTTGGTCCTGCGTCGCCTGCTGGTCGTCGACGGGCTTGGGCTTGGTCGTGGGGTCCGCGACGACAACGGGGCGGGGCTTGGGCTTGGCGACCTGCTGCACGCGCGGGGCGGGCGGAGCCTTCGGGGGCGGCGGGGCGGCGGCACCGGGGACGATGAAGGGGACGACGTCGCCCAGGCCGACCGAGGTGGCCACGCTGGGGACGGCGAGGGCGACACCGACGATGGCGAGGAAGCCGATCGACATCAGGGCGATCAGCACACCGGCGAGGCGCAGGAGCCGCTTGCGGGTGCCGCTGTCGTCGACGAAGACCGGGGCCTCGGCGATCTCGGCGACCTCGGGTGTGGGGGCGGGAGCGAGAACGGCGCCGGACATGCAGACGGTCACGCCGTCGGCGGGCGGGGCCTGCGCGGGGGCGAGCGGGCGGGCAGCACGGGGGTAGTAGGACACCGAGGCCTCGTACTGCCGGGGAAGCAGTCCCACGTTTCCGGTGTTCGTACGCATCTTCTCTCAGCTCCCGATCCGCTTGGGGCGGGTGATCCGCCCCCGGTAGGAAAGATGGTGCCGATCGGCGAGCCGGAACATCATCCCCACGACGGGCAGAGGGATGCTCCTCCTCAACAGGGTTGTGTCACCCCCGGGCAAGGCCGCCGGGCACCATGGATGCGTGCGCAGCCGGACGATCGTCGTCACCGGACTGGTTCTCGCGCTGGTCGCGGGGTTGACAATCGTTGTCTTGCGGCTGGTTCTGGCTCCGGGCCCGGGTTGCGCGACAGCCGCGGGCGACGGCGCCGGGCCGGTGACCGTCGAGCAGGCCGACAACGCGGCCACAATCGCAGGAGTCGGACTGGCCATGGGCATGCCTGACCACGCCGTCACCGTGGCGCTGGCCACGGCCCTGCAGGAGTCCGGGCTACGCAACCTGCCCGCAGGCGACCGCGACTCCGCCGGGCTCTTCCAGCAGCGCCCCAGCCAGGGTTGGGGCACCTACGCGCAGGTGACCGACCCCGTCCACGCGACGAGCGCGTTCTACGACAAGCTGCGCAGCGAGCCGAACTGGCCCACGCTGTCGGTGACCCGGGCCGCCCAGCTCGTGCAGCGTTCGGCCACGCCGGAGGCCTACGCGCGCTGGGAACCGGTGGCCCGCTCGCTCGCCAGAGCGCTCACCGGGGAGGATGCGGCCGCGCTGAGCTGCCACGACCTGACCCTGACGGTGCCGGGTACCGACGTCGCGGGGCTCGCGGCCAGCGAGCTCGGCACGGCCAAGCTGTCGGGGCCCCAGCCGAACGCGCGGGGCTGGGCCATCGCGAGCTGGCTCGTCGGGCACGCGACTCGGCTGGGGCTCGACACCGTCACCTACGACGGCCGGACGTGGACGGCCGAGCAGGGCACATGGGCCTCGGCCGGGGAGAACGACGGCATGCTGTCACTGCACCGTGCGTCCTCCGCGGCTGCGTCGAACGCGGCCGGGTGACACCCCAGGGCCAACCGGGGCCGCCCGTGATCGCCTCGTTGGCCTGCTGCCGAGCGTTGATCGTCGGTTGTGGGACATGAGGGCCATATGACCGCTATGTCCCCACCATGGCGATCACCGTCAGCCGGGAGAGGCCCGCAGCCGGGCCATGATCGTCAAGAGTGGTGTCGGCGGTGCACCGCCGCACTCTTGGCACCACGCGCGGCGATCACCATGGCGACCAGGGGGCCCGCTGGTTTCATCCCTCCACGGGCGGCCCGCCAGGGCCAGGAAGGTCTGCGAAGTCGACGCCGCGGCGCCTGGAGGCGACCGAGCTGCGTTGCCTTGCTGCAACCAGCGGCGCCGCACATGCACTCACTCGGATTACTCCGAACGTAGGAGAAGGGCGACCGCTTGTGGCGCCCGAGGCGCATGTCGGCGCCCTACACCGGCACGCCCGACCGATCATGGTCACGGGATGATTACGGTCAAGACACCGCACGGCAGCAACGGAGTCGTGTGGTGCGCCTGGTCGGTCCCGGCTCCCCGCCCGCCGACAGCTCCCCACGGGCGCCGCCACGGCCAGGGCGGGGACGCGCCGCTCGCTCCCCCGATCAGCGGCGTGCACCGGGGTGAGGACTTTCCATGGGCTCACACCGCGCCCGGCACCGGTCTGACCGAAAACAGTCGGAGGAGTTGGCCACCGATCTGCTGGCCCGCCTCGCCGCGGAAGCGCGCCCGGTGCGCACGCGCCGCGCATCGCAGCCGCCGCTCGACCCGTTCGCGACCGCGCCGTTCCCCGCACGACCGTCCCGTCCCGCCACCCAGTACCTCCTGCAGGCGAACGCCGGCGCCACCGGCTGGGCCGGAATGCCGCACCGCGCCGCACCGCTGTTCACGCCCACTCCGCTCGACCTGGGTCTGGCCTGGGCATCCGATGACCCGCAGCCCTTCTCGCCCGCGAGGACCCCCGCCGACCCGTGGCCTACCGGGCTCGCCGCAGCCGATGCGGCCGGATCCGCTCACCGCGGAGCGGGCGATGATCACGCCCGGCTCGCGGCCCAGGTGGCCATCGACCGGTTTCCCACTGACCCGCGGGCCCCGTTCCCGATCGACTTCGCCGACAATGACGCTCCGGCAGGCCTTTGCGGAGGCGATGTCGTCCGCGAAGCCCCTCAGGCCTGCCGGACGCGTCGGGCGGCCCTGCGCAGCCGCCCGCTCTACGCCACGGTGTCCGCGACGGTGATCAGCGCGACCGCCGCGGTGGCCGCTTCAGCAGGCCCGGTGACACTGACACCCGCGAACGCCACACCGGATATGCCCGCTGCGTCGACGTCGCCCGCCGGGACGGCCGCCATGGACTTCACCCTCCCGACCCCGAGCCCCACTCCGGTCGGCGCACAGACGCTCGGCGGGCCCTCCGGGCTGCTCGCGACCGATCCGCTCCCCGTGCAGGGTTCCGCGATCGCCGCAGGCGCCGTCGCCGACGCGAAAGCCTACAACGCGCAGGAGGCCGCTCTGGCCGCGCTCAGCGGAGGTCGCGCCAACACCGCGGTGCCCGCTCACGTCCCCACTCCGACGCCGCAGGCCCCTTCGCCCAAGCCCCGAGCCGCGCCTGCCCCGAAGCCCGCCGCCCCGCGCGGGGCACCGGCGGGCAGCAGCGTCGGCACCCGCGCGCTCGCACTGGCGAAATCCAAGGTGGGTGACCCTTACGTCTGGGGAGCCGCGGGGCCGAACGCGTTCGACTGCTCCGGCCTCGTCGTGTGGGCCTTCAAACGGCTCGGGATCATGCTGCCGCACTCGTCCGCGTCACTGTCGACGATGGGCTCCCCGGTGTCGAAGGCGGCCCTGCAGCCAGGCGATCTGGTGTTCTTCTACTCCCCCGTGAGCCACGTCGGCATCTACGCGGGCAACGGCATGGTGCTCAACGCCACCGAGTCCGGCGAGCCCGTGCAGTACACGAAGCTCGCGTTCCTCCCCTTCCACAGCGCCCGACGTATCACAGTCTGAGAAAATTGTTGCACGATGTGGACGCCTAAGCCGACGATCGGGCTATGCGCGCCGATCAGGAGACCTACACCCACGGGCACGCGGCGAGTGTGCTGCGCTCGCACGCCAACCGGACGGTCGACAGCTCCGCGGCCTATCTGATCCCCTGGCTCCGACCCGGTGTGCGGGTGCTCGACGTCGGCTGCGGGCCGGGCACGATCACCGTCGACATGGCGAAGCGCGTCGCTCCGGGGCAGGTCGTCGGGATCGAGCCGACGCCGGGCCCGTTGGCGGACGCCACGGCCAACGCCGAGCGGGTCGGCGCGACGAACGTCGAGTTCAGGGTCGGCGACGTCTACGCGCTCGACATCCCCGACGACAGCTTCGACGTTGTGCACGCCCACCAGGTGCTCCAGCACCTCGGCGACCCGGTCGGCGCGCTGCGGGAGATGCTGCGGGTGTGTCGACCAGACGGCGTGGTGGCCGCGCGCGACGCCGACTACGCGGCCATGACATGGTTCCCCGCCGACCCGCGGCTGGACCGCTGGCTCGAGGTCTACCGGGCGGTCGCACACGGCAACGGGGCCGAGCCCGACGCGGGCCGTCGGATGCTGGCGTGGGCGAACGCCGCGGGCGCGTCCGACGTCGTGGCCTCCGCGTCCGTGTGGTGCTACGCGACGCCCAGTGCGCGCGCGTGGTGGGGCGGCATGTGGGCGGAGCGCATCCTCACCTCGGCGATCACCCACCAGGCCGTCGAGGGCGGGCACGCCGACGAGGCCGAGCTCCGCGACATCTCCGCGGCATGGCGAGCGTGGGCCGCCCAGGACGACGGCTGGTTCGCGATCATCCACGGCGAGGTCATCTGCAGGCCATGACGACGGGTCGCCTCCCCCGCATCGGACCGCCCCGCTCGACGTGGTCAAACGGCCAACTCGACGTGGTGAAACACCGGACTCACCGGGGTGGGGTGCTGCGGGTCTCGTCGCAGAGGAGAGCGGACGCCGTCGATGGGTGGAGCCTCCGGCGGCGGACCCCCCACCACCCCGCCGCCGGAGGACCCTTCCCATCGGATGCCCCCGCCGACGACGAGCCGTCGTCGCGCCGGGAACTGCCGAAGCCCCGCCACGTCACCACCTCTGCCAAGCGGACTGCTCTCCCGGATCCGCGAACGGGGGGAGCATGGCGAAGCTAGAGAGCGAGACTGTGAGAACCCTGGCGGCTTCCTATGGGTTTGCTGAGCACACCACGACCGGTCCCTACGCCTTTGACCAGCCCTTACTCAGTAATGGCCGAGCCATGACCCCCGTGGTGCTGGTCGCGCGCTCACGGGCTCACTCGCCGGGCCACCTCGTGGCTCCGTTGCACCTCGGAGCCCACCGGCCGGTCGGCGCGGCCGGTCAGTCGGCCCGCGAGGTAGGCGCCGGGTCCGACGATCATGCCGCGCAGCTCACGACGCTCCAGGTCGCGCGGATAGTCGCTGTTCTTGGCGCGGTTCTTGGGCGACGAGCGCCCGACCATGTGCCGAAGAGCCGCCGCGGCGTGGCGGGACGTGGCGAGCACAAGTCCCGGCCTGCGCACAGCCGCAGCCGTGAGGTAGGCCGCCAGCCCGACACCGTAGTCGTGCATCAGCCGCTGCAGGCTCGCGTAGTCGCGCCGGTTCCAGTGCCACAACAGCGCGCTTGGCTCGTAGACCACGGCGCCACCGCCGGTGAGCACGTCGAACACCGCCAGCAGGTCCTCACCGCCCTTGGCCCGTGTGCCGGGGCCGAGCGCGGCGTCGAACCCGCCACGCGCCCGCAGCGGCGCCGCGGCGAACGCGACGTTGGCACCGCTGCCGAGGCGACCGGTGGTGAAGGGAAAAAGCGGCTCGTCCGGGCGGTGTGCGCCCATGTCGACCCGGCGGCGCGTGAAGCCCCGCGCGTAGCCGCCGAACTGCTCCAGCAGCTCCTGCGCCGGGGTGTCTACCTCCGCGGGCAGGATCAGCCCGGTGACGCACTGGATGTCGGGGGCCGATGTCGCCGCTTCTGCGATCGCGGCGAGCCACTGCCGGTCGACGACCACGTCGTCGTCGGTGCGCACGACCCACTCGCCCTCGGCGACCTCCAACCCGCGGTTGTGCGCCCTCGCTGCGCCCGCAACGGGCTCGCACAGATAGCGCACCGCCATCTCGGGATGGGCCAGCTCCCACGCCCGGACGGCGACCCGGGTGTCGCCGCCCCGCGGGGCGTTGTCGATGACGAGGATGTCGAAGGACCGGTAGTCGACCTCCGCGATCGAGTCGAGGCAGCGCCGCAGCGAGCCGGGGCGGTCGCGCGTGGCGATCTGCACGGTCATGTGAGGACCGTTGTCGGCCAGCTCGCGGCGGCGCGCCGCCGCGGCGTCGGCGAAGGCGTCGCCTGCTGCGGAGAGTTCGATCGAGGTGGCCAGCCGCTCGGACAGCTCCGCGGAGTCCAGCCCGGCGGGCGGCACGTCGACGACACAGAGAGCGACGGGGGTGCCATGCCGCCGCACCAGTACCCGCGCGCGGCCTCCCTCGACCGGCGGCAACCCGGTCGGCGCACTCAGCTCAACGTCGTAGGCCTGGACGGGTCCACCGGGCAGCGTCACCACACCATCACCGCGCCCACGAGCCCCTCCCCGGTCGAGCAACGAGCGACCGTCCGGGTCACGGCAGCCGCTCGAGCGGAATTTCGACCAACGATCAGGCGGAGCATGAGCCGCCCTCGCCTACCTTTTGACCTCTGCCCGTTCCGCCGATCCATGACATCACTCTGCCTCTCCGAACTGTGGCTATGCTGAGAAACGGACAGATCGTGTACACGTAACGTAGTCAGTTGAGTACCGAGCGTGGACTATACGACAGGGTTCGACTGTCCATCTGGGAAGGGTGTGATAGCGCGGGCCCGCACGGTCAGTCGGGGATGCTGCGCGCTTCGGCCAGTAGAGCGGCCCGTCCTGCCTCCAGACGGGCAACCGGTACACGGAAGGGTGAACACGAAACGTAGTCAACATCGGCGTCGTGGAAGAAGTGCACGGACTCGGGATCGCCGCCGTGCTCGCCGCAGACGCCGAGCTTGATGTCCGGCCGCGTGCGTCGCCCGGCTTCGATGGCCATACGCACGAGCGCGCCGACCCCGTCGCGGTCGAGCGACTCGAAGGGGGAGACGGTGAACACGCCCTTGTCGAGGTAGGTGGGGAAGATCGTCGCCTCGACGTCGTCGCGGGAGAAGCCCCAGGTTGTCTGCGTCAGGTCGTTGGTGCCGAAGGAGAAGAACTCGGCCGACTCGGCGATCCGCCGCGCGGTGAGCGCCGCCCGCGGCAGCTCGATCATGGTGCCGATCGGGACGTGCAGATCGACGCCGGACGTGGCGTCGGCGACGACGGCGTCGATCTCGTCGCGCACCAGAAGCAGCTCCATGACCGAGCCCACGAGCGGCACCATGATCTCCACCTGCGGATCACCGCCGCCGCGCTTGCGCTCCGCCGCGGCCTCGACGATCGCGCGCACCTGCATCGCGAACAGCCCGGGCACCACCAGGCCCAGCCGCACGCCGCGCAGCCCCAGCATCGGGTTGGACTCGTGCAGGCGCTCGACGGCGGCGAGCAGGCGCTCCTCCACGGGGTCCGCGCCGCCCGTCGCCCGCGCCACCGCCACCTTGACGGCCAGCTCGGTGCGGTCGGGCAGGAACTCGTGCAGCGGCGGGTCGAGCAGCCGGATCGTCGCGGGGAGGCCGTCCATCGCCTCGAGCAGGGCGACGAAGTCCGCCCGTTGCATCGGCAGCAGCTCGGCCAGCGCCGCCTCCCGCTCGTCATGCCCCTCGGCGAGGATCAGCCGCTCGACCAGCGTGCGGCGCTCGCCGAGGAACATGTGCTCGGTGCGCGTGAGACCAATTCCCTCGGCGCCCATCCGCCGGGCGTGGGCCGCGTCGTCGGCGGTGTCGGCATTGGCTCGCACCGACAGCCGCCGGGTGCGGTCGGCATGATGGAGCAGCCGGTCGACCGCCCGGACGAGGTCATGCACCTCGCCGTCGGCGGCTTCGAGCGCGGCGTCGAGACCGTGCTCGAGATAGGTCACCACCGGCGACGCGACGACGGGCAGCGCGCCAGCGAACACCTCGCCCGTCGACCCGTCGATCGAGAGGACGTCGCCCTCGCCAAGGGTGAGGTCACCGACCCGCAGCACCTTCTCTTTGGCGTCGATGTCGAGCGCCTCCGCCCCGCAGACACAGGTGCGGCCCATGCCCCGCGCGACCACGGCGGCGTGCGACGTCTTGCCGCCCCTGCTGGTGAGCACCCCGGCCGCGGCGATCATGCCTTCCAGGTCGTCGGGGGTGGTCTCGCGCCGCACCAGCAGCACGTCGACGCCCGCGGCCGCCTGCCGCACGGCGGTCGCCGAGTCGAACACCACCTCCCCCACAGCCGCACCGGGCGAGGCCGCCATGCCCTTGGCCATCAGTGTGCGCTCGGCGTCTGGATCGAACTGCGGGAACATCAGCTGCGACAGCTGATGTCCTGTGACGCGGTTCAGCGCCTCGTCCTGGGTGATCAGGTGCTCGTCGACGAGCTGGATCGCGATGCGGAACGCCGCGGCCGCGGTGCGCTTGCCCACGCGGGTCTGCAGCATCCAGAGTTTGCCGCGCTCCACGGTGAACTCGATGTCGCACAGGTCGCGGTAGTGCGTCTCCAGCCTGCGCATGATCCGGGTGAGCTCGCCGTGCGACGTCGGGTCCAGCCGCGCGAAGTCCTCGAGCGACAGCGTGTTGCGGATGCCCGCGACGACGTCCTCGCCCTGGGCGTTGACCAGGTAGTCGCCGTAGGTGCCTTGGCGGCCGGTGGCCGGGTCACGGGTGAAGCAGACGCCGGTGCCCGAGGTCTCGCCGAGGTTGCCGAACACCATCGCGCAGACGTTCACCGCGGTGCCGAGGTCCTGGGGAATGCGCTCGCGGCGGCGGTAGATCCGCGCCCGGTCGGTGTTCCACGAGTTGAACACCGCGCGCATCGCCATGTCGAGCTGCTCACGGGGGTCCTGCGGGAACTCGCGCCCGGTGTGCGTGACGATGATGCCCTTGAACGTGGTGACCAGATCCTGCAGCAGCGTCGCGGGCAGCTCGACATCGGCCACGACGCCCGCCCGGTCCTTGGCCGCAGACAGCTCCTGCTCGAACTCCTCACCGGGGATGTCGAGCACCGTGCGACCGAACATCTGCAGCAGCCGCCGGTAGGAGTCCCACGCGAACCGCTCGTCCTGCGCGGCGTCGGCGAGACCTTTGACCGAGTAGTCGTTGAGCCCGACGTTGAGGACCGTCTCCATCATCCCCGGCATCGAGAACTTCGCGCCCGAGCGCACGGAGACCAGCAGCGGGTCCTGGATGTCGCCGAGGCGGCGGCCGAGCTGGTCCTCGAGGCGGCGCAGCGCCATCGTCACCTGGATCCGCAGCGACTGCGGCTCCTCTCCACGGGCAAGGTAATGCCTGCACGCGTCGGTGGTGATCGTGAAGCCGGGCGGGACGGGCAGCCCGAGGCGCGTCATCTCCGCGAGGTTCGCGCCTTTGCCGCCGAGCAGATCAACCTGCTCCCGGCTGCCCTCTGCGAAGTCAAACACCAATCGTCCCGCGCTGGCGCTCATGAGAAGTCCTCCCAGGTACAGGTCAACCACGGTAGATGGCCGCCGCGGGGTGGCAAAGTGTCGTCTCATCGCTGAACGGGACGGAAACTGCGTCCCTCATCACGGCGAACGTTGCCAGGAGGCCATACGTGCGGTGGCCGGGCCCCGTCCGCATCGCAGCAGGGTGACACTGCTCCGACCCAGTCGCAGCAGTGCCACCCTGCCGCAAACCCGGGCCCCTGCCGTGCCCGTGCGCGGTTATGGTCGCCAGAGCGAACATCACCGCGCACGAGGGGAGCCGTACCGCCGTGACCGCGGAGAACACGCGGGCAGTCGAGCAGGGAATCGTCCAGGACTTCCGGACCAACCTGTCCTACGCCGCCTACCTGCACCTCGACGAGCTGCTCGCCACCCAACAGCCGCTGAGCAACCCCGAGCACCACGACGAGCTGCTGTTCATCGTCCAGCACCAGACCTCGGAGCTGTGGCTCAAGCTGATGCTGCACGAGCTCCGTTCCGCCTGCGACGACCTCGCCGCCGACGCGCTCGCCCCCGCGCTGAAGAAGCTCGCGCGCGTCAAGCACATCCAGAAGACGTTGATCGAACAGTGGTCCGTGCTGGCCACGCTGACCCCAGCGGAGTACGCCGAGTTCCGCGGCGCGCTGGGAACGTCGTCGGGCTTCCAGTCGGCGCAGTACCGGGCCGTCGAGTTCCTGTTAGGAAACAAGAATGCGGCGATACTGAAGATGTTCGAGCACGACGAGCGAGCCCACGCGGAGCTGACGGAGCTGCTGGACCGGCGGACGGTCTACGACGAGTTCCTGCAGCTGCTGCACCGCCGCGGCCATCCCGTGCCGAGCGCGGTGCTGGAGCGCGACGTCCGTCGCGCCCACGAGTTCTGCCCCGAGCTCGTGGACGTGTTCACCCACATCTACGCCGACACCGACGCCTACTGGGACGTCTACGAGACGTGCGAAGAACTCGTCGACATCGAGGAGAACGTGCAGCTGTGGCGCTTCCGCCACCTCAAGACGGTGCAGCGCACGATCGGCGGGAAGACCGGCACGGGCGGCTCCAGCGGCGTGCGGTTCCTGCGCCAGGCCCTTGAGCTGACGTTCTTCCCCGAGCTCTACGCCGTGCGCACGACGCTCGGCGCCTGACCCCGCACACACCGGTCAGCCTGCCGCCTCGCGCAGCGCGGCCAGGATGCGGGCGAGCTCCGCGCGGTCTGATGCGGGCAGCGATGAGAAGAGGCTGCCCGCGCCGGACGTGCGCGCGGCCCGGATGCCCGCGGCCACCTCCTCGCCCCGTGCGGTCAGCGCCACGAGCGTCGCGCGGCGGTCGGCTGGGTCGGGGCGCCGGTCGACGAGCGCGCGCTCCTCCAGCGCGTCGACGACCTCGGTGGCCGACCGGGGCGCGATCCGCAGATGTTCGGCCAGGTCACCCAGCCGCAGCGGTCCGTATCGGCGCAGGACCCCCAGGCCCCGCGCCTGGGAGGGCGTGACGTCCCATTCCGCCAGCGCCTCCCGCGCCGCCGCACGCAGCCGACGAGACAGCGCCCAGAACTCCTCGACGAGCGGCTCATCCGTACCGTCCACACGGATACGATACCTCACTATGAGGTAACCTCTGTATTGATAGTCGTCGAGAGGAGTCTCATTGGAGTCCCGCACCGGTCCGCGCATCCGCGGACGCACCGTCACGCCAACTGAGAAGGCGCAGGCCCACGACGTCTCGCTGCGCCGCATCAGCACGCTGTTCGTCCCCCATCGGTGGCCCATCGCGGGCGTCACGGCGATCATCGCCGTCTCGTCCGTCCTCGGCATGGCCTCACCGTTCCTCCTCCGCGCGGTGATCGACACCGCGCTGCCGAACCGCGACCTCCGCCTGCTTGCCACGCTCACCGGCGGCATGGTCGCCGTCGCGGCGCTCACCGCCGCACTGGGCGTCGTCCAGACCTGGATAAGCACCCGTATCGGCCAGCGGGTGATGCACCGGCTGCGCACCGACGTGTTCACCCACCTGCAGCGCCAGTCCATCGCCTTCTTCACCAAGACCCGCACCGGAGAGGTGCAGTCCCGGATCACGAACGACGTCGGTGGTCTGCAGTCCGTTGTCACCTCCACGGCGACGACGATCGCGGCCAACCTCACCACCACAGTCGCGACGGCGATCGCCATGGTGGCGCTGTCCTGGCGGCTGTCGCTGATCTCGCTCGTGGTGCTGCCGCCGTCGATCTGGCTCACCCGCCGGGTCGCGCGGATGCGTCGGGAGATCACCTCCGCCCAGCAGCGTGAACTGGCCGACCTCAACGTCACCATCGAGGAAGGCCTCTCGGTCAACGGTGCGCAGCTGTCGCGCACCCTGGGCACCGGGCCCGCGCTGGTCGCCAGGTTCACCGGCTCGTCGGAGCGGCTCATCGACCTGGAGCTGCGCTCTCAGCTGGCCGGTCGCTGGCGCATGGCCTCGACCACCGTCATCTTCGCCGCGATCCCCGCCGTGATCTACCTCGGCGCGGGCCTCCCCGGCACCGCGCTGACCATCGGCACGCTGATCGCGTTCACCACACTGCAGAACGGCCTCTTCCGCCCGCTCACGAGCCTGCTCAACGTCGGGGTCGCCCTGGTGAGCTCGCTGGCGCTGTTCTCGCGCATCTTCGAGTACCTCGACCTGCCCGTCGACGTCGACGACCCGAAGCATCCGGTCGAGGTCGACACCGCGCGGATGCGCGGCGACGTCCGGTTCTCCGGCGTCACGTTCGCCTACCCCGGAAGCGACCGCAACGCGGTGACCGACGTCGACCTCGAAGCCCCGGCGGGCACGACGCTCGCGATCGTCGGCGAGACGGGCTCGGGCAAGAGCACGCTCGCCGCACTCGGCGCCCGCCTCTACGACCCCGACCGCGGGCGCGTCACGATCGACGGCATCGACGTGCGCGACCTGCGCCTCGCCGACCTCGCCCGGATCGTGGGGGTCGTCAGCCAGGAGACCTATCTGCTGCACACGACCGTGCGGGAGAACCTGCGCTACGCCAAGCCCGACGCCACAGACGCCGAGATCGAGGCCGCCGCCCGTGCCGCCCGCATCCACGACCTGATCGCCGGACTGCCCGACGGCTACGACACGGTCGTCGGGTCGCGCGGGCACCGCTTCTCCGGCGGGGAGAAGCAGCGCATCGCGATCGCCCGCACCCTCCTGCGCGACCCGCGCGTGCTCATCCTCGACGAGGCCACCAGCGCGCTTGACACCGAGACCGAGCGGGCGGTGCAGGAGGCGTTCGACTCACTCTCTGTCGGCCGCACGACGATCACCATCGCGCACCGCCTCTCCACCGTTCGCGACGCCGACCGCATCGTGGTGATCAACCACGGCCGGGTCGTCGAGTCGGGCACCCACACGACCCTGCTGGCCGCGGACGGCCGCTACGCCGCGCTCGCCGCTTAGAGGTCCGCGAACTCAGGAGCGCTTCGGCGCGGTGCCCGTCCACGCCGCGTTCCAGGTCTTGGACCCGAGCAGGCCGGACGTGGTGAGGCCGTTGGCCGCCTGCAGATCCAACACCGCCCGGCTTGTCTTGTCGCCGTAGCAGCCCGTGGCGGCGAAGCCGTACCCGTAGGCGTTCATCTGCTGCTGCCACGCCTTGAGCGCTGCGGCACAGTCCCCCATCTGGTAGACCCGGCCAGGCCACGTCGGGAGCCGGTTCCCGCGGGGCGCCATGTAGAGCGAGTCCGACCGGTCGGGCACCTGCTTGCTGCTTGCGTCCGCGTCCGGCTGGAGGTTGCGCATGCCTGCGCATTCCCACGGCTGCCACCCGCGCATCCGGTAGAGGTAGAGCGCCCGGTAGTCCTGCTCGGCCGGGCTGGCGTCCGACGGAAGCCCTGAGCCGCCGACGCTGCGCCACGTGGACAGGTCGAACTGATAGGCGCCGTAGTGCCCGTTCGCGGCGACGATGTCGTAGCGCCCGCTCGACTCACACGTGCGCAGCGTGCTCCAGTCGTGTGCGGAGGGGTCCGCACCTGCCGCACCCAACACGACGACCGGCGCGCCGATGACCGCGGCGATGACCACACCGATCCGAATGGTGCGCCGCAAAGGCCGCCAATTCCGATTCCGCGACCGTGAAGACGGACGAAACCGCACGGGCTCGGCCCGGCCGTCGCCATCCGCAAGCGCACCCCCCGACGGGGTGCGGGCCGGTCGGGGACCGACCGCCAATGCGCCTCTCACGGAGCCTCCACGTCGATCGAGCGGTCAGGGCCACCGACAGTAGGTCCGACTCGGGCGTGTCGAACCGCTCCGTCACCCGTCGAGGTGGATCACGGGCGCGTTGCTTGCGGCCGGACGTCGACCGTGATTGCACAGCTCACCCCTGCGCGCCCGGTCGATCGGGCGCGGTCGCCCATCGGAGGCGTTGCGCCGGTCAACCGTTCGGGTGATGGCTCGGCCCGTAACACGAAGCGCAGTGCGGCGAGTCCCGCTCGCTTGGGGGACACTGTCGCTTCGTTGACGTTCTCGAGGGGGCATGTGAGGTCGGTCGTCAGCTCCCGTCGATGGATCGCCGCTCTGGTCGTGCTCGCGTTGGCGTTGGCGTCAGCAAGCGGCTCGGCACCGAACAACACATCTGACGAGCCCGCGACTGACTTCACCACCGACGTCGCAGGCAAGGTCCCGCACACCGGCAACAACGCGCACAGCGCGGCGCAGAGCCACGGATGGGGTCAGCCGACGAGGGACGAGGAGTTCACCGGCGACCTGTCCGGCTGGAGCCTCTACGACGGTGTCGGACATGCGGGCAACGGGACGCGCACGCCGTCGGCGGCCACCGTCTCCGGCGGCGTGCTGACGATCAGTGGCGACGCGGACGGCAACTCCGAGGGCATGGCGTGGAACCCCGGCGTCACGTACGGGCGGTGGGAAGCTCGTATGCGCGCTCCCGTCGCCGACAAGGACTACCACGCGGTCCTGCTGCTCTGGCCCGACAGCGAGAACTGGCCGGACGACGGCGAGGTCGACTTCATGGAGAACAGCGACCCCAGCCGTCAGCGGACTGAGCTCTTCCTGCATTTCGGCAACGGGACCGAAGACGGCGATCAGCTGATGGGCGCGGTCAACGGCGACGCCACGCAGTGGCACAACTGGGCTGTCGAGTGGGCACCCGACCACATCACCGCCTACGTCGACGGCAGGCGGTGGTGGACGACCACGAACAGGTCCGTCCTGCCGCCCGGCCCGATGCACATGACCATCCAACTCGACCTGTTCCGCGCGCCCGGTGGCCTGAAGCCCTCGTCGATGCAGGTTGACTGGGTGCGCTACTACCCGATCACGGGCAGCGGCGCCTCGCCTGCGCCCGTCAACGTCTCCTGACAGACCGCGCATGCACGTCGCAGGGTCCACGGACCCTGCGAAGCGACAGCGGGCTCTGCGAGGACCCGCACTTCTGAGTGGCGGCGCCGGCTACTTTCCGCTTCGACGGCAACGGATAGGGGCAATTTCCCTCCCCTTTCGGAGGATTATCGGTGGTATTGCCCGACGGCCGTAACACGAAGCGTCGCTCGGGAGACTCACTCTTGGACTACAGCCAGACCTTCGCTGTAAGTGTTCTTCAAGGAGGATTGTCCAAGGAGGATTGTGGGACCAGGAGTCGTCGAGTCGTACCGACGTTCGCCGCGGTAGTAGTGCTCGTGGTCAATCTTCTGATCCCGCCCGTGCCTGCCGCGCTGTCGTTCGCCTGGGCCGCAAACCGCGGCGAGGGCACCGGCGCGGCCGGGCTTCCGACCCATCACCGCCGTGCTGCCCCCTCCTCTCCGTCGGACTCCACCTCCGCTGCGGCGCCTGCGAGCACCGGACGGCAGAGCATCGCGCTCCACGCCACGAGGACGGGCACATCGATGAGGGCCTCGGTGGCGAATGCGTCAGTACGCTGGCCCGCGACCGCAGGCACCGGAGGCACGGCAAACACGGCTTCCTCGGCACCCGAGAACGCGACGAACCCGCCCCCGGCCACCGGGATCACGACAACCACAGCGCCGCTGACCGCTACGCCGTCACCCACCACGCCAGTCGCCACGACAACGACGCCGACAACGACGCCAACGACAGTGGCGCCGACAGCGACAAAGACGACAGGCGTGCCGGCAACGACAACGACGACAGTGGCGCCGACAACGACGCCAACGATGACGACAGCCCCGACGACGACAGCCTGCGCCACATCGGTAGCTGACGTGACGGTCACCGGCCAGACGACGGTCGCGGCCACCACTACGACCCCGACGCCTGCCCCCTGAACACTGTCCACGTATCCGGCCACCTGGTGGCGTCGTTGGGGTGGTGTGCCGGGGCTGTGTGCTCGGCGCGACCGATGATCCCTGAGCGAGGCGATGTCGCCGCTTGCGTGCTACGGGATGCGCCCGTGCACCACTGCTGATCACCCGCACCCAGCGCGCCGCGCCGGCGATGCCTGGTCGCTGGGCCTTTGCACTTGTCCACAGTTTCAGACGGCCGCCGAGGGGAGCCGCGCAGGCGAGGCGGGCGTCGATGTGGGTGTCGATGGTGTGCATGGCGTCGCGTGCGCCGGTGGGGCTCGCGGACGGGCAGTGGCCCCGAGCGGTCGCAGCACCGGGTTCTGGACCTTGGTGGAGAAGACGGCGAACGCGAGGCCGTCGTTCAGAGAGAGAAGTAGTAGCAGGTGACGCGCCGGTCGGCCTTGGTGAACCGCGCCGCCGGGATGTGCTCGTCCTGGTGGTGCCCGCCGTTCTCGACGCGGTGATCGCCGGTTCCGGGACATGAGTGCCACATTTGGCCGCTATGTCACGGAACCGGCGATCATGTCGGCTGTCGGGCGGGATCGGGTGGGGCGGGATCAGGTGGCGGTCAGTATGCGGGGGCCGCGGGGGGCCGCGGGGGGCCGGCGGGGGGCCGGGGGGGCCGCGGGGGCCGCGGGGGCCCAGAATGATCAGCTGGCGGGCAGGCGCGCCCGTCACCGCTGACGTGGCGCCCCCTGGGACCGGATGTCCCGGTCGGGCCTACACGCCTGCCGTGGCGGGCAGCCCGGCTGCGTCCGTGGTTGTGGTGCCCAGCGTGGTTCGGGCGCCCCCGATGGTGATCGCCGAGCGCGGCGCGGGCGACGGCTTCACCGACCTGGTCAGCGGCGTGGTCCTGGTCGGCGCGACCGCCGTGGTGGGTGCTGCGGCCGTGGTGGGTGCTGCGGCTTTGGTGGGGGCTGCGGCTTTGGTGGGGGCTGCGGCTTTGGTGGGGGCTGCGGCTTTGGTGGGGGCTGCGGCTTTGGTGGGGGCTGCGGCTTTGGTGGGAGCTGCGGCTTTGGTGGTCGGGGCGGGGGCACCCGGTTTCGTCGGGTCGGCTGCGGCAGGGCCCGCCGGGGCGGAGGGAGCGAGCGTCGTCGACGGGGCTCCCACGCTTGCCGCCGTGGTCGGGTTGGCCGTGGTCGGGTCGGCCGCGGCAGGCTGCGCCGGGGCTGAGGGTGCGAGCGTCGTCGACGGGGCTCCCGCGCTTGCCGCCGTTGTCGGGGTGGTCGGGGTCGCTGTGGTCGGGGTGGCCGTGGCGGTGGCCGTGGTCGTGGTCGGGTTCGTCACGGTCGGGGTGGCCTGCGCGGTCGGGGTGGCCTGCGCGGTCGGGGTGGCCTGCGCGGTCGGGGTGGCCTGCGCGGTCGGGGTGGCCTGCGCGGTCGGGGTGGCCTGCGCGGTCGGGGTGGCCTGCGCGGTCGGGGTGGCCTGCGCGGTCGGGGTGGTGGCTGTCTGCTCCTGCTCGGTGAGCGCTGCCTTCGCGGACTCGGCCTCGGGTACCTCGACCGCGCTGGGCGCGGGCAGGTTGGTGGGCAGCGATGCGGGTGGTGCGGCGAACACGTCGGGGGTGGCGTCGGGCGCGGCGGGCGGCGCGGCGGGCTCCGGGATGAACGGGAGGGCGTTGCTGGTCGCGGTCGAGGAGGCGGCGGGTCGGGATGCGCCGACGTAGTCGTCGCCGACCCAGCGGTAGTAGGCGGTTTGGACGGGTTCACCGAAGGTCGGTGCGTTGACCATCCGGCCCTCGCCGATGTACATGCCGACGTGGTGGACGTGGGTGAGGGTGCCGTAGAAGATGAGATCGCCCGGTTGCAGCGGGGCGCCTGCGGTCACCTGGGGGCCTGCGTAGAACTGGGTGTGGGCGGTACGCGGCAGGGAGATCTGTACGGCGCTGTAGGAGTAGTGGGTCAGCCCGGAGCAGTCGAAGCCTGCATCGCCGTTGGTCGGGCCGTTGCCGCCCCAGACGTAGGGCAGCCCGATCTGGGCCAGTGCGATCCGCACGGCGGTGGCGGCCCGGGCATCGGGCAGGCCTGTTGCGTAGGCGGTGGACTGGTAGGCCCCGGTTGTCGACGTGCCCGCTGCGGCGGGGGTGGTCTGCCCGGCCCAGTTCCCGGCTTGCGTGTCAGCTACCGGCGGGGCGGGGACAGCGCCGGGTGCTCCCGCGGCCGTTGCTGCTGCGGTGTCTGCTGCTGCGGTGTCTGCTGCTGCGGTGGTGGACGTTGCGGTGGTGGACACGGCGGCGTGGGTCGTTTGTGCGGCGGCCGTGGCCGGTGGCACTGCTGCGAGAACGACCGCGAGGGCAGCCAGTGCTGTCCAGATCACCACGGTGGCACCGGGGGAGGCTTGGTTGCGCGTGGCCTTGGGGGGAGTAGGAGGGCGGGGGGTGGGCGCGAATCCGCCTTTGCGCATAGGTCGGCCGGGCCGGTCGGTGGTGGTGACTGGGCTCGCCGTGGCGGGCCCGGTTTCGGTTGTGTTGCGGTTATTTTTCGGGGTCTTGGACGGATTGGGGTTGTCCTTGCCTGAAGGGGTCTTCTGGTGCAGGGTGAGTGCTACGTCGGTGTGGGAGTTGTCCACCGCAACGCCGCCGGTGTGCCGATCCGGGTTGGTTGACATGGTGGGCCTCCGAAATTTCTGGCTTGATGTTCATGTCCAGAGTCGGCTTCGGGGCGTCATTTTCCCAGATGTCCTAGATCGGTTTCCGCGGTGTCGAAGGTCCTCCTTTCGGGCAGCCACATGACTGACCAGGTTGCCGATAGCGGCGGCTGCTCCGGCTCGCTCAGCAGGGGGAACACGGCTTCTAGCAGGCCTGATCGGCGCTGGCGAAGGTCCCGTCTGTGGCGGCGGCGCCGTCATCGCGGTTGGGCGCAAACCCCGCTCGGCACGTCGGTGAAAGGGTGCTCATCGTGGTGGGCGTCACTTCGGCAACCGAGCAGGCGGTGCTCGACTTCGCCTTCACCGAAGCGCGACGCCGCCACGCCGGACCGGTCGCCCTCCGTACCTGAAACAACCTGCCAATCGATCTGAAAACGCTGCTAACCGGCCGGATCGAACGCTGGGACACCGCCGACAAGTATGCACGGAACGACCTCGAGAAGAGGCCGTTGGCCGAATTGTGACCGAATACTGTACCGGCCGACGACTCGTGGCCGTCGGCAGTACGTAGAAATCGACCGGTCTGACCCCTCGCGGACGGTCAGAGACCTGCGGACAGCGGCACTCGCCACGACAGGCGTGTGCCTGCCTGGCCATCCCGCCGCACCGTCAGCTCTCCGCCACATTCGCCGGCACGCTCGGCCAAGTTGCGCAACCCGCTGCGGGCGACGCCCGGTTCGATCCCGAGGCCGTCGTCGACCACCTCCACGAGGAGCTCATCGCCAACCTCCACGGTCAGTGTCACGGTGCTCGCGGCTCCGTGGCGGATTGCGTTGCTCACCGCCTCACGTACCACCGCGACGGCGTGCGCACCGACCTCGGCAGGCACCACGGTGTCGACCGGGCCCGCCATGCGTACCGAGGGCGTGACACTCGAACCCCGCGCCGCCTCGGCTGCGGTGTCGAGGAGCTTGCGTCGCAGCCCGCTCGTCTCGTTCTCGCCGGCGGTATGCAGATCGAAGATCGCGGTGCGGATCTCCCGAACGGTTGTGTCCAGTTCCTGGACCGCCTCTTGGATACGCTTCCGGACGGCCAGATCCTCACATCGGCGGAGGGTGCTCTGTAGCGACAGCCCCGTCGCGAACAGCCGCTGGATCACATGGTCGTGCAGGTCGCGGGCGATGCGGTCGCGGTCGGCGAACACGTCGAGCTGCCGCTGCGCCCGGTTCTTCTTCCCCACCTCCAACGCGAGAGTCGCCTGCTCCGCGAACGAGGTGAGCAGCGGGATCTCTGTCGACTGGAACGGCTGCTCGCCTACGCCCCGCAGGGCGACCAGGATCCCCATGATGGACTCCTGGGACTGCAGCGGGACGGCGACGACGGGGCCGAACCGGGCTGGGGACTCTTCGTCGACCAGCAGCTCTACGGCGGACTCGCTCAGGACCGCGATGCCTCCTTCGACGACCTTGCGCAGCAACGGGTGGTCGGCCTCGAGCCGGGCGCCCAGCGCCACCTCGTCCATTCCGCGCCGTGCCCCGACGACGAAGCTCCCGTCCTCCGCGGGTCCAAGCACGATCACAGTGGTCGCCGACCGTGTCAGCTCGAGGGTCCGCTGCGCCACCAGACGCAGCGCATCCTCCTCGCTGGCACCTGCAAGCAGCTCGGCGCGGATCTCGCCGGTCGCCTCAAGCCACCGCTGCCGCAACCGGGTCTGCTCGAACAGGTCCGCGTTCTGCACGGCGATGCCCGCCACGGCGGCTAGCGCCTCGACGACCACCTCGTCAGCCGAGGTGAACTCGCGATCCCCCGCCTTCTCCGTGAGGTAAAGGTTGCCGAAGACCGCGTCACGCACATGGACCGGCACCCCGAGGAACGAGCGCATCGGCGGATGGTGCGGCGGGAACCCTACCGATGCATCGTGGTGTCCAAGGTCGGCAAGGCGCAACGGCGTCGGGGCGAGGATCAGCTGGCCGAGCAGGCCCTTCCCTTCGGGAAGCCGCCCCATCCGGGCCCGCGTCTCGGCGTCGATGCCGACATGGATGAACCTGCTGAGACCCCCATCGGGACCGAGCACACCCAGCGCCCCATACCGGGCCTCGACAAGGCCGACGGCCGCCTCGACGATGTGACGCAAGGTCGCGTCGAGCTCCAGTCCGCCTGCGACGGCGAGGAACGCGTTGAGGAGGCCCTGCATCCGGTCCCGGGTGGCGGCGATCTCAATGATGCGGTCTTGGATCTCGCGCAACAGCTCGTCGAGCCGCAGACCCGAGAGCAGATTGGGCATCGTCGGCCGGGGACCTTGATCGCTCATCGTGATCGGGACCCCGCTCCTTCAATCGCCGACGGCACAGCACTATCGTGCCGGTAAAGGGCGTCGTGCCTGCAGTTCTCTGGGCCCAATCCGGCCGAAATGCGTAGCGGGCCCGTGAGCCAAGCGAGAGTCGACCGGTCTATCTGAGATAATGTCGTTCGGCCCTGGCAGGCAGCTCCTCCGAACAAATCAGTGCATACCCTCGCAGGGCTACCGTCGAAGCGACGGCGCGGACCGGACCGCCCACGAAAGGCGAGGCCGTGACCATCTCTGTATTCCTGCTCGACGATCACGAGATCGTCCGCCGCGGCATCGCGCAGCTTCTCGAGAGCGAGGACGACATCCAGATCGTCGGGGAGGCGAACAGCGCGGCACAGGCGATGGCGCGCATCCCGCCGCTCCGCCCGGACGTCGCGATTCTCGATATCCGGCTGCCCGATGGCGACGGCGTGACGGTGTGTCGCGACATTCGTTCCGAGCTCAGCCCACCACCGGCCTGTCTCATGCTCACCTCCTTCTCCGACGACGAAGCACTCTTCGGTGCGATCATGGCAGGCGCCTCCGGCTACCTGCTCAAGCAGATGGCCGGTGTCGACCTGATCGGGGCGGTCCGCACGATCGCCGCGGGCGGCTCACTGCTTGATCCGAAGGCTACTGCCCTCGTTCTCGAACGCCTCCGCCGGGGCGCGGAGCCCGAGGACCCCGGTTCGCGTCCTTGAGTCCGCAGGAACGGCGCACTCTAGAGCTCATCGCCGACGGTCTGACCAACCGGCAGATCGCGTCGAGATGTTCCTCGCCGAGAAGACCGTCAAGAACTATGTCTCGTCGCTGCTGCACAAGCTGGGCATGTCCCGGCGAACCGAAGCCGTCGTTTACGCCACGGAACTGCGCCGCACTGACTCGTGACACGTCGGTCGGGCCCTTCGCGGGTATCGACACTTGCGCGAGGAGGTCCAGCTTTTCGGGGCGGCTTGGTTGAGAACCCGCACTACGCGGGCATCACCCCGAGCGCAGCGTTCGAAGACATTTCGCTGGGCCTTCGGGTACTGATTACAGCCGCCCGCCTGCGGCGACCGACCCGACAGGCAGGGCCGAACGTCTGGCAAGGACCCCTTGATCCGGGTCGTAAGGCCCCTATCCGACGCGACCCGGGTGCAGCGACCCTCTAAGGACAAGACAACGACGGACAGGACTGTGCAATGCAGACCCCGCAGAACCGACTCGCGGCTCCTCCAGAAGCAATGGACGACGACCCATCGGTCGCCGCTGTCATGACCCCCCGCATCGTGGCGATCACGCCTGATGCGCCGCTGCACACCGGCCTCCGTCTGATGGCCTCGGGCAACGTGCGTCACCTGCCCGTCATCGACGCCGCGGGTTGCCGCGGCGTAGTGCTGGAAACCGACCTGGTGAATGCGGTCGCCATCGGAACCCCGGCCCTCGTAGGTCCGCTCGCACGCCCGGTACCGACGCTGCCGGTCACTCGGCGACGGTCGGAGGCCGCCCAGGCCATGCTGGCCGGTGACGTGGACGCGGTGCTGATCACTGATGACGACCGGTTGGTCGGCATTGTGACCGCCACCGACATGGTGAGGTCCCTCGCGCAGGAGGCGGCCCGGAGCTGACCACGAGACCCGTGCTGATGGACCACGCGAGGCCTAGAGCCAAGAGGCGAGAGAGGGAGGGATGGCTCTGATGAGTGAGCTGATCGTGGTCGGAGTCGACGGCTCCGCCGAAGCGATGGCCGCGTTGGCGTACGCCGCGGCCGACGCGGCCCGTCGCAACGCACGCGTCCGTGTGGTGTCGGTCAGCCAGATGCCCGAATACTGGGCAGCGCCGGTGGGGATGGCGCCGCTGGCGGTCGTGACGGCGCCTGGGGACGTCGTGAGCGTGGCGCAGAGGGTGGCGACGGGGGCGGTGGACGCGTTCGCCGCCGAGCACCCCGCGCTGGCCAGGCGGGTCGAGATGGAGACCGTCGGCGTGTCCGGCCACCCGGCTACCGAACTGGTCGAGCAGAGTCGCGACGCCGACTTGCTGGTACTCGGGCACCGAGGGCGAGGCGCGATCGCCAGCACCGTAGTGGGCTCGGTCGGGCTCAACTGCGTCCTGCAGGCGCACTGCCCGGTCACCATCGTCCAACGCCGCGTGACTGCCTGATGATCGCGCGAGACGCACCTGGCTCATGACGTCCTCCTCGACGTACTCCCGAGGGCCCGCGCCAAGAGGGCTCCCCGGCTGCGTGCTGCGGTCTTGGCGAACACCGACTTGAGGTGGTCCTGAACGGTGTTCTCCGAGAGGATCATCCGCCGCGCGATCTCCCGCGTGGTGTCGCCGCCCGCCAGGTGGCCGACGAGCTCGCATTCCCGGGCGCTCAGACCGAACGTCCTCGTGAACAGGTCGATCCGCTCCGCGGCGGAGGCCTCCTCGATGGTGACGGCGAAGTCCCGCTCTTCCGTCGGCTCCGGGCCGTCGATCCGGGCCGCGCGCACCGTCATCCACCGGCCGTCAGGCAGATGGACCCGCGCCGAGGGCGCATGTGGGTCGACGCCCGCCTCCACGGCCAGAAGCTGCGCGGCGACGTTGTAGGCCGCAGCGGGGACCGGGCGGCGGCCCTCGTCGGGCGGGACGAGCACGCGCAGGTACTCCATCGTCGCAGGCGTCTGGCCACGCACCTCCATCTCCGGCGACAACAGCAGGACGACGGGCCCGAGGGAAGGCAGGCCACCCGGGGGCCGAGATGCGAAGGTGTTCGCCTGGCACCGGCGCAACGTCACGGTCAGCGGCTCGACAAGATCGGCCAGGAAGTCGGCCTCGGCACGATCGAACCGCGCGGCTTCACCGGATCGCCACAGCTCGAGGAACGCCCAGCAGCCATACCGGTCCCGGAAGACCACCGACGCGGCGTCGTTCACGCCATAGCGCCCCAGCATCTGGTCCCACAGCAGACTTCGCGACAGGTCGCCCCCGGTCACCTCGTCGAGCAGGGCGACCGGTTCGGTCATGGACGTCCACCGGTTGACCGAGCTGAGGTACTTCAGGCGGATCTGTCGAGGAAGCTCCGGCAGCCACGGCACCTCCGCGAGCGGCGATGAGCCGACGCACGTCGACGGGTCGGTCAACACCCAGGCGTACGCGTCGGCGGCGACCACCCGGCGGAGCTCGTGGAGGACCTGCACCTGCAACGTCCGGGCATCAGGCACGGACTGGCACAACCGAAGGATCCGCCCGCGCGCATCACGCAGGGCGCGGGATCCGACCACCCGGGCACGATACGCCGCCGGTCATCTCACCGGACGCTCGTCGACGGCGCTGGATCGAGAACCCAGAAATCTGGGATACGGGCGCGGGTGAACGCCGACCTAACGTCGACACCGCACGATCACCGACCACGACATCGAGGAGCCCTGCCATGCCCACCCTGCACATCGAGCACGCCATCACCGACTTCGCCCAGTGGAACGCGGCGTTCGAGCGCTTCGCCGAGGCCCGCACCCGGTCCGGGGTGCGGGCACAGCGGGTGCAGCAACCGGTCGACGACCCGCAGTACATCGTGATCGACCTCGACTTCGACACCGCGGACGAGGCCCGCCGGTTTCTCGCCTTCCTCCAGACGAACATCTGGTCCTCGACCACGAATGCCCCGGCCCTCGCCGGAGCAGCCCAGACCAGCATCCTTGCGCCCGCGCCGACGCCGAGCTGAGCCCCTCGGTCAAGGGCGCCGTCGTTATAGCGGCCGCCCAGCCTCCAATTGACTCACGACCTTGTGACCCCCCGAATGGGTGGTAGGAATGGGTTTCTGGTCCTTACCACCGAGGTCCCTCGTCTGGAGGTCTTCTCGTGGCGAGCGCGGTCCTTTCTATTACTATGCCCACCCGTAATCGTCACGAGTTGCTCGAACAAGCGTTGCGCTCACTCGTAACGGCGATGGCACCGGTGGCGGAGCACGTCGAGGTCACCGTCTCGGACGGCTCGGACGCCGACACGAGCGGGCGCGTGGTCGAGCGTCTACTCAAGGACTGGCCGGGCGGCTATCGCTACGTCTGGAACCGTCCGGCCCTGACGCTGGTCGAGAACATGAACCGCGCCGCGGAGCTGGCCACCGGCGAGTGGGTCCAACAGCTCGATGACGACGACCTCATGCTGCCCAACTGCGGACCGCCGATGATCGACAGCCTCCGCAGCGCGGCACCCCAGGAGCAGGTCCTGGTCTTCGGGGCTCACATCGTGGACGCCGACGGCGTCAAACGGCGCGAGCAGGTCTTCGAGCGCGAGCAGTACCTGCCGCCAAGAGAGGCGCTCCGACGGCTACTACGCAACTCCTCCTTCGTCCGAGAACCGATGGTGGTCGTACGCCGGACTGCCCTCGTCGAGGCGGGGATGTTCGAGCTCGACGTGGGCGACGTGACCGACACCGACATGTGGGTCAGGCTGTTCTCCCGCCACGGTGCCCGCTGCCTGCCCGTCACCACCTGCGCCTACACGATCCACGAGGCTGCGGCCACCACGGGCATGTGGAACCCACGCACGATCGAGGCACTTGGCACCGTGTTCGACCGGGCCGTCGCTTTCGGGGTTGTCCCCGAGCGCGAGGTGCGCCGCTGGGAGGCCGACTACATATCTCAGTTCATCCTGGCAGGCGCCTACCGGCGGCTGCGGGTGCGGCGGCGGGCCGAGGCCAGGGACGTGCTGGAGCTGTTCCACCTGCCCGCGGTCAAGGCACTCGGCCCGTCGCCCAAGTGGCTGCCGGTCCGTCTCGCGTTCAGGACGGCGACCGCCATCCCGCTCTGGGCAGATTAGTGTCGCTTGGCTGCCCAGACGACTAACCCCGCCTATACCCAGCAGACGGGACGGAGACCTGGGCGGCGTTCTGCCGCAAATGCGTCGAGCGGCTGGTAATTTTGCGTCGCTTCTGCTCGTCCGGGGCTCCTCGTCCCCCGGCTGCGCATTGACAGACCTCAACCCGAACGGGGCGCCATCGTGTTGTCCGACGCGCGCGAGCCAGCCAACGGCGAGCTGGTCGACACCGACCTGTGCATCGTGGGGGCCGGGCCCGCAGGCATAACCATCGCCAGGGAGTTCATGGGCACTCAGACCCGGGTATGCCTGCTGGACAGCGGCGGACGCGACGTCGAGCCCCGCGCCCAGCGCCACAACCGGGGCGAAAGCGTCGGATACCCGATCCACCGGATGAACCAGTCACGGGTCAGAGCCTTCGGCGGAACGTCTCGGCACTGGCCGCCCGACGAGGGTCTGGCCGTCCGCCCGCTCGACCCCATCGACTTCGAGCACCGCCCCGGCCTGTCCTGGTCCGGCTGGCCGTTCGACCGCGCTCACCTGGAGCCCTGGTACGTCTCCGCGCAGGCCATCTGCCAGGCCGGGCCTTACGACTACGACCCGGCCGGATGGACCGAGGGTGCAGAATCGGCGCTGCCGCTGGCGGGCGACGCGGTCGGCACGACGGTGTTCCTGCACGGTCCCGCCGCGTTCAACGGCTACCACGCAGAAGTGGCAGCCGCCTCGAACGTGACCCTGTTCCAGCACGCCACCGTCGTCGAGCTGTTGCCCGACGTCCAGGCCCCCGACCGGGTGGACCGGATCCGGGTCAAGCGCGACGACGGGTCCGAGTTCTTCGTCAAGGCGGCGGTGGTCGTGCTCGCCGCAGGCGGCATCGAGAACCCCCGCCTGCTCCTGCTCAGCCGCCGCGCCCACGCGACCGGCCTGGGCAACCGCCACGACGTCGTCGGGCGTTACTTCGCCGAGCGTCTGTCGGGCCGTAGCGGACACATCGTCGCTTGCCGCCCCGAGCTGATTGATCGGGCAGGCTTCTACGACATCCGGCAGGCCAGGGGTACCCGGGTCCAGGGCGCCTTCCGGTTGACCGACGCCGCGCAGCGAGAACGGCACTTGCGCAACTGTGCCTTCTTCCTGCTCAGGCGCGACGCGGCGATCACCGCAGAGGCCGTGCGCTCGCTGGCCACCCTGGTCAAAGCGGCGCGCAGGCAGCCTCTCGCCGCCGACATGTCCGGGCACCTGCGCAACGTCGTGACCGGTGCCCGAGGCCTGACCGGATACGCGGCAGGCAGCGTGGCGGCCCGCCGCGGTGGTGGACACCTGCGTCCCGAGGTGCTGGTGCTCCGGGTCCAGGGCGAGCAGGCCCCGAACCCGGACTCGCGGATCACCCTGGGTGAGCGGACCGACGACTTCGGTCTGCCGGTGGCCCGGATCGACTGGCGCATCGACGCGACCGACCGCGCTTCCATCCGGGCGTCCCAAGAACTGCTCGACGCCGGTCTGCGGGGCGCCGGGCTCGGCCACATCGAGCGCATGCTGGGCACCGAGGATCCGCCGATCCTGTTCGAGGGCAACTACCACCACCTTGGGGCGACCCGGATGCACACCGATCCCCAACGCGGCGTCGTTGACGCCGACCTCAAGATCTATGGCGTGCGCAACGTCTTCGTCGCAGGCAGTTCGGTCTTCCCGACCTACGGATGCTCGAACCCGACCCTCACGATCGTCGCGTTGGCCCTGCGGTTGGCCGACCACCTCGGCAAGCAACTCTGGTGACAACGATGTCCGGACCGGACGGCCGACCGGCGGGCAGGCTTGGGCTGCGCGGCGGCCCCCACGGCTGGCTGGGCCTGGCGGTGTTCACCGTGATGATATCCGGGCTCGTATTTGTCGCTACGCCGTCAGAGACACCGCCGACCCGTCATCTGACGGTCAGCCTTACCTTCGACGACGGCCGCGCGGATCAGATGACGGCACAACAGATGCTCAAGAACCACGGGATGGTCGGCACCTTCTACATCAACTCGTCCTCCATCGGGGTGCCGGGCGGACACATGACTCAAAGCGACCTCGAGACGCTCAAGGCCAGCGGAGACGAAATCGGCGGGCACTCAGCCAATCATCTGAGCTTGATCTCGTTGTCGGCGGGTGAGGCCGAGCGGCAGATCTGCCTCGACCGTAATACCCTGTTGTCCTGGGGATATGCAGTGACCTCGTTCGCATATCCGTTCTCGGACTTCAACTCGTCGGTCAAGTCAATGGTCCAAAACTGCGGATACAACACGGCGCGCACGGTCGGGAACCTGTGGTCACCGCATGGGTGCACCGTCTGTCCCGCCGTCGAGCCGATCCCGCCGTCGGACCTGTACGCGACCGGCACCGCGGCCGATGTCGACGAGACGTGGACCCTCGAGGATCTGAAGAATACGGTGATCCGGGCGGAGCCGAACGGCGGCTGGCTGACGTTCATCTTCCACGAGGTCTGTGACGGCTGTGATGTGCGATCGATCCGTCCGAATGACCTGGACCAGTTCCTCACGTGGCTGCAGACGCGCTCTCGGCTCCAAACCAGCGTCAAGACCGTTCAACAGGTCGTGACCGGCAGCGTGAAGCCGCCCGTGGCCCCACCACCGCCCCCGCCGCCGGGCGACCCCGGTGTCAACACCGTACGCAATGCATCGCTCGAAACCGTGTCGCCGGTGAACGCGAACCTGCCCGCATGCTTCGATTCGGCCGGGTACGGAACCAACACCGTGACCTTCGCCCGCGTCAGCGACGCGCATTCCGGCAGCTTCGGTGAGCGGGTGACGGTCACCAGCCGAACGGACGGCGATGCCAAACTGCTGCAGCTGATGGATCTGGGCGAGTGCTCATCCCAGGTGGCCAGCGGACGGAACTACGAGGTGAGCGCCTGGTACAAGTCCACCGCCGCCGTCTCCTTCACGTTGTACCAGCGCAACGCAATCGGCCAATGGACCTATTGGGCGCACAGTCCACGGTTCGCGCCCGTTTCCAAGTGGGCCAGGGCGGCGTGGATCTCGCCGACGCCGCCTGCTGACGTTCTCGCGGTGAGTTTCGGCCTGAGCATCGACAGCGTGGGCACGCTCACCACCGACGACTACGGCTTCGCGGAGACGGCCCTATGACAACGCCGTTGCGCAGGCCCGGCAGAGACAGACGGCGCCGCTGGGCCCTCGCGGCGGGGGCGGTCGCTCTGGGCCTGGTTGCCGCCGTCACCATCTCGGTCTGGTCCCTCGGCCCGTCACCACGTCCGCCGCAGGCCCCCTCGACGACCGAGTCGCCGCTGCCCGCCCCGCCGTGCCTCACCGGCGGCGGTGTCGTGATCGGCGTCGGGGACGACGCCCAAGGCGTGGTGAACGAGCACGGGCCCGGCACCACCTACATCGTCAAGTCCGGCGTTCACCTGCGGAACTTCAGCATCCAGCCGAAGACCGGCGACACGTACTGCGGGGAGCCGGGCGCCGTGCTGGACGGCGGTCGGAGTGTCCCGTCGGCATTCTCGGGCGGGGCGAGCAACGTGACCCTGGAATCGATCACGGTGCACGACTACGAGAGCGCCAGGCAGGGCGCAGCCATTCAGCCGGAGTCCCATGCCAGCGGTTGGGTTGTCCGCAATGTGTCGGCCGTGCACAACTCCTGGGCGGGGCTCCTGGTCGCGGACGGCATGAGGATCCTCGGTGGCCACTACAACGACAACGACCAGCTGGGTATCGGCGGCAACGAGGCCACCGGGATCGTCCTGGACGGGTTGGACAGCGATCCGGCCACCCTTGACGGGCCGGAGCTGGCCCGCAACCACACGCTCCACGCCTCCTGCGAGGTTGAGAGCGGGGGCATGAAATGGGACTTCGGACAGGTCACCATTCGCAACGCTTACGTCCACGACAACGATTGCAAGGGGCTCTGGGGCGACATCAACGCCCACAACACACTCATCGAGGACAGCCTGATCGAGGGCAACCGGGCGGAGGGGATCCTTTACGAAATCAGCCAGGATGCGATCATCCGCAACAACCGGATCTACCGTAACGGATTCGGCTCCTCAGGTTGGTACTGGGGCGGCGGCATCACGGTGGCTTCCAGCGCCAACGTGGAGGTCTACGGCAACCGCCTGTCTGGCAACTACAACGGGATCACCGGGAGCCAGCAGGACCGGCCCGACTCGACCCCGCCAACCCACCTGCTCATCGGCTACCACGTCCACGACAACATGATCTGTGCCACCGGCGACGGGGGGTACCCCACGGGCGTGGCGGCCGACAACGGCGCCGACCTCACCACCCGGGACATCAGTTTCACCGGCAACACCATCCAGTCGGCCGCCTGCGAGCAACGAGGGTAGGCACGGCTCCCGCCGACGGCGGCGCAGCCTCATGCCGCGCTGCCCGTGGGCGTGCCTCGGCGGTCGCGCACCAGCGCCACCGAGCGCAGGATCAGCGCGGCGACGGCGTCGGGCGCGAGTATGGCGCTGCTGCGTCGCGCGCCTGCGCGCAGCGCCAGCCGGGTTTGCGGGTCTGCGAAGCGCGCCAGCGCTCTCGCCAGCTCGTGTGGGTCGCGCGGGTCTGCGATCAACCCGTTGACGCCGTCGCGAACCACGGTGCCTGCGGCCCCGGTCATGGGCGAGAGCACGACCGGCACACCAGCCGTGAGCGCCTCCACCACGACGCGCCCGACCAGGTCCTGGAGGGTCGGGAACACAAGCGCGTCGCACAGCTCCAACGCACCCTTGAGTGCGCCGGGGTCGACCGTGCCGAGGAAGATTATCGAGTCTTCCACGCCGCGGAGACGGGCGAGCTCGACCAGGTGCTCGCGCTCCGGGCCGTCACCGATGATCCACACGGTGCAGGGTCCGGTCTCGCGCCGGTGGATGGCGACCGCCTCGATCAGCAGGTCGATGCCTTTAGGAGCGATCAGCCTGCCTGCGCAGACGAACAGCGGCGCACCGTCCGAGGCCCGCGTTGCGTCTGCGGGCACCCGCGTAGGCAGGTCGGCAGGCAGGCCCGCCAGCCACCAGCCGGTGACGATTCGTGAGCGCGGCACCTTCAAGGTCTCGACCAGGTACTCCTCGGCGGGCGTGCTGTTGGCGATGAACAGGTCGACCGAGCGCGCCGCCAGCCTCCGCACGGCGACCTTGGCGCCTGCCGTACCGGTCCGCCCGAGGTGCCGGTAGTCCCCCTCCACCAACGAGATCAGCCCCCGCCGCCGGACCAGCTTGGAGAGGCCCGCGTAGAGGCCGACGAGGCCGAGCTCGTAGAAGATGGTGACGTCCTCGGCCGCCCGCGCGAACCTCGCCAGCAACCGCGGGCTCACCAGCTTGAAGCTCATCGGGTGCTTCCTGCCTGTGCGCCTGCCCAGCTCGACGAAGCGGCCGATAGGCGGCTCACCTTCGAACTCCTCGGCCCAGTGCAGCTCCCGGACGTCCGCGCCTGCGCGCCTGCAGGCCTCCACGAGGTACGGGTGCGGGGCGGTGTTGTCCCTGGTCACCCACAGGATCCCGCCGCGCCGTCCAACCGTCATCGTCTTACACATGCTGGCCTCCAGGATACGACCGAGGCTCAACTCGCCCAGATCGCTTCGAGGACCTTTGCCGCGGGGGCATCGTCCAAGCAGCGGCCAAGGGGGACATAGTTGATCTTCGGGTGACTCGGCACACTCGAGTCAAGGCAGCGCCAGCAATCCACAACCGTGACCGACTCCTTGTCGCCGAGAAAGTCCTCAGCCTTGAGAGCGCGGAAGGGAGCATCCGGCGTGGTCACGACGACGAGCGCGGCATCGGCGAGCGCGGCATCGATCGATTCGGCGACGAGCGCCTTGTCACGGAAGACGCTGCGAGCACCGTCCGACGCCAGCGGGTCATAGCCGATCACTCGCATGCCCGCCTCCGCCATGGCAAGCGCCAGTGCGACGCCCTGGGATTCCTCGACGACGTGCGAGAGCGGCTTGTATGACAAGCCCAGTATCGCCGCGGTCTGTCCGAGCTGGAGCAGCGGCGCGATCTTCGTGGTGATGCGGGTGGCCATGGACTTGTTGTAGCCATGGTTGGCGACAAGGAGATCGCCGTCTGCGCCGACATGTTCGCAAAGGAAGCCAAGGGCGACATTGTCCCGGGGGAAACAAGGGCCTGCGAAGCCGAGACCGCCGGTGAGATACTTGCGTCCGATGCGCGCGTCCGAGCCGATGGCGTCGCTGACGACATCCACATCACCGCCGGGAATCCGCTCGCAGAGATCGGCCAGGGTATTGGCGAAGGAGATTTCATGGTGACATAGCTGTTGAGCGCGATCTTCGCGATCTCCGCATTCTCGATGCTCATGCGGTGCACGACCGGCCGCTTCACGCAGATCTTGCGGTTCATCTCTTCCAACGCATCGCCGGAGCGGTGGTCGAACTCGCCGACGAGATAGAAGTCAGGATTGAGGAAGTCGCGGATGACGCTGCCGAGGGCGATGAACTCCGGGCTGTAGCAGAGGCCGAAGTCCTTACCGCACTTCTTGCCCGAGGCGGCCTCCAAGACGGGAAGCAAGCCGTGCCGAGTCGCCCCGGGGAGGACCGTGCTGGTGAGAACGATGACGTGATAGCCGTCCTTCTTCGCGAGCGCCTTGCCCAACTGCTCGAAGGCATACTTGGCATACTGCAGCTCGAAGGCGCCTCGGCTGTCGCTCGGGGTGGGCACGATGACGAAGCTGATGTCAGTGCCGAGCACCGCTTCCTCATGGTTGGTGGTGGCGCGGATCTTGTCGCGATACTCGAAGATCAGTTTGTCCAGGCCGGTCTCCTGCACCGGTGCGCGGCCTTCGTTGACTGCGCGGATGCAGCTCTCCGCGATGTCCACACCGATGACATCGAATCCCCGAGAAGCCATGCCCGCGAGCATGCTGGCGCCCAGCTTGCCCAATCCGATCACCGAGACATTCTGAATCATGGTCTTGTCCTCAAAGCAGCGTACTTCTCGCCCCGAGCGATCAGTTCGGGCTGCTCCAGGAGCAGCTCCGCATAGCGTCGTTTCCAATTTCGGTCCCACTGTTGGCGCGCGACCCACACGAGCAGCTCACGAACCAAGCCGGGGAACTCGCGGATCTCCGCCCGAAGCGCGGCCTCGTTGAGCAGATGCCAGCGGGTCCTGCGGAAGATGCGGGTGAGGCCTGCTTCGTCGACTTGCCAATCCGCGTCCTCCAGCGTCATCAGGATCGACTTCACGAGGAGGCGGTTGCCGAAGGATTCGATACCACCCTGGTTGCGTGATTCACCCTTCGACTCCAGGTCGACGATATGCCGATAGTCGTGGTTCTGGTGAATCGCCAGGACGCACGGGCTTGCATCGATGAGCGCGCCGCCGAGCCTGCGTGCACGGTACACCAGCCAATTGTCCCAGTACCAGCGACCCAAGGCAAAGTGGGGGATCTCGCCAAACATCCCGCGCGGATAGACGAAGTAGTCGATCCCGCTGAAGTCATGCAATGTGCCATTCGTCTTGACGTCCTCGCAAAGGCCCTTCGCCCAATCTGGATCAGTGAAGTCGACCGGCTTCTCGATGTCGTAGTCGGTGCGCCGACCGCCCATCACGAACTTCGGAAGATCCACCTTTGCCACGGCCTCCAGTAAATCGGGGAAGAGGATGATGTCGGCATTCACGTAACACATGCGTGAATACCGGGCAGCCTCTTCCGCCTGCTGGAAGTAGCCAGTCATCCGCGGTGTGCCGTACTCGTTCACGTCCACATCCGGGAAGTGCCGTATTCCGAACTCGTCCGCGATCTCCGCGACGCCCTGCTCATTGCCGAACAGGAGGATGTCGATATCCGGGTGTAGGCGCGTCCAGCTCTGGATCGCATTGCGTTGGATCATCCCGATGTGCCCGACGAAGGGCTTCGGCAGCGTGAAAAGCGTGATCATGCTCGACGGTGCTTTCTTCACGATGGGAGGGATCACTGGACCACCTTCTCGCCGCAGGTGCGACGTCGTATCGGGCCGGTTCCGGCGGGCCGGGGGTCGCACGCGTGAGACGGCCCGCTGCGGCCCTGCGCGCGCCCGCGAAGGCAGCGGCGATGGCGATGCCGGTCACGATCCCCTGCTCGAACCGGGGAGCCACGTGAGGTACCAGATCGGCTGCATGGCCAACAACGGAGGCAGCATGCTGGGGTCGAGCAGCCTCTGACCCGCGGCCTGGACCCTCCACAACCTGCGCAGCAACCCGACGGTGAGCGCGACAGGGCGATCAGCCCTCCCACGCCTGCCCTGATCATCGTTTCTATGTAGAAGTTGTGCGGTTGGGCGTCGATTATCTCCCCGTTCGCAATATGGACGAACCCACTGCCGAACGGCCTGCCGACCAGCCAGTTCACCGGGCTCTCCGACCAACTGTCGACAAGGTCTGACCACCCCTCGACGCGCCAGGTGACCGACCCGGTGCTGGTGACCGTCCCGGCCGGGGCCTGGTCGCGTGCCAGACCATCCCCGGCGAAGGCCACGCCGATGACGACGGCGGCTGCGATGACGAGCAGGACCGCGCGCGCCCGCAGGCGGCGTCCGCGCAGCAGGAGCACCGCCACGCCGACGAGGATCGCCAACCAGACGGTCCTGCGGTCGAGCGCGAGCAGCACGAGCAGCAGTACCGCTCCGAGCCATCGGATCCATCGCCTCTGCCCGGGCCGCCGCCAGAAGGGGACCGTCAGGAGCAGCGGTCCGGCCAGGAAGAACGTGTACGGCCCGTCCAGAACCCGGATCGCGGTGTCCACGCCGTTGCTTTCGGCCGGAACCCCGAGGTGGATCCCGGCGAAGACGTCCAGCCAGCGGGCGCAGGCCAGCAGCATCATCAACACGGCCGCCATCAGCCAGATCCGGCCGATCCGGTCGTAGAGATCGGCGGAAGGTCGGAAGGTCGCCATGTACAGGGCAGCTCCGACGAAGAACACGTACTGGCGGGAGTCACCAACGCTCACCTGGAACCCATATGCGGCGATGCCGAGCACCACCGATACCAGCAGGAGGCTGCCCAGCATGATCAGCCAGTGCTGGTAGTGGCTGAGCCTGCGCAGCCTCAGACACCGGGCCACCGCGGCGGCCAGCACGATGACGGCCACGAGGTCGGTGACCCCCACCCGCATCCCACCCAGCCTCACCGACGGCACGTTGTAGATGAAGACCGCCTGGGCGATCGCGGACAGGAATACCAGCGCAGCCCCGACCTCCGCCCGCCTGATCGCCAGATCGAGCAGGGCGATGCCGAACCCTGCGGCGATCAACGCGGCAAGGACAACCAGCAGGACGCTCACCGCTGCGCCCCGGTGACGGCCGGATCCGGCCGACCCAAGACCAGTGACGCAACCCGCCGCCGCCGACCATCAGGCGGGCCGAGCAGTCCCGCGGGAGCCAACCGGAGCTGCAGCTCGGTCCGAATGGCAGGCGCCGGACACACCCGGATACACACCGCCAACGCGAGCGCGCCGGCCACGATCTCCATGCCCAGCGCGGCAACCGTCCAAGCACCAGCAAGTGCCCAATGGACACCCGCGATGGCCAGCGCCACACCGGCGCTGGCGAAGCCGCCGGAACGTGGGCCCGCCAGACCTGCGTCGCACGCAGCTCGAGCACCCGCTGGGCGAGGACGAGGTAGCCCAGATACCGCATCAGCTCGGCGGCCGCGACCGCTGCGGCTATCACCCACACGCCTCGCGCGGTGAAGGGCAGCGCCAGCAGGATGAATGCGGCGAGCACGAGAAGGTACCCGGCCTGAACGGCGACCGAGCGGTTCAGCTCTGCCCGCGCCTCGGCCACCGATTGCGACAGCTGAGAGGCGACGTGACAGCCGCCTGCGAGCGCGAACCACGGGACCAGGACGACGGCAGGCCCCCACTGGGGTCCGAGCACGACGGCGACCAGATCCGGCGCCGCGACGGCCATGCCCGCGCAGAGCGGGAAGATCAGCAGAGTGCCGAGCGACGTCACACTGAAAAAGCCACGGCGCAACCGCGTGGGGTCCTCCTGAACCCTGCTCAGGGCCGCGAACACGACGTTGGTCAACGCCGTGGACAAATAGTTGCCCAGCGGCTGGAACACCAGGTAGTAAGCCCGGCTGTACTGGCCGAGCACGGCCGTGCTGGCGATTCGGGCGACCGCGAAGGTGTCGAGGTTCCCCCCGAGGTAGTCCAGCACATGAGCGACCTGCAGCCGGGTCCCATAGCCGCACACCGCCTGGTAGGGCTTCCAGCGCAACACAGGGCGCAGCGGGTGGCGCAGCAGGGCGAACTGCCACACCGCCTGGATCAGCGTCGAGGTGACAGTGGCCGCCACCAGGCTCCAGACCCCCGCCCCGAGCAGGGCCAACCCCACGCCGACCACGAGATAGCCGACCAGGTAGGCACCGATCGAGATCACCGACAGGGCACGGAAGCGCATCTCGCGGCGGAGCAGGCCAAGGCCGGTCATCGACCAGCCCATGAACAGGAACGACACCCCCAGGCCGCGGAGCACCGGAACCACCTGCGGGGTGTCGAACAGGCTGCCGACGGCCGGGGCCAGGATCCAGACAAGCCCCAAGCAGACCAGGCCCGTGAGGATGCCTGCGGTGGACGCGGCACGGACGTCGTCATCGCTCAGCTCGGGCTTCTGCACCAGCGCGGAGGCCAGCCCCATGCGGACGAAGAACTGCCCGAACAGCACGACGAGGTTTGCCATCGCCATGAGTCCGAACTCGGTCGGGTCGAGCAGACGCGAGATCGTGGCGGTGTAGGCGAGGTTGGCGACAACGAGTGCCAGGGTGGACAGAGCCGACCAGCTCAGGCCGGATGTGGCCTGAGCGGTCAGATTCGCGCGACCCACGACCGCGGGATTGTTCTCGCTGGTCGAGTCGGTTCCGGGCGCATCCATCTTCTCCGCCTTACCGGCGGCGCAGCATGCCGAGGCTGAACCCGTCCCGCCCGGCGCCGCCGTCGCCTACACCGCCGCCCGCGCCGGTGTAGGCACGCCGCGCGGACCCGGGATTGAGCAGGTAGCCGATCAGCGGGGTGTCGGTGAAGGCCAGCCGTTCCCGTGCGCGCCGCAGATCAGCCCACGACGTGCCCTGGTCGACCACCAGGACAACCGCGTCGGCATGATCGGCGATGGTCACCGACTCGGACACCTCGAGCAGCGCCGGAGTGTCGATCAGGACGAGATCGGCAGCAGGCTCTCCCGAGCTGATCAGTTTGCCGAACGACGTGGAACGGAAGAACACGGCCGGATGGTGCCCGTTGCGCTCGCCCGGCTCGAGCTGCAGCACGCTCCCCCGGGACGCCGCAGCCGACCGCGGGCGCGGGGTCGGCGGCCACCGTCGGACGGTGACCGCAGAACGCTGCTCGCCGTCCGCGGTCACGCCGATCACATCGAAGTGCTCGCCGTCGCGACACAGCTGCGACAGCCGTCGCGTGCGCTCGTCGCCGTCGACGAGCATCACCTTGCGTCCTTCCCGCTTGGCCGCGAGCGCGAGATTGAGAACGGTCAGCGTCTTCCCGTCACCGGACCCGGCGCTGACCACGGCGACGACCTTGCCGCCCACCCTGGACAGGGCGTGCTCCACACCGGCCAGCGCGAAGTGATAAGCCTCCCCGGCCACCGGATCCACCCCGGCCGACAGCGCCGATGATCCAGCCGCCGCACGCGGCTTCCCCTCCAGCCGAGGCATCTCACCGAGCAGTGGAACACCGAGGATCGCCCCGGCGTCGCCCCCCGCCTCCACGCGGGGGTGCCGCCCGGCCGCCCACCACGCCCAGCCGCCTGCAGCGAGCAGCCCGGTTACCGCACCGATCAGAGCAAGCAGCAGTGGTGAGGGCTGCGACGACGAAGCAGGCGGAATCGCCTCATGGAAGGACTCGACCCCCGATCCGTAGACCGCGGCCTGGGCAGCGATGTCGTTCTGGTTGCCCTGCAGTTCGCCGATCAGATCGCCCACGTGCAGCGCCTTGCGCTGGAGGCCTGCCTGCTGGGGACCGCTCGACTGCGCGAGCTGCGCCTGGAGGGCGTCGAACTCGGCCTCCCGCTGGACCACGACCTGCTGGAGCCCCATGATCGCGGCCTTGGAGTCCGCAGCTATGCGCTCGCCTGCCACCTGCTGGTAGGCGATGCCGATCGCGTTGGCCAGGTCCACGGCTTCGACGGGGTCACCCGAGGTGGCACGGATGGTGATGGACGCGAGGTCGGCCGAGGGCGCCACCACCACTGAGCGCTTGAGGTCGTCGGGCGTTCCACCACGGTTGAGGATATGCAGCGCCCGCCCGTACACCACGTCGGAGCCGACAAACTCGGCCTGCGTGGCCATGAACACGGAGTGGTCGCCCGACTGGGATTGGGAAGACCCGCCCAAGGTAAGGACCGCGGGGCTGCCGGGATCACGCAGATACAGGTCGGCCTGCGCCTCATACCGGGCCGGGAGCAACAGCGACACGACATACCCCGTGATGGCGGCAATCGCTGTCACGGCCACGATGACGAGCCGGTACCGCCACAGCGAACCGACGAGACCCGGTTCACCGACCCAGGCGTCGTCCCCGTCCAGTCCCGAAGAAGTCCCGGACACCGCGAACTCACGCTTGCTGTCCACCGAATCCCCTGCCGGTCGGAAGGACTCTGCCCGTCATCACGTCGATCATCTTCTTCAGCCCGCCCGCTGGACCGCAGACTCAGTCAATAGCGCGGGCTGGACCGGCATAGGGACCGACATCTGCTCGAAAACGAGGCTCCGGCTGCGGAACCAGTCGATGGTCCGCAGCAGTCCTTCGCGGACGTCCACCTTGGGTTCCCACCCGAGAAGGGTGCGTGCCAGCGTGATGTCGGGGCGGCGGACGGTGGGATCGTCCTGCGGACGGTCCACGAAGATGATCTCGGAGTTTGAGCCGGTGAGGTCGATGATCAGGCGGGCAAGTTGCAGGACGCTCATCTCGCCGCAGTTGCCGATGTTCACCGGCCCCTCCAGGTCCGAGTGCAGCAACCTGACGAGGCCTTCGATGAGGTCGTCGACGTAGCACACCGACCGGGTCTGACTTCCGTCACCCGCCACAGTCACCGGTTCGCCGCGCAACGCCTGCCCGATGAAGGTCGGGATGGCCCGCCCGTCCCATGGCCGCATCCGGGGCCCGAAGGTGTTGAAGATGCGGGCGATGGCGGTGTCCACCCCCCGCGCGTTGCGGTAGGCCATGGTCGTCGCCTCCGCGAACCGTTTGGCCTCGTCGTAGACGCCCCGCGGGCCGACCGGGTTGACGTTGCCCCAGTACGTCTCGGGCTGGGGATGGACCAGCGGGTCGCCGTACGACTCCGACGTCGAGGCCAGCAGGAAACGGGCGTTCTTGTCCTTGGCCAGGCCCAGGGAGTGCAAGGTGCCGAGCGAGCCCACCTTGAGGGTGTGAATTGGCAGCTGCAAGTAGTCGATGGGCGACGCAGGAGACGCCATGTGCAGCACCGCGTCGACGTGTCCCGAGACATGGATGTAGTCGGTGACGTCGGCCCGGACGAGCCGGAAGCGACGGTCTTCGAGGAGGTGCTCCACATTGGTCGAGCTACCGGTGCAGAAGTCGTCGAGGCAGATGACCTCGTACCCGTCCTGCAACAATCGGTGACACACGTGCGATCCCAGGAACCCAGCGCCCCCGGTGACAACTGCACGTCGAACTCTCATGATCTGTCTCCTACCACTAGCGATGTCATGCGGGGGCTGGGACGCGTTCCAGCCAGATCTCTCTCCAGTACGGATAGATGCCGCGCGGGCAGCTTCGGTGGTAGTCAGCCGTGCAGACGATGTCGGCCAGGACAATGCAGGGCGTCTTCATCGTCAGCATCCGACCGGAGGATTCGTCGATGATGTGGTCGACCCGGCGGAGCACCTGCGCCGTCCGGCCGCAGTACTTGAGCATTTCGCGGTCGAACGACATCCCGCGGTTGCGGTTGTCGGCGTTGAGGGTCGCGATGATCTGTTCGATGGACTTGACCCTGACCCACTCGCCCGGCTGAAGGTCGAGCTTCTCGTCCGGAGTCTTGTCCGCCGTGCCCTGGATGAAGGGGTAGCGCAGCCCACCCCGGATGCGGAGTCTTTCGGGCAGCTTGCGACGCGACAGGTCCTGCATCCGGTTGAACGCGCCAACCGCGATGCCCCGGACGACCTGCCGCGCGGGGGCATTGCCGGTGCTGACGTCCTGCACGTACTGCCTCAGGTCCCAGAACGGGATCCCGACAGGCGCTGCGCGGGTCAGCTCGGTGGCCTGACACGAGTACACGGGCTGGTCCGAACTGGCGCCAGCGTCCCGCGGGCGACAGGCGCCTAGGGCTACGTCGGTGAGTCGTTCCCGAGTGCACCCGGACCCGCCGGCCTCCTGCGGCGCCGTCGGACCAGGGTCCGTGCCACGTCCGTTGCTCGGGCCGGAGACCTTGGTGAGCCAGGAGGTCTTCCAGAAGACAAGGCAACCCGCCTGACAGCCGCCGTGTGCCTGACCGTCACAGCGGACACCCGCCAGATGCACCGTGTCGGTCATCCGCCGCAGGCCCGTCCAGGTAGCCGTGTCGCACGTCTTGAATGCGATCTTGTCCACGACGAATCGCCTACCGCAGAACTGCAGCATCTCCGGCATGAACGGCAGGGCGTCGAGCTCACCCCGCTCATCGAGCCCGGCGAGGATCTCCTGTGCCGGTTTCACCTCGACGACGTCACCGATCGCCACAGCAGGCCTGGCGTCCGATCGTTGAACTGTCACGCTCATGGCGGTGCTCCTGGTGTGATGCCGGACCCGACCGTGACCGACGATCCGGAACTGGTCGGGACCAGCCGCGGTGGCCGGGCCAGGACGGTCAGCACGAAGGCCGGGTTGTTCCGCAGGTAGCGACGCCACAGTCGACGCGGTTCCCGGGCCAGCCGGTAGGTCCATTCCAGCCCGCTGCGTTGCATCCAGGGCGGCGCCTGGCGGACGGTGCCCGCGTGCAGGTCGAAAGCGGCGCCGACCCCGAACAGGGCGTTGGCCCGCAGCCTCCCCACGTGCTCGGCCATCCAGCGCTCCTGCTTCGGTGTGCTCAGGCCGACCCACACCAGCTGGGCACCGGAGTCGTTGATGACCTGGACGATGTCCGCGTCTTCCTGCGGGGTGAGCGGCCGGAACGGCGGCGTCAAGGTGCCGGCGACCTGCAGCCCCGGGAATCGGGCGGTGAGCCGGTCGGCGAGCAGCTCCGCGGTCCCGGGGCCGCCGCCGTAGAAGAAGGACGACCAGCCGCATTCGACCGCCCGGCGGAGAATCGCCAGCATCAGGTCCGGGCCGTAGACGCGGCTGACCTCGCGCCGGCCGGCCCATCGGGCCGACCACACCATCGGCATGCCGTCCGGGGTGGTCAGGCCCGACCGGTTGTGGATCTGGAGCAGCTGCGGGTCGCGCTGGCATTCCATCACCCCGTGCACGCCGGTGACGCACACGTACCGGTGCTCACCGCGGCCGACCCAACCCGCCACCTCCTCGACCGCGGAGTCGAGCGTCAAGCAGCTGACCCGCACCCCGAGCACGTCGACCCTCGGTGGACCGTCCTCCGGTTCCGTGCCGTGCTGATCAGGCGTGGTCACTGCTGGTCAGCCTCTTCTCGATCCACCGGTAGGTGGGGCCGAGCCCGTCGCGCAGGGACGTCGCCGGCTCCCACCCGAGGACCTTGCGCAGCAGCGAGTTGTCGGAGTTGCGCCCCCGCACCCCCTGCGGACCCGGGATGTGCTTCAGGCCGATGTCCCGCTTGCCGGCCACCTCTACGACGCGGTGCGCCAACTCGTTGATGGACACCATCTCGTCGGTGCCGAGGTTGAGCGGCTTGGCGTAGTCGGACTGCATGATGCGGTAGATGCCTTCGACGCAGTCGTCGATGTAGCAGAACGACCGCGTCTGCTCCCCGTCGCCCCAGATCTCGATGCTGCCGCCGTCGTCGGCGAGCGCCACCTTCCGGCAGATCGCCGCCGGGGCCTTCTCCCGGCCGCCGTCGTAGGTGCCGTAACGGCCCGTAGATGTTGTGGAACCGGACGATGCGTGTCTGCATCGGGTACTCGTCGGCGTAGTAGGAGCACAGCAGCTCGGTGAACAGCTTCTCCCACCCGTAAGCGTCCTGGGGCTGGGCCGGGTAGGCGTCGCTCTCCTTCAGCGGCACGACGTCGGTCTCGGTCTGCCGGTACTCCGGATAGATGCAGGCCGAGGAGCTGTACAGATACCGCCGCACGCCGTTGATCCGTGCGGCTTCGAGCGTGTGCAGGTTGATGAGCGAGTTGTTGTGCAGGATCTCGGCGTGGTGCGTGGAGATGTACCCCATTCCCCCCATGTCGGCTGCGAGCGCGTATACCTCGTCCACCCCGCGCGTGGCCTGCAGCGCGGCGTCCCACCGGCGCAGGTCCAGCAGCTCGAACTCGTCGGCGTCCACCTCGGTGTACTCGGGGTACTTGAGGTCGACCCCGCGGACCCAGTACCCCTTCTGCTTCAGAAAAGAGACGAGGTGGTGTCCGATGAAACCCCCAGCGCCGGTGACACACACTCGCTTCATTGCTGCCGCCCTTCCGATGCGGGTGCCATGCTCATCGACGTTCTTGTCAACTGTTGTCCCTCACTGGCGCGCGTCATGGCGCGCAGATTTGCTGCGCGATCCGGGCCAGCTCAACAGCGGTGATCGCAACTGTCGGGTGCGCCGTCAGTGCGTCGAAGGTGGGTGCGTCAGTAGGCGCCGCGTTGCCTCAGGACCGCGAAGATGGTCTTCCAGATGATCAGGGCATCGAGAGCAAGCGACCACTGCTCGACATAGCGCAGATCGAGGCGAACCGACTTCTCCCAGTCCAAATCGGAGCGACCGCTGATCTGCCACAGGCCGGTCAGGCCCGGCTTCACGAACAATCGTCTTCGTGCCTCGCCGTCGTACGGGCGATCGGTGACCGGCAGCGGACGCGGACCGACCAGCGACATTTGACCGCGCAGTACGTTGACCAACTGGGGCAGCTCGTCGATCGACGTGCGGCGCAGCCAGCGTCCCAGCCGGGTGACCCGAGGATCGACGGCCACCTTGAACAGCTCCCCGGTCGCGTGCCGGTTCAGCTTGTCAAGACCGGAGCGCTGTTCCTCGGCATCGCGGACCATCGTGCGGAACTTCCACATCGTGAACTCATTCCCCTGCCACCCCGTCCGCGTCTGCCGGAAGATCGCCGGGCCGGGGCTGCTGAGCCGGATGGCCACCGCGATCGCCACCAACGGCGGCGCGAGAACGATCAGCGCGACCAACGCCACCATCCGGTCGAGAAGCGCCTTTGCCACGCGGCGGCCACCCGCCAGCTGTGGTTCGTCGACGTGCAGCAATGGCAACCCGCACACCGGCCGGATGGCGATCCGGTGACCGGCGACGTCCATCAGCGCAGGGGCCACGAGCAGGTCGATCCCCGACCTGGCCAGACTCCAGGAAAGTGTCCGGAGGGCAGGACCGTCCATCTCCGGACACGGCAGCACGGCCACAGCGTCCGCGGCGGTCACCCGCAGCGCGAATTCGACGTTCTCGAAGCCACCCAGGACCGGCACATCCAGCGACGTCAAGTCCTCGGAGCCCCCTCCGCCGGGGACGCACGCACCGACAATCCGCATCCCGTGATGGGTGTCATCGCGCATCTGGCGGACCAGTTCAGCGCCCGTCCGCCCGTGGCCCACCAGGAGCACATCGCTCATGAATAGCCCCCGGCGACGTCTGCGGTGCACCCATTTCCGGACCAGATAGCGTCCTAGCAGCGTCAGGGCCGTCGCCATCGGGAGAGCGATGAGGACATAGCCACGCGCGATTTGCGCTTTCGTCGCCCAGGAGACGGTGGCGACGGTCGCGATCACGGCGACCGAGGCCACCAGGACGCGATGGAACTCCTCGAATCCGACCGACAGGAAACGGGGTTCGTAGGCACGAGCGGCCGCCATCGCTGCCAGCCACACGAGGGGGAGGCCTGCGCTGAGCGCCACGTACTCCCACCGCGGATCCTGCGCCGAGGGATCACCCCAACGAACGTCGTAGGCCGACACTCCGGCCACCAGGGAGGCGACGGCATCGATCCCGATCACCGCACCGACGTACCTTCGCTCCCACGCTCTGCATGAGGAGCGGACCACGAGTGGCTCGCTCAGTATTAGTCGGCTCGCGCTCGCTTTGGCCACGCCCACGCCCAGACCCCCTCTGCCATGCGCGCACCACTAAGAAAGAGCGGATGGCCCGGCCACAGCCGAGTGCTCTGCTCTCCAGGGTGCAGATCGCGAACCCGCGCGGACCCGACCGGACGTCCTCGAGGGCCCCGACCTCGATACGGAACGTCCGCCGCGCGTGCTCAACGGCGCTGAGGAAATTACCGCTTGCGTGGCGGGCGTGTAAAGGGCCCTCCTGGGTACTGAGAGTGATCGGCTAATGAACTTCAGCCGAGTCGGCCGCCCCGTCGGTCTAGTGGGGGCCCGCGGTAGATCGTTCGGGCCCGGTCGATGAGGCGGCGCATCACACTCGGTGCTCGACTCCGTGCACCGGGGCCACCCCATCGGAACAGGCGATCAGCAGGATCCGCCTGCTCATCGCGCCGATCAGCACCGGCCTCGACGAGCTCATCCCCCGACGACGCGAGCGAGCGGAGCAGGCCGTCACTGTCATCCGCCGACACCGCACCGTGACCCTCGGCATCCCCGGGTCCACCAAGCGCTGCCCGGTCGACCGCCCCTTCCTCTACCGCCACCGCCAACTGCTCCCACTCCACTTCTTCCGGTACGGGGGACGCACCGGCTGCGGCGCGGCGGAGACCGGTCGGCGCGCGAGAGGCACCCCATCGGGGTTCGATCTTGAGTGGACCCCGCTGAGGTCGCGCTCGGCCGACCTCCCGAGGCGTCGTTCGGCGGGCGTGCGCAAGACATGCGCCACGCTGCTCGACGAAGGCGAGCTGTCGCGACTGCAGACTGGGTGATCGGTCAGCGCTTGACCGTGTAGTGCAGGTGCAGCACGCGGTCGCCTTGAACCACCTGGTCAGGATCATTGAGGAGCACTGTGCCGGTGTGGCTGCCGAAGAAGCGCACCCCTTCGCCCAGAACCACCGGGACGACATCCATCGCGACCTCGTCGACCAACCCTGCCGAGAACGCCTGGCCGCCGAGGTCGCCTGCGGTGACGCAGACGAGACCCTCGGCCGCGAGCTCCTTGGCGAGCGCGATGCCCGCCTCGACCGAGTCGACGGGGTGGAACGGGGCGTCCGGGTGGTCGGCCAGCCACTCGTCCGGCAACGGCCGGTGGGTGATTACGACCAGCTCGTCACCAGCGGCCGGTTTGCCGTCCCAGCCATCCGTCATGTCGAACAGGTGGCGGCCGATCACCGTGACCTTGACGGCGTCCCAGAAGGGCTGGACGTAGCGGAAGGACGCCTGCGAGACTTGGAACGTCCAGCCGCTCGCCGCGGCTGACAGCTCAGTGTCGCCGTTGGAATACCAGTCGAACAGCGGCCCGACCGTGTCGTCGGGATAGGCGATGTAGCCGTCCACCGACACGACCGCCTGCATCACAACCTTGGCCATCAGCGCTCACATCCTCTCAGCCAGTCGGCATAGTCCGATACGGCCCGCTCGACGTCGTACCCTGGCCGAAAGCCGGTGTCAGTGTGCAGGCGGGCGGTGTCGAGGTAGTTGTCCGGGGGCCGGTCGGGACTGCGGCCTCGCGGGAGCTGATGTTCGCGCCGGGGTCAACGGCGTTGATCACCGCGACGACCTCGCTGTAGCGCACCAGTCGTCCGCTTCTGCAGCGGGGGAATCGGGTAATTCCGATCCTGGTCGTCGGGCGCCCCCGCCACGACCCGACACGCTGCCCGCCCGGCGGCTGGGCTGGCGCGCTGAGCATCCCGATGAGCCCCGGCTACCTCGCCACGCTCTAACCAGGCCCGGCGAGGAGCCGCCCGACGAGGTCGCGACGGCTGCGCACGCCGACCTTGTCGAACACCGACTTGAGATGGTCCTGCACGGTGTGCGCGGAGATGTGCAGCGTGTTCGCGATGGTCTTGGTGGAGTCACCGCGCAGCACGTGCCGGGCGATGTCGAGCTCCCGTGGGGTGAGCCCGTAGGCGGCCAGGAGCACGGCCAGCGTCGACTGCCGCTCGGCGGGCTCGACGACCACGGCGATGCGGGTGTCGGTCGGTGACGCGAGCCGGGAGGCGTGCAGGCTGAGCCAGCCGCCGTCCGCCGCCCGCACCCGCAGGCTCGGCGGCTGGTCAGCCGTCGCGAGGGCGGCGGCCACGGAGTACACCGCTGCAGGCAGCGGTAGGCGGGTGGAGCCGTGCCCGATGAGCGGGAGCAGCGCGTCGGCCTCCGGGGTGCTGGCGACGAGCTCCATGTGCTCGTCGAGCACCACGACTCCCGGACGGTGCGACACCGTGGGCGCCGCCGGGTGCAGCAGGACGGCCTGACGCAGCGCATGCGCGATGTGCGGGGCAAGGCGGCGGAGGAAATCGGCCTCCTCGGCGGTGAAGCCGACCGCGCCGTCCTCGCGGTGCAGGCACATATAGCCCCAGCAGTGCCCGCCGACAACCAAGGCGGCGCGTAGCTCGTCGCCGAGCCCGACCGGGCGCATGATGTCGCGGTAGCGCGGGCTCGTCATCCAGTCGCTGCGGGTCGCGGTGTCCAGCGACCGCACGTGCCCTGGGGAGCGCGCCAGCTCGGTGAAGGTGTTGACGTCGCAGGCGTTCAGCTCGTTGTCGATGAACATCTGGGACATCTCGGTGAGCGGGTCCTCGTTGTGCACGCCGGTGAACATCAGCGTCTCGGGATCGGTGGTCCCGAAGGCCGCCGCGTCGATGGTCATCGCGCTGCGCAGCGCGGCCAACACCTGCTGTCGCACCTCGGCGACGTCCAAACCGCAGCGACAGACACGCAGGACCGCCCGTTCTGCGCTCGCGATGTCGGCCATGGCTCCAGTGTCGCGGCCGCGGTGCCCTGCGAAAACCCCACATTGTTGGGATGGCTCGCGGTCGGCGGCGGCCCGACCCTTCTCCGCATGACCACCGATCAGCTCACCCGCAACAAGCACCTCGTCGAGAGCCTCATCCAGGAGCTCTTCACCAAGGGCGACATCACGGCCGTCGATCGCTACGTGGCCGACGACTTCGTCAACCACGACCCGCCGTTCCCCGGCTCGCCCGAGGGCGCCGAGGGTCTGCGACAGGCCGCGCAAGTCATCCGGGCCGCGGTGCCCGACTGGCGCAGCGACCCTGACCACTACATCGCCGAGGACGACCTCGTCGTCGAACACTTCCATGCGCACGGCACCCGTACCGGTGAGCTGTTCGGCGCTCTCGCGGACGGCAAGACGCTCGTACTGCGCGGCATCCACGTCTTCCGCATCGCGAACGACAAGATCGTCGAACGGTGGGGGCCTGCCGCCGCATGGAGCGTCGAAGGCGAGCCGAGCCAGGGGTTCGGCGGTCCGGCCCTCGACGAAGCACTCACCGGCTCCTGAGCTGCCGCCGCACAGGCACCGCCGTGGACTGGTCTTCCATCGATAGGGACCGAGCCTCGGACAGCCATCATACTTCGATCTTGACAGCGTCACCGGTCCCAGCACCGGGCCGATGGCGGCGAAGAACGCCGACGCGCCCGCGAGGACGCCGGGTTCACTGACCGCTCACGAGGAACGCCTCAGCCAGGGCCCAGCAAGACAGCGGCAGGCGGCGCGCATCCCCACCCTTCCCCTGCTCGCCGAAATCACCGAGGAGCAGCAGACGAGGGTGGTCGAACCTCCGCGCCGCCCTGCCCTGACACATTGCCCACAAGCCTGGGGGTGGCGCACAGGTCTTGACCTGTGCGCCACCCGCGGAGGGGTGTGTCGGCCTAGCGGCGCGCGTTCGTCACCGCGGCCGCGGCGAGCAGCGCCGGGATGACCCACTCCAGCGCGTGCACGGCGCGGTCGGTGCCCTTCTTGGCCCCCAACGCGGCGGTGCAGGCAACGGCGCCCGCGGCCGACGTCGACAGGCCCAGGGCGAGGGCCGCGGCCCGGCTGCGCTCGGCGGCGAGGGTGCCTGCGCTGCCTGCGAGGTGGGCGAGTGCGGCGACCCGGAAGACCGGGGTCCAGCGGGCCCAACCCGTCGAGACGACCGCGTCGCGGTCAGCGCCTGCGGCGCCCGCCGCATCCCCGGCGGCGTTGAGGCCGGTGGCTCCCATCAGGGCGCCGCCGAGCCAGGCGGCGCCGCCGAGGTCGCGCAGGGTCCGGGCGGGGGTAGTGAGGTTCATGCGGTTCTCCCAGAAGGCCAGTGGGTGGCGGGGTCAGGCACCGGATCGGCCGCACGCGGCCCAGGTGCCACTCCTCCCAGCCGTCGTACGCGCAGGCGAAAGCCACGCGGAAGATCTTCGGCCGGTCGACGCGGGTGATGAAGGTGCGTGGCACCGTACCGTCCGGGCGCGTGTCCACCCACTGCGCATAGACGGTCGTGTAACGGCAGCGGGTGGCTTAAGTGTAAGAGCGCCCCGCGCATGAGGCGCGTGGCGTGGCGGGACAGGATCTTCGCAGGGTCCGCTGTCGCTTCGCAGGGTCTGCGGACCCTGCGAGGTGCGTGCGCGGTCTGCGAAGTGGCCCTGGTGGGCGGCGATCAGCCCGGGCGGGTGGGGGTGAGGGTCGGGTCCCGCCGGGTGCGGTCGCACCCCATGGACACCGACTGCGCACCCCTGGGCGTCGCGCCCCCCGTGGACACCGACTGCGCACCCCGCGCGGTGCGCAGTCCCCGTGGACACCGACTGCGCACCCACGGGATGTCGTGCCCCCCGTGGACACCGACTGCGCACCCCTGGGTGTCTCGCACCCCGTGCGCGGCGTGCGGGGTGCCGTTGCGGGGGGCGCAGTGGGCTGACAGCGACCCGACGTGGCGGACGTGGCCGGGGGACGGTCGTGGCGTGACCGCGGGAGGCTCGTCACGTCTGTTGAGCCGGTGATCGCCTGCAGTGGTGCCCGAGGTGCACCAGTGCCCTTGCGGCACCACTTCCGCCGATCATGCGCGGCCAACCGTCAACTGCCGGGCGCTCTTAAGTACGTGATACGTCGGGCTATCACCCGCCGGGCCTCGCCAGCGGGCATGACAAGCACGCAACAGGCACGCAGCAAGCACACGACGAGCGCGCTACTGACACCGACGACCGCGCAAGCACTGCCAGCAAGATGGAGCATCCCCAAGGACGGCGGTGGATGACCCGGTGCGGAAAGGGCTACGCGCGTCCTGGTCCTCAGCCGAGCCGCGGTCAGCGCTGGTCGGGCTCCCGCAGCCTGCGCCGCCCCGGCCTGCGCAGCTCGATCCCGCCGTCGGCGAGGATCCGGCGGGCCTTGACCAGCTTGTAGATGAACAGCGCGACCGCGGCCAGCACACCGGCGTCGTCGACCAGGCCGAGCGGGCCGAGGATCGCCTCGGGCATCAGATCGATCGGGGAGATGAGGTAGATCGCCGCAGCGCCCATCGCGAACAGCCCGCGCGGCGGGATGCGATAGCGCCACATCAGGTAGCCGACCACCAGCGTGAGCAGCAATGCCAGCACGCCGACGATCCACACGGTGGTGCGCAACCAATCGGGCATATCGCCAGTCTGCCGCGACCGGTCCCGGTGCGCCGGGTCTGGCTGCCCGTCCGGTCGGCCTGGTTCAGCAAGGGACGGTTGGCCCCGCGATCGGCGAAAGTGGTGCCGCAGGGGGCCCTGGCGCACCTCTGGAACCACTGCAGACGATCACCGGGCTCAACGGACGGTGACCAGCCTCCCGGCGACCGCGCCGCTGCCGTGGCTGGGCCACGTCCGCATCGCAGCAGGGTGACACTGCCCGGGCTGATCGCCGCCAACCAGGGCCACTTCGCAGACCGCGCACGCACATCGCAGACTCCACAGACCCTGCGAAGCGACAGCGGACCCTGCGAGGACCCTGTCACGCGACGCCACGTGCCTCATGCGCCGGGCGACAGGCGGGCGGTGGTGCACCTTCACGGGGCCAGCGCCCTCCGCGCATCAGCGGCCTGCTCAGCTCACGGCGATCTCGGCGCCGCGGGCCCGGGACCTCCACCCGGAACCAAGGGCGTCAGCTCCGCCGAATGTCAATTGCCGGTCGCCCTCGTCGCTGGGTACTCGCTCGGGTGGCGGGACGGCAGCGGTAACGCCCACGCGCTGCGCTGGACGGCGATGCGCCGCCCCGCTGAGGTCACCCAAGACCCGCACGGCCGCACGCACTACCGCGCCTCAGCTGACATCGATCGAAGCGTGGCCACCCACCTCGCCTGCCAAGTGGCGACACGTGGTTGGGCGACGATGACAGGCAGGAGGGTCACTGCGTGGTCCAGCGCTCGGTTGTAGTGCGAGTTCCGATCCCTGCGTCCTGGGCGGCGAGCCGTCGCGCCTCTGCCATGGCTAGCGAGCGCGCCGCGCCGTCTTGGGCGGTCATGACCAGTAGCTCCCATAGCTCGAGGTCCTCCTCGCCCCACGGCGTACCCGTCCACTGCTGGAGCAGCACCGGGTCAGCCGCGGCGATCAGTCCTGCCCGGGCCTGCTGCTCGACGCGGCGTCGGGTGCGCTCGATGCCCGGCGCCTGGGAGAGCGGCAGCAACGGTCCGCGGTAACGGTGCAACGCCGCCGCGACCGACCCTCCGTCGAGAAGGCGCATCACGTCAGTGAAATCAGCGGTCATCGGGCTCCGGAGCCGGTAAGGCCGGGATTCGAGCATCTCGGACGTGAGCAGTCGACGAAGCCGCACCATCTCGGCCCGAAGCGTGATCGGATTGGCCTCGTCGCAGTACAGCTCGATGCCGAGCTGTTCGCCGGTCAACCCGTTCGGGTGCTGGATGAGGAGCGTCAGGATTTCGCTGTGCCGTCGGGACAGCCTGCGCTGCTGCGAGCCGATGGTCAGGATCCCCTCGTCGCGACCCATCACCTCCAGGCGCGCTGCACCCACGTCGTCGAGACGCAAGGGCGGCCAGATGCCTGCGTCCTTCGCGCTGCGCACCCGGATCAGCTCGCCCTCTGCGGCGAGCGCTGTCGCTTGTACCAGCGCCAGACTCAATTGCGTGCCCAGATGATCTCCCCCGGTGACATCGATGACGCCGATCACCTCTTGGGTGTGCGGGTCACGAATGGGGGCGGCCGAACACGTCCAGGGCTGGACTACATGGCTGAAGTGCTCCGCTGCGAAGATCTGCACGGCTCGCCTTATCGCGAGGGCGGTGCCAGGAGCGTTCGTTCCGGCATGTTGCTCGCCCCATATCGCCCCTTCGACGAAGTTCATGTGCTCGGCCCGGCGCAGCAGAACGGGGTGCCCCTCGACCCAGAGCAGCCGGGCATCGGCGTCCGTCACCGCCATCAGGATGCGCGCCTCGGTGGCGGTCTGACCCAGCATCGCCCGGAACATCGGGAGCACCGCGGCGAGCGGATGTTGCTCGCGGTGGGTTCGCAGATCGGCGTCGGCCATCTGGACCGGTGCCCGGTTGCGGTGCGCGTCAACGCCTGCCTTGCGACACCGGCGCCACGAATCCGCGACCACGCTGCGGACGCCCTTCGGCGTATCGCCGGAGTCGATGAAACGCTCATGAGCTCGGCGCAACGGCCCGATCCGAGCCGCCGGGTCGACGCCGGGGTCGAGATTGGGCGAAACGTTGTCCATGTGTGCTCGGCCTCCCACGCCGAGACCTCGTTGGCCCGGTGTGCGCCGATGATGCGGTCAGCGCCTACTCCCCGATACCGACCGAAGGCCTCCCTTAGGGGGGACTCCAGTCCTCCGCTCGGGTGTAGTCGAGGTCCACCTCGGACTGGCCGACCCCGGGATCCCCGACGTTGCCGAACCCGAGGTCGTCCGCAACCTGGATGCAACCTTCCCGCTCGTAAGTTGCCCGCACTCACGGATCGTCTCCGACGGCGGAGACGCGAGGCCTAGTCGGGGGAACCGTGCCTGTCTCAGCAGCGTCATGGCGTGGTCCGGTCGCACGGGTGCAGTCAGTCCAGCGAGGGCGCGCTCGCACCCTCTATCCCTTGTCGGACAGACAAAGGAGTCGATATGAGTTATGTCCCTCTGGGACAGTCCGGAAGTATCGTCGCCGTCGAGCCGCGATACGAGAACATCATCGGCGGTAAATGGCTCGCTCCGACTCCAGGCCGCTGCAAGGTCGATTTGTCGCCTGCCACCGGCAGGCCGATTCTCCCTCGGAGCCGGTCCCGGTCGGCGTTTCGTAGCCCACTCGGCCGCCGCAGTGGCCGCGACCGATCCCGTCCACACCGCCATCCCAACACGCACCGACGCCTGAAGAACCCCGGTCGCACCCGGCCCGCGGTGTGCAACAGCTGAAACAAGATCCACCGACTGGACTGAGAATGGAGCATGCGATGACCCAGTACGCCGCACCCGGCCAGCCGGGGAGCGTGGTGTCCTATGACACCAGACATGACCACTTCATCGGGGGCGAGTTCGTCCCACCGGCCCGCGGACAGTATTTCGACAACATCACGCCGGTCACCGGCGAGGTGTTCACCGAGGTCGCGCGGGGGACCGCCGAGGACATCGACCGCGCACTGGACGCCGCCCACGGCGCCGCCCCGGCCTGGGGCCGCACCTCGGCCACCGATCGTTCCAACGTGCTGTTGCGGATCGCCGACCGGATCGAGCAAAATCTCGAAGCCCTCGCCGTAGCGGAGACGTGGGACAACGGAAAGCCGGTGCGCGAGACACTCGCGGCCGACCTGCCGCTGGCAGTGGACCACTTCCGGTACTTCGCGGGGGCGATCCGCGCGCAGGAGGGGTCGATCGGCGAGATCGACGAGAATACCGTGGCCTATCACCTGCATGAGCCGTTGGGCGTGGTCGGACAGATCATCCCGTGGAACTTCCCGATCCTGATGGCGGTGTGGAAGCTGGCTCCCGCACTGGCTGCGGGCAACTGCGTGGTGCTCAAGCCCGCCGAGCAGACACCCGTGTCGATCCTCAAGGTTGTCGAGCTGATCGCCGACCTGCTGCCCCCGGGGGTACTCAACGTCGTCAACGGTTTCGGTGTCGAGGCAGGCAAACCCCTCGCGTCGAGCAACCGCATTGCGAAGATCGCGTTCACCGGGGAGACCACGACCGGTCGGCTGATCATGCAGTACGCCACCCAGAACATCATCCCGGTGACACTGGAGCTGGGCGGAAAGAGCCCGAACATCTTCTTCGGCGATGTGGCGGCCGAGAATGACGACTTCTACGACAAGGCGCTGGAAGGGTTCACGATGTTCGCCCTGAACCAGGGTGAGGTCTGCACCTGCCCGTCGCGGGCGTTGATCCAGGACCGCATCTACGACAGGTTCCTCGCCGACGCCGCTGACCGCACCCGCGCCGTGGTGCAAGGCCATCCGCTCAACCTCGACACCATGATCGGGGCGCAGGCGAGCAACGACCAGATGGAGAAGATCCTCGCCTATATCGAGATCGGCAAGGCGGAGGGCGCTCGGGTGGTGACCGGTGGTGAGCGGTCCGACCTCGGTGGCGAGCTGTCGGGTGGCTACTACGTGCAGCCCACGATTTTCGAGGGGCACAACCAGATGCGGATCTTCCAGGAGGAGATCTTCGGGCCGGTCGTGTCCGTCGCCCGGTTCGCCGATTTCGAGGACGCGATCAAGATCGCCAACGAGACCCTGTACGGCCTGGGCTCCGGCGTGTGGACGCGCGACATGAACACCGCCTACCGGGCAGGGCGCGCAATCCAGGCAGGCCGGGTCTGGACGAACTGCTACCACGCCTACCCGGCGCACGCCGCGTTCGGCGGGTACAAGCAGTCCGGGATCGGTCGCGAGAACCACAAGATGATGCTCGACCACTATCAGCAGACGAAGAACCTGCTGGTGTCCTACTCGCCGAAGAAGCTGGGCTTCTTCTGATGGATCCCGACCACGCCTCGCGCGTGGCCGTCACTGCGGAGGCCGCGGACCTGATCCGCAGCCTCCGCAGTGCGCGCCGTCAGGCCCTCGGGGCACCCGAGGAGTGCGATTCCTGATCGGCTTCCGACTGCCCGTCGAACAGGTGCTGGTTGCGCTCGACCCGCGATCTGGAGCCTGTGTCGGCCTACCGTTCGAGACGATCCACCACCAGCACCGTGAGGAGCCCGCGATGGGTACTCAGCTCGGCGCGCCGGTTCGCGGCGCGCCCGCGACGACGGTTTCCCGGTACTTCGTCCCGGAGATCGTCTTCGGGTCGGGCGCGCTGGCCGAGGCCGGACGCGCCACACGCCGCCTCGGCGCCCGACGCGTCTTCCTGGTCACCGATCCCGGCATCGTCGATGCCGGTTGGACGGCCGCATTGCACCAGCACCTCGAACAGTCGGGATTGACCTATGTGACCTGGGACGCGGTGTCGCCCAATCCCAAGGACCACGAGATCGCACGGGCGCTCGATGCGTACCAGGCCACCGACTGCGACGTGATCATCGGTCTGGGCGGGGGGTCCCCGATGGACGCGGCGAAGGCCGTGGCCGTGCTCTCGGCCAACGGCGGCGACATCCTCGACTACCAGGGTTTCGGCAAGGTCGCCCGGCCGATCCCGCCCCTGGTGATGATCCCGACGACCGCAGGTTCAGGCGCGGACGTCTCGCAGTTCTGCGTCATCACCGACACCGCGCGGAAGCTCAAGGCGACCGTGCTGGGGTGCGCGCTGGTCCCGGACATCTCCCTGATCGATCCGTTGGTTCTGCCCACGATGCCGCGGTGGCTGACCGGCGCCAGCGGGATCGACGCGCTCACCATGGCGATCGAGGCATACCTGTCACCGGCGGCCAGCACACTGACGAGCCCACACGCCCTCGCGGCGATACAGCTCATCGGCACACACCTGGTACGGGCTCTCGACGCGCCCAGGGACGAGGACGCCCGTACGGCGCTGGCCGTCGCCAGCCTGCGCGCGGGAATGGCGTTCAGCAACACCCTGCCCGGTGTGACCCACGCGTTGTCGCATTCGCTCGGCGGGCTCCTCGATCTGCCGCACGGTGTTATCGCGGGGGTGCTGCTCCCGCAGGTGATCCGGTACAACTCGACAGTTGATCCCACCCGGTGCTTCTGGATCGCCGCCGCGGTCGGCCTCGACACGATCGGCATGTCGGGTCGAGGTGCCACCCGCGCCGTGGCGGACTGGGTCCGAGCGCTCGCCGACAAGGTCGACATTCCCCGTGGGTTGTCCGACCTCGGGATCGAGCCGGACGACATCCCGCCGCTCGCCCGCGCCGCGATGGACGATGTCGACATCTGGATGAGCCCGCACGAGACCTCGCTTGACGAACTGGCGGGGATCCTGCATGCCTGCCTCTGATCCGCTCACCTCGCCGGGGGCGGCGCTGGTGGGCGAACCCTGATCGGCCCCGATCGGCTCGACGATCACCAATAGGCGAATACGGCGGATACCGTGCTTTTGTGTGCGTAGCTGAATCGGACAGCGCAGTCCCAGCCAACATAAACAAGGAGTGAACATGGCTAGTACCCGGGAATGGTTTGAAACGGTTGCCGAGGCGCAGCGGCGGGCGAAGAAGCGGCTGCCGAAGTCGGTGTACATGGCGTTGGTCGCGGGATCCGAGCAGGGCCTCACCGTCGATGACAACGTGAACGCGTTCAACGAGTTGGGGTTTCGCCCGCGCATCGCCGACCTTCCCCAGAATCGGGACCAGTCGACCCGCGTGCTCGGCCAGGACATCTCCTTCCCGGTGATCATCTCACCGACCGGGGTGCAGGCGGTGAGCCCTGACGGGGAGGTCGCCGTCGCCCGCGCCGCTGCCGCGGCGGGAACGGCCATCGGTTTGAGCTCATTCGCCAGCAAGGCGATCGAGGACGTTGCCGACGCCAACCCGCATGTCTTCTTCCAGATGTACTGGGTTGGCAGCCGAGACCGCATCATCGAACGCGCCGAACGGGCCAAGAAAGCGGGGGCGAAGGCCCTGATCGTCACCCTCGACTGGTCGTTCTCCACCCGCCGGGATTGGGGTAGCCCGGCCATTCCGGAGCGGCTGGACCTCAAGGCCATGCTGCGCTTCGCTCCCGAAGGAATCCGCCGACCCCGGTGGCTGATCGACTTCGTGCGCCACGGCGGCATCCCCGATCTCACCACCCCCAACCTGGCCGCTCCGGGAGAACAGCCGCCGACGTTCTTCGGCGCGTACGGCGAATGGATGGGCACGCCGCTGCCGACGTGGGACGACGTCAAGTGGTTGCGCGAAGAGTGGGGCGGCCCCTTCGCCATCAAGGGCATCACGCACCCCGACGACGCCCGCCGCGCCGTCGACATCGGGGCCACCGCCATCTCGGTGTCCAACCACGGCGGCAACAACCTCGACGGCACCCCCGGCGCCATCCGGGCGCTGCCCGGCGTCGTGGACGCGGTCGAAGATCAGATCGAGGTCTTGCTCGACGGCGGGATCCGCCGGGGCAGCGATGTCGTGAAGGCCCTCGCCCTCGGCGCCAAGGCCGTCCTCATCGGACGGGCCTACCTGTGGGGAATGGCCGCAAACGGCGAGGCCGGGGTCACCAACGTCCTGGAGATCCTGCGCAGCGGGATCGATGAGGCTCTTCTCGGGCTCGGCCGGTCCTCGATCCACGACCTCGTTCCCGACGACCTGATTATTCCACCTGACTTCACCCGCACACCGCGGCACTAGGACAGCAGAAGCATCCGACCACGCATACAGCACGCAGCAGTTCGACAGAGAGGAAGTGGTCCCATGCCGGGATCGGTCATCGCCGGCGGTGCTCGGACGCCAATCGGCAAGCTCGCAGGCTCACTCAAGGGTTTCTCGGCAGCGGACCTGGGCGGCGTCGCCATCCGGGCGGCGCTGGAACGGGCCGGGATCAGCGGCGACCAGGTCGACTACGTGATCATGGGCCACGTCATCCAGGCGGGCGCCGGGCAGATCATCGCCCGCCAAGCCGCGGTCAACGGCGGCATCCCCATGACCGTGCTGACCTGCGTCGTGCCAGTTAGAGCGCCCGGCAGTTGACGGTTGGCCGCGCATGATCGGCGAAAGTGGTGCCGCAAGGGCACTGGCGCACCTCGGGCACCACTGCAGGCGATCACCGGCTCAACAGAGGTGACGAGCCTCCCGCGATCACGCCACGACCGTCCCCCGGCCACGTCCGCCACATCGGGTCGCTGTCAGCCCAGTGCGCACCCCGCAACGGCACCCCGCACGCCGCGCACGGGTGCGAGACATCCCATGGGTGCGCAGTCGGTGTCCACGGGATCGACCGCACCCGGCGGGACCTGACCCTCACCCCCGCCTGCCCGGACTGATCGCCGCCAACCAGGGCCACTTCGCAGACCGCGCATGCACCTCGCAGGGTCCACAGACCCTGCGAAGCGACAGCGGACCCTGCGAAGACCCTGCCACGCCACGCCACCTGCCTCACGCGCCGGGCGCTCTTAGTGACCAGAATGCGGCTGACCCGACAATAGAATCGCTGGCCGCAACCTTATGAGCCACCCTGATCAGAGCACGTGGCACGAGTCAGGCCTGAAGGGGTGGCAGACATGGCAAGGTAGGTAGCACTGGTCACCGGCGGGATCCGGGGCATCGGGCTGGCGATCTCGCAGCGGCGCGCCGCGCGCGGCGTGCGGATCGCGTGGCGCAGATCGGGCCGTGGATCCGCAACCTGGATGCAACCTTCCCGCTCGTATGTTGCCTCCACCTACCGATCCTCTCCGACAGTGCAGACGCCGGTGCCCATCCGCCCACATCGATACGGACCGACGACAGGAGCAGCCCGATGGCCCCTGCGAGTGATACGCAGCCCGCCCCCGAGGAGCCCGTGGTGGAGGAGACCCTCGTCGAAGAGGTCTCGATCGACGGCATGTGCGGTGTCTACTAGCGCTCTGGCGGCAAGCGCCGGGTCCGAGGCCTACGCCGAATGCCCGGCGTTGGACCCGACGGAGTGGCTGTGAAGTTAGTGGACCATTTCCCGTACGGCCTGAGCTCGCCGATCTGTTTGACGTGGGAGCTGACCTACGCCTGCAACCTCGCCTGCGTGCACTGCCTGTCGTCGTCGGGTAGACGGGATCCGCGGGAGCTGTCCACCGCAGAGGCACGGGGTGTGGTCGACGAGCTGCAGAAGATGCAGGTGTTCTACGTCAACATCGGCGGTGGCGAGCCGACGGTCCGACCGGATTTCTGGGAGCTGCTCGACTACTCGATCGACCACAACGTCGGGGTCAAGTTCTCCACCAACGGCATCAAGCTGGACCGCAGGCGGGCCGCACAGCTCGCGCGCACCGACTACGTCGACGTCCAGATCTCGCTCGACGGCGCCACCGCCGACGTCAACGACCACGTGCGCGGCCCCGGCTCGTACGACACCGCGATGTGGGCCTTGGGGAACCTGGCCGACGCCGGTTTCGGCAGGCCGAAGATCAGTGTGGTGATGACGCGGCAGAACGTCGATCAGCTCGACGACTTCAAGGCCATCGCCGACAAGTTCGGCGCCCAGTTGCGGATCACCCGGCTGCGCCCGTCGGGGCGTGGCGCGCAGGTGTGGGAGGAGCTGCATCCCACGGCCGCGCAGCAGCGTCAGCTGTACGACTGGTTGGTCGCCCGCGGCGAGGACGTTCTGACCGGCGACTCGTTCTTCCACCTCTCCGCCTACGGAGAGGCGCTGCCGGGGTTGAACCTGTGCGGGGCGGGGCGGGTCGTGTGTCTGCTCGACCCGATCGGTGATGTGTACGCGTGCCCGTTCGCCTTCCACGGGCAGTTCCTCGCCGGGAATGTGCGCTCGCCCGGCGGACTCCCGCAGGTGTGGCAGCACTCGGAGCTGTTCCTCGAGCCGCGCCGACCGCGGCACCCCGCACCGCGCGAGATCCCCTGACGATCGGCATCGGCAGGCCCGACCGAGCGTGCGGGCGGCAGATCGCCTGCCGTGATCGCGACGGTAGCGCTGTTTCGGGGGTTTGATCCGGAAAGGACGCTCTCGTTGCGATCATGGTCAGCCTCGCCGGTCAGCCCGGTTCGATCATTCCGGCGCTGCCCTGGACGCGTCTGCCGACGGTATCCTCCAGGTCTCGCGGCCGATCACGCGGAACCGGCGTCCGCTGATCTCGTCCGGCACAACGCGCACGAACCGTGGCTTGGCCGTGGTGTGCCAGGGGAACAAGGGGAGATCGGCCGTGTCGAGGAGCTCGTGCGCGCGCGAGACCTCCTCGCCGTGACCCTTCACGACGACGCTCCACGCCTCGCCCGTCCCGGGCTCGTACCCGTCTGCCTCGAAGGCGATGTCGCGTTGGACCGCGCCTGCGAGCTTGGTGCCCTCGGCGGTCCGGAAGACGATTGTGCCGTGGTCCACGACGTAGTTGACGGGAAAGATCTCCGGCCGGTCGGCGATTGA
>CAWGYF010000008.1:0-5000 GCA_963826705.1 uncultured Actinomycetota bacterium
TCCGCGTCAACGTACTCGGCCACAAGCGGGCGCGTGTCCCATTCGCCCGGTTCTCCGGGGGCGACATCCGCAGGTCGGGCTTGGACTGTGTCGTCAGGCGAGGCACCGGCCTCCCCATCGGGTCGTGGCGCGACGGCGTCGAGCCGCGCGCTGCGCCGCGCCACGGCTGCTGAACATCGCGGCGAGTCCAGCCCGACCGTCGCCGCATCGATTTCGATCACCGAGTGCAACCACCCCCGTCCTTCTCGTACTCGCGCTCACGCAGCTTGCCCTGCACGATCACTGGATCACCGACCGTCAATGTCGCGATTACGTGCTCGGCAAGAGCCCGCCAACAGACCACCGTCAGGAACAGCCGCGAACCATCGACCCACTGCTGGGAGCCGCGGTCGAAGCGCCGCTCGGTGCTCGCCAGCCGGAACATGCGGCCTTCAGGCCTTCGTCTTTGAAGTCCCTACGCGTCACAGCGGTGGCCAACCGGCCCACCATTGTCATCGTCGTCTCATACATGCGCACTCCCCGCTCATGCGGCCTCGCACCACCGAGACACCGAGCGTTCCCCACACGCAGAAGTCGCAGCAACGACACATCGCGACCTGTGGACAACCGGGGGGCCATGTGGACAACTGCGGCCGTGACGGCGCCTGCGACCGTGGCGGGTCGAGAGCGCCGCGTTTGCCCACCTCGCAGACGGTGTCGCTGCTTCGGAGACGGCCGAACGGCTGTGACGACACCACAACCCTTGCGAGGTGGGCGGGCGGGCCGAGGTCACGCCGGTGGAGAACTGGTCGGGACTGGTCGAGACTGAGCACGCCGCATCGACCTGGACGACCTCGACGACCTCGACGAGCTCGCAGAGCGATGGGCGTCCTCGCAGACGGCCCGACCTCAATGCCAGTTATTTGGGCAGGAATGACGCATCTAATGGTCTTGATCTCAGGGGGACGATCGTAGCGGGGTTGTCAGTGGTGACGGCGTTTCGGACGGTCGCCGCGCCCGTGAGCAGCCGAGCACTTGATCGTCGGTTGTGGGACATGAGGGCCATATATGGCCGTTATGTCCCAACCCTGGCGATCACCGTCCGCCGGGAGGCCCGCAGCCGGCCCGCGGCCGGGCCATGATCGTCGAGAGTGGTGTCGGCGGTGCACCGGCGCACCCTCGGCACCACCTGCGGCGATCACCGTGGCGACCGGGTCGAGCGTGCGGTCCTTGCGGGAGCCCGCTCGCTGTGCGCACTTCGCCGGTGTGCACCCTTCAGCTGTCAGCGATCATCACAGCCCGGGTGCTGTCTGGTCCCGGCAACCATCAACTGCCGGACGTCCTGCCTTGAGTAACCGGTATTGACCTCAACCGTCTGCGACGACACCGCACCCTCTGCGAGGTGGGCGCACGGGCCGAAGCCACCCCGCTCGCAGGCGGGGCGACGCGGCTGAGATCGAGTCCGCGGCGACCGTCCAGCCCGACCTCGCAAACCTTCCGACGTCATCACAGAAGCTCCGCCGTCGGCGACACCACGACAACCTCTGCGAGGTGGGCACCCGGGGTCGACCTCGCACACCTTCAGGTCAGGCACCTCAGGAGAAGCTCGGTCGTCTGTGACTCTGCGAACAGCACACCCACACCGAGAATCCGCCAACCCCGCCCCCGACGCCCCGACGCACCGACGCCCCGAACAACAGTGAACAGCCCACAAAAAAAGGTGAGGAGCCCACCAACAGGCAGACCCCTCACCATATCCCAATTCAATGTCGGCGGCGTCCTACTCTCCCACACCCTAACGAGTGCAGTACCATCGGCGCTGGAAGGCTTAGCTACCGGGTTCGGGATGGGACCGGGCGTTCCCCCTCCGCCAAAACCACCGACAACACAAACAAATCAACTATAGCAAACTCAACTACCCAACAAGCAACCACCACCCACCCCAACCCCCCCAACACAACGGGGAACAGGATGATGCGGTGATGCGCTCAGGGTCACACAGTGGATGCGAACACACGCTACAATTTTTGTCGATATATGGACAAGCCCTCGGCCTATTAGTACCGGTCAACTCCACGCCTCACAACGCTTCCATACCCGGCCTATCAACCCCATGGTCTCTAGGGGGCCTTACCCCGACAAAACGGGTGGGAGACCTCATCTTGGAACGAGCTTCCCGCTTAGATGCCTTCAGCGGTTATCCCTTCCGAACATAGCCAACCAGCCGTGCCCCTGGCGGGACAACTGGCACACCAGAGGTCCGTCCGTCCCGGTCCTCTCGTACTAGGGACAGCCTTCCTCAAGTCTCCAACGCGCGCGGCGGATAGGGACCGAACTGTCTCACGACGTTCTAAACCCAGCTCGCGTACCGCTTTAATGGGCGAACAGCCCAACCCTTGGGACCTACTCCAGCCCCAGGATGCGACGAGCCGACATCGAGGTGCCAAACCATGCCGTCGATATGGACTCTTGGGCAAGATCAGCCTGTTATCCCCGGGGTACCTTTTATCCGTTGAGCGACACCCCTTCCACCAGGAGATGCCGGATCACTAGTCCCGACTTTCGTCCCTGCTCGACCCGTCGGTCTCACAGTCAAGCCCCCTTGTGCACTTACACTCGAAACCTGATTGCCAACCAGGCTGAGGGAACCTTTGGGCGCCTCCGTTACCCTTTAGGAGGCAACCGCCCCAGTTAAACTACCCACCAGGCACTGTCCCTGGACCCGATCAGGGCCCGAGGTTCAAGACACCCCATCCGACCAGAGTGGTATTTCAACAACGACTCCACAACCACTAGCGTGGCCACTTCACAGTCTCCCACCTATCCTACACAAACCGAACGCAGCACCAATACCAAGCTGTAGTAAAGGTCCCGGGGTCTTTCCGTCCTGCCGCGCGTAACGAGCATCTTTACTCGTACTGCAATTTCGCCGAGTCTGTGGTCGAGACAGCGCCCAAGTCGTTACGCCATTCGTGCAGGTCGGAACTTACCCGACAAGGAATTTCGCTACCTTAGGATGGTTATAGTTACCACCGCCGTTTACTGGCGCTTCAATTCTCCGCCTCACCCTCACAGGCTCACGGGTCCTCTTAACGTTCCAGCACCGGGCAGGCGTCAGTCCGTATACCTCGTCTTACGACTTCGCACGGACCTGTGTTTTTAGTAAACAGTCGCTTGGGCCTGGTCTCTGCGACCACCCACCCCCAGCCCGTCAAAGGGCTTCAGAGCAGACGGTCCTCCTTCTCCCGAAGTTACGGAGGTATTTTGCCGAGTTCCTTGACCACAGTTCACTCGATCGCCTCGGTATTCTCTACCTGACCACCTGTGTCGGTTTAGGGTACGGGCCACAACAGCACTCGCTAGAGGCTTTTCTCGACAGCATGGGATCACCCTACTTCGCCACAACGGCTACGCATCACCCCTCACCCCCGTCATCCAAGACAGCCACCCGGATTTACCTAGATGCGCGGGCCACGAGCTTGCACCAGGACAACCAACGCCTGGCGGGACTACCCTCCTGCGTCACCCCATCGCTTGCCTACTACCAGATCGGGTCCCACGCTCACCCGACCCCCACACCCGAAGGCACGAAAGACAGGCTCGGATGGTCAGCATCACCGGCCTCGACACGGACGCACCATCACGGGCACGGGAATATCAACCCGTCCTCCATCGACTACGCCTGACGGCCTCGCCTTAGGTCCCGGCTCACCCTGGGCGGAACAACCTGGCCCAGGAACCCTTGGTCATCCGGCGGCAGAGATTCTCACTCTGCATTCGCTACTCATGCCTGCATTCTCACTCCCACACCCTCCACGACACCCTCACAGGGCCGCTTCACCGGACGCAGGACGCTCCCCTACCCAACACCCCCAGCCACACTGAATAAGGTCGTTGCCGCGGCTTCGGCGGTGTGCTTGAGCCCCGCTACATTGTCGGCGCAGGACCACTTGACCAGTGAGCTATTACGCACTCTTTCAAGGATGGCTGCTTCTAAGCCAACCTCCTGGTTGTCTCAGCGATCCCACATCCTTTCCCACTTAGCACACGCTTAGGGGCCTTAGCCGGCGATCTGGGCTGTTTCCCTCTCGACCACGAAGCTTATCCCCCGCAGTCTCACTGCCACACTCGGCATACCGGCATTCGGAGTTTGGTTGAGTTCAGTAAGCTTGTCGGCCCCCTAGCCCATCCAGTGCTCTACCTCCGGCACCCACCATGCAACGCTGCACCTAAATGCATTTCGGGGAGAACCAGCTATCACGGAGTTTGATTGGCCTTTCACCCCTACCCACAACTCATCCCCCAGGTTTTCAACCCTGGTGGGTTCGGGCCTCCACGACCTCTTACAGCCGCTTCACCCTGGCCATGGGTAGATCACCCCGCTTCGGGTCCACACCCCGCGACTCACACCACCACAAAGATGGATAACGCCCTCTTAGGACTCGCTTTCGCTACGGCTACCCCACAACAGGTTAACCTCGCCACGAAGCATGACTCGCAGGCTCATTCTTCAAAAGGCACGCCATCACCACCCCCACACACTCCGAAAAACAAGCGAAGAAGCAACGGCTCTGACGGCTTGTAGGCACACGGTTTCAGGTACTCTTTCACTCCCCTCCCGGGGTACTTTTCATCATTCCCTCACGGTACTATCCGCTATCGGTCACCAGGGAGTATTCAGGCTTACCGGGTGGTCCCGGCAGATTCACAGCACATTCCACGAGTGCGCTGCTACTCGGGAAAACCAACCATGACGTGTGCAAAGCTTTCGTGTACGGGGCTCTCACCCACTACGGCAACCCATCCCAGAAGCATTCCACTAACCCCACACACCACCATCGGAAACCCGGCAGAGCCTCCACGTCGATCTCCCACAACCCCCACACCGCAACCCCTGCCGAGTATCACACGATGCAAGTTTAGCCACCATCCGCTTTCGCTCGCCACTACTCACGGAATCACAATTGTTTTCTCTTCCTGTGGGTACTGAGATGTTTCACTTCCCCACGTTCCCCCCGCAC
>CAWGYF010000008.1:7500-286292 GCA_963826705.1 uncultured Actinomycetota bacterium
GCGCCGCACGACCAGCCATCCCCCGGCGAGAAGATCAGTCTCACCCGGGACCCAGTCCACGTCGGGCACCTTCGTGTTGTTGACGTAAGCGCCGCCCTCGCCAACGGCTCGCCTCGCGGCACCCCGGCTGTCGTTCAGACCCGTGGCGACGAGTAGGTCGACGATGGACGGCCGGTCGGTGAGCCGGAACTCGGTGGTGGGCACCTCGGCGAGCGCGGCAGCCAGCGTGCCCGCGCTGAGATCACGCAGGTCACCGCGCCCGAACAGCGCGCCGCTGGCCGCGACCACCTGCTCGGTCTCACGCTGCCCGTGCACGAGCGTCGTGAGCTCAGCTGCGAGCCGCCGCTGGGCGGTACGCAGATGTGGCCGCCCCGCGACGTCCTTCTCCAGCTCCTCGATCTCCGCGGGCGGGAGGAATGTGAACATCCGCAGGTAGCGGCCGACGTCGGCGTCAGCAACGTTGACGAAGTACTGGTACCACGCGTAAGGCGACGTCATCGAAGGATCGAGCCAGATGTTGCCGCCTCCGGTGGACTTGCCGAACTTGCGGCCCTCGGCGTCGGTGACCAGCGGTGTGGTCAGCGCGTGGGCGATCTCGCCGTCGACGCGGCGGATCAGCTCGACTCCCCCGATGATGTTGCCCCACTGGTCCGAGCCGCCGATCTGCAGCCGACAGCCGTGCCGCCTGCGCAGCTGCAAGTAGTCCTGGCTCTGCAGCAACAGGTAGCTGAACTCGGTGAAGGACATGCCGTCGGTGGCCAACCGCCGCTTCACCGTCTCGCGCGCCAACATCACGTTGATCGAGAAGTGCTTGCCGGTGTCGCGGAGAAAATCCAATACCGTCTGGCTGCCGGTCCATTCGAGGTTGTTGACGACGAGTGCGCCGCTGCGCGAGCCGTCGAACTCCACGAAGCGCTCCAGCTGGCTCTTGATCCGGTCGGCCCACTCGGTGACGGTCGCGACGCTGTTGAGCGTGCGCTCGCCGACGTCTCGTGGATCGCCGATCATCCCCGTGGCGCCGCCCGCCAGAACGATCGGGCGGGCTCCAGCCTGCTGGAAACGCCGCAGGGTCAGCAGCGGGATCAGGTTTCCGGCGTGCAGGCTGGGCGCGCTCGGATCAAAGCCGCAGTAGAGCGTCAGCACACCCTCGGCGAGGTCGCGCCGCAGCGCATCGAGATCCGTGCTCTGCGCGATGAGGCCGCGCCATTCCAGTTCGTCGAGGACGTCCGTGCTCACACGATCCATCCTTTCGCATGTGACGAGCGACTTTGCATCCCCCGGGTCGCCCGCCTGCCGGGACGGTAGGGGCTGACGGCGGCCGCGCCCTCGAGCCAGAACCGCCAGGGGATGTCGTGCGCAGCCGCGACGCCCACGCGGGGCCCCGCGCGCACGAGGCCTGGATCGACCCGATCACCGGCGTAGAGGCGTACGCGTGAGGACGGGGCGGTGAGATCGATCCCGGTGTCGTCGCGGACGAGCCCCAGCAGGGACGCCAGGCGCGCGGGACCTCGGGCCAGGTCCTCGGCGCGCCGCGCCGTCGGGCGCCGCAGGTGCGCGGTGCCGAGATCGCTGACGACCTCGCCCGCGCGCAGCAGCACGGCGGCGGGCTCCCCCTCCGGCAGGCAGGTGACGTTGGCACAGAAGTGCATGCCGTACACGAAGTAGACGTAGAGGTGCCCGGGAGGCCCGAACATCACGGCGTTGCGCGGCGTGCGACCGCGGAAGCTGTGGGACGCCGGATCGTCCGCGCCGCGGTACGCCTCGACCTCCACCAGCCGGACCGCGACCGTCCCGTCCGGCGTGTCGGCCTCCAACCTGCACCCGAGCAGGCGCACGGCCGCGAGGAGCACGTCCTGTGCGAGCTCCTCGCGGTCGAGCAGTGTCACAAGCGACCCTGAGCGATCATCCCTATAGCGGTCATCGCTGTTGCGATCATCACTGTTGGGCGAGGGCCAGCCGCACGCATGCGGCGACACCCGCCATCGCCTTCTCCACCTCGTCGAGCACGGGGAAGGTCGGCGCGAGGCGGATGACCGCGTCGTCAGGGTCCTTGCCGTAGGGGTGGGTGGCACCCGCCGGGGTGAGCGCGATGCCCGCATCCTTCGCCAGCCGCACGACCTGCGATGCGCAACCATCCGGCACCCGCAGCGTGACGAAGTAGCCACCCGTAGGCGTCGACCAGGTCACACCGGGGGTATCGGCAAAGTTCTCGGTGAGGATGCGCTCCACCGCGGCGAACTTCGGCGCGATGATCGCCCGGTGCTTGCGCATGTGCTCCGCCAGACCCTCGGCGTCCCGCAGGAACATCGCGTGCCGCAGATGGTTGGTCTTGTCCGGCCCGATCGTCCGCTTGCTCGTGACCGCCAGCCACCAGGCGATGTTGGCGGGTGATGCGCCGAAGAACGCCACGCCCGCGCCCGCGAGAGTGATCTTCGACGTGGAGCCGAACACGAACACCCGATCGGCATGGCCCGCTGCGGTGGCGAGCGCGAGGAGATCGGCGATCGGCGCGGGCTCGTCGGTGAGCATGTGCACCGCGTAGGCGTTGTCCCACATGATCCGGAAGTCAGGCGCAGCGGTGTGCATCGTCGCGAGGCGGTGGACCGTCTCGTCGGAGTACACCGCACCGGTGGGGTTGGAGTACTTCGGGACGCACCAGATGCCCTTGATCGACGCATCGGCGGCGACCAGCCGCTCGACCTCGTCCATGTCGGGGCCGTCGTCGGTCATCGCGACCGGCACCAGATCGACGCCAAGGCGATCGCACACACCGTAGTGACGGTCGTAGCCTGGAACGGGCGCGAGGAACGCCACCCGCTCCTCCTCGATCCAACGCCGTGGTGATCCGGGCATCACGTTGAGCAGCGCGTTGACGATCGTGTCGTGCATCAGCTCGAGGCTGCCGTTGCCGAATGCGATGAGCTGGTCGACCGGCACCTGCAACGCAGGCGCAAAGATCTCGCGCAGCTCCTTCAGCCCTTGGAGGCCCTGGTAGTTACGGGTGTCGGTGCCGTCAGCCGCCCGGTAGTGGTCGCCGGGCAGATGCAGAAGCTCACCGGCCAGGTCGAGCTGAGCGGCCGACGGCTTGCCCCGGGTGAGGTCGAGCTTCATGCCTTGGGCGACGAGCGCCTCGTAATCGGCACGGGCCTGGTCGAGGTCGGGGCGCGCCACGTCGGCGGGCGAGGTCATGCCAATCCTCCGGATCTGAGTGCGGCGCGGGCGGCAGCGGCCGCGGCGCGCAGCCCGGCGAGCTGTTCGGCGACGCGGACCGCCGCCGTGCCACCCCGGGCATTCCGCGAGGCTATCGAGCCCGCCACGGTGAGCACCTCCCGCACCCCGGCTGTGAGCACCGGGTGGACGGCGGCCAGCTCGGCGTCGGTCAGCTCGTCGAGCCCGACGCCGCGTGCCTCCGCCGCGCGGACACAGCCGCCTGCCGCCTCGTGCGCCACCCGGAACGGGACACCCTGCCGGACCAGCCATTCCGCGATGTCGGTGGCCAGGCTGAAGCCGGCGGGCGCCAGCTCGGCGAGCCGGTCGGTGTGGAACGTCAGCGTAGCGATCATGCCCGCGACGGCGGGGAGCAGCAGCTCCAGCTGCTCGACGGAATCGAACAGCGGCTCCTTGTCCTCCTGCAGATCCCGGTTGTAGGCCAGCGGCAGGCCTTTGAGCGTGGCGAGCAGGCCTGCCAAGTTGCCGATCAACCGGCCCGCTTTGCCCCGCGCCAGCTCCGCGACATCTGGGTTCTTCTTCTGCGGCATGATCGAGCTGCCGGTGGAGAAGGCGTCGTCGAGCGTGACGTAGGCGAACTCGGCCGTGGACCAGATGACGACCTCCTCGGCCACCCGCGACAGGTCGACCGCGGTCATCGCCAGCACGAAGGCCGCCTCCGCGGCGAAGTCGCGCGAGGCCGTGCCGTCGATCGAGTTCGCCGAGCTGGCAGCGAAGCCCAGCTCAGCGGCGACGGCCTCGGGGTCCAGGCCGAGCGACGAGCCCGCCAGGGCGCCCGACCCGTAGGGCGAGACGGCCGTGCGGCGGTCCCAGTCGGCCAACCGGTCGACGTCACGCAGCAGCGCATGCGCGTGCGCCGCCAGATGGTGGGCCAGGAGCACCGGCTGGGCGTGCTGCAGATGCGTGCGACCCGGCATGGGTGCGTCGGGATGGGCGTCGGCTTGGCCGACCAGCGCGTCGACGACGTCCAACACCCCAGCGCCCACCCGCGCGGCGGCGTCGCGCAGCCACATCCGGAAGAGTGTGGCGACCTGGTCGTTGCGGGACCGCCCGGCCCGCAGCTTGCCGCCCAGCTCCGCACCTGCCCGCTCGATCAGCCCCCGCTCCAGCGCGGCGTGGACGTCCTCGTCGTCCGGCGCCGGGTTGAAGACCTCCGACTCGACGTCGGCGGCGAGCTTGGCCAGCGCGTCGAGCATGCCGGTGAGCTCGGCGGCGGTGAGCAGGCCTGCCCGGCGCAGAACGCGCGCGTGCGCCATCGAGCCGCGCACGTCATAGGGCGCGAGCCGCCAGTCGAACTGCGTGGACTTGGAGAGCGCGGCCAACGCGTCGGCGGGGCCGGACGCGAAACGGCCGCCCCACAACCCCGCCATTAGTCGGTGCCCGCTTCCAGAGCGACCGCGTCGAGCGACGTGCCGAGGTCGCGCTCACCGGTGTTCTCGGCCGCGGCGATGGGGTTGAAGCCGCCGGGAGGGAGCTCGCCGAAGAGCGTGCCGTGCTCGACGAGCACCGTGCCCTGCTCCATCGGCTGACTGGCGTAGGCCTCCAGCTTGGCGCGGGAGTCGGCGATGTCGAGGTTGCGCATGGTGAGCTGGCCGATCCGGTCCGTCGGCCCGAATGCGGCGTTCTCGACGCGCTCCATGGAGAGCCGGTCGGGGTGGTAGGAGAAGCCGGAGCCCTGGGTGTCGAGGATCGTGTAGTCGTCACCCCGGCGGAGGCGCAGCGTGACGGTGCCGGTGACGAGCGACGCGACCCAGCGCTGGATCGACTCGCGCACCATCAGCGCCTGCGGGTCGAGCCAGCGACCCTCGTAGAGCAGCCTGCCCAGCTTGCGGCCCTCGTTGTGGTAGTTCGCGACGGTGTCCTCGTTGTGGATCGCGTTGAGCAACCGCTCGTAGGCGGCGAAGAGCAGCGCCATCCCGGGCGCCTCGTAGATGCCGCGCGACTTCGCCTCGATGATCCGGTTCTCGATCTGGTCGGACATGCCAAGGCCGTGACGTCCGCCGATCGTGTTGGCCTCGAGGACGAGGGCGACCTGGTCGGCGAACCGCTCGCCGTTGATCGCCACCGGGTATCCGGCCTCGAAGGTGACGGCGACGTCCTCGGTCTCGATCCGGGTCTCCGCATCCCAGAACTTGACGCCCATGATCGGCTCGATGGTCTCCAGCGACACGGCGAGGTGTTCCAGGGTCTTGGCCTCGTGGGTCGCACCCCAGATGTTGGCGTCGGTGGAATACGCCTTCTCGGCGGAGTCCCGATAGGGCAGCTTGCGCGCGGTGAGCCACCTGCTCATCTCGTCGCGCCCACCGAGCTCCTGGACGAACTCGGCGTCGAGCCACGGCTTGTAGATGCGCAGCTCGGGGTTGGCCAGCAGCCCGTAGCGGTAGAACCGCTCGATGTCGTTGCCCTTGAAGGTCGAGCCGTCGCCCCAGATGTTGACGTCGTCGGCCTGCATCGCCCGCACCAGCAACGTTCCGGTGACGGCGCGGCCAAGCGGCGTGGTGTTGAAGTACGTTCGGCCCCCGGACCGGATGTGGAAGGCGCCGCACGCGAGCGCGGCGAGACCCTCCCCCACCAGCTGCGGCTTGATGTCGACCGCGCGGGCGATCTCGGCGCCGTACTGCTTCGCGCGGGCGGCCACACCGGAGATGTCTCGCTCGTCGTATTGGCCGAGGTCAGCGGTGTAGGTGCACGGAATCCCGCCCTTGTCACGCATCCAGGCGACCGCCACGGAGGTGTCGAGGCCTCCGGAGAAGGCGATGCCGATGCGCTCGCCCTTGGGGAGGGAGCTCAGGACCTTGCTCACGGGATGGTCGCTCCTAGATCAGAATCGGCGGGGATCAGAATCGGCGGGCATCAGATTTCGCGCAGCAGCGCGACGAGTTGGGCTCCGGTGACGGGCTCACGAGCCACCACCAGGAGAGTGTCGTCGCCGGCTATGGTGCCGACGACGTCGTGCAGTGCGGCCCGGTCCAAGGCGCTGGCCAGGTAGTGCGCGGCCCCCGGCGGGGTGCGCAGGACGGCCAGATTCCCACTGGAGTCCGCGGAGACGAGCAGGTCCCCCAGCAATCGCCCGAGGCGAGCGGTGCCGCCCTCCACACCGCGGACCGGGTTGCCGTCGTCCGGGATCACGTAAGCACCGCGGACCTTGATGGCGCCCAGCTCGTCGAGGTCGCGGGAGACCGTGGCTTGAGTGGTCTCGATGCCCTCGCCGACCAGCAGGCCGAGCAGCTCGGCCTGGCTGTGCACCGCCCGGTCCCTGATCAGGTCGGCGATGCGGGCGTGGCGCCCTGCGCGGTTCAGTGCCGGAGCAGCCACGTCAGAAGTGCCTTCTGCGCGTGCAGCCGGTTCTCGGCCTCGTCCCAGATCGCGCTCCCGGGCGCGTCGAGGATCTCGTCGGTGATCTCGTCGCCGCGGTGGGCAGGCAGGCAGTGCAGGGCGATCGCGCCCGGCGCGGCGTGGGCCATCAGTGCCGCGTTGACCTGCAGCGGCCGGAACTGGGCGGCCCGGTCCAGGCCGTCGTTCTCCTGCCCCATCGACACCCAGGTGTCGGTGACGACGACATCCGCGCCCGCCACGGCCGCATACGGCTCCGCGATCAGCTCGGCGCCCCCGCCGGTGTCGGCGCCGCGGGCCTTGGCCTCGTGCAGCACCTCGGGATCGGGTTGGAAGCCCTCCGGCGCGCACACCCGCACCGACAGCCCCGCTGTGGCGCCGCCGAGCAGCAACGAATGGGCCATGTTGTTGGCGCCGTCGCCCAGGTAGACCAGCGTGAGCCCGGCGAGCCGCCCGAAGCGCTCCTGGATCGTCTGCAGATCGGCCAGCACCTGACAGGGGTGGAACTGGTCGGTGAGCGCGTTCACCACCGGAACCGACGACGCCGCGGCCATCTCCGCGATCCGCGCCTGGTCGCCGGTGCGCCACACGATCGCATCGACGTAGCGGGAGAGGACGCGGGCGGTGTCGCCGATGGTCTCGCCGCGCCCGAGCTGGCTCGCCTGGGCGTCGATGATCAGGGGGGTGCCGCCGAGCTGGGCGATGCCGACCTCGAACGACACGCGGGTGCGGGTGCTCGACTTGTCGAACAGCACCGCGACCGCCTTGGGGCCCGCCAGCGGGCGGTGGCCGTACGGGTCGGCCTTCATCGCGGCCGCGAGGGCCAACACCTCGCCCTGCTCGACCGAGGTGAGGTCGTCGTCGCGCAGCATGTGACGGGTCATACAACCGCGTCCAGGATCCCGGGCAGGGCGGTGAGGAACTCCGTCGCCTGTTCCTGGGTGAGCACCAGCGGCGGGGCGAGGCGGATCCGGTCCGGCACCGCATTGTTGATCAGAAAACCGGCGTCGCGAGCGTGCGCGGCGACGGCGGCCGAGACCGGGTCGGTCAACAGGACGCCGATCAGGAGCCCGGCGCCGTCGATCCCGCGGACGAGGGGATGGCCCAGCTCTTCCACCCCCGCGGCGATGCTCTTGCCGACGAGTGCGGCGTGCTCCAGCAGCCCGGCGGAGGCGATCGTGTCGAGCACCGCCAGCGCCGCGGCGGCGCACACCGGGTTGCCGCCGAACGTGGTGCCGTGCTGGCCGGGCTCCAGCAGCTCGCCCGCCGCGCCGATGCCGATGCAGGCACCGATCGGCAGGCCGCCGCCGAGGCCCTTGGCCAGCGTGATGACGTCCGGGACGACGCCGACGCCCTGGTGGGCGAACCAGGCACCGGTGCGCCCGATGCCGGTCTGCACCTCGTCGAGGACGAGCAGGGCCCCGCGCTCGGCCGTGATCTCCCGTGCCGCGGCGAGATAGCCCTCCGGCGGGGTGACCGCGCCCGCCTCCCCCATGATCGGCTCCAGGAAGACAGCGGCCGTGTCGGCGTCGACCGCGGCAGCCAGCGCGGCAACGTCGCCGTAGGGCACATGGGACACGCCGGGCGTCATCGGCTCGAACGGGGTCTTCTTGCTCTGCTGGCCGGTGAGCGCGAGGGCGCCCATCGTGCGGCCATGGAACGCGTTCTCGGCCGCGATGATCTTCGGACGGCCGGTGCGGCGGGCCATCTTGAACGCGGCCTCGTTGGCCTCGGCGCCGGAGTTGCAGAAAAACACCTTCCCCGGCTGGCCCAGCAGCTCGATCAGCCGCTCGGCCAGCGCCACCGGCGGCTCGGTGATGTAGAGGTTGGACGTGTGGCCCAACGTGGCAATCTGGCGGGTGACCGCCTCGACGACCGCGGGATGGGCGTGGCCCAGCGCGTTGACGGCGATGCCGCCGAGCAGGTCGAGATAGCGGCGACCGTCCGCGTCCCACACCTCGGCGCCCGACCCGCGCACGAGCGTGAGCGGCGGGGTGCCGTAGTTGTCCATCATCGCGGCCTGCCACCGCGTCGCGAGCGTAGTCATTACGGCACCACCATCGTTCCGACGCCATCAGAGGTGAACACTTCCAGCAGCACCGAGTGCGCCACCCGCCCGTCGATCACGTGGGCGCGCGGCACGCCGCCCCTGACCGCGCGCAGGCAGGCCTCCATCTTCGGCGCCATGCCGCTGGCCAGTCCCGGCAGCAGCGGCTCCAGCTCGGCCGCGCTGAGCTCGCTGATCACCGACTCGCGGTCGGGCCAGTTGGCGAACAGGCCCTCGACGTCGGTGAGCACCACGAGCTTCGCCGCCCCCAGCGCAGCGGCCAACGCGGCCGCCGCGCTGTCGGCGTTGATGTTGTAGACGACGCCGTCGATGTCGGGGGCGACGCCCGCGACCACCGGGATGCGGCCCGCCCGCACGATGTCGAGCACGGCGTCCGGGTTGACCGTGGTGACGTCGCCGACCAGCCCGATGTCGACGGTCTCGCCGCCTATGAGCACGGTGCGCCGCTCGGCCGTGAACAGGCCCGCGTCCTCGCCGGAGAGGCCGACCGCGTAGGGCCCGTGCTGGTTGATCAGCCCGACCAGCTCCCGCCCGACCTGCCCGACGAGCACCATCCGCACGATGTCGATCGTCTCCGGCGTGGTGACGCGCAGGCCGCCGCGGAACTCGGCGGGCAGACCCAGCCGATCGAGCATCGCCGTGATCTGCGGGCCACCCCCGTGGACGACGACCGGCAGGATGCCCGCCAGCCGCAGGAACACCATGTCCTGGGCGAACGCGGCCTTCAGCTGATCGTCGACCATCGCGTTGCCGCCGTACTTCACGACGACGACCTGCCCGTGGAAACGCTGCAGCCACGGCAGCGCCTCCGCGAGGACGGCCGCCTTCTCCCCCGCGCGGGCGAGCTTCTGGTCAAGAGGAGTAGGCACTGTTCTCCTCGACGTAGGCGTGCGACAGATCCGTGGTGAGGATCTCGGCCGCGCCGTCGCCCAGCCCCAGCTCGATCTCGACCGTGATCGCGACACCGGACAGGTCGGCCGCGTGCCGATCGCCAACGGCGACCCCGTCACGGCACATCGGGACACCGTTGATCGTGATGCCGAGCCGCAGCGGGTCGACTTCGCCGGGGGCGCGGCCCACCGCCATCGCGATGCGGCCCCAGTTCGGGTCGGCGCCGAAACAGGCCGTCTTGACCAGGTTGTCCTCCGACACCGTGCGGGCGATCGCCAGCGCGTCGGCATCGGAGCTGGCGCCGCGCACGGCGATCGTGACGTGCTTGGTGGCGCCCTCCGCGTCGGCCTGCAGCTGGAGGCACAGGTCGGCGCAGGCCGCGCGGACGGCGCCTGCGAGCTCGCCTGCGGTCGGCGTGATCCCGGAAGCGCCCGACGCCAGGAGCAGGACGGTGTCGTTGGTGGAGGTGCCGCCGTCGACGTCGAGCCGGTTGAACGTGGGCTCGACGGCCGCGCGGAGCGCCGTATCGCACGCCGCGGCATCAGCGACGGCATCGGTGGTGAGCACAACCAGCATCGTCGCCATCGCCGGGGCGATCATGCCTGCGCCCTTGGCGAAGCCGCCGACGCTCCAGCCTGCCGCGGCGACGTGCGCCTGTTTGGGGTGGGTGTCGGTGGTGAGGACCGCGCAGGCGGCCGCTGTGCCCGCCTCCGGCGTGTCGGCGAGCTCGGCGGCGGCATTCTCGACCCCCGCGAGCACCGTGGCCCGCGGCAACTGTTCGCCGATGATGCCGGTGGAGCACACGGCGACCTCGACGGCGCCACAGCCGAGGACCTCAGCGGCCTTCTCCGCGGTGGCGTGTGTGGTCTGGAAGCCCTCGGGCCCGGTGCAGGCATTGGCGCCGCCGGAGTTGAGGACGACGGCGCGCAGCACACCGCCGGTGAGCACCTGCTGCGACCAGAGCACCGGCGCGGCCTTGACCTGGTTGGTGGTGAACATTCCGGCCGCCGCCTTGCCGGGGCCGTCGTTGACCACGAGGGCGAGGTCCAGCTTGCCGCCGTCCTTGATGCCCGCCGCGATCCCGGCGGACCGAAAACCGGATGGCGCCGTAACGCTCATGGCGCGACCCCCGTCATCGGCAGACCCACGGTTTCGGGGAGGCCGAGCGCGAGGTTCATGCACTGGACGGCGCCGCCTGCGGTGCCCTTGGTGAGGTTGTCGATAGCTGCGACCGCGACCAGCCTCCCGGCGTCGGCATCCACCGTGACCTGGAGGTGGACGGTGTTGGCGCCCAGTGTGGCCGCAGTGGTGGGCCAGACGCCCTCCGGCAGCAGGTGGACGAAGGGCTCGTCGGCGTACGCCTTGGCGTAGACCTCCACCACCTCGGCCGCGGACGCCGACGTGGGCGCCGAGCAGGAGGCGAGGATGCCGCGTGGGAGCGGGGCGAGGACGGGAGTGAAGCTCACGCCGACTGTCCTACCAGCCGCCACCGACAGGTTTTGGACGATCTCGGGCGTGTGCCGGTGGGCCCCGCCGACGCCGTAGGCGGACAGCGCGCCCATCACCTCGGTGCCGAGCAGGTTTGGTTTCAGCGACTTGCCTGCGCCTGACGTGCCGCTCACGGCGGTGACGACGACCTCGGGCTGGGCAACGCCCGCGGCGAGCGCCGGGAAGAGTGCGAGGCTCGCGGCGGTGGGGTAGCAACCGGGCACGGCGATCCGCCGCGCGCCGCGCAGGGCGTCGCGAGCGCCGGGCAGCTCGGGCAGGCCGTACGGCCAGCTTCCCGCGTGCGCGCCGCCGTACCAGCGGGTCCATGCAGCCGGGTGGGTCAGGCGGTGGTCGGCGCCACAGTCGATCACGACCACGTCCGTGTCGAGCTCGGCGGCCAGCTCGGCGGAGCGACCGTGCGGCAGCGCGAGGAAGACGACGTCGTGGTCCGCGAGGGTCTGGGGGGTCGTCTCGGCCAGCACCCGGTCCGCCAGCGGCAGCAGGTGCGGTTGGTGCTCCCGGAGCCTGCTCCCCGCGCTGCCGCCCGCTGTCAGCGCGCCGATCTCCACCTCCGGATGCGCGAGCAGGAGCCGGAGCAGCTCACCCCCGGCGTATCCGCTCGCACCCGCCACAGCGATCCGCACCATGCGCATGACTATGCACTTCTACGCAAGTCAATGCAAGCGCGATCCGCTCGGCGGCCCGCGTGTGCAGGAGGGTGACACTGCTGCGACTGGGTCGGAGCAGTGTCACCCTGCTGCGATGCGGACGTGGCCCCGGGGGTTAGCGCAACCGGGCTCCATGGCGTCGGACCGCCACGGCCACCGCGGCGTCGCGGGCGGTGTTGGCCTCTTCGCTGGTCAGCGTGCGGTCGGGAGCGCGGAACCGGAGGGTGTAGGCCAGCGACCGCTTGCCGATGCCCACCTGCTCTCCCGTGTAGACGTCGAACAGCCGTACGTCCTCCAGCAGCTCGCCGCCACCGTCCAGCAGCGCGTCGGCCAGCCGGGCCGCGGGCACGGCCGCGTCGGCGACCAACGCCACGTCGACCGCGACGGGCGGGTAGGGCGAAACGAGGGGGACGGGACGCGCATCGTCGAGGGGTAGGAGGTCGAGGTCCAGCTCCATCGCGCAGGTGCGCGGCGGCAACCCGAGTGCGTCGACGACCTTCGGGTGCAGCTCGCCTGCGAAGCCCACCGGGAAGTCGCCGACCCGCAGCATGGCGCATCGCCCGGGATGCCACGGCGGGTTGTCGCCCGCGGTGACCCGCAGCTCGACCCCGGCCGCCTGGCCCACGAGCCGTCCGGCCTGCACGGCGTCGGCCCAGCTCGCCGGGCGACCGCTCCCCCACCAGCCGCGCGCCTCCCGGTCACCGGCCAGCACGACGCCGACATGCAGCGGCTGGGCAGGCAGTGCGGCCGCGATCTGCGCGATCTCGGCTTCGGTTGGGCGTCCGCCGACGCCCGGCTCCGGCATCAGCACTTGCTCGCGGTGGGGCAGCACGACCTGCCCGATCGTCGCGAGCGCGAGATCGGCCGCACCGCGCGACCGGTTGCGGACGAGGGTGTCGAGCAAACCCGGCAGCAACGTGGTGGCCAGCTCGGCGCGATCGGCGTCGAGCGGGTTGCGGACATGCACGCTGTGGCGGCGCGGATCGTCGGCCGCGAGCCCGAACGCGTCCCACACCTGCCGGCCGACGAACGGGAACGGCAGCACCTCGACATACCCCGCCTCGGCCAACGCGACCGACACCGCGCGCCGTCTGCGCTGCGCCGCGGTCAAGCCCCGCCCCGCGGGCGCGGCAGGCAGCACCGACGGGATCGCGTCGTAGCCCTCGAGCCGCAGGACCTCCTCGACCAGGTCGGCGGGCAAGAGCAGGTCCGGCCGCCACGACGGGGGGGTCGCGACGACCTGGCCGCGACCGTCGGGCTCCGCCCCGAGCTCGACCGAGCAGCCAACCTGCGTGAGGCGGCGCACGGTAGCGCCGGGCGCGTAGGCCACTCCGGCGACCCGATCAGGCAGGTCCAACGCCATCCGTACAGGCGCGGCGACCGGCGCCGCGCCCACGTCGGTGCGGCCCTGCGCGACCGTGCCGCCCCCGTGTTCGACGAGCAGTGCGGCGACGCGCTCAGCTGCCACCGGCGGAAGCTGCGGATCGACCGTGCGTTCGAACCGGCGTGACGCCTCGCTGGGCAGCTTGTGCCGACGGGCCCCCCGCGCGATCGTCGCGGGGTCGAAGTGTGCCGCCTCGATCAGGACGTCGATCGGGTCGGTGCCCGGCCGGATCTCGGTCGACGCCCCGCCCATGACGCCCGCGAGCCCGATCGGCCCGGAGTCGTCGGTGATGAGCAGGTCGTCGACGTCGAGCCTGCGTTCGACGTCGTCGAGCGTGGTGAGCGACTCGCCGAGGCGAGCCCGCCGCACGACGATCGGCCCGGACAGCCGCGCTGCGTCGTAGGCGTGCAGCGGCTGGCCCAGCTCGAGCATGACGTAGTTCGTGACGTCGACGATCAGCGAGATCGGCCGCATCCCGGCCGCGAGCAGGCGCCGCTGCATCCACCATGGCGACGCCGCCCGCGGGTCGACCCCGTTCACGCGTCGGGCGACGAACCGGGAACAGCCCTCGTCGGCAAGGGTGACCGGCCACGCGTCGCCCTCGGTGGCCTGCACGGCGACGCGGCCCGCCGGATCGGTGAAGTCGGTGTCGGTGGCCGTCGCGATCTCTCGCGCGAGGCCCCGGACCGAGAACGCGTAACCGCGGTCGGGGTTGATGTTCAGCTCGATCACCGGATCCGCTGCGGCGACAAGTGGGAGCGCGTCGTCGCCCGGCGCGGCGGTGCACGGCGGCAGAACGAGGATGCCTGCGTGGTCGGCGCCGATGCCCAGCTCCCTGACCGAGGCGATCATGCCGTCGGACACGTGCCCATAGGTTGTGCGTGCGGTGATCGTGAAGCCGCCGGGCAGGACCGCGCCGGGCAGCGAGACGACGACGAGGTCGCCCACCGCGAAGTTGGTCGCCCCGCAGATCACCCCGCGGGCAGCAGGCTCCCCCACGTCGACCTGGCACCAGCGGATCGGCTTCTTCAGGCCGGTGAGCTCCTCGATCTGCAGCACCCGGCCGACCTTCAGCGGTCCGGTGATCTCCGGCGCCCGGTGGATCTCCTCGATCTCGAAGCCGACGCGGACGAACGCCTCCGCGGTCGCGTCCACCGACGGCAGGTCGGCGACGTGCTCGGACAGCCAGGACTGCAACACACGCATTCCTTCTTCCCCTCCAAGGCCGTGCTCCCGATCGAGCCGGGGGTCATGTCTCGTGGCGCCACCGCGCCGTAAAGACCCTTAGATGCCGAAAGCGCGGCTGAACCGGACGTCGCCCTCGACCATGTCACGCATGTCGGGAATGCCGTTGCGGAACATCAGCGTGCGCTCGATGCCCATCCCGAAGGCGAAGCCGGAGTAGACGTCCGGATCGACCCCGCAAGCGCGCAGGACGTTGGGGTGCACCATCCCGCAGCCGCCCCACTCGACCCAGCCCGCACCGCCCTTCTTCTCGGGGAACCAGACGTCCGGCTCGGCCGAGGGCTCGGTGAAGGGGAAGTATGACGGGCGCAGCCGGATCTTCGAGGTGCTGCCGAACATCGCGCGCGCGAACGCGTCGAGCGTCCCCTTCAGGTGGGCCATGGTGAGCCCCTTGTCCACGGCCAGGCCCTCGACCTGGTGGAACACCGGCGTGTGGGTGGCGTCGAGCGCATCGGTGCGGAACGTGCGGCCTGGGCACACGACGTACACGGGCAGGTCGCGCTCCAGCAACGCCCGGATCTGGACCGGCGAGGTGTGGGTGCGCAGGACGATGCTCTCGTCGTCGCCGGAGTCACCCAGGTAGAACGTGTCCTGCATCGTGCGGGCCGGGTGGTCCTTCTTGAAGTTCAGCGCGTCGAAGTTCAGCCACGCCGACTCGACCTCAGGGCCCTCGGCCACCTCCCAGCCCATGCCGATGAAGACGTCGGCGATGCGCTCGGCCAGCTGGGTGAGCGGGTGGCGGGCACCGCGCGGGACCCGGTCCCACGGCAGCGTGACATCGACGGCTTCCTCGACGAGCACCCGCTCGTCGCGGTCGGCCACCAGCGCCTCGTGCCGCTCGTCGAACGCGGCCTGGGCCTCCTGACGTGCGGCGTTGACCCGCTTGCCCGCGTCGGCGCGTTCGGGGCCCGGCAGCGACCCGAGCTCGCGGCGGGCGAGCAGCAGCGGCGCACGGTCCCCCAGGTGAGCAGGCTTTGCGGCGGCTAGAGCGGCGAGGTCTGCTGCGCCGGCGAATGCCGCTTTGGCCGCAGCGACGGCGGCGGCCAGTGCATCGAGAGGACTGCTCACGTCGGTGCTCCCAGTCATGATTGCCAAATCCTATGGGCGCGCCGGGACGACCCTCCACCGACATCCCGCAGGCCCGCCTTGCAGCAGTGCGAATATTCGCTCCGCAAGCTCCGCTCAGCGCCGATGTTCGCTCCGCAAGCTCCGCTCAGCGCCGATGTTCGCTCCGCAAGCCCCGCTCAGCGCCGATGTTCGCTCCGCAAGCTCCGCTCAGCGCCGATGTTCGCTCCGCAAGCTCCGCTCAGCACCGATGTTCGCTCCGCAAGCTCAGCCCAGCCCAGCGCGGGGTCAGCGGGCGCCCCGTTCCCCGGCCACCGGGCGGACCGCGACGCTCGCGTAGAGGCACACCGCCGCGGCGGTAGCCAGGTTGAGGCTTTCGGCCCGACCGTAGATCGGCACACGGACACGGTGGTCGGCCCGTTCCGCAACGGCGGCGGGGACCCCGCGGGCCTCTCCACCGAATATCCACGCCACTGGCCCGGCGAGCACCTCAGCCGCAGCGGGATCGTGCAGGTCGAGCTCGCCGCGGCCGTCGGCGGCGAGCAGCGTGAGCCCGGCGGCGCGGCAGGCGTCGAGCGCGGTGAGCGCGTCGCGTTCGCGCGCGATCGGGACGTGGAACACCGAGCCGGTGGAGGCCCGCACCGCCTTGCCGTTGTGCGGGTCGACCGTGTCCCCCGCGAGCACGACGGCGTCGGCGCCCGCCGCGTCCGCGACCCGGACGATCGTGCCCGCGTTGCCGGGGTCGGCGACCGCCACACACACCGCGACGAGCCGCGCCGCTCCCCCGAGCGCCTGGCCGAGCGGGACATCGACCAGGTCACAGACCGCGAGGACGCCCTGCGGGGTGACGGTGTCGGACAGCGAGGCGGCCGCGCGCTCGGTGATCCGCACAACCGGGCCGCCGGTCAGGAGCTCGGGATGGCGCTGCGCCGCCGCGTCGGTGACGAGCAGCTCGTGCACCACGCCGTAGCGCAGAGCCTCCCGGACGGCCTGGGCACCCTCGACGAGGAACCGCCCCGCCCGGTCGCGGCCCACCCGGCGCAGCAGCTTGCGGGCTGCGACGACGCGGGCGGCGCGTTCGGTGCGGGGCGGGTCGGGATCGGGCGGCGCGGTGCCGGGACGCTCGCAGCTCGGGCTCAGGCCGCCGAGTCCTTCGTGGGCTGGGCAGGCACGTTCGCCCTGGCGACCTCGACGAGCGCGGCGAACGCGGTCTCGTCGGTGACGGCGATGTCGGCGAGCACCTTGCGGTCGACCTCCACACCCGCAGCCTTGAGGCCCTGGATGAACCGGTTGTAGGTCATACCGTTGGCGCGCGCCGCGGCGTTGATGCGCGTGATCCACAGCTGCCGGAAGTCGCCCTTGCGCGCGCGGCGGTCGCGGTAGGCGTAGTTGAGCGAATGGAGCACCTGCTCCTTCGCCTTGCGGTAGAGCCGCGACCGCTGACCGCGGTAGCCGCTGGCCAGCTCGAGGGTGGTACGCCGCTTCTTGTGGGCGTTGACCGCGCGCTTGACGCGTGCCATGGGAATCAGTCCTTACTGGGTCGGGAGGGAAACGCGGCTGCGCTCGCCGCTTAGCGGCCGAGAAGCTTCTTGACCCGCTTGAGGTCGGCCTTGTTCACCGGCACGACGCGTGCGAGGTCGCGCGTCTCCTTGCTCGACTTGACCTCGAGACGGTGCCGAAGGCCCGCCTGCTGGCGCATGATCTTGCCGGTGCCGGTCACCTTGACCCGCTTGGAGATCCCGGAGTGCGTCTTGTTCTTGGGCATGGCGGTTCCTTCATAGGCGACGCCCCGCGAACGGGGCGCCGGTGGGCAGTACAGCGTGCTGGTCAGGCGGGCGGGGCGGGCTCCGGCGCGGGAGTGGCCACCTGGCGCTGCTTGGGCTGGGGCTTCTTGGTCGGTGCGATAACCATCGTCATGTTGCGGCCGTCCTGCTTGGGCGTCGCCTCGACCACACCCAGATCGCTCACGTCCTCCGCGAGCCGCTGCAGCAGTCGGAACCCCAGCTCGGGGCGGGACTGCTCGCGACCACGGAACATGATCGTGACCTTGACCTTGTTGCCGCCTTCGAGGAAGCGCCGGACGTGTCCGCGCTTGGTCTCGTAGTCGTGCGTATCGATCTTCGGTCGGAGCTTCTGCTCCTTGATCGTGGTGAGCTGCTGGTTTCGGCGGGACTCCCGGGCCTTCTGCGCGCTCTCGTACTTGAACTTGCCGTAGTCCATGAGCTTGCAGACCGGCGGGCGGGCTTGGGCCGCGACCTCGACGAGGTCGAGCTCGGCTTCCTGGGCAAGCCGCAGGGCGTCCTCGATACGCACAATTCCGACCTGCTCCCCGTTCGGCCCGACCAGGCGGACCTCCGGAACGCGGATGCGGTCGTTGATGCGTGTCTCTGTGGTGATGGGGTCTCCTCGTTTCGACGTCGTGTGGCGCGACGGAGCGGAGACCCACAACGGCCAGAGCCGACGAGCCGTCGGCTCGTCGGCGGACCGGACCCGGCCACCAGAGGTGGCACGGGTGGGAGCGGGGCTCCACTTGAGCGCCCTGACGCGCGAATCAACGCGCGACGGGGTTGTCGCATTCCATAGAGTACACGACCCCAGCCGCGCCCTGACTTCGGTGAGGGCAGTCCGCGGTGGGTGGATTCAGGGGCGACCCAGCGCCCGGTAGGTCCAGCCCGCGGCCCGCCACAGCTCGGGGTCGAGCGCGTTGCGCCCGTCGACGATCCGCCGTGTCGTCACGACCTGCCCGAGTGCCTCCGGGTCCATCTGCCGGAACTCCTTCCACTCGGTCAGGTGCAGGACCAGGTGAGCCCGGCCTGCGGCCTCGAGGGCCGAGTCGGCGTAGGAGAGGGTCGGGTACATCTTGCGGGCATTGTCGTTCGCCTTGGGGTCGTAGACGGTGACCTGGGCGCCCTGCAGCTGCAGCGACGCCGCGACGTTCAGCGCGGGAGAGTCGCGGATGTCGTCGGACTCGGGCTTGAACGCGGCGCCGAACACCGCGATCCGCTTGCCCAGCAGCGACCCGTCGCACTGCTCGCGCGCGAGGTCGATCATCCGCGCGCGACGTCGCATGTTGATGGCGTCGACCTCCTTGAGGAAGCTCAGCGCCTGGTCGGCACCCAGCTCGCCCGCCCTGGCCATGAACGCCCTGATGTCCTTGGGCAGGCAGCCGCCGCCGAACCCCAGCCCGGCCGACAGGAAGCGGCCGCCGATGCGCGGGTCGAGGGCGAGCGCCTGGCCGAGCTGGGTGACGTCGGCGCGGACGATCTCGCAGACCTCGGCCATCGCGTTGATGAACGAGATCTTCGTGGCCAGGAACGCGTTGGCGCTCACCTTGACCAGCTCGGCGGTCGCGTAATCAGTGACGATCATGGGCACGCCCTTCTCCAGCAGGGGGGCGTAGACCTCGCGGAGCACCTGCTCGGCCCGGGCCGAGTTGACGCCGATGACCAGGCGGTCGGGTCGGAGGGTGTCCTCGATCGCGAAGCCCTCGCGCAGGAACTCGGGGTTCCACGCGAGCTCGACGTCGGTTCCGGCCGGGGCCAGCTCGTGCAGCAGATCGGCCAGTCGAGAGGCGGTGCCGACGGGCACCGTGGACTTCCCCGCGACGACGCAGGGCCGCTTCAAGTGCTGGGCCAGCTGCGTGATCGCGGCGTCGACGTAGGTCAGGTCGGCGGCGAACTCGCCCCTCTTCTGCGGGGTGCCCACGCACAGGAAGTGGACGTCACCGAACGCGGCGGCCTCTTCCATCGACGTGGTGAACCGCAGTCTGCCCGCCTCGACTTGCGCGGTGACCAGCTCCTCCAGCCCGGGCTCGTAGAACGGGAGCTCGCCACGCTGCAGTGCGGCGATCTTCTCCTGGTCGACGTCGACGCCGAGGACGTCGTAGCCGAGCTGGGCCATGCAGGCCGCGTGGGTCGCGCCCAGGTAGCCGGTGCCGATGACGGTCAGGCGCGGGCGGGGGGCGGCGTCGGTCGTGGTCTCGCCGGTTGTGTGGGTGGTCATGATGGTGTCCTCTCGGGGATCAGGTCAGGAGCAGGCGATGTTGGCGAGGCCCTTGCCCGCGGCCTCGGCGGTGTTCGAGCAGGCGACGCGGTTGTCGTCGTCATTCTTGGTGATGTTGAAAGCGAAGCCGGGTCCGTCGAGGACCGCATGGTTGGCGTCGAACACGTTGCGGGCCCCCCAACCGTCGAGGATCCGGTGGGTCTGGAAACCGTCGACGGGCGCGGCGGTGCCGGTGTTGCCGACGATCTGCCACTCGTTGCCCTTGACGTTCACCCATGCGTCGGCCGCCGACATCCCGGTGCCGGAGAACGTGTTGTCGCGCAGGGTGCCGCCGGTCGTGCCTTCCTTGATGTCGACCGACTCGGCGGTCGTCCCGGCGATGTCGTTGGCCTCGATGACGTTGCGGTCGCTGCGGTCGGGCTGGCAGTCGCTGTAGGTGCACCAGTTGCTCTTGGCGCTGCCGACGTAGATGCCTTCGCCGTACTTCTCCGTGCGCTGGCCGGTGTTGCGCACGACGTTGCCCCGGACGATGTCGTCGGAGCTGCCGCGGCGCAGGTGGATGCCCTCCTCGCCGACGTCGGTGATCTGCAGTCCCTCCAGGAGCACCGACGACGATGCGTCCACCATCACGCCCTTCTGGCCGCCGTGCACCGTGAACCCCGCGATCCGCGTGTGGTCGGCCCCGTTGAGGTAAAGCGTGTATCCGTCGTCGGTGCCACCGTCGAGCACAGCGTCGCGCGGGCCGCACAGCGTGATCGGGGCGTCGGCGGTGCCCTTGGCGCTCAGCGTGACATGGCCGGTGTAGCGCCCGGCGGCGAGCCGGATGACCCCGCCGGGCGCCGCGGCGGCCAACGCCTTCTGCAGCTGGTCGAACGTCGAGACGTCGGTCACGCTCGTCCCGTCGCACTTGACGGGCGCGGCCGCCGGTGCTCGGCAGGCCCGACCGGCGTGGCCGCGCCCTGGGTGGGATGCGCCTGGGAGGTGACCGTCTGGTTGCACGCGGCCGTGACGAGCACGGCGGTCAGCGCGAGGGCGAGTCGGCGGATCATCGCGGACCGCCTCCATTCGTTCGCAGGTGCGGTGGGACGGGTCGTCCCACCAACGAGCGGGGCAGCAGCAGGGTCTCGCCGTGGGCGTCGAGGCCCGTCGCCGCGGGCGGCTCCGGCTCCCCCGCGCCCTCGATGTAGGGCCGCGAGCTGCGGCGGCGGCGCAGCACGACGAGGAAGATCGGCGCGAGCAGCACCAGCACCCACAGGGGCAGAAGAGGGTGGTCACGGACGAGGCCGGTGAGGTAGTCCCCGATCGGGACCTGGACCTTCCAGCCGCTGTCGTCGTTCGCGTTCAGCGTGACCAGCGCGTCGGGGGCCAGCCGGGCCACGTCCACCGCGCTGGCGCCTGCTCCCCGCAGCGAGTTGCCCTCGGCTGTCGTGCCGCCCGCTTCGCCGACGACCGACAGGCCGTGGTTGGTGGCGTCGCTGACGGCGTTGTCACGCAGCTGGACGTGGGCGTCGCGGACCTGCAGGCCGATGGCCCCGCCTTCGACCTTGTTGGCCCGCACGACGACGCTGGTCGGCCCGTCGCGCAGGGCGATCCCGGTGGAGACGGACCCGACGACCTCGTTGGCGGAGACCTCGACGTCCGCGGACTGGCCCGTGACCACAATGCCTTCCTGGTGACCCACCACGCGGTTGCCGGTGATGACCACGTGGTCGCCGTCGAGGGCCTGCACGCCGTCGTCCTGGTTGGCCCGCACGAGGGAGCCCTCCAGGCGGAAGTCCTTGTGCGGCACGTTGCTGGCGCCCGCGGGGCCGGAGTCCTCAGCCAGCGGACGTCCGTCGAGGCGGACGCCGTCGCCGTGGTTCGACGTCGCGGTGATCTGGCGCAGCACGACCGACTCCGAGCCGCGGTCGGCCACGAAGCCGTCGGCCCCGTTGGCCTCGGCCGCCGACCGCTCGATGACGACGTTCGCGGTGCCGCGGTGCAAGAGCACGCCGGTCAGCTCGTTGTGGCTGAAGGTGCTGTCGGCGACGGCCAGCTTGCTGATGTCGTCGGTGAAAAGGCCGTAATGGCCGTTCTCGATCTGCGTGTTGGTGATCGTGCCGGTGGAGGGGGCAGCCCCGGTGCCGGTCAGGGCGACCCCGCCCGTCCGACCGCTCCAGAAACCGAGCGACGTGACGTGCACGAAGTGCATCGACAGGTCCGCTCCGATGCTGCGGAGGTAGGCCCGTCCGTCGCCGACGGTGGTGTCGGGGGCCTTGGCCGCCCCGTCCCAGCTGGTGACGGTCAGAGGCGCGGCAGCCGACCCGGCGAGCGTGATCGCCCCCTGCCAGCCGACGATCGAGGTGAAGCCCGCTGCCGCGCTGGTGAGCCGCAGGGTAGTGCCCGGCGCTTCGACGTCGAGGCGCGCGCCGGGCGCCACGACGACCGACTTGAGGAGGTCGACGGTGGTGGGGTTGACCCGGTTGGCGCTTCCCAGCGCGACCAGCGAGTCGAGGGTGTAGGGCTGCGGCCGCGGCGCGAGGACGACGGTCGGGGGCGACGGGAGCGGGTGCACCTGCGGCCTGCCGAACACGTTCGCCTCGATCCGGTCGTCCTCGTCGAGCACCCGGGCGGCCTGCTGGCCAGCGGCGGGGTCCGGCTTGGGCGGCGCGGGCTGCTCGGCGACCGGCGGCGGCGGGGCGGGGGCCTGCTGGCGGTCGGCGTACCAGAGCGCCACGGCCGCGATGATCGCGAACAGCACACACATCGCCATCGCCACGGCTGGGCGGGTGCCCTGGCCTCGGCTTGCGTTACCGCGGGCCATTGCTCTGCCCCCTCACGAGGCTCGCCGCGTTCTGGCCGTCGCCACCGATCTGGTTGGCGTGGCGGGTCAGCCAGCCCTGCTTGTTCATGGTGGCGAATGCGTAGGCCTTGATCGGCAGGGCCACGAACGTGATGACCAAGGTGACCAGCGGAAGCAGCCACACGTCGGAGGGACGGGTGCGCAGGTGCGCACCGTTGCGGAGGGCCCGGCTGAGGAAGAACCAGGTCACGGCGAAGCTGAATGCGACAACGGAGTCCTCCCCCAGCGCGGCCGAGACGAGGTAGAAGGCCGTGGCAGCCATCGTGACCGGGGTCAGCAGAATCTGGAACACCGTGATCTGCGAGATGACCGGCTGCCGCCAGAGCCATCCCTTCCACATCGCGGTCAGGTAGCAGCGGTAGGAGTTGCGGCTCCAGCGCACCCGCTGCTTGCAGAACGCCTTGAAAGTGGTGGGGAACATCGACAGCGCGTGCGCGGTGGACTGGTACACCGTGCGGTAGCCGCTCGCGAGCACCAGCCAGGTCAGCCTTCCGTCGTCGCCCGCGATGCAGCGCTTGCCGAGGAAGAACTCGTCCTCCAGATGGGGCAGGACCTTCAGGACGAGCTCCCGTCGGTAGGCCGCGGTCCGTCCGGAAACACACACCACGGCACCTGCCCGGCCGGTGGCCGGAACGTAGTCGAGGTAGCGGTTGTTGATGATCCATTCGGCGACCCGACGCCAGACGCTGGTGTCGGCCTGGAAGACGCTCTGGCGGGTGCTGACGCCCCCGACCCGAGGATCGGCGAACGGCATCTGGACGTTGGCGAGCAGCCCTTCGGTCCACCGGGTGTCGGAGTCGGTCAGCACGAGGATCTCGCCGCGAGCGGCCCGGATGCCGACGCCCAACGCCGAGCGCTTCCCCGCGTGCTTGAACATGATCACGCGCAGCCGCGGGTCGTTGCGGGCCAGCAGGCGCTCCTGTGCTTCCGTGTCCTTCACATCGAGCACCACGATGACCTGGTCGGGATCCTGGCCGAGCCAGGTTTCGAGCGCGTCCTCCAGGACGTCGGGGTCCTCGTGGAAGGAGGGCACGACCACCGACGTCGTCGTGCGGAAGTCATTGACCGTCGGCCGGTAGAGCGCGGAAAGCAGCTTGCGGACACCCCACACCGACCAGGAGACGACGCCGACGATCCCGACCGGGAGCAGCAGCCGCCAATGGCCCGCGACGTAGGCCCAGACCTGGACGGCCAGGGTGTGGCCGCGGTCGGTCTTGGTCGCGAAGTAGGTGGCGGCACCGGCGAGGACGACCAGGGCGACGAGGACGCCCACCCGCGTTGCGGGCTTCATGGTCCGCACGACTGGGCGCGGGATGGGTGGGGGCACCGGGCGGGTGGGGGGCGGCGTCGGCCGGGCTGCCGGGGCAGGCCGGGCGGCCTGGGCCGGGCGGGCGGCCTGGGCCGGGCGGGCGGCAGGCGCCGGGCGCGCGGCAGGCGCCGGGCGCGCGCCCGGGGTCGGGGTATCGGCAGGCGCCGGGTGCGCCGCCGGGGTCGGGCGCGCCGCCGGGGTCGGGCGCGCCGCCGGGGTCGGGCGCGCCGCCGGGGTCGGGCGCGCGGCCGGGGTCGGGCGCGCGGCCGGGGTCGGGGTATCGGCAGGGGTCGGGCGCGCGGCTGGGGTCGGGCGAGGGGCTGGAGTCGGGCGCGCGGCCGGGATCGGGGTCGGGGTCGGGGTAGCGGCCGGGGTCGGGCGAGGGGCCGGAGTCGGGCGAGGGGCAGGCGTCGTGTGGAGGGCGGGCGTCGATTCAGAAGCAGGCGTTGGTCCGGCGGGCGCGGTCGGGCGGGCGGACTGCGTCGGGCGAGCGGTGGACAAGACCGCTTCGTCTGTCGTGAGCGCCTCTGACGCCAGGCGGGGGGTCACCACGAGGCTGCCGGAGGCGGCCTGCCGGACCGGACGCGTGCCGGGCCACCCGATCGACGAGACGGGTATCAAGCGAGTTACTGCCCCGGAGAGGCCATGCGTCCGGTGCGGTCGTCCGTCCTGCGGGGCGACGGTCGAGCGGGCTCGGGCCGCTTGACCGTGGGCGCGGGACCCCGGGTCGCTCGGCACCATCGTGACTCCTCGAAATGCGTGTCCTCTTGCTGTCACTACGAATAGTGGAGGGGGCCCGGCTTGCGCATCAGTCGCTGACGCGGGAGGAGTTCGTCGCCGAGGGACAGGAAAGCGTAGCGATCGAGTAAGTAACGGCGGCGATTGACGGTTGACCCAGCGTGATCGGCGAAAGTAGTGGCAGAGGGGCCGTGGTGCGCCTCTGGCACCGCTGCTGACGATCACCGGCTCAGCCAGCGGTGACCAGCCTCCCGGCGGCCGCGCCGCTGCCGTGCCTGGGCCGCCGCCGCCGTGCCTGGGCCCCCGCTGCAGTGCCTGGGCCACCGCTGCCGTGCCTGGGCCACCTCGCCACCGCAGCAGGGTGACCAGTCCACTTCGCACCCCGCAACGGCACCTAATGGGAGCACGCCGCGCAAAGGGTGCGACGCCACCCTGCGGGGTGCGCAGTCGGCCTCCCGGCCGCGGCGCTAGGAGCGCCCTGACGAACTCGGGCCTACCGCGCGCCGAGGCCGGAGCTTTTCAGGACCCGCCTAGCTCGCCGCGGCGGTCTTTCGCCTGCGCTTGGGTTGCGCCGCCTCGGGCACGACCAGGCCACGGAGAAACTCCCCAGTGTAGCTGTCGGGATTCGCCGCCACCTGCTCCGGTGTGCCCTCCGCGACGACGGTGCCGCCCCCGGAGCCGCCTTCCGGTCCCATGTCGATGATCCAGTCGGACGTCTTGATGACATCGAGGTTGTGCTCGATGACGATCACCGAGTTGCCCTTGTCGACGAGGCCGTTGATCACGAGCAGAAGTTTGCGGATGTCCTCGAAGTGCAGCCCGGTCGTCGGCTCGTCGAGAATGTAGACCGTGCGGCCGTTCGAGCGTTTCTGCAGCTCGGAGGCCAGCTTGACGCGCTGCGCCTCGCCGCCGGACAACGTGGGAGCAGGCTGGCCGAGCCGGACGTAGCCCAGCCCGACGTCGACAAGGGTGCGCAAGTAGCGGGCAATCGAGGAGATCGGCGCGAAGAACTCCGCAGCCTCCTCGATGGGCATGTCCAACACCTCGGCGACGGTCTTGCCCTTGTAGTGGACCTCGAGGGTCTCCCGGTTGTAACGCGCGCCCTTGCAGACCTCACACGGCACATAGACGTCGGGAAGAAAGTTCATCTCGATCTTGATCGTGCCGTCGCCGGAGCAGGCCTCGCAGCGGCCGCCCTTGACGTTGAACGAGAAGCGTCCTGGCTGGTAGCCGCGGACCTTCGCCTCGGTGGTGGCCGCGAAGAGCTTCCGGACCTGGTCCCACACGCCCGTGTAGGTGGCCGGGTTGGACCGCGGGGTGCGCCCGATCGGTGACTGGTCGACGCGGACGAGCTTGTCCAGCTCGTCGAGACCGGTGATGCGGGTGTGGCGGCCGGGCACCTGCCGGGCGCCGTTGAGCTTGTTGGCCAGCACCGTGGCCAGGATGTCGTTGATCAGTGTGGACTTGCCGGAGCCGGACACGCCGGTGACTGCGACCAGGCAACCGAGCGGGACGGCGACATCGATTCCACGCAGGTTGTGCTCGCGCGCGCCGACGATCGTCAGCTGGCGCTTGCGGTCGATCGGCCTGCGGATGTCGGGCACCGGGATCGAGCGGCGACCCGACAGGTAGGCGCCGGTGAGCGACGTGTCGTGCGCCTCGAGCCCCTCGACCGTGCCGCTGTGCACGATGTAGCCGCCGTGCTCACCTGCGCCGGGGCCGATGTCGACCGTCCAGTCGGCCGCGCGGATCGTGTCCTCGTCGTGCTCGACGACGATGAGGGTGTTGCCCAGATCGCGCAGTCGGATCAACGTCTGGATGAGCCTGCGGTTGTCACGCTGGTGCAGCCCGATCGACGGCTCGTCGAGCACGTAGAGCACCCCGACCAGGCCCGACCCGATCTGCGTCGCCAGCCGGATGCGCTGGGCCTCACCCCCGGAGAGCGACCCCGCGGCGCGGGAGAGCGACAGATAGTGCAGCCCGACGTCGAGCAGGAACCCGAGCCTGGCCTGCACCTCCTTAAGGATCCGTCCGGCGATCATGGACTGCCGCGCGTCGAGCTCCATGCCCGCAAGGAACGCGGAGCACTCGGCAACCGACATCGCCGACACGTCGGCGATCGATCGCTCACCATGCTCGCGGTGCGTGAGGGTGACGGCCAGGACCTCCGGCTTGAGCCGGGCGCCCTTGCACACCGGGCACGGCACGTCGCGCATGTAGCCCTCGTAGCGCTCCCGCTGCGCGTCGGACTCCGTCTGGTCCATCCGCCGTTCCAGGAACGGGATGACGCCCTCGTAGCTGGCGTAGTAAGCGCGTTCGCGGCCGTAACGGTTGCGATAGCGGACGTGGACCTGGTCGTCGCTGCCGTGCAGCACGGCCTTCTGGGCCTCGGCAGGCAGCCGCCGCCACGGCGTCGACATGCGGAAGCCGATCGCGCTCGCCAGACCCTCCAGCAGGCGGCCGAAGTACTCCGCCGAATGCCCGTTCGCCCATGGCGCGATCGCGCCATCGGCCAGGCTCAGGTCGACGTCGGGCACGACCAGCTCCGGGTCGACCTCCTTCTTGACGCCGAGGCCCGAGCACTCGGGGCACGCGCCGTAGGGCGAGTTGAACGAGAACGTGCGCGGCTCGAGATCGTCGAGCGAGAGCGGGTGGCCGTTGGGGCAGGCCATACGCTCCGAGAACCGGCGCTCACGGTGGTGGTGATCGTCGGGCAGGTCGACGAAATCGAGGACGACCAGGCCATCGGCGAGCCGCAGCGCCGTCTCCACCGAGTCGGTGAGTCGCTGCTTGGCACTCGCCTTGACCGACAGCCGGTCGACCACGACGGCGATGTCGTGCTTCTCCTGCTTCTTGAGCTTCGGTGGATCGGTGAGCTGGTGGACCGTGCCGTCGACGAGCACGCGAGAGTAGCCCTGCCCCTGCAAGTTGGCGAAGAGATCGACGAACTCGCCCTTGCGCGTGCGCACGACCGGCGCGAGCACCTGGAAGCGCGAGCCATCCTCCATCGCCAGCACCTGGTCGACGATCTGCTGAGGCGTCTGCTTCTCGATCACCAGCCCGCAGACGGGACAGTGCGGCACACCCGCGCGGGCGTACAGCAGCCGCAGGTAGTCGTAGACCTCGGTGATCGTGCCGACGGTGGAGCGCGGGTTGCGGTTGGTGGACTTCTGGTCGATCGAGACGGCCGGGGACAGCCCCTCGATGAAGTCGACGTCGGGCTTGTCCATCTGGCCGAGGAACTGCCGGGCATAGGCCGACAGCGACTCGACGTAGCGCCGCTGGCCCTCCGCGAAGATCGTGTCGAACGCGAGGCTGGACTTGCCGGACCCGGAGAGACCGGTGAAGACGACGAGGCTGTCGCGCGGGAGGTCGAGATCGACGCCGCGCAGGTTGTGCTCGCGCGCGCCGCGAACAACCAGACGATCCGCCACCGGATGCCTCCTCCAGGCGTCGGGAACCTTGCCCAAATCCATGCTAGGCGCGGCCACCGACAGAACCGGATGGGCGGGGAGTGCGCCGACCCCAGCATCGCACGGACGTTCGAGGATCGTCCGACGGGGGTCGGCGCTCGGTCATGCCCGTCCGGTGACCTTGGGGTGGTCGCGCCACGCAGGCATCATCGCCATGTAGGCCAGCGTGGCCGCCTCGACCTCGGCGTGGGACTGCTCCGGATGGCGGCGCGCCTGCCATGCCACCATACGCTCGAACCGCTCGTCGAACGGCTGGAGGTTGCCCTCGGCGTCCGTGCAGTGCGCGCAGTAACGGCCGGACTCGATGGGCATGGAGCAGCTCTCGCAGGAGATGTTCACGGGAGGTCCCTTCAGTGGTGGGTTGCAGCAGGGTGGCCCTGCTGCGGGTCAGTCGCAGCAGGGTGGCCCTGCTGCGATGGGGCGGCGGCCAGGAGCTCCGCCGCACCGGCCAGCAGGCCAGCGCGGGCGTCCGCGGGCATCCGGGCCAGCGCCGCCGCGATGGTCTCGACGACCAGCACTTCACCGTCGCGGCGCAGCGCGCCCTGACCCGCGGCGGTGAGCCAGACGAGCGTGCGCCGCCGGTCGGCGGGGTCGCGCTCGCGTTCGAGCAAGCCCTTGCGCTCGAGGCCGTCGACGGTCTCGCTGACCACCGACTGGGCCCGGCCGAGGTGGGTCGCGGCCTCCCCGACGGTCAGCGGGCCGGTGACGGCGAGGTGCGCCAGCACCGCCCGCGATGCGCCGGACAGGTCGCTGCGAGGTCCGTCGCGCCGGTGGTAGGTGAGGTAGAGCGCGCGGAAGAGCGCTGCGCCTGCTCTCGCATGTCATCCGGCACGGCGCCACCGTGCCGAGCGGGCGATCCATCGTCAATCCCGATGGGTCAGCCTGCGGGCTGGCCTGCCACACCGAGGTCGTACAGGACGGCGTTGACCGGCGTGCCGCCGACGTCCTGCACCTTGCGCAGGTAGACGTTCTGCAATGGGCTCTGCTCGTCGAACTTCCACTTGCCGCGTGGGCTGTCGTAATCGGCGCCCTTGCCCAGTTGGTTCGACATGCTGTCGCCGTCGAACTGCAGCCCGTCCTCGTCGAGCGCCCCGTCCAACACCATTCCGGCGTCGTAGCCCTGCACGGAAAAGCAGGTCGGGGACGACTGATAGGCGCGGCGATAGGCGGCAACGAACGTGGCGTTCGTCGTGTTCGCGAGCTGGTCGGAGTAGTGCAGAGTGGTCTGGATGCCGAGCACCGCCTGTCCTGCCTGGCTGAGCACGCCGCCGTCCGTGATCGGGCCCGATCCGTATACCGGGATCGGCGCGGCCAGCCCGGCCGCCGCGTACTGCGGCAGGAAAACCGCGGCGTCGGCGGGCGAAAGTGCGCAGTACGTCGCCTTGGCATTGGCGCGCTGGATCTGGGTGAAGATCCCTGGGTAGTCGGCGCTGCTGCCTGCCACGGGCCGAGCCGTACCGATGATCTTGCCGCCGCCCGCCTCGAAGGCCGTCTGGAAGGCCGCGACCGTCGCGGTGCCCTGGTCGTCGCCCGGCGCGACGAGGAAGACCGCGTCGCGCGCGGGTGCCTGGGCGAGCTGCGCCCCCAACGGCGCCGCCAGCTGCGGATCGGTATACGACGTGCGCCAGACGTAGGCCGTGCCCGCCTTGCGGGTGATGTCGATCGCGCTCGCACCCGCCACGAGCAACATCTTCTTCGCCGCGTCCATCAGCGGGATCACCGCGAAGGTCGCGGCGCTGTCGACCAGCCCGACCACGATGTCGACCTTGTCGGTCTGCAGCAGCTTCTGGACGCCTGCCGTCGCGGTCTGGGGTGTCGGGCCCTCGTCGGCGGTGACGACGTCGGCGATGTACTGGCCCAGCTTGCCCCCGTTCTTCGTCACCCACAGGTCCCAGCCCCGCTTGAGGTCGGTGCCGATGGCCGCGTTCGGACCCGACTGCGGCCAGATGACCCCGATCTTGACATGGGCCGCCGCCGCCGGGGCGTTGAGACCGGGGACCGGAGCGTCACCGCACGCGGCGACGGCCGATCCCGCAGCGATCATGCCGAGCAACCGCCGTCGGCTGATCGTGAGACGGTCGGGCACGCAACACGCTCCTCGTGGACACCGGTTCAGATCGCACGGAGCGCTCCGGGAGCGCGCAGCATGCAATCGGAGCCACGGTACCGGCGGGTCTTCGGTCTACTGTGACGGGCGTGGACGTACTCGACTCCTACAGCGGGCACACCGACCCCGGCGGCCCCGCGATCCGCCGCGAGCTCGACGCGCTGAGCATCACCAAGGTGTCCGTCGGGCCAATGGACAACAACGCCTATCTGCTTGTCTGCCGCGCGACGAACGAGGCGCTGCTGATCGACGCGGCCAACGAGCCGCAACGCCTCGCCGACCTCGTCGGGGCGGACGACCAGCGGCCCGAGCTGCGCCACATCGTCACCACACACCGGCACTACGACCACTGGCAGGCGCTCGGCGCGGTGGCAGGCATGTTCCAGACCCGCCAGATCGCCCACCCCCTCGACGCCCCCGAGCTGCCGGTGCCCACCGACGAGCTCGTGTCTCAGGGCGACACGGTGCGCTTCGGCGAGGTCGAGCTGGAGGTCGTCCATCTGCGCGGCCACACCCCCGGCTCGATCGCGTTGGTCTATCGCGACGCCGCAGGCCCGCACATCTTCACCGGCGACTCACTTTTTCCTGGCGGACCTGGAAAAACGGCGGGACCTGAGGAGTTCGGCTCGCTGATGAACGACCTGGAGGAGCGGGTGTTCGGCCCGCTGCCGGACGAGACCTGGGTCTACCCCGGCCACGGCGACGACACCACGATCGGCAAGGAGCGCCCGTCGGTGCCGGAGTGGCGCGCCCGCGGCTGGTGAATTCGCCGCCGTCGCAAACGGTTCGGTGTCGTCGCAGGCGGCCGAACGTCTGTGAGTAGACCTCCCGGGCTCGCCGACGCCCCACTGCTCCCGGCCCGACCTGACAAGATCGGCCGAAGTGGTGCCACACGTGCAGATGTGCACCCCGGACACCACTTCTGCCGATCACCCCTGCGCATGCCGGACAAGATCGGCCGAACGGGTGCCCCACGTGTCTCCCCGAACCTGCCCTCGGGGTCAGGCTGAGACCACCGCTGGTCGCACCATCCCCGTGAAGATCAGCTTAAGAGCGCCCGGCAATTGACGGTTGGCCGCGCATGATCGGCGAAAGTGGTGCCGCAAGGGCACTGGCGCACCTCTGGCACCACTGCAGGCGATCACCGGCTCAACAGACGTGACGAGCCTCCCCGCGGCCACGCCACGACCGTCCCCCGGCCACGTCCGCCACGTCGGGTCACGGTCAGCCCACTGCGCACCCCGCAACGCGCACCCCGCACGCCGCGCACGGGGTGGCGCGACACCCCGCGGGGTGCGCAGTCGGTGTCCACGGGATGCGACTGCACCCGGGGACCTGACCCTCACCCCCGCCTGCCCGGGCTGATCGCCGCCAACCAGGGCCACTTCGCAGACCGCGCATGCACGTCGCAGGGTCCACAGACCCTGCGAAGCGACAGCGGACCCTGCGAAGACCCTGTCCCGCCACGCCACGTGCCATGTGCCGGGCGCTCCAAGCCAAATGGCATTGCGGCTACCCTCCTCGCACTAGGGCGGGAGCCATGCCCCGACAGCCGTCGTCATCGGGGCGGGACCTCGCAGAGGGTGCGGTGTGTTCGCAGATGTTCGGCCTTCTGCGACGACGCCAGAACTCCTGCGAGGTCGGGTCGCACTTCCGGCGGCCGGGCGGGCAGCGGGCCCGACCTCACAGGCCCAGCGGTGACTGCTCAGGCCCCATGGTTCCGGCGGAACTATGGGGCCTGAGCAGTCACCGTGGTTCCGGCGGAAACGCACGCTCGCTGATGACCTTCACGCCGTTCGCCACCCGGGTGACTCCCTCATCCGCATCAGATCCGATCGTCAGGGGCCAGGTCAATGAGCACGGCGTCGCGCCGGTCGCGTACATCGCCGACAGTGCGCAGGCCGGTGAGATCGGCGACGAGCTCCCGAAAGCCCGGTTCCCGCGCCCGGGCGAGGTCCGGAGCCACCGCGGAGAGCACGCTCTGGCACCGGGCCGCCGTCGCGGTGATCCAGAAGACCGCCTCGCGGTGAGCGCCGCCGTCCACCAACGCCCGGCTGCCGTCGATCGCGACCGGGCGCGCGGCGGGCGTGAGGTCGGCCGCGAAGGGGAACGTGGGAACAGGCCCCGTCCTGTCGAGGACCGCGGCGGCCTCGTCGAAACGCTCGGCCACCCCGTCGAGGTGGCGCGCAACCATCGGGGCGTCGCACCCCGCGCAGCCCAGCGTCGCGAGCAGCCGCTCGTGCTCGGGAGGCGCAAGCACCTCCCGGGCGCGGAGGTAGCGCAGCCGTACGGTGGGCGGGCGCAGGGCCGCGACGAGCGCCACCACCGCGGTGAGGCTCGTCGGGAACGTCCACCTCATGACGAGATCGGCCCACGACGCGGCGAAGTCGAGCGCCCCGAGCCGCGCCCGGATCCGCCTCCGGACGTCGTCGGTGCGCCGCCGGGTCGCGGCTTCGGAGGCGAAGCCCGGCGCGATCGCCGCCTCCAGCCGGGCGAGGCGGCCGGTCGGGTCGGCGAGCACGTGACCGCCCCGAAAGCTGGGCGCGTACACAAAGGACGCCGCCACCTGCGCCGGATCGGCGAGCGCGGACTCGGCGCGGTAGCTCACGTCGAGCAACACCCCGTTGAACAGCCGTTTGCCTGCTGCAGTCGGATCTCGCTGGTCCGCCACGACCACCGTGATGTCGACATCGGACGTCGAGGGAAGGGCCGCGCGTCCTGACAGCGCGGTGGCTGAGCCGGTGAGGAAAGCACCGCGGAACCCTGGATCGGGCGCCGCGTGGCGCGCCACCCACGCGGCGGCGACGGCCCGCGCCTCGTCGATGATCACCGCTACCCTCCTGACGTGCTGCGAACCGTCGTCCGTGCACTTACTGTTAGCGCAGCCCGGCCGTACGCGGCGCGGCACAACCACCGCGTTCCGGGAGAACCCGATGCAGATTTCCACCCTCGCACGGGGAGGCTTTCGCGGGCTGGTGGCGCTGCTGTCGGTGGGGGCGCTGGTGGCCACCGGAGCAGCGTGGACGGTCCAGAAGCAGGTGAGCACGAACATCGTCACCAGCGAAGCGCTCGCCCCCCATCCCATGTTGCTCGGACAGGCCTTCACCGCGCTGCTGGTCGGCCTCGACGCCCGCACGGACGCCGACGGCAACCCGCTCCCGCCCGCCCTGCTCGACGCGCTGCACGCGGGCCCGGACGAAGGTCAGCTGCACACCGACACGATCATCCTGCTGCGCGTGCCCGCGCTCCCCAGCGAGCCCGCCGTCGCGATCTCCATCCCGCGCGACTCGTTCGTGACGCTGGCTGACGGCAGCGGCAAGCATAAGATCAACTCCGCGTACGGGCGCGGCCTCTCCGCCGCCGAGAAGCAGCTGACCGCCCGCGGCGTGACCGGGGCCGACCTTGACCGTCAGGGGCGGGAGGCGGGCCGCACGGCGTTGATCGCGACGGTCGAGTCGTTCACCGGTGTGCAGATCGACCACTACGCCGAGATCAACCTGGCCGGATTCGTCGAGCTGACCGAAGCGCTCGGCGGTGTGCCGGTGTGCCTCAACAAGCCGGTGCACGACGACTACTCCGGCGTCGACCTGCCCGCGGGATACCAGACCGTGACCGGACCCGTGGCGCTGGCGTTCGTCCGGCAACGCCACGGTCTCGACGGCGGCGACTTCGACCGGATCGCCCGCCAACAGGCGTTCATCGCCGGGCTCGCCCAGCGGCTGGAGAGCGAAGGGATCCTCACCGACCCGGAGACGTTGTCGCAGCTCCTCTCGGTGGTGACGCGCCATGTCGTGATCGACAAGGGCTGGGATCTCCAACAGGCCGTGTCCCAGGTCGGCCGTCTCGCGGGCGCCGACATCACTTTCCACACCATCCCGACCGGACGACCCGACCTCCCCACGCCGTTTGACGGCGTGGCCGTCCAAGTGGATCCGCAGGCCGTGCGCTCCTTCGTGACCGAGCAGTTCGCGGGCGGGCCCCTCACGAGCACCGCATCCTCCTCCCCCACCGCGGCCATCGGACCCACGGCGAACCCGACCCCCACCCCCGTGATCACCGCGGGCGGGGTGCCCTGCGTGAACTGACGCCCGCGGGCGGATCCCGCCCGCAGGCCCCAGCGCTCACCTCCTACCGGCAGACTGCCACGGGTGACCGACAGTTTTCCGCGTCGCCAGGCCCGCACCCGCCGCTTCACTCTCGGCGCCCCACGCAGCCTGACTCTCTCCCCGGACGGCGACCGGGTCGTCTTCCTGCGCAGCCGAGGCGGCACCGACCCGGTCACGTGCCTCTGGTCGCTCGACCTCGCGACGGGCGCGGAACGCCTGGTCGCCGACCCGCTCGCGCTCGACGCCGCCGACGAGGACGTCCCGCCGGAGGAGCGTGCCCGCCGCGAGCGCAGCCGGGAGCAGGCGGGCGGCATCGTCGGCTACGCCACCGACAGAGCGGTCACGATCGCGGCCTTCACCCTCGCGGGGCGCCTGTACGTCGCCGAACTGGTCAGCGATGCCACACCCCGGTCCATCGACGCCCCGGGCGGGGTGATCGACCCCCGCCCGGACCCGCACGGCCGCCACATCGCCTACATCAGCGACCGTGCGTTGCACGTGCACGACCTCGCCGCGGGGACGACGCGGACCCTCGCCGCACCGGACGGGCCGCAGGTCACCCACGGCCTCGCGGACTTCGTTGCGGCCGAGGAAATGGAACGGATGCGCGGCCACTGGTGGTCACCCGACGGCGACGCGCTGGTCGTGGCCCGGGTCGACGACTCGCCGGTGTGCCGCTGGCACATCGCCGATCCGGCCAACCCCGACCGCGAGCCCGTCGTCGTCGCCTACCCCGCGGCCGGAACGCCGAACGCGCACGTCACGGCCGAGATCATCACCCTGGACGGCCGCCGGACCGCGATCAGGTGGGACGAGGAGTACCTGGCCGACGTCGTCTGGGACGCCCACGGGCTGCTGGTCGTTGTGCAGCCGCGCGACCAGAAGGCGCTAAGGGCTCTGCGCGTCGACCCCGCCACCGGCTCGACGACGCTCGACCACGAGCGCATCGACCCCGTGTGGGTCGACATCGTCCCCGGGGTTCCGGCGCATACGGTGTCGGGCGCGCTCGTCACGGTCGCCGACGCCGAGGGCGCGCGGCGGCTCGTCGTCGACGGAAAGCCCGTCACGCCGCCGTCGTTGCAGGTCAGAGAAGTTCTCGACGTTGTGGGCGACACCGTCCTGCTGCGCGCGGGCGAGGCTCCCGAGTCGACCGGCCTCTGGACGTGGAGCCAGGAAGGGCTCGTCGCGGTGACGAGCGGCAGCGGCGTGCAGACCGGCAGGCTGCGGGCCGAGACCCTGGTCGTCGCTCGCCAGGACCTCGAGGTCGACGGGACGATCACCACCGTCCACCGCGGCGGCGCGACGACCACGATCACCTCGTTCGCCGACCCGGCCGGGCTGGTCCCCCGCGTCACGCTCCTGCGCGCGGGCGAGCGTGGTCTGCCGACGGCGCTGCTGCTGCCGTCGTGGCACCGGCCCGGCACCCGGCTGCCCGTGCTCATGGACCCCTACGGCGGCCCGCACGCGCAACGCGTCGTCGCGGCCCGCAACGCGCACCTGGCCAGCCAGTGGCTCGCTGAACAGGGGTTCGCCGTGGTTGTGGTCGACGGGCGGGGGACACCGGGGCTCGGGCCTGCGTCCGAACGCGCCATCTACGGCGATCTCGCAGGTGTCGTGCTGGACGACCAGGTCGACGCCCTGCACGCGGTTGCCGCGCAGAACCGCGACCTCGACCTGTCCCGGGTCGGCATCCGTGGCTGGTCTTTCGGCGGGTACCTCGCCGCGTTGGCCGTGCTGCGCCGCCCAGAGGTGTTCCATGCCGCGGTCGCGGGCGCACCGGTCACCGACTGGTCGCTGTATGACACCCACTACACGGAGCGCTACCTCGGCCGCCCCGACATCAACCCGGACGCCTACGCGCGCACCTCCCTTCTTGTCGAGGCCGAGAAGCTCGAACGCCCACTGCTGCTGGTGCATGGTCTGGCCGACGACAACGTCGTGGTCGCGCACACCCTGCGCCTTTCCTCCGCGCTGCTCGCGGCCGGTCGTCCACACAGCGTGCTGCCGCTGTCCGGGGTGACGCACATGACGCCACAGGAGGTCGTCGCCGAGAACCTGCTACTCCTGCAAGTGCGGTTCCTGAAGGACGCACTCGGCGTCCAGTAGCTCAGACGCAATCGGGGATGTGCCCGGCCGCGTCCCCACCGGCATCGACCCGACGTGCGCCTGCCCGCCACTCCGCGATCGCCACGGCCAGCGCGACCACCAGCGAGACGACCGCCGCCCAGAGGGCGATGCTCGCCGCCACCGGGTAGGCACGGCCGGTCGCGGCGAGCGCCGCGTAGAAGATCCCCGGCAGCGCCGCCGTGCCGATCGCGCCGCCGATCCGCTGGCCGGTCTGCAGCGCGCCACCCGCGGAGCCCGCCATCGCCACCGGCACGCAGCGCAGGGTCATGGTGGTGTTCGGGGTGACAACCCAACCGCCGCCGATGCCCGCGAACAACAGCGGCGCCGCGACCCACCAGCCGACCGACCCGGCTGGCGCCACCAGCAGCAGTGCCGCAGCGACCGCCAAACCGATCACCACCATGGTCAGGCCGGTGACCGTCAGGCGGCGGCCCCAGCGCGCGACCAGCCGTCCGCCGACGACCGCGGACACCGCCGAGCCGACCGCGAACGGCGTCACCGCCAGGCCCGACTGCAGCGGCGTGTACCCCAGCCCGGATTGCAGATAGAGCGCGAACACGAGCCAGATCCCGCTGAAGCCGACGAAGTAGACCGTGCCGAGCAGCGCGCCCGTTCCGTAGCCCGGGGTGTCGATGAGCATCCGGACGTCCAGCAACGGGGTGCGACCACCGGTCACGACCCGCCGCTCCCATCCGACGAACGCCACCAGCACGACCGCGCCCAGCGGGAAGAGCCACCACAGGCGGGTCAGGCCACCCGCCTCGGCCAAGACGAGCGGGAGCATCAGCGCGAGGACGCCCGCCCCGAGCAGCCCCACGCCGACGAAGTCGGCGTGCTCACGCGGCCCGCGCTTGGTCCGGGGTATCAGCCGGGCGGCGAGGACCAGCGCGACTACGCCGATCGGGACGTTGACGTAGAAGATCCAGCGCCATCCCTCCGGCCCGGACGCCAGCGCGAGGATCACCCCGCCGACGATCGGGCCGACCGCGGTGGAGATGCCCACCGTCGAGCCGAAGAAGCCGAACGCCCTGCCGCGCTCGGCGCCCTGGAACATCTGCTGGATCAACGCCGAGTTCTGCGGGGCCAGCGAGCCCGCGGCGATGCCCTGCGCGAGCCGGGCCGCGATGAGCACGCCCGTCGTCGGCGCCGCACCCGCCGCTGCGCTGCACAGCACGAACGCGCCCAACGCCGCGAGGAACATCGTGCGCCGCCCGATCGCGTCCCCCAGCCGTCCGGCCGGGACGAGCGCGAGCCCGAACGTCAGCGCGTACCCCGAGACCACCCACTGCACGCCCGACGCACTGGTCCCGAGACCGCGTTGGATGGACGGCAGGGCCACCGCGACGATGCTGACATCGAGCAGGCTCATGAACCCGGCGACGAGGGTGACGGTCAACGCCTTCCAGCGGCGCGGATCGGGGTCGTGTTCGCTCGCGCGGCCGGGGGCCGTGGCGGCATCGATCATGGTGCCGCCTCCGCGGTAGGGAGCGCGTCGGCGGTCATGATGTCGCCTCCGCGGTAGGGAGCGCGTCGGCGGTCACGATGTCGCCTCCGCGGTAGGGAGCGCGTCGGCGGTCACGATGCCGCCTCCGCGGTAGGGAGCGCGTCGGCGGTCACGATGCCGCCTCCGCGGTAGGGAGCGCGTCGGCGGTCACGATGCCGCCTCCGCGGTAGGGAGCGCGTCGGCGGTCACGATGCCGCCTCCGCGGTAGGGAGCGCGTCGGCGGTCACGATGTCGCCTCCGCGGTAGGGAGTGCGTCGGCGGTCACGAGCCCTTGTCTACCCGGCGGCGCTGGCTCTGGCAGTGTGGGCGGCTCCCGACGACCAGAGGAGACCGCCCGTGGCCCCGCAGCGACCCGATGTCGACCCGTTCGACGGCCCGCCCCCGACCGAGCTGGTCACCGAGGACATCACCGTCGGCGATGGGCAAGAGGCGAGCTCCGGCGATACGGTCGGCGTGCACTACGTCGGCGTCGCCCATTCGTCGGGTGAGGAGTTCGACTCGTCGTGGAAGCGCGGCACGCCGCTGCGGTTCCCGCTCGGTGCAGGTCGCGTCATCGCCGGGTGGGACCAGGGCGTCGCGGGCATGAAGGTCGGCGGCAGGAGGCGGCTGGTGATCCCGCCGCACCTGGCCTACGGCGAGCGCGGCGCCGGCGGCGTCATCCGCCCCGGCGAGACGCTGATCTTCGTGGTGGATCTGGTCGACGTCTCCTGAGCGGAGCTTGAAGCTTGCGGAGCTTGCGGAGCTTGCGGAGCGAACATCAACACCAAGCTGCTGCTGATCTCTGACACGCACGTGCCCGTCCGGGCGCGCGACCTTCCCTCGCCGGTGTGGCGGGCCGTGGAGTCGGCGGACGTCGTTGTGCATGCGGGCGATTGGGTCTCGGTCGAGTTGCTCGACGCGCTCGTCGACCGCGCCGCCCGGCTCGTCGGGGTGTGGGGGAACAACGACGGCGCCGAGCTGCGTGCGCGGCTGCCGGAGGTCGCGCGCGTGCGGCTCGACGGCGTCCGACTTGCCGTGGTGCACGAGACCGGCCAGGCGGCGGGGCGGGAGCGTCGGTGCTCATCGGCCTATCCGGACGTCGACGTGCTGGTGTTCGGCCACAGCCACATCCCGTGGGACACGACGGCGCCGGGTGGCCTGCGGCTGCTCAACCCCGGTTCCCCGACCGACCGGCGGCGGCAGCCGACCCACACGTGGATGACGGGTGAGATCAGCGACGGCACCCTGGTCGGCCTCACGCTCCACCACCTGGAGCGGTGAGAAGCAGTCGGCCCGCATGATCGGCGAAGGTGGTGCCACAGGGGCCCTGGTAGACCTCTGGCACCACGGCTGGCGATCACCGGCCCAGCCAACGGCGACGAGCCCCCGGCGGCCGCGCCGCTGCCCTGCTGGGCCATATCCGTATCGCAGCAGGGTGACCCTGCTCCGACCCAGTCGCAGCAGTGTCACCCTGCTGCAAACCCGGCCGCTGTCAGCCGCAGCTGCCCGTCTCCCCACGACCCCACGCAACCGCCCAGCTCACCCCGGTGCGGCTCGGCGCGGTCGGAGAGCGGAGGCGGCATGGCGAAACGGCCAACCCGGCGTGCGCGGACGGCGGACTCGGCGGGGTGAGATGCCGGACTCACCCGGGCCCGGCGTGCGGGAACGGCGGACTCGGCGGGGTGAGATGCCGGACTCACCCGGGCCCGGCGTGCGGGAACGGCGGACTCGGCGGGGTGAGATGCCGGACTCACCCGGGCCCGGCGTGCGCGGACGCCGACACAGCGTCGGTGCGAGGATGGCGCCATGGTGTTGGAGATCGCCGACTTCACGGTCAAGGCCGGAACCGAGGACGAGTTCGCCGCGGCCGTGCAGGAGGGGCTGCCGCACATCGCGGCGACGCCCGGCTTCCACAGCGCGCGGCTGATCCGCGCGATCGAGTCGCCGAGCCGCTTTGTGCTGCTCATCGAGTGGGAGTCGGTCGAGGCGCACAACGTGGGCTTCCGGGAGTCCGACCGGTTCCCGAAGTGGCGCGCGCTCATCGGGCCGTACTTCGACGGCAACCCGCACGTCGAGCACGCCGCTGACGTGCTGAGAAGCTCCTGAGGCGAACGGCGCGGCCCGGCGTGCGCCTCCCCTACCGTCGAGCCGTGCCCCGCCGGTCCCTGCTCGCGCTCGCGATCGCCCTCTTCGCGCTGGTCGCGACGGCTGGACAGGCGGCAGCGGCCGAGCCGGTCCGCGTCCAGGAGCAGCGGATCGAGGGCGCGGGCGTCTCGCTCGACACGTCGCTCTACCTCCCGGCCACCGTCCCGGCGCCCGCCGTGCTCGTCGCGCACGGGTTCGGCGGCAGCAAGGCCTCTGTGGACGCCGACGCCCGCGACCTCGCCGCTCGCGGGTTCGTCGTCCTCACCTGGTCGGCGCGCGGTTTCGGGGCGAGCGAAGGACAGATCGCGCTCAACGCTCCGGACGCCGAGGTCGCCGACGCCCGCAAGCTCGTCGACTGGTTGGCGCAGCGGCCCGAGGTCCAGCAGGACGCCCCCGGCGACCCGCGCGTCGGCGTCACCGGCGGGTCGTACGGCGGGGCGCTGTCGTTGATGCTCGCGGGCTACGACAGCCGCATCGACGCGATCGCCCCCGTGATCACCTGGAACGACCTCGCCCAGGCGCTGTTCCCCAACGCCGCCGCCGTTTCGCCGCCCCCGGCCGACACGCCCGCGCACGGCGCGTTCGCCCCGGACGGGGTCTTCAAGCGGGGATGGGCAGGCGTCTTCTTCTCGTCCGGCCAATCCGGCCAAACGGGCCAGCCGGTGCCGGGTGTGCCGCTGACCTGCGGGCGGTTCACCGCTCCCGTCTGCGCCGCCTACACCGAAGCCGCGACGACCGGGCGGATCTCGACCGCCACCGCCGCGCTGCTGGCGCGCTCCTCCCCCGCCTCGGTCACCGGACGGATCACGGCGCCGACGCTGCTCGTCCAGGGCGAGCAGGACACGCTTTTCGGGCTCGACCAGTCCGACGCCAACGCACGCCAGATCGCGGCGCACGGCACGCCGGTCGCGGTCACCTGGTATGCGGGCGGACACGACGGCGGGGCGCCCGATCAAGGGGTGCGCGACCAGATCGGCGCCTGGTTCGACCACTACCTCGCAGGCAGCGGCCCCGCCCCGGACCCGACGTTCTCCTACGCGGTGCAGTCCGGCGTGCGCGCCGGGAGCAACACGCCGACGGGCCGCACGGTCGTCGCGCCCGCCTATCCCGGCCTCACCGGCGGCGCACCGACAGCCGCCAAGGACCTCCCGCTCACCGGCGACGCCCAGACCGTCGTCACCCCGGCAGGCGGCAGCCCCGCGGCGATCACGTCACTGCCGGGGCTCGGCTCGGCGCTGGGCGCGGTGGCCGGACGCCTCACGGCGATCTCCGGCGCGCTGCCCGGGCAGGCCGCGCAGTTCCGCACCGCCGCAGTCGCCGCCCCCGTGACGCTCGCGGGCGCGCCGCGGGTGCAGCTGCGGGTGGCGCGGATCCCCGGCCAGCCCGCGCCCGCCGACGCGGTGCTGTTCGCAGGCACGTCGGAGGTCGCGCCGGACGGCACGCGCACCCTGCTGGGCAGCGCCGTGGCGCCGCTGCGGGTGGCCGTGCCCGCCGACGGCTCGCCGGTCTCGGTCACCGTGACCCTCCCGGGGGTGGTCGCGCCGGTCGAGGCGGGCCACACGCTGGTCGTCACCGTCGCGACCACCGACCAAGGCTACGCGGGCGAGACCGATCCCGCGGTGTGGTCGGTTGCGGTGTCGGGCGGCCTGTCGGTGCCGGTGGTGCCCGGCGAGTCGCAGACGGCGAACACCGTGCCGCTCGTCCCGGCGATGGGGATTGCGGTGATCCTCCTCGGCGCGCTGGCGGCGGGACTGGTCGCGCGGCAGCGTCGGCGCCCGGCGGGAGGAGCGCCCGACCCCGACGCCCCGCCGCTGCGCGTCACCGACATCGCCAAGACGTACAAGGGCGGGTTCAGCGCGGTGAAGGGCGTGTCGTTCACGGTCGCGCGCGGCACGGTGTTGGGCCTGCTCGGACCGAACGGCGCGGGCAAGACCACCGTGCTGCGCATGCTCATGGGCCTGGTCCGGCCCACCTCCGGGACGATCACGGCGTTCGGCGAGGAAATCCGCCCCGGCGCGCCCGTGTTGGCGCGCATCGGGGCGTTTGTGGAGGGCCCGGGGTTCCTGCCGCACCTGTCGGGAGCGGAGAACCTGTCGCTGTACTGGTCGGCCACCGGGCGGCCGACGGCGGAGTCGCACATCGCGGAGGCACTGGAGATCGCGGGGCTCGGCGCGTCGATCGAGCGCCGCGTCGGCACCTACAGCCAGGGCATGCGCCAGCGGCTCGCGATCGCGCAGGCCATGCTCGGCCTGCCCGATCTCCTCGTGCTCGACGAGCCGACCAACGGCCTCGACCCGCCGCAGATCCACGCCATGCGGCAGGTGCTGCGCGGCTACGCGGCGGCGGGGCGCACCGTGCTCGTCTCCAGCCACCTGCTGGCCGAGGTGGAGCAGACCTGTTCGCACGTCGTGGTGATGCACCACGGAAAGGTCGTCGCCGCGGGCACCGTCGAGCAGATCATCGCGGGCGGAGGCGCTGCCACGTTCACCGTCGACGCGCCCGAGCGCGCCGCGTCGGTGTTGGGCGAGCTCACCGGGGTGCATACCGTCCGGGTCGACGGGGGTTCCGTGCACGCCGAGCTCAACGGCACACCGCGGGCGGAAGCCGTGCGCGCGCTCGTCGCGGCCGGGCTGGACGTCACCGCGGCCGGGCCGCGCCGTCGCCTGGAGGACGCGTTCCTGCAGCTCGTGGGGGAGGATCTGGAACCGTGACCCGAGACAGACCCTGACACACACCGTGTGGGGCTGACGCACACCGCCCGCAGTGTGTGCGAGCCCCACGCGGTGTGTGTGGGCGGGAGGGAAGTCCCAAGGTGACCACCTACGTGGCCGGGCGCACGCTGCCGGTGCGGGTCGAGCTGGTGCGGCAGCTGCAGCGCCGCCGCACCCAGATCGTGTTCGGGCTGATCGCGGTGTTGCCGGTGATCCTCTGGGTCGCGTTCTCGCTGGCCCCCGCCGGGCCGCCGTCGAACTCGGTGTCGCTCGTCGACCTGGCCAAGGGCAGCGGAGGCAACTTCGCGGTCTTCGCCCTGTTCGCGTCCGCGTCGTTCCTGCTGGTGGTGGTCGTGGCGCTCTTCTTCGGCGATACGGTGGCCGCCGAGGCCTCGTGGTCGAGCCTGCGCTATCTCCTGTCGGCGCCTGTCCCGCGGTCGCGGCTGGTGCGGCAGAAGGCAATCGTGGCAGCGTTCCTGTCCCTGGCCGCGGTGCTGCTGCTGCCGCTCGTCGCGCTAGTGGTGGGCGCACTCGCCTATGGGACGGGCGACCTGGTCAGCCCCACCGGCGAGTCGCTGATCTTCCTGCAGGGCGCTGGCAGGGTGCTGCTCGGCGCGGTCTACGTCGCGGTGTACCTGAGTTGGACGGCCGCGCTGGCGCTGCTGTTGTCGGTGAGCACGGACGCCCCGCTGGGCGCGGTCGGGGGCGCGGTGCTGGTGTCGATCCTGTCCCAGATCCTCGACCAGATCACCGCCCTTGACACCCTGCGCAACTACCTGCCCACGCACTACGCCAGCGCCTGGTCGGGCCTGCTCGCCACCCAGGTCGACTGGGGGAACATGACGCGCGGGGTGTTCTCCGCGCTCTGCTACGCGGCGGTCTTCGGGTCGCTGGCGCTGTGGCGGTTCGCCAGGAAGGACATCACGAGCTGATGGGCGCACCAAAGGAGACCCGTGACGGCGTCGAGCTCACCAGCCTCGACAGTCCCGCCTTCGACGGGTCCGACGCCACCAAGCGGGACCTGGTCGACTACCTCGACGCCGTCGCCGACCGGCTCGTTCCCGAGCTCGCCGATCGACCGCTGTCAGTTGTGCGGGTGCGCCCCGGCCAGCAGCCGTTTATGCAGAAGAACCTCCCCCGCTACGCACCGGACTGGATCGCCCGCACGTCGGTGTGGGCGCAGGCCTCGCAGCGGGACGTCGCCTACGCGCTCTGCAACGACCGGCGGACCCTGCTGTGGTTTGCCAACCAGCGGGCCGTCGAGTACCACCCGACGCTGCTGCGGGTCGGCGAGCACCACGCGTCCCAGCTCGTGCTGGATCTGGACCCGCCGCCGGGCGCCGCGTTCGACGCCGCCGTCGCCGCGGCCCGGCTCGTCAAAGCGGCATTGGATGACGTCGGGCTCGCGGCCGCGGTGAAGACGAGCGGGGCGAAGGGCCTGCACGTCGTCGTCCCTCTGGCGGGCGAGGTGTCACTCGACGACGCTGCCGCCGCGACGAGGGCGGTCGCCGCGCGCGCCGAACGGCTCGACCCGGACGTTGCGACCACGGCGTTCATCAAGGAGGACCGCCAAGGCAAGGTCTTCGTCGACCCGACCCGCGCGGGCGGCGCCACCCTTGTCGCGGTCTACAGCCCTCGCGCCCGGCCGGGGGTGCCCGTGTCGTTCCCGGTGTCTTGGGACGACCTTGACACGATCATGCCCACCGACTTCACGATCCGCACCGCCCTCGCCGCGCTGGACGGCGACCCGTGGCGGGCGGCCCTGCCCGCCCCGCAGCCGCTTCCGGCCGACCTGGTGGCCGAAGGACACACGATCCCCGTGCCCCGCGTGGTGGCGATGCACGAGGGCAAACGCCGCCGACGGGCGGCAGCCCGCGCGGCCGAGGAGAGCTGAGCGCAACCCGAGGGCTCAGTGCGGAGAGTTCTGGAAGTCGGCCACCAGGTCGGCGACGGCCTTCGGGATCGTCGTCTCGAAGTCCAGCAGCTTGGCCCAGTCCGGCACGATCGTGATCACGGCCATCTGTTTGTAGAGGGCCCGGACGCCCGCCTCCCAGCCCTCGAACTCGGCGTCGGGCACCAGCTTGTGGGAGGCGTCGAGGTAGTCCTCTGGCACGCCGTCGACGATCTCGACCGACGCCGCGCCCCGGATGAGCAGCACGCGTGGCGGGTAACCCTCGGTGTCGATCGTCAGTGCCACGCGCGGGTTCTTCCGCAGGGCGCCGACCTTGGCCGACGTCGGCACGGTGCCGACGACGACGGTGTCACCCTTGAAGAGGAACCCGACGGGGATCACCCGCGGATCCCCGTCGGCGCCCACGTAGGCCAGCCGCGCCGGAATCGATGACCCGAGCAGTTCCTGCGCGATCGGCTTGGCCAACTCGGCGGCCACCAGCTGTGCGTCCATGGAACGCACGATAGTGGGGCCCTCAGAGCGTCGCCGTGAGCGTCGCCGACGATGTCGAGGATGCGCGAGCGCCTTGTCGACGCCGTCGAGCCGCTTGTACCTCAGCATGTCGTCCACGAGCTGGCGGGTCACCGGCGACTCGTCTGAGAAGAGCCGCCCGAGCAGGGGCTTGAGCTCCCGCCGCGAGCTTGCGGCGCTGATCCCGCGCAGGTACTGGGCGCCGTCGTAGCTCGAGGGCGACCATTCCGGGACCGGCGAGCGCGACGGTGGTGGGGTGCACGATCTCGGCGGTCCGCTGACGCTCGATCGGCGTTGTCAGGCCGGGCGCAGCCGCTTGGGGAGGCGGGCGACCACCGCGTCGTACGAGGCGTCGACGAGCTCGCGCAGCTCGGCGTCCTCGATCGCGCCGTCGAGGGCGACGCTGTTCCAGCCGTAGCGGCCGATGTAGGCCATCACGGTCGTGGTGTCGGGGAACCGCTGCCGCAGCTCTCCTGCCTCGTCGGCGTCGCGACCGCACTTCAGTCCGACGGATTCGCCTCCGAGGAACGCGAAGATCTTGCCACCGACCTTGGCGACGAGGTCCTCCTCCCACGGTGTGTCGGCGACCGCACCAGGCTTGGCCAGGCAGTACGCCACGAGCTCAGCGTGCTGCATGCGCTCGCCACCGCCACCACAGCGCGCAGAAGAGCGCCACGGTGAACCACACGTAGGTACTGCCCATGATCTGCTGCCCGACCGACCAGTCCTCCCCGGTGTGCGGGAGGTTCAGCTGGTGCGGAGCGACGACGAACACGGCCGCGGACAGCACCGTCACGGCGATCCAGAGGATCGAACGGGCGCGCCATGCCGAGGCCGCGGCGATGAGGAGGGCGGGCGCCACCCACACCCAGTGGTGCGACCACGACGTCGGCGAGACCAGCAGCGCCAGCCCGGCCGTCGTCATCAGCGCCAGTGGCTCAGGCGCGCGGCGGATCGCGGGGACGGCAAGCGCGAACAGGCCGACCGACAACAGCAGCCAGAGCACGGTCTTGAGCGGCCCCTCGACACCCGCGCGGGCCAGCACCGCCTGGAACGTCTGGTCGGTGAAGAAGGGCGAGCCGCTGACCCCACCCGCGGGGTTGTCCAGCCAGAACCTCCAGGAGAGGCCCGGCGCCACGAGGAAGGCCAGGCCGGTGGCCAGCGCGCAGGAGATCGCGGCGATGGCGGCCGCGCGGTAGTCACGGCGCAGCAGGAAGTAGACGACGAACGCGGCAGGCGTCAGCTTGATCGCCGCAGCGACCCCGACGAGCACGCCGCGTGGCAAGCGCGGATGGACGGCCAGCACGTCGACCGCGACCATCGCCATGAGGATCAGGTTGATCTGTCCGAACTCGAGGGTCTGCATCACCGGCTCGAGCGCGAACGCCGGGATCAGCGGGGCCGGGCGGCTGAAGTCGATGGGCTTCCCTGGCTGGACGAGCAGTGCGAGCGGAAGGGCGATCGACGTGACCGACAGCGCGCCGCCCCGTCCGCCCGAAGGCCACAGCCTGCGAGCCACGACGAAGAAGGTGAGACCCAGCGCGGCCGTGGACACCCCCAGCAACCCGATCCACGCAACCGACCATGGCACCACCACCAGCGGCAGCAACACCAGCGCCGCGAAGGGCGGGTAGATGAACGGAAGCGTGATGTGGTCGGACGTCTCCGGCAGCGTGCCGTACATGTCGCCGCCCGACAGCCACGCTTGCACGCCGAACCGGTAGACCTCGAGGTCGATATGCCGCCCGCCGGTGTGCACCAGAACCCCGGCCAGCGCAACCGCGAGCAGAGGCAAGGTGAACGGCAGCACCCGGCGCGGGGTGCGCAACAACTCCAGCACCCGTGGCGCACTCTCCACGACCGTCACGGCACAACGGTAACGGCCCCCGCGCAGGAGTATGGCCCTGGGGCTGGGTGGGGTGCGGGCCGGGTGGGGTGCGGGCTGATGGGGCAGCGGGCCGATGGGGCAGCGGGCCGATGGGGCAGCGGGCTGATGGGGCAGCGGGCTGGCGGGCTGGTGGGGCAGCGGGCCGATGGGGCAGCGGGCCGGGTGGGGGCAGCGGGCCGGGTGGGGCCGCGGGCCGGGTGGGGCCGGCGGGCCGGGTGGGGCCGGCGGGCCGGGTGGGGCCGGCGGGCCGGGTGGGGCCGGCGGGCCGGGTGGGGCCGGCGGGCCGGGTGGGGCCGGCGGGCCGGGTGGGGCCGGCGGGCCGGGTGGGGCCGGCGGGCCGGGTGGGGCGGCGGGCCGGGTGGGGGCGGCGGGCCGGGTGGGGGCGGCGGGCCGGGTGGGGGCGGCGGGCTGAGGTCGCGACGAGCTGGGGTCATGGCGAGCTGGGGCCGGGCAGGACGGCGGCGGCCGGGCAGGACGGCGGCGGCCGGGCAGGACGGCGGCGGCCGGGCAGGACGGCGGCGGCCGGGTGGCGGAGTTGGCCGCCGCCAAGGCATAACAGGCCTCCTCGCAGACCCCGCTGTCACTTCGCAGGGTCCGCGGGCCCTGCGAAGTGCACGACGGGTCTGCGAAGTCGACCTCGGGCCGACCTCGCAGAGCTACGGGCGTCCTCGCACGTAGCCGAGCCCAATGCCGGTTACTCAAGGTAGGACCTCCGGCAGCTGATGGTTGCCCCGACCAGACAGCACCCGGGGCTGTGATGATCGCTGACTGAAGGGGTGCACACCGGCGAAGTGCGCACAGTGAGCGGGCCCCGCAAGAACCGCAGGCTCGACCCGGTTCGGTCGCCACAGTGATCGCCGCACGTGGTGCCACGAGTGCGCCCGCTGCGCCTGCGACACCACTCTCGACGATCATGGCCCGGCTGCGCCCGGCCGCGGGCCTCCCGGCGGACAGTGATCGCCAAGATTGGGACATACGGCCAAATATGGCCCTCATGGCACACAACCGGCGATCAACGCTCGGCAGCCACCGCAAGAAGACGCAGCCACCGCCGATAACCCCGCCACGACCGGCCCCCCGAGATCAAAGATCATCAGACGCGCCGTTCCTGCCCTAAGCAACCGGCGTTGTAGCCGAGCCTCTGCGAACTCGCCCCAGGGTGTGCGAAGCGGGCCCCGGGTGCTCTGGAGGCAACCTCGCAAGGCTTGAGGCGTCCTCCCAGGTGGCCGAACCTCTGCGAAGTCGCCCCGGGGTGTGCGAAGTGACCTGTCCCCTGATGCGCTCCCCGGCTCGCGTGTCAGCGGATGCCCGCCGCGTCCATTCCGCGCAGCTCTTTCTTGAGGTCGGCGATCTCGTCGCGTAGGCGGGCGGCCAGCTCGAACTGGAGGTCGCGGGCGGCGGCGAGCATCTGGTCGGACAGCTGCTGGACGAGATCGGCCAGCTCGGCCCGCGGCATGTTCTTGGTGTCGCGCCCGGTGACGACGCCGGAGCTCCCGGAGGGGGCCCGGCCCGGCTCGCCTGCGGCCCGCTTGCCCCGCGACTGGTTGCGACCCGACCCGCCGACCGGGACATCCTCGGCTTCCCGATAGACCTGGTCGAGGATGTCGGCGATCCGCTTGCGCAGGGGCTGGGGATCCAGGCCCCGCTCCGTGTTGTAGGCGACCTGCTTGGCTCGCCGTCGATCGGTCTCGTCGATGGCGTACTGCATCGAATCGGTGACCTTGTCCGCGTACATGTGGACCTCGCCAGACACGTTGCGCGCTGCGCGCCCGATCGTCTGGATCAGCGAGGTGCCGGAGCGCAGGAAGCCCTCCTTGTCGGCGTCGAGGATGGCGACCAGCGACACTTCGGGCAGGTCGAGACCCTCACGCAGGAGGTTGATGCCGACCAGCACGTCGTACTCCCCCATCCGCAGCTGCCGCAGCAGCTCGATCCGGCGCAGCGTGTCGACCTCGGAGTGCAGGTAGCGCACGCGGATGCCCAGCTCGAGCAGGTAGTCGGTGAGGTCCTCGGCCATCTTCTTGGTGAGTGTGGTGACCAGTACCCGTTCGTCGCGCTCGGTGCGCTCCCGGATCTCGTGGATCAGGTCGTCGATCTGGCCCTTGGTGGGCTTGACCACGACCTTCGGATCGACCAACCCGGTGGGACGGATGACCTGCTCGACGAACTCGCCGCCGGTGCGGGTGAGCTCGTACGGCCCGGGTGTGGCCGACAGGTAGACCGTCTGGCCGATCCGGTCGGCGAACTCCTCCCAGGTCAGCGGCCGGTTGTCGACAGCGGACGGAAGCCGGAACCCGAACTCCACGAGGTTGCGCTTGCGGGACATGTCGCCCTCGTACATGCCGCCGATCTGTGGGACGGTCTGGTGGGACTCGTCGATGACCAACAGGAAGTCGTCGGGGAAGTAGTCGATGAGGGTGGCGGGGGCGGTGCCGGGGCCACGGCCGTCGATGTGGCGCGAGTAGTTCTCGATGCCGGAGCAGAACCCGACCTGGCGGATCATCTCGAGGTCGTACTGCGTACGCAGGCGCAGCCGCTGGGCCTCGAGCAGCTTGCCCTGGCTCTCCAGCTCGGCCAGCCGCTCGGTGAGCTCGGCCTCGATGGCGCGCACCGCGCGCTCCATGCGCTCCGGGCCCGCGACGTAGTGGGTGGCTGGAAAGATCTGCAGCTCGTCGACCTGGCGGATCACCTCGCCGGTGAGCGGGTGCAGGTAGTACAGCGCCTCGACCTCGTCGCCGAAGAACTCGATCCTGAGGGCGAGCTCCTCGTAAGCGGGGATGATCTCCACGGTGTCGCCGCGCACCCGGAACGTGCCGCGGTTGAACGCAACGTCGTTGCGGGTGTACTGCACGTCGACCAGCGCCCGCAGCAGGGCATCGCGCTCCACGGCGCCGCCGACCTTGAGCTTTACCGAACGGTCGAGGTAGCTCTGCGGCGTGCCCAGACCGTAGATGCAGGACACCGAGGCCACCACCACGACATCGCGCCGCGACAGCAGACTCATCGTGGCCGCGTGCCGCAGCCGCTCGACGTCCTCGTTGATGGAGGAGTCCTTCTCGATGTAGGTGTCGGTCTGCGCGATGTACGCCTCGGGCTGGTAGTAGTCGTAGTAGGAGACGAAGTACTCGACGGCGTTGTGCGGCAGCATCTCCCGCAGCTCGTTGGCCAGCTGGGCGGCCAGCGTCTTGTTGGGCGCCATCACGAGGGTGGGTCGTTGGACGCGCTCGATCAGCCATGCGGTGGTGGCCGACTTGCCGGTGCCGGTGGCGCCGAGCAGCACGACATCCTGCTCCCCGGCGCGGATGCGCCGCTCCAGCTCCTCGATCGCGGCGGGCTGGTCGCCTGCGGGCTGGTGGGGGCTGACCACCTCGAACCGGCCGGACGTGCGGGGGATCTCCCCGACCGGGCGGTGTTCGGAGTGCGCGAGCGGCACGTCCTTGAGGGCCGCACTGCCGGGAACCTCTGTTGCGAATGCCACGGGGTCCAGGGTACGAGGGCCCACCGACACTTTCGTGGAGCGCCAGCGGAGCGAACATCGAACGCTGTGGCGGAGCGCCAGCGGAGCGAACATCGAACGCTGTGGCGGAGCGCCAGCGGAGCGAACATCGAACGCCGTGGCGGAGCGCCAGCGGAGCGTGCACCAGAGGAGCTGCCAGCATTAGCACCCGTGCATCCGCCGAAGGTCTCAACGTTCGACGTCGCAGGTCGCGTGAACATCGACAACAAGGGCCTGGTACGCCCGGTCGACAAATACCGCGAGACACCGTTCGGCCTCTACATGAGCCGTCCGATGGTGAACCGACCCACAGCGAGCTGGATGCAGACGTGGCTTCTGCCGGAGCTGGGGATTGCGGTGACCGACTGGTGGTGGAACCCGGGCCACACCCGCGACCAGGACTTCTACCTCGACATCTGCGACATCGTCCGGCACGGTGACCGCTGGACGATGACCGACTACTACCTCGACATCGTGGTGCGCACGGGCCAGGGTGCCGAGGTGATCGACGTCGACGAGTTCGTGGCCGCGGTCGCGCTCGGGCTCGTGGACCCCTTGACCGCTGAGACCGCCATGCACCGCACCCACCGGGCCGTCGACGGGATCGCGGCCCATGGCCACGACCTCGACGCGTGGCTGGCCGGGTTCGGCATCACCCTCGCGTGGCGAGCCCGTCCTTGATCAGGTGGGACCGGTGGAGGTCCCAACGGTCGGGTTGTCGCCCGAGCTGTTGCTCGTGCTGTTGCCCGAGGTGTCGCCGGACGCGGATGACGTGCCACCACTCGGGCTCGAAGGCTTTGTCGTCTTCTTGGACGAGGGCTTCGTCGTCGGCGAGTCACCGCTGTTCGTCGGCTTCTTGGTGGTCTTGACGACCGGCGGCGGCGCGACGGGCGGAGGCGCGGGCGCGACCGTCCTGCGGCGGGTCGGCACGACAGCGCGGGTGCGCGGCCGGACGGGCGCCGGGGCGACGGTGGTCGTGACCGGCGCAATGACGGGAGCGGGTGGGGGCGGCGGCGGGGTTGTTGTTGTTGTTGTCGTCGTGGTGGTGGTCGTGGTTGCAGGGGCAGGCGCGATCTCAGCGGCCGCCGTGGCGATCACGGGATGGACGCTCGCGTGTGCGACAGCGGTGAAACCGCCGAGAGCGCCGACGGCCAACACGGAGATGGCCGCCGCGGTGCTCGCCCGGTTGAGGGTGCCCGCCCTGCTGATGACGGCGTCGACGGAGGGCAAGGGAACGCCTGCGGACAGCTCGTCGTCCATGCGGTGGAACTCGTGGCTCAACCGCCCCTGTGTGCCGGTCACGGCTGGTCCTCCTCGTCGTCGGCCTGCCCACTCGCGGCGCGCTGATGGTCGTTCCACTCCGATGCCGCCCACCCGTCGAGCGGGATCTGCTCCTCCTGCCAGAGCGCGTCTGACAGCAGGTCGGCCAGGCCGGCACTGACCACCTGCTCCGCGCGCGCCAACCGGGCCGCGGTAGTGCCAAGGGAGACGCGCTCCACCGCGGCGATCTCCGGCAGGGGTGAACCCGCCATGTGGTGCAGCACGACACACCGACGCTCCGGCGCAGGCAGCCTGCGCAGGGCGTCCAGCATGGCGCCGACGCTGGTGTCCCCGCTGATGCCGACGGTGCGCCGCGACCTCAAACGGAACCGACGCCAGCTGCGGATCGTCGAGCGGACCGCCACTCGGCGGACCCAGCCGGTCGGATCGGGCGTGCGGCTGATGGTCGCCCAGGTCCGCCACGCGCGGGAATAGGCGTCCTGAACCGCGGAGTGGGCCTCGGCGGGATCCAGGGTGATCGCGTACAGCTGGGCGACGAGCCTGCGGTAGTTGGCCTCGAGATGCGCGCCGAAGTCGACGCGCAGCTGAGCGCGGGTGGGCGCGGGAGCATCCTGCACGACCTGGGCGCCGCTGCTGACGGAAGCGGCGCTGTCGGTGGAGCCCTTTGACACCCAGTCGAGGGAGTCTGCGAGGTACTGGTGCGGCGACGACTCGTCTGCCGCACCTTGCCGCGCCGCATCCTCTGACGTGGCCGAGGTCGCGACATCGAGCTCATCGTCGCCTGCCGCATCGACGTACGTCGCTTCGTCGACGGTCGTCTCGGCGGCGTCGTCTGAAACGGCGCCGTCTGAAACGGCGCCGTGAGAGCCAGCTTCGCCCAGCGGCGCTCCCTCAGAGTGAGCGCCGTCCGGGGCTGCGATGTCGGGAGCCGGTGCGCCGGAGGACGGGTCGACAGGGCGGTCGTGGTTGTCGACCAGTGCGCTCATCTCGTCCTCCCTCAACTCGCGGCTCACGGTGATATTCGACGGGTAGGCGCCATCCGGTCGTGTACCGAATCTGCTTGCCCATCGCCTGACTTTGCCGAGGTGTTACGGACTGTCACGTCATCGCCCCCGGTTATCCCTGTCCGACGGCGGCGTCCAGCCCGACGATGTGGCCCATGTCACCACGGCGGCCTCGGCCCGCCCGAACCACGCCGTCTTCGCCCGCGCGTAGCGATCGGGGTCGCCGCCGCTCTCGGCAGCCGCCTTCTGCTTGACGTGCGCGTAGGCCGTCCGGGCCGCCGCGTCGGCGCGCAGCCAGTCCCGCAGCAGCAGCGCCAGCCGCAGGCCGGGCGAGCCGTGGACGTGGACGCGCAGGTGCGCGGGGCGACCGGGATCGGCCGACGCGTAGCAGCGGACGGGCGCGGGGTGGTCGCGGGAGGGTGACCCCGCTGCGACCCAGTCGCAACAGGGTGACCCTGCTGCAATCCCGCAGGCGCCGAACCCCGCATCCCGCAACCGCGTACCGACCTCGTGCACGTCGTCGCGCGTGGCCACGCCGAGCTGCAGGTCGATGACGTCGACTGCGGGCAGGCCCGGCACGGCGGTGGACCCGACGTGCGCCACTTCGCGCTCGCGCTCCCCCGCCGCGGCGGCGACCCTGGCGACCAGCCGGGCGGCCGCCGCGGGCCACTGCGGGTCGGTGTCGACGAGCGCGGCTCGCCACGGCGCGGTCCGCCCTGCAGCGAGGTCAGCGGCGAACGGCACCAACCTGGTGTCCCACAGCGCGTCGACGGCCGCGTTGAGCGCCTCCGGCGTCCCCGAGTTGTCCAGCCACACGTCGGCGGCGGCCCGGCGCGCCGCGTCGTCGGCTTGGGCGGCGACGCGGGCGCGCGCGTCACGCTCGGGCATGCCGCGGTGTTCGACGAGCCGTCGGACCCGCTCTTCCACCTCCGCGTGGATCATGACGACCAGCGGAAAATGCGCCGCCATCCCGCCCTCGACGAGGAGCGGCACATCCTGCACGACGATGCTGCCCCGCGGTGCGGCGGCGACGAGCTCCGACGACCGGGCCCTGACCAGCGGGTGCACGATCGCGTTCAGGCGCGCAAGGGCGGCGGAGTCACCGAAGACCTTGGCGCCGAGAGCGGGCCGGTCGAGCCCGCCTTCGGCGTCGAGTATCGACTCGCCGAACGCGGCGACCACCTCGGCCAGCCCTCCGGTTCCGGGAGCGACGACCTCCCTGGCCAGCCGGTCGGAGTCGACGAGTACCGCACCGCGCTCCACGAACCGCGCCGCGGCCGTCGACTTGCCCGATCCGATTCCCCCGGTCAGCCCCACCCGCAGCACGCCGTCACCGTACCCGCAGGTCAGGTCGCTCCCGCGGCCCGGACCGGCCCCGAAGGTGGAACAGCGGCAGGCGGGACGCTGGCGGGGGCGAACGGCGCTGTGGTGACCGGGGGCGCGGCGCCCGCCATCGTGGGCAGCACGCGGCGCGCGAGATCGACGAGCATCACGTCCGGCGTCTTTCCCCCGGGCAGCGGCCGGGCGGGCAAGGTGAGGGTGACCGTGCCCGAGCCGTAGAGCACCGTCAGCAACGCCTCGCCCGCGCGCTCGACGAGCACGCCGGACGCGGTCCCGACGGGGAGGTCGCGGTGGGCGCCGTCCTCCGTCGAGGCGTTCAACCGCCACTGCGCGCGGGCGTCGGCAGGAGTGTCGTAGGCGGCCGCGTTGACGGCGAGCAGCGCCTTGCCGCTGTCTCGACCCGACACCGGAGTGCCGCTGTAGGCGCAGTCGATGCGCTCGACCCGTCCCACAGACGGCGTGGGAACACCGACGGTGGTGCGCACAGCGACGCTGTCCAGCGGAAGGCCGAGCACCGCGACAAGCTCGCTGGCCGGAAGCACGCGTGCGCAGTCGTCGGGAAGCACACCGACGTCCTGGACAGCGGCGGCTCGGCTGGACGACGGGCTTGCCGAATTCGGAAACGTCGGCAGCCCCGGTCCCGGCGCGACAGCTCCTGAGCAGCCCACGAGCACCATAAGAGCCGCGCCGACCACCGGGCGCACAATCCACCTACCCCGGCGCACCCGATAACCGTAGTGCTACGGCTGCGGACGGTGCCGTCGGCGCGCCGGATCGTAACAAACACGAACGGGCCGCCCGTCGCATGTCCTGCGACGAACGGCCCGCTCGCGATGTGTTCAGGCTGTAGAGATCGGGCTTGCGGAGATCACGCCCCGCCGGAGAGCTTCTCCCGCAGCGCGGCCAGCTGCTCGTCGCTGGCGAGCGAGCCGCCCGACTCGGCGGGCGCACCGCCCTGCGACGAGTAGTTGGTGGCCGCGCCGTCGGCGGCGGCCTCCGCGTCGGCCTCGGCCGACTTCTTGAGCTGCGCGATGTGCTGCTCGTACCGAGCGTGTGCCTCGGCGTACTCCTTCTCCCAGGCCTCGCGCTGAGACTCGAAGCCCTCCTGCCACTCGCCGGAGTCGACGTCGAAGCCCTCGGGGTAGATGTAGTTGCCCTCGGGGTCGTACTCGGCCGCCATCCCGTAGCGGGTGGGGTCGAACTCCGTCTCGACCGTCATGCCCTCGTTGGCCTGCTTGAGCGACAGCGAGATGCGGCGCCGGTCGAGGTCGATGTCGATGACCTTGACCATCGCGTCATCGCCGACCTGCACGACCTGCTCGGGGATCTCGACGTGGCGCTCGGCCAGCTCCGAGATATGCACGAGGCCCTCGATGCCCTCCTCGACGCGGACGAACGCGCCGAACGGCACCAGCTTGGTGACCTTGCCGGGCACGATCTGGCCGATCGCGTGGGTGCGGGCGTACAGCCGCCACGGGTCCTCTTGGGTCGCCTTGAGCGACAGCGAGACCCGCTCGCGCTCCAGGTCGACGTCCAGGACCTCGACCGTGACCTCCTGGCCCACCTCGACGACCTCGGACGGGTGGTCGATGTGCTTCCAGGACAGCTCGGAGACGTGCACGAGGCCGTCGACCCCGCCGAGGTCGACGAACGCGCCGAAGTTGACCACGGAAGACACCACGCCCTTGCGGACCTGGCCGCGGGCGAGCTGGTTGAGGAACTCGCTGCGCACCTCGGACTGCGTCTGCTCCAGCCACGCGCGGCGGGACAGGACCACGTTGTTGCGGTTCTTGTCCAGCTCGATGATCTTGGCTTCTATCTTGCGGCCGACGTAAGGCTGCAGGTCGCGCACACGGCGCATCTCGACCAGCGAGGCCGGGAGGAAGCCGCGGAGGCCGATATCGAGGATCAGGCCGCCCTTGACGACCTCGATGACGGTGCCCTCGACGGGCTCGTCCTTCTCCTTGAGCTCCTCGATCGTGCCCCAGGCGCGCTCGTACTGCGCGCGCTTCTTGGACAGGATCAGGCGGCCTTCCTTGTCCTCCTTCTGGAGGACGAGGGCCTCTACGTACTCACCGACCTTGACGACGTCCGCCGGATCGACGTCGTGCTTGATCGAGAGTTCCCGCGAGGGGATGACGCCCTCGGTCTTGTAGCCGATGTCGAGCAGGACCTCGTCACGGTCGACCTTGACGATGGTGCCCTCGACGATGTCGCCATCGTTGAAGTACTTGATCGTCAGATCGATGGCGGCGAGGAACTCCTCCTCCGTCCCGATGTCGTTGACGGCGACTTGCGGCGTGGTGGTCGGGGCGGCGGTGGTGTCGGTGGACATGTAGTGGGTTGCTCCGGTAGGGATGAATTGGGGGTCGAGCAGAGAATGCCTGTGTGACGGTGTAACAGTCACCCTGTGATGTCGATTCCCGGAGCCGACCCGAACCGCTGCGAGCAGCCACATTGACCCCGGAACGAACTCCATGTTACGGGGACCACGATCACCTGGGCAACGCGGGTGCCGGTCCCAGACGTGTCACGATCTGGGCGTGAGCAATGCGGCGACAGGACCGTCGGACCAGAGCGCGGAAGAGCGCCTCGGGACGGCCGGGATCGCCCGCCGACCGGTCGACGCGGCCGAGTCGCAGCGCGCCAACCTGCGGTGGTGGGACGCCGACGCCGACGACTACCTGGCCGAGCACGGCGCGGACATCGGCGACGTCGACTTCGTGTGGTGCCCGGAGGGACTGCGGGAGCAGGACGCCCGGCTGCTCGGCGACGTCGCGGGCCGCCGCATCCTCGAGGTCGGCGCGGGCTCAGCCCCCTGCTCGCGCTGGCTTGCCCGCCAGGGTGGCATGCCCGTCGCGCTCGACCTGTCCGCCGGGATGCTGCGGCACGCCGCCGCGCTGGGCGCCACCACCGGCATCGCCGTCCCCCTCGTACAGGCGGGCGCCGAGCACCTGCCGTTCGGCGATGCGACCTTCGACCTCGCGTGCTCCGCGTTCGGCGCCGTCCCGTTCGTGGCCGAGCCGGAGCGCGTGATGCGCGAGGTCGCCAGGGTGCTGGTGCCGGGTGGCAGATGGGTGTTCGCGGTGAACCACCCCATGCGCTGGATGTTCTCCGACGATCCCGGGCCCGACGGGCTGGTGGTGCAGCAGTCCTACTTCGACCGGACTCCCTACGTCGAGGTCGACGCGCACGGCGCGGCCACGTACGTCGAGCACCACCGCACGCTGGGCGACCGGGTGCGCGATGTCGTGGCGGCGGGCATGGACCTCGTCGACCTCGTCGAGCCCGAGTGGCCGGAGGGCCGGGATGCGGTGTGGGGCCAGTGGTCGCCGCTGCGCGGCGCGCTGTTCCCGGGCACCGCGATCCTGTGCTGCCGCAAGCCCTGACGTGCCCGGACCAGGGACGATCACGATCAGGCATCAGAGCGGGCAGGCCGCCTCCCGTGCCGGTGCGGCTACCGGCTACGTTGCTCGCCCGAGCCGCGCCAGATATATGCGCGGTCGGCTGCCGAACCGCGGCAGCCGGTGTCGATGGAGGTCAGCTTTTGTCTACAGCGAGACTCGCACGGGCGCTCACCGGGGCGTTCGCGCTGTCGTTGGCGCTGGGTGCGTGCGCAGCCGGAGGTAGCGGGGGTAGCGGGGGCGCGCCCGCCGACACCGGCTCGGCCAGCGCCAGCAAGGTCGACGTCCCGGCCGTGACGACCATCCCGGTGCCTGCCGACGCCGTCAAGCCCGCCGGTGACGGCAAAGCGACGTGCAGCGGCGTCAGCGTGGCCTACACAGGCGCGCTGACCGGTGCCAACGCCGCTCTGGGCATCAACATCGTGAACGGTGTGCAGCTGGCGATCAACGAGCACAACCAGGCGAACCCCGGATGTCAGGTCGCGCTCAAGAAGTTCGACACCGAGGGCGACCCCGGCAAGGCACCCGGCATCGTGACCCAGGTCGTCAGCGAGGCGGACATCATCGGTGTGGTCGGGCTGCCGTTCTCCGGCGAGTCGAAGGCCACCGGCGCGATCTTCCAGCAGGCCAACCTGGTGCACATCACACCGTCGGCCACCAACCCGAGCCTGACCAAGAACGGCTGGACGACGTTCTTCCGGGCGCTCGGCAACGACGCCGTGCAGGGACCCGCCGCCGCGAAGTTCCTGACCGGCAAGCTCGGTGCCAAGAAGGTCTGCGTCATCCAGGACGACTCCGACTACGGCACCGGGCTGGCGACGCAGGCCAACCAGGCGCTCGGCGCCGCATCGGCCGACTGCCAAGACAAGGTGACCACCGGGCAGAAGGACTTCTCCTCTGTCGTCACCAAGGTCACCACGGCCAAGCCAGACGCGGTCTTCTACGCCGGGTACTACGCGGAGGCCGCTCCGATTGCCCAGCAGCTGGCCAACAAGGGCTACACCGGCACGTTCCTCGGCCCGGACGGCGTCAAGGACGACCAGTTCATCAAGCTGGCCGGTGACGCCTCCAACGGCGCGTTCTTCACCTGCCCCTGCGTCCCCGGCGAACTGATCCCGGCGTTCTCCGACGCCTACAAGGCGGTCAGCGGCGGGCAGGCGCCCGGCACGTACTCGCTGGAGGGCTATGACTCCGCGACGATCCTGCTCACGGGGATCGACAAGGGCATCAAGGACCGGGCGGCGCTGACCGACTTCGTCAAGACCTACGACGCAGACGGCTTCAGCAAGCACTTCAAGTGGGACTCGACCGGCGAGCTTGCCCAGAGCACCGTCTACGGTTACAAGGTCGACGGCGGCAAGATCGTCTACGTGGGCACCATCTCGTAGCGACCACCCGTCCGCGCTCGGGCATCCCCGCCGACTTCGCCGTCGACGGGGATGCCCTCTCGTGTCAGGAAGCCCAGTGCTCACTGTGCAGCTCGCCCAAGACGCGAACTGGATCCAGTTCGACGTCGCGACGTTCGTCGACCAGTTCTGGAACAGCACGATCGACGGCCTCGCCTACGGTGCGATCTACGCGCTCATCGCGATGGGTTACACGCTTGTCTACGGCGTGCTCCGCCTCATCAACTTCGCCCACTCAGAGGTCTTCATCTCCGGTGCCTACGCGGTCTTCTTCACGCTGTCGGTGCTGGGCTTCGGACCGTCGGTGCCGCGGGTCGACGTCGCAGGCCTCGTCGGGGATCTCCTGCTGGCCATCGTGGCCGCGATGGTGGTGTCCGCCCTGGTGGCCGTCATCGTCGAGCGCGTGGCCTACCGACCGCTGCGTCGCCGTGGCGCACCGCCGCTGGTCTTCCTCATCACCGCGATCGGCGCCTCTTTCACCATCCAATACCTGATCTTCATCTGGCGCGGTCCCAACGCCGAGCGGTCGCTGATCATGTTCCGACCGCGCCCGGTGTTCGAGGTCTTCGGGACGACCGTCGACAGCCAACAGATCGTCATTCTCGTGGCTGCACTGCTGCTGATGGTCATCGCGGACGTGTTCGTCAACCGGACCCGGTTGGGCCGCGGGCTGCGCGCGGTGGCCCAGGACCCCGACACCGCGACGCTGATGGGTGTGAACAAGGAACGCGTGATCATGCTGACGTTCCTGGTAGGGGGCGTCCTGGCCGGCGCGGCGGCGCTGTTCTACCTCATGAAGGTGCCCTCCGGTGTGCAGTACAACGGCGGCTTCATCCTCGGGATCAAGGCGTTCGCCGCCGCGGTGCTCGGCGGCATCGGCAACATCCGAGGCGCGCTGATCGGCGGTCTGATCATCGGGATCATCGGCAACTACGGCGCAACGCTTCTCGGCAACGCCCAATGGATCGACGTTGTGTGCTTCGTCGTGCTGGTCGGCATCCTGATGGTGCGACCGACCGGCCTGCTCGGCGAGTCGCTGGGGAGGGCAAGGGCATGACCCACGCCGCCTCGCCCGCACGTGCTTCGTTCCGCGACCGCTGGAACTCACTCGCCCGCTGGCAGCAATGGCTGTGGCTGGTCCCGATCGTCGCGATCATCTACCTGTTGCCGGTTCTGAACCCGCCGCTGATCACCACAGAGCCGGGCACCAACTTCCCGATCGCCATGTTCAACGCCGCCCGCTTCGCGCTCATCGCAGTGGGCCTCAACGTCGTCGTCGGCCAGGCTGGGCTGCTCGACCTCGGCTACGTCGGCTTCTTCGCGGTCGGCGCCTACGTGGCGGCGCTGTTTACCAGCCCAGACTCCGCGTTGACCAAGCTGCCCTACCTCGCGACGCTGCCTGTCGCCATGGTCGTCACGATGCTCTTCGGGTTGGTGCTCGGGGCGCCGACGCTTCGGCTACGCGGCGACTACCTGGCGATTGTCACGCTCGGTTTCGGCGAGATCATCCGCCTGCTGGCCACGATCGTGGCCCCGTTGAAGGGGCAGGTCGGCTTCCAGGACGTCGGGCATCCACCCGGCACGTCCGCCGACGGCCAGCCGATCTTCACCACGTCCAACGGCACCCCGTGGTACTGGCTGGTCGTCACCATCACCATCGGGATCCTCTTCCTGGTCGGCAACCTTGAGCGCAGCCGCGTCGGCCGCGCGTGGGTCGCGATCCGCGAAGACGAGGACGCGGCACAGCTCATGGGCGTTCCGACCATCCGGTTCAAGCTCTGGGCGTTCGTGATCGGAGCGGCCATCGGCGGACTGTCAGGCGCGCTCTTCGCCGGACAGGTCGGGTTCGTCAACAACCAGAAGTTCGACGTGCCGACGTCGGTCCTGTTCCTCGCCGCCGTCGTGCTGGGCGGGTCGGGCAACAAGGTCGGCGTGCTGCTCGGTGCGTTCGTCGTCTCCTACATCCCGGACCGGTTCACCGCGCTCGCCGACTACAAGTACCTCATCTTCGGGGTGGCGCTCATCATCCTGATGATCTTTCGCCCGCAGGGCCTCCTGGGGGCGCGGCAACGACTGCTCGCCAACGGACGGCAGGCCTACCAGCGGTTGATCGGACGCCCCGAGCAGGTGAGCTCGGACAGCTCGCTCGTCGCCGAGCAGGAGGTGACCACGTGAGCTCGCCAGAGGAGCCCGCCGAGGGCGGGATCGTCGCCGAGGTCGCCAACATGACCCCGGCCGCGCGCGCTGAACACGCCGCCGAGGTCGCCGAGGCCGTCGCCGCCGACCGCGAGGTGAGCGTCGAGGTCGGCGAGACCTTGTTGGCGGTCAAGGAACTGACGATGCGCTTCGGCGGCCTCGTCGCCATGGACGACGTGTCGTTCGACATCCGCCGCGGTGAGATCCTCGGCCTCATCGGGCCCAACGGCGCGGGCAAGACCACCTGCTTCAACGCCATGACCGGGGTGTACCGGCCGTCGTCTGGCGACGTGCTGCTGGAGGGCACGTCAGTCGCCGGGCGCCCGCGGTACCAGATCACCGCGATGGGCATCGCGCGGACGTTCCAGAACATCCGGCTGTTCGGCGAGATGACCGCGCTGGAGAACGTCGTGGTGGGGGCGGACGCACGCCACAAGACGTCGGTCATCGGCGCCCTTCTGCGGCTGCCGCGACACGGCCGCGAGGAGCGCGAGGCCACCGACCGGGCCATGTCGCTGCTGGAGTTCGTCGGGATCGCCGACCGGGCCGCCGAGAAGGCACGCAACCTGCCCTACGGCTACCAGCGCAGGCTGGAGATCGCCCGCGCGCTCGCCACGGAGCCCAAGCTGCTGTGCCTCGACGAGCCCGCCGCGGGGTTCAACCCCGCCGAGAAGGACAACCTCATGGGGCTGATCCGCAGAGTTCGCGAGGACGGCTACACCGTGCTGCTCATCGAGCACGACATGCGACTGGTGATGGGCGTCACCGACCGGATCGTGGTGCTCGAGTTCGGCGAGAAGATCGCCGAGGGCAAGCCTGCCGAGATCCGCGAGAACCCGTCCGTGATCGCGGCCTACCTGGGGGTGCCCGACGATGGCGCTGCTTGAACTGGAGAACGTCTCGACGTTCTACGGACGTATTCAGGCATTGTCGGAGATCTCGCTGAGCGTCGAGCAGGGTGAGATCGTGACGCTCATCGGCGCCAACGGCGCAGGCAAGACCACCACCATGCGGGTGATCTCCGGCATACGGCCGCTCTCGGCGGGCTCGATCCGGTTTGACGGGGAGGACATCTCGAAGCTCCGAGCCGACCTGCGGGTGGTGCGCGGGATCTCCCAAGCACCCGAGGGCCGCGGCATCTTCCCCGGCATGACGGTGCAGGAGAACCTGGACATGGGCACCTACGCCCGCAAGGACCGCTCGGAGATCGCCAGCGACCACGAGCGGGTGTTCACCCTGTTCCCGCGCCTCGCGGAGCGCCGCGCACAGGTGGGCGGCACGATGTCGGGCGGGGAGCAGCAGATGCTGGCGATCGGGCGCGCCCTCATGGCCCGTCCGCGTGTCCTGCTGCTCGACGAGCCGTCGATGGGCCTGGCACCACAGTTCATCCAGCAGATCTTCCGGATCATCACCGAGATCAACGAGCAGGGCACAACGGTGCTGCTCGTGGAGCAGAACGCCCAGCAGGCGCTCTCCCGCGCCCACCGCGCCTACGTACTCGAGAGCGGCCGGATAACGACGACCGGCACCGGCCAAGAGCTGCTGGCGAACCCTGCAGTGAAGGAAGCCTATCTGGGCGTCGCCTAGCCTGCGGACGGCTCGCTGGGCGCCTTGCCGGGGCCGGGCGCGGCGACGTAGCACCCCCGTAGCCTGCCCCGGCACGTCGCGGGTTGGGGGTGAAGTCGGCTGGCGGGGTGCGGTCGCCGTCGGGGTGCGCGGGCGCGTCGGCGGGCGGGGTGCGGGGTCGGCTGGCGGGGTGCGGTCGCCGTGCGGGGTGCGGGGCGGCCGGCGGGGTGCGGGGGCGGCCGGCGGGGTGCGCGGGCGGCCGGCGGGGTGCGCGGGCGGCCGGCGGGGTGCGCGGGCGGCCGGCGGGGTGCGCGGGCGGCCGGCGGGGTGCGCGGGCGGCCGGCGGGGTGCGCGGGCGGCCGGCGGGGTGCGCGGGCGGCCGGCGGGGTGCGCGGGCGGCCGGCGGGGTGCGCGGGCGGCCGACGGGGTGCGCGGGCGGCCGGCGGGGTCGGGGCGCGGGGTTGGCGTGCGGCGTGCGGCGTGCGGCGTCGGCTGGCGGGGTGCGGGGCGCGGGGTTGGCGTGCGGCGTGCGGCGTGGCGGCGGGTCGGGGTGCGGGGTCGGCTGGCGGGGTCGGGGTGCGGGGTCGGCTGGCGGGGTCGGGGCGCGGGTCGGCTGGCGGGGTCGGGGCGCGGGTCGGCTGGCGGGGTCGGGGCGCGGGGTTTGGCTGGCGGGTCGGGGCGCGGAGTCGGCTGGCGGGGTGCGACGTCGGTCGGCTGGGTGCGGCGTCGGTCGCCGAGGGTGCGGGGTCGACGGCGGGGTGCGGGGCCGGGCGCCGAGGCTTAGGTCGCGGCTTCGCAGGCCGGGCTGGCACTTCGCAGGGTCCAGGGAGCCTGCGAGGAGCACGCGGGGTCTGCGAAGTCGCGGCCGTGGTGTCACGTCGGGCCTAGGTTGCGCAACTTCGCGCCCCGTAGCCCGACCTCGCACACTCCGGGCGGGCTGCGAGGTCGTAAGCCGGGGTGTGAGGTGGTCGGCGGGCCTACAAGGTGGTCCGGCGGGCCTACGAGGTAGTTCGGCCGCCTGCCAGGTGGTCCGGCGGCCCTACAAGGTAGTTCGGCGGGCCTACGAGGTAGTTCGGCCGCCTGCCAGGTGGTCCGGCGGGCCTACAAGGTGATCCGGCCACCTGCGAGGTGATCCGGCGACCTTGTGAGGTGGTCCGGCGGCCTGCGAGGTGGTCCCGCGCTCGGATGCGTGGCTCGGTGATTTCAGACCACACGCGTGCCCGGGGTCACGACCTCGGTACGGCGAGTCCGTCGACGACGGCCTCGGCCACGGCCTTCATGGTCGTCCTGCGGTCCATGGCGGTGCGCTGGATCCAGCGGAAGGCGTCCGGCTCGGTCATCGACTGGCGGGTCATCAGAAGGCCCTTGGCCCGCTCGACGATCTTGCGCGTCTCCAGCCGATCGGTCAGCGTGGCGACCTCTTCCTCGAGCGCGCGGCGCTCGGCGAACCGCGACACCGCCAATTCGATCGCAGGCACCAGCTCATGCCGGGCGAACGGCTTGACCAGATAGGCCATAGCTCCCGCGTCGCGCGCCTGCTCGATGAGCTCGCGCTGGCTGAACGCGGTCAGCATCACGACGGGGGCGATCCGCTCGTCGACGATCGACGTCGCGGCCGCGATGCCGTCGACCTTCGGCATCTTCACGTCCATGATCACCAAATCGGGGTGGAGTGAACGCGTGAGCTCCACGGCCTGCTCACCGTCGGCGGCCTCGCCCGCGACGACGTAGCCCTCCTCGGTCAGCATCTCGGTCAGGTCGAGACGGATCAGCGCCTCGTCCTCCACGACCAGCACCCGCAGGCCGACGCCTGGTTCGGCCGTCGCCTCTGTGAGCGCGCTGTCCTCGGACACCTGCTGGGTCACCCGGTCACTCCTCTGCGCCGAAGGTGGCTTTGCGGTAAGGAATCAGAATAGCCGGGGCCCACCACCGCCGCGCCGTGAACTGCGGCCGCTATGCTCCTTCCCACATCGTTTCGCCCCTGTAGCCCAACGGCAGAGGCAGCGCTCTCAAACAGCGTCCAGTGTGGGTTCGAATCCCACCGGGGGCACCGTGTGACGTCTCGGCACAGGGCTGAACCTGCGGGTTCGGTCCTGTGCTTGTCGGGGTAGTGGTCGCGGCGAACCGCACCGCGGGGGTTCTGCCAGCGCCCTGGTGTGCGACTCGGCGCGACCACAGCACCGCGGACGCCAGCACCGCCGACCCCGCACAGGCACATCAGTGTCCGTACCCGCGCCAGGGCCCTGGTGCGGACACCACAACGCCTGTGCGGAGGACGTGGCGACGACAACCATCTGGTCGGCCAGCTCGACGCATTCAAGATGCACCAGCAAAATGGGGCCGCAGAGCTCGCTTCAGGAGTCCTACGAGGCGTGCACCGCGAATATCATCTGCCACATCGGGATCGCCGCGGTGGACACTTTCATCCTGAGCCAGGTGAAAGCTCTCTACCTCATCTTCAAAGCCCTGATCTGATCCGTCAGCCACCCACCCCGTCGGCGGTGCGGAGGACACGCAGGATGTTCCGGCCCGCGAGCTTCGCGCAGTCCTGCTCGCTCCAGCCGCGGTCCAGCAGGGCGGCGAACAGCGCGGGGTAGGTCGAGACGTCCTCCAAGCCGACCGGGAGATCCGGCGTGCCGTCGAAGTCGCCGCCGATGCCGATGTGGTCGATCCCGGCCACCTGGCGCGCGTGCTCGATGTGGGCCACGACGTCGTCGATCGTGGCGGCAGGGCACGGCGGCCGCCCCGGACCGGGAGGAACTTCGCCATGGCCTCCAGGTCGCGCGGGTCGAGGCCCGCGGCCGTCATGTCGGCCGCAAGCGCGAGGTCCCACTCCCGGGCGGGGGTCGAGACGAACTGCGGCACGAACGTCACCATGCAGACCCCGCCGTTGCCGGGCAGCGCCGCGAGCACGTCCTCGGGCACGTCGCGGGGGTGGTCGGTCACCGCGCGGCACGACAAGTGCGTGAACACGACCGGCGCCGAGGACGTCGCCAGCGCGTCGCGCATCGTGGTGGCAGCGACGTGGGAGAGGTCGACGAGCATGCCGATCCGGTTCATCTCGCGCACCACCTCCCGGCCGAACGGCGCGAGCCCACCGTGCTCCGCCTCGTCGGTGGCCGAGTCGGCCCACTCGGTGTTCCGGTTGTGCGTGAGGGTCATGTAGCGCACGCCGACGCGGCGCAGGTGGCGCAGCGCGTCGAGCGAGCCGTCGATGCCGTGCCTGCCCTCCGCACCCATCAGCGAGGCGACCCGCCCTGAGGCGCACGCGGCCTCGGCGTCGGCCGCGGTGACGGCCAGGCCCAGTTCGTCGGGGTAGCGACTCGCGAGGGCGCGCACGCGCTCCACCTGCTCGAGGACGGTGCTCACCGCGGCCGGGCCGGTGATCGAGCACGGCACATAGACCGACCAGAACTGGGCCCCGACCCGGCCGTCGCGCAGCCGTGGCAGGTCGGTCTGCAGCTCAGGGACGCCCGCAGCCAGGTCCACCTCATGCCCCAGCCTCCGCAACGCCCACGGCAGGTCGTTGTGCCCGTCGACGAGCGGGGTGGCCGTGAGGAGGTCCAGCGCGCGGTCGCAGGAGGTCGCCATGCGCCCAGTGTCCTTCGCGATCCGCGACGATGGGCCGATGGCCACCCCGACCACCCCGGTCAGCGACGGCGTCGTGACCCTGAGAGCGCACCGGTCATCCGACGTCGACGAGATGGTCACCATGTGCCGCGACCCCGAGACGGTCCGGTACACGACCGTGCCGCAGCCCTACGAACGCCGCCACGCGCAGCGGTGGGTCGCGAACCCCGGCGCAGGCCGGCGAACGCTGCGGAGCTGGGCCGTCGAGGCGCGCGACGACGACGGCACGGCGCGGTTCGCGGGCAACGTCGACATCCGGGACCGACCACCTCCGGAGATCGGTTACGTCCTCGCGCCGTGGGCCCGGGGTCGGGGACTGATGACGCGAGCGGTCCGGCTGGCGACGCGCTGGGCGTTCGCGGAGGCGGGGCTGCCCGTCGTGCACTGGAACACGCACGTCGGCAACGTCGCCTCATGGCGGGTCGCGCACGCCTGCGGCTTCACCTTCCGCGGGGAGATCCCGCTGGCCGTCTCGCACCGCGGCGAGCTCGTCGACGCCTGGATCGCCACGCTGAAGCCCGCCGACGACGGCCGACCGCGCACGACCTGGTGGCCCGTCCCGGTGCTGGGGAGCCCACGGGTGCGCCTCCGTCCGACCGTCGACGCCGACGTCGCGCGGATCGTCGAGGCGTGCAACGACCCACGGACCCGGCACTGGCTCCGTACCCTGCCCGACCCCTACACCGAGGCCACGGCACGGGCGTTCATCCAGACGGGGCCGCTGCAGGCCTCGCTCGGGCACCGCGTGGCGTGGGCCGTCACCGGGCCCGGCAGCGACCGGCTGCTGGCCCACATCAGCGTCTTCCGGCTCGCCGACCCGCTCAACCCGACGGGCGACGAGGTCGGCTACTGGGCCCATCCCGAGGCCCGCGGCCGCGGTGTGGTCGGCGCCGCCCTCGAGACGGTGGTGGCCAACGCCTTCACCTCGGTCGCGGAGGGCGGCCTCGGCCGACACCGGCTCCAGATCGGGGCGGCGTGGGGCAACGCGGCCAGCAGGCACGTCGCCGAGCGCGCGGGTTTCACGCTCGTGGGCCACTTCCACGCCGACGGCGTCGTCGGGTCGGGCGAGTTGGACGACGGCGCGTGGTATGAGCTGCTGCGCGATGGCGGGAGCGGCCTCGGGAGCGAGGTCGGCACTGCAGCAGGGTGACACTCCTGCGACCCCAGTCGCAGCGGTGTCACCCTGCCGCAGCTCCTGCCAGCTTGGGGGGCCTGCCCCGCCTACGCGCCGCCCGCGTTCAGCGTCACCGTCTCCGGCTGGAATCCCGTGCCCACCACGTCGAGCCCGTCGCCCTTGAGCTGGGCGATGGCCTTGTTGACGTAGTCGTTGGTGTAGGCCTGCGCGTCGGGGTCCTTGGTGAGCACGGTCTGCCCGTCGGCGTTGACAGCGGTGCGCGCCACCTTCACCGTCTGCGCCCACGCAGCCGGGTCGATCGTGCCGACCCCTGCCGACGGCGACGGCCAGATCAGCTTGTTGACCTCGTTGACCTGCCACAGCTGGTGGCTCGCACCCAGCTTCGACCCCGCCTTGACGACGATGTCGCGACACTCCTCGAGATGGTCACGGCAGTAGATCCAGCCCTGCAGCGACGCGGCGACGAACTTGACGGTCTGGTCCTGGTAAGCCGGGTCGGAAAGCTTCTCGGTGTTCGCCCAGATCGCGTCCTGCAGCATGGCCGTGCCGTCGTCGTTCCAGTTGATGAGGTTGAAGTCAGACGGCTGGTAGAGCTGCCCGGTCGCCGGGTTCTTCGCTTCGAGCACCTGGGCGTACTCGTTGTAGGACATGGCCTGCGCGGCGTCGATGTCGTGGTTGAGCAGCCCCTGCATGTCGAACTGCTGCTGGACGAGCGTGACGTCGGAGGCGGGCTTGAGCCCGGCCGTGGTCATGCCTGCGAACAGCTCGAACTCGTTGCCGAGGCCCCAGTTGCCGATCTTCTTACCCTTGAAGTCAGCAGGCTTGGTGATGTTCTCGCTCTTGAACGACACCTGGCGGGTGCCCGAGCGCTGGTAGATCTGCGCCACGTCGGTGATGGCCACACCCTGCTCGCGGCTAACGAGCGCCTTGGGCACCCACGCGATCGCGTAGTCGGGCTGGCGCTGGGCGAGGACGGTCTGCGGAACGATGTCCACGCCGCCCTCCTTGAGCGTGACGTCGAGGCCTGCGTCCTTGTAGTAACCCTTGTCGATGGCCGCGTAATAGCCTGCGAACTGGCCTTGGGCGACCCGCTGCAGCTGCAGCGTCACCTTCGTCAGGGCGCCGGGGGCCGTGCTCGCTCCGGCGCCGCCGCTGGCTTGGGACGTGGTGGAGCAGGCAGTGACGGCCAGCGCAACGGCTGCCACCGCCGCCAGCAGGGGGCGTCTGGACATCGGGGTTCTCCTCATGTTCTCGCGGTACGTCCTCTGGTGACCAGCCGCTCGGCGAGCGTCCCGGCCAGGTGGAACAGCAGCCCCAGCACGATCGAGGCCACGACGAAGGCCCACGCTCGCGCGTAGGCGGTGTTGGCGGCCGCGGAGGATATGCGGCTGCCGAGACCGTTCTGCAGCCCCCCGAAGTACTCCGCGACGATCGACGCGATCACCGATGCCGGGGCCGCGAGCCGCAGGCCGATCATGACGAACGGCACCGCGCCCGGGAGGCGGACGAACCCGCGCCCGCTGCCACGGGGTGGCGGCCAGCGACGTCATCAGCTCGCTGTGGACCGGCGCGACGGCGCACAGGCCCCTGCTCGCCGTGATGAACACCGGCACCACGACCACGACGGTGACCACCAACCTGCGCGGGATTTCCGTGGTCGAGCCGAACATCGTGGTGAAGACCGGGGCGAGCGCGACGATCGGGATGGCGCTCGCCGCGAGCACCACCGGGGTCGTCAACTCTGAGATCAGCCGCGACGACGCCGCGAGCAGCGCCAACAGCACCCCGATCAGGAACCCGGCGACGAGGCCGACCAACGCGTTGCCGCCGGTGACGGAGGCGGTCGATGCGATGACCGGCAGCTCGGTCACCACCTGCGCAGCGATCGCGCTGGGCGCGGGCAGCAGGAAGGCGGGCACGGAGGCGGCCACAACGAGCAGCTGCCACGCCGCGAGGACACCGATCCCGAGCGCGACCGGCGCGCCCCTGGCCGCCGTCACGTGTGGCCCTTGCGCAGCGCCTCGCGGACCGCGGTGACCGCCGCGTAGAACGACGCCGTCTCGCGGACGTCGTCGACGTCGTCGGGCTCCAGCTCGGCTCCGCTCCTTCCGGGGCGGCGACCGGGGACGATCTCGGTGACCCGGCCGGGGCGCGGGGTCATCACCACGACCCGGTCGGACAGGACGACGGCCTCCGGGATGGAGTGGGTGACGAACAGCACGGCCGCGCCGCTCTCCCCCGCGATCCGCGGGAGCTCGGCCTGCATCCGCTCGCGGGTCATCTCGTCCAACGCCCCGAAGGGCTCGTCCATCAACAGCAGCTTAGGCCGCGCAGCCAGCGCTCTGGCGATCGCCACCCGCTGCTGCATGCCGCCCGACAGCTGGGCAGGTCGCGACGCTGCGAAGTCCGTGAGGCCGACCAGCTCCAACAGCTCCGCCGCCCGCGCCCGCCGCTGCGCCTTGCCGACGCCGTGCACCTGAAGGGGCAGCTCGACGTTCTCCGCGACCGTCCGCCACTCGAGCAGCCCAGACTGCTGGAACGCGATCCCGTAGTCCTGGTCGATCCGGGCCTGCCGTGCGTTCTTCCCACCGACCCGCACCACGCCCGCGCTCGGCGCCTCCAGGTCGGCGACGACGCGCAGCAGCGTCGACTTCCCGCAGCCGGACGGCCCGATCAGCGACACGAACTCGCCCTCGTCCAGCGTCAGCTCGATGCCCGACAGTGCGACGACGTCGTCGAACCGCTTGTCGACGCCGAACAGCTCGACCGCGGTGCGCCGCGTCGACGGCTCGCTCACCCGACCGCTCCCCGGTAGCGCCGCAGAGCGAGGTCCAGCAGGCTGACCGCGCCCGCCGCGACGAGCCCGAGCACGGCGGCGCCGAGGATGGCCGCGTACATCTGGGAGGGATCCCCGGTTGCCGACTGGGCGTACTCGATGATCAGCCGTCCGATCCCGCCGCGCGTGCCGGTGGAGATCTCCGCCACGATCGCGCCGACCACCGCGGCGGCAGCGGCCAACCGGACAGCGGGGATGAGCGAGGGGACCGCAGAAGGGAGCCGCAGCCGCAGCGGCGTCATCCACCAGCCCGCAGCCAGTGAGTGAAACAGCTCGACGTCGGCCGCTGCGGGCGAGCCGAGGCCGCGCAGCGCGCCGACCGCGACAGGGAAGAACGCGAGGTAGGATGAGATCACCATCACGCTCGCCCACGGCTGCCACGCCCACCCGAGAATGGCGATCTTCCCGCCCCAGCCTGCGACGAGCGGGGCTATCGCGATCAGGGGCACGGTCTGCGAGGCGACGACGTAGGGCAGGATCGCACGCTCCGCGAGCCGGAACCGCAGCATCACCAGTGCCAGCGCCATCCCGAGGACGCCGCCGAGCAGCAGGCCGCCCAACGCCAGCCCAGGGTGAACAGCACGCCGCCCGCGACGGCCGCGCCGACCGTGCGGGTGTCCGCGGCGCCCGCCACCTCGGGACTGCCCAGCCGCGCCAGTACCGTCCACACGTGAGGCATCGCCGCGTCGTCGGTGCGCGGCAGGATGCGGACCCCGGCCACGACCACCCCGTTGTCGGGCACAACGGCCTTCACGAGCTCCCAAAAGCCCACGAGCAGGACAAACGCGGCAACGGTGGTCACGACAGTGCGGGTGCGTCCTGCCATCTGCGCGCCCTCCCCGCCCTCCGATGGAGTGATCTTGCGAGCCTGGAATGACCGAATCGTTACCTGCGAGTTGCCAACAACGATCACCGCGGTAGGCGTCGCCAGATCGCCCGTGGCAGGTGCCGGGCGAGGCCGAAGAGCGGCCGCAGCGCCTTCGGCACCCAGATCTCTCCCCGGCCCGACCGCAGCGCGGCGACCGTGGCGTCGGCCACCTGGTCAGGGGTCGAGGACAGCGGCGCGGGCGCCATGCCCTCGGTCATCCGGCCCACCACGAACCCGGGCCGCACCAGCAGCAGGCGCGCTCCGGTGCCGTGCAACGCGTCGGCGAGGCCGGATGCGAAGCCGTCGAGCCCGGCCTTGGCCGACCCGTAGACGTAGTTGGCCCGGCGCACTCTCGCGCCCGCGACCGAGGAGAACACGATGAGCGTCCCGCGGCCCTGGCTGCGCAGGATCTGCGCAAGATGGGTCATGACCGTCACGTGGGCGACGTAGTCGGTGTGCACGATCGCCCGTGCGTGCTCGGCGTCGGCCTCTGCGCGGGCCTGGTCGCCGAGGATCCCGAACGAGACGACGACCACGTCGAGCGGGCCGTGCCGAGCCACGACGGCGTCGAGGACACCACGCTGGGCCGCCAGGTCGTCGGCGTCGAACTCGACGGTGTCGACGGTCGACGCGCCCGCCGCGGCGAGCGCGTCGACCTCGGCGACCAGCTCGGCGCTGCGCCGGGCCGCGAGCACGACCGTCGCGTCCGTCGCCAGCCTGCGGGCCACGGCGACCCCGATCTCGCTGCGACCGCCGAGTATGACCACCGTCTCGCCCACGGGCCGCAGACTCTCACGTGGGTGTCATACGGCGGCAACACGGACGTCCTACCGTCAAGTCCGTGCCCGAGATGCGGTTCGAGGTGCGCTGGCCCGACGGGTCGCGCCGCGAGTACTACTCCCCGTCGCTCGTGGTCGAGGACTACCTCCAGCCGGGCCAGACCTATCCCCTCACCGACTTCGTCGGCCGCAGCCGCGAAGCGCTGCGCCAGGCGAGCGAGCGGGTGCGGGCCGCATACGGGATGCCGTGCTCGCTGGCTGCGGCCTCGCTGGCCAGCATCGAGCGGGCGGCGGCGACGTTCGCCGACGGCGACGTCAGGGTCCAACGCTTCCGGCGCTGAGCGGTCCCACGGGTAAGCGCAGGCGGGGCCGCCATACTGGGCGGGTGCTCGCCGCCGTGCTCGGATCGCCCGTCGCCCACTCGCTCTCGCCCGTGTTGCACAACGCGGCGTACCGGGCGCTCGGGCTGGACGACTGGTCCTACGGCATGCACGAGGTCCGCGAGGCTGAGCTGGCCGCGTTCGTCGACGGGCTCGGTCCCGAGTGGGCGGGCCTGTCGCTGACCATGCCGCTCAAGCGCATCACGCTGGAGGTCGCCGACGAGGTCGACGTGTTGGCCGCGGCGGTCGGCGCGGCGAACACCCTGGTGCTGACCGCCGGGCGACGCACGGCCCACAACACCGACGTGATCGGCATCGGCACGACGCTCGGCGCGGTGATGGGCCGGGCGGTGGTGCTCGGCGCGGGCGGCACCGCCCAGTCGGCGCTGGCGGCGTTGTCCGAGCGGGGGATCACCGACGTCGAGGTGCTGGTGCGCGATCTCGGACGCACCGCGGAGCTGCGGGCCACCGCCGACCGCCTCGGCATCGCCCCGCGGATCAGCGACGCGCTGGCTGATCGCGCACGCGCCTCCGCGACGCTCGCCGACGCCGACGTGGTGATCTCGACGCTCCCGCAGGGCGCCACCGACGGGCTGACCCCACCTGGCGCGGGCGCGGTGGTGCTCGACGTCGTCTACGCGCCGTGGCCCACCCCGTTCGCGGCGGCCGCGCTGGCGGCGGGTGCGCGGGTCGAGAGCGGGCTGGAGATGCTGCTGCAGCAGGGTGTCGCGCAGGTGGAGCTGATGACGGGCCTTCCGGGACCGGTCGCCGACATGCGCGCCGCGCTGGACGCCGCCGTCAGTGCGCGGGCTTGAGCAAACCTGGCCGATCTGGGCCACGTCCGCATCGCAGCAGGGCATCGCAGCAGGGTGGCCCTGCTCCGACCCAGTCGCAGCAGTGCCACCCTGCTGCAAGCCGGGCCGCCGCTACCCCGCACACCAGCAACCTGCCCAGCTCACCCCGGTACGGCTCGCGGCGACCTCGCCGCCCCGGTCAGCGCACGAGCGTCAGCTGCAGACCGCGCCTTGGGAGGCCGAGCCCACGAGCTTGGCGTACTTGCCGAGCACCCCGGTGCGCAGCTCGGGCTGTTTGGGGCTCCAGCCCGCGCGACGGCGGGCCAGCTCGGCGTCGTCGACGTCGAGGGTGAGGGTGCGGTTGGCGACGTCCAGCACGATGCGGTCGCCGTCTTCGACGAACGCGATCGGGCCGCCGTCCATCGCTTCGGGGGCGACGTGTCCGACGCACAGGCCCGTCGTCGCGCCGGAGAAGCGGCCGTCGGTGAGCAGCAGGACGTCCTTCCCCAGCCCGGCGCCCTTGATCGCGGCCGTCACCGCCAGCATCTCGCGCATCCCCGGGCCGCCCTTCGGGCCCTCGTAGCGGATCACCACGACGTCGCCGGGCTGGAGATCGGGCACGGCGGCCATCGCCCCGGCCTCGCCGTCGAACACCCGGGCCGTGCCCTCGAACGTGGCCGCGTCGAACCCGGCGCTCTTGACGACGGCGCCGTCCGGTGCGAGTGAGCCGCGCAGGATCGTGATCCCGCCGGTCGGGTGGATCGGCTTGTCCATCGAGCGCAGGATCTCCCCGTCCAGGTCGGGCGGGTCGATCGCGGCCAGGTTCTCCGCCACGGTCTTGCCGGTGGCGGTGAGCGCGTCCCCGTGCAGCAGACCGGCGTCCAGAAGCGCCTTCATGACGACGGGCACGCCGCCCACCTGGTCGATGCTGCTCATCACGTACTTGCCGAACGGCTTGACGTCGGCAAGGTGTGGCACCCGCTCGCCGACGCGGGTGAAGTCGTCGAGCTCCAGCCGGACGCCCGCCTCGTGGGCGATCGCGAGCAGGTGCAGCACTGCGTTCGTCGAACCCCCGAACGCCATGACGACCGCGATCGCGTTCTCGAACGCGTCCCTCGTGAGCACCTGCCGCGCGGTGATCCCCTTCTCGATCATGCCGATGACGGCCTCTCCGGACGCACGTGCGATCCCGTCACGGCGGCGGTCGACGGCGGGGGGCGCCGCTGAGCCGGGCAGGGCGAGGCCGAGCGCCTCCGCGGCGGCGGCCATCGTGTTGGCGGTGTACATGCCGCCGCACGCGCCCTCGCCGGGGCAGATCGCCCGCTCGATCGCGTCGACCTCCTCGCGGCTGATCAGACCGCGCGCGCAGGCGCCGACGGCCTCGAACGCGTCGGCGATGTTCACCTCACGGTCGCCGAGGCGGCCGGGCAGGATCGAGCCCGCGTAGACGAACACGGCCGCGAGATCCAGGCGCGCGGCGGCCATGAGCATCCCCGGCAGGCTCTTGTCGCAGCCCGCGAGCAGCACGGTGCCGTCCAGGCGCTCCGCCTGCACGACGGTTTCCACGGAGTCGGCGATGATCTCGCGGCTGACCAGCGAGTAGTGCATGCCGACGTGACCCATCGAGATCCCGTCGGAGACCGAGATCGTGCCGAACTCCATCGGGAACCCGCCCGCCCTGTGCACGCCCTCCTTCGCCGCGATGCCGAGGCGCTGCAGGGACAGGTTGCACGGGGTGATCTCGTTCCAGCTCGACGCGATGCCGATCTGGGGCTTGGCGAAGTCCTCGTCGCGCATACCGACGGCGCGCAGCATGCCGCGTGCGGCGGCGCGCTCCATCCCGTCGGTGACGTCCCGGCTGCGCGGCTTCAAATCTGTCATGTGCCCACCCTTCCGCATCCAGGATGGGCGGGGCGAACTGCAGCAGGGTGACACGGCTCCGACTGGGTAAGCGCGGACTAGTGACCCAGCAGCGGAGGGCCTGTCATGATCTGAACTCGAGATCGCATCCGCGGACCGACGCCACCGCGCGCCCATCGCTGCGCGCCCTGGCCGAGTCGGCGCGAGCTGGACCTCGACGAGCGGGTGGCGACCTGTCTGCCGGACACGGCATTCGGGCGGTGCCGCTCCGGGTGTTGCTGGCGCACGCGGGTGGCGTGCAGCGCGAGGCGCCGGTGAGCATGTGGGCGTCGATGATCGGCCCGACACGGGAGAAGCTGCGGGCCGCGTTCGGCCGGGTCGAGACGGTCGGTGGGCCAGGGCAGCGCTGGCACTACTCGAACCTGGGCTTCGCCGTGCTGCGACAGGTGGTGGAGGAGGTGACCGGCAAGTCGTGCGCCGCGCTGATCGACACTGAGCTGTCGGGCGACTGGGCTGATCGGGCGACTGGGCTGATCGGGCGACTGGGCTGATCGGGCCACTGGGCTGATCGGGCCACTGGGCTGATCGGGCCACTGGGCTGATCGGGCCACTGGGTTTGCGGTCGACGACGTGGTCGCGCCCGGCCGGGCGGGACAGGGTCTTCGCAGGGTCCGCTGTCGCTTCGCAGGGTCTGTGGGCCCTGCGAGGTGCATGCGCGGTCTGCGAAGTGGCCCTCGTTGGCGGCGATCAGCCCGAGCAGGCGGGGGTGAGGGTCAGGTCCCGCCCCGCCCGGGTGCAGTCGCACCCCGTGGACACCGACTGCGCACTCCGCGGGGGTGTCGCACCCCGTGGACACCGACTGCGCACCCCGCGCGGCGACCTCGCACCCCGTGCGCACCCCGCGCGGTGACCTAATGCGGAGCACCCCGTGCGCGGCGTGCGGGGTGCCGTTGCGGGGGGTGCGCAGTGGGCTGACAGTGACCCGACGTGGCGGACGTGGCCGGGGGACGGTCGTGGCGTGATCGTGGGAGGCTCGTCACGTCTGTTGAGCCGGTGATCGCCTGCAGTGGTGCCAGAGGTGCGCCAGTGCCCTTGCGGCACCACTTTCGCCGATCATGCGCGGGTGGGCCGCAGACCCACTCAGGCGCGACGAGCCGCCAGAGAACCGCGCACCACCACCGCCGCCTGCCGGTGCGGGCGCCCCGAACGTCGGAGCGCCCGCCGTGGGTCAGGAGCGGTCGCGCCCCGCGTCGGCGAAGTCGCGGTCACGACGGACGTTGGCGCGGCGGCCCTTCAGCGTGGTGCTCCCCCGCAGGCTGCGCAGCACGTCGTCGGCGGCGTGCTCGGGGACCTCCACCAGCGCGTGCCGCTCGTGGATCTGGATCGCCCCGATGTCGCGCCCTGACAGGTTCGACTCGTTGGCCAGCGCGCCCACGATGTCCTGGGGGCGCACGCCCCCGGCCCGGCCCGCGTTGACGAAGAGGCGCGTCATGCCGCTCTTCGGCGGCCGCTGACCCGCGCCGCGACCCTTGCCCGGACGCTCGGACCGGTCGGAGCGGTCGAACCGGTCGGAGCGGTCGGAGCGACCCCCGCCGCGTCCTGCGCTGACGACGGGGATGTCCTCGCCGTCGTCGGGCGTGCCCGCTGCGGACTGCAGCCGGAGTATCGCCGCGGTGGCGACCTCGAGGAGGTCGTGCTCGGCGGCGAGCCCGGCGAGCATGGCGCGCACGTCGTCGGCTTCACCGGTCTCGGCACCGTCGACCCCGAGCAGCGTCTCCTCGAGCGCGATGCGGGTGCGGTCGAGCCGCGCGACGCGCAGGTCGGCGGCGGTCGGGACAGCGGCGATCGTGATCGGCTGACCGGTGAGGCGCTCCACGTTGCGCAGCGCGTACATCTTCGACGGCGGCACCAGCGTGATCGCAACGCCCTCGCGGCCCGCCCTGCCGACGCGGCCGATCCGGTGGACGTAGTCCTCCGAGGATTGCGGCACGTCGTGGTTGACGACGTGGGTGAGCAGGTCGATGTCCAGACCACGCGCGGCGACGTCGGTGGCGACCAGCAGCTCGGTGCGTCCGCTGCGCAGCCGCTCGACGACCCGGGTGCGGTGCTCCTGGTCCATCCCGCCGTGCAGCGCCTCGGCGCGCAGCCCACGGGCGGTGAGGGTCTCGGTGACGGCGTCGACGTCCAGACGGGTGCGGCAGAACACGATCGCGGCGCGCGGACGCTCGGCCTCCAGCACGCGCCCGAGCGCGGCGGTGGTGTGGGTGCGCGGCACGAGGTAGGCCGTCTGGCGCACCTTCGGCGCCTCGCCCTCCGGCACCTCCTCACGGCGGATCCGGACGATGACCGGCTCGCGCAGGTACTTCTGCGCCAGTGCCTCGATGCGCCGCGGAATCGTGGCCGAGAACAGCACCGCCTGGCGCGTATCCGGGGTGGCGTCGAGCAAGATCTCGATGTCCTCGACGAAGCCCATGTCGAGCATCTCGTCGGCCTCGTCCAGGACGATCGTCTCCAGCTCGGACAGGCGGAGGGCGCCGCGGTTCATCAGGTCGATGGCCCGCCCCGGCGTCGCGACGACGACATCGACCCCGTTCTGCAGGGCCTTCCACTGCGGGCCGACGGGCGCGCCACCGTAGACCGTGACGACCCGCGCGCCCAGGTGGGCGCCGTAGCGGCTGACCGCCTCGGACACCTGCAGCGCGAGCTCACGGGTGGGGGCGAGGACCATCCCGAACGGCGCGTCGCCGCGGCCGCGCTGAGGGCGGATCTCGGCGAGGCGTTCCAGCATGGGCAACGCGAACGCGGCCGTCTTGCCGGTGCCGGTGGCGGCCTGGCCGATCAGGTCACGGCCCTCGACCAGCGGCGCGATGGCCTCGGCCTGGACGGGGCTGGGGTGGGTGTATCCGAGCTCCTCGACAACGGCGAGCAGTTCGGCGCGGAGCGGGAGGTCGGCGAAGGTGGGCAGGTCGAGCTCAGTGGAAGTCACGTCGTACTTTCGTCGCAGTGGCGGCGACACGGTTGCGTGCCCCCGCTGTGAGCCCGCAAGGCCCTCTGCACGACATCTGCCCGGCCAACGCGGTCTCCAATGGCGCTCAACGCACCACCCTCCCTCTATAGTCCCAGGTGATCGCCGCCACTGTCACCTCGGCCCCCGGAACTACTGATGAATTCGCGCTCCCTGCCTGCTCAACGCCCGTCCGAGCGCATGCAGATCATCCACGGGGCGCGCCCACGGGGTGCGAATCCTGCTCCGGCCGTCGAAGCCGTAGCGGATTGTGGCCTCCACGACGAGCACGAGCACCACGAGGATCACCAGAGCCATCATCTCGAACACTCCCTTAGTTCTTGATGGCTCCATCGTCGGCGTAAGGGAGGCCGCGGCGCGTCGGGCGATCACGCCGTTCCGGACACCGGGGGCCCTTACCGCGGGATCAGGACCCCTCCATCAGGGAGGCGGCGTGGTCGGGCACCTCGTGGAAGAGCTCCCGCGGCGGTCGGACGTAGCCGGTCGGCTTGGGACGCTTCGGCAGCCGCAGATCGGGGCGCTCCACGGGCTTCCACGGGACGCTTCCGAGCAGGTGCGCGATCGTGTTGAGGCGCGCTCGGCGCTTGTCCTCGGACTCGACGACCATCCACGGGATGTCGGGGTTGTCCGTCGCGGCGAACATGTCGTCTTTGGCCCGGGAGTAGTCCTCCCAGCGGGTGAGGGAGTCCAGGTCCATCGGGGACAGCTTCCACCGCTTCAGCGGGTTCTGGAGGCGGTCGCGGAACCGGCGCTCCTGCTCGTCGTCGCTCACCGAGAACCAATACTTGCGCAACAGGATCCCGTCCTCGACGAGCAGACGCTCGAAGATCGGGCACTGCCGGAGGAACCGCTGGTACTCGGCGAGGGTCGCGAAGCCCATCACCCGCTCCACGCCCGCGCGGTTGTACCAGCTGCGGTCGAACAGCACGATCTCCCCCGCGGCCGGGAGGTGCTCGACGTAGCGCTGGAAGTACCACTGGGTGCGCTGGCGCTCGGTGGGCGCAGGCAGGGCGACGATGCGGCAGACGCGGGGGTTGAGGTACTCGGCCACCCGCTGGATGGTGCCGCCCTTGCCCGCGGCGTCGCGGCCCTCGAACAAGACGACGAGACGGGTGCCGGAGGTCTTGACCCACTCCTGCATTTCGACGAGCTGCACCTGCAGCCGCAGCAGCTCCGCCTCGTAGCGGTTCTTGGGCACCCGCTCGATCTTGACGCGCGCGGCGCCGTTCTTCTGGGCTGCGCCCTTGCCTGCTGCGACCTTGGCCATGTCGGCTTGCTACCTCTTCTTCTCTCCGTCCGCCAGTCCCGCACGCCGTAGTGCGTCGGCCATGGCGCTGTTCGCGAGGCCGGTTCCGCCAGACCCGCGGCCCCGGTCATCCCGGCCCCGGTCACGACGGGCCGCATCGCCCCGCCCCCGGTCCTCACGGGGACGCTCGCCGGACTTCTGGTCGGGCTTCTGCCGGTCGGGCTTCTTTCGATCGTCCCGGCCCCGATCGTCCCGGCCCCGATCGTCAGGGCCCTGCCCACTGCGCCGCGGAGCACGCTCAGGCTTGCCGGTGGGCGCGTCGTCGTCAAGGCGCAGGGTCAGCGAGATCCGCTTGCGCGCCTCGTCGACCTCCAGAACCTTGACCCGCACGACGTCGCCGGACTTGACGATCTCGCGCGGGTCGGACACGAACTGCTTCGCCATCGCCGACACGTGCACGAGCCCGTCCTGGTGCACGCCGACGTCGACGAACGCGCCGAAGGCGGCCACGTTGGTCACCTGGCCCTCCAGGAGCATGCCGGGCCGCAGGTCAGAGATCTTGTGGACTCCCTCGGCGAACGTCGCGGTGCGGAAGGCCGGGCGCGGGTCGCGGCCGGGCTTCTCCAGCTCGGTGAGGATGTCGGTGACCGTGGGCAGCCCGAAGCGCTCGTCGACGAACTCCTTTGGCGAGAGCGACTTCAGCTTCGGCGCGTTGCCGATCAGGGCCGCGATGTCGGTCTTGGCCCTGGCCAGGATGCGGCGCACCACCGGATAGGCCTCCGGGTGCACGCCGGAGACGTCGAGCGGGTCGCCGCCGCCGCGGATGCGCAGGAAGCCCGCGCACTGCTCGAACGCCTTGGGGCCCAGGCGGGGCACGTCGACGAGAGCCGTGCGGGTGCGGAACGGGCCGTTGGTGTCGCGGTGGGCCACGATCTGGGCGGCGAGCGACTCGGTGATTCCCGAGACCCTGCGCAGCAGCGGCGCCGAGGCGGTGTTGACGTCGACGCCGACGGCGTTCACGCAGTCCTCCACGACGGCGTCGAGCGAGCGCGAGAGCGCGGACTCCGGCAGGTCGTGCTGGTACTGCCCGACCCCGATGGACTTGGGGTCGATCTTGACGAGCTCCGCGAGCGGGTCCTGGAGGCGTCGGGCGATGGAGACCGCGCCGCGCAGCGACACGTCCAGCTCGGGCAGCTCGGCCGACGCGTAGGCCGACGCGGAGTACACCGACGCCCCGGCTTCGCTGACCACGACCGGGATGAGCTTGAGCGCGGGGCTGCGGACGGCGAGCTCGCGGGCGAGCTTTTCCGTCTCGCGCGACGCGGTGCCGTTGCCGATCGCGACGAGCTCGACGTCGTGGGCCGCGGCCAGCTTCGTCAGCGAGGCGAGCGCGGCGTCCCACGCGCGGCGGGGCTCGTGCGGGTAGATCGTGTCGGTGGCGACGACCTTGCCGGTCGCGTCGACCACGGCGACCTTGACACCTGTGCGCAGCCCGGGGTCCAGGCCCATCGTGGCGCGGCTGCCCGCCGGGGCGGCGAGGAGGAGGTCGCGCAGGTTGCTCGCGAACACCCCGATCGCACCTTCCTCGGCGACGGTGCGCAGACGCACCCGGATGTCGATCGCCAGGTGCAGCAGGATGCGGGTGCGCCATGCCCAGCGGACGCAGTCGGCGAGCCACCGGTCGGCGGCGCGGCCCTCGTCCCGGATCCCGGCCGCGGCGGCGATGGCGCGCTCCCAGTCGGTGACGACGCCGGGTTCCGCCTCGGTGTCGTCCGGTTCGAGCGCGACGTCGAGGACCTCCTCCTTCTCGCCGCGGAACACCGCGAGGATCCGGTGGGAGGGCAGCTTGGTGAAGGGCTGGGAGAACGCGAAGTAGTCGGCGTACTTCGTCCCGTCGACCTCCCTGCCCGTACGGACGGTCGTGATGAGCCGACCGCGTGTCCACATGCGTTCGCGCAGGCCGCCGATGAGGTCCGCGTCCTCGGCGAAGCGCTCGACGAGGATCGCGCGGGCGCCGTCGAGGGCAGCGGCGGCGTCGGCGACCTGCTCGCTGAGGTAGGCCCCCGCCGTCTCATGAGGATCGAGCGTGGGGTCGCCGAGCAGCGCGTCGGCCAGCGGCTCCAGCCCGTTCTCCCTGGCCACCTGGGCCTTGGTGCGCCGTTTCGGCTTGAACGGCAGGTAGATGTCCTCCAGCCGGGCCTTGGACTCGGCGGCCAGGATGCGCTCCTGAAGCGTCGGGTCGAGCTTGCCTTGGCGCCGGATCTCCTCGAGCACCGCCGCGCGGCGGTCTTCCAGCTCACGGAGATAGCCCAGCCGCTCCTCGAGGGTGCGCAGCTGCGTGTCGTCGAGGGTGCCGGTGGCCTCCTTCCGGTAACGGGCGATGAAGGGCACGGTGGCGCCGCCGTCGAGCAGATCGACGGCCGCGGCAACCTGGTGCGGGCCGACGCCGAGCTCGTCGGCGATGCGCTGGCGGATGGTCTGGGCCCCAGTGGTCGAGCCTGCGGTCGGCCCGGCGGGTGGTGCGGTCGTACCTGTCACGGGGACATCGTCCCTGCTGGGTCGCGAGCCGGTACCGCCGGGCGGAACATCGTCGAGAAGCCGCTGGTGGGTAGGGCCCCCAGAGCGGCGCGGCGTGGGCTGGTCACGCTCTGTGTCGAACGAGCGACACCAGCGGAGCGGCACAGTCCCCGTCCGTTCACCTGAAGGCAACAATTGGTGGTCACGCTCTGTGCGTCCCGTCCTTTTGTCCCGGGAGCCTTCATGACTGCCGTCTCTACCCGTTCCGACGCCTCTCGTCGCGAGCTCGCAGGTGACGCGCTGGGCCTGCCGTCGGTGCTGTTCTGCATCGTCACCGGCGCCGCCCCGCTAGCCGCGACGCTGTTCAACGTGCCGGTCGCACGCTGGGGGGTGGCTATTCCTCCCCAGCGGCGTTCATCCTCGCCACGATCGCCTTGACGATCTTCTCCGTGGGCTATGTCGCCATGGCCAGACGGGTGACCTCCGCAGGCGGCTTCTACACGTTCGTTTCCCGGGGGCTCGGCAGGGTGGCCGGGCTCGGCGTGGGCTACCTCATCGCGTTCTGCTACATCGTGTTCTGCGCCGCAGTGCTCGGTGTGACCGGGTACTTCGCGTCGACGACCGTCGCGAGCCTCACCGGGCTGGACCTGCCCGCGTGGTTCTACATGATCGTCGGACTGGTCCTGATCAGCCTGTTCGGGTGGTTCCACATCGAGTTCACCGCGAAAGTGCTGGGCGTGCTGCTCGTCGGCGAGGTGCTCGTACTCGTCATCATGGCCGTGGGAATCTTCGCGAAGGGCGGCGCGGAGGGCTTCTCGCTCCAGCCCCTGAACCCCGTCGCGATCTTCGACAACCCGGCCGCGGTCCAGGTCTTCGGCAGCGGCACCGCAGGCGTCGCGCTGTTCGCCGCATTCTGGTCGTGGGTCGGGTTCGAGATGGCACCCAACTACGCAGAGGAGACCCGCGAGCCGAACAAGATCGCAAAGCGGGCGACCTACAGCTCGGTGATCGGCCTCGGCGTCTTCTACACGATCATGTCGTACGCATTCGTGACCGGTTGGGGCCTCACCGGCTCGGCGCAGGCGGTCAAGTCGCAGTACGCGGGCGACATCGCCTCGGCGTTCTACCCGCTCACCGACAAGTACGTCGGCTCATGGGCGACGCTGGTGATGGAGATCCTCATCGTGACCAGCTCGTTCGCCTGCACGATGGCGTTCTACAACACGAGTGCCCGCTACCTGTTCGCGCTGGGTCGCGAAGGAGTGCTGCCCGGGAAGCTCGCCAGCACGTCCAAGCGCCGCAGCCCGGCGATCGCGTCGATGACCGTCACCGCGATCGTCGCGCTGTACGGCCTGGCGTTCGTGATCTACGACCCCAGCAACGAAGGCGCGCTGCTCAAGCTCGGCACCTGGTCCCCGCTGCTCGGGGTGCTGGGCATCCTGGCGGTGAGGCGCTCGTGTTCATCGCGATCATTCGCTACTTCCTGACCGCGGCGCGCGCCGACTTCCACTGGTGGACGACGTGCGCAGCACCGTTGATCGGGTTCGCCGCGATGGTCACCGCCTGTGCGTTGCTCATCATCACCGGGAAGGCCTCGCGGGCGCGTCCGGTGTGTTGTACATCGAGGCGCTGCCGTGGGTGATCCTCGTGGTCTTCGTCATCGGGATGATCGCCGCGGCGGTCTTGCGCTCCCGCGCTCCCGCCAAGTATGCCGAGATCGGACACTTCGAAATCGCTGACATCACCGAGCCCGTAGGGGGTCAGGCATGACCGCCGTCGCGACCACCGCGCACCCGCTGGAGCCGCTCACCACCGAAGAGGTGAGCGCCGCCTCGGCGCTGCTGCGGGAGCTGAAGAACCTCGGCCCGAGCGCGCGCTTCGTCTTCGTGACGCTGCGCGAGCCGCCGAAGTCGGCCGTGATGGGCTGGACCGGGGAGGCGCTGCCGCGCGAGGCTCACGTCGTCCTCTACGAACGTGCCGAGAAGACGACCTATGAGGCCGTGGTCTCGCTGACCGAGCGTGCGCTGGTGGTGTGGACGGCGATCCCGAACGTCCAGCCGCCGATCATGGCCGAGGAGTTCATGGCCTGCGAGGAGATCGTCCAGAACGATCCCCGCTGGCAGGCGGCGATGCGGCGGCGCGGGGTAGCGGACTTCTCACTCGCCATGATCGACCCATGGGCGTCGAGCTGGACGAGCGCTGAGGACTCCCCGTCGGCCCGGCGGATCGTGCGGCCGCTGACGTGGCTGCGCTCGGCGCCCGGCGAGCACGGGTACGCCCGGCCCGTCGAGGGCCTGGTCTGCGTGGTCGACCTGGACGCGGGCGAGGTCGTCGAGGTCGCCGACCACGGCGTCGTCGCGCTGCCGCCGTCGCCGGGCAACTACGAGGAGCCGTGGATGTTCGAGCCGGGCAACGTCCCGGCGTTCTCCGGGCCCCGCACCGACGTCGCGCCGATCGAGATCACGCAGCCGGAGGGGCCGAGCTTCACCGTCGAAGGGCATTCCGTCTCCTGGCAGAAGTGGACCTTGCGGATCGGGTTCACGCCGCGCGAGGGGCTGGTGCTGCACGAGGTGGCCTACGCCGGGCGGCCGATCATGTACCGGGCGTCGCTTGCCGAGATGTACGTGCCCTACGGCGACCCGGCGCCGACCCACCGGTTCAAGAACGTCTTCGACCAAGGCGAGTACGGAGTCGGGTGGCTGGCGAACTCGCTGACGCTCGGCTGCGACTGCGTCGGGCACATCCAGTACTTCGACGGCGTCGTCAACGACAACGACGGCGCGGCCATGGTGATCCCCAACGCCGTCTGCATGCACGAGGAGGACGTGGGCATCGCCTGGAAGCACACCGACTTCCGCACGGGCGCCGTGCAGGTGCGGCGGCGCCGACGGCTGGTGATCTCGACGATCGTCACCGTGGGCAACTACGAGTACGGGTACTTCTGGTACCTCTACAACGACGGCACGATCGAGTACGAGGTGAAGCTCACCGGGGTCATCTCGACGGGTGCGGTCGCGTCGGGGGAACAGCCCACGCACGGCACGCTCGTCGCCCCTGGGCTGTACGGGCCCAACCACCAGCACTTCTTCTGCATACGGCTGGACATGACGGTCGACGGGGTGGCCAACACCGTCGTCGAGCTGGACTCGGCGCCGAGCCCGGCCGGACCGGCCAACCCGCACGGGAACGCGTGGGAGGTCCAGCGGACCGTGCTGGCGTCCGAGGCGATGGCCCAGCGGGACACAGACGCGACCAAAGCGCGGTTCTGGAAGATCGAGAGCGCGGAGCAGGCGTCGCCGCTCGGTGCGCCGAGGGCCTACGCGCTGATGCCGGGGTCCACCGTGCCGCCGATGTACTCCCCTGATGCACTCTTCGCGCCGCGGTCGGGGTTCACCCAGCACCAGGTGTGGGTGACCGCGGCCGACGACACCCAGCGGTTCGCGGCGGGCGACTACCCCAACCAGCACCCTGGCGGCCAAGGCCTGCCCGCGTACGTGGCGGGCGACCGTCCGTTGGAGGGCGCCGACGTTGTGGTCTGGTACACCTTCGGCGCGCACCACGTCGTGCGTCCGGAGGACTGGCCGGTCATGCCCGTGAGCACCGTCGGCTTCATGCTCAAGCCGAGCGGCTTCTTCGACGGCAACCCCGCCCTCGACCTGCCCCAGTCGGCGGAGCACTGCGGCCACCCCTGAGCCACCCCGGTGAGTCGACCGCCTGCGCACGGCGAGTCGACCACCTGCGCACGGCGAGTCGACCACCTACGCACGGCGAGACGACCACCTACGCACGGCGAGTCGACCACCTACGCACGGCGAGTCGACCACCTACGCACGGCGAGTCGACCACCTGCGCACGGCGAGTCGACCGCCTATACGCCTGAGTCTGCGTCTTGCGCACGGCGAGTCCCGTATCCCGGCACACCGAGATGCGGGACTCACCACGTCATCGGGGTGCGACCGCTGCGGTCGCCGCGATCTCCACCACCGCGCCGGGAAGGGCGAGCCCGGCCACCACCGCGACCGTGACGGCGGGCGGGGCAGCCTCGCGCGGCCACACCGCGAACGCGGCGAAGCCCTCCCGCAGCGACGCGCCGTGCACGCAGAGCACCCGCCACTCGACGACATCAGTGAGCTGCGCGCCCGCCGCCTCCAGGTATGCGCGCAAGTTCGCCATGGCCTGCGCCGCCTGCTCGGCCATGCCAGGCCCGACGAGCTGTCCGTCCGGGCCGACGCCGTTCTGCCCGCCGACGTGGATCGTGTCAAGGCCCGCAGGCACGCGGACGACCCGACTGAAGGCCGGGTTGGCGTGCAGGGACTCGGGGTTGATGTGCAGAACCGCGGTCATGGCCCGAGTGAACCAGTTCAGCGATTCCTGGCGTCGCGGGCCCGGATGGGCGCCGCCGAGGACTGCGCGGCCTGCTGCTCGTCGACACTCTTGCCCTTGGCACGGACGGGGATGTCCAGTACGGCACCTGCGCCCGGCGGCCGGCCACCGGGGGCCCAGGTCCCCGGCACGGCACCCGGGCGCGCGGCAGACTGAGCCGATGCGACGCGCGGTATTCCTGGTACCTCTTCTCGGGGCAGCGCTGGTCGGCGCGGCTCGTCTCGGAAGGCGGTCGGGGGTCACCGACGCGGAGTTGGCCGCGGGCCTTCCCGGCGACGACGTGGTACCCGACGCCCGCGTCGTTATCGACCGCGCCACCAGCATCAAGGCCTCACCCGAGCGCGTGTGGCCGTGGATCGTTCAGCTGGGCAAGCGGCGCGCGGGCTGGTACTTCCCGGCCTGGATCGAGATCCTCATGCCCCGCGATCGCCGTGGTCTGCGACACATCGAGCCGCGGTGGCAGCGCGTCGCCGTCGGCGACGTCATCCCGGACTGGGGCGGCCCAGCCGCGACGTTCGAGGTCGTCACGCTCGACGCGCCGCGCGCTCTCGTGCATCGCTCGGTTCGCGAGCGCCGCGACGGCGAGCCGGTCCGGATCAGCTGGGCGCTCGTGCTCACCCCGGTGGCCGAGGGCACGCGGCTGCACCTGCGGCTGCGGATCAGCGCGTTGGGCCGCCGCGCGCCGCGGCTGATGACGACCGTCGCCGGGCTGATCGATGAGGCAACGGTCGCGCCACTCTTCGCAGGACTCGCCGAACGCCTTCGATGATCGCGCCGAGAACGACGTCAGGATGCGCCGGTTATCAACATGCAAATTTGATACCTGGAGCGAGGGGCCCAGCGCCGGGAACAACGCCGCCAACCCGGCCTGGGCCCACGGGCCGAGAAACCAGCCGGGACACCACCCCGCTGCGGGCCCGGCTGGACAAGATCGCCCCTGAGCACGCCGGGCAAGATCGGCGGAAGTGGCGCCACCCAGACTGATCCGCACCGCTGACACCGCAACCAGCGATCACCCCCTGCCCACACCCGGCAAGAGCGGCGGAAGTGGTGCCACACGTGCAGAGGTGCACCGCCGACACCACATCCAGCGATCACTCCTGCGCACACCGGGCAAGATCGGCGGAAGTGGCGCCCTGGGTACCTACCCGGACCTGTGGCGTCCTCGCAAGGGTCGCAGCGATCACGCCGGTCGACGCCCGACTCGCTGTGCACAAGCAGCGGACTCGCCGTGGGCGAACGCCGGACTCACCTTGTCCCCGGCTCGCCGCCCTGGTGCCCGACTCACCGTGCACCATCGGCGGACTCACCGTGCCCACGTGGTGGACTCACCGTGCATCATCGGCGGACTCACCGTGCCCAAGCGGCGGACTCACCGTGCCCACGTGGTGGACTCACCGTGCACGATCGGTGGACTCACCGTGCCCACGTGGTGGACTCACCGTGCACTCACCGGTGGAGGAGGGCCACGCACTCCATGTGGTGGGTCATCGGGAACGCGTCGAAGGCGCGGAGGGCGCCGAGGCTGTACCCGCGGCCCGCGAAGAGCGCGAGGTCGCGGGCGAGTGCGGCGGGGTCGCAGGCGACGTACACGATCCGCGCGGGCGCGTGTGACGCCAACGTGTCGACCATGCCCCGGCCGAGCCCCTTCCGCGGGGGATCGGCCACGACCACGTCCGGCTCGGCAGGCAGGCCACCGAGCACCTTCTCGACCCGCCCGACCCGCCATCCCACCTGCGGGAGGTCGGCGAGGGCCGCGCGCCCGTCGTCAACCGCGGCCTGAGCCGACTCGACCACCGTGACCGAGCCGTCACGCCCGACCTGCTCCGCGAGCACGGCCGCGAACAGTCCGACACCGCCGTAGAGATCCCAGGCCCTCCCACCCCGGGGAGCGTCCGCCCACTCCCCCACGACCTGGGCCAGCAGGTCCGGCAACGCCGGGTGGACCTGCCAGAACACCCCGGGGGACAACCGCCACTCGCGGCCGACCGCCCGCTGCACGACCGGCCCGTCCTCGCCCGCGTGCACAATGCCCTCGGCGTCGACCGAAACGTCGATCTCGCCTGGCGGGAACCGCCCCGAGAGCACGGATGTGAGCGTGCCGGACGGCGCGAGCGGGCAGTCGGCGATCGGCAGGACGTCATGGCTGCGGTGCGCCCGCAAGCCTGCCCGCCCGTCGTCGTCGATGGCGAGACGCACCCGGCTGCGCCAGCCCAGCGCCCCACCGGGCAGCTCCTCCACCTCGACCTCACGGTCGAGCCCCGCGAGCCGGTGCAGCTGCTCGGCGAGCACCTGTGCTTTCCACTGCCGTTGCGCGGCCGGGTCGACGTGCTGCAGATCACACCCGCCGCAGCCGCCCGCCCGCGCCCACGGGCACGGGGCGGTCACCCGGTGCGGCGAGGCATCCAGGACGGCGACGGCATCGGCCCGGCAGAACGATCCTCCGGCGTCCTCGTCGACCACCGCACGCACGCGCTCACCGGGCAACGCATGGCGGACGAACACCACCCGGCCCTCGTGCCGCGCGACGCAGTGGCCGCCGTGCGCGACGGCGCCGACCTCCAACTCGAGGACGCGGTCGGTCCAGTCCGACACGGTGGTCCGCGCCGCTCGCCCGACCCCGGCCTCCCCTGGCCGCGGGGACTCGGTCACCGGCCCGCCCGCCATCGACAGCTCGCTCGCCAGGTCCCTCATGGTTTGACCACCGATGTCCGCTTCTCCGTAGGCTTCTCGGTCTTCTCCGCCTGCTTCTCTGACGGCACCTCCTCGAACCCCCGCCGGATCGAGCCGGGCGGCGTCTCGGGGCGGCGCGCGACGGCCCGCTCCGAGGACTCCAGCTGCCAGGGCACGCTCGTCACCATCACCCCCGGTTGGAACAGCAGCCTGCCCTTGAGCCGCAGCGCGCTCTGGTTGTGCAACAGCTGTTCCCACCAGTGGCCGACGACGTACTCGGGGATGTACACCGAGACCACGTCACGCGGGCTTTTCGTGCGCACCCGCTTGACGTACTCGAGCACCGGCCGGGTGATCTCCCGGTACGGCGACTCGACGACCTTCAACGGCACGGGGATGGAGCGCTTCTCCCACTCCCGCATCAGCCGTTTCGTGTCGGCGTCGTCGACGTTGACCGTGAGCGCCTCGAGCACGTCCGGGCGGGTGGCGCGGGCGTAGGCCAGCGCGCGCAAGGCGGGCTTGTGCAGCGTCGAGACCAACACGATCGCGTGGTTGCGCGAGGGCAGCACCGCGTCGACCTCACCGACCACCAGCTCGGCCGCCACCCGGTCGTAATGCCGCTGGATGGCCTGCATCAGCACGAAGAACGCCGCCATCGCCGCGATCGCGATCCAGGCGCCGAGCAGGAACTTGGTGACGAGCACGGTCATCAGCACAACGCCGGTCATGATCGCGCCGAAGCCGTTGATGGTCTGTGCCCTGCGCATCCGCTTCCGGGCGGCGTAGTCGGTCTCGGTGCGCAGCAAACGGTTCCAGTGCCGCACCATGCCCGTCTGCGACAGCGTGAACGAGACGAACACGCCCACCGTGTACAACGGGATCAGCCGCGTGACCTCGGCCTGGAACCCGACGACGAGCACCACCGCGATCGCGGCGAGCACGACGATGCCGTTGGAGAACGCGAGGCGGTCGCCCCTGGTGTGCAGCTGGCGGGGCAGGTAGCGGTCCTGCGCGAGGATCGAGCCGAGCACGGGGAAGCCGTTGAACGCCGTGTTCGCGGCCAGCGCCAGGATCAGCGCCGTCATCACGATGACGAAGAAGAACCCCGGCCGGAACGCGGAGAACACGGCGTCGGCCAGTTGGGCCACCATCGTCTGCTGGACGTAACCGGCGGGGGCGTTGGCGAACTGCGTCGCCGGATCTTCGGCGATCTTGACCCCGGCCAGCCTGGCCAGCGCGATCAAACCCATGAACATGGTCACCGACAGCGCCCCGAGCAGCAGCAGCGTGGTGGCCGCGTTGCGGGACTTGGGCTTGCGGAACGCAGGCACGCCGTTGCTGATCGCCTCGACGCCGGTGAGCGCCGCGGCGCCCTGGGTGAACGAGCGCAGGATCAGCAGCACGAGCGCGAAGCCGGTGAACGCGTCGCCCTCCCCCAGCAGCGTCAGGTTCGAGCTGGCCGCCAACACCGGGTCGCGGAGCAGGAGGATCCGCACGAGTCCCCAAATGATCATCGCCCCGATACCGATCATGAACGCATAGACCGGTACGGCGAAGGCGGCGCCCGACTCGCGGATCCCGCGCAGGTTGACCGCCGTCAGCAGCACGATGGCACCGACCGAGAAGGCCACCTTGTGATCGGCGACGAGCGGGACGAGCGCGCCGATGTTGGCCGCCGCTGCCGAGATCGACACCGCGACCGTCAGCGTGTAGTCGACGAGCAGCGCGCTGGCCACCGTCAGGCCTGCGGGACGCCCGAGGTTGGTCGTGGCCACCTCGTAGTCGCCGCCGCCGGACGGGTAGGCGTGCACGTTCTGCCGGTAGCTGGTGACCACCGTCAGCAACACGACGACGACAGCGAGGCCGATCCACGGCGAAAGCGTGTACGCCGATGCCCCCGCGACCGACAGGGTCAGGAAGATCTCTTCAGGCGCGTAGGCGACCGAGGACATCGCGTCGGAGGCGAACACCGGAAGAGCGATGCGCTTCGACAGCAGGTTGTGGGCGAGGCGGTCGCTGCGTTGCGGACGACCGACGACGATCCGCTTGAGGGCGACGCGGAGCGAGGACACGGCGGAAGCGTATGCGGTGCACAGCCCCCTGCGCCTAGGTCCCTGCGATAGCGTTCCGCCGTGTTCGTCGTCATCATGGGGTGTGGGCGGGTTGGCTCGTCGCTTGCCGCGACTCTCGATCGGCTCGGCCACGACGTGGCCGTGATCGACAAGGAGCAGCAGGCGTTCCGAAGACTGCCCGCCGAGTTCTCCGGGCGCCAGGTCGTCGGTCAGGGCTTTCATCGGGAGGTGCTGGTCGCGGCGGGTGTCGAGCGGGCACAGGCGTTCGCCGCGGTGTCCAGCGGGGACAACTCCAACATCATCGCCGCGCGGGTGGCGCGGGAGACGTTCGGCATCACCCGCGTCGTCGCGCGCATCTACGACGCCAAACGTGCCGCCGTCTACGAACGGCTGGGCATCCCGACGGTGGCCACCGTGCCGTGGAGCACCGACCGGCTCATGCGGATGCTGCTGCCCGACGGCGTGGCCTCGGCGTGGCGGGAGCCCACCGGCACCGTCGCGATCCTGCCGTTGCCGGTGAACGAGGACTGGGTCGGGCGCTCGGTCCGCGAGCTCGAGACCGCTACCGGCTCACGTGTGGCGTTCATCGTCCGGTTCGGCACCGGCGTGCTGCCGCGGCCGGAGACGTTCGTGCAGGCCGAGGACACGATCTACGTTGCCGCGGTGTCGGGCACGGTGAGCGACGTCACCGCCGCGGCGGCCGCGCCGCCACCACAGGAGGGTTGAGCAGCGTATGAGGGTCGCGATCGCGGGAGCGGGCGCCGTCGGCCGCTCCATTGCCTTGGAGCTGGTCGAGAACCGCCACCAGGTGATGCTCATCGAGCGGGAGCTGTCCCACATCGATCCGGAGTCCGTCGAGGCGGCCGAGTGGGTGCACGCCGACGCCTGCGAGCTCGCTTCGCTCGAGGAGGCAGGCTTGGAGACCTGCGACGTGGTCATCGCCGCCACCGGCGACGACAAGGTCAACCTGGTTGTGTCGCTGCTGGCCAAGACCGAGTTCGCGGTGCGACGGGTCGTCGCGCGGGTCAACGACCCCCGCAACGAGTGGCTGTTCGGGCAGAACTGGGGCGTGGACGTCGCCGTGTCGACGCCGCGTCTGCTCGCCGCGCTCGTCGAGGAGGCCGTGGCCGTCGGCGACCTCGTCCGGCTGCTGACGTTCCGCCAAGGCCAGGCCAACCTCGTGGAGGTCACCTTGCCGGAGGACACGCCGCTGGCAGGCCTGCCGGTGCGCGGGATCAAGCTGCCGCCCGACTCGGCGTTGGTGGCGATCATCCGCGGTGGCCGGGTGATCGTGCCCCAGGCCGACGATGCGCTGGAGCCCGGCGACGAGCTGGTGTTCGTCGCGACCATGGCGGTCGAGGAGGACATCCGCTCGGCGTTGGGCTACTGAGCCGCCCGGCAATTGACGGTTGGCCGCGCATGATCGGCGAAAGTGGTGCCGCAAGGGCACTGGCGCACCTCGGGCACCACTGCAGGCGATCACCGGCTCAACAGACGTGACGAACCTCCCGCGATCACGCCACAGCCGTCCCCCGGCCACGTCCGCCACGTCGGGTCGCCATCAGCCCACTGCGCACCCCGCAACGGCACCCCGCACGCCGCGCGAGACATCCCATGGGTGCGCAGTCGGTGTCCACGGGGGGCGCGACACCCCCGCGGGGTGCGCAGTCGGTGTCCACGGGGTGCAACCGCACCCGGCGGGACCCGACCCTCACCCCCGCCCGCCCGGGCTCATCGCCGCCAACCAGGGCCACTTCGCAGACCGCGCACGCACCTCGCAGGGTCCACAGACCCTGCGAAGCGACAGCAGACCCTGCGAAGACCCTGCCCCGCCACGCCACGTGCCTCATGTGCCGGGCGCTCCAAGCCTAAGAGCGCCAGGCGGATCAGTGGCTGCGCTGGTCAGAACCAGTAGAAAATCAGGGATCGGTGCGGATCAGCCCGAGGTGGTGACCGCAGTCCAGCAGCGCCCGGGTGCTGCGGTGACGGACGCCGAGCACCTGTTCTGCGTCGGCGAGGGCCGCGGTCAGCAGCGCACTCGCCGACCCGACATCGCCCGCGGCCACACGGGCCTGCACCAGCCCCATCCGCGACGTCAACGTGTCGGGGTGGGTGGCGCCCAGCAGCCGCGTCCGCTGCGCGGTGACCATGGTGGAGACGTTCACGGCGTCGTCGACCCTGCCCGCGAGCCGCAGCGCCACCGCGTACGCGTCGCGGGCGGTGAGTGTGCGCGGGTCCTCGTCACCCCAACAGCGCACCCGGTCCGCGAGGTTCGACTCCAACAGCGCGAGGCCGTCCCGGCGTCGCCCGGCGAGCAACTGGGTCACCGCGAGGTTCCCCGCGACAGTCAGCGTCGCGTCGTGCTGCGCGCCCAAGAGGTCACGACAGCCCCGGAGGGTCTGCGCGAACGCAGCTGCGGCGTCTCTGTGTCGGCCGGTTGAGGACAGTGCGATCGCTTCCGCATGATCGGTCGCCAGATCCTGGACGCCGAACGATGTCCCGTTAGTACTCGGCGACTGTATCGCCATGCCGCGCACCTCCACCCGAGGAGCGGCAATGATCGCAGATCGTGTCCGGAGATCAAGCCCCCCTAGACTATTTGGGTGGCGATCTAGTCACCCACGTTCGTCGACGGATGCGGAGAGCGACGAGCGCGGGCCACAGCCCAGACTGTGCCCAGAAGGGCGACGCCGACGAGCGGATAGCCCATCGCGAGTCGCGCGATGCCCAGCAGCGTGGTGGCGTCGGCGTTGTAGAGCAGGCCCTGCACCACCAGGCGGGCGGCGAACACGATCGTCCAAAGCAGGCTCGCCCACGTGTAGGCGCGAAGCAGGCGGGGATCGCGGCGCCAGGACTGCCCGTCGCCGTTGATGCCGTGCCAGATCACACCCGCCAGCGGCCAGCGGACGAGCAGCGACACGAGGAAAGCCAACGCAAGCACTGCGCTGTAGATCAGACCGGGCAGGTAGAAGCCGCGGGCCTCACCGGTGCGGTAGGCGATGAAGGCCGCGACGCCGACGCCGAACAGCCCCGAGACCGCGGGCTGCAGCGGCTTGCGCCTGGCGATACGCCACACCGCGATCACGACGCCGGACGCGAGCGCGGCGATCAGCGCTGGCTGCAGCGCCGCGATGATGTTGACAACCACGAACACGGCCACGGGAATTGTGGAAGCGACGATGCCGGCCACACCGCCCATCTGCTCCAAGAGCGTGAGCGAGCGGCGCTCGGCTGGCGGGGGCTCCTCGGGCGGACCGGCCGTCACAGGTCTCCTACGTAGTGTGGGCCTGACAGATCTCGTAGAACGGGTTGTAGATCACCTTGCGTCCGTTGCGGACCGCGATCCGACCTCGCACCCGCAGGGTACGGCCAGGCTCGATGCCCGGGATGCGGCGGCGGCCCATCCAGACGAGGGTGACTCCCTCGGAGCCGTCGAACAGCTCGGCTTCGAGCGTCGCGTCGGCGCTCTGCGGGCAGAACTCGACGCTGCGTAACCTACCGAATACGGTAACATCTTGGCCGCAGGCACACTCAGATGCCCGATGGGCGCCGGTCTTCTCGGCGTTCTCTGAGAGATCGGCGGCGTCGAGCGTGTCGACGTCGCTGGTCAGCCTGCGCAGCATGCGCCGGAAGCCCCCACGCTGAGTGCCGCCCATCGAGGTCTCTCTCCCATAGATCCGGTCCGCCCACTCGGGCGCTTACGTGTTCCACTGTAACCCGGACGAAACCCGTGAACGTGCATCCATCCCGGGGGATCTTGCGGGTGGGAAGGCCCAGGGGGAAGGCTGTGACCTGCGCCGTCGTCCTGCCTGGGACCGGCCCGGATGACCGTTTCGTCCGGTTGGCCTTTGCAGGCCCCCTCGCCGCGCTCGGCGTCGATCTGATCGCCCCCGCGCCCCGGTCGGGCACCGACGTCGTGGCCTGCTGCCGAGAAGCGCTCGACCACGCGGCGCGGGGCGCCCCGTCGCCGCTGTGGGTGGGATATCGCTCGGGGCGCACGTTCGCCGTGCGGTGGGCCGCCTCCGCGCCCCGGGGACGCCTCCGCGGCCTGCTGCTCGCGCTAACGGCCTGGACCGGGCCACCCGGCGCTGCGCCCGCGGCCCTCGCGGCCCGGTTGACCGCCGCGCAGGTGCAGGCGGGGGGCGTCCATGCCGCGCTGGCCTCCGCGGCGGCAGATGCGCCCGCGTGGCTCGCCGCGGAGCTCGCCAGGGCGTGGCCGCGGCACGGGGACGGGCTGGCGCCCGCGTTGGAGGCGGCCGCCGCTGAAGCCGGGCCGACCGAGGCGGAGCTGGCCGCGCTGGACGTGCCTGCCGGGGTGGCCGCGCTGGTCGACGACCCGGTGCATCCGCTGGCGGTCGCCCGATGATGGCACGGGCTACGTCCGCGAGCCGCGCTCGGCACGGCCCGGCTGGCCGCCTTCGGCGCCGATCCCGAGACGATCCCGGCCGTGCCGCGGTGCGGGGCTGGCTCCGCGCCGCTCAGGGACGCTGATGCCTACCCGCCTCCGGATCGGCCGTATGGCCGTGCCGCGCGGTCTGGCTGTGGCGCCGGGGGGCGCCGTTGCCGCGGGTGTCGAGCAGCTCGGCCGCGGACCACGACGTGGGTCCGGCGGTGTCGTCGGCCGCGCGCCTGCCCGTCGGCGCCTCCTGTTCGGCGTCTGCCGGTGCGTGCTCCTTGGGCCACGCCCACTGGGTCGGAGGCACCCTCGGTGACGACGCGGGCGGCGCCGCGTGCCTGCTGCCTGCGTCGGCATGGCGAGGATGCGCGTCGTCACGGTGTCGGGCGGGCGTGGCCGGGCTGTCCATGGGGACCTCGTGCCTCCCGACCGCGGTCGTCGACGCCTCCGGTGCCCGTCGACGTCCCGGACGCTGCCCTGTCGTGTCCGTCGTCGGCGCATCGGATGCTTCCGCAACCGTCGACGGCGCTGCGGGTGGCAGGGCAGTGTGGTTGACGGGCTCTCCCCGGTAGCGTCGCGCTCGGGGCGCTACACCGTGTTCGGTCGGCAGGTCCTGACCGCGGGACTCCCGGCGCCGACGCCCACCCGGCTCGGCCGCGACCTCGCCTGCCGCGTGCGCGGCCCAGCCACCCGACGCCGAAGCAGCGTCGTCGAACAGCGGCGTACCGACGTCGCGACCATCGTCGGGCCGCGGCTGCGCCCGCCGTAGCGCACCTGACGCCGAGACCGTGCCGTCGAAGAGCGGCGTCCCGGTGCCCCACAGGGCGTCTATTCCCACGGGCTCGGCCGGTCGACCCCTGTCCGGCTCGTCTGCGGCATCAGACCACTGCGGAACGGGCTCGGGCAGGGGGTCGAGATCGCCGGGGAACGGGTCGAAAAGCGGGTCCCACGGCGTTGATCGGAACTGGGCGGATCGGAACTGGGCGGATCGGACCGAGGTGGCGCCGGGATCGTCGAAGAACGGGTCGGGATCGGCCCAGGCGGCTCGCCCGTGCGACGCGGGCTCTGCGCTCCCAGGTGTTCGGTCGGGCGGTGTCGTCGAGCTTTCGGAGAAGCCGCTCGACGTCGACGCAGCGGCGGCCGTGCCCGAGGCCCACGGCAGCTCCGACGAGCTCGGCGACGCCAGACCGGCCGCCGAAGAAGACGGCACCGGCGAATGCTGGTCGGCGGGGCTGGCCGATCGGAGGTCGCTACCCGACTGATGCGCCCACCGTGCGGGAACAGCTCGCCGAGATCGTGATGAGGTGTCGGCCGCGGTGCGAGAGCCGTCGGACCGGTCGCCCGGCGGGCGCACGGTCGACCACTCGCCGCTGCCCGCGCCCGGATCGAGCGCCCGCCCGTTGACGGCCCCGCCGTGCGGAACTCCGCCCGACGACGACGCGCCATAGGGACTCGCACCATGCGTCGCTGCCCCGTAGGGGGTCGTGTCGTGCGGGGTCGCGCCGTGGGGGGTCGCGCCGTAAGGCGTCGCGCCGCGGGGGGTCGCGCCGTAGGGCGTCGCGCCGCGGGGGTCGCGCCGTACGGCGTCGCGCCGCGGGGGGTCGCGCCGTACGGCGTCGCGCCGTGGGAGGTCGCGCCCTTCGTCGCCCCACCGGACGGCGGTGCGCCAGCGGGTGCACCGTAGGTGATGGCGCTGGTCGGGTAGCCGCCGCTCGTGCCCACGCCCGCGGGGCCTGCGCCGGTGGCCGGAGCGCCATACGTCGCAGGCCCGGTCGGATTGCCGCCGCTGGTCGACGCGCCCGCGGGGCCTGCGCCGGTGGCCGGCGGCGCGCCGTACAGGCCGGGGCCGGGGGGGTAGGTCCCCGGCGATGTCACGCCGTTCGTCGCAGCGCCGAACGGCGTCGCACCGGAAGTCGGCCTATACGAGACGGCACTCGGGTCGGTGCCGCCTGTCGCCGCCGGGTTCGGGACCGCCCCATTCGTCGACGGGCCGGACGGGGACCGACCGGGCCGGTAGGAGCCCGCGGCCGGGCCCTGCGGAGTCACCCCGTACGGATGAGCGCCCGACGGATAAGCGCCCGACGGGTAGGCGCCGGGCGGTTTCACACCGTTGGTGAGCCCACCGTTCGTGCCCGTCCCGTTGGCCACCGCCCTGTTGGCGACGGCTCCGTTCACCCCGGCAGTACGCGCCGCCCCACGGTTCGCGCCGTCGCCGTTCACCCCGGCGGTACGCGCCACCCCGGCGCTGTTCACCCCGGCGCTGTTCACCCCGGCGCTGTTCACCCCGGCGCTGTTCACCGCGGCGCCGCGGAAGGCCGCGGGCGCTTGAGGGACGCCGTTCGCCTTGGCCTTCGTACCGGCGCCGATCGCCCGCGGACCCCCGCTGTCGGCCGGACGGCTCTCCTGCATCGCGTCAGCCACGCCCGTCGCTGTGACGGCACCGCTCGGCGCGGGGGTCCGCAACGTCATCGTGGGGGCCTGCGACGGGGTATCGGGGTTGTCGGCGTCGACCTCGGAGGGCGCCACCAGGGGGAGGACGGTCCGGACCGGATAAGGCGCCTTGCCGCGGACCACGACGGTGCCGCGCAACATCCGGCGCAGTCGCGCGTCGAGGGCCACCGCGTCCCGGGTCGGGCCGGTTGCGACGCCGTAGAGCATCCACCGCGGCCCGTCCACGCCGATGAAGACCGAAGTGGCTCCGTCGGTGGTCGCGTGCAGCTCACGACCCCACGCTCCGGTGAACGAGCGGACCCGCGCGCCGCCCTCGCGCAACGAAGCGTCGATCTCGGTGGCGAGGTCGGGCCACAGCCCGTCGTTGCGCGGCGCTGCCAGCGCGCTCACCGACAGCCGCCCCTGCGCGAAGGTCACGTGGACGGCCTGCATCCGTCCCTCCGAGGACGGCTCGAGAGCGACGGTGCCGTCGGCAGGAACGGGCACCCGGACCGCACCGAAGTCGAGCGTCCCGGCCGCGGGGGTGAAGTCCGCGTCGAGAGTGTCGGCGTCATGCGGCCCGCCCCCCGGCAGGCGCAGGCGCGCGGTGGCCGCGCCGTCCGGCCCGACGGTCGGGGCGAGGGCGGCGGTGCCGCGGACGCGGGCCACTAGCGGTCCTCCCCGTGCAGCCGGTGGTGCCCGCCGGTCGAGCCGTGTCCCGCGGTCCCGCGGTCGGACTCCGGCAGCTGGTCGGTCTCGACGAACCGCACGCGTTCCACCCGCTGGATCACCAGTTGGGCGATCCGGTCACCGCGGCTGATCCGCAAGGGACTGCGCGGATCGAGGTTGATCAGACAGACGCAGATCTCACCCCGGTAGCCCGCGTCGACGGTGCCGGGCGCGTTGACGATCGAGAGACCTGTCCGCGCCGCCAAGCCTGAGCGCGGGTGGACAAAGCCCGCATAACCGGGGGGCAGCGCGAGTGCGATGCCCGTCCCGACCAGCGCCCGCTCGCCGGGACCCAGCACCAGGTCCGCGGCGGCGTGCAGGTCGGCGCCCGCGTCGTCCGCGCGTGCGTAGGCAGGCAGCGGCAGGCCAGGATCAAGCCGGGTCAGAAGCACGTCCACCGCTTGGCGCACGCCGTCAACCGGCGATCCTGCGGTGGACGGCTCGTGCGGGGGAGCATCGACGGAGCCGGACACGACGAGCGAGGCTACCCTCGTGGCTGTGAGCGACAGCCCGCTTCCGGCCTCTCGATCGACGTCCGGCCACTCTCGGTTCGACGAGCGGTTGTCGGTGCCGCTGTGGTGGTATGTCGTGGCGATCGGTGTGGCGGCGCTGCTCGGCGCGGAGATCCATATGGGGTATCCGGGCCTCCGATCGTGGATCGGTTACGCGCTCTGCGTGCCGATCGCCGTCGGTGCGATGGTGTTGTTGGGTCGGGTCAGAGTGCGCGTTGCGGACGGCACGCTTCAGGTCGCGGGTGCGACGGTCCAACTGCGCCACCTCGGCCGCGCGGAGATCGTCCCCAAGGCCGAGCGACAGACCGCCCTGGGTCCTGAGCTCGATCCGGCCGCATTCCTGATGCTGCGGGCTTGGGTGCGCCCAGTCGTCCGGGTCGAGATCACCGACCCGGACGATCCGACGCCCTACTGGGTGTTCAGCGTGCGCGACGCCGCCGGACTGCTCGCCGCGCTGAAGGGTTGATGCTGAAGGTGATGCCCAGTTCGATCAGGCGGCGCAGTCGCGGCAGATGAACTGGTTGCCGCGCGACTCCGCCAACCTGCTGCGGTGGTGCACCAGGAAACAGCTGGCACACATGAACTCGTCCGCCTGCTTCGGGAGCACCTTGACGGTAAGCTCCTCACCGGACAGATCGGCGCCGGGCAGTTCGAAGCTCTCCGCCGTGTCCGTCTCATCGACATCGACCACAGACGACTGTGCCTCGTTGCGGCGGGCCTTCAGCTCGTCGAGCGAATCCTCAGCCATGTCGTCGGTCTCGTTGCGCCGTGGCGCGTCGTAGTCGGTCGCCATCGTTCCCACCCTCTTGCCATGCCTCGTGACATGCGCTTTGTCGTGTCGTGCCGCTGGACAACGTCACAGCGGCGGTGTTTGTGCCCGGCAATCGAGTGACGCAGGTCACACCTTGCGTCGTCCCCGCCTTGCCGTTGAGTCCCCCCTGGGCGCGCAGAGGGTAGCTCACGTGAACAGTTTCTGCTCGGCACCCCACGGAGACGGCTGTGCCTGCCACAGGGCCGCCAACTGGCCGCCAACAGAGGCCGCCGAAGGAGCCGCCGTAAGGTCTGACGCCGTGACCGCTGCGCAGCAGGAGGACTGACCGTGCGCAACCGCCCCTACCAGCGCCGCCGTCGCGGTCCCGTGATCGTTGTCGTCGCCGTGCTCGCCGTGGCCGCGGCGGTCACCTGGACGACGGTGCTGCACTCGGCCAGGAGCGCGACGGGCGTGACGGCATGTCCCCGGCCCTCGTCAGGTCCGGCGCCGGGCACCGTGGTGACGGCCGCCTCGCTGGCGAACGTGCCACTCACCCCGCCGTCGACGGTCAAGGTGCGCGTGCTCAACGCGGGCGGGCAGCGCGGCCAGGCCAACCTGGTGGCAGCCCAGTTCAGCGACCTCGGCTTCGCCCAGGCAGCGCAGCCGACCAACGACACCTTCTTTCCCGACGGCGACATGACGTGCACGGGGCAGATCCGGTTCGGGCAGGCAGGCGAGGGCGGGGCGAACACTGTCGCGCTGTTGGTGCCGTGCGCGGAGCTGGTGCGCGACGGGCGCGCCGACGGCACCGTCGATGTCGCAGTGGGCACGACGTTCGGCAACGTCAGCCCTGGGCGAGCCGTGCGGGACGTGCTCGACCAGCTCGGGGCGGCCGGATACGGATCGGACGGCTCCGCCAACGCCGACCCCGCGGCGGGCAACCCACCGCCTTCGGCGACGCCGGTCGTCGACCCCGCGACGCTCGCCGCAGCGCGCCAGGCCACCTGCCACTAGCGGGTTCGGGCGGCCGCTGGCCGACACCACCGCGAAATCCCGGCGGGCGGAGGTACGCACGCCACAACTTCCACCGATCGTGTCCCGCGAATGGGGGATGGTCGCCGTTGGTGGACCTTCCGCGGCCCATGTCGCAGAGTAATTGGCATCGTCGCAAGGGTCGAACTTCTGCGACGACGCCGCAGGGTCTGCGAGATCGGGCCGTCTGAAACCCGAGACTTGATCAACTTGGCAAGACGGCTGGCCCCGCATGATCGGCCAAAGTGGTGCCACAGGGTCGCCGGTGCACCTCTGGCACCACTGTCGGCGATCACCGACTCAGCAGACGGTGAGGGCCTGCCGGAGGCCACGCCGCCGCGTGCCCGGGCCACGTCCACATCGCAGCAGGGTGACCCTGCTCCGACCCAGTCGCAGCAGTGCCACCCTGCTGCAACCCACAGCCGTGCAACCCACAGCCGTGCAACCCACAGCCGTGCAACCCGCAACCGCGCAACCCGCAACCGCGCCGCCGCACCCAGCGCTTCACACAGTGCCCGAGCCGTGTTCTATCGCGAGCGCGCGCAGCTCGTCGGCGATGGCCGGGGTCGCGGCGAACAACGCGTCGGCGCCCAACCCGTCCTCCGGCGGGTTCCGGCCGCCGACTCCCGGTGTGCGCACTACCGCCCCCGCTTCCGCGGCCACCAGTCCCGCGGCGGCCCAGTCCCACCAGCTGCACCCGTGCTCGAGGTAGGCGTCGAGCCACCCCGCAGCCACCCCGCACAGGTCCAGCGCGGCGGAGCCGGTGCGCCGCAGGTCCCGAACGTGCGGCAGCACGCCCGCGATCATCGCCACCTGCCGAACGCGCCGCTCGGCGCGGTAGGAGAAGCCCGTGCCCAGGAGGGAGAGCGCCACATCGGCCGCGCCGGAGACCCGCAGGGGCGCCCCGTCGCACGTCGCACCGAACCCCAGCGCCGCGCTCCACACCCGCCCGGACGCAGGCTCGACGACCGCGCCCGCCAACGACCGGCCGTCCCGCACCGCGGCCACCGACACGGCGTACCAAGGCAGCCCGTAGAGAAAGTTGACGGTGCCGTCGATCGGGTCGACCACCCAGTGCACGCCGGGACCGACCGCGGTTCCGCCGTGCTCCTCCCCCAATACCGTGTCGCCGGGGCGCAGAAGGGCCAGCCGTTCGCGCACGAGCGCCTCGACGGCGTGGTCGGAGGCCGTGACGACGTCGGTCGGGGTGCTCTTGGTGGTCACCCCGACCCGGTCCGTGCCATTTTCGTCGTCCCATGGACGGGGTAGGTCGCGCAGGTGCGCCGCGGCGTCGACCGCGACGCGCTCGGCGACCCGTCGCAGCTCGCGGGGGTCGTCGGAGTCCGCTGTGTCCTCGACGGAGCCTGCAATGCCGGGCAACTTGCTCACAGTGTCATCCGACCACATGACCGCGTCACGTGACGCGCGGGAAGCCGAAGGCAGTGCGTCCCTGATCGCGCCGTTACAATGTCTGGGTACCCGCATCGAGAAGGCCTCCGACACCATCGCCGGACGCGCTCGACGGGTCGAGAATATCTCGACAGGCAGCCGGAGGCGGGCGTTCGCCGTTCGGTTTCCGGTAAGAGCACCGTACGAGAGGGCCCAGTGGCAGCCGCAGATCCCGCAAGCCGCAGCGACATCACCGTCGACCAGCAGGCGCCCGTCTTGCCGCGCCGCCCGCGTTCGCGGGTGGTTGCGGCGGCGAAGACCGCCACCAAGGCGGAGACGAAGGCCAGGGTGGCTCCACCTGCCAAGAAGGCAGCAGGCCCCGAGGGGAAGCCCGCGGGCGATGAGACGGTCGACCTCGACGGCGAGGTCGAGATCGATGCCGTCCCCGAGGAGGGCGACCTCGAAGAGCCCGATCTCGGCGCCGACCTGGAGGTCGACCTCGCCGAGGTCGTCGTCGAAGACGAGACCGTCGAGGTGGTCGAGGACGACGACGATGACGACGAGGAAGAGGACGACGAGGAGGTCGCCAACACCGGCGCCAACCGCCGTACCCCTCGCGAGCGCTCCGGCACCCCGCAGAAGTCCGGCGACTTCGTCTGGGACGAGGAGGAGTCCGAGGCTCTGCGGCAGGCCCGCAAGGACGCCGAGCTCACCGCCTCCGCCGACTCCGTCCGCGCCTATCTGAAGCAGATCGGCAAGGTCGCGCTGCTCAACGCGGAGGAGGAGGTCGAGCTCGCCAAGCGCATCGAGGCTGGCCTCTACGCCGCCGAGCGGATGCGCCGCTCGATCGACGCGGGCGAGAAGGTGTCCCCTCAGCTGCGCCGCGACCTGCGCTGGATCGTCCGCGACGGCGAGCGCGCCAAGAACCATCTCTTGGAGGCGAACCTCCGCCTCGTGGTGAGCCTGGCCAAGCGCTACACCGGTCGCGGCATGGCGTTCCTGGACCTGATCCAGGAGGGCAACCTGGGCCTGATCCGCGCGGTCGAGAAGTTCGACTACACCAAGGGCTACAAGTTCTCCACGTACGCCACGTGGTGGATCCGCCAGGCGATCACGCGCGCGATGGCCGACCAGGCCCGCACCATCCGCATCCCGGTGCACATGGTCGAGGTCATCAACAAGCTCGGCCGCATCCAGCGCGAGCTGCTCCAGGACCTGGGCCGCGAGCCCACGCCGGAGGAGCTGGCCAAGGAGATGGACATCACCCCGGAGAAGGTGCTGGAGATCCAGCAGTACGCCCGGGAGCCCATCTCGCTCGACCAGACCATCGGCGACGAGGGCGACTCGCAGCTCGGCGACTTCATCGAGGACTCCGAGGCGGTCGTCGCCGTCGACGCGGTGAGCTTCACCTTGCTGCAGGACCAGCTGCAGTCGGTGCTGGCCACGCTGTCGGAGCGCGAGGCGGGTGTGGTGCGCCTCCGGTTCGGACTCACCGACGGCCAGCCGCGCACTCTGGACGAGATCGGTCAGGTCTACGGGGTCACCCGCGAGCGGATCCGACAGATCGAGTCGAAGACGATGTCGAAGCTTCGCCACCCCAGCCGTTCCCAGGTGCTGCGGGACTACCTGGACTGATCCAGGCGCCGCCCGAGCGCAACAAGGGCGGGGTTTGACCGACGCAGAACCCCGCCCCTGTTCACCTCGAGCGCCTTCGCGGTCCGGCGCTGCGAAATGGTTGGCCCTTGCACCACCGCGAAGGGGGTGCTGGCCACACCCCCAGGACACAGGGCAGGACGATCGTGTACGCGGCAGGCCTCGGCAAGGCTCCTCGGTAGGAGTTCCACCCCGAGGAGTGCGAGAAATGACCACCTTCCTGCCCCCAGCCGACCTGACCAACGTCGCCGGACCGGTACTGCACCCCGGCGACCCCGGCTGGGCCGAGGAGGTCGCGGGCTTCAACCTGGCCTGGACCCCGACCCCCGCGGTCGTCGTCGGCGCCACGGGCACCGCTGACGTCGCGACGGCCGTCCGCTACGCCGCGGGCGTCGGCAAGCGGGTCGCGGTGCAGGCCACCGGCCACGGCCTGATGGCCGACTTCGACGACGCCGTGCTCGTGACGACCCGCAGGATGACCGACGTCGAGATCGACCCGGTGGCGCGCACCGCCCGCGTCCAGGCGGGTGTGCGCTGGCGCGCCGTGATCGACGCCGCCGCACCGCACGGCCTCGCGCCGCTCAACGGCTCGTCGTCGCAGGTCGGCGTCGTCGGCTACACGACAGGCGGCGGCCTGGGCCCGATGGCGCGCCGCTACGGCTTCGCGGCCGACCACGTCACACGGTTCACGATCGTCACCGCCGACGGCGCGGTCCGCGACGTCCGAGCCGACAGCACCGATCCCGACGACGTCGACCTGTTCTGGGCGGTGCGCGGCGGCAAGGGCGGCTTCGGGATCGTCACCGAGATGACGTTCGAGCTCGTCCCGGTGACGACCTTCTACGGTGGCGGCATCTTCTTCGCGGGCGACGACGCCGCCACGGTGCTGCACGTCTGGCGGGAGTGGGCGCCCACGCTGCCCGAGGACACCACGACATCGGTCGCCTTGCTGCGGCTGCCGCCGGACCCGAGCCTGCCCGAGCCGCTGCGCGGAAGGTTCGTCGTGTCCGTGCGGTTCACCCACCTCGGCACCGACGGGCCCGCGCTGCTGGCCCCGATGCGGGCGGCCGCCGCGCCGCTGATGGACCTCGTCGCCGACCTGCCGTACGCCGCCGTCGACGCGGTGCACATGGACCCGACCGAACCGATGCCGATGTGGGACCGCGGCACGGCGCTGTCCGCGCTGCCTGCCGAGGCGGTCGACGCCCTGCTCGCCGTCGCAGGCCCCGACGTGGCACCGCCCCTGGCGATGGTCGAGATCAGGCTGCTCGGCGGCGCGATCGCCCGGGCTCCGCGGGTGGCGAGTGCCGTCGCGGGCCGCGACGCCGCGTTCTCCGTGTTCACCGTCGGTGTGCTCGCCGGACCGCCGGTCGAGGTGGTCGCCGCCGCGACGGCCGAGGTCGTCGAAGTCCTGCGGCCGTGGGCGTGCGGCGGTCTGATCAACCTGCTCGGACAGGCGGGTCCCGACCGGGTCGGGCAGCTCTGGGGCGAGGCCGACCGGGCGCGGCTGCTGACGGTCCGTGAGCGGGTCGACCCGGCAGGCCTGTTTACGACGAACGTCGTCATCGGCTGACACCGGCACTTCACCGCGGACGAGCACCGATCGGGTTACCGTGCTCCTGTCTGCGGGAGGAGCACGACATGGGACCTGACTTCGAACCCGGCGGACCCGGCGGACCCGGCGGACATGACTTCGGACCCGACGGCCCCCACTACTACTTCCACCACGGCCACCCGCCGTTCGGCATGGACCTGTGGCCTGCGGTGGGTGGCCTGCTGATGATGCTCGCGATCGTCGCGGGGCTCTGGGCGGCGGGCTATGGACTCCTGCTCGCGCAGGCCCTGCGCGCGGGTCGGCGGGAGGAGCGCGTCGACGTGCGGGCCCGCTGGGCCGCCGCCGTGGCGGGCCACCGCGCCGTCGCCGAGGCGTTCGCCCGCTTCGAATGTGACGCGCAGGCCGTGCTCGCCACCCCAGCGCTGGCCGACGTGCGTCAACCGCCCACCGCACGTTTCGTCGAAGCGTTCGCCGAGGCGGGGGCGCTGGCCACCGAGCGCTATCCCGCGCCCATGTTCGCCGTCCGGTTCATCGAGGCGGTCGAACGCGAGGAACGCGCGTGGGGCGCGGCCATCGCGGCGGCGGAGCGGAGCCGCGACGCCCGGTTCTCGCCCGAGGAGCGCGCGGTGCTGGAGCAGGCCAGGACCCTCCTGGAGGTCGTCGGGTCGTCGCCATACGACGCGGAGCGGCACACGGCACTGCGCAAGGCCCTGCGCAAGCTGAGCGACCTGGAACGCCGCACCGGCTGGCGTCTGCCCGCGCCCGCCGCACTGGCCCTCGAGGAACGGGCACGGGGCGCCATCGCCGCCTGAACCCGAACGGTTCGCCAGCGGGGAGACGACCCGTGTCGCCTCATGCTGCCCTCGGGCTACCGCACCCTCTACGACCCCACGGTGTGCCTGCACGGCTGCATCCCCGACGCCTTGGACCGCACGCAGGTGGCGCAGTTCTGCGCGGCCATCTTCGTGGCTTTCCCCGGCCGCTGGCTGACCCTGGTCGGGCGCGGACGTGCTGGGCGTCCTCGTCCAGATCGGGGCCGTGCCGCCGCCCGCGTGAGCGAAGGACCCTTGCCACACGGTAAGGCGAACCTGCCGCCACCGCGGCCGACATCTGTCGCCTGTGGAGAGTCCGCCCGGCTCTGCTCCCGCGGATTATTTGCCCCTGCGCTGGCTCAGGGGTACCGGCCAGGGTTTGCTCGGATCCGCGACGGGTCGCGTCTTCCTAGCGTCGGTACCGAGCCGATGGAGGGGACACGACATGTACCAGCAGGTGTGCGAGAAGACCGTAACCGACCTGGTCCAGGCGGCTGGACGCGGCGACCGGGCGGCCTGGGCCGAGATCGTCAGGCGCTACGGCGACCTCGTCAGGGCGACCGTAGCCGGGTTCCGGCTGCAGCACGCCGACGCCGCCGACGCGACGCAGAACACGTGGCTGCGCGCCGTCGAGCGGATCGGAACCGTCCGGGACCCCGAGAAGCTCGGCGGCTGGCTCACGACCACGGCCGCCCGGGAATGCCTTGCCGTGCTGCGCCGTTCCCGGCGCGAGCTGCCGGTCGAGGCGTTCGTCGAGCAGGTCGCGTGCACCACCCCCGGGCCGGAGACCCGCGTCCTCTGCCAGGAGCGCAACCGCGCGGTGGGCGCCGCGGTCGCCGAGCTGCCGACTCGCCGTCGCCAGCTCGTCGAGGCGATCTTCCATGGCCCCGATGCCGACTACGCCGAGGTCTCCGCGCAGACGGGCATGCCGATCGGCAGCATCGGGCCGACCCGCGGCCGAGCGCTCGTCGAGCTGCGCGGCCGGATGCGGCGCGGCGGCTTCGGCCCGGAGGACCTGGTCGCATAGTCGGCCGCACAGCCCCGGGGTTGCAGCAGGGTGGCCCTGCTGCGACTCAATCGGAGCGGGGTCACCCTGCTGCGATGCGGGCCGCCCCCGGCTGTGCGACCGCGGTCAGCGAGCGAACGACGGCTTGGCTAGGCGAAGGTGATGTTCTGGGCGCCCGCCGCGATCTCCTCCACCACCCTCGCCGCACCGATGATCGCGGCGCCTGAGATCAGGTGGTCCTCGGTGATGTCACGGGGCTTCGTACACGCCCCGCAGGCCCAGATCGTGCCGCCGTTGTCCAGGAACTCGGTCATCAGCCCGCGCAGCGGCGGCATGCCGGGGAAGTGCATCTCGTCGGCGTAGCCCTTGGTGGCCAGCCACGCGCCCTCGACGGTGAGCAGGACGTAGGCCTCCTGCCCCGCGACCGCCGCGACGTTCGCGGCGATGAACGGCAACGTGGCGCGCTCGACGTCGTCCTGGCCGTGCGAGCAACCAAAGATCATCTTGGTCATGCCGGGTCTCCCTTGGTGCGGACGGTCACGCGCAGCGTGCCGTCGGTCTCGGTCATGTCCTCGACGCTGTGCCCGAGCATCCGCGCCAACGACGGGACGTCGGCCTTCGTCGAGGGGTCGCGCATGGTCACCACGGTGCGGGTGGCGGGAGGGACGGACGCCCACCAGGCGCGCAGATCGCGGCCGACACCGTCGCCGCAGGCGCGGTCCCCGGCGCTGAACTCCCGGATCGTGTTCTCCATGCCGGTCAGGACGGGGGGACGGGCGGCGATGTTGCGCGCAGGCGGCGATGCAACAACTTCGGTCCGCGGAGCGTCCTGAAGAGGTTGGCGCGCGGTGACCGTGACCACCGTGGCGATCGTGGGCTGCCGCTCTACCGGGATCGTCGCCCGCATGACGTCGAGCAACTCGGTTGTGAACAGCGGGAAGCGCGCGCAGTCCTCCACCCCGAACGGATGGCGGTCGCGGACCACGACGTCGACCAGGCCGACCCGGCCCAGCGCGCGGAGCAGGGCCCGCTCGGCCATCGCGCCCGCTGCGCAGCCCGACCAGGCGGCGGGGTGCAGCAGGACCTCCGGTGGCAGGTCGCGCTCGTCGAGCGTGACGTCGGTGAGGCAGAGGTGGCCGCCGGGGCGCAGCACGCGGGCGCACTCGAACAGCGCGCGCATCTTCCGCGCCGACAGGTTGATCACGCCGTTCGAGATGATCGCGTCGACGGCGTCGTCCGGCAGCGGGATGGCTTCCATCTCGCCCTCGACGGTCTCGACGTTGGCGTGCCCCGCCTCGCGGGCGTTGGCCAGGGCGCGCTCGCACATCTCGGGCAGCAGGTCGAGGCCGATGACGTGGCCCTCGGGCCCGACGCGACGCGCGGCGAGCAGCACGTCGACGCCCCCGCCGCACCCGACGTCCAGCACCCGGGATCCGGGCGGCAGCATCGCGTGGGCCAGCGGGTTGCCGACCCCGAGCGCCCAGGCCACCGCCCCCGGCGGCAGCTCGGCGAGCTCGTCGGGGTCGTAATAGCCTGCCGCGGGCCCCCGCGGTGATTCCAGGGCGCGGTAGGCGTCGCGCACGAGCTGTTGGATCTCAGCCTTGTGCATCAGGTCGGTCATCGATGCTCCCCTCCAGAGTCGCCAGGAACGCCTCCATGCGGACGCCGACGTCGGTGGGCAGCTCGGGATCGGCCGACGCGAGGAGCGTTCGCAGCTCGCCGAGGAAGGCGATCTCGCCGCAGCAGCGGCGACAGGCGTCCAGGTGCTCGGCGATCCGGGCGCGGCTCTCGGCCGTCACCTCGTCGCACAGGTAGCCCCACAGCTCCCGCACCGCGTCCTCGCAGCGGATCATGTGCCCTCCCCTACGGGTTCGCGTAACAGGTCGTGCTGCTCGGCGTAGATCCACAGATCCTTCTCGAACCGCTTGCGTCCGCGGTGCAGCCGGGCCAACAGCGTGCCCAGCGGGACGTCGAGCAACCGGGCGGCGTGCTTCGTGCTGAGGTCATGCATGTGCACCAGCACCAGCGGAAGCCGATAGGTCTCCGGCAGTTCGCGCAGCACGGCCCACACGTCCTCGGGGCCGAACCGGTGCAGGAAGTCCAGGTGCAGCGAGTCCGAATAGGGAAACGGGTCCTCGGCGGCGATCACGCGGTAGAGCGAGAAGTCCTCGAAGTCGGGCAGCGGGGACTCGCGCGGACGCCGGTCGCGGCTGCGGAACCGGTCCCGCGCGCAGTTGACCATGATGCGGGTCAGCCACGCGGGCGCCGCTACCGGATCACGCAGCTCGCCGTGCGCGCGGTAGGCCTTGAGCAGGCACTCCTGCACCAGGTCCTCCGCGTCCTCGCCGACGAGTTGACGGGCGAGCGCGTACAACCGCGGCAGCTGTTTTCTGGCAAGCTCGGCGAACTCCATGCCACCTCCCGCTCGTCAGGACGCTGCGCCGCACCGCTTCATTGCATCGCCAGCCGACCGTGCGCGGAAATCGTCGCCAGGACAACCCTTTCCGCGCACGACCGGGTCACCGCGCCAGCGCTGCTCGCGCTATTTCCCGCAACGGACGCGGAGCCACACCCCGCTCGGCGTCGACCCGACGGGCCTGGCGGCGCGCGGACAGGACCCCGATGACCGCGATCGCCCACACCGGGTACTGCACCAGCCACGCCACGCGGAACGCCCCCGGTGTGAAGCCACCCAGCGCGGTCAGTACGCCGCCACGCCAGCAGCACGGCGAGCGAAGCGAGGAAGCCGCCTATGTTGACCATGCTCTGGGCGACTCCGAGGTTCGCGCTCGGGTTGTGGGTGCGCGCGATGTCGATGCCCACGACCAACGGTGAGTCGACGGTTCACCACGCCGAGTCCGCCACTCTGCCCCCGGGTGAGTCGCCCGGTTGGCCACGCCGAGTTGGCCGATCCACCACGCCGAAGTGGCCACTCCACCCCGCCCCCAGGGTGAGTCGACTGTCCGCACACGGCGAATCCGCCGAGTCATCACGGCGATCCTCCGCGGCGAGACGGGCGCCCGACGGTGACACCACTCTCGAGGATCGTCGGGCCCCGGAGGACGCCGGGCGCAGGCACGGCACCGGCTGGTGGGCCACCCAGCACGCGATGATCGCCGCGAACCGCACAGCAGAGCGCCGGAGACCACCACCACGGCCGACTCGCCGCGATCATGCCCCGCCCATCCACTCCGGCAGCCTTCCCACAGCTCAACAGACGAGCGGCAATCGGCGGACTCTGCGTGGCGAATCGGGCGACTCACCTTGTGGGGCAGGGGAGGACTGAGCGTGACTGAGCGTGGTGAATCGGCCAGATCGGCGTGGCCAACCGGGCGACTCACCCGGGGGCAGAGTGGCGGGCTCGGCGTGGTGAATCGGCCAACTCGGCGTCGGACTCACCGGTCGCCCCGGACTCACCGTGTCAGGGCCCCGGACTCACCGTGTCAGGGCCCCGGACTCACCCGGTCAGGGCCCCGGACTCACCCGGTCAGGGCCCCGGACTCACCCGGTCAGGGCCCCAGACTCACCCGGTCAGGGCTCCTGCCACTCCACGACGAGCTCGCGGCGGGCGCCGAAGCGCTCCAGGTGTCGGGCCAACACGTCCTCGACGTGGCGCAGCGACTCCTCGTCGCCTGCCTCCGCCACCAGGAGGATGTGGTCGCCCGCGGGCCGGACCGTGCCGGTGCCGTAGGCGAACACCAGCCGCCCCCCGTCCGGCGCCCCATCCAAGGCCTCCACCTGCGCGCGATGCCCGAGGTGGGAGAGCAACTGCTTGGCGTAGCGGGGCGCGGCGTCGGTCGCCACCTTCGCCTGCGAGATGAGCATGGCTCAAGCCCCGTAGACGTCGATGACGCCCAGCCCGTCGAACTCGAACGTCACCGAGCCGCCCACCGCGACCGGCACAGGCGCCGTCACGCCGCCGGAGAAGACCAGCTGGCCCGCCTTCAGGCTCTCCCCCTCGGCGGCGAGCTGGTTGGCCAGCCACGCGACCGACGCCGCCGGGTGCCCCATCACCGCGGCGCCCGCCGCGGTCATCGCGACGTCGCCGTCGACCCGCACCACACAGCCGAGCAGCCGCAGGTCCACCAGCTCACTGAGCTTCCGCGCCACCGGGCCCAGGTAGAACGCGCCGGCGCTCGCGTTGTCCGCCACCACGTCCTCCAGCGAGAACTTGAACCCCTCGTACCGGGAGTCCAGCACGTCGACCGCGCCGAAGACGACGTCGGTCGCCGCCAGGATCGACGTCACGGTCGCGGGCGCCTCCACGTCACGCGCCAGCAGGAACGCGATCTCGCTCTCGACGCGCGGGTGGATGAACTGGTCCAGCCGCACCGGCTCGCCGTAGGTCGCGAGCATGCCGCTGGTGACCCGGCCGTAGAGCGGCGCGTCCACGCCCATCGCCTGCTGCTTGTTGCGGCTGGTCAAGCCCAGCTTCCAGCCGACGAACCGCTCCCCGGCGTCCAGCTTGGACTGCACGAACAGCTGCTGCGCCCGGTATGCCGTTGCCAGGTCGAAGTCGGCGGTGGAGTGGGTGTCGGAGAACTGCCCGATACCTTTGTGCTCCCGCTCGGCCGCGATCAGGTCGTTCGCCACATCAGCCGCGTCGATCACGACGCCTCCTTCGAGAACCGGACGGTCACGGGGCCGAGATGGGCGAACTCCGCGCGGAACACATCGCCGGGGCTGACCGTCACCATCGCGTGTGGCGAGCCTGGCAGGACCACATCACCTTCGCGCAGGACCGCCCCGAACGCCCCCAGCTTGTTGGCCAGCCACGCCACGCACCGCGCGGGGTTGCCCAGCACCGCGGCGCCCGCCCCGGTGTGCAGCACCTCCCCGCCCCGGCTCACGACCACCCCCACCAGCCGCAGGTCCACCTGGTTGACCGGCGTCATCCGCCCGCCGGTGACGATCAGGCCGGACGACGCGTTGTCCGCGACCGTGTCCACCAGCTTGATCTTCCAGTCGGCCACCCGGCTGTCGACGATCTCGATCGCGGGCAGCACGCCCGCGATCGCGGCGAGCGCCTTGCCCGTCGTGACCCCCGGACCGGCGAGGTCGCGGCCCATCACGAACGCCATCTCCGCCTCGACCCTCGGCTGCACAAGGGTCGACAGGTCGACCTCGTCGCCGTCCTCGACGACCATCGCCTCGGTCAACACCCCGAAGTCCGGTTCGTTCACCCCCAGCAGGCGCTGCATGGGCTTGGACGTCAGCCCCACCTTCCGGCCGATCACCCGCTCCCCCGCCGCCACACGCCGATCGATGTTGATCGTCTGGATGGCGTAGGCGTCGGAGAGCACGAGATCGGGATACCGGTCGGTCAGCGGCGGAACGGGCGCCGCCTTCCGGTCGGCCTCCCACAGCTCGTCGGCGAGGTCCTGCTGGAGCGTGGTGGGCATCCCCGCAGCGTCGCCGCTCACCGCCTGCCCGACAAGGCACCTTCCGGGGAGTGGGAATCCAGCCGGGCCGCGAGTTGGCGGCGCGAGGTCACACCGAGCTTCGCGAACGCGTTGCGCAGGTGGTATTCGACCGTCTTGACGCTGACGACCAGCTCGGCGGCCAGCTCGCGGTTGGAGAGGCCCGCGGCGGCTCTGCGGGCCACGACCAGCTCCTGTGCGGTGAGCCGGGTGTCGTCGCGGTCCCGACGCGGGCTGGGGCGCGGCCCGGATGCGGCGAGCTCGCGCGCGCAGCGCTCGACGTACGGCGCGGCGCCCAGATCGATGAACCCCCGCTGCGCCGTCTGCAGCAGCTCAGCGGCCCGGCGACGCTGCCCCGAGCGCCGGAGGAACTCCCCCGCGGCCAATCGCGTGCGGGCCGCGTCGAACGGCAACGCGACCTTCGCCGTGGCGGCCAGCGCGTGGCCGAACGCCTCCTCGGCCCGCTCCGCGTGCCCCAGCGCGGCCTCGACCCGCCCGCGGGCCCGCGCCAGCCGCGCGATCGACGACTGCCGACCCCGCTCTGCGGCCCGCTGCTCGTGGGCGACGAGCAGCACGTCGGCCTCGCCCGCCCGGCCGACGGCGACGAGCGCCTCGGCGTAGAGGTCGGGCCACGCCCAGAAGCCCGGCTCGTCCACCCCGTCACGGAACGGGAAGCGGCGCACCGGCTCCAACGCGGCCAGCACGGCCTCGGGATCGCCGACGGCCTCGCCGATCCGGGCCCGCGACATCGACACCGCGACGACCGACCGCTCGTAGTCATCAGCCGTCCGCAGCGCTCCCTCCAGCGCACGCTCGGCGCCTTCCCGGTCGCCGCGGGCGGCCGGGACGAGCGCCGCGACGCCGACCACCATCGACCGGATGAAGTCCAGGTCCGACTCGCTGTTGACCGCCACCGCCCGGTCGGCGTGCACCACGGCGTCGTCCCATGCCCCCGCGAGGTACTCCGCCCTGGCCAGGAACGCGAACGAGAACGCGGCGGTGTTGAGCACGCCCAACCGGGACGCGGCCATCGCGGCGGACGCGAGATCGGCGCGGGCACCGTCGAGGTCGTCCTCGACCAGTCGCAGCGTGCCGCGGGCCGAGCGCGGCTCCAGCCACGCGAAGTCCGGCCCGTCCGCCCCCGGGACGGCCGCGAACGACTCGGCGGTGCGCCCCGCGTAGCCGAGGCCGTACGCGAGAGTAGGTGCTGGCCGCCCACCGGGTGACGGTGTCGGGACCCGTGCGTTCCAGCGTCCGCGTGCACCACGTGACGGTGCCTGCGCCGTCCAGTCGCCCGTAGGTGTGCATGGCGTTCTGCAAGGCGATCGTGGCGGCCAGCTCGGGGTCGATGTCGTCCGCGCAGCCCGCCCACGCCCGATGCAGCAGCACTTCGGCCTCGGCAGGATGCCCGGCGGCCATCATCAGCGCACCCAGCACGCTGTCGCGGTCCGGTCCCGGCGCGAACGCCGCGACCTCGGCTCGGTGCTGCGCCGCGCTCGCCGCGTCACCGTTCCGCAGCATCCAGGTGACGGCCTCCAGCAGCCTGCGCTTCCGGTCGGCGGGTGCCGGGCTCTGCCGCGCGGCCTCGACCAGGCTCGCCGTCGCCGCGGGCCACGCCTGACGCTCGGCCTCGCGTCGCGCGAAGGCCTCGAGGTCGACGGCGAGGTTCTCCTCGGGCAGCACCGCGGCGGCGATGCGGTGTCGCAATGCCGATGCGGTGTCACCGACCAGCGCCGCCGCGGCGGCGTGCAGTGCGCTGCGGCGCGCGACGCCGAGGGAGTCGTGCACGGCCGACCGCACGAGGGGATGCGGGAACGCCACGGTCAACGGCGTCCCGGCACCGGGCTCGGCCAGCAGCCCCGCCGCGACCGCCTCGTCGAAAGGCGGCAGCGGTCCATCCAGCTCGGCCAGCGCCGCCACCTGCGGCAGCGGGCTGTGCATGCCGAGCACCGCCGCGGCGTCGACGAGCCTGCGCGCGGGCACCGAGCACGCGTCCCAGCGGTCACGGACGAGAAGTCGGAACGACCGGGGGGCGGGCAACGGGCTCTGCCCGGCGCTCCACTCCATCGGCGGGAACTCGGTCAGCAGCGCACGCGCGTGCAGCGGGTTGCCCTGCGTGCCGTCATGGAGGCGCCTCGCCGCCAGTGAGGACAACGGCGCGCCGAGCCGCGCCGCGAGATCCCGAAGCTCGGGCTCGGCGAGACCGGGCAACCCGACGGCCGTGCCCTGCTGACCGCCGACGGTGCCGGACCTGGGCGCCACCCTGGCGCCCGTGCTCGCGGCACTGACGATCGCGGCCCGCAGCCTCTCCCGCGAGCTCGCGGGCCAGACCGTGACGGCGCGGGTCGACGCGCCGATCCCGACGTCCGACCCGACGCTGGTCGCGGCCGCGGGCAGCTGACCAGGTCGTGCGCGGAAACGTCGCCATGGCGACGGTTTCCACGCACGGGCTACGTTCTGACGTACGTGCCCGGCCCCTCGCCGAGCACCGGGTGCGCATCGCTCCCTACGCGCGGCGGGTCGATCATCGGGCCGGAGTTCTCCTCCGACCACGCCGCCCAGTCCTCCCACCACGAGCCGGGGCGCCGCTCGGCGGTCGCTTCCCACTCCTTGGCGGTTGGAGCGTTGTCCACGCCGGTCATGTGCCACACCTTCGGCCCAGGCGGGGCGATGATGCCCGCGATGTGGCCGCCGGACCCGAGCACGAACCGGGCAGGCCCGCTGACCAGGCCCACCGACTTGTACGCCGCCTCCCACGGCACGATGTGGTCGTTGATCGCCGACACGATGTAGGTGGGCGACTTGATCACGCCGAAGTCGACCGTGCGTCCCGCTATCTCCAGGGTGCCCTTGGCAGGCCGGTTCTCGACGTAGAAGTTGCGCAGGTAGAACGCGTGCATCGCGGAGGGCATGCGGGTGTTGTCGGCGTTCCAGGCCAGGATGTCGAACGCGGGCGGCTTCTGGCCCATCAGCCAGTTCGACACGACGTAGTTGAAGATCAGGTCGTTGGCCCGCAGGATGTCGAACGTGCCTGCCATCGAGGCGCCCTCGAGCGTGCCCTCCTTGCGCATCTTGCGCTCGAGCTTCTCCACCGTCGCGAGGTCGGTGAACGTGCCGAGCGCGCCGGGCTCCGAGTAGTCGAGCATCGTGTTGATCAACGTGAGCCTGCCGACGCGGGTGTCGCCAGCCTGCTGCAGGTAGGCGGCGGTCACGGCGGTCATCGCGCCGCCGAGGCACAACCCCACGATGTCGATCGTCTCCGCGCCGGTGATCTCACTGATCACGTCCAGCGCGGTCTGCGGTCCGTGGATCAGGTAGTCGTCCATCGTCGTGGACGCCATGTCGGTGGTCGGGTTGATGTAGCTGATCGCGAACACGGTGCGCCCGTGCTGCACAGCCCACTCGATGAAGCTGCGGCCCGGCGCGAGGTCCATGACGTAGTACTTGTTGATCCACGGCGGGCTGGCCAGCAGCGGTGCGGCGTGCACCTGCTCGGTCTGGGCCTCGTACTGCAGCAGCTCCATGAGGTGGTTGCGGAACACCACCTTCGCGGGGGTCACCGCGACGTTGCGGCCCACTTCGAACCCGCTGGCGTCGACCTGGCGGGGCTTGCCCCCGTTGTTACGCACGTCGTCGAGGAACTGCCGCATGCCCGCGACCAGGCTCGCCCCACCCGTGTCGAACGCCCGCTTGAGCGCGGCCGGGTTGGACGCCAGGAAGTTCGTCGGCGCCAGGGCGTCCAGCATCAGGTCGACGGCCATCTGTGCCTTGACGCGGACGCTCTCCGCCACCGGCGCGGCGCTGACGACCTCGCGCGCCCACTTGCACGCCGCGAGGTAGGTCAGCCGGGTGCCGTAGAAGAACGGGTTGCCCGACCACGCCGGGTCGGCGAAACGGCGGTCCTTGGGATCGACCGAGACGGGGGGCTCCATCTCGGCGCCCACCGCCTTGGCCCCCGCCACGAACGGGATCCGGGCGAGATCGGTCGCCAGCTCAATGGCGGCGCGGACAGGCTCCACCGGGTTGTTCATCGATGCCCGAATCGCCTGCACCAACGCGTCGCCGAACCCTGCCGCGTCCATGTCCTCAAACAGCCCCGACTCGGGGGCCAGCACTCCGGCGGCACGTTCGGCGATGTCACGAGCCGGGTCCGAGATCTCCATGGACCCATCGTGAACAATCGGACGCGTCAAGCACAACCGTCCCGCTGGCCGGAAGCCGACAAGCGCGGCGTCCTCACGCGGGGGACGGTACGGCTGTGGACGTCCGAGTAGCCACCCCCGAAGGGCTGCAGACGCGCGACGCCGGGGACCTGCCAACCCTCCTACGTGGGCCGGACCCGGTGTGGATCGACGTTCCGCTCTGGACGAGGCGGCGGCGTCCGCGCTCGTCAAGCCGCTCGGCCTGCACGAGGGGGCGGTGCGCGAGTGTGGGGAACGCAACGCCCTTCCCAAGGTCCACATCTACCCCGACCACGTGTTCGTCGTCCTCCATGCGCCGGAGGCCTGCCCACAAGGGCACGTGCACTACATCGAGCTCGACCAGTTCATCGGCCCGAACTGGCTGGTGACCGTGCATGGACCCCTCGGGAAGGGCGTCGACCCGGTTGCCGCATCGAGGCGCGGGCCGTGGTGCGCCGCATCGAGGCGGGGCGGCTGCATGCTGTGACGGCGCCTGAGCTGTCACACGCGCTCGTCACGGCACTGACGGGACGACTGCGGAGCTTCCTGTCGACCATCACCGAGGAGGTGTGGCGGCTGGAGCGGACGGTCACCTCCGGGCACATGGGCAACGCGGAGGACTTCCTGGAGGAGCTCTTCCGCGCCCGCCACGGGCTGCTGGCGGCCAGGACGATGTCGGCGCTGGCCCGCGAGGTGTACGGCCGGATGTGCACCCGGGGTGTGTTCAACACCGACGACGCCGAGCTCCTGCGCGACTCGGAGGACCAGTTCGGCCGGATCGCGGCGATGGCCGACGGTCAGCGGGAGTACCTGCAGGGCGTGATCGAGTTCTACCAGACGCGCACGAACACGAAGATGACCATCGCGGCCGAGCGGCTCGCGGTCATCGCGGCAGTCACCCTGCCCGTGACGGCCATCTCGTCGGTGATGGGCATGAACGTGATCGTCAGTGCCGAGACGCACTGGGGCTGGCTGGGAGTGCTGCTCGCGGGCATGATCGTGATGTCGATCGCGCTGCTCATCTGGGCCCGCCGCCAGGGCTGGTGGTAGCGCGCCGAGTAAGCTCCGGGTCATGCCCGCCTTCCGCGAACGTCTGAGCGAAGCGCTTCTCAGGTTCGCCACCGAGGCCGCGCTCGACCGCACGATGATGGAGCAGAGCCTGCGTAAGGCCTCAGGCCGCAGCGGGCTCCCCGAAGCCCTCGGCGCCCTGGAGGTCGCCCGCTGGGTCGACTCGGCCGCGCTCTGGATGTCCTGGCGCCTGCGCCCCCGCCACATCTCCCTGTAAGGGCGCCACCGTCCGCATCGCAGCAGGGTGACACTGCTCCAACCCAGTCGCAGCAGGGCCACCCTGCTAAGAGTGCCCGGAAGTTGACGGTTGGCCGCGCATGATCGGCGAAAGTGGTGCCGCAAGGGCACTGGTGCACCTCTGGCACCACTGCAGGCGATCACCGGCTCAACAGACGTGACGAGCCTTCCGCGATCACGCCACGACCGTCCCCCGGCCACGCCCGCCAAGTCGTCGCTGTCAGCCCACTGCGCACCCCACAACGACACCCCGCACGCCGCGCACGGGGCGCGAGGTCACCGCACCGGGGTGCGCAGTCGGTGTCCACGGAGTGCGAGACACCCCGCACGCCGCGCACGGGATGCGCGACACCCAGGGGTGCGCAGTCGGTGTCCACGGGGGGGCGCGACACCCATGGCGGCGCAGTCGGTGTCCACGGGGTCACCGCGCCGGGGTGCGCGGTCGGTGTCCACGGGGTGCGACCGCACCCGGCGGGGGCGGGACCTGACCCCCACCCCGGCCTGCCCGGGCTGATCGCCGCCAACCAAGGCCACTTCGCAGACCGCGCATGCACCTCGCAGGGTCCACGGACCCTGCGAAGCGACAGCGGACCCTGCGAAGACCCTGTCCCGCCACGCCACGTGCCTCATGTGCCGGACCCTCTAACTCGGTTGCGTCGAGCGCGGTAAGGCATCCCGCGTCGCCAGGGAGGCCCACTCCGGCGGCGACGTCACGCGATGTTCGTATGGTCCTCGGCCGCCCCTCAGCACGAAGCTTGTCCCATGTCACTCAGCAACCGGCTCCGTCGCCTCGGAGAGTCCTTCAGGGACTTCGACGCCGAGATCACCGAGCTGCACGAACGTCAACGTCTCCTCAACCGGCCCTGGGAGGAGGAGTTCCTGCACTGGGCGTTTGACGGGCAGGAATGGCAGCTGCACGGCACGCTGACCCCGCCTGCCGACGGACGTCGCCACAGCGTCACCGCCAACGGCTGGTGCGTGGGGTTCGCCCGGGAGCGGGCCCGCGCGGCAGGCCATCCCGCACCCCGCAACTAGAGCGCCCGGCGAATGAGGGCCCCGGCCCGCGAGGTGGCGCCCGGCCACGTAGCCGAAGGTCATCGCCGGGCCGATGTTGATCCCTCCTGCTGGGTAGTGCCCGCCCATGACGCTGGCCTGGTCGGAGCCCGCGGCGTACAGGCCCGGCACCGGGGCTCCCGCGGCGCTCAGCACGCGGGCCGAAGCGTCGGTGCGCAGCCCGGCGAAGGTGCCGAAGCTTCCCGGAAGCACCTTGATGGCGTAGAAGGGCGGCCGCAGCAACGGGGCGAGCGACGGGTTGGGCCCGTGTTCGGGATCGCCCGACCCCCGGTTGAACGGGGTTGCGCCGCGGCCGAACTCCGGGTCCTCCCCCCGGGCGGCATGCTCGTTGAACGCCGCGACAGTGGCCGCCAGCCCCGCAGGATCGATGCCGCAACGGTGCGCCAGCTCGTCGACCGTCCGGCCGCGTTGTAGGTAGCCCGACCGGAGGTAAGGCCACACCGGCACCGGGAAGGGCTTGGACATCCCGAACGGGTAGCGCCGTTGGAACGCGTGGTCGCAGACCAGCCACGCCGCCACCTCCTCTCCTCGTCTCCCGGCGCCTTATCGATCATCGCTGAGACGAACTGGTGGTAGCCGTCGGCCTCGTTGACGAACCGACGGCCGGTCGAGAGCACGGCGATGAGGCCGGGCTTGCCCCGGTCGACGATGTGCGGATAGGACCCGACACGCCCGCTGCGGTAGGGCACGAGCGAGACCGGACACCATGCCGCAGGCGACGCCAGCGCCGTGTTGAGCTCCCCGCCGACGGAGAGACCGAGGTCGAGGCCGTCGCCGCTCGCCGTCTCGGGGGGCAGCGGCCAGTGCTCGCGGCCCGTCGGCGTGCGTGGGAACAGCTCTCTGCGGCGGACGACGTCGTGCGGGAATCCCCCCGCGGCGAGCAGGACACCGCGACGGGTCCGCACTTCCACCTCGCCCTGCGGTGTGGTGACGACGGCCCCGGTGACGCGCCCGTCCGTCGTGCACAGCCGGGTCGCCGGTGCGTCGACGAAGAGGCGCACGCCCGCCTCGTCCGCCGACTTGACGAGGCGCGCGACGAGCGCGGGCCCGTTGACCAGCTGCTGCCCGCGGCCGGTCGTCACGAGGTCGACCACGTGCAGCGCCACCCGCCACGCCGCATGCAGAAACGCGCTGGGAGACCTCGTCGCGTGCAGGAACGTCTGCAGGTCGGGGCCTGCCATGATGCCAAGGCCGAGGAACGAGGTCTCGTAGAGCTGGCCGCGCAGCTTGCGCCGCAGGCCGGAGCGCAGCCGCCTGGCGTTGATCGGCTTCGGTCCCACCGACCGGCCGCCGGTACCCGCACCAGGCAGGTCGCCGTGGATGTCGGCGATCCAGGTGCCGGACACGAACCGCAGCGCCGTGCGCTCCTCGAAGAACGCGACCATCCGACGGGCGTTGTCCAGCAGCGCGGCCACCCGCGGCTCGTCGTAGTGCTCACCCAGCGCGTGCTTGAGGTAGGTCCGGGGACCCTCGATGTCCTCCACGAGGCCGTCGGCCTGCGAGAGCGGGTTCAACGGCGCCCACATCCAACCGCCAGACCACGCCGTCGCCCCACCGAGCACGGCGGCCTTCTCCACGACCACGACGTCGAGCCCGTGGTGAGCGGCCGTCACCGCACCCGCGAGGCCCGCGGCGCCACTGCCGACCACCAGCACGTCGCATTCCAGAGTCGCCATACCCGTGTCTCCGCCCTGCCGATCCGGGGGACCGTCCGGTTCTTCTTCCACTGCGGAAGTCAGACACCGGGCACCGAGGGCGTCCACCCGGTCCCACTCGCCGGAAGGCCCGTCCGACGCCCGCGACACCAGCCGAGACTGCCGAGGTGGACGCACCGCTCGTGGTCAGCTCGTACACACTCGGCGCGCAGGTCGAGTTCGCGCAGCGGGTCCGCGCCGCCGCCGAGGCGGGCTTCGCGGGCGTCGGCCTGCGCGCGGAGAACTACTGGGCGTGCGACCTCGACGACGAGGAGATGTGCGCTACCGCGCAGCGGCACGGGGTGGGCATTCTGGAGGTCGAGTACCTCACCGGCTGGGGTCGGCCGGAGGACCGCGACGCCGCGCAGCGGGAGAAGGAGCGCACCGTCGCGCACATGGCGCGCACCTTCGGCGTCCGGCACGTCAACGCGGGCCTGCTGGAACACCTTCCGCCCGAGCAGATCCGGGACGCGTTCGCGCGGCTGTGCGCCCGGGTGGGCGACGATCTCACCGTCGGGCTGGAGTTCATGCCCTACAGCGGGGTGCCCGACCTCGCGACCGCCTGGCAGGTGATCGAGGGCGTGCCGAACGCGGGCCTGATCGTCGACGGGTGGTGGCACTGGGCCCGCGCGCACCAGACCCCGGCCGACCTCGCGCCGATCCCGCCGGAGCGGATCGTGTCTGTGCAGCTGTGCGACGTGCGCGCCGAGCCGATGTCGCCGCTGCGCGCCGAGTCCCTCGGCCACCGACTGCCGCCGGGCCGCGGATGCGGCGACACCGTCGGCCTCGTGCGCGCACTGGCAGAACACGGCGTCGAGCCCCTGGTCACGGCCGTCGAAGTGATCTCCGACGAGCTCGTGGCCAAGGGCGTCGACGATGCCGCACGCACCTGCGCGAACGCCGCCCGCGAGGTGCTCGCCGCGATCATCGCCGAGCGTTGACCGGCAACACGAGCCAGAGCGCGACGCCGAGCGCCCCCAGCGCGAGGAACACCCACCCGAACACGCCCAGCTCGGACGATCCCGCCAACAGCACGAGCAGGAGGCCGAGCACGGCCGTGCCCATGCTCATCGCGAGCTGCAGCAGGCGGCCGCCTGGCACTAGTTCCTCCCGCCGGGCCAAGCCGGGGGCACCGTCGTCGACGGGCCGCCCGGTGGTCTAGCTGTCACCTCAGACCGCCTGGACCGAAAGGTGGTGCAGGCCCTGCATCGCGAGTACGTAGCCGTGCACCCCGAACCCCACGATGATGCCCGCCGCCACCGGCGAGATGAACGAGTGGTGACGGAACTCCTCCCGCTTGTGCACGTTCGAGATGTGGCACTCGATCACCGGGAGGCTCGCCCCCTCGATGGCGTCGTGCAACGCCACCGAGGTGTGGGTGAACGCGCCCGGGTTGAGCACCGCACCGATGCACCGCCCGGCCTTGACCTCCGCCCCGTACTCGTGGATCCAGTCGATCAGCGCGCCCTCGTGGTTGGACTGGCGGAACTCCACGTCCAACCCGAGCTTGCCGCCCTCCTCCCGGCACATCACCTCGACATCGGCCAAGGTCGTGTGCCCGTACACCTCCGGCTTCCGGGTGCCGAGCAGGTTGAGGTTGGGTCCGTTGAGCACGAGAACGGTGGTCATGAGCGCATCGTCTCCAAGGTCATACGCCCGCGCGCAACCGGTCGTACTCCTCGCGCGGAATCGGCACGGCGTCCTTCATGCCGAGGTCGTTGAGGTGGATGCGGAACGTCTCGCGGGCGCTGTACGCGGCGATGGCCGCGATGATGGCCAGGCCGAAGGTGATGCTGCCGACCACCCACACGACGTTGGTCTCGATGGTGTCCGCGAGCTGCCGACACGTCTGGCCGGTGGGCAGGGCAACGTCCGGGGCGAACTTCTTGTCCACCACGCACGCGCTCGGCGTCGGGCCGACCAACGCGGCGTAGATCGCGGGCAGGAACGCGGTGATCAGCGTCCCGATGTTCTGCGAGACCGCGAACGCCGTCACGCGGGTCTTGGTCGTTGGCCGCGCATGATCGGCGAAAGTGGTGCCGCAAGGGCACTGGTGCACCTCTGGCACTGCAGGCGATCCCCGGCTCAACAGACGTGACGAGACCCCCCGCGATCACGCCACGACCGTCCCCCGGCCACGCCCGCCAAGTCGTCGCTGTCAGCCCACTGCGCACCCCACAACGACACCCCGCACGCCGCGCACGGGATGCGCGACACCCAGGGGTGCGCAGTCGGTGTCCACGGGGGGCGCGACACCCATGGCGGCGCAGTCGGGGTCCACGGGGTGCGAGTCACCGCGCCGGGGTGCGCGGTCGGTGTCCACGGGGTGCGACCGCACCCGGCGGGGCGGGACCTGACCCTCACCCCCGCCTGCCCGGGCTGATCGCCGCCAACCAGGGCCACTTCGCAGACCGCGCATGCACGTCGCAGGGTCCACAGACCCTGCGAAGCGACAGCGGAGCCTGCGAAGACCCTGTCCCGCCACGCCACGTGGCCTCAGGTGCCGGGCGCTCCAAGCCTCAGCCTTGGCGTTTAACCCCTTGATCGGTTGTTGGACGGTCTGGGTGCGAGCGTGTGTGACGGTCTTGTCGAGGTCGTGGCGGGATGCCGGTGTTGGTGGGGGATGGCGGGTGTCGACCAGTTGATCGAACATAGGTACGACATGGTGCGCGACATCGCCCGGTGGGGTGGCGCCGGCCCCGCACTGCACACACGTCAGGCTGATCCGCGCCCGAGATGCCCACCAGCGGGGTCGATCTTCGATGGACCCCGCGGGGGTCCAGCTCGCCCGCCAGCAGCTCCGCGCGGGGATCCGGCCACGGCGCCGCCCACTCCGTGTCCGCGATGGGTGTGCACGCTTCGGCGACCTCGACCCGCCCGCACGCCAACCGTCATACATCCCCCCGTGCCCACGCCGATGCACCCCGCACAGCGACAACTCCGGCAACGACGCCACCGGCCCACCCGAACACAACACCGCATCGGTCAACTCGAACAACGCATCCGCCCGCGCGCTCAAACAGCCGTAGAACACCTGCCGGAACCGGGCAAGATCACCCGCACCGACCCCGGACCCGCCCTGGCCCCCCACCAGACCTTGCGGCACACTGCCCACCACGGCCACCGTCTTTCTCTTCGCGCTCTGTGAGAGGAACCCGAAGAGGATCAAACGGTGGCCGTGCCATGTCCCGCCGACACGCCGTCCAACCTGGACATAACTGATCAGCCAGACCAGGACGAGGTCAAACACCAAGCTTGGCTCTCAGCCCGTCGCACTCCACACGAACACACCGTCGGCACGCCGGTTGCGCGCCAGCGTGTCGCGGACCTCGTGGTAGGCGAGGTCAGCCAGGATCTCGGCCATCACGAAGTGCCGCTGCGCGCCAGTCAGAACGCCCGGGTGAAGCCGTTCGGTAAGCTCGGTGACGGTCTGCGGACGCGCCGCGACGTGCTCGCGCACCTCGTCGAGGCGCCGCCGCTTGCCGCGCTCGATCGTCCGCGCCCTCCGCGCCCCGTCGGCGAACGGCGGCCCGTGGCCGGGCAGCACGAGCGCCGGGTCGAGCCGCGCCACCCGCTGCAGGGACTCCAGGTAGGAACCCATGGGGTCGCGCTCGAAGCCCCGCTCGAACGTCACGGGCGGGGAGGCGACCTGCAGCAGGTGGTCGCCAGAGCACAGGATCCGGTCCGAAGCCGACCAGAGGCACACGTGGCCGGGAGAGTGTCCCGGGGTGGGGACCACCTCCCAGGTCCGATCCCCGGCGGCGATGCGCTCGCCGCCGTCGAGCAGCACGCTGGGGCGCCCGATGGAGGGCATCACCGGCATCCAGTCCCGCAGCCCGCCCGACGACACGGTGAGCTCGCGCCCCCAGAGCCCGTGGTCGGCGAGCATCAGCTCCCGATTGTCGACGGCCTCGTCGGGATCGGCGTACTTGTCGAGGTCGAGATCGGTGCGCCGGTGCATCCAGAGCTCGCCGCCGCTGCGCCGCACCACCTCGCCCGCCAGTCCGAAGTGGTCGATGTGCGCGTGGGTCACCACGAGCCGCGCCACGCTCTCCACCGTGCTCCCACAAGCCCGCAGGGCCGCGTCCAGCTCGCCGCAGGCTTCCTCGCCTGGGCCGCTGGCGATGCCGCAGTCCACGAGCGTGTCGCCAGCGGGGTCGCGCAGCAGATACGCGCTGAGCGTCGGAATGCCCTGGATGCCGAGCGGCAGGGCGAGCCGGTGCACGCCCGGGGCGACCTCGGCCGTCTCCCCGGTCATCCGACCTCCCTTCCCCGCACGGAGACTAGCGCCGGTGGCTACTTCGGTCCGTGGTGAAACGGCGAACTCGGCGTGGTGAGACGCCGGACTCACCATCTTCCGACCAGTGAGAGCAGCTAGCCGCTTCGGCGGGACGCGCCGACAGTGGGGCGCATGGCCATCAACGGCTCGGCAGGCCCCACCGCTGTGGGGACCGCGCTCGCGGGGACTATCGACGTCCATGCGCACGCCATGCCGCTGCCGCTGCTGCAGCGGCTGGCCGACCGCGGCCTCGCGGACCTCAACGGGGTGCCCGACGGCATCGTCCGGCTCGACACCCGCGTGAGCGGCGTGGGTCCGCTGGCGCCGCTGCCGCTCGCCCGCTCGATGTACGACGTGGACGTGCGCCTGTCTGAGATGGACGAAGTCGGCGTCGAGCAGCATGCGGTGTCACTGCCACCGTTCCTGTTCTGCTCGACCGCCGACGACGAGGCGTTCGCCACCGGGATCGTCGCCCAAGGCAACGACGAGCTGGCCGTCTATGTCGCGGACGCGCTAGGCAGGCTGCTCGGGCTCGGCTCGGTGCCGCTGGGCTGGTGTGGCGTCGCGGAAGAGGCGCGCCGCTGCCTTGACGAGCTGGGGATGGCCGGGATCGCGATCGGCAGCCGAGGCGGTGGCCGCGACCTCGACGACCCGGTGAACGACGACCTGTGGGCGTTGCTGTCGGAGCGCAACGCCTTCGTCTTCCTGCACCCCAGCGGCGTGCCCGACCCCCACCGGCAGGCCGACTTCTGGCTGCCCCAGCTCGTCGGCTACCCGATGGAGACCGCGCTGGCCGTCGCCCGCCTCACCTTCGGCCGGGTGTTCGAGCGCCACCCGCTCGCGCTCTGTCTCGCCCACGGCGGCGGGTGCCTGCCCGCGCTGCGTGGCAGGCTGGACATGGGCTGGGACCGCAAGGACGTCGCCCACACGACGACGGTCCGGCCGTCGGAGTTCACCGACCGGCTCTACTACGACACCGCCGTGTTCTCCACGACGCTGCTGCGGCGCCTGGTCGAGGACGTCGGGGTCGGGCACGTGCTGCTGGGCACCGACCACCCCTTCGAGCTGGGCGACCGTACGCCGCTGGAGACGGTGCGGGCCCTCGGGCTCGACGCCGACGCCACCCGCGCCATCCTCGGCGGCAACGCCGCAGGCCTGCTGGGCCTGCCGGTGACCCGCCGCTGAGCCGCACCCCGCGCGTCGCAGCAGGGTGACACCGCTCCGACTGAGTCGCAGCGGTGTCACCCTGCTGCAGAACCGGGGCGCGCTGCTGCTCACATCTCCGCGGAGATCATGCCGAGCAGCTCGACCCGCCAGTCGGCGTAGGAGCCGTTCTCCGGGCCTTCGGCCAGCGACTCCAGCTCGGGGCTGCGGCCCAGTGCCGTCAACGCGATCTCCCTGGCCGACGCACCGGAGCCCAGCACGCTGACGCGCAGATCGGGTGGGCCGTCGGCGCGCGCGGCCCGCCCGAGCACCCGCACGAGAGCCGCCCGTGCCTCGACGTCGTCGTCCGTGGAGACCTCCGGGGGCAGCACGCCCATCACGAAGGTGATGCGGGCGCCGTCGACAAGCGTCGGCAAGGCGGCGCCGACCGCAGGGAAGCGGGCCAGCACCCCGTCCCCGAAGAAGCCGTGGATACGGTCGACAGCGGTGTTGCCGCTGACCGCGAACGTCGCAGGCAGCTGGATGTAGCCCGCGAACGCCCCCGGCCCCGCGTCGGCGCACACGCCTGCGACGTCGCCGATGTCGTCGACCCGCACGGCTGTGCTGCCTTCGGCGGCGAGAGCCGCCGTGACGTCGGAACCGATCGCGGAGATGCCGGAGATCAGGAAGTGGGGCATGGGTTCTCCAGTGGGGGTCAGGGGCGGCGTTGGGGAGCGTAGAGCCAGGACGAGAGCGCACGGGCGGCGCGGGGCATCACGAGCCACGTCATGAGCGCCGTCACCGGGAAGGACACCAGCGCTACGCGCGCGATCGAGGGCCAACCCGCGATGAAGCCGCCGTAGAGCGCGGTGAGCAAGATGTTCAGCAGGTAGATGGCGGCCGCGGACACCAGGAACATCTTCCAGCGCGGCGGCGCGGGTGCGGTGCGGCCGGGCAGTGCGAACCAGGTCTCCAAGCCGGAGACGCGATGCATGTCGGTGGCGTGGACGAGCGGCTCTCCGGCCTGGAGCAGCTCCGCCCGCTCCGAAGAGGCCTCCCACTCGCGCAGGTCCGCGGCGTTGGCGAAGCGGAACACCACGTGCCACGCGTCGCCGACGTGTCCCGGCCGGAGCAGGCCCGCGCCGAGGAAGCCCGGCCACCGGGAGGCGGCGCGGGTCAGCGAAGCGCTCCACTCCTCGAACTCGTCCGCCCGCCCCGGAGCGACGCTGCGGGCGACCGTGACCGTGACGGGCTCGGGCTGCTCAGCCGATTTCGGCCTCCCAGTTGCGCTGCTGCAGGGCGTCACGGATGTCGCGGAGGAACAGCGACGCCGTGGACCCGTCGAACGCGCGGTGGTCGTAGACCAGCCCGATGATGCCGGTCGGGTGGATGGCGATGGTGTCGCCGACGGCGACGGGCCGCCGTTTCACGCCGTCGGTGCACAGGATGCCGGTGTTGGGCTGGTTGATGATCGGCGACGATGCCCAGCTGGCGAACGGGCCGGGATTGGTGATCGTGAAGGTCGAGCCCTGCATGTCCGACATCGCCAGCTTCTTGGCCCGCGCGGCCCCCGCCATCTCGGTGATCTTCTTGGCGACCCCGCGGATGTTCAGCCCGTCGGCGTCGCGCACGACCGGCACAACGAGGCCCTGCTGGTCGAGGTCGACCGCGATGCCCAGGTTGACGTAGGGATGCAGCGTCTGCGTCTTGGCCTCGACGTCGATCGAGGAGTTGACGGTGGGGTGCGCGCGCAGCGCGTCGATCGTGGCCCTGGCCACGAAGGGCAGGTAGGACAGCGACGAGCCCGTCTCGGCCTTGAACTTGTTCTTGAGCTTCTGGCGCACCTGCTCGACGTTGTCGAAGTCGACCTCGACCGAGGTCCACACCGACGCCGCGAGCGTCTGGGACGCCTTCATCCCGGCCGCGACGGCGAGGCGCATCCGCGAGAGCTCGACGACCTGGTCGCGGGGGTCGGTCGGGCCGGAGGCCGCCGCCGGGCGTGGCGCGGTGGTGGCAGGCGCGGGCGGAGCCGCAGCGGGCGTGGCAGGGACCGCGGCGGGTGGAGGGGCGGCAGCGGGCGGAGCGGCAGCAGGGGCCACCGGGCCGCTCGCGATCGCCCTCTCGACGTCCTCGCGCCGGATACGGCCACCCGTGCCGGTGCCCGCGATGGCGCTGACGTCCAGCCCTGCATCGGCCACGAGCCGCCGGACCAGCGGCGACAGCATCCGGCCGTTGCGCTCAGCAGGCGGGGCGGCGGTTCCGGTGGACGCCGCCGACGACGATGCGGCTGCTGCGCCGGTGGTGGGGCTGTCCGGCGGCGCCGCTGCGACCGGCGCCGCGCCCGGCATGCCGATACGGCCCAGCACCTCGCCGACCGGCACGGTGTCGCCGTTGGCGACGAGGATCTCGAGCAGCACCCCGTCGTACGGGCTGGGGATCTCGGAGTCGACCTTGTCGGTGCTCACCTCGTAGAGCGGGTCGTCGAACGCCACCGTGTCGCCAACCTGCTTGAGCCAATTGCTGACGGTGCCCTCGGTGACGGTCTCGCCGAGCTTGGGCATCGTGATGTCGTGCACCACCCCGATCGGCACGCCGTAGCTCGGGTCCTCCCCCGCCATCCCCTCCGAGCCGCCCATGGACGGGCTTGCCGGGTCGCCGAGCGCCGGGCCGCCCGCCGCGGCCACCCCGTGCGCCGCGGACGGCAGCCTGCCCGCACCGGACACGGCAGGCGTGGCGCCCGGCCCCCCGATGCGGACGAGCGGCGTGCCGACCGGCACGGTCTCACCGGAGCCGACGAGGATCTCGACAATCACGCCGTCGTAGGGGCTGGGGATCTCGGAGTCCACCTTGTCTGTGGACACCTCGAACAGCGGGTCGTCAAAGGCGACCTCGTCACCGGCCTGCTTGAGCCAGCTTCCGATCGTGCCCTCGGTGACCGTCTCGCCTAGTTTGGGCATGGTCACGACCCACTCGTCGCTCATCGCCAGCGCCTTTCGGTGACTTCTGTGTTTCGTGACTGCCGGGGTGGCTCAGCCGTGCAGGGAACGGGCCGGAGAATGTGATCATGGTTTCGCCGATCGCCTCGGAAAGGCTCGGGTGGGCGTGGATGAGCCTGCCGACGTCGGAGGGCAGCGCCTCCCAGTTGACGGCCAGATAGCCCTCGTGCAGCAGCTCGCTCGCCCACGGTCCGACGAGATGGAAGCCGAGGATCGGTCCGTCGCGCTGCGCGACGATCTTCACGAGGCCGTCGGTCTCGCCGAGGATCATGGCACGGCCGTTGCCCGCGAAGGCGTGCTTGTGGACGACGACATCGTGCCCCGCGGCGCGCCTCGGCCTCGGTCATTCCCGACCAGGCCACCTCGGGATGGGTGTAGACCACCCACGGCACCCCGCCATATTCAACGGGCACGGGGTTGTCCCCCAGGCCCTGCTGATTCAAGAAGTGGTCGACCGCGACCACCGCCTCCGCGTAGGCGACGTGGGCGAGGCCCGGTGTGCCGACGCAGTCGCCGATCGCGTAGACCCCAGGCCGGGAGGTCAGCATCGTGTTGGTGTCGACCTCGATGAACCCGCGCTGGTCGACCCGCACCCCGGCTTCCTCGAAGCCCATTCCCTCGGTGAGCGGGCGGCGGCCGATCGAGACCAGCACCTGGTCGACCTCGATCTTCTCCGAGCCCCGCGGCGTGGTGAACGGCACGACCACGCCGTTGTCGGTGTGCTCGAGGGTGCCCACCCGTGCCTCGGCGTGGATCGTGGTGCCGCGCTTCTTCAGCGATCGGGCCAGCACGTCGGCGCAGTCGGGGTCGGGTCCGATCGGCAGCACACCGTGCGGCAGCGCCTCCAGCAGCGTGGTCGCAACGCCGAGGTCGGTGTAGACCGAGGCGAACTCCGCCCCGATCACGCCCCCGCCGATGACTGCGATCCGCTCCGGCAGCCGGTCGTCCGTGCTGTTGGTCGACTGGTCGGAGGTGATCACCCGGACGCCGTCGACCTCCATGCCGGGGATCGCGCGGGGCACCGATCCCGAGCAGACCATGACGGCGCGACCGCGCAACGTCTGGCCGCCGACCGATACCGCGCCGTCGGCGGTCAGCGTGCCGAACCCCTCGACGATCGTGACCTTGCGGCGCTTGAGCAGCCCCGACAGACCCCGGTGCAGCTGGTTGACGATGCCCGCCTTGCGCTTGTTCGCGGCGGGCCAGTCCGGCTCGGGCGTGCCCGACACCTTCACGCCGTGCTCGCCCGCGTGCTTCACGGTGCGGAACACCTCGGCGGCGTGCAGCAACGCCTTCGCGGGGATGCAGCCCCGGTGAAGGCAGGTGCCGCCGACCTTCTCCTTCTCCACCAGCGCCACCGACAAGCCTGCCGACGCGGCGTACAGAGCCGCGGCGTACCCGCCCGGGCCCCCGCCCAACACAACAAGATCGACGTCACTCATCTCGCGCCTCCGACCATCGTGCGCGGTTGCCCTGACCACTCTTTCCGCGCACGGGCGGCCAAGCCGCTCACGCGCGCGCCACCTTGCGCAGCGTCTCGGCGATCTCCGCGGGCTACGGGATCACCGCGTCCTCCAGCGGCGGGCTGGTGGGCGTGGGGGTGTTCTTCGCCGCGATCCGCACCACCGGCTGGTCCAGGTGCCAGAAGCACTCCTCCTGGATGGTCGCCGCGATCTCCGCGCCGTACCCCAGCCGCTTCGCCGCCTCGTGCAGCACGACCGCCCGCGAGGTCTTGCGGACCGAGTTGGCGATCGTCTCGACGTCCAGCGGCACCAGAGTGCGGACGTCGACGACCTCGACCGAGATGCCGTCCTTGTCCAGCTCCGCCGCCACCTCGAGGCCTTGGCTCACGCCCGCCGAGTAGGTGATGAGGGTGATGTCGCGGCCCTCGCGCACGACCTTGGCCACGCCGAGCGGGATCGGGTCGAGCGACAGCGGACCCGAGGCCTTCAGCCGCCGGTACAGGTACTTGTTCTCCAGGTAGAGCGTGGGGCTGTTGTCCCGGATCGAGCTCACCAACAGGCCGGCGGCGTCCTCCGGTGTGCCCGGCATGACGATCTTGAGACCGGGCACGTGGGCGAAGTAGCTCTCCACGCTCTGGCTGTGCGTGGGTCCGGCGCGCAGCCGCCCACCGAAGGGCGCCCGCATCGTCACCGGCATCGAGTCGCCGGTGCGCCAGTGGTGCCGGGCCAGCACGTTGATGATCGGGTCGAAGGCGCAGGAGATGAAGTCGGCGAACTGGAACTCCACCACCGGGCGCAGCCCGACCAGCGCCGCCCCGGCCGCGAGGCCGGTGAACCCGGTCTCGGCGATCGGGGTGTCCACCACCCGCCTCGGGCCGAACTTGTCCAGGAACCCCTTGATCACCTTGAACGCGCCACCGAACTGGCCGACGTCCTCGCCGATGAGGAAGACGTCAGGGTCGCGGTCCATCTCCGCGTCCAACGCCAACCCGACGGCCTCCAGGTAAATGGCGTTGCCACTGTCAGCAACCATGATCATCTTGCAAGCTCGAGACCGTTCCGATGATCGCTCCGCAAGCTCGCTTAGTCGGCATACACACCGTCCTCGATGTTGCTGGGGTCGGGCATGGGGTCGGCGAGCGCCTTGCGGCGCGCGGCGATGGCGTACTGCCGCGCGTCCTCGCGCACCTGCTTCGCGGCGTCGACGTCGAGCACACCCGCGTCGATCAGCACACCCTCGAACAGCTCGACCGGGTCCTTCTTGGAGTACTCCTCGTAGAGCTCCTTGAGGACGTAGTCGGCGGGGTCGTGCTCGGCGTGGCCGTGCATGCGCATCGTCTCGGCCTCGACCAGCGACGGGCCCTCCCCCGCCCGCGCCCGCGCGACCCCCTCCGCGACGGCGTCGTGCACGGCCAGCGCGTCGGTGCCGTCGACCTTGACCCCCGGCATGCCGTAGGCAACGGCCTTCGCCGCGAACGTCTCCGAAGCCGACGTCATGCGCACCGGCGTTGAGTAGGCGTACTGGTTGTTCTCGATCACGAAGATGTTGGGCAGCTTCATCACGCTGGCCAACGTCAGGGCTTCGTGGAAGTCGGCCCGCGACGTGGAGCCGTCACCGCAGAACGCCAGGCACACCTTGTCCTCGCCGCGGTACTTCGCGGCGAACGCCATCCCGGTGGCCACCGGGAAGTTGGCCGGGATGTGGCTGGGCAGGTTGTAGATGTTCAGGTCGAGGCGCCCGTAGTGCAGGGTGCCGTCGCGGCCTCCGGTCGGTGAGGTGGCCTTGCCCATGAAGCTCACCATCACCTACCACGGCTCCATCCCACGCCACAGGTGCGCGCCGAGGTCGCGGTGGATCGGGGCGAGGTAGTCGTCGGGGCGCAGCGCAGACGCTGCGCCGACGCTGATCGCCTCGTGCCAGTGCCCGGTGTAGAGCGAGCCGAGCAGGTCGCCACCCTTGTACATGGCGACCATCCGGTCCTCTGTGGCCCGGGTGAGCACCATGATCTCGTGGATGCGCCGGAGCAGCTGCGGATCGCGGTCGGCGATCGCGGCGCCGGATGCCGTCTTGCGGGTGCGGGGGGTCATGGCGGCTACTCGCCGAGGAAGAAGTCGCGGACGATCCGGTTGAAGTCGGCCGTCCGCTCGATCATGGACCAGTGCCCGCAGTGCGAGAACACGGCGAGGTCGGCGTCGTCGATCAGCTCCATGAGCTTGTAGGAGTTGGCCAGCGGGATCACCTTGTCCTCGCGGCCGTGAACGATCAGCACCTTGTTCGTGAGAGCGCGGATCTCGTCCTCCGGGATCGACATCGCATCGACCCACCGCTGGCGCGGGGCGGGGAACATCGAAGAGAAGGCCTCCTGGAACCCGGGCTGCGTAGCGCCGCGGAAGCGGACCTCGGCGAGCTCGTCGCTGGTCAGCGCAGGGTTGTAGGCGAAGAAGCCCATCACCCGCCGCATGTCCTCCAGCGTGCCGTCGAATCCCCACACGGCGTCGAGGCCTTCGGTGATCGGGAAGCGCACGCCCATGCTGCCCATCAGCACGAGCTTGTCCACGCGGTCGGGGTGCTTCGTGGCGATGCGCAGCCCGATGCCGCCGCCGAAGCTGTTGCCCACCAGGTGGGCCTTCTGGATGCCCAGGGTGTCCATGAGCCCGACCGTCTGGTCGGCCCACGTGTCCAGGCTGTAGTCGACGCCCTCTGGCCGCTCGGAGTAGCCGAAGCCGACCATGTCGGGGGCCACCACATGGAAGTGCTCGGCCAGCGAGGGGATGACCAGGCGCCAGTTGGCGTACGACGTGACGCCGGGGCCGGAGCCGTGCACGAGCACGACGGTGGCCGTGTCCTCGGACGCCTTGCCGTCCTCCAGGTAGTTGGTGTTGATGCCGTTCGCGAGCGCGCTCTGCCCGATCTCCGGCTTCTCGGTCGTGGTCATGGCGCTCCTAACCGGAAAATAGACGTGAGCCGACCGCGTAGACCGCGTTGATGTCTCAGGCGGCGGCTTGGGTGAGGGTCACGGTGAATCCGAGTGCCTCGAGTTGTCGGATGTGGCCGCGGGCTCTGCGGTCCTTGTTGACGCGGCTCGTGTAGTAGTCCGAGCCGAGAGCTTGATAGCGGGCGGTTGGGTCGGCCAGTAGCTGCCAGATGATGACCAGGATGGAGCGGGCGACGGCGACGAGGGCCTTGAGCTTGCCGCGGCGTTTGACGATGCGCCGGTAGCGTTCGCCGAGGAAGGTGTCGGTGCGGGCGGCCGCGGCGGCGGCCCCGCCCAGGACGCCTTTCAGGTAGGGGTTTCCCTTCCCGGTGCGCCCGCTGCGGCTGGTGGCCCCGGACTGGATGGTGCGCGGGGAGAGCTTGGCCCAGGACACCAGGTGGCCGGCGGTGGGGAATCTGCCCATATCCAGGCCGATCTCGGCGATGATGGCCTGGGCGCTCTCCCGACCGATACCGGTGATCTCGTCCAGGCGATCGATGGCGGGAAGCACCGCGGCGTCCGCGGCCCGGCCGGCGCTGGGGCCGGTGGTGCCATCGGCGTCGGCGCCCTGGGCGGCGGGGATGGCTGCGATCAGTTCCTCGATGCGGGTGGACAGCCGGTCGATCTGCACGGTGAGCTGGTCGATCTGGTCCAGCAGCATCCGGGTCAGCTCGCCGTGATGGTCGTCGAAACGGCCGGTGAGCGCTTCGATCAGCGCGGCCCGCTTGGCCTTCATCCGGCCGCGGGCCAGGTCGGCGAGCACCTTCGGGTCCCGTTCCCCGGCGATGAGCGCCTCCAGCATGTCCCGCACCGACTTGGTGTCCAGCGTGGAGGCCACGACCGAGACCTTGATCAGCGAGTCCTCCAGCAGCTTCTCCAGCCGCTGCCAGTACCGGGTGCGTTCCCGCGTCAGGTCCACGCGCAGCCGGGTGTAGTCGCGCAACTGGCGGATCTCGACCGGCGGGACGAAGCTGGGCCGCAACATGCCCCGCTCGGTCATCTTCGCCTGCCAGACACTGTCCAGCTTGTCGGTCTTCGGCCGGCCCGGCGCGTTCTTGATGTCGCGGGCGTTGACCAGCTGCACGTCCAGGCCGGCCGCTTCCAGCAGGTAGAACCAGATTCGCCAGTAGTCCGACGTCGACTCCAGGGTGACCTTCTCGATCCCCTCGCCCGCCAGGTACTCGCCGAGCTCCAGGATGGCGTTCGTGGTGGCCTCCACGTCCCACACCCGGGTCCGCCGCTGCCCGGGACGGGAGGGATGCGGCACCCGGGTGCACACCTTCCCCGACGCCTTGGCCACATCGATCGCGCAGACTCGTTCCACGACCCGCTCGTAGGCCTGGTCCTCGATCTCCTCCGGTTCCTTCACCGGACCCCTCTCACCGCAGCAACAGCGTCCACGGGATGCCCGGGGGCCTCGGTCGGGAAGCCGAAATCTAACCGGCGTGCTCGAAGCAACAGTGCGTGACCCGTCAGGTCAAGGCCCCGGCGCCAGACTAGCGAACGGGCTAACATCCCAAGCAAACACCGGCGTCGGCGGGCAACCCGCCCCCATTTTCCCGCCTGCGCGGCGTCCCGGAAGGGATACCCCGACTAGCTGTAGTAACGGAAGACGAGATCGGCGATGCAGCACGGCTTGGGCTCACCCTCGGTCTCATAGGTGAGGCGGTACACCACCTCGACGCCGCCCTTGAGGGGCGTCACCTCGGCCACGTCGACGTGCATACAGATGCGGCGACCTACCCGCAGCGGGGCGGGGAATCGGACCTTGTTGAGGCCGTAGTTGAGGACGACGTGGAACCCCTCGACCGTGCAGACCTCCCACAGCAGCCCTGTCGCGAATGACAGCGTGAGAAACCCATGCTGGACCGTCGCTCCGAACGGGCCCTCGGCCGCCCGCTCCGGATGGGTGTGGATCCACTGTTCGTCGGCGGTGAGCTTGGCGAACAAGTCGATCTCGTCCTGTTGGACCGTACGCCAGCTGCTCGTGCCCACCCTCTGACCGACCCGCTCGGCCAGACCGTCGAAGCCCTGCAGGATGATCGGCTCGTCGCTCATGTAGCTCCCCTTTCCCACCTCAGGCGCGAGTCAAGCATTGGGCACCTCGGCGGTGCGGGCTTTCCTGCTCAGTGGGAGTGCCGGTTGGCGGGGCACTTAGCGTGTCGCGAGTGAACCGGATCGCCGTGCACCAGTCGATCGTGCATCCCCTCGACCCGGTGGGGCTGGTGCGCATCGCCGAGCGCGCCGGGATCGACTCCGTCGGCCTGCACGTGGCATCCGTCGAGGAGGTGGAGCCCTGGTGGGTCAAGGGGATCGGCTCGCAGATGCTGCGCGAGCTGGTGGCCGCGCTCCTCGCCTCCCGGGTGACCGTGCTGGACGTCGGACGGGTGCGCCTCGGCCCGGAGCTGCGGGTGTGGGACGGGCGGCACGCCTACGCCAGAGCGCTGGAGCTGGGGGTGCGGCTGGGCGCGCAGTTCGTGACCGCGCGGGCCGCGGCCGACGTCGCGGAGGATCCCGCCGAGCTGTTCGCCGTGCTCGACGAGCTCGCCGCGCCCTACCAGCTGCGCCCGCTCCTGGCCGTGGTGCCCGACACGCCTGCCGCGACGCCCGCGATGGCCGCCGCGATCGTGGGCGCCACGCGCGGCGGGATCGTGCTGGACGTCTCGCCGCGCACCGACACGGCTTCCGAGGTGGAGCAGGCCGTGGTGGAGCTGGGTGCCCGGCTCGGTTACGTGCGCGTGCCCGCTCGTGAACTGGACGCAGCCGCGGCGCCCGGCCTGCTCCCCACCCTCCCGCCCCAGGTACCGGTGGCGATCGGCGACACCGCGGGCACCTCCGCACCCAACGGGTTGGAGGCGTCCGACCCTCTGGAGCGGCTCACGGCCTGGCGCACCGCCGTGGATGTGCTCCTCCGCCATCCGCAGGCCAGCCACTGACGACCCGTGCGCCACTGTCACGCAGACGCCGTGGTGCCGCACAAGCGACGGGGCGTTCGCACAAGCCGCCGTGGCGGGGTGCGGCAGCTGATCGTTGTCCGCACCACACCTCACGCTCGAACCGGTCGCCACGGTGATCGCCGCAAGTGGTGCAAGAAGTGCAGCGGTGCGCCGCTGACACCATTCTCGACGATCATGGCCCAGCTGCAGCCCTCCCGGCGGACAGTGATCGCCAAGATTGGGACATAACGGCCATATATGGCCCTCATGTCCCACAACCGGCGATCAAGTGCTCGGCAGCAGGCCCACCAGGCGATCACGGGCGGCAGCCACCGTCAGACACGCAGCCACCACCGACGACCCCGCCACGACCGGCCCGAGATCAGGATCACCAGACATGCCGTTCCTGCCCTCAAGTAACCGGCACTGGGTTCGGCCCTCTGCGACGACACCGGAAGCCGTACGAAGTCGGGCCGGGCGCGGCGGCGGGCAGCGGCCGGGCGGGCGGGCGGCGGGCGCGCGGCGGGCGGCGGGCGGGCGGCGGGCGGCGGGCGGGCGGCGGGCGGCGGGCGGGCGGCGGCGGGCGGGCGCGCGGCGGCGCGGCGGCGCGGGCAGGCGGGCGGCGCGCGGCGGGCGGGCGGCCGGGCAGGCGGGCGGCGGCGGGCAGGCGGGCGCGGCGGCGGGCAGGCGGGCGGCCGGGCAGGCGGCCGGGCTCCAACTCGACAGACCCGTGGTGACCTGGCAGAAGTTCGACCTACGTTCCGGTGTCCTCATAGAGGGTCGACCCCGGGGCCGACCCCTACGACGGCACCAGATCGTCTTCGAAGTGGCACCCGGGCCGAGAAACCCACCCCGACGCCACGCCGCTCTCGGCCCGGCTGGACAAGATCAGCACAGGCGGCGCCACCCGTGCCGACGAGCACCCCTGACCACAGCCGGCGATCACCTCGGCGCACGCCCGGCAAGATCGGCCGAAGTGGTTCCCCCACGTGCCGACGTGCACCCGTGGCACCACTTCTGCCGATCATCCCTCAGCAGGCTGGCTCTGCGGGGTCGAGCCCACTGCCCGCACTAGGTGGCTGGTGTCCTTCGCTGCCGACACGGAACGCAGCCGACCGACTACGGCTGTACTGGCCGCTGCGGCCCGAACGCGACAGTCCGAAGGTGTTTCGGTGGAGCAGAAACCGCGTGTATGGCCCGGTCGGGGCGTTGGACACCAGCCACCTAGGAGCGCCTGAAAAACTCGGGCCTACTGCGCGACGCCCAGGCAGCCACCTCGCCGCGTTGTCGTCGGGCCCGATACAACAGCGGTATCGGCCCCTCCTCCGCCTTGCCATGCGGCTACCTGGCCGCCGCTCGCTGCGGCCGGAGTTTCTCAGGACCCTCCTAGGCCTGGCAGAGGCAGAACGGATGCCCCGCCGGATCGAGGAACACGCGGAACGTGGTGCCCGGCTGGTGCTCGTGCTTCCGCGCGCCGAGCGCGAGCACCGCAGCCTCGCCCTCGTCCAGGTCGGTGACGTCGAGATCGAGGTGCATCTGCTGGGGGTGCTCCGCGCTCGGCCACTGCGGCGGCACGTGGTCGGGCGCGAGCTGGAAAGCCAGCAGGACGCCACCAACGGGCTCGAGCTGCACCCAATCGGGATCCTCGCGGCCGATCGGGATGTCGAGGACAGCGCTGTAGAACTCGGCGACCTTGCGCGGCTCCCGGCAGTCGAGAGCAACGGCGGAGAAGGTGGCGATTGCGGTCATGACCCCGACGCTATCGCCGACCCCCGACAGTTCACTTCCAGACCATGCCGCCACATGCGGTCCGGAATCGCTGAGATGGACCAATCTCCGCCCCGCGGGAAATGTCGGTGCAGGATGCGAACATGTGTTCGTGTACGGCGAGGCCACCATCTTGCACGCTGACCTCGACGCGTTCTACGCGTCGGTGGAGCAGCGCGACCAGCCGCGGCTGCGAGGCCGCGCGGTGATCGTCGGCGGCGGTGTGGTGCTCGCGTGCAGCTACGAGGCCAAGCGCCGGGGCGTGCGCACCGCGATGAACGGGCGGCAGGCGAGGGCGCTGTGCCCGGAGGCGATCGTCGTGCCGCCGCGGATGCGCGCCTACAGCGAGGCCAGCAGGGCGGTCTTCGCGATCTTCCGCGACACCACGCCCCTCGTGGAGGGCCTCTCGATCGACGAGGCGTTCCTGGAGGTCGGCGGCCTGCGGCGGATCGCGGGGCCGCCGGTGGAGATCGCGGAGGGGCTGCGGGCGCGGGTGGCGCACGAGGTAGGCCTCCCGATCACCGTCGGCATCGCGCGCACCAAGTTCCTCGCCAAGGTCGCCAGCGGCGTCGCGAAGCCCGACGGGCTGCTGCTCGTGCCGCCTGATCGTGAGCGCGAGTTCCTGCATCCGTTGCCGGTCGAGCGGCTGTGGGGCGTGGGGCGGGTCACGTCGGCCAAGCTGCACGCGCTCGGCGTGCGCACCGTCGCCGAGGCCGCGTCGCTCGGCGAGGCCGGGCTCGTGTCGATCGTCGGGCGCGCCGCGGGGCGCCACCTCAACGCGCTCGCGATCGGAGTGGACCCCCGCCGGGTCGACTCCACGCCGCGCCGCCGCTCGATCGGTTCACAGCAGGCCCTCGGCAGGCGCGCGCGCAGCGCGACGGAGCTCGACGCGATCCTGGCGGGCACGCTGGACCGGCTGGGTCGCCGTCTGCGGGCCGCGCACCGCACGTCGCGCACCGTGGTGCTGCGGCTGCGCTTCGACGACTTCTCCCGCGCCACCCGTTCCCACTCCCTCGCCGAGGCCACGGCGCACACCGCGACCTTGCTGGAGGCGGCGAGGGTGCTGCTGCGGATGGCCCTTCCGATGATCGACGAGCGCGGGATCACCCTGCTCGGGGTGTCGCTCTCGGGCCTCGACGACGACCGGTCCACCCAGCTCGCCCTGCCGTTCGAGACGCGCAGCGGGCCCGCGATCGACATCGCGCTCGACGCGGTGCAGGAACGGTTCGGCACCCGGTCGGTCACCCGCGCCACCCAGTTGCGCCTCCGTCCGGCCCTGGAAATCCCCCGATTGGACGATTAGGGCGGACGAAAAATGGTTATCCACGCGCGTGACAACCTCAGCACCGGCACCCGGCGTAGTGCGCAGCCTCATCCCCGCCCGGATCGACCGGCTCCCGTGGTCGCCGTTCCATACGAGAATGGTCGTCGCCCTCGGCGTGGCGTGGATCCTGGACGGGCTGGAGATCACCGTCGCGAGCTCCGTCACCGACGTGCTGACGAAGCCGGAGACGCTGGGCCTGTCGTCGGCGGCCGCGGGGCTCGTCGCGTCGGTGTACCTCGCAGGCGAGGTCGTCGGCGCCCTGTTCTTCGGACGGCTGTCGGACAAGCTCGGCCGCCGGAACCTCTTCATGATCACCCTCGCGGTGTACCTGGTCGGCAGCGGCCTGACCGCATTCACGCTGGGCAACGGCGCGGGCTGGGTCGCGTTCCTCTACGTCACCCGGTTCATCGCGGGCATGGGCATCGGCGGCGAGTACGCAGCGATCAACTCGGCCATCGACGAGCTCATCCCGTCGCGCTTCCGGGGCCGCGTCGACATCATGGTGAACGGCACCTACTGGGCGGGCGCCATTCTCGGCACGCTCGGCAGCCTGATCTTCCTCAACGTGCTGAGCCTCTCCGTCGGCTGGCGGTTGGCCTTCCTGCTCGGCCCGGTGCTCGGGTTGGTCATCCTGTTCGTGCGCCGCCACCTGCCCGAGAGCCCCCGCTGGCAGGTGATGAACGGCCGTGAGAGCGCGGCCGAGGAGTCGATCGCGTTCATCGAGCGCGAGGTCGAGGGGTCCGGCGTCAGCCTGCCGAAGGTCGACGAGAGCAAGATGCTCGAGCTCCAGCCCACAACGGACATCGGCTACCTGGCGCTCGTCAGGGTGCTCTTCCGCGAGTACCCGTCCCGAGCCGTGCTCGGGGCCACGCTGATGATCACCCAGTCTTTCCTCTACAACGCCATCTTCTTCACCTACACCCTGGTGTTGGCCAAGTTCTACGGCATCGCGTCGACGGCCGCCCCCGTGTTCCTCATCGCCTTCGCGGTCGGCAACCTTGCGGGGCCGCTCACGATCGGGCATCTCTTCGACACCCTGGGCCGCAGGAAGATGATCGCGGGCACCTACGTGCTTTCCGGCCTCCTGCTGGCGATCACGGCGTTCTTGTTCAACGCGGGCGTGCTCAACGCCATCACGCAGACGATCGCCTGGTGCGTCATCTTCTACTTCGCTTCGGCCGGGGCCAGCGCCGCCTACCTGACGGTCAGCGAGATCTTCCCGCTGGAGGTGCGGTCGAAGGCCATCGCGGTGTTCTTCGCCATCGCCCAGTGCTTCGGCGCGATCGCCCCGGCGATCTACGGCGCGCTCATCGGCGACGGCTCGCAGCCGATCAAGCTGTTCTTCGGCTACCTGCTCGGCGCCGTCATCATGATCGTCGGCGGCGTGGTGGCGTTCTACCTTGCGGTCGACGCGGAGGGCAAGTCGCTTGAGGACATCGCGTCCCCGCTCGCGTCGCGCCACCGCGGCACCGGCTTCACCCGCGCGGAGGGTTCCGCGCGCCCGGCCTGACACCTGGACCGCCGTGAAAGACTCTCGCCGTGGCACGGCGAGAGGATCGGCGGGCACGGTGGAGGGCACTGTGGCGGGCCCGGTGGGCAGAGCTGCGCACCGCCGCCACCGGAGTCGATCCCGGGCTCGTGCGGCTGCGGCTGGCCACCGGCGCGCTGGTGTCGATCGTTCTGGCCGTCGGGCTGGCCGCAGTGCTGCAGCGGCTCACCGGTGAGCCGGTGACCGTGGTGATCATGGCGGCGGTGCTGGCCATGATCGGCAACATCGCGGTGAACGAGGCCGTGCTCGCCAGGTTGCGGGCCACCACGGCGCTGATGCTGATCCCCGCAGTGGGCGCGGTCTCGCTCGGCACCTTGCTCGCCCCGTACCGGGTGATCGCGGACACCGTGTTCGTCCTGATCATGATGGGCGGGGTGTGGGTCCGGCGCTTCGGTCCCCGCGGCTTCTCCGTCGGCATGGCCGCCGTGATGAGTTACTTCTTCTCCCAGTTCCTGAACACCCAGATCTCGGGTCTGCCGTGGTTGGTCGTCGCGGCGGCTATCGGCATCGGCTCCGCGCTGCTCGTGCGCGGCTTCCTGCTCGTCGAGAAGCCGCAGAACACGCTGGCTCGCCTGGTGCGGGCGTTCCGCGCCCGTGTCCACGCCCTCAGCTTCGCCGTGGCCGAGCTGCTCGACGCCGATGACGACGACCGCGAGCACGCCCGCCGCGACGTCGGCAGGCGACGGGTGCGGCTCAACGAGTCCGCGCTGCTGATCGCCGATGAGTTGGAGCGCCAGGAGGAGAAAGGCGACCTGGAGGTCTACATCCTCGACGCGGAGCTGGCCGCCGAGCGCCTCGCCGACACAGCCCGCCACCTCGTCGTCAGCGGTGGACGACCCGCCGACGAGCTGCGCAGGCCACTGCTGGCGGGCCTGCGGTGCCTCGGCGCGGCCACAGCCACCGGTGGCTGGCTGACGCGGGCGCCCGCCCTGCTCGACGCGGCCCAGCACGCTGTCGAGCCGTTGGTCGCCAAGGTCGACGGGCTCGGCGACGACGGGCAGCGCGTCGCGTTCGCGGTGTCACGCCTGGCCAACGCGCTCGCGGAGGGCCGCAAGCACGACCCGACGACGCCCGCGGACGAGGCGCCCGGCGAAGACCCGCGCGAGACCGACGCACCAGGCGCCGACACGGCAGGCGCCGACACGGCAGAGGCCGAGCCGCCCGAAAACAGCCCGGCGGAAGACAGCAGGCCCGCAGCCAGGGAGGGCGCGGACGGCCAGACCGAGCCCGGGCAAGTGACACCACCGCCGACCCGTCCGGGCCTGGCGCTCGCCACCCGGCAAGCCGTGCAGGTCGGCGTAGCCACGAGCCTCGCCATCATCTGCGGGGAACTGTTGTCCCCCGCCCGCTGGTACTGGGCGGTGATCGCCGCGTTCGTGGTCTTCGCGGGCACCACGAGCCGCGGCGATGTCCTGACCAGGGGCCGCGACCGGGTGCTCGGCACCATCGGCGGCGTCCTGGCGGGGATGGCGTTGGCCTTCGTCGTCAACGGGGCCGTGGTGCCCACGCTGGTGCTGCTGATCGTCTGCCTGTTCCTTGCGATCTACCTGGTGCGGGTGTCGCCTGCGCTGATGGCGTTCTGGATCACCGCGGTGCTGGCGCTGTTGTACGGACTGATCGGGCAGTTCAGCATCGAGACACTGGTGCTGCGGGTCGAGGAGACCGCGATCGGCGCGGCGCTGGGCATGCTCGCGGGCTTTCTGGTGCTGCCGACGGGCACGCGCGCGGCATTTGGCACAGCGCTCGACGCGATGGTCGACGCCGTGCACGCCGTACTGGACGCGGCGGTCGACCGGCTGCTCGGCAAGCCCGTCGCCGTCGCGCCGGTCGATCTCGCCCGCAACATGGACGCCGCGCTCGTCGTGCTGCGGCTGCGCGCCCGCCCGCTGGACAGCTCCCTGCCGAGCCGTCGTGGCCGCTCCAGCTACGCCAGGGCGCTCCGGGTGTTCACGAGCGTCGACCACTACGCGCGCCTGCTGGCCCGCCTCGCCGACTCCGCCCGTGCGCCGGAGTGGGCCGACACGCTCACCCCCGCCGTCACGCGCATCCGCACCAACGTCGACGGCCTCCGCGCGCTCCTGCTGCACGCCGACGGCCCCGAGGTGGTCTCGGCCGAGAACGAGGTGAACACGGCCGAGGTGGCCGCGGCCCGCTGCACCGATCCCCGCAAGCGCGGCCAACTGCTGGTCGCCGCGCGGCTGCTGCGCCGCATGGACCAGGCCGTGGTCGGGTTCGCCGTCGACCTCGGTGCGCCCCGGCCCGAGCCGGAGCCCGCGTCCCGGAACCCGCGCGCGGACAACGCTGAACCCGTGCGCGGATAACGTTGCCCCCGCCGCCTTTGCCGCGCACGGGTCCGACCTGCGCCGACCGCGCGCGGGACGTCGAGATGCGTCTACACCCCTCGTTCGACGGGCAGGAGCCCCCGGTCGACGGCCCGGACGAGCGCCGAGTGGTCGGCCTCGGTCTGGTCGGCGTAGGCGCGCGCGAAGCCGACCATCGCCTCGTCCAGCTTCGGTGAACCGCCGACGTACCCCGCGACCATCGACGCGCCGCTGGTGCGGGCGTGGCCCTTGGCCAGCAGGTGTCCGACCACGCCCGCGTAGTCGACGAGCGCGTCGGCGTCGATGCCGGACAGCTCCACGCTGCCCTTCATGTTGCGGAACTGGCGCACGTAGTACTGGCGCCCGTCGAAGCCCGTCCAGCCCAGGAGCGGGTCGCTCACCGTCTGCAGCGCTTGCTGGTACTCCACCACCCGCTGGCCCTGGTGGGCGTGCCACGCCGACTCGCCGTGCACGTAGCGCGCCAGCACGGACCGGCGGGCCTGCTTGAGCTGCAGGAACACCACGTCGTCCGCCGAGGAGCCCTCAAGGAGCACAACGTAGGCGCGCAGCCCGACGCTGCCGACGCCGACGACCTTGTGCGCGACGTCGACGATCGTGTAGCCGCCCAGCATCCGCCGCCAGTGCGGCGCGAGGGTGAGGAGGTACTCGTCGAGCGCCTCGCCGATCATCGCGGCCTCGCCGTCGGACACGCTGGTGATCAACGGGGGCTCCTCGACGATCCGGCGCCGCCCTTGCACCTCCGCTGTGAAGCGCGGCAGCGCGCGGTCACTCGTGCGGTGCCGGGCCCGGCGCGCCGCCCGGACGATCTCCTCGCGCAGCGGCTTGGAGCTCTCGTCGGCGAGCCGGTCGACGTCGAGGCGGCCGAACGACCGGGACATCAGCGGTTGGTCGGCCAGGAACCGGACCTCCTCGCGGTAGGCGCCCACGCAGGTCCGCACGGCGTCCGCGCACTGGTCCTCGCGCATGCCGTTGCCGCGCCCCGCCACCCAGATACTGGCCTGAAGCCTCCGCAGATCCCACTCCCAGCCGCCGGGGTGGGCCTCGTCGAAGTCGTTGAGGTCGATCACCAGGTCCCGCTCGGGTGAGGCGTAGAAGCCGAAGTTGCCCAGGTGCGCGTCGCCGCAGATGACCGGGGTGATGCCAGTGGCGGGCAGGTGGGCCACGTCCTCGGCCATCACCACGGCGGTGCCGCGCAGGAACCCGTATGGCGAGCTGACCATCCGACCGACCCGCACCGGCACCAGCCGTCCCACCCGGCCTTCGTGGGACTCCATGATCTGCTGCACCGGGTCAGGGCGCCCCGCGGGCGGCGCCCAGTCCCCCAGCGCCTTACGCGGCACCCGCTGGCGCAGCCGCTTGCCCAGCGCGTAGCGCTCTGCGCGGTCGACGGGACGGCGGCGCAGCGACGCGTAGGACGTGCCGTCCGCGTCGGCAAGGACGGTGTGGGCGGATGAGGTCACGAGCGAGATGCTAATGCGGTGTCCTTTTCCGGGCCCGCCGTTCGTTCCCAGAGTGACGCCGTGCCCGGCGTCCACCCCGAGAGGAGCATCCCCATGCCCACCTACGCCGCCATGATCTACAGCAAGGACGTCGACTGGACGCTCCCCGAGTACGCGCTCGAGACGAAGGAGTACGCCGAGTTCGGCGAGGCGGCCGCCGCCGTCATCCGGGGCGGCGCCGCGCTCTACCAGACGAGCACCGCCACGACCGTCCGCGTGCAGGGCGGGAAGGGCGGCGACGTGGTCACCACCGACGGGCCCTACGCCGAGACGAAGGAGGCGCTGACCGGCTTCTACCTGCTGGCGTGCGCCGACCTCGACGAGGCCATCAAGATCGCCGCCACCATCCCGGGCGCGTGGGACGGCGCGGTCGAGGTGCGACCCATCATCGAATTCGGCGGGTGATCGAAGCGGACCAGGATCCACGCGCCGCCCTCGTCCGCCTCGTGCGCGACGAGGGCAGGCGCGTGCTGGCCACCCTCGTCCGGCTGACGGGTGACCTCCCCCTCGCCGAGGACGCCGTGCAGGACGCCACGGTGCGCGCGCTGGAGACCTGGCCGCGCGACGGCGTGCCCGACGAGCCACGCGCCTGGCTGACGCTGACGGCCCGCAGGCGCGCAATCGACGTCCTCCGCCGCGAGGCGGCCCGCGCCGGGAAGGAGGCGGAGGCGATGATCGAGCCCGGCGACCCCCCGCCCCCCGAGACGGTGTCCAGCGAGGTGGCGCGCGACGACATGCTGCGGCTCGTGTTCACCTGCTGCCACCCGGCATTGGCCGTCGAGACGCAGGTGGCGCTGGCGCTGCGGACGCTCTGTGGCCTCTCGGTGGCAGAGGTCGGCGCGGCGCTGCTCGTACCGGAAGCGACGATGGCCAAGCGCCTCACCCGGGCCCGCCAGAAGATCACCAAGGCCGCGATCCCGTACACCGTGCCCGCCGACCACGAGCTTCCCGACCGACTGCGCGGTGTGCTCACCACCGCCTACCTGCTGTTCACCACCGGATACGCGCCGACGGGGGCGCCGCGGCCCGCGCTCGTCGACGAAGCGGTGCGGCTGACTCGCCTCCTGCGCGAGCTGATGCCCGGCGAGCCTTCGGTGCTGGGCCTGCTGGCACTCGAGCTCCTGCAGGACTCGCGCCGCGCCGCCCGCCACACCCCCGAAGGCGCCGCCGTCCTGCTCGCCGACCAGGACCGTGGTCGGTGGCGACGCGACCTGATCGCGGAGGGCGTCCTCCTCGTCGGCGAGGGCCTGCGCCGCACCCCCGACCGGCCTGATCCCTTCGTCGTCCAAGCCGCGATCGCCGCCTGCCACGCACTCGCCCCGACGTGGGCCGACACCGACTGGGCCGCCGTGCTGTCCTGGTATGACGTGCTGCTCACGGTGGCCGACACTCCGGTGGCCCGGCTCAACCGGGCGGTTGCCGTCGGCGAGCTCCGCGGACCGGCGGAGGGGCTCGCGGCCGTCGACGCCGTGGACGAGCTCGCGGGCTATCCGCTGTGGCACGCCGCGCGCGCCGAACTGCTCGCCCGCCTGGACCGGGTCGCGGAGGCCAGGGGCGCCTACGCGGCCGCCCTCGCGATCCCGCAGGACGACGCCCAGCTCACGCACCTCCGAAAACGGCTCGCCCTGCTGGGCGCGGACCCAGCCCGAAACGGACGAGCGCGGTGACGGCGGCGGTACCGAGGATCGTCACCGCCATCACGAACGCCGTCACCCCGCCCAACGACGCGAGCGGCGGCACGACCGCGGCGATCGCGAACTGCAGGAGGCCGAACACGGCCGACGCGGTGCCCGCCGACCTGCCCTGGCCGTCGAGCGCCAGCGCGGTGGCGTTCGGGAGGAGCACCCCCGTGCAGCCGACGAGCACGAACAGCGGAACGAGCAACGCCCAGACCGAGCTGGAGACGAGGACGGCGACGAGCATCGCCGCCGCGGCCGCCAGCGCGACGACCACCCCCGCCGTGAGCAGGGCGACCGCGCCGACCCGTCCGACCAGAGCCGCCGACAGCCGTCCGACCATCAGGATCGCGACCGCGTTCGCCCCGAAGACGAACGAGAACTGCTGCGCGGACAGACCGTAGGCGCCCTGGAGCACGAAGCTCGCCATGGCGATGTAGACGAACATGCCACACACCCCGATGGTGCCGACGAGCGCCGGGAGCAGGAACGTGCGGTCGCGCACCACGGTGCGCACCCCGCGGACCGTCGACCGCAGCCCGCCTGAGTGGCGGCGGTCGGCCTGCAGCGTCTCGCCCAGGGTTGCCGCCGCGGCGAGCAGCAGGATCCCGAGCCCGGCGAGCAGCGCGAACACGCCGCGCCACGACGTGAAGGTGAGGAGCAGGCCGCCGAGCAGCGGTGCGACGATCGGCGCCACCCCAAGAACGAGGGTGATCAGCGCGAACACGCGAGCCAACGAAGTGCCTTCGTAGAGGTCGCGGACCATCGCCCTGGCGATCACGATGCCCGCGCCGCCCGCGAGTCCGCCGAGGAGTCGCAGCACGAGCAACAGCGCGATGGACGGGGCCAGGGCGCACAGACCCGCGGTGACGGTGAAGAGAGCGACCCCCGCGAGGAGCGGAACCCGACGGCCCACCCGGTCGGTGAGCGGACCGACGAACAGCTGGCCCAGCGCGAGGCCGACCATGCAGAGCGAAAGAGACAGCTGGCCCGCGGCTTCGCTCGCCCGCAGGTCGGCCGTCAGCGCGGGCAGTGCGGGCAGGTAGAGGTCGATCGAAAGCGGCCCGAGCGCGGAGAGGCCGCCGAGCGCGACGAGCTGCCCAGGTGGAATCCGGACGGCGGGCGTGGCGGTCACCCGCCATTCCTACGCTCCGCCCCGCAAGGAGCAGCGCCACCAAGAGCAGCGCCACCAAGAGCAGCGCCACCAAGAGCAGCGCCACCAAGAGCAGGGGGCGCTCAGAGCAGGAACAGCCCGAGCAGGAAGGCGACGACGACGACGGCGAAGACGAGCCCGATGACGCGCCCGGCCAGACGGCTCTCCGCGAGGACGCTGCCCCGGCCCGCAGGGGGGTGGGGAGACATGATGGTCATGTCCCTCCTTCGTCGGAAATCCGCCAGGAGTTACGCCCGACCCGAGTTCGCAGAACTTTCGGTGTCCTCGCGGACGGCCGAACTCAATGCCACTTCACTTGAGTTTAAGAGGGTCCGGCAGTTGACGGTTGGCTCGCATGATCGGCGAGAGTGGTGCCACAGGGGCGCTGGTGTACCAGTGGCACCACTGCTGGCGATCACGGGCTCAACCCATGGGGTGACCAGCCTCGGTGCGCAGTCGGGTCGGGGTGCGACGTCACGCCGCGGCGTGCGCAGTCGGCCGCAGTCGGCCGGGCCGGGCGCCGGACGGGGTCTCGTCCGGGCGCGACCTCACCCCCGGGAGAGCTGACCTCGCCCCCGCCTGATCGGCCTGATCGGCGCCATCCGCACACCGCCACCCTGCCCAGCCCACCCCAGCGCGGCGCGATCTCGGCGCGGGGCTGCGACCACCCACCGCCCGAAAACGTCAGCTCCACCCCACCCGAGCCACTTCGCAGACCGCGCACGCACGTCGCAGGGTCCACAGACCCTGCGAAGCGACAGCGGACCCTGCGAGGACCCTGTCACGCCACGCCACGTGCCTCATGTGCCGGGCGCTCTAAGACGATCTTGATGGCAGGCGTGCGCGCGGATGTCAGCCGCGTCTCAGACGACGAGACGACGGTCGGGCGCTGCGGGCCTGTGGTGGCGGGGACCGGCCCGAGTTCGCAGACCCTGTGGGGTCGTCGCAGAAGGTCGCCGGTTACTTAGAGATCTCATGGCCCGGTGGGCCGCCTCGAAGGGGACGAAACGGACCGTTTCCTTCACAGCGCCCGGCAAGTGAGGGGCCCCGGCCCGCGATGCCCAGGCACCCGCATCGCGGCGTTGCCTCCGCATCCGAGTGCCCCGGCACGAGAACGTGGGGCGCCTTACGCTGCAGGCACCGCGGCGCCCCGGGCTCGCGGAGCCCTCATTTGCCGGACACTCTTGAGGCCAGGAGCGGCGCGGCGGCTGGTCTTGATCTTGGGCCGGTCGTAGCGGGGTTGTCGTGGTGGCTGCGTTTCTGACGGTGGCTGCCGAGCGTTGATCGCCGGTTGTGTGACATGAGCGCCACATATGGCCGTTATGTCACAATTTTGGCGATCACCGTCCGCCGGGAGGCCCGCAGCCGGGCCATGATCGTCGAGAATGGTGTCGGCGGCGCACCGCTGCACTCTTGGCACCACATGCGGCGATCACCGTGGCGACCGGGTCGAGCAGGCGGTCCCTACGGTGCCCGCTCACTGTGCGCACTTCGCAGGCGCACCCTTCAGTCAGCGATCATCACAGCTCAGGTGCTGACAGGTCCGGGCAACCATCAGCTGCCGGAGGTCCCACCTTAAGCAACCGGCATTGAGGTCGACCCTCTGCGACGACGTCAGGAAGTCTGCAAGGTCGAAGTGGCAGCGCATCAGCACACCCGGGGCGCTGTGATGCGAGTTCGTCCGACGAGCGTCAGCCTGTGGCGACCTGCACCCCTCCCGGCCGCGGGCTCGCGCTGTCCAGGACGAGCTGCGCGATGCGCTCGCGGTGCCACTCGGCGCTCCCGAGCAACGCGGCGTCGGTGACCGCCCGCTTGACGTAGAGGTGGGTCGGGTGCTCCCAGGTGAACCCGATGCCGCCGTGCATCTGGACGGCGTCGAGCGCGACCTCCCGGTAGGCGTCCGAACAGACGGCCTGCGCGACGGCCACGGCGAGATCGGGGTCGTCGGAGCCCTCGGCCAACGCCCACGCGGCGTGGTACGCGGCAGACCGGGCGTGCTCGACCCGCACCAGCATGTCGGCGCACCGGTGCTTCACGGCCTGGAACGAGCCGATGGGGCGGCCGAACTGGAGGCGCGTGCCCGCGTGGGCGACGGTCATGGTGAGCAGCCGCTGCGCACCCCCGACCTGCTCAGCCGCGAGCAGGGCCCCCGCGGTGCGCCGCGCCGCCGCCAACGCCCGCTCGGCGTCGGCGCCCGTGGCGAGCAGACGGGCGGGCGTCGCGTCGAACCGCACGCGTGCCTGGCGCCGCGTCGGGTCCAGCGTGGACAACACGGTGCGGGTGCCGCCTTCGACGAGCAGCATGGCCGTGGCGCCGTCCGCCTGGGTCGCAACCACGAGAACGTCGGCCTCGCCGTCGACGACCTGGGCGACCTCGCCCGTCACGGCGTCGCCGACCACCTGTACGGGTCCTTCGACGAGCGCGGCCGTCTGCCGTCCCTCGACGAACGCGCTGACGTCCTCGCCGAGCGCGGCCAGCGCGGGCACGGCGAGGCCGACCGTGCCCAACATCGGGCCTGGGAGGAGCGCGGCGCCGCACTCCTCCGCGACGATGGCCTGGTCGACGACCGTGCCGCCCGCGCCGCCGAGATCCTCGGGCACGGCCAGTCCGAGCACGCCCAGCTCACCGCCGAGGCGCGCCCAGAGGCCCCGGTCGTAGCCCGCGTCCATCGCGTGGCGCACCGCCGCCTCGTCACAGGCCTTGGCCAGGAACTCCCGCACCGCCTTCCGCAGGTCGTTCTGCTCCGCGGTGAACACGAACTCAGCCACGCGGCACGTCCTTCCACGGCTTGCCCGCGTCGGCGCGCAGGTCCCCGGGCAGCCCGAGGATCCGCTCGCCGAGGATGTTGCGGAGCACCTCGGAGGTGCCACCCTCGATGGAGTTGGCCCTGGCGCGCAGGAACCGCTGCTGGACCGGCCCGCGGTAGTCCTCTCCCCGGGGGATGTCACACGCCGCGTAGGAGCCGTAGAGGGTGGCCTGCTCGCCGAGCAGGTCCATGCAGAACTCGTACACCTGCTGGTTGAGCTCGGCGGAGACGACCTTGGCGATCGCCCCCTCGGGGCCCGGCGACCCCGAGCCCGCTGCGGCGCGAGCCCGCTGGTCGGTCAGGCGCTGGGCCTCCGCGCGGGTCCACAGCGCCGCGAGCCGGTCGCGCAGCACCGGAGTGTGGCGCCCGGGGTAGCGCGCCCACAGGTCCACCGCGTCCGCGATCGCGCCCGCCCCGCGCACCGACGACGAGCCGCCGATGGCGGAGCGTTCGTTCATCAGCGTGGTCATCGCGACGCGCCACCCGTTGCCCACGGCGCCGAGCCGGTGGGAGTCGGGGATGCGTGCGCCGGTGAGGTACACCTCGTTGAACTCGGCCTGCCCGGTCATCTGCCGCAGCGGGCGCGTCTCCACGCCCGGCGCGTGCATGTCGAGCACGAAGTAGGTGAGGCCCTTGTGCTTGGGCTGGTCGGGATCGGTGCGGGCGAGCAGCAACGCATAGCGGGCGACGTGCGCGAGGCTCGTCCAGACCTTCTGGCCCTCGACCACCCACTCGTCGCCGTCCTGCACCGCCGAGGTCGCGAGTCCGGCCAGGTCGGAGCCCGCGCCCGGCTCGCTGAAGAGCTGACACCAGATGTGCTCGGTGGTGGCCATCGGGCGCAGCAGCTGCCTCGCGAGATCCGGCGAGCCGTGCTCCAACACGGTCGCCGCGGCCATGCCGTGCCCGATGGGGTTGAGCGAGAACGGGTTGGGGCCCCCCGCGCCCTGCAGGACCTCGTCGGCGTGCGCCTGCAGGCCGCGGGAGAGGCCGAGGCCGCCCAGCCCGACCGGGAAGTGCACCCAGGCCAGGCCCGCGTCGTACACCGCGCCGAGGAACGCGGTGAGCGGTGTGGTGGTCGGATCGTGGGACTCGACGACCTGCCGGGCGGTCTTCTCGACGAGCTCGCCTGCACCATCCATCATCGCGCTCCTGTCGTGACGGTCAAGACTGACTGTACCGTCGGAAGCGTGATCATCGACCGGATCGCCACCCGCCTGCTCGGCCTTCCGCCCGCCCGCACGGCGTTCACCAGCCGCGAAGAACGGGTCCCCATGCGTGACGGCGCTGTGTTGCTCGCCGAGCACCACCTGCCGACGACCGAGCACCCCCTCGGCACGGTGCTGGTCCGCACCCCCTACGGCCGGAGATCGCCCCTCGAGGCGCTCACGTCCCGGACGTTCGCTGGCCGCGGTTACCACGTGCTCGTGCAGAGCGTCCGCGGCACGTTCGGCTCCGGTGGTGTGTTCGACCCGATGGTCAACGAGGAGCGCGACGGGCATGACACCGTCGCGTGGCTGCGCGAGCAGCCGTGGTTCGACGGGCGCCTCGCCACCTACGGCGCCTCCTACCTCGGCTGGGCACAGTGGACGCTGATGGCCGATCCGCCTCCCGAGCTGCGCGCGGCGGTGGTGCTGGTCGGGCCGCACGACTTCGCCTACTCGGTCTACGGGGCGGGTGCCTTCTCCCTGCACGGTTTCCTGAGCTGGAGCGACCTGATCCTGCGCCAGGAAGCGGGGCCGATTCCGACGCTCGTGGGCGGCATCACCGCCAACCGGCGGCTCGCACCGGGTTTCGCGGGGCTGCCGCTCGCCGACGCCGTCGACGAGCTTCTCGGGGGGCGGGCGCCGTGGTTTCGGCCGTGGGTGGCCCACCCCGACCTCGCCGACCCGTTCTGGGACGCCAAACGCGCCCCGCTCGCGCTCGAGCGCGCGACGGTGCCCACCCTGCTCGTCGGCGGCTGGCAGGACCTGTTCGTGGACCAGACGCTCACCCAGTACTCGGCGCTGCACGCCCGCGGCGTCGACGTCGCGCTGACCATCGGCCCCTGGACGCACGTCGGCCTGGGCGTCCGCGGAGCCCGGATCGTGGCGCGCGAGACGCTCTCCTGGCTCGACGAGCACCTCGCGGGCGCGACCGGACGGGCGAGACGCGCCCCGGTTCGGGTCTACCTCACCGGCGCGGAGCTGTGGCGGGAGCTGCCCGAATGGCCGCCGCCCGCCACAGCGCAGACCTGGTGGCTGGGGTCAGCGGGCCGCCTCGTCGACCAGGATCCCGCGCCCGACTCGCCGCACGCGCAGTTCCGGTACGACCCGGCCGACCCCACCCCTTCGGTGGGCGGACGGCTGCTCACCCCGGACGCGGGCGTCCGCGACAACCGCGGCCTCGCCGCCCGTTCCGACGTCGTCGGGTTCACCACGCCCCCGTTGGCCGCCGACGTGGTCGTCGCGGGCACGCCCGTCGTCTCGCTCGAGCACACCGCGGAGCCGTCACACGCCGACGTCTTCGTGCGCCTGTGCGACGTCGCGCCCGACGGTCGGTCCCGCAACGTGGCCGACGGCATGCTGCGGCGGGACCCGGCCACCGGACCGGTCGACATCACGCTCGATCCCTGCTTCCACCGCATCGCGGCGGGCCACCGGCTGTGCCTGTTGGTCGCGGGCGGCGCCTATCCCCGGTTCCAGCGCAACAACGGCACCGGCGAGCCCCCCGCGGAGGCCACCGGGCTCGTCCCGGTCACCCACCACGTTGGGGCTGGCACGCTCACACTGCCTGTCACCGATCGCCCTCGGAGGGTCCAGCGCTCTTAGAGATCCCATGGCCCGGGGGCCGCCTCGAAGGGGACGAAACGGACCGTTTCCTTCACAGCGCCCGGCAGACGAGGCACGTGGCGTGGCGGGACAGGGTCTTCGCAGGGTCCGCTGTCGCTTCGCAGGGTCTGTGGACCCTGCGACGTGCATGCGCGGTCTGCGAAGTGGCCCTGGTTGGCGGCGATCAGCCCGGGCAGGCGGGGGGAGGGTCAGGTCCCGCCGGGTGCGGTCGGACCCCGTGGACACCGACTGCGCACCCCGCGGGGTGTCGCGCGCCGTGGCCACCGACTGCGCACCCATGGGATGTCGCGCCCCCCGTGGACACCGACTGCGCACACCCCGCGGGGTGACCCCGTGCGCGGCGTGCTGGGTGCGCTTGCGGGGTGCGCAGTGGGCTGACCGCGACCCGACGTGGCGGACGTGGCCGGCGGGGACGGTCGTGGCGTGATCGCGGGGGGCTCGTCACGTCTGTTGAGCCGGTGATCGCCTGCACTGCCGGAGGTGCACCAGTGCCCTTGCGGCACCACTTTCGCCGATCATGCGCGGCCAACCGTCAATTGCCGGGCGCTCCTAGTTCATCGGGCGAGTGGGTAACGGATTGCCCACCGCGGCCGAACAACCCAGGGGCATGTCGCCGTATGCATCCACGAGGGGGTCCTGGTGCGGTCGGGCCGCGGTCTAAGCAACGAGTTTTCGACGTTCTACGGCTCGGCCTACCCGGAGCTGGTGGCGCAGCTCTTGGCCATCACCGGCGACCGGGGCCTCGCCAGGACCGCCACAGAAATCACACTGGCCAAAGCGTGGCGCACCTGGCCGACGCTGCGACTCACGCCCAACCCGCTCGCGCGGACACGCTGGAGCGCTGTCCTCGTCGCCGCCGAGCGAGCGGCCTCGGGGAACGTGCCCGCCAAAGCGGTCGAGAAGCCCTCCGGGGAGGTCACGGAGGACGCCGTCGTCGTCGCCGCCCTGCAGCTGTTGCCGCCCGTCCAACGCAGAGCGCTCGTGCTGCACTACATGGGCGACGTGTCGGTGAACGAGCTGGCCGCACTGAGCGGGTCATCGGCCGAGCACATCGAGCTGCTGCTCGACGACGGGTTCACCACGCTGGCCGAGACGCTCGACTGGGCCGACGACGACTTCCACGACGAACTGCACACGGGCGGCGAGGACGCGGACGGCGAGGCGCCCGAGGAGGGCGACTCCGACTACGCCGACGATCTCGACCTGCGCTTCGACTGGACCGCGGAGGCGCTCGCCGACACCGCAGCCCGGCTCCCCGAGGATTTCACCGCGCCATCCCCGGCCGCGATGATGCGCCGCGCCGTGCTCATGCGGTGGTCGAAGCGGGCCGCCCCGGTCGCCGCGTGTGCGGCCTGCGTCGCCGTGGCCGTCATCGTCGCCGCCCAGCCCACCTCGCCTGCGGAGGCCGCCCGGCCCACGATCTACGCCCAGAACGACAACACCAGCCCCGTCGACGTCGGCGCCGCCCCGCTGGATGAGGATCCCTACCTCAGCCCGCCGCCCACCACAACCACCACCGCCGTCGCCCCGCGCACGGACCCGACGGTGCGGCTGCGGTCTGTCGCGCTCACCTCGCTGCTCGACCCCGGCCCTGGCAGCTTGGCCGGGGGCTCGAGCGGATCCGAGTCGAGCCAAGGGGCGGCGCGCTACGTCGCGTCATCGTCGGGGTCCTCCGGGTCGTCGGGGTCCTCCGGGTCGTCGGGGTCCTCCGGGTCGTCGGGGTCCTCCGGGTCGTCGGGTTCGTCCGGGGGGACCGGCGGCACGGCGGGCACCGTCGCAGGCGGATCCGCCCCGGCAGCAGGCGGCGGCAAGTCCACCCCGTCGACCACCACAACGACGACCAACCGACCCCGAGGACGACCCCGACCACGAGCGGCACCACTCCCCCGAGCTCGACGTCGACCACCCCACCCGCCACGACCACCACTCTGCCGATCACCACCACCACCGACGCCGTCACGACCGATCCCACGACCTCACCGGTGACGACCACGACCCACGAGACCCCCCCGACGACCACCACCACCCCGCCGCCCACCATCACCAAGCCGACCTCCGTGATCGAGACGACCACGACGGTCGAGACCACCACCAGCGCGGAGAAGACCACGTCGGCGGAGAAGACCTCGACCACGCACAGCGACTCGGGCGACACGACCTAGGCCAAGGCCGACAGCGGCGACTGACGGGGCCCTGGTCAGGTCAGGTCAGGTCGGGTCGGGTCAGGTCAGGTTGGGGCTACGCGGTGAGCGCCGCGTGCACCTGTTCCTCGGCCGCCGTCAGTGCGACCCCGGTGGCCCTGGGGCGCGGCAGGTCGATGCCCACCTGCGCGCGCACCGTCGCGGGGCGCGGCGTGAGCACAACGACCCGGTCGGACAGGTACACCGCCTCCCGGATGTCGTGGGTGACGAGCAGCACCGTCCACCCGTAGCGTGCCCACACGTCGGCCAGCCAGGCCTGCGTGTCCGAGCGGGTCAGCGAGTCCAACGCCCCGAACGGCTCGTCCAGCAGCAGCAGCGGCCGCTCCTGCACCACCGTGCGCAGCAGGGCCGCGCGCTGCCGCATGCCGCCCGACAGCTCGTCGGGACGCGCCTCCTCGAACCCGGCCAGCCCGAAGGGGCCGAACAGCGCCCGGGCCCGCTCGCGGGCGACCCGCCGCCGCACACCGGCCACCTCCAGACCCAGCGACGTGTTGTCCAACACGTTGCGCCACGGGAACAGCAGGTCCCGCTGCGGCATGTACGCCACGTGCTCGACCTGCCCCGTCGCGTCCGCGCCGTCGACGAGCACCCGGCCCGCGTCGGGCCGCACCAGCCCGGCGATGATGTCGAACAAGGTGGACTTGCCGCACCCGCTCGGGCCGATCACCGAGACGAACTCCCCTGGCGCGACGTCGAACGCGACGCCGTCGAGGACCGGGAGCCCCGGGTAGGCCTTCGACACCTCGTCGATGACGAGCTTCACCGCGCGAACCCCGCCCTGCTCCATGGCGCCACCATCCGCTGCACAACGAAGGTCAGGCCGAACAGCGCCACCGACACGGCGGCCGTCACGACCACCGCGGCCAGCACCAGGTCGGTGCGGAACGAGTTCTTCTGCACCTGCATGAAGATCCCGAGGCCCGCGGTTGCGCCGACGTACTCAGCGAAGATCGCACCGGTGACGGCGTAGGTGATGCCGATCCGCAGTGCGGTGAAGAACGAGGGCATCGCACCCGGCAGCCGCACGTAGCGGAACTGGTCGAGCCGGGACGCGCCCATGCTGCGCAGCAGGTTGGTGGCCTGCCGGTCGGTGGCGGCGAAGCCCTCGATGAGGCCGATGGCGATGGGGAAGAACGTCACCAACGCGATCACCAGGACCTTCGGCAGCAGGCCGAACCCGAACCAGATGATCAGCAGCGGGGCGATCGCGACGATCGGGAGCGTCTGGGACGCCACGAGCAGCGGCGTCACCGCCCGCCGCAGCCAGGGGAGGAAGTCGACGGCGACGGCGATCGCCCAGCCCACGGCGAGCGACACCGCGAAGCCGACGGCCGTCACCTCCAGCGTCGGCACCGTGTTGGTCCACAGCGCGTCGCGGTAGGCCCAACCTTGCTCGAGCACCCGCAGCGGTGAGGGCAGCACCTGCGGGCGCACCCCCGAGACGTCGACCGCGACCTGCCAGACCACGAGCCCCGCCAGCACCAGGACCGCCGCGGGCCCCACCCGCCCCACCACCCCAGGTGAGTCCGGCATCTGGGCACGCCGAGTTGGCCGATCGAACACGGTCACCCGTCCGATGTCGTGAACCAGGTGGCGAAGTCCGGTCGCGTGGTCAGCGGCTTCCCGTCGGGCCCGGTGAGCGCACCCGCGTCGAAGAGGAACCCGGAAAACCCCGACCAGGTCGCCGCCGTCTGGGTGCCGACCTTGCCCGCCCCGTCCTTGAGGTAGCGCTGGGCCAACAGGTCCTGGCTGCGGCTGACCAGCTCGGGTTCGGTGAACACCCCCGGGTTGGCGTCGGTCAGCAGCTTCACCGCATGGGCCGGATCGTCCGCACCGAGCTGGTAGCCCCTCTGCAGCGCCCCAACGAAAGCCTTCGCGGCGTCGGCGTGCGCGGCGAGCCACGGCGAGTTGGCGATGACGATCACGCTGTAGGCGTCGGGGAAGGCGTAGTCGGTGAAGGCGAACGTCTTCATCGGCTCGTTGCGGAGCTGCGCCTCGATGCCCTCCCACGCCAGGAACGGCTCGGTGAAGTCCACCTGCCCCGCATAGAGCGCCTCGTACGCCGAGGTGCCGAGCACGACCGTGCGGAAGTCGCCCTTCCCGCCCGCCGCCCGGATCACCGCCTGCATCTTGGGCACCTCGTACGCCGCGCCGAACCCGCCGTAGGTCTTGCCGTCGAGGTCGCGCGGCGAGCGGATGTCGGCCCGGTCGGCGCGCACCCCGATCGCGGTGCCCCAGTGCTGCAGGACGGCCAGCACGGACTTGATGTCGGCCCCCGCCGCCTTCGACACCGTGAACGAGTCCTGGAACGAGATGCCGAAATCGGCCGCGCCGGAGGAGACGAGCGTGTCGGGCGATGTCGAGTTGTAGGGAAGGATCTGCACGTCCAGGCCCGCGTCGCGGAACCAGCCCTGCTGCTGGGCCACGTACAGCCCGGTGTGGTTGGTGTTGGGCGTCCAGTCCAGCGCGAAGCGGATGGTCGTGGGGGTGGCCGCGGGCGCGGCGCCTCCGTTGCCTCCGCCGCAACCCACCAGCGCGAACGCGGGCGCTGCTGCCAACGCGGCCAGTACCGTGCGACGGGTCACCGGTGCCGACAAGCCTGCCACGAGAGGGTCCTCCCTACGCCGGTGCTAACCGGGTCAGGTTCGAACGGTCGACGGCCGGTCCTGCCGCCCTCTCAGCCTCGGATCGTGGGCTCCCGCGGGTCGTGGTCATAGTACGCCACGAGCCGCTGCCGTACCGGCGATCGAGGTACGGCCCTCGTCCTGCACAGTTGGCACCACGTCCGCATCGCAGCAGGGTGACACTGCTCCAACCCAGTCGCAGGGGTGTCACCCTGCTGCAAACCCGGGCCGCTGACGACCGCCGCCGGATGGGCGGACGCGCCGCCGTTTCGCGAGCCTCAGACCGCGCCCAGCACCGGCTCGAAGGCCAGCTCGGCGGCACCGACGAGCTTGGCGTCGCGGCCGAGCGAGCTGGTCTCGATCCGCGTGCCGCCGGTGGCCCGGCTGACCAGGCTGCGCTCGTGCACGACAGACCGCACGCTGTCGACGACCGGGCGCGGCAGCGCGGTGAACAGGTCGCCGAGCACGACCAGCTCGGGCGCCAGCATGTTGACCACGGTGACCAGCCCGGTGGCGAGCCACTCGGCGAACTCGTCGAGCAGGCCCAGCCGGGCCCTGGTGGACAGCGAGCGCAGCTCCGCGACCACGACGCCGCGGGCGGCGCCCTCCGGCAGGCCCAGCGCGCGGCAGAGCGCCGCCTCCCCCACCTCGGTCTCCCAGCAGCCGCGCGAGCCGCAGTAGCAGAGGCGCCCGCCGGGGCGGACGGCGAGGTGGCCGAGCTCCCCGACGTAGCCGCGCGCGCCGCGCAGCGGCCGTCCTTCGGAGATGACGCCGCCGCCGACCCCGATGTCCGCCGAGACGTAGACGAGGTCGGTGGCCCCGCGGGCGACCCCGCGCAGGTGCTCGGCCAGCGCCCCCAGCTCCGCGTCGTTGCCGACCTGGACCGGCATCCGCAGCACCGAGCTGAGCCGTGTGCCAAGAGCCACGTCACGCCAGCCGAGGTTGGGGGCTTCGTGCACCCAGCCGTCGTCGCGGCGGATGACGCCGGGCACCGAGATCCCCGCCCCTGCCGCGGTGACGGCGAGATCCTCGGCGAGCAGCTGCGCCGTCTCCGCGACGTGAGTGATCACCTCGCCTGGGGTGCGGGTGCGCCGGTGCAGGTTCCAGCTGTGTCGTCCGAGCACCTGCCCGCCGATGCCGACCATCGACATCGCCACCTGCTCGACCCGCACGTCGACGGCCAGCACCACCGCCGCCTCCGCAGACGGCAGCACCATGAGCGACGGCCGCCCGGCGCCGGTGCGCTGCGCCGGGACGGCCTCGGTGACGACGCCGGTCTCGGCGAGCCCGTCGACGACCGCCTTGATCGTGCTGCGGTTGAGCCCCAGCTCGGTGGCCAGAACGGCCCGCGTGCAGGGCCCGTCCACGTGCAGTCTGCGCAGCAAAGCAGCCCGGTTGTGTCGCCGCACCTCGTCGGGGCGCGCGCCTGCGGTGCTCGACCCGGGGCTTTGGCCGTCCGCGCCCCAGGCGCGGCTCACCGTACCGGGTCGGCCGATCGCCGCCGTGAGAGCACGTCGACGCCCGCCGCCAGCAGCAACACGATGCCGTTGACGAGGAACACCACCGAGGCGGGCTGACCCAGCAGACCCATCCCGTTGTTCACCGTCGCCAACACCGCGCCGCCGATCACGGCGTTGCTGATCCGCCCGCGCCCGCCGAACAGCGAGGTTCCGCCGATCACCGCGCCACCGACGGCGAACAGGAGCGTGTTGCCCCCACCGGCCGACGGGGACACCGATCCGACCTTCGACGAGTAGATGATCGCACCGATCGCCGCGAACGCCGAGGAGATGACGAACACCGCGGCCCGGATCTTGACCACGTCGATGCCCGCGCGCCGGGCGGCTTCCCGGTTGCCACCGACCGCGTAGATGTGGCGGCCGAACCGGGTGCGGTCCAGCACGAACGTGCCCACGACCAGCAGCACCAGCACGATCGGCACGACGTAGGGCACGCCCGAGATCTGCGTGGCTCCTGGCGACCGGTTCTCCGTGAGCAGGAAGGTGGCGATCGCCGCGAGCACCACAACGGCGCCGATCTTGATCAGTACGAGGCCGGTCGGCTGGGCGACGAGACCGAGTCGCCGACGCGAGATCTGCCGGTTGAGCAGCACCACCGCGTAGCCGCCCGCCGCGACGATGAACAGGATCCAGCTGCCGACGGTCGAGAGGTTGCCGTTAGCCACGGCGTTGAGCACCGGGTCGCGCAAGCCGAGGGTGCCGCCATCGCCGATGAGCTGGAGTATCACGCCCTGCCAGGCGATGAACAGCGCCAACGTCACGACAAACGACGGCATGCCGACCTTGGACACGAGGTAGCCGGTGATGCAGCCGATCGCGACGCCGGTGCAGATCGCGAGCAGCATCTCCAGCCAGGGGTTCGGCGGGAAACCGACCACCAGCAACACCAACGCCACCGCGGCCAACGCCGCGCCCGACCAGACCCGCAAGATCACGGCGAGCGCGACCGCCAGCGCCAGCACCACCGCGAACAGGATGAACACCGTTGTGCCCATCGCGCCGAGCAGGTTGCCCTTGGACACCAGGTGCAGCGCCATCACCGCAGCGGTCAGGCCGGACGCCGTGCCCGCGGCGAGGTCGATCTCACCGATCAGCAGGACGAAGACCAGGCCCATCGCGATGACGGTCTGACCGGCGCCCTGCTGGAGCAGGTTGGCCAGGTTCAGCAGGCTCGGGAAGGTGTCTCTGGCCAGCGCGGTGAACAGGATGAACAACGCGAGCAGGCCCAGGAGGGCGGGCAGCGCTCCGAGCTCGCCGCCGCGCAGCCCGCTGAAGTAGCCGCGGATCGCCTCGCTCGTGGACTTCGCGGTGGTGTCGATGCCGAAGTCCGACGACCGGCCTGTGCCGGGCGTGGCGCTCTCGGGGGCGCTCTCGGTGGCGTCGGGCCCGGGGGTCTTCTCCATGGATGTCATCTACACGACCACGCTTTCCGGACGCTGCAGGCCGAGCTCGCCCGAGCGACCTGCGGTGATCAGCTCGACGACCTGGCTGTGGGTGACCTCCTTGGTGAGCACCTGCGCCACCATGCGGCCGAGGTAGAGCGTGGCGATGCGGTCGGACACCTCGAAGACGTCGGTCATGTTGTGGCTGATGAGTACGACGCCGAGCCCCTGCTCGGCCAGCCGCCTGACCAGGTCGAGCACCTGGCGGGTCTGCGCGACGCCCAGCGCCGCCGTCGGCTCGTCGAGCATGACCACCTTCGAGTCCCACAGCACGGCCTTCGCGATCGCCACCGTCTGGCGCTGGCCGCCGGACAGCCGCGAGACCGGCATCCGCACCGACGTCACCGTGCGCACCGACAGCGACGCGAGTGTGTCCCGGGCCGCCTGCTCCATGTCGGCCTCGTCGAGCAGCCAGGACTTTCCGCGCTCGCGGCCGAGGAACATGTTCTGGACGATGTCGAGGTTGTCGGCCAACGCGAGGTCCTGGTACACGACCTCGATGCCGAGCCTGCTGGCGTCGGTCGGACCGTGGATCGCCACCGGCTCGCCGTTGAACAGCACTACGCCGCTATCCATGGGATGGATGCCCGCCACGCACTTGACCAGCGTCGACTTGCCTGCGCCGTTGTCACCGACGAGTGCGGTGACCTCGCCTGCCCGCACCGTGAAGTCGACCCCGTGCAGCACCTGCACCGGGCCGAAGCTCTTGTTCACCCCGCGGAGCTCCAGGATGGGGTCCGTCACGATCACACCTCCTCGTGCGCGGATGCGCGGCCGGGTCTCGGCCGCGCATCCGCGAAAGATCGACGGGCTACTTGATGCCGAGTTGGGTGCAGGCGGCCTGGGTTGCGGCAACGCAGATGTCGCTCGCCTTGACCGCGCCGTCGTCGACGACCGCCTTCACGTTGTCCTTCGTGATCAGCTGCGGGGTGAGCAGCACCGACTTGACCGTCCGGTTGCCCTTCGGGTCCTGCGACGTCTGGGTCGCGATCGCGTCGGCGCCCGCCGTGTCGCCCTTGGCCAGCGCGGCCGCGAGCTTGGCGGCGGAGTCAGCCTCCTGCTTGATCGGCTTGTAGACCGTCATGAACTGGTCGCCGCGCAGGATCGCCTGCAGGCCGTCCGGGGTGGCGTCCTGGCCGGTGACCGGGACCTTGCCGTTCAGACCGTTCTTCTGCAGAACAGTGATGATCGCGCCCGCGAGGCCGTCGTTGGCCGCGGCCACGCCGTCCACCTTGCCGCCGTTGGAGGTGAGGATCTGCTCGAACGTCGTGCCACCCTGCTGGTTGTCCCAGTTCGGGATGGCCTGCTTCTGCACGAGATTGAGCTTGCCGGAGTCGAACAGCGGCTTCAGGACGTTCTGCTGGCCGTTGTAGAAGAGCGTGGCGTTGTTGTCCGTTGGCGCACCCTCGATCTGGATCACCTGCGCGCCCGGCTTGTCGCCAATGCCCTGCACGAGGCCCTGGCCCTGCAGCTCGCCGACCTTCACGTTGTCGAACGAAACATAGTAATCGGCCGTGCCGCCGAGGTCGAGGCGGTCGTAGTCGATCACAGGGATGCCCTGCGCCTTGGCCTTGGCCTCGACCGCGGCCCCGCCATCGCTGGTGATCGAAGCGATGACCAGCACCTTGACCCCGCTTGAGATCATCCCGTCGGCCAGTGTGGAGAACTTCTGCTCGTCACCCTGAGCGTTTTGGATGTCGGCCTGCAGGCCTTCGGCGGCCATCGCGGAGGTGAGCAGTGGCTTGTCGAAGCCCTCCCACCGGGCCGAGCTGGCGGTCTCCGGGAGAATCACGCCGACCTTGACCCCGCCGGGGCGGCGGCGGCGCTCGTCGCTCCCCCGCCAGAGCTGGGTGCGGCGGCATTCTGTCCACAGGCAGCGAGCGCGAGGGCGAGCCCCGCTCCCGAAGCCGCGAGCGCGGCCTTTCTGATGCGCATGGTCGTCCTTCCACGTCGTCGGGGGAAATGTTGCGACTGACAACGTATGGCCCAGCAGGGAGTGGCGCCAAGCACACTGGATCGTTTTAGTAATCCCGATACGGTCACGATTCGATGAACCCGGCCGTGATTTGTTGCCGCACCCATCGATCGGACGGCCGAAGTCTGGGGGCAGGCCCGGGCCTGACGAAGGTTCACTCGCTTGGCGGTGGGACACTCATTAGCATGAACATTGAACACGTTGAGCAACGAAAACACAGTTACTCGCGGTGATCAAGCACGGTCAGCTCAAGCGGTTCCGCGGTGTCTCCTTCGCGCGACCGGAGCGCCACGGCCCCGACGACGGCGGCGATGCCTACCCCTTCGAGCAGGTTGGGGATCTGCGCGAGCGCCACCAGCCCGACGACGGTCGCCGTGGCGGGTAGCAGCGCGAGCATCACGGCGAAGCGCGCGTGGCCCAGTCTGCGCAGAACGACCTGGTCGATGACGTAGGGCACCACGCTCGACAGCACCCCGACGCCCACCGCCAGCAGCACCACAAGCGGGTCCAGCAGTGCCGCGAGCCCGTCCGCGCCGCCCAGCAGGAGCACCGGCGCCAGCACGAAGGCGGCCACCGCGAAGCCCACCGCCATGTCGTCCAGCCCGTTCCCAGCGCCCGCGACGCGCTTGCCGAGCACGATGTACCCGGCCCACAGCGTTGCGGCACCGAGCGCCCACAGCACCCCCGAAGGGGACCCTGACCAGCGCACATCCGCAATCAACGCCACGCCGCCCACAGCGAGGACGACCGCCGCGATGTCGCGGGGACGCCGCGACGACACCGCCGCGACGGCCACCGGACCGCAGAACTCGACCGCCACGGCGGTGCCCAGCGGCAGCCGCGCGATGGCCTCGTAGAACGCGATGTTCATGCCCGCTGTGGCGAGGCCGAAGGCGACGGCGCGGAGCGCGCGGGTCCCCCGCCAAGCCGGAGGTCCCGGTCGGCGCCACGCGAGGAGCACGGCGGCAGCGCCGAGAATGCGCAGCTCAGCCACCGACGCGGGAGCGAGGCGCCCGAACAGTCCCACCGCGAGAGCGGCACCCGCGTACATCGACAGCGCGCCGATCACGAAGAGCACCGGGGCGGGCACGCGATGCCGGAGACCGGTCGTCATGACTGCTCACCGTAATCGGGGCCCCACCAGTGTTAACAATCCTGCGCTTGCCACGTCACTCGAAACCACCCCATCATTCACTCGTTGACACAGGAACGCGGGCTCCGCAGCGTCACCGGCTGTGAGGACCGCCCGACACACCGCGGGAGAACGTGACGCGCGTCGCGACGCGCCGCGGGAACACAAGCAGGGGCGCAGAACGTCTGGGATGGTGAGAGCACCGCGCGAGCGGTCGTCACAGTTAGCGGCTACGGGGTCCCCCCGCAGCCGAACGGAGGGAGACCGCTATGCAGCCTGGAACCCTGACCCGGCCCGAACTGACCCTCGCTGACCGCTGCGACCGTTGCGGTGCGGCGGCGAAGGTGCGGGCTGTCCTGCCAAAGGGCGGCGAACTGCTGTTCTGCGGGCACCACGCCAAGGCACACGCCGACAAGCTCCGTGAGCTGCAGGCGGACGTGCAGACCGGGCGTTGACCCTGGTCTGGAGGCGCTGCATCGCGACGGCGGCGCACCACGACAGCGACGCACGACAACACAGCACAGACCACAACAGCACAAAGGGCGGACACCGCGCGGTGTCCGCCCTTTGTTGTTCCCGGGTTCGGTCGTCCACGGGGGCGGCGTTCGACCTCACACCCCTGGCGCGGACGTCACACGGCGCTTGCGGGGTGCGAGGCCCCACCACCCGGTGCGAGGCCCCACCACCCGGCGCGAGGCCCCACCACCCGGCGCGAGGCCCCACCACCCGGCGCGAGGCCCCGCCACCCGGCGCGAGGCCCCACCACCCGGCGCGAGGCCCCACCACCCGGCGCGAGGCCCCACCACCCGGCGCGAGGCCCCACCACCCGGGAGCCTGCTGCCGAGCACTTGATCGCCGGTTGTGGGACATGAGGGCCATATATGGCCGTCATGTCCCACAACCGGCGATCACCGTCCACCGGGAGGCCCGCAGCCGGGCCGCGGCCGGGCCAGGATCGTCAAGAATGGTGTCGGCGGCGCACCGCCGCACTCTTGGCACCACATGCGGCGATCACCATGGCGCCCTCAGCTCCGACCCTCCGGGCCGACCCCGCGCCGACCCGCACCGGCCCCCGCACCGGCCCCCAGTGCCGACCCTCGGCGCCGACCCTCCGCGCCGACCCCGCACCGGCCCTCGGCGCCGACCCTCCGCGCCGACCCTCCGCGCCGACCCCGCACCGGCCCTCGGCACCGACCCTCCAGGCCGACCCTCCGCACCAACCCTCTGCGCGGACCCTCCGGGCCGACCCCGCACTGGCCCTCAGTGCCAGCTGCGCAGGATCGCGATGCGCTCCTCGAGCTGCTCGATGGTCGCCATCGCCGTCGGCGGTCCCCCGCAGTGGGCGCGCAGCTCACTGTGGATCACACCGTGGGGCTTGTTCGTCCGGTGGTTGTGCAGTGCCACGAGAGTGTTGAGCTCCTTGCGGAGCTTGCGGATCCGCTCCCGCACCGACATCTCCTGCGGTGGGGCGGGGGGCGCCGGGGCGGCGGGGGCGGGCCGCCGGGAGCGGGACAGCCAGTCCGTCTGGCGCTGGTTGAGCAAGGTGCGGACCTGGTCGGGCGCGAGCAGCCCGGGCAGGCCCAGGTAATCCTCCTCGTCCGCGGAGAACGATGTGCCCTCGTAGATCAGCTGGTCGAGCTCGGCGTGCGCCTCCAGAGCGGTGAAAGCCTTCTCGTCCTCTCCCGGCTCGTCCTCGGTGCGCTGCGCACGGGCGAGCAGCTCGTCGTCCCACTGCTCATCAGCGCGGTGCGGCTTGCCGAGCACGTGGTCGCGCTGCGCCTCCAGCTCGCTGGCCAGCCCCAACAGCACCGGCACCGAAGGGACGAACACCGACGCCGTCTCCCCCGCCCGCCGCGAGCGCACGAACCGGCCGACCGCTTGGGCGAAGAACAGCGGGGTCGACGCGCTCGTGGCGTACACCCCGACGGCCAGCCTCGGCACGTCGACGCCCTCGCTCACCATTCGGACGGCGACCATCCAACGTTCTTCCGACGCCGAGAACCGGGCGATGCGAGCCGACGCGCCCGGCTCGTCGGACAGCACCACAGCGGGCGCGGTGCCCGTGATGTCGGCCAACAGCGCCGCATAGGCCCGTGCCGTGGTCTGGTCTGACGCGATGACAAGCCCGCCCGCGTCCGGCATCCCGCCTGCGCGGTGCCCGGTCAGCCGCTTGTCGGCGGCGGCAAGGACGGCCGGTATCCACTCGCCGCCGGGGTCGAGGGCGGTCCGCCACGCCCGCGCGGTCTGCTCTGTGGTCATCGGCTCGCCGAGCCGGGCGGTGATCTCCTCGCCCGCGCTGGTCCGCCAGCTCGACAGGCCCGAGTAGGCCAGGAACACGACAGGCCGCACAACGCCGTCGGCGAGCGCCTCCGCGTAGCCGTAGGCGTGGTCGGCGCGGCTGCGGAGTGCGCCGTCGGCGTCGGGCAGGTAGTCGACGAACGGGATGGGGTTGTCGTCGGAGCGGAACGGGGTGCCGGTGAGCGTGAGGCGTCGCACTGCGGGCTCGAACGCCTCCCGCACCGCCTCGCCCCATGACCGCGCATCCCCGGCGTGGTGCACCTCGTCCAGCACGACGAGGGTGCGCCTGGCCTCGGTGCGGGCCTGGTGGAGCAGCGGGTGGGCGGCGACGCCCGCGTAGGTCACGGCGATGCCACGGTAGTCGGCCGACGTGGCCCCGGTGGAGTTGCGGAAGTCCGGGTCCAGTGCGATGCCGACCTGCGCGGCGGCGGCCGACCACTGGTGCTTGAGGTGCTCCGTCGGCGTCACGACGGTGATGGCGTCGATCATCCGGTCGGCGAGCAGCTCCGCGGCCACGCGCAGGGCGAACGCCGTCTTGCCCGCCCCAGGCGTCGCTACAGCCAGGAAGTCACGGGGCGCGGCCGCGAGGTAGCGCGCCAGCGCGCTGCGCTGCCAAGCGCGCAGCGGGCGCCCGGAGGAGGGCAATGGAGAGACTTCCGAAGACGTTCCTGACGATCGTGGCGACGACGGCAACGGCTGGTGGGCCTGCGACACTCCACTCCCTGCACGCTCGGCGACGCGGACACCCGGGGCTCCGCGGGGCGGCAACCAGGGTAGCCCGGACCAAGTTGATCTTCTCCCGCCGAGTGCGGAACGGGGCTGCGTAGGTCATATTGATGGGATGGACGATCAAGGAGCCTTGAGGTGTGAGCTGGTGGCGACGCCGCGCAGATGCGTGCTCGCCCCGTGACGTCCACGAAGAGCGACACCAGTGTCGTCAGCGTGCGCGGGCGGCGGCTGCGCGTGGCCGTGCGCACCGCGGCCGCGTCAGGGCCGAGGCGGACGCCACTGCTGCTCATGAACGGACTAGGCGCGCGCCTCGAGGTGTTCCAGCCACTGATCGACCAGCTGCCACCTGAGCTCGAGGTGATCAGCTTTGACGTGCCGGGGGTGGGTGGCTCCCCCGCTCCCTTCCTGCCCTACCACTACGCGACGCTCGCCTCCGCCGTCAGCAAGCTGGTGGCTAAGCTGGGCCACAAGCGGGTCGACGTGCTGGGGTACTCCTGGGGTGGCGGGCTCGCCCAGCAGTTCGCGGTGACGCAGGCGCGCCGCTGCAGGCGGCTGGTGCTCGCGGCCACCGGCACCGGAGTGGTCATGGTGCCCGCCCGCCCCTCGGTGCTCGCCCGGATGCTCACCCCGCGGCGCTTCCGAGACCCGGCCTACGCGCGGCGTGTCGCGGGCGAGCTCTACGGGGGCACGATGCGCACGCATCCCGAGATGGCGGCGCAGGTGTTGCACGCCCACGCCCACTCCGGCTCGAACCGCGGCTACCTGTACCAACTGCTCGCGCTCGGGGCCTGGACCAGCCTGCACGCGCTGCCCCTCATCCGACAGCCGACGCTGGTTCTCTCGGGCGATGACGACCCGCTCATCCCAATGATCAACGCCCGGATCCTCGCCCGCGGGATCCCGCACGCCCGCCTCCACCTGTACCGGGGAGGTCACCTCGCCCTGCTGACGGAGGCGGCCGTGCTGGCTCCGGTGGTGGACGACTTCCTCGCCGCGCCCTGAGCAGGCGGCGGAACCGGCCGGGCGACGGCGAGCCGGTGGGCCAGATGGCGGTTGGCGCGCATCGTGTGCAGCTCCGTCAGCTCGGCTCCGGCGAGGGCGAAGCACGACCGGAAGTCGTCCTCGTAGGTCACCCGACCGAACTCGATCGTGGTGAGGTGCCGGATCATCGGCTTCCCGCGCTCGGCCAGCCGGGAGCGTCGCAGCTGGAACGTCTGGGTGGCGTACAGCAACCCGCCGGGTCGCAGCAGGCTCGAGACGCGGCGGATCGCCTCGGCGGGGTCGGGAAGAAGCATCAGGCTCGCGCTGAAGTACGCGGCGTCGTAGGGGCCGCCCGCGTGGTCGTAGACCGACTCCAGCCGGGGCTCGACACCGATGAGCCCGGCGCGGCGCATCGTGCGTGCACAGCGGGCGAGGTAGTCGGCGTCGACGTCGAGGCCGACGATGGACAGCTCACGCTCCCGTACCAGATCGGCGCAGCGCACCAGCGCGGTGCCCGTGCCGATGCCGATGTCGAGCAGCCGGGTGCCGCGAGGCAGCCGGGAGAGAACTTCGCGATACCAGCCGCTCGTCATCCCGGCGACGAGCCGGTCGTAGAGCCAGCCCCGGTGGGCGGCCACGCGGCTCAGGCGGGGCGCAGCTGGTCGTAGATCTTCTTGCAGTCCGGGCAGACCGGCGAGCCGGGCTTGGGCACCCTGGTGACCGGGAAGGTCTCCCCGCAGAGGGCCTGGACAAGGTTCCCGAGCACCGCGCTCTCCGCGATCTTGTTCTTGAGCACGTAGTGGAACATCTTCGGATCGTCGGTGCCCGAGGTGTCGTTGCCCTCGGGCCGGGTGTCGACGTCGGGTAGCACCTGGGTGGCCATGCGCCCCATTGTGCCGGGTGGGTCATCATGCCGCACGTGTCGATACCGGTCTCGCCCTCACCTGAGGTCAGCGCCGCACTGATAAAGGGGAGGGCGGTCGTCGCTCTGGAGAGCACGATCCTCGCCCACGGCCTGCCCGCCCCGCGGAACCGGCAGGCGGCAGACGACCTGGAAACGGCTGTCCGCGCGCACGGCGCGGTGCCTGCCACAGTCGCGGTGCTCGACGGCAGGCCGCTAGTCGGGCTGTCGACGGCCGAGCTGGACCGGGTCTGCGCGGGTGGGCTGGCCAAGCTGTCGGTACGCGACCTGGGCGTCGCGGTCGGACTGGGCCGCGACGGGGCGACAACCGTGGCCGCGACGGCCGCGCTGGCCCACGCAGCGGGCATCGCGCTCTTCGCCACCGGTGGCCTGGGCGGGGTGCACCGCGGCGCCCGCGAGTCATGGGACGTGTCGGCGGATCTGGGCGCGCTCGCGCGCATCGGTGTGCTCGTGGTGTGCTCAGGCGTGAAGTCGATCCTGGACGCGCCCGCCACGCTCGAGGTGCTGGAGACGGCGGCGGTGCCCGTGCTGGGTTACGGCACCGATTCCTTCCCGGGGTTCTATCGGCGCGACAGCGGCCTGCCCGTCCCGTGGCGCGTCGACACGCCCGAGGAGGCCGCCGCCGTGTGGCGGGCGCACACGGCGCTCGGCTGGGGGTCCGGGATGATGCTGGCCCAACCCGTTCCCGCCGCCGACGAGCTGGCCGCGGACGTGCACGATCGGCTGCTCGACGAGGGCCTCGCGCTGCTGGCCGATCGGGGGATCACCGGCAAGGACGTCACGCCTGCGCTGCTCGCCCACTTCCACGCGGGCAGCGGCGGCGCGAGCCTGGCCACCAACCTCGCGCTCGTCACCGCGAACGCCGAGCTGGCCGCGCGGGTCGCGGTCGCGCTCGCCGGGTGAAGATCCTCGTCGTCGGGGACGTCGCGCTCGACGTCCTCGTGTCGCCCGCGTCGGCCCCCGTCGCCGGGGCCGACGTGCCCGCGCGCATCCGGACGCGGCCGGGCGGCGCAGGCGCGAACACCGCGGCGTGGCTCGCCCATCTCGGCGCGGACGCGACCCTCGCCGCGCGCGTCGGCGACGATCCAGCCGGACGGGCGGCAACAGCCGAGCTCGCCGCGGTCGGGGTCACCTTGCACCTCACGGTCGATCCGTGCGCCGCCACGTGCACGGTCGTCGCCCTGCTCGGCGCGGCAGATCACGCGGAGCCGCCGTCGCGGCCCGAGACACTCCTGCTCGCCGGGGAACGCACGCTCCTGTCGGACCGCGGCGCCGCCGCGCGTCTCGCCCCTGCCGACCTGCCTGCCGTGGCCGGGTTCGACCACCTGCACCTCTCGGGCTACGTCCTGCTGGACGCGTCGTCGCGCGCCGCGGGCGTCGCCGCGTTGGCGGCCGCACAAGCGGGCGGGCTCACCACGTCGGTGGACCCGCAGGCCGCCCCCGCGCTCGCCGCACCGGGCCGCGCGGAAGCGTTCCTCGCCGACGTCCGCGGCGTCGATCTGCTGCTGCCCAACGCTGACGAGCTCCGCGCGCTCGGCGGGGAGGCCTCGGTGCTGGGGCAGGTGGGCGCGGTGGCCGCCAGCGCCGGGAAGGAGGGGGCGATGTGGGTGGACCGGTCCGGTCGCTGGAGCGTGCCCGCGCCCGCCGTCGACGTGCTGGACGCGACCGGGGCGGGCGACGCGTTCGACGCCGGGGTGGTCGTGGCCTGGCTGGGCGGGGCCGACCAGAGCTCCGCGCTCACCGCAGGCTGTGCGGCGGGCGCAGCGGCGGTCAGTCGGGTGGGCGCGCGCCCGTGACCCCACGCACGGCCGACGACCGCACCGTCGTGAGGCCCGCCAACAGGACCGCAGCGGCGACCGCCGGGCCGAGCCGGTGGATGGACGCGGCATGCCGGATCCGCCCGCGCAGGGCCGCCGACACCGAGCCGGTGAGTCCGCACGCCGGGCAGCGCCGCCCGGTCAGCAGCCGATAAGGGCACCGCGGGCTCGGAAGACGCTCACCCGCGAGCGCGAATAACCCATAGCCGCAGAGCAGGAGACGGGCCGCGGGCAGGTCGATCCGGACCGGCCGGACCGGGCGGTTCACCGCGCGGCCGCCGACAGCGAACGCGCGTAGTTGACCCGCTGGTTCAAGTCCCACGCCTGCTCCGGCGCGAAGACGGGCAGCTGGACCGTGTGCAGGAGGTGGGGTCCCTGCACCACGATCTGCACGAACCCCTCGGTGCGCCGCTCCTTGACCAGCAGGAACAGCAGGCCGAGCAGGCAGAACACAAAGAAGATCACCGCGCAGACGACCGCCCAGGTGGGGATGCCCTCCCGGGTCGTCGAGAGGTCGGTGAACTGGAAGGTCGTCTGGCCGACCGGAGCGGTGCCACTCGGGGTCACCACCATCGTCTGGCCGACGCCAATATCGCCGATCGTCACCAGCACGGGCTCCGGAGGACCGCCGTACCACGCCATAGGCCCGGTCATCCAGCAAGCGTAGCGGTCTTTAGGCCCTGTCCCGCGGATCACGGCCGGTGGGCTTCGTGATCCAGGCGGCTCCTGGCAAGGCGGAGGGCGGCTCTCGTACCGGGCGGGGCGTACTCGAGTCGCCCGACAACGCAGCCAGGGGCCGTCTGGGCGCGAAGACCGCGGGCGCTGATCCGCGGGACAGGGCCTAGTGCGGTGTCCAGAAACGTTCACCGGGTCCTCGCGGGCCCAGACGACACCTCGCGGCGTTGCCGCCCTCGCGAAGACGCCCGGTATGAGCTTCGGGCGGCGCCTTGCGAGGCGCCGCCTGGATCCCGCGATCACCCCGGCAACGTTCCTGGACACCGCACTAGTCAACCGAGTGGCGTCAGCTGTCGGCTCCGCGCTGCTCGTCGACGACCTGGTGATCGCGCGCCTCGATGGCTTGGCGCTCCGCGTGGTAGCGGTTGGGATCCACCACTTTCCGGGGCAGACGGTCGTTGGCGATGAGGACCGCCATCCACGGCAGCGGGATGGACAGCACCAACAGCCCGACCGCCACCCACGGGAACTGGTAGCACGCCGCCGCGGCCACCATCAGCGGGATCCGCATCGCCATCATGATCTTGTAGCGTGACTTGCGGGTGGCGAGCTGCTGTTCGTAGGACATCGGGGCGTCGGTGATCAACACAGGATCCGGACGCCGTTCCTCAGCCACTCACCCATCGTGCCACCTGGGAGCCCGATAAGCGCGTTGACCGTCACGACGCGTGTTCTGCGCCACCGGCGTGCAGTGCGACGTCGCCGACCGCCTCGGCCGAGACGACGTCGAGCAGTCGCGCGGTGAGCCCGCCCGCGACCCGGTAGCGGACCAGGCGCCCCGAGCGGTGCGCGGTGACCATGCCGTGCGCCCGGAGCAGCCGCAGCGCGTGCGAGACCGCGCTGTCGGTCATCCCGACGGCGAACGCGAGATCGGAGACACACAGATCGCCCGCGTGGTGCAGGACGAGCATGAGCGACAGCCGGTGCGGGTCGCTGAGTGCGTCGAGCGAGGCGGCGGCCCGTGCCACGGCCTGCCGGTCGGCGAGAACCGCTATCGCGTCGCAGACCTGGTCCGGGTCGATGATCCGCTCATCCCGGCGCGTCGCGTCGACCCGGTGCATCAGCTCCCCTTGGCCGCTTTCGCCGCGGCCTTGGCCGCCTGCTTGAACTCGCGGACCTTGGCCAGGGACGCGGGGTCGACCACGTCGGCGACCGACTTGTGCACCCCGTCCTCGCCGTAGCCACCCGCGGCCTCGCGCCACCCCGGCGGCGTGACGCCGCGTTGCTTGCCGAGGAGCGCGGTGAAGATCTGCGCCTTCTGCGGCCCGAATCCGGGCAGCGCGACGAGCCGCGAGTAGAGCTCCTTGCCGTCGGTGGCGTCGCGCCAGACGAGGGTGACGTCGCCGTCGTAGGTCTCGACGAGCGCGGCGCACAGCGCCTGCACCCGGCCCGCCATCGCCTTCGGATAGCGGTGCAGCGCGCGGGGGGTGGCGAACAGCGCGATCAGCGCCTCGGGATCGTGATCGGCGATCACGTGTGCGTCGAGGTGGTCGCGGCCCAGCCTTCTGGCGAGCTCGGCGGGCGCCCAGAACGCGTGCTCCATCGGCACCTGCTGGTCGAGCAGCATCCCGATCAGCAGCGCGAGCGGGTCACGGTCGAGCAGCGCGTCGGCGTCCTGATCCTGGGAGAGCTGCAGCGGCACGCGCCGAGGGTACCGCTGCGGGGGTCGGGAAGACTTGCCCTCCGTGCTGCCCCACCTGTCCCCCGACGCCGCGAAGGCCCTGCGCGCGGCGTTGACCCGAGCCCGCTACACGACCGAAGGAGTGCGCGACCTGCTCGGCACGAGCGCGCACGCCGCACTGGGCCGCGGTGAGCCCGAGCCTGCGTTCCGGGCCGCGGCGGACGCGGACGAGCTCGGTGTGCTGGTCCGGCTGCTGCTGTTGGGCTCGGCGGAGCCGCACGCCGCGGTCGCCGCCGCGCTCGCCCCGCTGAGCCCGGCCGACGCCGCGACGGCAGGCCTGCTCGTCGCCATGACCGCGGGCGGCGCGGACGGCTGGCGCGCCGCGCTGGACCTGCGCCCCTACGGAGTGGCCGAGGGGTCCGACTGGTGGGTGGTCTCCGACCGCGACGCCCGCCGCCAGGAGCGCGACCACGTCACGGGGGTCGGGGCGGCGTCGGTCACGTTGGCTGCCGCGACCGTCCGGCGACCGGTGGGCTCGGTGCTCGACCTGGGCACGGGCTGCGGGGTGCAGGCGCTGCACGCGACACGGCACGCCACGCGGGTCACCGCCACCGACGTCGCGCCACGCGCACTCGCGCTGGCCCGAGCGACGTTCGCGGTCAACGACGCGGACGTCGAGCTCCTGGAAGGGCGGTGGCTCGCGCCTGTCGCCCACCGCCGCTTCGACCAGATCGTGTCGAACCCGCCGTTCGTGCCCGGTCCCGCGCGCGTCGACTTCGTCTACCGCGACTCCGGCCAGGACGGGGACACCGCGCTCGCCGCTCTGGTCGCCGACCTCGGCGAGCATCTGGAGCCAGGTGGGGTGGCGCAGCTGCTCGCGTCGTGGACGCACGTGCGCGGCCAGGACTGGCCCGACCGGGTCAGAGCATGGCTGCCCGCCGACTGCGACGCCTGGGTCCTGCAGCGCGAGGTGGCCGATCCGGCGCTGCACGTCGGCACCTGGCAGCGGGACGCCGACCTCGACCCCGCCTCGCCAGCCGGACGAGTCCAGGCGCAGAAGTGGCTGAGCTGGATGGACGCAGGCAACGTCGAGGCGATCGGGTTCGGGATGATCACGCTGCGCCGCACGGACGCGACACCGACGGTGGTGTTCGAGGACATGGCGGAGCCGTTCGACGATCCGCTCGGGCCCGAGGCGGAAGGCTGGCTGGACCGCGTCGACTGGCTGCGCGCCCACGCCGACGACACGACGCTGCTGGGCACCCGACTCACGCTCGCGTCCTCCGTGGTGCTGGAGCGTTGGTCCACGGCGGGAGCAGACGGCTGGACGGAGGTCGGCGCCGCGGTGGTCCGGCGGGACGGGCCGCGGTGGCGCCACGAGGTGGACGGCCCGGCCGCGGCCCTGCTCGCGGGCTGCCAGGGCGCGCTGGCGCTGCGCGAGCTGGTGGAGCTGCTGGCCGTCGCCAACGACCGGGCCGTCGACGGGCTCGTGGAGGCGACGCTGCCTGCGGTGCGCGAGCTCGTCCGCCACGGCTTGCTCATACCGGCATGAGTGCCGCATGAGGGCCGCTGTCTCACCGGGCGCCGCGTGAGAGCCGTCGCGGCGCGCGTGACGCAGGCATCCGTGCAGGTGGGCGGCCAGGTCGTCGGCGCCATCGAGGGGCCTGGCCTGCTGGTGCTCCTCGGCGTGCACCGGGCGGACACCGTCGCGGCCGCGGACGTCATGGCCCGCAAGCTGCACGAGCTGCGGATCCTCGACGGCGAGCGCTCCTGCGCCGACCTCGGGGCTCCGCTGCTCGTGGTCAGCCAGTTCACGCTCTACGGCGACACCCGCAAGGGCCGCCGCCCGACCTGGCAGGCCGCCGCCCCACCCGCGGTGGCCGAGCCGTTGGTGGACGCGGTCGTGGCGGGGCTGCGGGCGCGCGGGGCCACGGTGGCGACCGGCGTCTTCGGGGCGGACATGGCAGTGGCGTCGGTGAACGACGGCCCGTTCACGGTGGTGGTGGAGGTGGGCCCGGGGATCGCGGCGGGGTGACGCTGCGCGCCCCGATACGCTCGGGCCCAGGCAGCGATCATGTATCCGGGAGGCCGCGTGCCCGACACCGACTGGTCGACCGAGTGGTTGACCAGCGGTCCGGCTCAACGACCACGTTCTGCAGGACTGGCTCGGCGGCCGCGCCTATCACCGCGGCCGCTACACCGCCACGCCGGTGGACAACCCCGACCAACGCATCCAGGAAGACGTGCTGAACCTCACCCAGGAGTCGGTGACCCTCGCGGTCGGCGCGTCAACGCTCTGGTGACCGTGGTGTCGTTCACGATCATCCTGTGGGAGCTGTCGGGGCCGCTGACGCTGCTGGGGGTGGAGATCCCACGCGCGATGACCTTCACCGCCTACCTGTACGTGATCATCGCGTCGGTCATCGCGTTCCGGATCGGGCGCCCACTGATCACGCTGAACTTTCTGCGGGAGCGGCTCAACGCCTCGTTCCGCTACGCGCTGGTGCGCTTGCGGGACAACTCCGAGAGCATCGCGTTCCACAGGGGCGAGACCGTCGAGCGCGCCGGGCTGCTCGGCCGGTTCGGCACGGTGATCGACAACGCCTGGGCGATCGTGTTCCGGAGCCTGAAGTTCCAGGGCTTCAACCTGGTGATCTCGCAGTTCTCGCAGATCATCCCGCTGGTCATCCAGGCTCCGCGGTTCTTCGCCCAGCAGCTGACGCTGGGCGACATCCAGCAGACCGCGTCCGCGTTCGGACAGGTGCACGATTCGTTGTCGTTCTTCCGCATGGCCTACGACGACTTCGCGGGCTACCGGGCGGTCCTGATGCGGCTCACCGGCCTGCTCGACGTCGACGCGAAAGCCAGAGCGCTGCCGGTCGTCACCACCGAGGAGGGCGACGGCCTGGAAGTGCGCGACCTGACGGTGCGCCTGCCCGACGAGCGCGTTCTGATCGACGCACTCGACCTTCGGCTGACGCCGGGAGAGGCGCTCCTGGTCGCCGGGCCGTCGGGCAGTGGCAAGACCACGTTGCTGCGCAGCCTCGCCGACCTGTGGCCCTACGCCCAAGGCTCGGTACGCAGGCCGCTGGGCGATGGGGTGCTCTTCCTGTCGCAACAGCCCTATCTGCCGTTGGGCACGTTGCGCACCGCACTGGCTTACCCGGCCTCCGAGATCGACGACGCGCAGGCGCGGGCGGTGCTGCCGCGGGTTCAGCTACCCCAGCTCGCGGATCGCCTCGACGAGGAGGTCGACTGGTCGCGGCAGCTGTCGCCCGGGGAGCAGCAGCGCCTCGGATTCGCCGCCGTCCTGCTCGCCAAGCCCCGTCTGGTTTTCCTCGACGAAGCCACCTCCGCGCTCGACGAGGGCGTCGAGCAGACGCTCTATGCGCTGCTGCGCGAGGAACTGCCGGAAGCGGTCGTCGTCAGCGTGGGGCACCGCAGCGGGCTGGACCGGTTCCACGGCAACCGACTCGACCTGCGCGGCGACGGGCGTTGGGCAACCAGCGAGCTTGTCGGGTAGCCGGACATGGCAGCAGGGTGACACTCCTGCGACTGGGTCGGAGGAGTGTCACCCTGCTGCGATACGTGAGGTGGCAGCGATACGCGACGTGCCAGGCGCTGCCGCCCGAACCCGGGCGGTGTGGTGCGGCGTCAGCTCGTGGAGTTGTCCGCGGCGGACGCGGCCTGCTCGCCTGCGACCTTGGCGGCCTGGCCGACGACGTTCTGGGCCTGGGCGGTCACGGTCTCGGCGGCCTTGGTTGCCTGCTCGGTGACGATCTCGGCGGCCTGCGCGCCCGCGCCGACGACGGTCTTGACGAAGGCCTTCTGGGTGTCGAGCAAGGTCTGGGCGACCTCGAACCAGTGGTCGAGGACGAGCTGGGCGTCCGGCACCGAGGGGTGGCCAGCAGTGAGGCCCTGTACGGCGTCGGCCCAGGTGCGCACGGCACTGCTCAAGGCGCCGGTCACGGCCTGCTGGGTGCGCTGGGCGCCGTCGACGAAGCTGTCGATCAGAGTGCCGGTCGGAGCGCTCATGGTGTGTCTCTCCTGAGGGAGTCGGGTAGCTCTCCCGGTCCGGGAAGCTGCGCTACCCATACTGTGCATAGTCGTTAACTATGTCAATCAAAGCTGGCTGTGACCCTCGACGCGTCATCCCTACAGCGACGGCGGCCTGGGTTTGCAGCGGGGTGACACCGCTGCGACTGGATCGCCCCGCACGATCGGCGAAAGTGGTGCCGCAAGGGCCCTGGCGCACCTCTGGCACCACTGCAGACGATCACCGGCTCAACAAGCGTGGAGATCCCTAGCCCTCGACGAAGCTGCGGTAGACGCCCAGCAACGCCGTGCGCTGCTCCGGCGTGAGCCGCGGGTCGGCGCGGATCGCGTCCTCGGTTGTGCTCTGCGAAGCGGCCGCCCCGGCGTCCTCCATGGAGGCCTCGGCGTCGCGGGCCCAGCCCGCCTGGGACAGCAGCTGCTCGGTGGACAGCTGCAGCGCGTCGGCGATCGAGCGCAGCACCTTCAGCGAGGGCTGATGCAGGCCGCGCTCGACCTGGCTGAGGTAGGCGTTGGAGACGCTCGTCATCGCGGCCATCTCACGCAGCGAGAGGTTGGCCAGCTGCCGCTGCGCACGAATGAAGCCGCCCAGGGCGTTGACCTGCGCAGACCAGCGGCTGTCGCCGTTGCTCTCGGTGCTCATGTGCACATCATGGCCCACGGCGCCGCTGAGATCCTTCTCAGAAGGGCACAGGTGGCATCGGGAACGATCTGAAGACTCGTGGCGTTCGAATCCATGAGAGCCCCGGCGGCGCAGGCCAACGCCAGCCGCCCGGGTCGCCCAGGGGGAGGAACGCACCCACATGACGATGACAACTACCGCTACGCCCGCCGTCCCTGGCCAGCGTACCGACTCGACGGCCGGACAGGCCACCTCGGCGGTCGTCCGTCCTGAGATGTCGGCCGAAGACCTCGACGCGCAGAGCCCCGCTGCCGATCTCGTGCGCGTCTACCTCAACGGAATCGGCAAGACTGCGCTGCTCAGCGCCGCGCAGGAGGTCGAGCTCGCCCGCCGCATCGAGGCAGGCGTCTTCGCGCAGCACGTGCTCGACACGGCCGCAGAAGAGGGACAGGAGCTGGCGCGCCAGTACGCCGCCGACCTCCGCACGATCGTGCGCGACGGGCACACGGCACGCAACCACCTGCTCGAGGCCAACCTTCGGCTGGTCGTGTCGCTGGCCAAGCGCTACACGGGCCGCGGCATGCCGCTGCTGGACCTGATCCAGGAGGGCAACCTCGGCCTGATCCGCGCGGTCGAGAAGTTCGACTACACGAAGGGCTTCAAGTTCTCCACGTACGCCACGTGGTGGATTCGCCAGGCGATCACGCGCGGCATGGCTGACCAGGCCCGCACGATCCGGCTGCCGGTGCACCTGGTCGAGCAGGTCAACAAGCTCGCCCGCATCCGGCGCGACCTGCACCAGAAGCTGGGCCGCGACGCCACCCAGGAGGAGTTGGCCGCCGAGTCGGGCATCCCGCAGGAGCGCATCACCGATCTTCTCGACCACGCGCGCGACCCGGTGTCGCTCGACATGCCGGTCGGGTCGGACGAGGAGGCCCCGCTCGGTGACTTCATCGAGGACGGCGAGTCCGCAGATGCCGAGACCACGGTGATATCGCACTTGCTCCACGAGGACCTGCGGCGCGTACTGGCCACCCTGGATGACCGCGAGCAGCAGGTCATCCGGATGCGCTACGGCCTCGACGACGGTCAGCCCCGCACACTCGACCAGATCGGGCGCCGGTTCGGGCTGTCGCGCGAGCGCGTCCGCCAGATCGAGCGCGAGGTCATGGCCAAGCTGCGCATCGGTGAGCGGGCCGACCGCCTGCGGGCCTACGCGAGCTGACACCCGTACCGAGCTGACACCACTGTGATGCGGTGGTCATGGACGTGAATGTCGGTGGCCACCGCATTACTGTCAGGGCATGAAGCGCGACGCCCTTCCAGGGCCGGTCTCGCCGGTGGTGATGCGCGAGGTGCTCGGCCACTTCGTGTCCGGCATCGTGGTGGTCACGGCCGCAGGTTCCGATGGACCACTGGGCTTCACATGCCAGTCCTTCGCGTCCCTCTCGCTGGATCCGCCACTGGTCAGCCTCGCGCCCGCGCGCACCTCGTCGACGTGGCCGCGGATCAGGGCGGCCGGAGCGTTCTGCGTCAACGTCCTGTCCGCAGAGCACGAGGACGTCAGCGCGAGTTTCGCCAGGTCCGGTGCGGACAAGTTCGCGGGCGTCGCGTGGGAGCCGGGCCCGTCCGGCGCCCCGGTGCTCGAGGGCGTGAGCGCGTGGGTCGAATGCTCGCTGTGGGCCGAGTACGACGGCGGCGACCACACGATCGCCATCGGTCGGGTGCTCGATCTGGGCGCCGACCCTTCGCGTCCGGCGCTGCTCTACTACCGCGGACGCTACGGCGTCACCACTGACGCGCGGGTGGCGTCATGACCCCGATGATCGTCGGGATCGCAGGCGGGCCCGAGGCAGGCGGGCGCACGAGCACCGCGATCTCCGCTGTCCTGGCAGGCGCGGCGACGGCCGGAGCGGACACCTCGCTGCTGGAGCTGTCGAGCACCCCGGTGCCAGACGTCATCGCCGCGATCACGGCCGCCGACGCGGTTGTGCTGGGCAGCCCGGTGTACCGCGCCACCTACAGCGCACTGCTCAAAGACCTCCTGGAGCGCACCGAGCGCGGCCGATGGGGCGAGACCACCGCGCCCTTGCAGGGCAAGGCCGCTGCCGTCGTCCTCACCGGCGCCAGCGGGCACCACTACCTCGCGCTGAACGACCTCCGCGGGGTGCTCGCGGGGTTCTTCGCGGTTCAGGTGCTCTCCCCTGGCCTCTACTTCGACCACGCGGGCTACGTCGACCGCAACACGCTCACCGACGCCAGCGCCGCGCTGGCGAACGCCCACGGCGCGGCCCTCGCCGACCTGACCACGGCGGTGCGGACGTCGAAGGCCCTCTCCGCGGTCACCCCACAGATCTAGCGTTCCTCCGGCGGCGGACACTAGATCACCTGCGGTCGCGCGCGGCATGGGTGCACCATGCCGCGGCCCGTGGGCCCTCGACCTGCGGCGGGGGCTTCGTGTGGGGATGCGCCGGTCGGTGCGGGTCAGCGAGGTCGGGGGCGGCGGGCAGGCGCGGCGGCGGGCGGGGCGGCGGGCAGGCAGGGCGGCGGGCAGGCCGGACGGCAGGCAGGGCGGCGGGCAGGCCGGACGGGCAGGCGGGGCGGCGGGCAGGCCGGACGGGCAGGCGGGGCGGCGGGCAGGCCGGACGGGCAGGCCGGACGGGCAGGCGGGGCGGCGGGCAGGCGGGACGGGCAGGCGGGGCGGCGGGCAGGCCGGCGGGCAGGCGGGGCGGCGGGCAGGCCGGACGGGCAGGCGGGGCGGCGGGCAGGCGCGGGCCACGGCGCGGTCGGCTCCGGTTGGGGGACGCCAGGCCAGGCGGGGCGTCGGGCAAGGCGGTGCACAGCGACTCCAGCGCGGACGGCTCGGGCGGCGTGATCGTCAACTGTGGTGCCACAAGTGCACCAACGCACCGGTGGCACCACTTCTGGCGATCACCGCTGGACCCGGCGCCGACCGGGCAGGAGTGATCGTCAACTGTGGTGCCACCGGTGCACCCGCGCACCCCCGACACCACTCCCGGTGATCAGCGGCCCACGGCGGCGGGCCGCAGACCCACCGGACGGACTGTCCGACGGCAGACTATTCAACTAATGTTGAGTTTACGATAACCTGAGGTATGACCGTCCTTCAGCCTGCTGTCCTCGCCCTTGCCGATGCCCGGGAGTTGGCGCTCGCCGGGGGCAAGGCCGTCAACCTCGCTGAGCTGATCAGGGCCGGGTTCGCGGTGCCCGACGGCTTCTGTGTGGGCACCCCGGCCTACGCGCAGGCGGCCGTGACCGCGGGGCTCGACGCCGTTCTCGACGACCAGGCCCCCGACCTCGCGGGGCGAGCGCGACGGGCCCTGCTCACCGTCCCGGTGCCCGACGAGGTCGCCGCCGCCGTCACCGCCGCCTACGAGGCTCTTGGCGATCAGGTGTCGGTCGCTGTCCGTTCGTCGGCCACCGCGGAGGACCTCCCGGGCGCGAGCTTCGCCGGGCAGCAGGACACTTACCTCAACGTCGTCGGTGCGGAAGCCGTGCTCGACGCCATGCGCCGCTGCTGGGCGTCGCTGTGGACGGACCGGGCCCTGGCCTATCGCGCCGACGCGGGCATCGACCACGCGACGGCGCAACTGGCCGTCGTCGTTCAACGGATGGTCGACGCGCAGGTCGCAGGAGTGCTGTTCACCGCCGACCCGGTCAGCGGCCGCCGCAGCAGCAGCGTGATCGACGCCGCGCCGGGGCTGGGGGACGCGGTCGTCTCCGGCTCGGTCGACCCGGACCACTGGGTGATCGATACTGGGCGCGGAAACAGCGGCCATGACCACTCTTTCCGCGCACGACCGGGGACGGGGGCGTGCCTCGACGACGGTCAGGTCCGGGCGCTCGTCGACCTCGGCCGCCGGGTGGAGGCGCACTTCGGGGCGCCGCAGGACATCGAGTGGGCAATCGACGGGTCCGGGAAGCCGTGGCTCACCCAGTCCCGCGCGATCACCACGCTCTACCCCGTGCCGCCATCGCGGCGGCCGGGGCTGCGGGTCCACCTCAACGCCACACTGGCCCAAGGGCTGACCCGACCCGTGACGCCGATGGGCCTGTCCGCGTTCCGAGTCGTCGGCGCGAGGTTGGCGGAGGTGGCACTGCGGCAGAGCGTCGACCCCATGGTGGGGCCCGCCGCGTTCGGCATCGCGGGAGGGCGGGCGTTCATCGACATCACCGCGGCGGTGCGGCAGCCCATCGGGCGGCGGCTCCTCCCACGGGTGTTCGACGTGATGGAGTCGCGCTCGGCTGTCGTGTTGCGCCGCGTGCTGGCCGACGAGCCCGCGCTGGCGGCCACGTCGGGCACGGTGTGGTCGTTCGCGCGGCCGGTGCTGCGGGTGTTCCTCCGGTACCGGGTCCCACCATTGGTGGTGTTGGCGCTGGCGCGCCCGGCCGCGGCACGCAGACACGTGGCGCGGATCGGTGACCGGCTGCGGGCCCGGATCGCCGAGCCCGTCGTCGGTGACGGTCGCGCGCGCTTTCCGCAGGTCGTCCAAACGCTGCGCGAGGCCTTCCCGATCATGCCGATGACCGTGCCGGTAGCGGGAGCGGGTTTCCTGGCGCTCGGACTGGCCCGCAGGGTCGCCGGGCCCGACCTCGACGCGCAGGCCGTCCACAACGTGCTGCGCGGCCTTCCGCACAATGTGACGACCGACATGGATCTGCAGCTGTGGGCCGTCGCGACCCGGCTGGACGGGGAGTCGGCCGCGGCGCTACGGTCGCCGCTCGCCGGGCTGGCGGCCCGCTACCACGCGGGCGCACTCCCTGGTGTGCTGCAGCGCGAGCTCACCACCTTCCTGGCCGAGCACGGGCACCGCACGATCGCTGAGATCGACCTCGGGATGCCGCGCTGGTCCGACGATCCGACCCAGGTGCTCGGCTCGCTGGCCAACTACCTGCGGCTCACCGACCCCGGCACCGCGCAGGTCGACCATCCCGACGTCCGGTTCGCCCGGGGCGCCGCCGCGGCGGAGGCCGCGGTCGCCGAGGTCGTCGCCAAGGTGCGGCGACGCTCGCGGCTGCGCGGCGCGGTCACCGCCTTCGCGTTGCGCCGCACCCGTCAGCTCGCCGGGATGCGCGAGACGCACAAGGACTACCTCATTCGGGCGCTCGCCCACGCCCGAGCGCAACTCACGGTCATCGGCGCCGAGCTCGCCGAGCACGGCCTGATCGCGGCGGCGTCGGATGTGTTCTTCCTCGAGCTGCGCGACGTCGAGGCGGCGCTGGCAGGCGTCGACCAGCACGACCTGGTCGCGACGCGGCGCGGCGAGTACGACAGGGAGCTGCGCCGCCGCCACATCCCGCGCCTGCTGCTGTCCGATGGCACCGAGCCGGAAGCGCTGGCGGGCCCCCCGCCCGACGGAGCGCTGGTCGGCACCCCGGCGTCGGCCGGGACGGTCACCGGGCGGGTGCGGGTTGTGCTCGACCCGTCCGACGCCCATCTGGAGCCCGGCGAGATCCTCGTCGCCCCCTCCACCGACCCCGGCTGGACCCCGCTGTTCCTCACCGCGGGCGGGCTGGTCATGGAGATGGGCGGCGCCAACTCCCACGGCGCGGTCGTGGCCAGGGAGTACGGCATCCCCGCAGTCGTCGGCGTGCCCGACGCCACCAGCCGCTTGCGCTCCGGCCAGACGGTGACGGTGGATGGCGCGGCAGGCGCCGTGACGGTCGACGCGTGACTCCCGGCTGCACCGCAGCAGGGTGACACTCCTGCGATTCAGTCGGAGCGGTGTCACCCTGCTGCAATACGGGGCGGGAGCGGCGTCACCATGTGATGTTGCGGAGTAGTCGGTTACTCCAAACAGTCTTCACTTGTGCATCGTTGAGTAGCCGGGTGTTCACGGGCGGTCATAGAGCGGTACTCTGCCGTCCCCCGTTCCTTTCCGGACTCCCCGCTCCGTGGGCGACCGTTGCGCAGAGAAATGGTGCACGACACGATGTGGAGAAAGCTCGTCAACGCCTTGCCCCGCGGTTACAACTTGACCGAGGAGGACTGGCAGCGGCGGCATCGGATCATGCTCTGGGTGCTGGGCCTGCATGTCCCGGCGCTCGCCGTGTTCGGGCTCGCACTCGGCTACGCGCCCAGCACCATGGCTCTCGTGCTGATCTTCCCGCTGGCCACGGACGCGCTGGGACACCGGCTGCGCCGCCACCGCCGCACGTCGTCGGTGATAGTGACCGGCGGGCTGGTGTACTGCTCGGCGGCGCTGGTCGGGCTGACCCACGGCACCATCGAGGCCCACTTCCACTTCTTCGTCATCATCGGGTTCATTGCGCTGTACCAGGACTGGGCGCCCTTCCTCTTCAACATCATCTTCACGGTGCTCAGCCACGGAATCGGCTCGGCGTGGCAGCAGAGCCTGATCTTCGACACCGCGGCAGGCCAGGCGAACCCGTGGCTGTGGTCGTTGATCCACGGCGTCGCGGTGCTGTTTACGTGCGTAGGGATGCTGTTGTTCTGGCGGGTGACCGAGGATTCCCAATGGGACAAAGACGTTCTCACCAGACGGCTCGCCGACAACGAGATCAACCGGCGGCAGTTCACCTCCGACCTGCTCATCAACCTCGCGCGCCGCAACCAGAGCCTGCTGCAACGCCAGCTGGACATCATCAACCAGCTCGAGGAGTCGGAGCAGGATCCCGACGCGCTCGCCGAGCTCTTCGCACTCGACCACATCGCGACGAGGGTGCGGCGCAACGCCGAGAACCTGCTCGTGCTCTCCGGTGAACAGCCGCCGCGGACCTGGAGCGAACCGGTGCCGCTGCGCGACGTGCTGCGCGCCGCCATCGCCGAGACCGAGAACCTCGAGCGCGTCGTGTTCGTCGTCGACGAGCAGAGCGCCGTGGTGGGACACACCGTCACCGACCTGACCCACCTGCTGGCCGAGCTCACCGAGAACGCCGTGCGCTTCTCCCCGCCGGACTCCACCGTCACGATCCGGGCCCGGCCTGACCGGGCCGCGCCGGGCGGGCGCCTGATCACCATCGAGGACTGGGGCCTCGGGATGCCCCGGGAGCAGATCGCGCAGGCCAACGCACTCCTCGCGACACCGCTCGAGATCGACCTGTCGATCTCACAGCGCCTGGGCTTCCACGTCGTCGCCCGGCTCGCGGCCCGGCACTTGATCAAGGTGTCACTGAGCGTCACGGCCGGATCGGGCACCACGGCGCTCGTCACCCTGCCGCCGTCGATGTTCGCGCCGTTGCACGCCGCGGCGCCCGTGGCCAAGGTGGGTGCGAGCCGCCGCCACGTCGACGAGCGTCCGGCGTCACCGCGGATCTTCTCACTCGGTCACATGCCTGCCCAGTCAAAGCCCTTCCCACCCGACCGGTCGGAGTGGAGCGGCTGGTGGGACCCCACAATCGTCGGCGCCGCACCCGCGTTCGACCCGGCCCCCGTGGGCGTCAACGGATCGGCAGTGGCGGTGGCCACGCCCACGCATCACGGCTCGACGCCATCCGCACGCACGAGCGCCGCGACCAACCACAGCGAGCCGAGCAACCACAGCGAGCCGAGCAACCACAGCGAGCCGAGCAACCACAGCGAGCCGAGCCAACCACAGCGAGCCGAGCAACCACAGCGAGCCGCAACCACAGCGAGCCGACAACCACAGCGAGCCGAGCAACCACAGCGAGCCGAGCAACCACAGCGAGCCGAGCAACCACAGCGAGCCGAGCCGTCCCCGGCCGTCCCTGCCGTCGCCGCGCCCCGCCGTCACCGAAGGGGGGCCGGTCCCCTCCCCGCGGCCGACCGCACCCCAGCCACCCGAGGGGGGCCTGCGCCGCCGGGTGCCCCAGGCGCACCTGTCGGCACAGCTCCGCACGCTCGAACCAGAACCAGCCGCCCACGGCGTCCCGAAGCGGACCACCGCTGAGACCGCGACTGCCCTGTCGCGCTACCAGGCCAGCCGGGCCGCCGCCCAGGCCGCGGCCCAGAGGGGGAACTGGTCATGACCGAGCCCAAAGTGGACTGGCTGCTCACCGAGTTCGTCCGCGAGACGGCGAGTGTCACACAGGCCCTCGTCGTGTCGGCCGACGGCCTGCGCGTCGCGAGCTCCGACGGGATGGCCGACACGCTCGCCGACCAGCTGTCGGCCGCGGCGTCCGGACTAGTCAGTCTGGCCAAGGGCACCGCGAGGCTGCTCGGGGCGGGCCCGGTCACCCAGACGATCCTGGAGATGGCGGGCGGCTATCTGTTCGTCACCGCCATCGACCAGGGCGCCACGCTGGCCGTACACGCCGAGCGCCGCGCCGACCTCGGCATGGTCGGCTACGAGATGACGATGCTCGCCACCAGAGCGGGCCACGCGCTCACGCCGGGAGTGCGCTCGGGAACGGGTCAGTGAACGGAGCACAGCGCCCGGGAAGCCAGTCCAACGGGCGCGTCGTCCCGATCTTCGCCATGACCGGCGGGCGCACCCGATCGACCGATCGGGACCTCCCGATCGAGTCGCTCGTCACCGCTACCGACCGCGGCAGCATCGGACTGGAACCCGAGTACCGCGCGATCGTGGCCATGGCCACGGGGCCGGTCTCCCTCGTCGAGATCGGCGCCACGCTCGGCGTGCCCGTCGGCGTGGCCAGAGTGCTGGTCGGCGACCTGGCCGACTCCGGACACCTGGTGCTGCACGCCCCACCGACGTTCGACGGCAACCCGCCCCGCGAGATCCTCACCCGGCTCCTGGAGGGGTTGCGTGCACGCTGAGACGGACCCTGTCCCACTCAAGATCCTGGTCGCTGGTGGCTTCGGTGTGGGCAAGACGACCCTGGTCACCGCGCTCTCCGAGATCCCTCCGCTGCTCACGGAAGAGACGATGACGACGGCTTCGCTCGGCATCGACGACAACGCGGCCGTGTCCGACAAGCACACCACCACCGTCGCGATGGACTTCGGCCGCATCACCGTCGACGAGTCGCTGATCCTCTACCTCTTCGGCACGCCGGGCCAGGACCGCTTCTGGTTCATGTGGGACGAGCTGGCGCGCGGCTCGGTCGGTGCGGTGGTGCTCGTGGACCTGCGCCGGGTCGACGACTGCTTCCCGGCCATCGACTACTTCGAGGACCGGCGGGTGCCGTTCGTCGTCGCCGTCAACGGCTTCCCCGATGCCGACCGGTTCGACACCCCCTCCGTACGCGACGCACTGGCGCTCGGCTCCGACACCCCCGTGGTCCGGATGGACGCCCGCGCGGCGGACACCGGCCTGAAAACGCTGGTCACCCTCGTCGAGCACGCGCTGGAGCGAGCGACATCCTCAGCGACCTGAACCGCTGACCCCCTGTGCGCGGATAAGAGCGCCCGGCAATTGACGGTCGGCCGCGCATGATCGGCGAAAGTGGTGCCGCAAGGGCACTGGTGCACCTCTGGCACCACTGCAGGCGATCACCGGCTCAACAGACGTGACGAGCCCCCCGCGATCACACCACGACCGTCCCCCGGCCACGTCCGCCACGCCGGGTCACTGTCAACCCACTGCGCACCCCACAACGGCACCCCGCACGCCGCGCACGGGGTGCGAGGTCGCCGCGCGGGGTGCGCACGGGGTGCGAGGTCGCCGCGCGGGGTGCGCACGGGGTGCGAGGTCGCCGCGCGGGGTGCGCACGGGGTGCGAGGTCGCCGCGCGGGGTGCGCAGTCGGTGTCCACGGGGTGCGAGACACCCCGCGGGTGCGCAGTCGGTGTCCACGGGGTGCGACTTCACCCGGGGGGACCTGACCCTCACCCCCGCCTGCCCGGGCTGATCGCCGCCCACCAGGGCCACTTCGCAGACCGCGCATGCACCTCGCAGGGTCCACAGACCCTGCGAAGCGACAGCGGACCCTGCGAAGACCCTGTCCCGCCACGCCACGTGCCTCATGTGCCGGGCGCTGTGAAGGAAACGGTCCGTTTCGTCCCCTTCGAGGCGGCCCACCGGGCTATGGGATCTCTAAGGTTGCTCTGGCGAATGTTTCCGCGCACGGGGGTCTCACCGAGCGGTGAACTGACACCGCGCGGCCGGTCTGGCAGAGTCGGGCGCATGCGCAACCTACGGCTGGACGGCGACGCGGTGGGTGCCTGGCTGGACCTGCCCACATCGGCATCCGCCGAGCTGATGGGCTCGGTCGGGTTCGACTTCGTCTGCATCGACATGCAGCACGGCGTGATCGACGACGCCGTGGTTCTGCCGATGCTGCAGGCGCTGGCCGCCACCGGCACACCGGCGCTGGTCCGGGTGCCGATGAACGCCCCCGAGCAGATCACCCGCGTGCTGGACCGCGGCGCCGACGGTGTCGTCGTGCCGCTGGTCGGCTCGGCGGAGGAGGCCGCAGCCGCGGTGTCGGCCTGTCATTACCCCCCGCGCGGCACCCGCAGCTACGGGCCGGTCCGCGCGCCGTGGCGCGGTGCGCAACCCGATCCCGTCTGCGTCGTGATGATCGAGTCGACGGCGGCCATCGCCGAGCTGCCGGAGATCCTGAAGGTCGACGGCATCGACGCGATCTTCATCGGCCCCTCGGACCTGGCGTTGAGCGCCAACATGCCCCTCGCCGCCCAACACGGCGACCCGGCCTACGACGACCTGGTGGCATCGATCATCGAGCCGTGCCGTGCCGTGGGCCTGCCGGTCGGGATCTTCACGGCGTCGCCGGAGAATGCCCACCGGTTCCGCGCGATGGGCGTCACGTTCGTAGCAGGCCCTTCGGACATGATCCTGCTGCGCGCCGCGGCGGCGGACCACCTGGCGCGCTGCCGCCCCTGAGGCGTCCGACCCTCCACACCAGACGCGGACCTCGCTGCTCCGCGCCTGTAGATCGCCCGGCCCTCTTACATGATCCGAACGTCGTCCGGATGGGGGGCTCACCGCACCCCGGCATCGTCGTTCTCGACCGGCCGGGTGGCCGGGCCCCCGATCAAGGAGAACACGACGATGCACACCAAGGGATGGGTCGCGGGCCTGGCCGTCTCCGCGGTCACCGCGGGCGGGTTGGCGCTGGGTGCCGGGTCCGCGCTGGCCGACGCCCCACCGAGCACCCCGGCCCCGACGGCGGACCACGCGAACTCGCAGATCTGCACGGTGCGCATCCCGGCGGCGCTGGCCCGCATCGACAAGGTCACCACGCGGATCAACGGCGACTCCTCCGTCCGCGGCTCGACGGCCTGGCTCCAGTCGAAGGCCGACAAGGCCCGCTCCGCGGGCTACACCGCGCTCGCCGACCTGCTCACCGAGCGCGTGTCCAACCGGCCGGAGCGCCTCACCGAGCTGGCGAAGCTGAAGACCGAGGTCCAGCACGTGCAGTCGACGGACTGCGCGTCATGAGCCGGTCCCTTCGGGGTGCGGTGGTGCTACTGGCTGCGGCAGGCACGCTCGCGCTCGGCGGGTGCCGGGGCGGGGTCGCCGCGGCACCTTCCTCCGGTGCCATCTCCCCCGGTGCCGTCTCCCCCGGTGCCGTCTCCCCCGGTGCCGTCTCCCCCGGTGCCGTCTCCCCCGGCGCCGTCTCCCCCGGTGCCGTCTCCCCCGGGGCCCCTGCGGGGCTCGCCACGCAGGGCGCGACGGCAGGCGGCGGCAGCGCCGGAACCTCCGCTGACCCGCTCGGCAGCGTCGAGGCCAGCCTCGACGCGATCGAGAAACTCCTCGACCAGGACGGCACGGGCTGAGGGGTCTCGTGCCGGTGGCACGATCTGCGCCGGAGGTGAGTGCGGTGCCGGAGGTGGAGAAGGCCGCGGGGCGGGGGCTCGTCCTGGTCGTCGAGGATGACCGGGCGATCGCCGACCTCGTGGGCCTGTACCTGCGCCGCGACGGGTTCGGCGTGCACGTCGAGGCCGACGGCGTGGCGGGGTTGGCGGCCGTCCGTCGGCTGCGCCCCGCCGCTGTCGTGCTCGACGTCGGCCTTCCGGGGATGGACGGCGTCGAGGTCTGTCGACGCCTGCGCGCCGAGGACGACTGGACGCCGGTGCTCTTCGTCACCGCACGCGACGACGAGATCGACCGCGTACTGGGGCTGGAGATGGGCGCCGACGACTACGTGACTAAGCCGTTCAGCCCGCGCGAGCTCGTGGCGCGGGTGCGGACGGTGCTGCGACGCGCCGTTCGCGTCGCCGAACGGGAGGAGATCCTGGCCGTGGGTGACGTGCGGGTCGAGGTCGACCGGCGCCGCGCGCACGCGGGCACCGCCGAGGTGACGCTGACCTCGACCGAGTTCGACCTGCTCACCCACCTCATGCGCGCTCCCGGCCGCGTGTTCACCCGCGAGCAGCTGCTGTCGGCGGTGTGGGGATACACCGCGTCGGCGGGCACCCGGACCGTCGACGTCCACGTGGCGCAGCTGCGCTCCAAGCTCGGCGTCGCCAGCCCCATCCGCACGGTGCGGGGCGTCGGCTACGCGGCGGACCGGCGGTGAGGCGCCGGTCGCTGGCGTGGCGGGTGGCGGCGAGCTGTCTCGCCGTCGCGCTGGTGGCGGTCGTGGTGGCCGCTGCCGTCGGCCTGCGGCTGGTGTCGGAGACCGCCCGCCAGGTGACCCAGGACGTCCTCGCCCAGGAGGCGGACGTCGTCGCCGCTCAGCTCGCCGACCCGGCGCTGATCGGGAACCCCGGACCGCTGCGCGAGGCCGCGGCTTCGCGCAAGCTCGTCCAGACCCTGCAGAGCCAGGGTGTGGACATCGTGCTGCTCGGCAGGGCCCGCACCGGCACGGGCGCGGTCGCCACCGCCCTGACGGAGGCGAAAGCCGACCAGGCGCTGTCGGGTACCCCCGTCTCGGCGAGCGTCGACGTGGCGGCCCGGACGTACGTCGTCGAGGCACGCCCGGCGGCGACGGGCGCGTTCGCGCTGGTCCGGCGGTCGGACACGGGCCCTCTCGGCAACGGCCTGATCCGCCGCAACCTCCTCTTCGCGTTGCTCGCGGGCGCGGCCGTCGCACTGGTGGTGGGGATGGTCGTCGGAACGCTGATGGCCAGGCCGCTGCGCCGCACCGCCACCGCGGCCCACCTGCTGCGCACCGGCAGGCGTGACGTGCGGGTGCCAGTGCAGGGGCCCGCCGAGGTGGCCGAGGTCGCAGGGGCGGTCAACGACCTCGCCGACGCGCTGGCCCGCAGCGAGTCCCGGCAGCGCGAGTTCCTGCTGTCGGTCTCGCACGAGCTGCGGACGCCGTTGACGGCGGTGCGGGGGTTTGCCGAGTCACTGGCCGACGGCGTCGTCACCGGCGAGGACGTCGCCCCGACCGGCGCGACCATCGTCGCCGAGGCGATCCGGCTGGACCGGCTGGTCGGCGACCTCATGGAGCTGGCCAGGCTGGAGGCCGACGACTTCCGGCTCGACCTGCTGCCCGTCGACCTCGTGGCGCTCGCCCGCGAGGCCGCCATCGTCTGGGACGCCCGGTGCCGGGCCGCGGGCGTGGTGTTCACCCTGTATGCACCACAGACCCCGGTGCGCGTCACGGCTGATCCGCGGCGGCTGCGCCAGGTGGTCGACGGCCTGGCCGAGAACGCACTGCGGATCACGCCCGCGGGCAGGCCCTTGGCGTTCGCCGTCTTCCCCGGCGGGGTTCTGCAGGTGCGCGACGGCGGGCCCGGCCTCGCCGTCGACGACTACGCCGTCGTGTTCGACCGGGGAGCCCTGCACGAGCGCTACCGCGGACACCGCCCGGTCGGCGCGGGCGGCGTGGGCCTGGCCCTGGTCCACGGGCTCGTCACCCGCATGGGGGGCACCGTTGCGGCCGAGCGCGCCCCGGAAGGCGGCGCGTGCTTCACGGTCACCCTGTCCACCCAGGCCTCGCCCCAGACCGTGGTGCTGACAGGGTGAGTCCAGCAGCTCGCCACGCCGAATCCGCCGATCCACCACGCCGTGCAGGCTCGGCCCAGGATCAGGCGGCCCAGCGTCAGGCGGCCCAGCGTCAGGCGGCCCCTAGCGTCAGGCGGCCCAGCGTCAGGCGGCCGCGCGCAGGCGGTCGAGGGCGTGATGCTGCACGTGGCGCACGGCGCCGGGGGTCGAACCGAGCGTCTCGGCCGTCTCCTCGGCCGACAGCCCCACGGCGACCCGCAGCACCAGCACCTCGCGCTGGGCTGGCGAGAGCAGCCCGAGCCGTCCAGGCATGCCTTGTAGTCCTTCGGGGACATGGGTGGCGTCGACGACCTCCGCCGCGACACGGTGCACGAAGGCGTGCACAGCCAACCCGGAGCCCGGGAGGTCGGGCAGCGTCGCGGCGACCGTCCGACAGATGCGGCGGGCGACCTCGGTCGCCGCGTCTCCTGTGCCGAGGCGCGCTCGGCAGTAGCGCAGCACGGCACGCTCAACCGCAGTCATCAGGCGAAACGTCGCAATCCGGTCACCCGCGACCGCAGCGGCGACGACGTCGGCGCCGCGCTCGTCCTCACTGAGACGATCTGGTGTCACAACAGCAGTCAGGGTCATGCTTGCTCGCCGATGTCTGCCCGGGCTGATGTGTCGGATTGCGCCATGAGCCTCGTGCCCCCCTCTCGGTGATCGGCGACACACGCCGCTCACCTCTTACGACGTCTCACTCGGGGGGAGGTTGCGCCACCCGTCCAGTCGCGACGAAACCCGCACCCATCGCGACCTCCTGGACCGTGAAGTCCGTGACGCGATCGGCGAGGGGCTCCCATGGTTTGCCGAAGCCCGCGAAGTCCCGGACGTAGGGCGCATGCAGGGCGAGCACGGTCGCGTTCAGACCGATCGCCCACGCCGGACCCCACTTGCCGCCCCCCGCGGCGACCGTCGCGCCGCTGCGCAGGTTGCCCACGACGTTGTCCAGTGCCGGGGTGGACTGCAGGATGTCGTGTACCGCGCAGAACAAGGCGTGATCGGCCTGTGGGAGTTCGGCCTCCTCAAGCGGCGCGCAGGTCAGGACGACGTTCGACCAGCCGCCCTCCGCGACCCGCTCGGCGGCGAGCCGCAGCATGTCCGGCGCCGCGTCCACGCCGACGAGCACCCCTTCGGGACCGATCCGCTCCTGGAGCAACTCGAAGCACAGGCCGGTGCCGCAGCCTGCGTCGATGATGGTGTCGCCGCGGCGCAGCGGCAGTTCGTCGACGACCATTCGGCGATACCGCGCATACGAGGCCGTGCGCTTGTCGTACTCAGCGGCATCGCGGGCGTAGGCGGACGGAAAAAAAGACATGGGCAGGCCCCAGGGGTCGACGCACAGTGGTCAGGTCACGACAGCGTGACAGAACCGCCTATCGTCGTCGGCTCTCCGGCGTCTGCACACCGCCGTTCGGTGACGCGGTCAGGCCGCGGTCGTCGACACGGGTGCGTCCGGCAGGGTGACCTCGACACACGCTCGCAGGAGCCCGTCGCGGAAACGGTCGGGATCGGCGAGGAACACGCCGTGATCACCGTCGATCTCCACCACCGTGGCTCCCGGCACGGCCGCGGCCAGCTTGTGCTGGCGGTGCGGCGCGACGATGCGGTCCTGCCGGGTGACGAGCACGGCGGTGGGCACGTCGACCGAGCCGATCCAGAGGTGCGAGCTGAACGCGCACGCCGCGCGCATGGCGTCGAGCGCGGTAGCCAGCGGCACCTTGCGCATCTGGGCCAACGCGGCCCGGCGCTTCTCGGGTGCGAGAGTGCCGTCAAGCAGCGGACCGGCGAACGCGTCGGTGCCGAACGGGGACAAGGGCGAGAGCCAACTGACCGTCAGCACCGCCCATGGCATCACCATCGCCAGCATGCGCTCCCACACCGAGCCGGTGACGTTGCGGGCGGTGGAGCAGAGGACGAGCCCCGCGACGAGATCGCGGTGCCTGAGCCACAGCAGCTGGGCGACCATCCCGCCGATCGAGAAACCGACGGGGATCACGGGACCGGTGGCGAGGATCAGCAGCGTCGCCGCGATGTCGTCGGCGCAGTCCTCCAGCTTGAAGGCGCCCGCGACCGGCAGACCGCGGCCGTGACCGCGAAGGTCAATCGCTAGCACCCGGAAGTGGCGGGCGAGCGTCGGGGCGACCTGCGACCAGTTGACGTCGACGTTCACAGCGACGCCATGTACGAGTACGAGCACGGGCGCGTTGGCCGGGCCCGGCCACTCCCGGACGACGACGCGTCCACGGCCGGGGAGTTCGACGAGGAGGTCGTGCCCAGGTTGCTCCACCGAACACTCCTCGTCATCGCGGATAGCTCCAATGATGACGGGTTCTTTACACAACAGCAACCTTTGGCGCGACACTCTCGCGCTGCACGGATTCGTGCCGCCCGCCACACTGCGGTCCCCCAGATCGGAAAGGAGCCCACAAATGCGGGTGGGAGCGTTCATCGTGGTCATCTGGCTCGTGATCGGAGCCTTCGCGGCCTACCAGCGCGGCTACTTCGCCAACGACCCCGTGAACTGTGCACAGCTCAGCACGGTGCTCGTCACGATCGTCGCCGGACCGCTCAACTACCTCGGCACGAACCCCAAGATCGACTGCGCGGTACCGCAGCCCTCCAAGTAGCTCAGGCGATGCGGCTCGGCCGCCCGCGTGCGACCACAGCACGGCGGGCGGCCATCGCACGAGCTTCCCAGCGCTCACGGCGTTCGGCGGCGACCGAGCGGCGCGACGACGCGCTGATCGCGTCGAGGATGGGGACGACGAGCGCGAGGACGATGAGGAACCCGACACACACCATCACGAATGCGATCACGGCGGTCACCTTCTCGTCGATCCGGGTGAGGCTCGGCTCCCCGGCTACCAGGGGTATTCCCGCTCCGGCCGCAGTCCAATCCTGGTCAGCCCAGGTGCTCGACGAAGAAGTCGCGCGCCGGGGTGCTCGCTCCCTCAAAACCGTCGACATAGGCGTCGAAGTGCCCCCCGGGCAGGATCACCAGCTGTTTGGGCTCACGCGCCCGCTCGAACGCGTCGAGCGCGAGATGCGCGGGGGTGAGGTGATCCTGACGGGCCACCACGAGCAGCAACGGCGTCGGGCTGATCCGGCCGATGTAGACGCCCGGCTCGTACTCCCCCAGCATCTCGACGGTCCGCAGCGTCACCTCGTTGCGCCACGACGGTGCGCGGGTCTTGCCGGTCTCGGTGAACCAGGTCCACGAGTCGGGTGTCGGCAGCGCCGAAGGGGCGAGCGGGTCCTCCGCCACCACCGGGACCATGGCGGGTGGGTCGCCGAGGAACCGGGCCGCGCGGTCGGCGTCGAACATCTCACGGAAGCCTGCCCGGAAGTCCGAGCGCACAAGCTCGCCGACGTTCGCGGACCCGCTGACCAGCGGCACCTGCGCGACCACCGCCCGCACGCGTCGGTCGATCGCGCCGACCACGAGCACGTGCCCGCCTGAGTAGCTGCTCCCCCACACTCCGATCCGGGTGGCGTCGACCTCGTCGAGGGTGGTGGCGTAGGTGATGGCGTGGCGGTAGTCGCGCACCTGCTGCCACGGGTCGATCTTCAAGACGCGGCTCACCGTCGCTCGCCCCGAAGTTGCGGTTGTCGAAGACCAGTGCATTCAGGCCTGCGGCCGCGAACACCTCGGTGGAGGCGTCGAGGTACATCTCCTTGACGGCCGAGAACCCGTGCGCCATCGCCACCGTCGGCGCCCGACCCGACACGCCCTCGCCGGTACAGCCATCCCCGCAGGGTGACGCCCTCGGCGTTGAACTCGATGTCCCGACGATCCATGACCGGCTCCCGACCCTCGACTGCGCTGTCGCTGTCGACGCTAGTGCCACCCGCCACGCCGAGGCGAGGCTCACTCCCAGGTGGCGGCCGGTGTCTCGGCCGTGGATCGCGGCGGCCACCGTGGCCGGGTCGTCGAGTGGCAGGAAGGTACTCAGGCCCTCGGCCTGCACCAGCCGCGCATGCGGGAAGGCGCCCTGCAGGCGACGCGCCAGGTCGAGGCTGAAGAACCGGTCGGCTGCGGCCCACCGGGCCGATGAACCGGCCGAGCCGCGTGGAGCCGTCGAGCAGGTCGGCAGGCCGGAGGGCTCGCATGAAGCGCGCTGTGTCACGGCGGATCCCGGAGCTGGTCGGCGCCGGGTTGATCCAGCGCGGGGTCAAGTGGCGTGCGCGCGAGCGGGCCGTAGCCGAGCAGGGAATGGCGGGCCCACGTGAACCGCAACGCCGACATCAGCAACCGGATCCGACCGGGCGCCGACCCGCCTTCACCAGGGTTGTCCTTGACGACCAGCGTCACGTCGTTCGCGTCGTGCTGCTCGACTGCTGGGCTGGGCGCGCTGGCGGGAGATCGGCAACCCCCGCAACATGGGTCTGGTCCTCGCCTTGCTTGCCCACGCGATCGAGGTCGGCCGGATACCCCCGCGGCCGGTCGAGCCGCTCGCGAACACCCTGCTCGGCGCCTTGCGTGAGGCGGCCATCTACCGTGCTCTGGCACAGGACCGGCCGCAGGCCGCCGAGGCGGTCGGCGGGGCCATCGACATGATCAACTCCTTGGCGACGGGCGACGAGAAGCACGTTTCCGTTGATCGAACAACCGATCCGTGATTCTGGGCGGCTGTCCGCATCGCGTACCAGGTGCCCGCGACGACAGACCGGACTCCGGCGCGGCCGAGAACGCCGTCCGCTTGACCCGCTCGGAGGGTTCGCGCAGGTTCGGTGGAGGACGGCGTGGTTCATCGGTCGAGCACCAGGGCTTTGATCCTCTGCTGCCCGGCCCGGCGCTGTCGCGTGCAGCACGCGTGGGCCTGGTGGTGGTGCGACCAGTCCAGGGTCGCACGCACGTCGTCGCCGAGCGCGAGGTTGCGCCCCGGGGAGCTCGTGAGCGAGGCACCGCGGTCCTTGGAGCGCCCGGCACATGAGGCACGTGGTGTGGCGGGACAGGGTCTTCGCAGGGTCCGCTGTCGCTTCGCAGGGTCTGTGGACCCTGCGAGGTGCATGCGCGGTCTGCGAAGTGGCCCTGGTTGGCGGCGATCAGCCCGGGCAGGCGGGGGTGAGGGTCAGGTCCCGCCCCGCCGGGTGCGGTCGCACCCCGTGGACACCGACTGCGCACCCCGCGCGGTGACCCCGTGCGCGGCGGGGTGCCGTTGCGGGGTGCGCAGTGGGCTGACAGCGACCCGACGTGGCGGACGTGGCCGGGGGGACGGTCGTGGCGTGGCCGCGGGGAGGCTCGTCACGTCTGTTGAGCCGGTGATCGCCTGCAGTGGTGCCAGAGGTGCACCAGTGCCCTTGCGGCACAACTTTCGCCGATCATGCGCCGCCAACCATCAATTGCCGGGCGCTGTTGGCTTAGTGGTCCGCGCCGGAAGTACGTGTCGGTGTCATCAGGCGGCGGCCGACCCCGTGCTCTGGACGGGAGCGGTGGCTTCGTGGGCGGCGATGCGGTCGAGGAGCCGGTCGAGGTCGGTGCGGGTGAACTTCCAGTCGAACGGGGTGGCGGTGGCGTTGTAGCGGTCCTGGAAGGCCAGGATCCGCTCGGCGAGGGCGTCGAGATCGGTCAGGTCGTTGGGGGTCAGCACCTTGCGCTGGAGAATGGAGAAGAAGATCTCCACCTGGTCCAACCAGGACGCATGTACCGGCAGGTGCACTAACTGGGCGGTAGGCCAAGCCTTCCTCATCCGCTTGACCGAGGCGCGTCCGCGATGTGCGGACCCGTTGTCCACGATCCAGAACACCCGATCGGCGCCGGCGTAGGGCTCGGTGGTCATGACCTGCTCGACCAGCCGGGCGAACGGCGTGATCCCGGTCCTGGGCTCCAGGCGGCCGATCACTCGGGCGTGGTGCACGTCGTAGGCGGCCAGATACTGCAGCGCACCTCGGCGTTCGTACTCGTGCTCGACGCGCATCATCCGGGCCTTCCCCGGGGGCAGTGTGGGGTGGCAGCGACACCGAGCCTGGATCGAGGTCTTCTCATCCGCGCAGACCACGAACTCGTTCTCGCCCAGGGGTTGGCCATCCCAGAACCCGGCGTAGAGGTCCAACGCTCGGGCCGCCTTCGCGGCGAAGTCGGGATCACGCGGGTAGATCCAGCTGCGGTGCTGCCAGGGTTTGAGCGCGTCGGCGGCCAACCAGCGGCGCACCGTCGACGCCGAGATCGACTCCACCACCCCGCGCGCCACGGCCTCCACCGCCAGGTCCGGGGCGCTCCAGCGGGACAGCGGCACCCCCGTCTCGGCGGGCAACTCACAGGCCAGCGCCTTGACCGTCACCACCGCCACAGGGGGGAAAGCCCGCGGCCGACCGGTCCGCGGGCGATCCTTCAGGCCATCCAGGCCCTCCTCGAAGAACCGCTTGCGCCACTTCGACACCAGTTGCGCCGGGATGTCGAGCCGGGCCGCGATCACGGTGTTCTCCCGCCCTTCGGCCGCCAGCAGCACGATTTTGGCTCGCACCACCTGGTGGTACGGGGCGGTGTAGGCCCGAGCGCGCTGCTCCAGCGCGGCCCGGTCCGCGGCCGACAACTCGATCAGGTACGGGGAGCGACGGGTCATCACAGGCCTCCGCAGGCACGACGAGACGGAGGCTCGGCGCTTCCCCTCGCCGAGACAAGCCGATCTTACATCGGTGTAATTCCAGCGTCGACCGTCGACCGGCGACCGGCGACCGGCGACCGGCGACCGGCGACCGGCGACCGCAGCATGGCGAGGTACCAGCCAAACTCGTTCGATCCCCTAGCCGCCGCGTACGCCGTACCGGTCGAGGTTGAGTTCCTCGGCGAGGGCATCTGCTGGAGCGCGACGAGAATTGTCGGAGGTCGAAGGTATGTTCGATCCATGGAGGCGGTGGAGGTACCCGAGGGACTTGCGGCGATCGCCGTGGGCGCCGAGCTGGGCGCCGCCCTGCATCCCCTCGATCCCGCGCGAATCCCGAACGACCGCATCCTGGACGTGGTCACCGCCCAGTATCGGCAGCTGTGTCACCACCAGGCCCGCATGGCCGCGGTGCTCGCCGAGCTGAGCCGCTGCCGCGGTGATGCCGAACCGGGCCAGGTCACCCGCACGGCGTCAGCCGACCGGTTCGCCCCCGACGAAACCCGGGCCGCGTTGCGTTGGACCCGCCGCGCCGCCGACGTCGAACACGGTCTGGCCGAATCGGTGGTGCACGACATGCCCGAGCTGATGGCGGCGTGGCTGGCCGGTGTGGTCGACCGGCCCCGGGTCGGGGTCTTCGACCAGTACCTGACCGGACTCACCCCCCACCAGGTCGAGAAGATCTGCCGGATCGCGGTGCCGCGCGCACCCTCGCTCACCACCGGCCAACTCGCCCACCTGTTGCGGCGCATGGTCATCGCGGTCGACCCCGACGCGGCCGCCCGCTGGTATCGCAAAGGCGTCCGTGAGCGCAACGTCACCGCCTATCCCGCCCCCGATGGCACCATCACCCTCAGCGCCAACGGCCTGCCCGCCGACCAGGCCGAGGCAGCCTGCGAACGCATCCAGCAACTCGCCGCGGCTGCGAAACGGGCCGGGCACCCCGGGCTGATCGGCCAGATCCGCTGCGATCTGTTCCTCGGACTGCTCGACGGCCGCTTCCACACCATGACCACCGACGACGTCATCGCCGCCCTGATCCGCGACTACCACCCCGCAGGCCCCGCAGGCCCGGCAGCCCCGGCAGCCCCGGCAGCCCCGGCAGGTAATGCTCCGGCCGCACCGGCCTCCGACAAGGGCAGCTCGGACACCGCCGAACAGGGTCATCGCGGGTCCTCGGCGCCGGGTCAGAGCCCGGCGCCCACCTCGACCGATCAACAGATCGGCGCCGATCACAGGGCCGGAACCGATCAGCAGGCCGGAACCGATCAGCAGGCCGCAGCCGATCAGCAGGCCGGAGCCGATCAGCGGGTCGGAATCGATCAGCGGGTCGGAATCGATCAGCGGGTCGGAATCGAGATCCGCATCGGCCTGGCTACCCTCCTGGGCCGCGACGAGCACCCAGCTGAGATCCCCGGCCTCGGTCTCCTTATCGCCCCCGACGCCCGGCTGCGCGTGGCACTGCAAGGCCGATCCGAGTGGCGCTTCGCCGTCACCGCCACCGATGGCACCCTGTTGTCCGAAGGCCGCACCCGCCACCGCCCCACCGGTGTCCGCCGGGACGGGCCGCGCGGCGGCATCGTCGAGCTGCATGTCCCGGCAACCTTGCTGCAGGAGCTGATCGCCGACCCGTCGCTGTCCGAGGGCTGGGCCAACGTCGTGGCGGACATCGCCGCCCAACACGCCGAGCGTGAACACCATCTCACCGACCTCGACGCGCGCCCCGGCGCCCGGCTGCCCGGCGCAGCACTACGCCGCCACACTGAAATCCGCGACCGCACCTGCACCTTCGCCGGAGTCTGCCGCCGCCCCGCCCGAAACACCGACATCGACCACTCCCGCGACCATGCCAACGGCGGCACCACCGAGCGCATCAACCTCGGCCCCCTGTGCGACCACGATCACGCCGTCAAACACTGCGCCGGATGGACCGTCACCCAACCCGAGCCGGGTGTCTTCGTCTGGCACAGCCCACTGGGCGGTGAGTACGTCGCCCGCGGCGAGTTCCTGTGTCCCGAGCTACCCGACCCCGCCCCTACCGCCGACCCCGATCTCTGGCCGCAAGGAACATCCCGCACCGTCGGGGGTCCGATCCTGCACCGTCCACCACCCCCCACACCCGACCCACCACCAACACCCGCCCGTCAGTACCCGGACGAGCCCCCGTTCTGATCAGCACCCGCCAGCACCCCATGGCAGGCCCAGTCGGTGCTGCTCAGCCGCCAGCACCCGCCGTTCGACGGAGGCTGTGCCGTCGTCGAGGACGTCGGGCCGGGTGACACCGCTCGTCATGCCCGACGGCCGCCGGTGGCTCCAATCTGGCACTCCATTTGCTCGACTCGTTGCCCGCTCCACCCCGTAGCGGACCAGGTAGCGGATCGCGTCCACCACCACCCGCAGCCGGTGGGTCATCGGCCGTCCACCCGGGCCGTGCCGTAACTCGGCCATCACAGCCCGCGCCTGCGGACCGAGCACCTCCCACTCCGCGTCGGTCATGTCCGAGGGATACCGGGACACCCGCTGGGCGCAGCCACATCCGGCAACAGGGCAAGTGGCCGTCTCGGCCGAGACAGGGTGGATACTCATTCCGAGGGCTTCTGGACGTGGGGTTCGTGGTGATCTCCATCTGTCCAGAAGCCCTCATCTACCCCCGGCGCGACACGCCGCCCACAACCATGATCTTTTCACCGCCCAGGCGCGACCGTGATCAGTTCACGGACAGGCTCTTAGCCCGACTCCGACGACCGCACCCGCGATGCGGTCGACGCCATCTTGGGCGATGTGCCCCCAGCGTGCCCCAAGGACGAGGCCAACTGACCTTTACGCAGGTCACTGGCTATAGCGCGGACGAGCAGGCCTGTAAGCCGGATCCTGTTCCCCGCCACCTCACGGCGTGCGGTTCGGCGACCATCCATCTAGGCCCGCCGTCGCCGGCGGGCTCGAGCGACCTACCCGCAGGCTCGGACGGGCCGCCCTCGAACGCCTGCGCAGCTCCCTTGCGGGAGCCTCTTGGTCTTGCTCCGGGTGGGGTTTACCGAGCCGCCCCGGTCGCCCGGGGCGCTGGTGGTCTCTTACACCACCGTTTCACCCTTACTCCTCGCGTGCGCGGGGAGCGGTCTGTTTTCTGTGGCACTGTCCCGCGGGTCGCCCCGGGTTGCCGTTAACAACCACCCTGCCCTGCGGAGTCCGGACTTTCCTCGGCGGGACAGCTGTCCCGACGCGGTCGCCCGGCCTGCTCGTCCGCGGCACGAAGCTTAGAGGGTCCGGCAAATGAGGGCTCCGCGAGCCCGCGGCGCCGCGGTGCCCGCAGCGCAAGGCGCCCCCGCGTTCTCGTGCCGGGGCACTCGGATGCGGGGGCAACGCCGCGATGCGGGTGCCTGGGCGTCGCGGGCCGGGGCCCTCATTTGCCGGGCGCTCTTACTCCGCGGGCGACCGTCAGACCTTGGCCAGGGCACCCAACGCGGCGAAGAAGACGGCGTCGATGCGGCTGGGGTCGGCCACGACGAAGGAGCGGCCACCGGTGGCCTGGGTGATCTGGTCGAGCTCCGTCGGGTCGACGTCGGGGCCGATCACCACGCCCATCACCGTGACGGGGCGGCGCGGGTCGGACTCCGCCCGCAGGCGACGGAGCAGCTCGGCGCGGCTGATGCCCGAGGGATTGTCGTTGTTGCCGTCAGTCATCACGACCACGACGTTCAGCCTGCCCGGCGCCCAGTTCTGGCGCGCCTGCTCGTAGAGCCCCAGCACCGAGTCGTAGAGCCCGGTGTGCCCGCCTGGAATCGCCCGGATCGACTGCAACGCCTGCGCCGCCTGCCCGCTCAGCAGCTTGGGGATCGGGGTGACGGGTACGACCTGCCGGTAGTCCCGGTCGCCGTCGAGCCGAACGGCGAACGTCCACAGCCCGAGGCTGGTGGTGGGCTCGAACAGCGTCAGCCCGCGCGCCGCGGCGTCCAGGGCGACGGAGAGACGGGTCCTGCCCAGCTTCGGCACGACCGCGTTCATCGAGCCGGAGACGTCGATCAGCACCTCGACGCGCCCGCTGCGGGTCGCCGTCGCCCACCGCTGCAGCACGGCCTCGGACGCTGCGGAGTCGGTCAACGGCGTCGGAGCAGGCAGGTCGCGGACGGTACGTCCGTCAGCCGAGCGGTCCTTCTGGGCGCGCCCGTCGGGTGCGCGGAAACCGTCCGCGCCCAGCACCGCCTGCCCATCCGGGTGACGGAGCGCCGCGAGCAGTCGCGTGGCGGCGTCCCGCTCGGCCGCACTGGCGGTGCCCAGCACCGTGAACGGGTAGTCCATCCAGGTCGGGGCCTCGTGCGGGTACGCGGCGGTGAGCGCCTCGTGCGGGCGGGTCACGTTGTGGCGCAACACCTCCTGCTCGGTGGCCGGGAACGCGGTGATCGCGGGCGCCGGGAGGCGGGCGGACAGGTCATCGCCTGCCGCGGCGAGGTGGCCCTGCAACCTGCGCAGAAACGCCGCCAGAGCGGCGTCCCCGTCGGGGCCGGGCGCGAGATCGGCCTGCGCCTCGATCAGCGCGCCGAGGCCGACAGGATCGCCGGTCGGATCCGGTGCGCCGATGACCACCCCGGCGGCGCGGAAGACCGCATCGCAGGTCGGCCTGCCCGGTCCGAGCTGGGCGGCCGCAGCGTCGGTGACCGCCATGACCACCGGGGAAGCGGCGACCGACAAACCGGACGCAGGCACGGCGAGGGCCCCCAACTCCCGCGCGCGGGCGAGCATCGCCGTCGACTCCGGCAGCCACACCTGTGGTGGCGGATCACTGCCGTCGATGTGGCTGCCGTCGATGTGGCTGCCATCGGCGAACGCGAGCGCTTCGGCCTCGACCGCCGCGGAGCGAGGGACGACCGTGAACGCGCAGCCGCCGTCGTCGAGCCGACGGGCCACCTGGTCGACCAGCGCCGCGATCTCCGGTGCCGCCACCACCCGGACCGGGACGCAGGCCACCGCCGTCGGACCCCACATCCGCACCGCGATCAGCGTGCCGCCCGCGACCAGTGCGCCCGAGACCAGCGTCGCGAGCACCCGCCGCTGCCAGCGGACCGGCCGCAACGCCGCGTGCCGTCCGGACACCGAAGCGGAGCCATCGGGGCCCGGTCGGCGCTCGGGGGGCCCCGCGCCGGGCACACGGAGAACGATTCCTGACACGTGGGAGGTCGTCGATCGCGACATCTGGCCCCCTCCCGCGAAGAACCGCTCGACACGGTACCGAGCGCCGAATGGCCCGCGTCGCCGGGCGACTGTCCGCTAGGCCGAACGGCCCTGTCCACACGCCCGACGAGCGGGTCGCACTGCATCGTCGGCGCCGAACAGGGTTGGAGCAGGGCCACCCTGCTGCGACTGGGTTGGAGCAGGGCCACCCTGCTGCGACAGGGATACGACATAACCGGCGCTACCGTGCGGCGCATGGCGCTCCGCGACTACCTGGCCACCGAGGTGGCCCTCGACCACGCCGAAGGACACCTCTCCCGGCGCGAGGCGATGAAACGGTTGGGCCTGCTCGGTCTGTCGGCGGTCGCGGCCTCCGGCCTGCTGGCGGCCTGTGCGCAGGAGAAACCGCAAGCGGCCGCGCCGCCGTCGCAGCCGGGGCCCAGCTCCAATCCGGGCTACGACGTCGCCGCGGCCATCGCGCGGACGTCGGCGGTCTCCTTCCCCGGCACGGCAGGCACCAAGACCGGGGCTTATGCCGCGCCGAGCGGCACCCCGCAGGGGGCGGTGCTCGTCGTACACGAGAACAAGGGCCTCACCGACTTCATCCGCGCCGTGACCGGACGGCTGGCGGGCGACGGGTACGCCGCGTTGGCCCCGGACCTGCTCTCCCGCGTCGGCGGCACGGCTGCCGCCCCCGACGCCACCGCCGCACTCGGCAACATCAGCGGCGCCGACCTCGTGGCCGACCTCCGCAGCGGTCTGGACGAGCTGGCCCGCCGCCACCCCGGGCTGCCGCTGGCCGCGGTGGGTTTCTGCTTCGGCGGCGGCATGGTCTGGCAGCTGCTGGACGCGGGCGCGAACAACCTCGCCGTCGCGGTGCCGTTCTACGGGCCGGTGCCGGACAACCCGACGTTCACCGGAAACCACGCCGCGGTGCTGGGGATCTTCGCAGGCCTCGACAGCCGCGTGGACGCAGGCATACCGCGGGTCGAGGCGGCGCTGACCTCAGCAGGGCTGACCCACGAGCTTGTCACCGTGCCCGGCGTCGACCACGCGTTCTTCAACGACACCGGGCCGCGGTTCAACGAAGCAGCCGCGACCCAGACCTACGCCCGCGTCCTGGCGTGGTTTCGCAGCCACCTCGTGGCTACATAGGGGTCGCCACATCGGCCGCCAGTCACATTGTGCGAAAGCGGTGCGCCTCGACGATCACTTCGGCCAAGTGCGGCACGGCCGTCTCGACGAAGCGCTTGCCGTGCTCGGCTGTGGCGCCGGTCGGGTCGCCGATATGCCCGTCCGCGCCGAAGTCGTCGCTGGTCCATCCGAACGAGACGGGCTTGCCGAAGCCGATGTGGCGGAACTCCCGCAGCGCGGCGGGCACGTTCGGTCGGGCCAGGTCCATCTTCACGAGCTCTGGCCGCAGGTGCAGCATCAGCGAGGTCTCGCCGTGGCCGCCGTGCACCCCCATGCCGTACTCCGACGGCGCCGACCCGGACCCGCCCTGGTCGACGGGCAGGCCGGGGTGGGTGAAGAAGGTCCGCAGCCCGAACCGACGTCGCAACTCACGGTTTGCGACTTGTCCGAGTGCGGAGTTGCCCCCGTGCCCGTTGACGAACAGCAACCGGGTGATGCCCGACGCCGAAAGCGACCGGCCGACGTCGGCGAGCACGCTCATCAGCGTGTCCCAGGACAGCCAGATCGAGCCGGGAAACGCGTGGTGCTCGTCGGACTTGGTGAACGCGAGACCGGGCAGCAGCACAACCGGCGCGTCGGTCACGAGGTCGACCGCGGCGCTCGCGATCTCGGTGGCGCAGACGTAGTCGGTGGACAAGGGCAGGTGCGGCCCGTGCTGCTCGACGGCGCCGAGCGGTAGGACCGCCACGGTGTCGTCAGGCAGCGCGGCCACCTCCGGCCAGGTGAGGTCGGCGAAGTTCACCGGGCCACCCCGATGTTCACGCGCGAGTCGACGGGCGGGGTCGCGGTGAGCTTGCCCGGGTTGAGCAGGCCCTTCGGATCGGTCCGCCGGGCCGTCTCGATCGCCAGCTCGACGTTGCGGTCGACGTACCACTGGTGCGGTGAGTGCACCCCCATCCCGAGCGCCTCCATCCGCGGGATGCCCGCCAGCACCGCCTCCTCCGAGCGGTAGCGGGCCACCACCATCGCCCCGGGGCCGCGGGCGAACAGCTCCAGGTGCAGGTGCACCGGGCCGTCGTAGACCGCGCGAACGGCGTCCGGGTCATCGAGGATCACCTCCCCCGATGTCTCCATGTGGAACCACGACATCTCCGGCTGAGCCCGCTGCAGGAAGTAGATCGGGTGGTTGTAGGACATACCCGAAAGGCGGTCGGTCTCGACATAGTCGACGAGCTCGGCCACCACCGACCCACCAGCGGCCGCGATCAGGGAACGGACCTGTTCCATGCTCGACGAGACCGCGATCACCCGCAGGCTGTAGCGCGCGGGGTCGAGCGTGACGGACGCGGGCAGCGACGGGACGAGCGCGGGCTCGTCGGCCGACGCGAGCCGTGGCAGGGGATCGACCTGCAGCATCGACCGCAGGCCTGCCGCCAGCTCGGGGAAGGAGTCGAACGCGGCGTAGACGGCCGTCCAGTCCCTGGCCGGGTCGGTGCGGACCTCCACCTCGGCGACCACGCCCGTCACGCCGTAGGCGTGGATGTAGGGGACGAGGTCGTCGCCGGAGACCGTGAACAGCTCCCCCGACCCGTCCATCGGCGCGACCGTCGCCGACACGACATAGCCGTCCGATGTCGTGAGGTGCTCGATCGAGCCGGTGCCCGCACTGCCCCCGCCGACGAAGCCGCCGATGGTGGAGGTCTTCGTGGACGGGTACATCCAGATGTCGCGCCCGGCCGCGCGCAGGTCCTTGTCGATCGCCGAGAGCCGGGCGCCCGCGCCTGCCGTGACGGTGTCGCGGTTCACCACGACGTCGGTGAGTGCGCGCAGGTCCAGCAGGATTCCGCCCTCGAACGGCGTGGCCTGCCCGTAGTTCCCGGTGCCCGCCCCCCGCGGGGTGACGGGGACGTCGTGCTCGTAGGCGAGGCGCAGCACCGTGGCGACATCGCGCGGCGTCGCGGGCCGGACCACGGCGTCGGCCAGGTAGCGCCCCGGCGGGACCTTCTCGGCCAGCACCGGCGACATCCGTGACCAGTCAGACGACGTCTTGGTGCGCAGCGCCTCGTCGAACGAGACGGTGCCCGCGTCGAGCCGGGTGATCTCGGCGCAGGCCCGCTCGATCCCACTGCTCACGATGTCTCCGCTGCGGTCATGACAACTTGATCGAGTCGTCGATGAACTGGTTGGTGTAGAGGCGCTCAGGCGCAGGCGGTGTGCCGGTGAGGGTGCCCGCCGACTGCAGAAGCGGCGCGAAACGCGCAACCGTGTCGCTGACGCGCTTCGGATCGAACTTGCCGAAGACGCCCGACGCGGGGTCGTTGGTGACGAACTTGCCCGACAGCTGCGTCTTGACCGAGAAGTCGGCGTCACCGGCGGTGTAAGTCCAGCCGGTCTGGTAGGCCTCCACCAGCTTCACGATCAGGTCGTTGGCGGCTGCCGGGTTCTTGAGGTAGTCGACCTGAGCCCTCTGCATGATCGGCACGAGCTTCTTCAGACAGGGCGTGAGCTGGGCGAGCTTGTCGGCCCGGACGGCGAGGGGCTCCGGGTAGATGGTGTAGCCGTAGTTCGCGAAGACCTCCGACGCGATCGGCTTCTTCCACTGCTCGATCTCGTTCTCGTAGATGTAGGGCTCGGCGGTGGCGAAGCCCTGCTGCACGATCTTCGGGTCGGAGACGAACCGGGAGGGCGAGCCGTCGTAGCTCTGGTCCGACTGCGTCTTCTTCATGATCCCCTGCGACTCCAGCAGCGCAGGCAGGACGTCGCCGGAGGTCACGATCGTCGCGCCGGTGGCCGCCACCTGCTTGATCGTCGTCAGGCCCGGGTAGGACGCCGGGTCCCACATGAGGATCTGCGGGCTCACCGTCATCTGCGACGTGACGGCCACGGTGGGCAGTTGCTTCGCGCCCTGCACGATGGCGTCGTCGGTGTTGACCGCCCCGAAGAGGATCTTGTCGTCGGCGTACATCAGCGCGGGCACCGGCTTGAAGCCGGTGTTCGGACCGCCGGAGCGCACCTCGACCTTGACGCCCGTGTCGACGCCCTGCGCCACGAGCGGCCCGGTCACCGACTTGGTGTTCGTGTCGATCGTGTAGTTCGGCCCGACGACCGAGTACATCGCGCCGTGCTCGGCCTCTGGCTGCCAGTCCTGCTGCATGACGACGGTGTCGGGGCAGACACCCTTGAGGTCGAGTGGGCCGCCTGCGGGCGCGGTGGGGGCGCCTGCCGCGGCCGGGGTGCTCTGGCTCGCGCCGGAGCCGCAGGCGGCCAGCAGCGCGGCGGTCACGAGCGTGCTCGCGACCAGGAGGGGACGACGGTTCACGGGTAGTTCTCTCGCTTTCTCGGGGGCGTCAGATACTGAGCGCCAGATTCTCAGCGTCAGATTTCTCAGCGTCAGATTTCTCAGCGGGCGGTGCGGCCGTACCAGCGCCCGACGACGGCGCGGTCGAGCGCGGCGAATGCGGTGAAGAATGCGACGCCGAACAGTGCCGTCAGCGTGACGGCGGTGAGCAGCGGCTCCATCGACAGCCGCTGGGTGTAGACCCGCAGCAGGCTGCCGATGCCCGGCGCACCCTGTTGGAAGAAGAAGTCGCCGACGATCGCGCCGATGACCGCCAGGCCCGCCGCGGTGCGCAGCCCGGTGAAGATCGCGGGCACGGCCGCGGGGAACTCCAGCTTGAAGAGGCGCTGCAGCCGGGTCGCGCGGTTGAGCGTCATCAGGTCATGCGCGGCGGGCGTCGCCGACTGCAGCCCGAAGAACGTGTTGGAGATCATCGGGAAGATCGCGATGAGTACGCAGACGGCCACCCGCGCAGAGAACGAGTAGCCCATCCAGATGCCGATGAGGGGAACGAGCGCGAGGATCGGGATCGTCTGCAGGATGACCGCGTACGGGTAGAGGATCTTCTCGGCCCACGACGACTGCGCCATGAGCACAGCCCACGCGATGCCGATAACACACGAAATAGCCAACCCGACGATCGCGACGAGGATGCTGCGCCCCAACGCTTCGAACATCGGGACGGCGATGTTGGGGTTGGACAGTGCCACCGCGAACGCCTGGTGCGGAGGGGGCAGCAGGAAGCGCTGCTCCGGGGGGAGCACCACGTCGCTGAGGAGGTACCAGACGGCCAGGACACCGATCACCGCGATGAGGATGGGCGTCGAGCGGGCGATCGCCGTGCGCCACCACGGCCTGCCCGGCTCGGGCGGGGTTGCCCCGGGTTCGAGCGGCGCGCTGACGGGGGGCGTCTGTTGCGTGGGCGTCGGTGTCGCCGACGCACTTTCCTCCGCGGAGGCGGCATTACGGCCCGCCGACGCACTTTCCTCCGCGGAGGCGGCATTACGGCCCGCCGACGCACTTTCCTCCGCGGAGGCGGCATTACGGCCCGCCGACGCACTTTCCTCCGCGGAGGCGGCATTACGGGTCGTCGTCATGAGTGCTCCCCCAGTGCCTGGGACACGCGCCCGGTCAGGGTGGCGAACTCCGGGGAGTAGCGCAGGGACGGCTCGCGGGGGTAGGCCCACGGCACCGCGATGTCCGCGACGATCCGACCCGGCCGTCCGCTCATCACCAGCACGCGGGTGGACAGGTACACCGCCTCCGACACCGAGTGCGTGATGAACAGCCCGGCGAAGCTCTTCAACACGAAGATCTTCTGCAGCTCGGTCTGCATCTGCAGCCGGGTGATCTCGTCGAGCGCGCCGAAAGGTTCGTCGAACAGGGCGAGATCGGGCTCGGCGACCAGCGCGCGGGCGATCGAGACCCGCATCCGCATGCCGCCCGACAGCGCGCGCGGGTGCTGGCGCTCGAACCCGGTGAGCCCGACGAGGTCGAGCATCTCCTGGGCGCGGGCGCGGCGGGCCCCCCGGGAGGCGCCGCGCAGCTCCTGCACGAGCTCGACGTTGCGGGCGGCGCTGCGCCACTCCAGCAGCGTCGGGTCTTGGAAGACGTAGCTCGTGGCCGTCGCGTCGACGGCGATGCTGCCGCTCGTGGCCGTCTCCAGGCCCGACGCCAGGCGCAGCAACGTCGACTTGCCGCAGCCCGACGGGCCGACGACCGACACGAAGTCGCCTGGGCGAAGGCTCAGGCTGACGTCGGTCAGCGCGAGGGTGCCCGTAGCGAAGCGCTTCCCGACCCCGTCGAGGACCAGGGTCGGGGCCGTGGGTGTTGTGGTGGGTGGGGCGGTGGCGGTCATGCAGGCCTCACAGCTCCCCCATCAAAGATCGATACTGCATCAGAGATCAACACTCCGCTGGACACGGGTGTCGGCGACCACGTGGCCGCGGTGGAGGACGACGCGCGCGTCCTCGGTGCCCGCCAGGATGTCACCCAGATCGACATCGGGCACGAGCAGGAGGTCAGCGGCGTCACCCGGGTCGACGCCTGCTTTCGGCAGACCGAGAACCCTTCGGGCGCCCGTCGTGACGGCGTGCAGGGCCTGTTCGCCGGTGAGATGGCCCGCGGTCTGCAGGAGCGCGGTCGTCTCGAACGGGTCGGCCCGACCGGCCGGGTTGAAGGGATCGCGCACGTTGTCCGCGCCCGCGGCGAGCGGGATGCCCGCCGCGAGGATCGCGTGCAGGGCGGGGAGTCCGCGGGGCGCGGCGTGGGTGGCGTCGCGCCCCTGCAGGTAGAGGTTCGTGATCGGCAAGGTGACGATGCCTAGCCCGGCGCGCGCCACCAGCGCCAGCACGGAGTCACGCCGCGACGGCGGGAGCATGCCGAGCCGGACGGCGTGGCTCGCGGTGACCGGGTGTCGGAGGCCGCGCTCGATGCTCTGGCGGGCCAGCCCGACGATGTCGAGGTCGTCGTCGGGCAGATCGACGTCGGTCGCCTCGTCGACGTGCAGGTCCACCGGCAGCGCGCACGCCTGCGCGACGTCCAGCATGCGGGTCAGCTCGGCAGGCGGATCGAGCGCCATGTGCGGACAGCCGCCCATGACGTCGATGCCGCGGACGGCGGCCGCGGCGACCAGCACCGTCGACGTCTCCGAGCCCGCGAGCAGGCAGACCTGGAGGGTGACCCGGCCGCGCAGCCGCTCGCGGAGCCCGACCAGCGCGTCGACGGCGCGGAACGGGTCCGGGCCCTCGTGCAGGTCGACGTGGGTGCGGATCGCCGTGATGCCGTGCATGACATAGCGGCGCACGGTGGCCAGCGCCCGCGTCTCGATGTCGGCGCGGTCGATCGTGGGGAGCATGGAGCGCCAGCTGTCGCAGGCCGCGGCGAGATCGTTGCCGACCCCGGGTGGCAGCCGCGGGGCGCTGAGGGACTTGTCGAGGTGGGCGTGGGGTTCGCAGGCGGCCGGGAGGACACGCCAGCCGTGCGCGACGAGGTCGGCGCCCGCGCCGGGAGCGTCGGCGACGATGGCGCCGTCGAGCAGAACGTCACCGACCGTGCCATCGGGGAGCCGGACGCCGCGGAGGGCCGCGACCGCGGTCCCGGCGAGATGCGCCGCGCCGTCTGGCGGTCCCACCGTCTGTAACGCGACCGTCACGCTCCTCCTCACCTGCACGATATTTGTCCAGGTACTATCGGACGGACAGTAGACATATCGTGTTTCCCCGACGTGTCGACCTCTCCGCGGATGGGTTACGCATGACGATCGTGACCGGCGGCGGCCATCAGGCGCAACGGTCGGCCGACAGTCGGCTGGGCGGCGCCATCCGTGCGCTGCGCCGGAAGCGAGGCCTCACGCTCGTCCAACTGGCGGCTGCGTCGGGGCTGTCGCAGCCGTTCCTCTCGCAGCTTGAGTTGGGCCGTTCGCGCCCGTCGATGCGCTCCCTGTTCCGGATTGCCGGTGCGCTGGGCACCACACAGCAGGCCCTACTGGGGCTCGCGGAGCCCGCCGCGGTCGCACCCCCTGCCGCGGCGGTCGCCAGCGGGGGGCGGCTGCTGTTGCACTCGGAGAACTCCGCAGGCACCGACGTCACCGAGCTCTCCGACGTGCCTGCCGAGTTCTCCGAGCTCTACGTCCACGACCGCCATGAGCTGCTCTACGTCGCACAAGGCACCATCGAGCTGGAGCTGATGCGCAGTGCGGCGAGCACGTTCACCACGTTGGGACCGCGGGAGAGCGTGGGATACGGCGGGCGCGTCCCGCACCGGTTTCGGCGGGCCGAGGGCGGACCGTGCGTCGTGGTGCTGGTGCACTCGCATGTTGAGGGCACTCGTGGTGAGGGTGCACTCGTGGTGAGGGTGCACTCGTGGTGAGGGTGCACTCGTGGTGAGGGTGCACTCGTGGTGAGGGTGCACAGTGGCGCGTGAGGAGCTCGGCGGCGATCCGCTCGCCGTGTTGGCGCGGTGGGTGGCCGAGTCGGGGCAGCTGACGATGACGCTCGCCACGGCCGACGCGTCCGGGGTCCCGCACGCGCGCACCGTGCTCGTCACCGCGATCGACGCGACGTCGCTGCGGTTCCACACGTCCACGCCGACGAGGAAGACCCGCGACATCGCCGTCCAACCGCGGGTCGCAGGCGTGTTCCACTGGCCTGCGGCGGGGCGGCAGGTGGTGGTGCGGGGAACGGCGTCCGACCTCGGCCAGGTGGTCTCGCGTGCGGCGTTTCCAACGCGCCCGCTCGGGCTGCGCAGGCTGGCGTGGGCGTACGACACGCTGGGGGTGGATGCCGTGCTCGCGCCCGGCGACGTCGAGCGGGCCTTCGCGGCGGCGGGCGAGGCGCAGGTGATGCCACCCAGCTGGACGACGGTCCGGCTGGAGCCCGACCAGGCCGACTTCTGGCAGGTCGGCGACGACGACCACCCGGCGAGCAAGACCTGCTTCGCCCGAGTCGGCGGGGCATGGGAAGCCCACCCCGCCCTCCCCTGACGGTGAGTCGCCCACCCCACCCCGCCGAGAACACCGTTTGCCCCGGGTGAGTCGCCCGGTCCGCCGCGGTGAAAACACTGCCCGACCCAGGTGAGTCGCCCGGTCCGTCACGGCGAAAACACTGCCCGACCCAGGTGAGTCGCCCATCCCGACACGGCGAATCCGCCGCTTCACCACGCCGAGGGCGCCGGACTCGCCACGGGGGCATCACTTCCGCCGACTTTTCCAGGCTGCGCCGTGATGATCGCCGGTTGTGGTGTCAGATGTTCACATTTGCACCCGTGGCACCACTTCCGCCGACCTTGTCCGGTCTGCGCACTTGTGCACCCTGCGCGGGGACACGGTCGCCAACAACCGCCGATTCGCGGACGACCCACCGCGGTGAAACGGCAAACCTCGGTGGGCAGACCGGGCGACTCACCGTGGTGAGACGGCGGATTCGGCGGGGTGAAGTGGGCGACTCACCCCGGCGGCGGGTGCCGGGCCGGGCGACTCACAGTCCGGGCGCACGGGTGCGGGATCCGACCACCGGGCGTGGTGGAACGGCGGATTCGGCGGGGTGAAGTGGGCGACTCACCCCGGCGGCGGGGGCCGAGCGCGGCGGGCGACTCACCGTGGTGAAACGGCGGACTCGGCGGGGTGAAGTGGGCGACTCACCGGGTGGGCGGGATAGCGTGCCGGGGTGATCCATGCGTCGCCGGGAGGGCTGGTCTTCCTGCTGCTCGCGGGGCTGGTCGCGGGCGCCGTGAACGCGGTGGCGGGCGGGGGGTCGCTGCTGGTGTTCCCGGCGCTTCTGGCGGTCGGGTTCGCCCCACTGCCCGCGAACGTCACCAACTCGGTCGCCCAGTGGCCCGGCTACCTCGGCATCGTGCTGGGAGCCCGCGACGAGCTGCGGGGCCAAGGCCGCAGGATCGGGTTGACGTCCGCGGTCGCCGTGGTCGGGTCGGCCATCGGCTGTGTGCTGCTGCTGACGCTGCCCGGGGCGGTGTTCGACGCCGTCGTCCCGGCGCTGGTGCTGCTGGCCAGCGCGCTGCTCGGGCTCTCGCCGCAGATCAAGCGCTGGATCGGCGCGCCGGAGCCGGGCGCGCCCGACCGGACAGCCGTCCTCCTGCCCGCCATCTTCTTCGCGGCGATCTACGGCGGCTACTTCGGCGGTGCGCTGGGCGTCATCGTGATCTCGACGCTCTCGCTGTGCGCCCACGACACACTCGTGCGGCTCAACGCGCTGAAGGGCCTGCTGTCGCTGGTGATCGCCTCGGTGACGGTCGTGATCTTCGCCATCGACGCGCCGGTCGACTGGCTCGCCGTGGTCCTCCTCGCCCCGACCACGCTGGTGGGCGGCTACCTCGGCGCCCAGCTCGCGCGGCGGCTCCCGGAGAACGTGCTCCGCTGGTCGGTGGTGGTGCTCGGCCTCGGGGTCGGGCTCTACCTGCTGCTCACGTGAGACCACTGACGGCATTGATGGCACTGACGGCCGCGCCGTCGACGCCGAGCCTCCTCCTCGCCCTCGGTCTGCTGGCGGCCGTGCTCGTCACCGCGATCCCGCGGCCGTGGGGCGTCCCCGAGGCGGCCGCTGCCGTCCCCGCGGCGGCCATCGCCGTCGGCGCGGGGCTGGTGACACCGGCTGCGGCGCTGGCAGAGGCAGCGAAGCTCGGCCCTACCGTCGGCTTCCTCGCGGCGATCCTGCTGCTCGGGCACCTCGTCGACGGCGAGGGCGTCTTCACGTGGCTGGGCACCCGGCTCGCGGCGGCGTCGGCCGGGAGTGCCCAGCGCCTGCTGGCGCTCGTGTTCGCGGCGGCGGCCTGCGTCACCGCCGTTCTGAGCCTCGACGCCACCGTGGTGCTGCTCACCCCGGTCGTCCTCGCGACGGCCGGGCGCCTGCGCGTGCCAGAACGCCCCCACGTGTACGCGTGCGGGCACCTCGCGAACTCGTCGTCGTCGCTGCTGCCGGTGTCGAACCTGACCAACCTGCTGGCGTTCGCCGCGTCCGGTCTCTCGTTCCTGGGCTTCACGGCGTTGATGGCGCTGCCGTGGGTCGTGAGCGTCGCCGTGGAGTACGTCGTCCTGCGCTGGTGGTTCCGCGCAGAGCTGCGTGCGACCGCGGCGGCGCCGGAGCCCGACGACCGGCCCGCACCGAGGTTCGCGCTGATCGTGCTCGGCCTGACGCTGGTGGGTTTCGGCGTGTCCTCCCCGCTGGGCGTCGAGCCGGTGTGGGTGGCGACGGCAGGCGCGCTGGCGTTGGTGGTCCGCGCGCTGCAGGCGCGGACGATCACGCCGTTCGGTGTCGTGCGGGCGGCGTCTCCGCTGTTCTGCGTGTTCGTGCTGGCGCTGGGTGTGGTGGTGGCGGCGGTCGGGGCGCAGGGGCTGACGTCGGCGCTTCGCACGATCGTGCCCGACACCGCGACGCTGCCCGGCCTGCTCGCCGTCGCGGGCATCGCCGCCGCGCTCGCGAACGTCGTCAACAACCTGCCCGCCACGCTGCTGCTGCTCGCGGTGCTGGGCCCTGGCGCACCACCGGGGCTCGTGTTGGCCATGCTGCTCGGGTTGAACATCGGGCCGAACCTGACCTACGTCGGCAGCCTCGCGACACTGCTGTGGCGTCGGGTGCTCGGCGTCGAACGGCGCCCGCGGCTGAGCGAGTTCACGGTGTTGGGCCTGCCTCACCGTGGTGCCCGCGCTCGCGGGGGCGACCGCTGTGGTGGGTGCTCTAGACCCGCTAGACCGTCCGGTGGCTGGTGTCGTTCACGAGCCGCACGCACGTGCCCCCATCGGGGAAGACGTGCACCTCCGAGAGGCCTGCCAGGTCCAGATGCAGTCGATAAAGGATCTCCGCGCTGCCGCCCAGCGCCTGACGCAGGATCATCTTGATCGGCGTGACGTGGGTGACCACGGCCACGGTCTCCCCCTCGTACTCGGCGACGATCGAGGCCAGCTCGGCGCCCACCCGCTTCCGGACGGCGGCGAAGCTCTCCCCGTCTGGCGGCGCGACGTCCTCCGCGCCCAGCCACTTCGCGTGCAGCTCCGGATCCAGCTGACGGGCTTCGGAGAAGGTCAGGCCCTCCCACTTGCCGAAGTCGGTCTCGACCAACCCGTCTCGGACGACGAGGGGGGCGCCCGTCGCCCCGGCGACCGCGGTCGCGGTCTGGCGGGCCCTCCGCAGCGGCGACGTCAGGACGGCCGTGATCTCCCGGACGGCACCCAGGCGCGCGGCCGCACCCGCCGCCTGCGCCAGCCCGACGGCCGTCAGCTCCGGGTCGCCGACGCCGGAGTAGCGGCGGTCGATCGAGAGCGGGGTCTGCCCGTGGCGCAGCAGCAGCAGCTTGGTAGGAGCGCCGGACTGGCCGGTCCACGCGGAGCTCATCGCTCGCCCCCACCCGTGGGTCCCGGGTCGCCGCGCGAGCCCCCGTCCAGGTCGACGATCGGCTTCACAGGCCCGACTCCGGAGTCCGCACCAGGATCACTCCACACTCCTCGCAGTACACGACGTCGTCGGCGGGGGCGGATCGCAGCCCCGAGAGCGCGGTGCGGTCCAGCTCCAGCCGACATGCCTGACAGCGCCGCTGCAGGAGGGCGGCAGCACCCGTCCCACGCTGCTCACGGCGCCTGTCGTAGAGCACGAGCAGATCGGCGGGGAGGTTCACCGCGATCTCGCCACGGTCGCGACGACGCCCCGCCTCGGCGGCGTCGAGGTCGGCCAGCGCCGAGTCCCGCCGTCCGACGATCTCGTCGACGGTCTGCTCGTCGGCGGCCAGCACCCCGCGCGAGTGCTCGACGTCCACGCCGACGGCCTCCCGCTGCTCCATGACCTCCAGCTGCTCGTCCTCCAGCACCGACTGCCTGCGGGCCAGCGTCTCCAGCTCGTGCTGCAGCTCGATGGCCTGCTTGGCCCCGATGCCTGCGCCCGACAGGAGCGCGTTGTCACGGTCGGTGCGAGCGCGCACGCCCTCGACGTCGCGCTCGAGACGGCGGATGTCCCGGTCCAGATCGCCCGCGACCGTCTCCACCTCCACCAGCTTGTCCCTGGCCTTCCGGACGGCGGCCTCGGCGTCGGCCAGCTGGGCGTGCTCGGGGAGCGTGCGCCGCCGATGAGCGAGACGGGCAAGCTCGCCGTCGGCTTCGGCGAGGTCGAGCAGCCGCCGCTGGACGGCGGGTTCGGCTTTCATGTGATGCTCCCGATGGTCCAAGGGTCCGTGCGCCGCGTGGAAACGCGAACCTCGACGCTACCGCTCAGAGCGCCCTTCAGTACGGCCGCCGCCTGCCCGCACCACGGCCATTCCGACGCCCAGTGCGCGACGTCCACCAGCGCGGGTGCTCCGGGCCGCAGGAGGTGCTCTGCGGCGGGATGGTGGCGAAGGTCGGCGGTGACGTAGACATCGACGCCCGCGGTGAGCGCGGCGTCCAGCGCCGAGTCCCCCGCGCCCCCGCACACGGCCACCCGCTCGACGGGCCGGTCGGGGTCGCCTGCCGCCCGCACCCCCCACGCCGTGGCCGGGAGTCCGGCCCCGACCCGCCTGGCGAACGCCGACAGCGGCTCGGGCACTTGCAAGGTCCCGATCCGGCCCAACCCCCGTGCGGAGGGCAGCGGGGCCAGCTCCAGCACGTCGAAGGCGGGTTCCTCGTAGGGGTGCACCGCCCGCAGCGCCGCCACCACGGCGGCGCGGCGCGCGCGGGGCAGGACCATCTCCAGGCGGGTCTCTGCCACCCGCTCCAACCGTCCGACCTCGCCGATCGCCGGATGCGCCCCGGCGAGCGGCTTGAACTGGCCGGTGCCCGCGGTGGCGAAAGAGCAATGCGAGTAGTCGCCGATGTTCCCGGCACCCGCTGCCGACAGCGCGGCGTGCACGGTGGCGAGATCGGGCCCGGTCGGCACGAAGGTGATGATCTTGTCGAGCGACGGTTCCGGCGCGCTGATGAGCGGCCCCTCGACCGTCACGCCGATCGCCGCCGCCAGCGCGTCGGAGACACCGGGGTTGGCCGCGTCGGCGTTCGTGTGGGCGGTGAACAGCGCCGCGCCCGAGCGGACGAGCCGGTGCACGAGCGCACCCTTCGGCGTGTCGGCGCCGACGCCGTGCACGCCGCGCAGGAGCAACGGATGGTGGGTGACCAGCAGCTGGACCCCGTCGGCCACGGCCTCGTCGACCGTCTCGGGGACCGGGTCGACGGCGATGAGCACGGAATGGAGCGGCTCGGCAGGGTCACCGCAGACCAGTCCGACGGCGTCCCACTCGGCGGCGAGCTCCGGCGGGTAGGCGCGTTCGAGTGCGGCGATGGCGTCGCCGACGTTCATGCGGCTTCGCCTCCCGTGCGCGAACAACGTTGTTCCGGCGACCTTTTCCGCGCACGGCCGGGTAAGGCGTCGGCGAGCGCGACGACGAGCCGATCGACCTGGTCGGGCGGGCGGACCGCGACCCGGAGGTGGTCGGCGTCGAGGCCGGGAAACGTGTCGCAGCGGCGAACGGCGATGCCCGCGGCCCGCAGCTCGGCGCGCACGCGCTCACCGTGGCCGTCGGGCAAGCGGAGCAGCAGGAACGGCGCATGCCCCGGCAGCACCGTCACACCGGGAACCGCGCCGAGTGCCCCAACCTGCTTGACCCGGTGCCCGACCAGCGCCCGAGCGGCATCGTCAGCCGCCGCGACGGCCGACGGGGACGAGCAGGCGATCACCGCTTCCAGCGCGAGCGTCGACACCGGCCACAGGGGACGCGGCGCCGCGAGCGCGGCCAGCACGTCCGGCGCGCCCAGGGCGTAGCCCGCGCGGAGCCCGGCCAACGCCCAGGTCTTCGTCAGGCTGCGGAACACCACGAAGCCCGGCTGCCCCGCCACCGACTCGGGTTCACCGGGTATCGCGTCCGCGAACGCCTCGTCGACGAGCACAACCCGGTCCGGTGCACGGAGGGCGCTGAGCGTTTCGGCAGAGTGCAGCACGCCGGTCGGGTTAGTCGGGTTGCCGACGACCACGAGGTCGGCGTCGGCGGGGACCTCGTCGGGGCGCAGCCGGTGCCCGTCGGCGGGATCGGTGAGCACGCGCGCGACCGGCACCCCCGCGCCCCGCAGGGCGGCCTCCGGCTCGGTGAACCCGGGATGCACAACGGCCGCGAGGCGCGGTCGCAGCGCTGGAAGCAGGGCGAACCCCTCCGCGCTGCCCGCGAGGATCAGCACCTCGTCGGGGCGACGGCCGTGTCGGGCCGCGACGGCCTCACGGGCCAGCGCGTCGTGTGCCGCCGACGGGTAGTGGGCCAGGTCGTCCACCGCGGTGACCAGCCGCTCGCGCAGCCATCGCGGGGGCGCCCCGCCGCGGACGTTGACCGCGAAGTCCAGCAACCCGGGCGCGGCGTCGACGTCACCGTGGTGGCGCAGCGGATCCATGCCCGGCACCCTAGGTGACCTTGCCCGTGGTCGTCGCCGGGCCTGGACGGCACCGACTACCCGAGCCGGGGCGGAGTGTTGCAGCGGGGTGGCCCTGCTGCGACCCAGTCGGAGCAGGGCCACCCTGCTGCGATGTGGGCAGCGGCCGGGGGTGTTGCAGCAGGGTGACACTGCTGCGACTCAATCGGAGCAGGGCCACCCTGCTGCGATGTGGGCAGGCCCCGCCACAGCGCGGCGTTCCCGCCGGTGGGTGTTCGCCACCGTCGCTGCCGTCGGCTGAGCCGGTGATCGCCGGGGCGTCCAGACTGGGACCGTGGCCACATCGAACGAGACGCTCTCGGTCGTCTTCGTCTGCAGCGGCAACATCTGCCGCTCCCCCATCGCCGAGAAGGTGTTCGCGGCCGAGCTGGAGCGGGCCGGGCTGGCCGACGGGGTGCGGGTGAGCAGCGCGGGCACCGGCGGCTGGCACGTCGGGTCGCCAGCCGACGAGCGGGCGGCCGCGGTGCTGCGTGCGGCGGGGTACCCGGCGGCGCACCGGGCTCGCCAAGTGGACGCGGAGCAGCTGGATGCCGACCTGATCGTGGCGCTCGACGAGTCGCACCGACGGGCCCTGCGCCGCCGGGTGCCCGAGCCGGAGCGGGTGCGCCTGCTGCGCTCCTTCGACCCCGCCGCGCCCCCGATGGCTGAGGTGCCCGATCCCTATTACGGCGACGACGAGGGCTTCACCGAGGTGCTGGACATGGTCCGGGCGGCGGTGCCTGGCCTGCTGGACTGGGTGCGGGCCAACCGGTGACCGGTACGCCAGAGGCAGGTGCGTCGGGCCCTTGCCGTGTGGGCGGCTCACCGCCAGAGTGCTGGTATGGGTGCGCCGCAGGTGCCGTCCTCGCTGCGCTCGTGGATGAGTGTGGTGGGCGAGATCGCGCGCGCCGTGAACGCCGCCGAGCCGCTGGACGACGTGCTCGCCAGAGTCGCCGAGCAGGCCTGCGCACTGATCGGCTTCGAATACTGCGCCGTGATGCTGGCCGAGCCGGACCGCGAGCACCTGAGGGTGGCCGGGTCGTGGGGGCTCTCGCGCGACTACGTCGCGCTCGTCAGCGACGCGGGCTCGCTGCTGATCCATCCCGCGAGCCCGCAGCTGGACTCGCCTGCCGCCGAGGCGTTCCGTGAGGGTCACACCGTGGCCGTGCCCGACGTGGACAGCGCAGCCCGCTTCGGACGGCTGCGCCACCTGGCGCCTCGACAGGGCTACCGGGCGCTGATCGCGGTGCCCCTGCGGGCGCCAGATGCGGGGCTCCTCGGCGTGATCGTCGCCTACTCGGTGGCGGCGGGGACGTTCGGCGCGCCCGAGGTGGAACTCGTCGAGCTGCTGGCCGACCAGGCCGCGCTCGCACTGGAGACCGCACGGCTGCGCGCCGCGCAGCAGGCCGTGATCACCGAGCTGTCGGTGGCCAACGCCCAGCTGCACCGCAGCCGCGCGGTGACCGAGTGGGCCGAGCAGCAGCACCGCGGCCTCATGCGGTTGGTGCTCGCAGAGGTCGGGCTGGCCGGACTGGTCACGTCGCTGGCCGAATCGCTCGGCGCGTCGGTCACGGTCGAGGCCCCCGACAACCAGCTGCTGGCCAGGGCCCCGGAGAACGGCTACCACCCTCCACCCGACGCGGCCGCCCGACGGCGCAGGCCGGTGCAGGCCGTGCTCGACGCGCTCGCCCGGACGAACGAGGTCATGCGGCTGCCTGCCGAGCGGTCCGGACGGCCCGGCGCAGCAGCGATCGGCCACCCTCCCGGTCCCGGACAAGGTGTCTGGGTGGCGCCCGTTGTGCTCGGGGGTGAACTCGCGGCGCGTCTGTGGGTCACCAATCCACGCGCCGCACCAGAGCCCGTCGAGCGCCGCGTGATCGAGCGCTTCGCCCTCGTCGTGGCCTTGGAGCTGCTCAAGCATCGGCATCGCATCGAGGTCGAGGAGCGGTTGTCGGGAGACCTCATCGGCGATCTGCTGCGGCACGGGGGTCCTCAACAGCCTCAGGGTGTGCTGGACCGCGCCGCGGCACTCGGCCACGATCTCGCCGGTCCGCACCACGTGGCCGTGCTCGCGCTCGACCCTCCCGGCCCGGATGTCCGGCTGGCCGAGCTCGTGCGCGCGGCTGTGGGCGGCCACCCCCTGATCGGCCTGCACGAAGGCGTCCAGGTGATCTTCCTGCCCCCCGACCCCGATCCGGGCGACGCCCTGCGGGCCGTGGTCGGCCACCTCGAGCACGTGCTGCCGGACCGCACACCGACGATCGCCGTCGGGCCGGTCGCGGGCGGGATCGCCGACCATGCGGCGGCCTACCGCGTGGCCCGCGGTGCGCTGATGCTGCGCCGGGCCGCGCGGCCGGGCGGGCTCGTCGACGTCCGCGATCTCGGGCTGGCCGCGCTCCTGCTGGAGAACGGCACGCCGGACACCCTGCGCCGCTTCGCCAGGAATCTGCTCCGCCCCGTGGTGGCCAACGACGCCCTGCGCGGCGGCGACCTGGTTCCCACGCTGCGGGTGTGGCTGGCGGAAGGCTGCTCGACACAGGCGACCGCGCAGACGTTGGTCATCCACCCCAACACCGTGTCCTACCGGCTGGCGCGCATCGAACAGCTGACGGGCCGCAGCCTGCGCAAGATCGACACCCGGCTGGATCTCCAGGTCGCACTGACGGTGCGCGACATCGTCCGCCTCGACCGCGGATAGCTACCGCAGGCTCCGGCCCCAACACCTGTCCGGTTCTTCTGTGGGTTCTCCCATGGTCGGACCTCCCACGCAGCGACGACGATCGCCGACGAGCGAAGACAAGGAGGTCGCTGTGAAACCGCCCCCGTTCCACTACGCCGCGCCGACGAGCGTCGCCGCGGCCGTCGAACTGCTGGCCGCGCACGCCGACGACGAGGCGCGGGTGCTCGCAGGCGGGCAGAGCCTCGTCCCCCTGATGAACTTCCGGCTGGCCCAGCCGACCCACCTGATCGACCTGCGCCGCATCGAGGAGCTGACCCGGATCCGGACGGAGGGCGACACGCTGGTCATCGGTGCGATGGTCCGCCAGTCCACCGCCGAGCACGCGCCGGAAGTCGCGCTCGTCGCTCCGCTGCTGGCCGAGGCACTCGGCTACGTCGCACACACGCCGATCCGCAACAGCGGCACGGTCGGCGGCAGCATCGCGCACGCCGACCCGGCCGCCGAGTTGCCTGCCGTCGTCGTCGCGCTGGACGCCGAGCTGGTGGTGACGGGTCCGCAGGGCCCGCGCACCGTCGCGGCGGCCGACTTCTTCCGAGGCCCGTTCTCGACAGCCATCGACGCGGGCGAGATCCTCACCGAGGTGCGCATCCCCCGGCGGCCCGGGGGGCACGCGTTCGTCGAGTTCGCCCGGACCCACGGCAGCTTCGCGCTCGTCGGCGTCGCTGCGGTGATCGAGCTGGACGGCGCGACGATCGCCCGCGCGTCGATTGCACTGAGCGGGGTCGCACCCACCCCGGTGCGCGCCGCAGCGGCCGAGCAGATGTTGACCGGCACCGCCGCCGACGCCGCCGCGATCCGGGCCGCCGCGGACGCCGACGTCCTGTCCCCCGCCGGAGACGTCCACAGCGGCGGCGAGACCCGCACCGACATCGCGCGCAGCTACCTGCGCCGTGGCATCGAGCTGGCGTTGCAGCGCGCCCAGGACCGGAGGTGAGTCGCGTGGAGCGGCACGAGGTGACATTGACCGTGAACGGCCGCTCGGCGACCGTCTCCGTGGAGGCCCGCAAGCTGCTCGTCGACGTCCTGCGCGAGGACCTTGGGCTCACCGGCACCCACATCGGCTGCGAGCACGGCGTCTGCGGCACGTGCACCGTGTTGCTCGACGGCCGCAGTATCCGTTCCTGCATCACGTTCGCCGTGCAGGCCGACGGCGCGGAGATCCGCACCGTCGAGGGTCTGGCCAGCGGCGCCCAACTGCATCCGCTGCAGGACGAGTTCTGGGAGAAGCAGGGCCTGCAATGCGGGTACTGCACCCCCGGGATGCTCATGCGGGCCAGCGAGATCATCGAACGGAATCCCGACGTGACACCGAGCGAGGCCCGCGAAGCGATCGCGAGCAACCTCTGCCGGTGCACCGGCTACCAGTTCATCACCGAGGCCGTGTGTGCCGCCGCCGCGCGCATGAAGGCCGACACCGAGGCGCCGACAGGAGCCCAGGCATGACCACGACCGATCGCGGCGGGGCGGCGCCCCCGGTGCGCACCCACAAGGCCGACCGCAAGTGGGTGGGCAAGTCCATCCGGCGCGTCGAGGACCCCAAGTTCCTGCGCGGACGCGGCGGCTACATCGGCGACATGACGCTGCCCGGCATGCTGCACGCTGCCGTGCTGCGCAGCCCCCACGCCCACGCCCGCATCACCCGGATCGACACGAACGCGGCGCTCGCCGCGCCCGGCGTCCACGCGGTGATCACCGGAGCGCAGGCCGCGCAGCTCTGCGACCCGCTGCCCGACTTCGGTCCGAATCCCGCCAAGCACACCTGGCGGTGCCTCGCCGTGGACAAGGTGCGCTACGTGGGCGAGGGCGTCGCGGTGGCCGTCGCCGACAGCCGCTACCTCGCAGAGGACGCGCTGGCGTTGATCGACGTCGACTACGAGCCGCTGCCCGCCCTGGTCGATCCGGAGGAGGCACTGCGCGACGGCGCGCCCCTCGTGCACGACGACCTGGGCTCCAACTGCGCCTACGAACGCACGTTCCAGTTCGGCGACGTCGACCGCGACTTCGCCGAGGCCGACCTCATCGTCACCGACCGGCTGCGCTGGCACCGCTCCGGCGGTCAGCCATTGGAGACCGTGGGCGCCGTCGCCGACTTCGACTACGCCACCGGCCAGCTGACCGTGCACACCAACTCGCTGTCGTTCACCAGCTACCTGTTCATGGTCGCGGGCACGATGAAGATCCCGAACAACAAGCTCGACATCCAGCCGATGCCCGCGGGCGGCAGCTTCGGCTCCAAGCTGTTCGCCACCAAGCCCGCGGTGCTGGCAGGCATGTGCTCACGTGAGGTCGGGCGGCCGGTCCAGTACCTGGAGGACCGCGTCGACAACATCTCCAACTGCGACCACCACGGCTCCGACCGCGTCTACGACGTGCAGCTCGCCGTCATGCGCGACGGCACGCTGCGCGGCATCAAGATCGACACCGTCGAGGACTACGGCGCCTACATCCAGTTCGGTGTCGGGCACCACGGCAACGCCCTCGCGCAGGTCGTCGGGCCGTACCGGATGACGAGCGTCGAGTACCGGGTGCGGGCGGCGCTGACCAACAAGAACCAGCAGGGCGCCTACCGGGGCTTCGGCTCCGAGGTCAACAACTGGATGTTGGAACAGATGGTGGACAAGGCCGCCCGCGAGCTCGACATGGACCCCGTCGCGATCCGCCGACACAACTTCATCCGCGAGTTCCCGCACTTCATCCCCACCGGCAACGTCTACGACTCCGGCGACTACGACGCGGTGCTGGACAAGGCACTCGAGCTCTCCGAGTACAAGCACTGGCGCGCCGAGCAGGCGAAAGCCCGCGAAGAGGGGCGCTACATCGGGATCGGGCTGATCAGCGCCCAGGAGCGCTCGGTGTTCTCCGCGACGGAGTTCTGGTTCTGGTTCGACGAGCCGGGCGCGCCCGTGACCTCGATGCCCGAGAGCGTGACGCTGAAGGTCGACGCCACCGGCGGCATCACCGCCACCCTGTACTCCTGCGCGTTCTGGGGCAACTCCCCCGAGACGATGGTGGCGCAACTCGTGGCCGAGGAGTTCGACTGCGAGCCGCACGACGTCTCGATCGTCTACCAGGGCAGCAGGAACGGCCTGCCTGCGACGGGGCCGGGCGGCTCCCGCACCACCGTCATGCTCGCGGGCGCCGTCGAGGGCGCCACGGCGAAGATCAAGGCGAAGGCGCTGCGTGCCGCGGCGCACTTGATGGAGGCCAACCCCGACGACCTGGAGTGGGTCAACGGCGGCTACCAGGTCAAGGGCGTCCCCGAGCAGCGCAAGACGCTGGCCGAGATCGCGATCATGCTGCACTTGTTCAAGCACAGCTTTCCTGAGGACATGGAGTCCGGCCTCGAGGACTCCAAGGTCTTCGACCACCCGTACACCACGATGCCCTCGGCCGACCGCAAGGACCTCGGCGTCTTCTACCCGTTCATGGGGCACGCCTGCCACGTGCCGGTGGTCGAGGTGGACGTGGAGACCGGAAGCGTCCGGTTCCTCGCCTACGCCGCCGTGCACGACTGCGGCACGCTGGTGAACCCGCGCTCACTGGCCGGGCACATCGTCGGCGGCACGGCGCAGGGCATCGGCACCGCGCTCTACGAGGAGTTCGTCTACGACGACGACGGCCAACTGCTCGTCTCCAGCTTCCTCGACTACCTCATCCCCACGGCGATGGAGGTGCCGGAACTGCGGATCGGCCATCACGAGACACCGTCGCCGTACACGCTGCACGGCATCAAGGGTGGCGGTGAAGGCGGCCGGATGATGGCGCCCGCGGCGATCAACGTCGCGGTCAACGACGCGCTGGCCCCGTTGGGCGTCCGGGTGACCGAGCTGCCCATGACACCGGATCGGCTGCGGGCGGCGATCCGCGCGGCGCAGGCGTGACCGCCCGCGTCGCCGTCGTCACCGGTGCCAACCGCGGCATCGGGCGCGCGATCGCCGTCGCGCTGGCGGTGGAGGGCTTCACCATCGCCGTCACCGCGCGGGACCCCGCGACGCTGAAGGAGACGATCGATGACGTCGAGGCGGTCGGCGGCACCGTGGCCGCCCTCGCATGCGACGTGCGGGACGAGGCGTCTGTCGCGCTGATGGCCGCGGTCGCCCACGAGGTCGGCCCCGTGCACGTCGTCGTCGCCAACGCGGGCGTGGCAGGCCCGACCGCGCCGCTGCACGAGATATCGCTCGCGGACTGGCGGGACTGCGTGGCCACGGACCTCGACGGGGTCTTCCTCACGTTCCGCGCGTTCGTCCCGGACCTGGTCGCGGCCGGGGCGGGCTCGCTGATCGCGATCTCGTCGATGACGGGCAAGCGTCCGCTGCACGGCCGATCGCCCTACGCCGCGGCGAAGATGGGCGTGATCGGGCTGGTCCGCACGCTCGCGCTGGAGCTGGGGCCGCACGGGATCCGGGTGAACGCCGTGTGCCCCGGAGCGGTCGCAGGCCCGCGGATCGACGACGTGATCGCCCGCCAGGCCGCGGCCCGCGGCATCACCGAAGCCGCTGCGCTGGCCGCCTTCACCGGGGCTTCCCCGCTCGGGCGGCTGGTCGAGGCGAGCGAGGTGGCCGCGGCATGTGCCTACCTCGCCTCCGACGCCGCCGCATCGGTCACCGGAGAGGACCTGAACGTCACCGCAGGCGTCGTCATGTACTAGGGAGTGGACATGCAGCTGATCGACCTCTCGCAGGACATCTACGAGGGCATGAAGGTCTACCCGGGCCACCTCAAGACCGTGCAGTTCGACCACGCCACCCATGAGGAGACCGCGCCGCGCTTCGACAGCGGGTTCTCGTTCCAGACCACCGGGTTCATGCTCAACGACAACGGGCCGACCCACGTCGACTCCTTCTCCCACCTCGACCCCGACCCGTCAGCGGAGACCATTGAGAAGATGCCGCTGGAGCTGTTCTTCGGCACCGCCGTGTGCCTGGACATCACGGAGTTCAAGCCGCAGACCGACATCACCGCGGAGGACCTCGCGCGCATCGAGGCCGCCGCCCCGGTCGACGTGCGGCGCGGGGACATCGTGCTGTTCCACACCGCGACCTGGAACAAGTACGCGGGCGACAAGCGCTACCTCACCGAGTTCGCGGGGCTTTCCGCCTCAGCCAGCGAGTGGATCGTGGAGCGCGGGATCAAGACGTTCGGGGTGGACAGCCCGACCCCTGACAACCCGGCGAGCACGAGCTACCCGTGCCACATGATGTGCCGCCGCGAGCACATCACCCACTACGAGAACCTCGCCAACCTCGACAAGATCGTCAACACCCGGTTCACCTTTGTCGGGTTCCCGCTCAAGCTCCAGGGAGCCCACGGCGGCCCGACGCGCGCCGTCGCGTTGGTCGACTGATCCTGCGCACCGACACCTTCAGCGGTCGGGTCCGCGGAGTCCGAAGATCAGGGCGGGGTCCCCAGGCCGGAATGTGCCATGCAGCTGCGACGCGTCGCCGATGGCGCGGTTGCGCTGCATGAGGTCGCGCCCGAGAGCGAGCTGGTGACGCTCCCACTCCCGCAACGCGGGGGCGAGGTCGCCGTGGTGAACGGCGATCTGCGCAGCCAGCTCCCACGCGTCGGCGGCGGCCTTCGCGGTGCCCGCAGCGGCGTGCGGCCGCACCGCGAACGCCGCGTCGCCGATCAGGCACACCCGACCGTGCGCCATTCTCGGCACCTCGATGTCGAAAACCGCCTGCACGAACGGCTGCGCCGCCCCGGTGACGACCTCGGCGACCGCAGGCGCGAGGGACGCCATGGCATCGGCCCGCAGCCCATCGACGAACGCTTCCTTGGCACCCCCGGGTGGCAGCGAGACCGGGCGCAGTCGTCCGGCGCGGTCGGTCATGAGAGCGTCGAACTCCGCGCCCGCAGCGATATTGCGGTACCAGACGAAGTTCATCAGCCGCTCGCCCGGCAACAGCGACCCCGAAGGGCCGGGGATCGGGTAGACGAGGATGTGGCTGTCGGCCAGCACCTCGTAGGTGATGGCGTCCGCGAGCGCGTCGAACGTCGCGCCGGACAGCTCCTCCTCCGGCACCGTGCCACGCCAGGCGACGTAGCCGGAGTAGACGGGCGCGACGTCGGGCAGCAGCGACGCGCGGGTGGTCGAACCGATCCCGTCCGCGCATACGACGAGGTCGGCGCGGCTGCGCTCGCCCGAGCGGAACGCGAGCTCGACGCCGTCGTCGCACCCGCGCAGCGCTACCACCTCCTGCCCGAGCCGGTAGCGCCGCGACGGGAACTCCGCGAGCAACGCCCGGTAGATCGTGTTCCACGAAGAGAACCGGTAGCGGTGCGCGCGGTCGTGAACCACCGATCCGGCGGCGTCCACGAACCGGATGTGGTGGGTGGCGCTGCAGAGGTCGTCCGGGCTCGTCGAGGTCTTCTCCGCGAACCAGCGCACCGTCTCGTCGAGGACCGCGATCCCGGCCCCGCGCGCCTCAAGAGCCGCCGCCGACCGCTCGTAGACCACGACGTCACAGCCGATGTCTGCGAGGACGAGCGCAGCGGTCAACCCGCCGAGCGAGCCGCCGACCACGGCCGCCCGGGGCATGCGATCCACCGCGTCGGTCAGGGTCGGCCGAACGTGGCGGTCCGGTCGACGGTCAGCTCGAACAGCACCTTGGGCTCGTTGAGCGACGGGTCGCGCAACCCGTAGGGCGGCGCGTTGCCGGTGTACTTGGGCCAGATGTGATCGAGCTGGGCGGTCACCCTGGCGCCCTCGACGGAGTCGTCCTCGCTGATCTCGCGGCTGACGGTGCCGATCGTGAACTGGCCTGGCTGCAGGCCATCGGCGACGTCCAGGAAACGAGCCATGTGGATCGTCATACAGCTAGTGCGGTGTCCAGAAACGTTCACCGGGTCCTCGCGGGCCCAGACGACGCCTCGCGGCGTTGCCGCCCTCGCGAAGACGCCCGGTATGAGCTTCGGGCGGCGCCTTGCGAGACGCCGCCTGGATCCCGCGATCACCCCGCCAACGTTCCTGGACACCGCACTAGCGTAGCCAACATGTCAGCGGAAGCACTCACGTCCGTTCCGGCCGCCGGGCTCGCGGCCGGACGGCGTGCCGTCGGCGTCCGCAGGCTCTTCGGGATGCCCTGCGGCGGCCCGAACCTGGACATGATCGGAGCGGCCGCCGTCGCCCCCGCAGCGGCTGCGCTGACGCTCGGCCCGCCCGCCAGTGCCGTCCACCTCGGCTTCGACCCGGGCATGGTGGGCGCCCGCCTGCACCCGCACAGCCGCCGGGGCTCGACGACGTCGCGCTCGATTCGGCGCTGGACGTGGCGCGCGCACCAGACAGCACCCGAGCTGTGATGATCGCTGCTGAAGGGTGCACCGGCGAAGTGCGCAGGGAGAGCGGCTCCCGCAAGGACCGCATGCTCGACCCGGTCGCCACAGTGATCGCCGCACGTGGTGCCCAGAGTGCGGCGGTGCGCCGCCGACACCGCTCTCGTCGATCATGGCCCGGCTGCGGGGCGCCCGGTGGACGGTGATCGCCAAAATTGTGACATAACGGCCATATGTGGCACTCATGTCACACAACCGGCGATCAACGCTCGACAGCAGACCCACGGGCCGCGGCGACCCAACCTGGATCCTTGCCGAGTATGAGTTCACCACCTCATGGCGGTCTCCCGCGGGTGACAGGCGCCAACCCCGCGCGGCCCTCAGCTGCCGCCCGCCCCGTATATCGCCCATCCGACGTCGGGGAATCCCGCGGCTGCCGCGAGGTGCGCGGAGGCGTGGTTGTCGGAGGCGTGCAGGTAGGTGGGCACCGCGCCTTCGTCGAGCACGCGGCGGGCGGCCTGGGCCACCAGCCGTCGACCAAGGCCACGGCCCTCCGCGCAAGGCCGGGTGACGACGGCGAGCTCGTGGCCGTGCGCGTCGTGCCGCTTGATGCCGACGCCGCTATGGTGCTCGCCGGTGTCGGGGTCGACCGCGACGAGGACCTCTCCGCCGAACGGCCGCAGCCAGTCCGGCACGGACGGGTCGTCGGCCGCGACCCACTGGCCCGCGTCGGGCATCTCGGCGGGTGCGGTGCTCCACCGGAACACCCCGGTGAAGAACCCGCCGCCGACGCCCGCTGCCGCGGGCACGCCCGCCGGGTTCCCCTCCGTGAGCGCCGCCGCCACCGCGTCGACGACCGACGGCGGCACCGAGAGCACTCCCTGGCCGTCGGCGGCCGAGACGCCGATGACGGCATGGACGGCGCCGTCCCACCCCGGCTCCACGCGCTTGCTCGACCCGACGACCGTCAGCCCCGGCCCGTCACCGGGCCACGTGCCGAGCCAGGTGGCGAGGTGCGCGACGAGGGGTTCAGGGAGGTCGTGCGCGGAAAGCGTGGCCGGGGCCACGCTTCCCGCGCACGGGCGGGTCAGCGCCACCCGCGCAACGGGAAACCCGACCCGCCGCGCGCGGACACCCGGACGCCGAGCACCTGGTGCAGCTGGATGTTGTCGCGCTCGAAGCCCAGCGCGCACGCGGCCATGTAGAGCCGCCACACCCGCGCCCTGCCGATCCCGACCTCGGCGACGGCCTCGTCCCAGTTCTCGGCGAGGTTGGCGCCCCACGCGTGCAGGGTCAGCGCGTAGTGCTCGCGCAGGTTCTCCTCGTGGCGCACCTCGAACCCGGCGTCGTTCATCTCCGACACGATCAGGCCGACCGGCTCCAACTGGCCGTCCGGGAAGACGTAACGAGCGATGAACGGGTCGAGGCGGCGCTTGGCGGGTGTGCGCGGCTGCGTGATGCAGTGGTTGAGCAGTCGACCTTCGGGCCGCAGTCGGGTGGACAGCGACGCGAAGTAGGACGGCAGGTTGTTCTTGCCGATGTGCTCGGTGAGCCCGATCGAGCTGATCGCGTCGAAATGCGACTCAGGCGCGTCCCGGTAGTCGCAGTGGCGCACCTCGGCCAGCCCCCCGAGCCCCCTGCGCTCGATCTCGGCCTGCGCCCACTCGGCCTGGTTGCGCGAGAGGGTGACGCCGAGCGCCTTGACGCCGTACTCGGCCGCGGCGTGCATGACCATGCCGCCCCAGCCGCACCCGACGTCGAGCAACCGCTTGCCCGGCTCGAGCGCGAGCTTCTGCGCGACGAGGTCGTGCTTAACGGTCTGCGCCTCCTCCAGCGTGGCCGACGCCGTCGGGTAGACCGCGCACGTGTAGGCCATCGACGAACCGAGCACCCACTCGTAGAAGCGGTTGGACACGTCGTAGTGGTGCGCGATGACCTTCGAGTCGCGTCGCTTGGAATGCAGACGGCCCCTCGGGCGGTACTCGAGCTCGGGCGGCGGCTGGTGGTGGCGCACCCAAGTCGGCAACACCTTGCGCGCGAGCCGGATCTGGTCGGCCCGCGTGATGTCGTTGATCGTGATGTCGGCCATCGCGTCCAACAGCTCGTAAAGGTCGCCCTCGACCTCGATCTCGCCGGTCACGTACGCGCGCGCCAGCCCGAGCGTGCCGGGCGCGGTGGCCAGTCGGGCCAGTGCGCGTGGCGAGTTGATCCGCAAGGCCAGCTCGGAGCTGTCCGGCCCGGCCTTGCTCCCGTCGTAGCCGATCACCCGGATCGGGACCTCTGTCCCGACCACACTGGAGATGATCTCAGCGACCTGCATCATGCCCTCCCTGATCCGGTCACCTTTTCGAAGAGATCGGGCAGCCGCCCTGTGGGGTCGTAACGCTGCTTCACCGCGCGGTAGGCAGGCCCGTTGTAGTGCTCCCAGAACTCCGTTTCGTCGTAGTGCACGGTGGAATACAGCGACTTGTGGCCGCCGAGATCGGCGACCAACCGCTCGATCAGGCGGTTGTGCGCCTCCGGGTCGCCGGGGCGCGCCGCGACGGCCGACCAGAAGCCGACGTTGACGTAGAGCTCGTCCGCGGCCATCGGGTACAGCGGCCAGGTGCGCACCCCGCGGAGGCGGATGGGACACAGCCACACCGGCTCGATGCCGATCTCGCGGTGGAACACGTCGAGGAAGTCGGCGAGCCGGTCGACCGGGATCTCGACGTCCTGGATCACCGGCTCCTCTGACGGCTTGCCCGCGAGGTGGCGGATCCGGTCCGAGAGGCCGGTGCGCCGGTCCAGCGCGACGATCCGCCGGTAGACGTCCGAGCGGCGCCACCGGCGCGGCCACAGCCTGCGCACCAAGGGGTTCTGCACGCCGAGCGCGCGCGAGCACCAGAACCAGTCGGTGTCCCAGCGCCAGAGGTAGTCCTCCACCGTGAGCACGTCCTCGGTGCGCTCGTCGATGGAGCGGTAGAAGATCTGCTGTCCGGTGTAGTCGCTGGCGCCCGCGCGGCCGGGGTCGTCGGTGAACCGGCCCAGCGTCAGGTACTGGTGGTCGCGGGCGAAGACGGTGCCGTCGACGAAGTCGGGGGCGTCCTCGCCGAGCCTGCACACGTCCGCGATCACCTTGCCGAGGTCGGCGGAGTCGACGGGCATGTGCTCGAGCCGGACGTAGCGGGCCACCGGCTGCACGTCGATCTCCAGGCGCAGCGCGTAGCCCAGCGTGCCGTAGGAGTTCGGGAACGCGGCCAGGAGATCGGCGTGCTCGTTTTCCGGTGTCGCGGTGACGATGTCGCCGTCAGCGAGCAGCACGTCCATCGCGCGCACCGACTCGTGCGGCAGCCCGTGGCGGAACGACGTGGACTCGATGCCCAGGCCGGTGACCGCGCCGCCGAGGGTGATCGTCTTGAGCTGCGGGACGACCAGCGGCATCACGCCCCTGGCCACTGTGGCGTCCACCAAGGTCTCGTAGGTGGTCATGCCTTGGCACTCCGCGGTGCGGGCGGTCGCGTCGACGTCGATGACGCCGGTGAAGGCGGAGGTGTCGAGCCGCTCGGCCTGCTGCTGTCCGAAGCGGAACAGGTTCGACGTCGGCTTGCCCAGCCGCACCCGGGTGCCCGGCGGGACCGCGCGGTAGCGCCGCACGAGGTCGTCGACCGCCGCCGCGTGACGAGCCGGGGACACCAGCGCCGGACTGATCACGCTCATGAGGACGGACGCTAGTCCGCGAGCAGGACTTCTTGCAGCCCCGAACCCGAGCCGCTTCGTCACATTGAGTGCTGCTGCCCACGTCGCGGGCCGGTGATCCGCGGGGCGCAGTGCCGAACCCTCACATTCCCGTCATATAGCCACTCGGCAGCACCGACGCCTTGGTCATCGCCCTGGCCGAACGCTTCGACCTCCACCGGCAAGGCTCACGCTGTTGCGGCACCAGTACGCCGCGTCCGTGCATAAGAGCGCCCCGCAATTGACGGTTGGCCCCGCATGATCGGCGAAAGTGGTGCCACTGGGGCCCTGACGCACCTCTGGCACCACTGCAGGCGATCACCAGCTCATGCGACCTCACCCGGCGGACGCTCACCCCGGCCGCCTGGGCCGATCGCCGCCAACCAGGGCCACTTCGCAGACCGCGCACGCACATCGCAGGGTCCACAGACCCTGCGAAGCGACAGCGGACCCTGCGAAGACCCTGTCCCGCCACGCCACGCGCCTCATGTGCCAGGACTCTGATCACCTGCGCCGCGGTCAGTGCGCGCAAGCATTGGACGCAACCGCGCCGCTGGACGTCGGCAACCGGTGACACGACTCCCCGATGGTCAGAAGGGCTGGTGGCCCCGCCGTGCTGCCAGGGCTGGACATGGTCGATCTCACAAGCCACCGCGGTCGATGACTACATGCCCCGAACCTCACATGGTGATCGCCGAACACCGCGGATTTCGTGCGCCTGCATACAGAAACCGCAGCTTCCGGCGATCATGAAGATGTGGCAGGCAGGCGCGACCCGGGGGTCAGCGGCGGGCGCGGACCAGGCCCGGGATGGCCGAGGCGCCGGTGCGGGGGCGGAAGGCCTCCGCGACGGCGGTCAGCGCGGTGAACTCGTCGTCGGCGAGCTTCACGTCGGCCGCCGCGGCGTTGCTCTCCAGCTGCGCCACGCTGGACGCGCCCGGGATCGCCACCACATGGGGCTGGTGCACCAGCCAGGCCAGCGCGGTCTGGGCGGGGGTCACCCCGTGCCCTTCGCCGATCTCGCGCAGCAGGTTCAGCAGCGGGGCAGCGGCGTCGAGGTTCTCGGGGAGAAACAGCGCGTTGGCCGCCCGGACCCCGCCCGACGGGCGGTTCGCCGCGCTGTAGCGGCCCGACAGCAGGCCCTGGCCCAGCGGGCTCCAGGCGATCACGACGTGCCCGGTGCGCTGCGCCCACGGCAGCAGGTCACCCATCGGGCCGCGGGCGACGAGGCTGAACTGCACCTGGTTGGACAGCACCGGGGAGCCCAGCGCCGCCTCCGACTGCTGCCAGCGCCTCAGCCCGTAGTTCGACACGCCCACGTCGTCGACGAGGCCGACGTCGCGCAGTGCCCGCATGCCGCGCATCGTCGTGGCGTTCCCGACGAGCGGGTTGGCCTGGTGGACCTGGTAGAGGTCGATCGTGCGCACCCCGAGGCGCTGCGCGCTGGCCACCCCACGCTGCTCCACGATCGGCGCGGTCGGCAGCACCGGGAAGATCTTCGTCGCCACGACGACGTCGTCGGTGCCCCCCGACGCCCGCAGCGCCGAACCCAGGATCCGCTCGCTGCGCCCGAAGCCGTAGATCTCGGCCGTGTCGAACACGGTGATGCCCAGCTCACGGGCCCGCGCGACGATCGAGCGCGCCGCGCCGTCGGCGTACTCGCGCCCGTACCCCCACTCGCGGGAGCCGAACTGCCAGGTGCCCAGCCCGATGACCGAGTACCGCTTGCGGGTGTCGAGATCGAGATAGCGCATTGGTCCAGTCTTACAGCGACCGGCAATTGACATTCGACTGAGCTGACGCCCTCGGATTTCGAGTGGAGGTCGAGGGCCGCGGCGCCGAGATTCCCCGCGAGCTGCGCCGGGGTGAGTCGAGCAGGTTGCTGGTGTGCCGATGGCGCCGATCAGCCCGGGCAGTCGGGCGGAGGGTCGGGTCCCGCGGGGTGAGGTCGCACCCCGCGGACACCAACTGCGCGTGCCGCAGGGGTGTCTCGCACGCCGTGCGCGGGAATGCCACTTAGCTTAAGACGATCTTGGTCGTGGGCCGTTGGCCATGGCTCAGACGGTGTTGGGGTGCTGCGGAGTGTGGCGGCTGCGTCGAGATGACGGTGAGCGGGGTTTTAGTCGCGTGGAATCCCATTGGTGGCAATCTCGGGGGTGACTGGCCCGGCGCGGGTCGGCCCCGGCCCAGCACGATCTCGGCCACCACACCCCCGGCACCTTGATCAACACAAGCTAGGTGGCATCCCCGTGATCCCGTGATCAACGTATGTGTGACATGGCGGCCATATACGGCCGGGATGTCACGCAAGCGTCGATCATCGGCGCGGAGGAGTCGGACGAGCGTCGCCCCTGCTGTGATGCGGACGTGGCCCAGCCCCGGAGCAACGCGGCCGCCGGGAGGCTCGTCACCGCCTGCTGATCCGGTGATCGCCAGCAGCACTGCCAGGGGTGCACCAGGGCCCCTATGGCACCACTCTCGCCGAACATGCGGGGCCAACTGTCAATTGCCGGGCGTTCTTACGCGTCCCGCGCGGCCGGAGCACGGCGCTTACCCGCGCCGTGCTCTGGTGCGTCTGTGTGACACTCGCCTCCATGCAGCGCGACATCTTCGAGGCCGAGCACGACGCGTTCCGCGACGCGGTTCGGACGTTCCTCGCGCGCGAAGCGGTCCCCCATCACGAGCGCTGGGAGGCCGACGGGCAGGTCGACCGGGCCGTCTGGAAGGCGGCAGGCAGCGCAGGGCTGTTGGGCACCGACGTGCCGGAGGAGTACGGCGGCGGCGGGGTCCCCGACTTTCGCTACAACGCCGTCATCACCGAGGAGATCAGCCGCGCGGGCACGAGCGGGCTGGGCTTCTCGATGCAGAACGACGTCACGGCGCCCTACCTGCTGCGTCTGGCCACCGACGAGCAGAAGCGCCGCTGGCTGCCGGGCTTCTGCTCCGGGGAGATCATCACCGCGATCGCGATGACCGAGCCGGGCGCCGGCTCGGACCTGCAAGGCATCGCCACGACCGCCCGTCGCACCGCCGAGGGCGACTGGGTGCTCAACGGCGCCAAGACGTTCATCACCAACGGCATCCACGCCGACCTCGTGATCGTCGTGGCCAAGACCGACCCGGACGCGGGCTCCCGCGGGTTCAGCCTGCTCGTCGTCGAGCGCGGCATGGCGGGCTTCGAGCGCGGCCGACGGCTGAAGAAGGTCGGGCTCAAGGCCCAGGACACCGCCGAGCTGTCGTTCACCGACGTCCATGTGCCCGCGGACAACCTCCTCGGCGAGGAGGGCAACGGCTTCGTCCATCTCATGCAGAACCTGGCCCAGGAGCGCCTGTCGATCGCGGTCAGCGCGATCGCGGGCGCGGCGCGGGCGCTCGAGCTCACCCTGGCCTACACCAAGGAGCGGCGGGCCTTCGGCTCCCCCGTGGCCTCCTTCCAGAACACCCGGTTCGAGATGGCCGAGATGGACACCGAGGTCACGGTCACGCAGGTGTTCGTCGACCGCTGCATCGGCCAGCACGTGGAGAGCGGGCTGTCGGCGACCGATGCGGCCAAGGCCAAGTGGTGGGCCACCGACGTGCAGAAACGGGTGATCGACCGCTGCGTGCAGCTGCACGGCGGCTACGGCTACATGCTGGAGTACCCGATCGCGAGGGCCTTCGTCGACGCGCGCGTGCAGTCGATCTACGGCGGCACCAACGAGATCATGAAGGAGATCATCGGCCGCTCACTGGTCGGTTAGAGGGTCCGGCGCTCTCAACGGCATCCGCAGCGGGAAGGGCTCCTCCAGCTCGAGCGTCTCGGCGCCGCGCGCACGCGCGTACTCGTGGTAGCGGCCGCTGATGACCATGTTGGCTGCCGCGAACGGGGTGTGGTGATCCACGAGCAGCAGGTAGGGCAGGCGGGCGCGGGCGTAGATCTGCGGCTTGAACGACCGGTCGAGGGCCCCGTGCTCCTGCCCGACGATCTCGACGACCATCAGCACCCCCTCGGCGTCCACGACCGGCTCCTGCGCGGCGTCGGGCTCGGCAGGCGCTCGCATGACCACCAGGTCGGGGACGAGCACGCAGTCGGTGCCCATCCGCAGCGCGACCGGCCCGACCACACACAGGCCGTCGGGGACTGCTGCACGCAGCGCCACCCGGGTGCGGGCGACCGCCCGGTCACCCGCGCTGGTCGGGCCCGGCCCGACGACGAGTGCGCCGTCGATCAGCTCGGCCCGGCCGTCACCGCGGGCGATGCTCTTGGCCGTGAGCGTCCGGTAGTCCTCCTCGCTCCACGGGCCGTCATGGTCTAGAAGCGGCGGGGTGTCGAGCAGGGGAGCACCGGATCCAGTGGCGCCCTCGGCGGCATCGCGCTCAGCGTCGTCCACGGCAACCTCCGATGATCGGCGTGCGATATCGTGCCACGCTCACCGACTCGGCACGGCTGCGAGACACACCGTCACCAGAATGGGCGCGGGCCCCGGGACATGCTGGGATGTCACCGTGCGACTGCTGCTCCCGACGCCGTCCGATTCCGTCTCCGAGACCCCCGACCTGACGGCGCACTACGCCTACCCTGCGGACCTCACCGCGCCCCACGTCCGCGTCAACTTCGTCTCCAGCGCCGACGGGGCCGCGACGGCCGACGGCCGCTCGGGCGGGCTTGGCAGCGCGGCCGACCGCCGGGTCTTCGGCGTGCTCCGCGAGCTCGCCGAGGTCGTGCTCGTCGGGGCGGGCACGGTGCGCGCCGAGGGCTACCGGGGAGCGCGCAAGCCGACGATCGGGCGCGCGACACCGCCGCCCATCGCCGTCGTCACCGGCTCGGCCGACCTCGACCCGACCTCGCCGCTGTTCACCGACACCCGGGTCGCGCCGATCGTGCTCACCGGAGCGGCCGCGAAACAAGACCGCGTGGAGACGCTGACCGCCGCGGGGGCCGAGGTGGTCGTGCTCGATCCGCTCAGTCCCGACGCGCTGCTCGGTGAGCTCGGCCGCCGTGGGCTGCACCGCGTGCTGTGCGAGGGCGGCCCGCGCCTGTTCGGCGACCTCGTGGCCGCCGATCTCGTCGACGAGCTGTGCCTGACCGTCGCGCCGGTCCTCGCGGGCGGGGACGCCGGGCGCATCGCCGTCGGCAAGGCCGGGTCGACCGCGCGCACGCTGCGGCTCGTCGGCGTCCTGCACGACGAGGACTCCCTGCTGCTGCGCTACGCCCGAACGGGTGACCTCGCGTGAGCCACCCTGGTCCGCGCGCGTCCTACGGACACACCATCGGCACGACAGCAGGAGGAGCTAGAGCGATGACCGCGCCCAGAACAGGCACGACGACCACCGTCACCACCCCCACAACCACAGTGGGCTCGCCCGCCCGCCTCGCCGACGACACCGCGCAGGGCAAGACGACCATCGCGGCCTCGGTCGTCCAGAAGATCGCGGGCATCGCCGCACGGGAGATCTCCGGCGTCTACGCCATGGGCGGCGGGATGTCGCGCGCGTTCGGCGCGATCCGCGAGCGGATCCCCGGCGGTGCGGCCGTCACGAACGTCTCCGGCGTCCAGGTCGAGGTCGGCGAGAAGCAGGCCGCGGTCGACCTCGACCTCGTCGTCGAATACGGCGCGTCTATTGTGGATCTCGCGCGGGCCGTGCGCCGCAACGTGATCACCGCGGTCGAGCGCATGACCGGCCTCGAGGTGATCGAGGTCAACATCGCCGTCAACGACATCCACCTCCCCGAGTTGGACGACGGCACGGAGGCCCTGGCCGCCCCCATGCACGCACGCGTCGAGTGAAGAGCCATGACACAACGGAGACACGCATGAACGCCACCCGGACCGGCCTGCTGGCGGGTTTGATCCTCGGCGCGGCAGGCTCGATCGGCGGGTTCGGCCCGTTCCTCATCACGCTGATCGTAGGCATCGTGGGCCTGCTCGTCGGCATGGCGATCGACGGGCAGCTGGACCTCACCGCACTGCTCGGACGTGGGCGCGACCGATGAGGACGACACAGGCCGAGCCCGCGGAACGCGGCAGCCTGGAGATCCACCCCACGGTGCTGCGCAAGATCGTCGAGTACGCCGCGGACGGCGTGCCGGGCACCCTGCGCAACGGACGGCGGCTGGCGGGCATCGACGTCGGCGAGTCCGGGGCCAGCGCCAGGGTGACCGTCGGCACCGGCGATCCCGCGCCGGTCGACGTGCGGTTGGAGCTGACGTTGCGCTACCCGACCGGCGTGCGCAGCGTCGTCAACGCCGTGCGCGCCGCCGTCGCCGACGACCTGTCCCGCCTCGCGGGCCACCGCGTGCGCGCCATGGCCGTGACCGTCACCGGCCTGCGCGGCGCCGTCGTGACGGTCCCCGCCCGTCTGCGATAGGCGGCCAACGCATGCGCGTCCTGTTGCGCGTCCTCGCCCCGCTGCTGGGCATCGTGCTCGCGGCCGCGGGTGTCCTCCTGGTCGTCGAAGTCGTCTCGGCCTGGGTCCGGCTCGACACCGACGGGGGCCTGCTGGTCCCGTGGCCAGACTGGGGGGCCACGCTCGCGGGTCTGTCGTGGAACGAGAGCCCGGTGGCGGCCATCGCGATCGGCGTCGGCGTGGCAGGCCTGCTCCTGATGATCGTCGGACTCGCCGCGCGGCGCGCCGACGTGCATCTCGACGCCCCGTCGTCGGAGATGACGGTCACCACGTCGCCGCGGGTGCTGGCGCGGCTCGTCGGCACCAGGGTGCGGGCGTCGGACGACGTCGTCTCGGCCTCGGTGACGGCATCGGCGCGGCGGGTGGCGGTGGCGGTGCGCGCGTGGAACGACGCGCCCGCCGAGCTGCGGGAGACGGTCGTCGGGCGCGTCGAGGCGCTCTTGGACGAGCTGCCGCTGCGGCGCCGACCCCGGGTCGCGGTGTCGGTGCAGGAACAGGAGGGCCTGCAGTGACCGTCGACTTGGGCAAGTCCGCGAAACCGCCCGCAGCACCGAAAGGCGACGCCCGCCTGCGGCGCCGGTCGCGGTCGGCTGTGGCGCGCTCGGTGGGCGGCGACCGCTGGCTCGCGGTGTTCATCGGCCTCGTCCTACTGGTCGCAGGCGTCGGGGTGACGCTGCTGTCCTACGGCGTGTTCGGTACGGCGCGGGCAGGACGTCCCGTGCTCGACCCCGTCATCGTCGCCACCGTGGCCGCCGACCCGCTCCTGTGGCGGGTGGTCGCGATCGCGGGCGGCATCGCGCTCGCGGTGCTCGGCCTGACCTGGGCGGCCCGGTCGGTCCGCCCAGAGCCGCGCCCCGACGTCGTGCTGGACGGCGGGCCGGACACCACGATCCTGGTCACCTCGGCCGCGATGGGCGAAGCGGTGGCGGCACAGGCGGGCGCACTGCCCGGCGTCGCCCGCGGGCGGGCCCGCCTCGTCGGCTCCGCGGCCGCGCCCGCGCTGCGCGTCACGCTGTGGCTGGCCGACGACGCCGACGTGCGCACGGTGCTGCGGCGCCTGCACGAGGAGGTGCTGGCCACAGCCCGCTCCGCGTTCGACCTGCCCGCGCTGCCGGTGGCGGTGCGGCTGGAGCTGGAGCGCCCGCACCCCACTCCGCGGGTCGCCTGAGGACTCCTCACGACCGCCACACCACCCGTCCGGCACGCTCGACATCCCCGCGCAGACGCCAGTACTGGCTGTGCCGGTTCGCGGGCAAGCTCGCTCACGGAGGCGCACGTGGCACGACGGGCGGTTGGCCTCGTCCTGCTGATCGCCTGGCTGGCTGCGGGCTGCACGGTCGGGCCCTCCACGCGCCCACCGGTGGCCGTGCGCGGTGCCGACCTGCCCGCTCCCCCGGCGTCCGCAGGGGTCACACCGGCCCCGCTGCCCCCGCTGCAGCCGCAGCACACCACGCTGCCGCTGGCTGACTGCACGGCGGGCACGCTGGCCGGGCTCGGCGTCGCCGTCCCCGTCGACAGGGCGCTGCGGGCCGACTGCGGCAACCTGACCGTTCCGCTCGACCCGGCCCAGCCGGTACTGGGCGCCGTCACGCTCGCCATCGTCCGCATCGGGTTGGCCGACGCGCCGGGCCGGATGCCGCTCGCCGACCGTCCGCCGCTGCTCGTGCTGGGTGACACCGCCACCGACCCGACCGCGGCGCACGCCGCCCGGTTGGCCGCGCAGGTGCCCGAGTACCTGCTTTCGCGCTACGCGCTCATCGGGATGGACCGCAGGGGCACGGGTATCGACGCGCTCGCGTGCTCCGATCCCGACGCGCGGACGGCACTCATCGCCGCCGATCCGGAAGAACTGAACGCCGCGGCACTGCTCGAGCAGGCCCGCGCGGTGGTCCAGGCCTGCAACGTCGCGCTCGACGGCCAGCTGGGCGGCTTCTCCAGCGGCGCGGGGGCGGCCGACGTCGAAGTGCTGCGCCAGGCGCTCGGGGTCGCGCGCCTGTCGGCCATCGGGGCAGGTGACGGCGCGGCGGCGCTGGCCGACTGGGCGGATGCCCATCCGAATGCGGTCGGTCGACTCGTCCTGGACGGGCCGCCCGACCCGTCGGTCAACGAGCCGAACCGCTCGGAGGGGCGGGCGCGGTCGGTGGAGGCGGCGTTCGACGCGTTCGCGCTGAGCTGCACGGCCCGCAGCGTCTGCCCGCTGGGCCACGATCCACGCGCCTCGGTGATGGCGCTGGTCAAGGCCCTGCACGGGCAACCCCTCAGCTCCCCCGACGGGCAGCAGCTGACCGCGGGCGCGGCACTGACGGCGATTCGGCTGGACCTCGGCGAACCAGCGAGGTGGGCGGCGCTCACCGACGCGCTCCAGGCCGCGACCGCGGGGAACCCGGCCCCGCTGCTGGCCCAGCTCGCCCCCCTCACCGGCCCGCGCGGCCGTTTCGACGCGGTACTGGCCACCGACTGCAACGACGCGCAGAACCGCATCGCGCCCGCCCAGATCGAGGACCTCGCCCGGCAGTGGCGCACGAGCTATCCGATGTTCGGCGGCAGCCTCGCGACCGAGCTCGTGGCCTGCGCACCGTGGCCGACCGGGGACGCCGCAGGCCAGGCCCCGGTGCCGCCCGACCTGCCGTCGCTGGCCGTGATCGGGTCGGCGGCGGGTCCGCGGGCGCCGATCGAGGACGCCCGGCACGTCGCGCAGGCCATGCCCTCGGCCGTGTTCATCGGTTGGCAAGGTGCGGCCACGGGCGCGTTCCCCCGCACGCTGTGCGTGAACTCGCTGGTCGACAACCTGCTGGTGGACGCCACCGTGCCCGAGGCGGGCATCCTGTGCCCGCCATGACTCGCCCGTCCGCTGTCTGTCTGTCCGCCCGCCCCATCCGTCCGCCCGCCTGGCCGCCCGTGCGGTCTCAGGGCAGCGGGCGCAGGTAGGCGCTCGCGACCGCGCGCAACGCGTGCCGGTCGGCCGTGCCGCCCGCCAGACCGAGATCCACGGCCGCGTCGAACACCGCCCGGTCGCGGGCGGCCGCGGCCACGGCGGCATCGAGGAACCGGGTGTGCGGCATCAACCGGGCGAGCACGGCCAGATGGCTGCGGTGGCGCCCGAACGCGCGGCGCATCGCCGCCCGGTGCGCCCGGCCCGCCGCCGCGCCGAGCAGGGCCGCGTGGGCCGCCAGCGCTCCGGACGCCACCGCGTCGTAGATCCCTTCGCCGGTGAGGGGGTTGACGAGCGCGGCCGCGTCACCGGCCAGCAGCACCCGCCCGTCGGGATGGTGGCGCGGCCCCGTCGACAGCGGGAGGTGATGCCCGCGGACGGTCGCGGGGTCAGGGGCCTGACCCGGCAGCAGCCTGTGCAGCGCCGCGAGCAGCTCGCGCCGCGATCCGCCGCCGCGCCGGTCGAACACGCCGAAGCCGACGTTGGCGCGGCCGTCGCCGACCGGGAAGGCCCACGCGTAGGCCGGGTACCGCCCCTTGGCGAACTCGATCACCAGCTCGTCCGGGTGGGCCGTGACCGGCGCGTAGCCGCGAATGGCGACGGCGACGGCGCGCGGTGGTGGGGACGGCGCCCCGATCAGCCGCCGCACGGCCGAGTTGGCCCCGTCGGCCCCGATCACGACGCGGGCGCGGAGGGCGTCGTCGAGAACGACGTGATCGGCTTCCACCCGCAGGGACCGCACCCGATGGCGGCGCAGGAGCGCGCCCCGCGCGACCGCCGCCTCGACGAGCATGGCGTCGAGCACGGCGCGGGGTATGGGGTGGTTGGGCCGCGCACAGCGGCGGGCGACCACCTGGCCCGCCGGGCTGCGCAGCCGCAGGCCGGAGACGGCCGGGCCGAGTGGACGCAGGTCCGGCACCCCCAGCGCGTCGAACAGGTCGAACACGTGGGCTGCCACCCCGTCGCCGCAGGTCTTGTCCCGGGGGAACGCCGCCGCGTCGAGCAGCAGCACCCGCACGTCGGGCCGCAGCTGCATGATGCGCAGGGCGGACGCCGAGCCCGCAGGCCCGGCGCCCACCACGGCGACGTCAACGATCTCCTCGTGCACGCGTCCGGTCTACCGGAGGCGTCTACTCGTTCAGACGACGACCCCGGCCCGCAGCGCGAGCACGAGCAGGCCCGTGCGGTCAGGGGCGCCGACGGCCCGCGCGATCCGCCGGATCGACGTGCGCACCGTCTGTTCCGGCACGTCCAGCCGTTCGGCGATCTCCGTGTCCCGCCATCCGTCCGCGGCCAGCTGCAGGAACTCGCGCTCCCGCAGCGTCAGCGCACAGGACGTGCCGCGCATCCCGGGCAGCCGCCGCCCCCGGGAGGACAGGCCCAGCGCGTGCCACTGGCGGGCCCGCTCGGCCAACGCCCTGACCTGGCACGGCCACGCGGTGCGGCGCACCCCGGTGCAGGACCGGCAGCGGCGGTCGTCGTCGGGGACGTGGTCGCTGAGGATGCGGAACCACACCTCGACCATCGGAGCCAGCTCCGCTGCAGGCCCAGGATTGTCCGCGACCAGCTCTTCGCGGTCGGTGAGCACGGTCATCGCTCAGGTCACCTTGATCCGGACGGAGTCGATGGCGGGCGTCTGGTTGGCGCGCTGCATCATCGGCACCCGGTGGGATCCGTCACCGGCCCACACCGTGCACTGCGCCTCGCCCGCGGTCGGCAGGCCGGTCACGCTGATCGTGACGGTGTCGGGAGTCGAGCCGCCGCCGTTGTCCTGCGTCGCCAGGAAGAAGGCAGGCACGGGCGCGGGGTCGGGCGCCTCGGTCGTGCTGGACAGCATCCGGCACGCGGTGTGGAAGTGGCCGCGCTGCAGGCCGTCGCCGCTCAGCACCGAGCTCTCCAGGTAGTAGCCGCCTGCCGCCGCGCCGAGGAACCGGTCCCTGATCAGGTTGCGGGTGCTCACCTTGAGCGTGAACGCGGTGTTCGCGGCGACCGTGTCGGGGGCGTCGGTGATGAGCAGCGACGGGTCCTTGTCCTGCGCGGCCACCTCACCGAACGCGGTGGAGACGCACGCGGGCGCGACCTGGAACCCGGTGTGCGGCGGCAGGGTGCTCTTGGAGCAGTCGCGGGCCAGCACGTCGAGGCCGTTGTTGTTCTCGATCCCCCCGCCTGCGGGAGCCGTCGTCGCGGTCGCGGTTGCGGTCGCGGAGTCGGTCGCGGCCGGGTCGGTCGTCGGGTCGGCGGAGTCGGTCGCGGCCGGGTCGGTCGTCGGGTCGGCGGAGTCGGTCGCGGCCGGGTCCGTCGTCGGGTCGGCGGCGGCCGAGGTCGTGTTTCCCCCACCGTGGCGGCGGCCGTGATACGAGGTCGGCCTGCCGGTCGGTCTCGTGTGGGTCGCGTTCGCCGTCGGCGTGGCTGTCGCCGGGGGCTTCTGGTGGTAGCCCGGACTGGCAGCGGCAGCGTCGCAGGCGGCGGGGAGCAGGCAGGCGACGGCGGCTATGGCTGCCGTCACGATGCGCTTGGTCGAACTCTGGGGAGCGTTCGAGAACATTGTGGGGGCTTCCGTTTCGAGTGGGGAGCGGTTCAGTTGCGGACTCGGGGGCGGACCGCATGCCGAGGCCCGGTGGCCTCGACGGGTAGTACGAGGGGCAGGGAGGGGTGGGGATCGATCGACGGTGAACGTGGCGCGGGGATAGCCACGAGCTCTGGGAGGGGGACTGGAGCACGCCGCGGCGGGTCGACCATCACGGAGCGGCCCTTCGGCGAGCGCTTGCGCCGGAACGCGGTCACGAACCCGAGTGCCGTGATCAAGCAGCAGAGGATGATGAGTGTCGGCATGACCAGGTCCTGGCCGCCGGGGGCGCCGGTGAAGGTGAACACGCTCGGGTCGGGCGCCGCGGGCAGGGCGTTGTAGTCGACGAGGCCGGTCGCCTCGAGGTAGAGGATGTGCCGGTTCACGAACTGCATGCCGACGGTGGCGAAGTCGCGCATCAGCGAGTTGCGTGTGCTCACGCGCACCTGGGCGAGGACCGGCAGAACGATGCCGTGAGCCTGGCGCACGCGTTGGACGAAGATCCGGTCGTAGTCGGAGCCGGTCGCCGCGGCGATCTCGGTCATCCAACCCTGCTGCTGGGCGTTCGGCGAGGCCGGAAGCAGCACGCCGAGCTGGTCGGCGACCTTGCGGGTCTGCTCGTCGAGATCAGCGTGCTCGATGGCGAGATGCTGGGCGACCTCACGGACGGCGGGCGAGGTCGCCTGCTGTGCCGCCTGCTGACCGGTGGGGCCCTCCCAGAGGTTCGCCTGACGCACCTTCACGAGCAGGTCGCGGTCGGCTGGGCCGAGCGGGCCCCACTGGGTCTGGGTCCAGCCGCCGGTGCCGACGACGCCAGAGGACCAGGATTGGTAGACCGTCAGCGCAACTGCCGCGACGATCGCGAGCACTATCGAGACACGCAAGAACCGGGGTATCCGGCGGAGCATTGTTCGGGCCTTTCAGGTCAGACGGAGGGGGAGCGTCAGACGAAGTCGAAGAGCTCTGTGTGGATGCGCCCGGGGTCCACTTCGAGGTCCTCGATGACCTCGAGAGCGTCGTGGATCATGGCGGGTGGGCCGCAGAGGAAGAAGTCCACGGACTCGGGCTTCTCGGTGCTGCCGAGCACGAGCGAGAGCAGGCCGTAGCCGAGGTCGCCGTAGTGGCCGTCCCAGTCGTCGCTGGGTCGGCGCATCACCTCGGTGACCACCAGGTCGAGAGTGCCGCGCAGGAAGCCGAACTCCTCGCGGAACAACAGGTCCTCCTGACGGGAGGCGACGACCACGAGGCGGTAGGGCCGCCGGTCGCCGCGGTCGGCCGCCGTTCGCAGCATGCTCATCATCGGGGTGATGCCCACGCCGCCTGCGATGAGAACGAACCCGGAGCACTCCCCGATGTCGCCGGAGAACGCGCCGTGCGGGCCGTCGACCCAGACCGGGGTGCCGGGCTGGAGCGCGGTCAGCGTCCGGGTGAAGTCGCCCGCATGCCTGACGGTGAACGTCGTGTACTCGTCGCGCGAGCTGGAGGAGATCGTGAATGGGTGCTCCTCGGCGGCGGGTGAGCGGCCCATCCGCACCCAGGCGAACTGGCCGGGCACGAAGTTCCACGCGGCGTCGGTACCCCGCGGGGCCAGCACGACGGTGCTGATCGTCGGGCTTTCGGGGCGGACCTCGTGGATGACGAACTCGGTGGACGGGTCGAGCAGGCCACGCCACACCCACCGGTAGCTCGCCACGCTGACGACGATCGCCACGAGCACGAGGAACGCGGCCGACATCGCCGGGACCAGCAGCGCGTGGTTCAGCCACACCACGTGTAGCGCACCGAACACCAGCACCGCACAGGCCAGCCCGACGTGCATCCATCGCCACGACTCGTAGGACAGCTTGAGGCGCCCCTTCATCGAGACGACGCCCACGAGCAGGATCAACGCCACCGTCGAGGCGGTCGCGGCCTGGGCGCGCGGGGGCGCGCTCAGGAAGTTCAGCAGCGCCACCGAACGGGGGTCGTTGACCAGGACGCAGGCGAGGTGCACGAGCACCAGCACGGTGGCCGAGACGCCGCAGAAGCGGTGCACCTCCATGACGCTCTCGATGCCGAAGGCCCGGTTCAACGAGCGCAGCCTGCTCGGCAGCACAGCGGCGCAGACCAGCACGGTGAGCGCGAAGAAGCCGGACACCACCGCCAGCCGCGACCACATCGGCTCGGTGGGAGCCGTCGCGAGCCACAGCAGCGGAGGGCCCGCCACGATGGCGCCGAGCCCGGTGAGCCACGCGGTGCGCAGCAACCCGTCGTTCATGGCGGCGACCGTATGAGGACGTCAGTGGCCCGGGTTGTCAAGCTGAGAGCTTCGTGGGCCCACATGGGCGCCAGGCGCGGCGAGCGGCGAACGACTGATCCGAATGCCGCAGACATTGCGCCGAATACCCGGTAACGTCTTCAGGCGCCCCGCCGCAGACCCGGCCCGACGGCGACGCGCCGCCGCTCAGCGATCCACTCGCGGCAACCTCGGCCCTCTCGGAACCGGCCATCGTTGCGATCGGCGACCGGAGGGCGAACGGCCCGGCGGTGCGACGAACGTCGACCTGAGACCAGGTTACGCAAGCTCGTCCAATGCGGTGTCGGCCATTTGGCGGAGATGCGGATCCGCCCGACGCGTCCAACCCGCCGGAGATCGCCCCGACTCCCGACATCGCCCCCTCCGCCCGCCGCCCGTCCCTACGGTTCGGGCCATGCCCTCTCCCTCCGTTCTGCGGGCTATCGGCGTTGCGTTGCTCGTCGCGGCCCCTCTGGCGTTGTCCTCCGCCTGTGCCCTCCCCTCGTCCGGCGTTCCGGCCAGCGAGGCGGTCCCAGTCGGAGGCGGCGCACCCCTCAGCGCGGGCGACCTCAGCGCGGGCGACAAGGCCCAACACTCCTCGGCGGCAGGCGACATCTCCACGACGATCACGTCTTATGGCACGGTGCTGACGAGCGACGGGTTCGCCCTGTACCGATACAGCAAGGACAGCGCCAAGCCTTCGAAGAGCAACTGCACGGGGAAGTGCGCCACGACCTGGCCGCCCGTCCTCGAAGACGGACCCGTCGGCACCAACGTGATCGACCCGACGATGATGGGCACCGTCCGCCGCCCGGACGGCACTGAGCAGCTGACGATCAACGGCTGGCCGGTCTACCGGTACGCGAAGGACACGGCGCCCGGGATCGTGACCGGTCAGGGGGTGGACGGCGTCTGGTCCGCTATCGGCATCGACGGCGGCCCGCTGCGCGTCGCGAACGCCGCCGCCGACGCAGGCGGCGACACCAGCGGCGACACCAGCGCCGACGCAGCGCGGGTGAGCCCGACGGGGTGAGTCGCCCGTCTCGCCGCGCCGAGTTGGCCGTCTGTGCACGGGAGCCCGGCAACGCGCCCCGAACCCCGGCAAGGTGAGTCGAGCATCTGCCCACGCCGAGTTGGCCGTTTGTGCGCGGGAGCCTGGCACGGTAGGTCGGCCCGCGGCGAGCTCGGCAGACCTCGCAGACCTTGTGGCGTCCTCGCAGGTGTTGGGCGCCAATGCCGGTCACTCTTGGAGCGGGTGGCGCGCGTCTGATGATCTTCATGTAGGGGGCTGGGACGCGGTTGCCACCTCCGGGCGCAGCGCGCGCATGCCACAGCGGGACGTCACATGGCGCTGGCAGGGTGTGCAATGACGCCGCGGGGTGTGAGGTGGTCCGGTCGGGCGCCGTCGCGCGCATCTGTTGATGTCGGTGGAGCGCGCTCCCGGTGTGGGTGGAGCGCGCTGTCGGTGTGGGTGGAGCGCGCTGTCGGTCGAGCGCGACATGTGCGGGGTCGAGCCAAGATCGGAGCCCGCTGCTGTGCCACTCGGGCGTGGATCGCCGCGGATGTGCGCCTCCGGCACGGTGCGCCCGATCGGGCGCTGGGCCCGGGGCAGCATGGAGATCTTGTTGCGTTTCGGGGGCTATAGAGCCTGTTGCTTAGAGCGCGCCCGGCACATGAGGCACGTGGCGTGGCGGGACAGGGTCTTCGCAGGGTCCGCTGTCGCTTCGCAGGGTCTGTGGACCCTGCGATGTGCAGGCGCGGTCTGCGAAGTGGCCCTGGTTGGCGGCGATCAGCCCGGGCAGGCGGGGGTGAGGGTCAGGCCCCGCCCCGCCGGGTGCGGTCGCACCCCGTGGACACCGACTGCGCACATGGGATGTCGCGCGGCCCCGTGCGCGGCGTGCGGGGTGCCGTTGCGGGGTGCGCAGTGGGCTGACCGCGACCCCACGTGGCGGACGTGGCCGGGGGATCGTCGTGGCGTGATCGCGGGAGGTTCGTCACGTCTGTTGAGCCGGTGATCGCCTGCAGTGGTGCCAGAGGTGCACCAGTGCCCTTGCGGCACCACTTTCGCCGATCATGCGCGGCAACCGTCAATTGCCGGGCGCTCTTAATTGCCTTGTGCGCGCTGCGTGACCGACCGACTACGGCCGTACTGGCCGCTGGGCCACGAACTCGGCTGCGGCGGACGTTTTCGATGGGTCGAATTCGCGCGTCGGCCCGATTAAGCAACAGGCTCCGTAGCGACGGAAACGCAACAAGATCGTCCCTGTCCCATGCGGTCGTCGGCAGACACGCTCTAGCAGAGCCCAGGCCATGGCTCACTGAGCCTCGGGGTGCCGCGCTCGGGACGGCTGGACCCGCATCGGCTCGCCCGGCATCTTGGGATACTCGGGCGGGTAGGGCAGGTCGCCGCGCGGGTCGGCGGAGTACCACTCCAGCACCGCCTCCAGCCCGCCCGCGTGCGCGTCCATGTCGGCGTGGGGGTCGCCGCGCTCCGCGTACAGGGCAGGCACTGTGCGCACGTCGAAGTCCTCTGGCTCGACCGACGGCAGCTCATCCCATGTCAGCGGCATCGAGACCGTGCCGCGCGGGCGGCCGCGCACCGACCAGGCCGATGCGACCGTCCGGTCCCGTGCGGCCTGGTTGTAGTCGAGGAACACGCGCTCGCCGCGCTCCTCCTTCCACCAGTCGACCGTGGCGCGCTCAGGCAGCCGCTCGGCCACCCGGCGCGCGATGGCGATCACGGCATGCCGGACGGCGATGAAGTCCCATTCCGGGCGGATGCGGGCGAAAACGTGGATCCCCCGGCCGCCTGAGGTCTTGGGCCACCCGACGAGGCCTGCCTCCTCCAGCACCTCGCGCAGCACGGCGGCGACGGGGACCGCGTCGGCGAAGTCGGTGCCCGGCTGGGGGTCGAGATCGATGCGCAGCTCGTCGGGGTGGTCGGGGTCGGCGCGGCGCACCGGCCAGGGATGGAAGTCGAACGTGCCCATGTTCGCCGCCCACAGCAGGACGGCAGGCTCCGTTGGGCACAACGCGTCGGCGGTGCGGCCGCTGGGAAAGGTCACCCGCGCCGTCTGGGTGTAGGGGGGCGCGCCCTTGGGGAGACGCTTCGAGTAGAACGGCTCGCCGGTGACGCCGTCGGGGTAGCGCTTCAGGTTGGTGGGCCGCTCCCGCAGCACCTGCAGGAGCGGGTCCACGACGGCCCGGTAGTAGTCCACCACCTCGCGCTTCGTGATGCCCGGCTCCGGGAAGTACACCTTGTCCGGGCTGGTCAGCCGCACCTCACGAGGCCCTTCCGGGCCGGGCACTGTGATCAGCTCCGCCGCCTTGGTCGCCACGCCGTCGCACGCTACCGGCTAGGCTAGGTGCCATGGCGGATCGCTTCGAAGACGAGCTGATCGGGCTCGACCGCGATGATCCCGAGACGCAGGCATTCGCCGCTCACCTCGACCGCATGCACCGGGAGAGTCCGGCGTTCACGGTCGAGGGTTACCTCGACGGCGTCGGCGTGTTCGCCGACTCCGCCAACCGCGCGGAAGGCGAGCGCCGCCTGGCCGCCGTCGTGATCGTGCTCATGCTGCTGGCCGTGGTCGCGGGCGTGGTGTGGGACGCCCTGCGGTTCGTGGTGGCGACATGGTTCTGAAAGCTCTGCTCGGCCGCGTCCGCCGTAGCCTTGGTGGCATGGAACCCGTCACCGACCAGCCCGCCCACGTCGTCAAGTCCGACGCCGAGTGGCGTGAGCAGCTCACCCCCGCCGAGTACCGCGTACTGCGGCAGGCGGGCACCGAGGCGCCGTTCGTCGGCGAGTACACCGACACCAAGACCAAGGGCGTCTACCGCTGTCGCGCGTGTGGCGCCGAGCTCTTCCGCAGCGACACGAAGTTCGACTCGCACTGTGGGTGGCCTTCGTTCTTCACGCCTCTCGCGGGCGACGCCGTCATCGAGCGCACCGACTACGCGATGGGCATGAAGCGCACCGAGGTGCTCTGCGCCAACTGCCACAGCCATCTCGGCCACGTGTTCGAGGGCGAGGGCTACGGCACGCCCACCGACCTGCGGTACTGCATCAACTCGATCTCGCTGACGCTGGAGCCCGACGAGAGCTGAGCACGATCACCGCTATCAGGGCAGTGTGGCCACGAGGTCGCCGGGCTGGACGCGGGGGCCGGTGAAGAACGGCACCTCCTCGCGGACGTGCCTGCGGGCCTCCGTGGCGCGCAGGTCGCGCATGAGGTCGACGATGCGATGCAGCTCGTCAGCCTCGAAGGCGAGGATCCACTCGTAGTCGCCGAGGGCGAAGGCGGGCACGGTGTTGGCGCGCACGTCCTTGTAGCCGCGCGCGGCCTGGCCGTGCTCGGCGAGCATCGTCCTGCGCTCCTGCTCGGGAAGCAGGTACCAGTCCAACGACCGCACGAACGGGTACACGCACACGTACGCCTTGGGCTCCTCGCCTGCGATGAACGCAGGCACGTGGCTCTTGTTGAACTCGGCGGGCCGGTGCAGCGCCACCTGGCTCCAGACCGGCGCGCTGGCCCGGCCGAGTGTGGTGCGGCGCAGCCCGGCGTAGGCGGCCTGCAGCGCCTCGACGGTCTCGGCGTGCCACCAGATCATGTAGTCCGCATCGGCCCGGAGACCGGCGAGGTCGTAGACGCCGCGCACGACCACGCCCTTGTCCGCCAGCGCGTCGAGGTACTCCGAGAGCTGCTCGGCCACGGCGGACCGGTCGTCGCCGAGACGTCCTTGTTCGATCCGGAACACCGACCACATTGTGTAGCGGATCATGTTGTTCAGCTCGGCGAAGTCCAGTCGGGCCATCAGCCGATCCTAACGAGTAACCGGGCCACGCGGTCGGCGGCGGCCCGCCCGGTGGCGATGCAGGCTGGCACTCCGACGCCGTGCAGCGCGGCGCCCGCGACCGCCACCCCGTCGGGCAGGCCGCCCTCAAGAGCCGCGATCCGCGCGACGTGCCCGACGGCGTACTGCGGCAGGCCGCCGCCCCACCGCTGGACATGGGCGGCGACCGGCACCGCGCTGATCCCGTCGAGCGTCGCTAGGTCGGCGCGCACCTGGGCGATCAGCGTCGCGTCGTCGGTCTGGAGCGCCGCGGCCTCGCCGAACCGCCCGAGCGACGCCCGCATCCGGACCAGGCCGTCGCCGCCCAGGTGCGACCACTTCGTCGTCGAATGGGTCACACCCTTGATCGTCAACGGCTCGCAGGCCGCGATCAGCGCGCCCGAGGTGGAGGTGGCCGCGCCCTTTACGTCTTGTGCGCGGAAGGCCACGGCGACGACGACGGACGAGGCGAGCTCGATGCCTGCCGCCGCGGCGGCCGCCTGCGGAGCGATCGGCCCGAGGAGGCGCGCCACCGCCGGAGCGGGCACGGCGAGCACCACCGCGTCGGCCTCGAGGGCCTCCGGCGCGGTCGTGGGGCCGAGCACCAGCAGCCAGCCGGACGCGCTGCGCTCGATGTCGCGGACCGTGGTGCCGAGGCGGATGTCGGCCCGGGTGGCGTCGGCGAGCGCGTCGAGCAGCACCCGGTAGCCGCCGCGGAGGGCGCCGAAGACCGGTGTGGGCGGGGTGGAGTGGCGCTCATGCCGTGGCGGATCGGCGGACTCGCCGTGACGGCGTGGTGGACTCACCGCGCCGTTGGGGCCGCCGGTGGCGCTGTCGGCGGCGGCGGTGAGGGACCGGGCGCCCGCATCGAGCGCCGCTGCGACGGCGGGCATCGTGGGGCGCAGGCCGAGGACGTCGACCCGCCCGGCGTAGACGCCGCCGAGCAGAGGGTCGACGAGGCGGTCGGCCAGCTCGTCGCCGAACCGGGCCCGCAGCAGGCCACCGAGCGCGACGTCGCCACCCGGCGTCCAGGCCAACGGGCGGCCGGGCTCCGCCGCGACGGCCGCCAGCCCGGCATCGGAGAGCAAGCCCGAAAGCCGGGCCGTGCTCGTCGGCACGCCGAGGACGGTGCCGCCGGGCAGCGGCACCGTGCGGCCCGCCGCCCTGATCGAGGCGTGCGCCGAGGTGGGGTGCACCAGCCGGTCGGTGAGCCCGAGCTCGTCCAGCAGGGCGGGGACCTCGAGGCGCCGGGCGAGGAAGGCCTCGGCGCCGACGTCGTAGGGCACCCCGGCGAGATCAACCGTGCGCAGCACGCCGCCGATGCGGTCGCGTTGCTCCAAGACCGTGATGGCGGCCTCGGGTCCCAGGAGGACCCGGAGTCGGTGCGCTGCGGCCAGACCCGCGATCCCTGCTCCGACGACGGCGACGCGCACGGTCACCCGACCTCGCTGTGCACCAGCTCGACCAGCCGGGTGAGGACGTCCGGGTCGGTGTCGGGGAGCACCCCGTGGCCGAGGTTGAACACGTGCCCCGGCGCGCGCAGGCCCTCCGCGAGGATCCGGCGCACCTCGGCCTCGATCGAGGCGCGGTCGGCGAACAGCACCGCAGGGTCGAGGTTGCCCTGCACCGCCCGGCCGGTGCGCCGGGCGGCCTCGTCGAGCGGCACCCTCCAGTCGACGCCGATCACGTCCGCGCCCGCGTCCGCCATCGCGCCGAGCAGCTCGCCGGTGCAGACGCCGAAGTGGATCCGCGGGACGCCCGCGTCCGCGACCGCGTCGAGCACGCGGACCGAGTGCGGCAGGACGAACCGCCGGTAGTCGCGCTCGGACAGAGCGCCCGCCCAGGAGTCGAACAGCTGCACCGCGTCGACACCCGCGTCCACCTGCGCCCGCAGGAATGCGGCGGTGATGTCGGCGAGGCGGCCCATCAGCGCGTGCCACACGTCGGGCGCGGCGTACATCAGCGCCTTGGTGCGCTCGTGGTTGCGGCTCGGCCCGCCCTCGATGAGGTAGGAAGCCAAGGTGAACGGGGCGCCCGCGAACCCGATCAACGGGGTGTCCCCCAACTCCCCCAACAGCAGGCCGATCGCGTCGGCTACGGGCGCGACCTGCTCTGCGGTGAGGTCGGGCAACGCGGCGACGTCAGCCGCCGTGCGCACGGGGTGCGCGACGACCGGGCCGGTGCCCGGCACGATGTCGACCCCGATTCCCGCCACGTACAGCGGCACGACGATGTCGGAGAACAGGATGGCGGCGTCGACCCCGTGCCTGCGTACCGGCTGGAGCGTGATCTCACAGGTCAGCTCGGGGTCGAGGCAGGCCTGCAGCATCGGGGTGCCCGCACGGATGGCCCGGTATTCAGGCAACGACCGGCCCGCCTGGCGCATCATCCACACCGGGGTGCGATCGGGTCGTCCCCCATTTGCGGCCACGAGGAACGGGGCGCGCCGCAGGTCGCGGCGTGCGTTCGGGGTAGCGGTGGGGGCGGCAGTCGGCTGCATGACCGTCACAGCATCCCACGGCGGGCCAACACCCGGCGCGCCTGCCTGTCTGCACGCCGCGGGGACCTTAGAGTCCCCGCTCGTGCCCGACTCGACCGTCCAACCTCCCGAGTTCCGGCGCGCCGTGGCCTCGCTGAGCGCGATGCGCCCCCGTCCGGAGCTGTTCGTCGCAGCGCTCGACGCTCCGCCCCGTCTCGCCCCATTCACCTGGGCCTTCAGCGTCGAGGCCGATGCCGGACGACCGTCCGGTGAGGACCTCGACGAGCCCGACACCTCAGGTCGGCTGATCCTGCTGCACGATCCGGCGGGTCAGGACGTCTGGGAGGGCACCTTCCGTCTCGTCTGTTTCGTCCAGGCCAGGCTGGAGCCCGAGCAGCTCGGCGACGAGATGTTCCCCGTCGTGGGCTGGTCATGGCTGACCGAGGCGCTGGAACAGAACGGCGCCGATTTCGCGGCGCTCGGCGGCACCGTCACCCAGACGTCTTCGGTCCGGTTCGGCGACATTTCCGGACCCCGCCGTGACGACGATGTGGAGCTGCGGGCATCCTGGACACCAGTGGGTCCGGAGCTGACACGACACGCGGACGCCTTCTGTCAGCTCGTGGCGGTAGCAGCTGGCCTGCCGCCAGTCGGAGCAGTTCCACTGGTCCATCGGACGGTGTGATCAGGGCCCTCACCTGCGGGTTCGCAGCATTCAGTGATCACCTCGTTCACCCATACGGGTGGTTCCCGCTCGACAACGCTGTAACTTTCACCCGGACAAGTTCGAACCGATACACGACGTTAGACCGCTTGGGGGGCTACGCTTCGTCCTCGGACACCTCCCCGGGCGGTCGGAGAACGCTCTGCACGACCGGGGATCTGGTGCTGGTCGGGGGCAAACGACCGTAACCAGGGAGGTAAAAACAGTGGCCGTAGTAGGCCAGGGCGCGCCCGTGCGCGGTGTGATGGGACAAGGGTCCCCACACCAACCCGTGCTGTCGCCCGCGATGGTCCCGCACCCGCGGGAGGAGCTCTTCTCGGTGCTGGTGGTCGACGACCATCCGCTCCTTCGTGAGGCGATAGCCGCGAGGCTGCGCTCCATGGGAGCAGGCACGGTGTACGAGGCCGCGTCGGTCGCGGAGGCGAGGGCGCGAGCCCACGCCAACGGGCCGTGTGATCTCGCCATCCTCGATCTCGGCCTGCCCGATGGAAGCGGGCTGGACCTGGTCACCGAGCTGCGTGCGCTCGGCTGGAACCGGCTGGTCGTGCTCGCCTCGTCCGACGACCCCTACGCGGTGCGTTCGGCGTTCCAGGCGGGGGCGCAGGCGTACCTGCTGAAGTCGGCGTCGGCGGCCATCGTCACCGACGGGGTCAAGCGGGTGCTCGACGGAGGGGTCTACGCCGACCCGACGGTCGCGCCCCTGCTCGCCACCGGCACCCGTGTGCCCGGCACCGACAACACGCCTCGCGAGCTCTCCGCGCGCGAGGTCGAGGTACTGCAGCTCGTGGCGGACGGACAGTCGAACAAGGAGATCGGTGAGGCGCTGAGCCTGTCCGCGCTGACGGTGAAGAGTCACCTCTCGCGGATCGGGCGCAAGCTCGGCACAGGTGACCGCGCCCAGATGGTCGCCCTCGCCATGCGTGCCGGGGTCATCCGCTGACCGAAACGCACGCGTCCGACATCCCGGCCCCCACACCTCTGCTCCGACCTGCCGACGGGCTCCCCCCGGTCGTCACCGATCCCGCAGCGCTGGCGCGCACCGCCGACGCCCTCGCCGCGGGCCACGGACCGATCGCCGTCGATGCGGAAAGAGCTTCGGGCTTCCGCTACTCCCAACGCGCGTACCTGGTGCAACTGCGCCGCGAGGGAAGCGGCACCGCGCTCGTCGATCCGATCCCGCTGCGCGGCGACCTGTCGGCACTTACTCCTGTCCTCACCGGCCCGGAGTGGGTGCTGCACGCCGCCAGCCAGGATCTGGCGTGCCTCGCGGAGGTCGGGCTGGTTCCAGCCACGCTGTTCGACACGGAGCTGGCAGGGCGTCTGCTCGGGCTGCCACGGGTGGGCCTCGGACCGATGGTCGAGCAGTTGCTCGACCTGTCTCTGGAGAAGGGGCACGGGGCCGCCGACTGGTCCCGGCGCCCCCTTCCGGAGGACTGGCTGGTCTACGCGGCGCTGGACGTCGAGGTGCTCGTCGGTCTGCGCGACGTCCTGGCCGAGATGCTCGCCGCAGAGGGCAAGCTGGAATGGGCGCGGCAGGAGTTCGAGGCCGTGCGCACCGCCCCGCCGCCCGGCCCGCGGGCTGAGCCATGGCGGCGCACCTCCGGCGTGCACCGGGTACGCAAGCCCCGCGCTTTGGCCGCCGTCAAGGCACTCTGGGAGGCCCGTGACCGGCTCGCCGCCGAACGGGATATCGCCCCCGGCAGGGTGCTGCCCGATGCGGCGATCGTCGAAGCGGCCACCAGCGCGCCGTCGACGGCGGCGGCACTGGCCGAGCTGCCGGTGTTCCGTGGGCGGGCGCAGCGGCGGCTCACCGCCTACTGGTTCTCGGCACTGGCGCTGGCGGCCCGCCTCGACATCGCCGACCTCCCGCACGTGTCCCCGCCGAACGACGGTCCGCCGCCGGTCGCCCGTTGGGCCGACCGGGACCCCGAGGCCGCCGCGCGCCTGGTTGCCGCACGGGTCGCGATGGCCGCGGTCAGCGAGGAGCGGACGGTGCCGGTGGAGAACCTGCTGCAGCCCGACCTGCTCCGGCGACTGTGTTGGAGTCCCCCCACCGACGGCGACATCGCCGCCGCGCTGCGCAAGGGGGGCGCCCGCGACTGGCAGGTCGAGCTGCTCACCCCCCTGCTAGAGCCCGCCTTAGCCCCCCGCTGACCCGGGCCCCGCCCGGGCCCCGCCCGGGTGAGTCGCCCATCTGCCCCCGCCGAGTCCGCCGTCTCCCCACGCCGAGTTGGACGTTCGCGCACGCCCAGCCCAGCTGGATGGGCGCGCACCAGGCAGTAGGGCGCGCCAGGCGGCAGAGGGCGCACCAAGCGGCCGGGCACACCAAGCGGCATGGCACACCAAGCGGCAGGGTGAGTCGCCCGTCTCCCCACGCCGAGTTGGCCGTCGTGCACACGGCCGCCGAGCCGCAGCGCGCTCACCGCGGCCCGGCAGGGTGAGTCGCCTGACGGTCGCCACCGCACGTGATCGCCTAGTTGGCCTGCTGCCAAGCACTTGATCGCCGGTTGTGGGACATGAGCGCCAAATATGGCCGTTACGTCACAATCTTGGCGATCACCGTCCACCGGGAGGCCCGCAGCCGGGCCATGATCGTCGAGAGTGGTGTCGGCGGCGCACCGCCGCACTCTTGGCACCACGTGCGGCGATCACCATGGCGACTGGCCGAGCAGGCGGTTTCTTGCGGGGCCCGCTCACTCTGCCCACTTCGCCTATGTGCACCCTTTCGTTGTCGGCGATCATCACAGCTCGGGTGCTGTCTGGTCCGGGCAACCATCGGCTGCCGGACGTCTTACCTCAGGTAACCGGCATTGGCACCCAACACCTGCGAGGACGCCACAAGGTCTGCGAGGTCTGCCCGAGCTCGCCGCGGAGAGCAGTGGCCGACCTATCCTGACATCTCCCCGCACAAACGGCCAACACGGCGCGGCGAGGCAGGCGACTCACCCCATCGAGGCTCACCCACCCCCACCGAGCCCCGCACCCAAACGGCCAACACGGCGCGGCGAGGCGGGCGACTCACCCCATCGAGGCTCACCCACCCCCACACCCACCCCCACCGAGCCCCGCACCCAAACGGCCAACACGGCGCGGCGAGGCGGGCGACTCACCTGGCGGGGCTCAACGGGGGAGGCGGACCGTCACGGACAGGCCGCCCCCCACCACCGGCCGGGCGGCCACCGAGCCGCCATGGGCGAGCACGACCGCGCGCACGATCGACAGCCCCAGCCCCGCACCGCGAGCCGCGCTCGTCCGCTCGACCGGGCCCCGGCGGAACGGCTCGAACAGCTCGTCCACCCGGTCGGCGGGCACCTCCGGCCCGCTGGAGGCCACCCGCAGCTCCACTCCGCCCTCAGCCCCCCCGTCGGCCGCCGGGCCATCGCCGGTCGTCCCGGTGCAGACTTCCAACCACCCGCCCGCGACGTTGTGCCGCACCGCGTTCTCCAGCAGGTTGCCCACGACCCGCTCCACCAGCACGGGGTCGCCGTGGGTGGGCGCCGGGGCGGCGCGCAGCAGCACGCGCAGGCCACGAGCGGTGGCGTCCGCACGCACGGCGTCGAGCGCAGGCACCACCATCTCCGCTAGTTCGAGGGGCGCCCGCTCCCCCAGCTCGGCGCCGCTCTCCGCCCTGGCCAGCAGGAGCAGACCCGCCACCAGGTCGTCGGCCCGGCGGGTGGCGTCGCGCACCACGGCGCCCATGCGGCGCAGCTCGTCGACATCGGCCGCCGGGTCCGACAGCGTCACATCCACCTCGGTGCGCAGCACCGACAGCGGCGTGCGCAGCTCGTGGCTGGCGTTGGCGACAAACCGGCGCTGCGCCTCGAACGCGGCCTGCAGCCGGTCGAGCATGGCGTCGAAGCCCGCTGCCAGCTCGGCCACCTCACCCCGCGCGTCGCGCACGCCGGTGCGGGTGTCGAGCGACTCCACCGACAGCCGCCGCGCCGTCGCCGTGACGGCGTGCAACGGGCTGAGCACACGGCCGACAAGCCACCACGACACGATCGCCGCGGCGACGACGACGAGCGGAAACGCGACCAACCCTGCCCGGAGCACCTCCTCGCGCGCAGCGGCGCCGACCGCGGCCGAGACCTGCTCCGACGGCACGATTCGATCGCCCACCCGCACCGTGCTCCCCGACGGCAGCGACGGCACCTGCGCCACCCCGCCGACCAACAGCCAGCCCAGCCACAGCAGCAGCGCACTGACCAGCGCCACAACGCCGGTGCACACCGCCGTGAGCCGGGGCCGCAGCCCCACCCCGCCGGGCGTCCGCACCGTTGCCTAGCCCGCGGCGGGGACCCGGTAGCCCGCGCCGACCACCGTCTCGATCAAGCCTGGGTCGCCGAGCTTCTTGCGCAGCGTCATGACGGTGACCCGCACCGTCGTCGTGAAGGGATCGGCGTTCTCGTCCCACACGCGTTCGAGCAGCTCTTCGCTGCTGACGACGGCGCCCCGCGCGGCGAGCAGCACCTCCAGAACGCCGAACTCCTTGCGGGTGAGGTCGAGCGACCGCTCCAACCTGCTGACGGTGCGGCGCGCCGGATCCAGCACGACGTCGTCGGCCACCAGCAGCGGCGGCGCGGCCGGGGTCGCGCGCCTGCCCAACGCGCGGCAGCGGGCCACCAGCTCGGGGAAGTCGAAGGGTTTGGCCAGGTAGTCGTCGGCGCCGCGGGACAGGCCGTCGACCTTGTCGGCCAACGTGCCGCTCGCGGTCAGCATCAACACGCGGGTGGTGGCGCCGGAGGCCACGATCTCGGCGCACAGGTCGTCACCGCGCATGCCGGGGAGGTCCCGGTCGAGCACCACGACGTCATAGCGGGTGATGGTGGCCTTCTCGTGGCCTGAGTCGCCGTCGTAGGCGACGTCGACCGCCATCCCCTCACGACGCAGACCGCGGGCCACCGCGTCGGCGAGCGCCGCCTCGTCCTCCACCACCAGTACCCGCATCAGAGCGACTCCTCCGCCGCACGCTCCGGCAGCAGAGCCGCGGCCCATTCCGTGATCCGCCGGGCGACGTCCTGCTCGCCCAGCCCGACAGCGGCCAGCACGTCGGCTCGGCTGCCGTGTTCGAGGAACTCCTGCGGAATCGCCAGGTCCCGGACGGGCACGTCGCACTCCGCGGCCCGCAGCGCGTCGGCCAGCGCGGAGCCGAAGCCACCATGGCTCCCGCTGTCGCTGAGCGCGACGACCAGTCGGTGCTCCCGCGCCATCGCGACCACCGCGGGTGCCACGGGCAGCACCCACCGCGGGTCGACGACCGTGACCGAGATGCCCTGGCGCGCCAGCAGGCCCGCGGCCGCGGTGCCGAGCAGTCCGAACGCCCCCGCGCAGACCAGCAGCACCTCACCCGCGCCGCCCTCGCGCAGGATGTCGACGCCGTCCACGCGGCGCACGGCGGGTACCGACTCGATCACCGCACCCTTCGGGTACCGGATCGCCGTGGGGCCGTCGTCGACCGCGACGGCCTCGGCCAGCTCCTCGCGCAGCGTCGCCGCGTCCCGCGGGGCGGCCACCCGCATGCCCGGCACGATGCCCAGCAGCGACAGGTCCCACATGCCGTTGTGCGACGGCCCGTCGTTGCCGGTGACGCCCGCCCTGTCCAGCACGAGCGTGACTCCCTGCCGATGCAGCGCCACGTCCATCAGCAGCTGGTCGAAGGCCCGGTTGAGGAAGGTCGAGTAGAGGGCGACGACCGGGTGCAGGCCCGCGTAGGCGAGACCGGCGGCCGCGGTCAGGCCGTGCTGCTCGGCGATCCCGACGTCGAAACAGCGCTCGGGGAACGCCTCCTTGAACGGGACGAGACCGGTCGGCCCCAGCATCGCGGCGGTGATCGCGACGACGTCGTCGCGGGCCGTGCCGATCTTGACGAGCTCTTCGGCGAAGACGCCGGTCCAACCGACCATGGGCGGCGCGGTCGGCAGGCCCGTCATCGGGTCGAAGGCCGCAGGGCTGTGCATCTGCTCGGCCTCGTCGTTCTCCGCGGGTGGATAGCCCCTGCCCTTCTGGGTGACGACGTGCACGATCACCGGGCCGCCGAAGCCGCGGGCCCGACGCAGCGCGGACTCCACGGCGGCGACGCTGTGCCCTTCGACCGGTCCGAAGTACTTGATGCCCAGGTCGGAGAACAGCTCTTGCGGGGACAACGCGTCCTTGACGCCCGCCTTGAGCGCATGCAGCGCGGCATAGGCCGGTCCCCCGACCAACGGTGTGCGGTGCAGCGCCTGCTTGCCCGCCTCCAGCACCCGCTCGTAGCTGGGCCGCAGCCGCAGCGACGCGAGCCGGTCGGCGACACCGCCGATCGTCGGGGCGTACGAGCGGCCGTTGTCGTTGACGACGATGACGAGGTTGCGATCCTTCGCCGCGGCGATGTTGTTCAGCGCCTCCCAGGCCATGCCGCCGGTGAGCGCGCCGTCCCCGATCACCGCCACGACATGCCTGCGCTGCCGGGTGAGCGCATAGGCCCGCGCGATCCCGTCGGCCCACGACAACGACGTGGACGCGTGGCTGTTCTCGACGTGGTCGTGCGCGCTCTCGGCGCGGCTGGGGTAGCCCGAAAGGCCGCCGATGAGCTTGAGCCGCTCCCAGCCGTCGTGGCGGCCGGTAAGCAGCTTGTGCACGTACGACTGGTGACCGGTGTCCCAGATCAGCGTGTCTCGCGGGGAGTCGAAGACACGGTGCAGCGCGATCGTCAGCTCGACGACGCCGAGGTTGGGGCCCAGGTGCCCGCCCGTGCGGGACACGCAGGCCACCAGCTCGGCGCGGATCTCGGCCGCGAGCGTCTCGAGCTGCCCGGCATCGAGGCGCCGCAGGTCGGCCGGGCCATGCACGGAGCGCAGGACACTCGACGCCGGTTGCACGGAAGGCTCGCTCACGCCGTCCACCTTACGGAAGCGCACGCGAACCGTTCACCGGTCGACGGGTACGCCGAGTGGGTCGCTCGGGGGGCGGGGCGCCGGGACCTCGGAAATGCCCGCCACACAGACGAGGTTGCGCCCGGCGCGCTTGGCCGCGTAGAGGCAGGCGTCGGCCGCCTTGAGGGCGTGCTCGAGATCGGCGCCGTCCGCCGGGACGCACGCGGCGCCGAACGACGCCGTCAGCCCATCGATCACGCCACCGCGGTCGTCCGCGGGCACGGCAAGCCGGGCGATCTCCTTGCGCAGCCGTTCGGCCACCGCGGCCAGCTCGACCCGCCCGGTCACGCCCGGGGGAAGCGCCTCGACGAGGACCACGAACTCCTCGCCGCCGAACCGGCCAACGAGGTCGCGACCGCGCACCCCCGCCCGTAGCGCCGTCGCGACCGCGGCAAGCACGTCATCGCCCGCGAGGTGCCCGTGCTCGTCGTTGACCGCCTTGAAGTGGTCGAGATCGACGATGAGCACACCTGTGCCCGTTCCGGTCCTCCGCGCAGCACCGACGGAGCGCGCCGCGAGCGCCTGCCAGCTCGCGGCGTTCAGCAGCCCGGTCTTGCCGTCGGTGCTGGCCACCTCCTCCAGCTGACGCACCCGGACAGCGCGGTGCAGGACGAGGATCGGCGGAAGCGCGAGTGCCACCATCCCGGGAGCTTCACCCAGCGCGACGGCGGCGAGGCCGCCCATGCACAGCGTCGCGATCTCCAGAGCGTTGTCGTCCCAGCGCCCTATCAGCTCCCCTGCGCGGTGGTGCTCGAGTGCGGAGCCGCGCCGCGACAGCCCGATGGCGACGGCGATGAGCACGTTGTTCACGACCACGTAGGCGAGCACGGCGGCGGCGACGCCCAGCACACCCGCGAGGTCCTCGGGCCCCGACGGCAGGCCGCCCGCGCCGTCCACCACGGCATGGGCTGCGGTAGCGGCGAGGATCACGGTGGCGGTCGTGTACAGGTGGCGGTGCAGCGGCACCTTCGACGGGCGCCACACCCGCTGCCAGAGGTGGGCATAGACAACGACGATGACGGCGGCGGCGAGCGGCGGCGGGATCAGCAGCGCCGCGGCGAACGTCCAGACCGAGCTGAGGTCGAAGTACGAGGTCTGCGCGACCCGTCGACGGGTGCGCTCGATGCCGATGGCGAGCTCGGTGTGCGCCACCGACAGCACTGCGAGCAGAGCGGCGAGCTCGATCGCGGACGGCGGGGGCGGACCGCCGATCGTGGCGATGACGACCGCGACAGCGGCAGTCTCCACGCCCAGCACCCACGCGATCGCGCGCGGTGGCAGATCCACGACCGGGTCCCCCCTACGACATCGGTACCGTCCTGCTCCTGGCGAGGTTAGTGACGCGCCCGCGGCGTGTCAGTGGGACGGCGGTCGCACATCGGGGTGGTGATGCGCAACCATTTGGTCACGCTGAGCTACCAACGAGACCATTCGGCGCCGTGGACCGGCCACATTGCGGGCATCGTCGGGGGTGGCTGATCGCAACGACGGCGACGTCCGGGATCGCCGATCATGGCCAAGCCACCTCGTCGAACACCTGCCTGCCACGAAGGCGCCCACCGAGAGTAATACCCACCGCGATTTCGCCATCACTCGGCGGAGTTGCACGTACATCCGCACGTGCGAAAGTGATGCAGCTCTCTGCGGTCTCGAGGTAGGCACCCCCGGGGCGGGCGACCTCGGAAGGGGAGGGGGCGACGCGGTATGCGGCCCAAGAAGTGGAAGCGGAGCCCAGAGAACGCGGACCTCGCCGACCGCCAAGACCCACGTCAGCGCAGGACGTGCCCTGCGACCCGCGTCAGTGTGCCGGAGGGAGCTGCGGAGGGAATTGGACGAGCGCGGGACCCGTCGAGGAGACGTCGGCGACGGGCGTGGCCGTGGCCTGCCGCGGAACCGCGCCGACCCGTACGCGGTTGCGCCCGTCCCGCTTGGCGGCGTAGAGGGCCGTGTCCGCTGCCTGCACCAGCATGCGCAGGTCTCCACATCCGTCCGGACGCACGGCGGCCCCCACCGAGATGCTCAGCCCGGCGATGGTCAGTGGGCCGTCCGGAGTCTCGATGCCGACGGCGAGCGACGCGACCCTGCGCCGGATCCGGTCGGCCACGGTCTGGGCCGCGGCCAGCGCATCGGCGTTGGGCTGGTCCGGCCTGCACGCGAGCAGGATCACGAACTCCTCGCCGCCGAACCGGCCGACGAGATCGCCGTCGCGCACCTCGGACTGCAGTGTGTCGGCAACTGCGGCCAGCACCTCGTCGCCTGCGAGGTGACCGTAGGTGTCGTTGACGTTCTTGAAGTGGTCGAGATCGAGGACCAAGAGCGCCGCGGCTGCGGGGTGTCGGCCACGGCCGAGGACGGCACGCTCGGCGCGCACGTGCCACGCGGCCGAGTTCAGCAGCCCCGTCTTCGCGTCGGTGCTGGCCGCCTTCTCCAGGTGGCGCACGAGGACGGCCTGCTGGAGCACGAGCAGCGGCGGCACGGCGAGCAGGACCAGCCACGGGTTCAGGGCTGCCACCGCGGCGACCAGCGCGCCGACGCACAGGGTGGCGAGCTCCAGCAGGTTCTCATCGGCCGAGCCGAGGACCTGGCCCATTCCGCTGCGCGGCTCGGCGACGGCCATCGCGGCCGCGACGAGCGCGGTGTTGAGGGTGAAGAACACCAGGATCCCCACGCCGAGGATCGGTGCGCCGAACGCGCTCGGCAGGCTCGCGTGCAGCCACGTCATCACCCCGGACGCCGCCAGCGTCGCCAGCACGAACACCGCCATCGTGTACGCCTGCCGGTGTGGCTGGACCCGCGGTCCGACCGAGCGCCACCAGAGGTGCCCGTGCACAACGACGGCGACCAGCCCGGCCCAACCGGGCGACAGCAGCACGGCCCCGGCGAAAAACCAGACCGACACCATGTTGACGTGCAGATCGGACACCAGCGTCTGCCTGCGCACCCGCTCGACGCCTCGCCCCAGCTCGGTGTGCAGCAGTGCCACGACGACGAGCAGCAGCGCGTTGCGCGGGGTGGCCGCCGGGTCGAAGCCCGCCGGGGGCAGCAGCAGCAAGCTGACGACGAGCAGCACAGCGCAGGAATCCACGGCGAACAGCGCGGTGACCAACGGGGCAGGGAGGCTCCAGAGCTTCCAGCGCGGGAGGAGCTTCCGCGACGCACTCTGTGACATGCGTTTCCTGATCCTCGGGGGGGTGGCTCAGGCTAGGGCACGATTCGGGGTCGCGACGACGAAATCGGACAGGGTTACCCCGTCTGCCGCCCCGACGCCCCGGTCATCGCATCGCCACTACACCGCCTGGACCAGCGGGTCCCACGTGCGCGGATGCTCGTCGCCGCCTCGCTTCGAGGTCTCCCAAACGGCCGCCAGCGGCGTCGGCGGCGTGTAAACCTGGCGCCGCACGGGCGGCCTCGGGGGTCCGCGCCCGGGGCTGCCACCGCATCCGCACACAGTGGAAGGAGGCAGCCATGCGTGGAAAGGAGTGGACCTGATGTCCCTAGCGCCGGATGTCGCACGCCTTTGGCGTCGTCGTAGATGGTCTGCTATCTGCGACGACGCCGATAGCTCTGCGACATCGGTTTAGTGTGGCACGTGCGCGCCGTGACCAGCGGCGCGCAGTGCTGCCCGCAACGCATCGCGGTGGGCGTCCTGCTCGGCGGCGTCGATCGTGGCCGCCGCGTTGGCGAAGTCGAACGCCGTCGTGTCCCAGGCTGGGAACACGTGCACATGCAGGTGCGGCACCTCGAAACCGGCCACCATCAGGCCGACCCTTGGCGGTTGCCACAGCTCCCGCACGGCGAGGCCGATGGCGTAGGCGACCTCGGTGAGGTGGGCGAGCAGGCCTGGGTCGGCATCCACCCAGTGGTCGACCTCCACGCGCGACACGACCAGCGTGTGCCCCGGCCCGAGGGGATTGATGGAGAGGAAGCCGACGGCGACGTCGTCGGACCACACAAACCGGCCCGGCGACGTCCCGTTGATGATCTTGGTGAATACGGTGCTCATCGACCGCGCACACTAGGCCATCCCTCACAGACCAGGGACACGGCCTAATCTCCGATCATGGCTCGCACCATCGCAACGAACGTCGCCGTCGACCGCGAGGAGCTGCTCGCCTTCCTGCGTGGTCGACACCACATGGTCCTGCTGACCCATCGCCGCGACGGCGGCGTGCAGGGCTCCCCCGTCACGGCCGGGGTCGACGCCGAAGGGCGCATCGTCATCTCGACCTACCCCGAACGGGCCAAGGCGGCCAACGTCGCCCGCCAGGGCAGCGCGTCGGTGATCGTGCTGTCGGACGAGTTCAACGGGCCGTGGGTGCAGGTGGACGGGGACGCCGAGCTGCTCACGCTGCCGGACGCGCTGGATCCGCTCGTCGACTACTTCCGGTCGATCTCCGGCGAACACCCCGGACTGGGAGGAGTACCGCAGCGCGATGGCCTCGCAGGGCAAGGCGCTCATCCGGATCACCCCGACCCGGTGGGGACCGATCGCGACCGGCGGCTTCCCGGCCCGGCTGGGCTAAGCGGGAAGGCTGTCGGTCGCCACGGGTAACCTCGTCGCGCGGGTGGCACGGCCCGCGCCGTGAGAATTGAATGCTCAGCGCGAACGAGAATCGAGGATCTGCCATGCGGCCGTGGCCAGGCCACGCCTACCCATTGGGCGCCACCTACGACGGCGCGGGCACCAACTTCGCGCTCTTCTCCGAGGTCGCGGACCGGGTCGAGCTCTGCCTGTTCAGCAGCCGCGGCAAAGAATCCAGAGTCACGCTCACGGAGGTCGACGGGTTCGTCCACCACGGCTATCTGCCCACCGTCGAGCCCGGCCAGCGCTACGGGTTCCGGGTGCACGGGCCTGCCGACGCCGCCCGCGGCCTGCGTTGCAACCCGGCCAAGCTGCTCGTCGACCCTTACTCGAAGGCCCTCGACGGTCCCGTCGTGTGGGACGAGGCCGTCTTCGCCTACCCGTTCGGCGATCCCGACGGCCGCAACGACGCCGACTCCGCGCGGTTCGTCCCGAAGTCCGTGGTGGTCAACCCGTTCTTCGACTGGGGGACCGACCGCTCGCCGGGCATCCCCTACCACGAGACAGTGATCTACGAGGCGCACGTGCGCGGCCTCACCGTCAGCCACCCCGGCATCCCCGAGCCGCTGCGCGGAACGTACGGGGGGCTCGCGCACCCGGTGATGATCGACCACCTGCGCACTGTGGGGGTCACCGCCGTCGAGCTCATGCCGGTGCACGAGTACCTCAACGACCACCACCTGCAGCAGAAGGGCCTCTCGAACTACTGGGGCTACAACACCATCGCCTACCTCGCGCCTCACCACGCCTACGCCTCGCCGGGCGGCAGGCCGGGCAACCAGGTGCAGGAGTTCAAGGCGATGGTCCGCGACCTGCACGACGCGGGCATCGAAGTGATCCTCGACGTGGTCTACAACCACACCGCGGAGGGCAACCACATGGGTCCGACGCTGTCGATGCGCGGCATCGACAACCCGGCCTACTACCGCCTCGTCGAGAACGACGAGCAGTACTACATGGACTACACGGGCACCGGCAACTCGCTCAACGTCCGCAACCCCCACACGCTGCAGCTGATCATGGACTCGCTGCGGTACTGGGTCACGGAGATGCACGTCGACGGGTTCCGGTTCGACCTCGCGTCCACCCTCGCCCGCGAGTTCTACGACGTCGACCGCCTTTCGGTGTTCTTCGACCTCGTGCAGCAGGACCCGGTGATCAGCCAGGTCAAGCTGATCGCCGAGCCGTGGGACGTCGGGCCGGGCGGCTACCAGGTGGGCAACTTCCCGCCCTTGTGGAGCGAGTGGAACGGCAAGTATCGCGACACCGTTCGCGACTTCTGGCGCGGCGAGCCCGGCACGCTCGGGGAGTTCGCCTCCCGCATCGCGGGCAGCTCCGACCTCTACCAGGACGACGGCCGCCGCCCCTACGCGTCGATCAACTTCGTCACCGCGCACGACGGGTTCACCCTGCACGACCTCGTCAGCTACAACGACAAGCACAACCAGGCCAACGGCGAGGACGGCAACGACGGGGAGAGCCACAACCGGTCGTGGAACTGCGGGGTCGAGGGACCCACCGACGACCCGGCCGTGCTCGCGCTCCGGGACCGTCAACAGCGCAACTTCATCACCACGCTGATGCTCTCCCAAGGCGTGCCGATGCTCCTGCACGGCGACGAGATGGGTCGCACGCAGGGCGGCAACAACAACGTGTACTGCCAGGACAACGCCATCGCATGGGTGGACTGGTCATTGCTGACCAAGAACACCGGACTGGTCGGGTTCACGGCGGGCGTCATCGCACTGCGGCACGGCCATCCGGTGTTCCGCCGCCGCCGCTTCTTCGCGGGGCGCCCGATCGCCCGCCCGCGCCGCACCGACGCCAAGAACCGGTGGTCGGGACTGCCCGACATCGCCTGGTTCCAGCCGTCGGGCGAAGAGATGACCGAGCAGGACTGGGACTCGGGCTTCGGCAAGTGCGTGGTCGCGTTCCTCAACGGGCTGGGGATCAGCGAGGTCGACCCCCGCGGCGAACGGGTCACCGACGACTCGTTCCTGCTCTGCCTCAACGCGCACTACGAGGACATCGAGGTCACCCTGCCCGGCGTGGAGTACGGCGCGCGCTGGGGCATCGTCGTCGACACGGCGGCGGGCCAGGTGATCACCCTGTCGACCGGCCCCGGAATCGTGGCCGCCGAGCCCCCGGTGGTCAAGGGCGGCGACGTCCACCTCGTGCCCGCCCGCGCCGTGCTGGTGCTGCAGCGACTGGAGTGACCGGTGTGACCGGCGTGACGCCGAGAGCGGCCCCGGCGAAGGACCGTTGGCCCGGATGATCGGCGGAAGTGGTGCCACAGGGGCTCTGGTGCACACTTGGCACCACTGCTGGCGATCACTGCGGCTCAGCGGACGCATCGCAGCAGGGTGACACTGCTCCAACCCAGCGCAGCAGTGCCACCCTGCCCCATCGGCGACACACACCGTTCGCGGTCGGCACACACGTCCCACACTGTGTGCGGACCCATGGAGGTGTGTGCGAGGGGTCGCCGACGGGGCCAGACGGCCGCCGCGGCAGCCACGCCCAGCAGCACCGCGATGGCGATCTCACCGCCGAGCGAGCCCGTGGGCTCGGCCACCACCACCTCCGAGGACCCGACCGCGGCCCGGGCGGCGGCCCGGGAGACCGGATAGCGTTCGGCCCAACCGACCGTACCCCGATCCCGCCGAGGAGGCCGTGTGCCCGCGGACCGGCAGCGCCACCGCCCCGTCCCGCCCTCGACCTATCGCATCCAGTTCTCGATGGACCAGACCTTCGACCAGGTGCGTGACCTTCTGCCCTACCTCGACGCGTGTGGCGTGGGCGCGCTCTACGCGTCGCCGCTGCTCGAGTCGGGCGCAGGCTCGGACCACGGCTACGACGTCGTCGACCCCACCCGGATCTCCGCGGAGCGCGGCGGACCCGACGGGCTGCGCGCACTGGTCGCCGCCCTCCGCGACCACGGGCTGGGCTTTGTGCTCGACATCGTGCCCAACCACGTCGGCGTCGCCGTGCCGCGGGAGAACCCGTGGTGGTGGGACGTTCTCCGGCTCGGCCGGGACTCGGCGTACGCGTCGTACTTCGACATCGACTGGGCCGCGGGCCCGATCCTGCTGCCCGTGCTGGACGCCGACGAGGAGAAGGCCCTGTCCGAGCTGTCCTTCGCCGAGTCACCGTCCGGGGAAGGCAGTGACGGTGAAGCAAGGGAGCTGCGCTACTACGAGCACGCCGCCCCGGTCGCCCCCGGCACGGAGGGCGGCACGGCTTCGGAGGTGCATGCGCGCCAGCACTACCGGTTCTGCTCCTGGAAGCGGGGCGCCGCGGAGCTGAACTACCGGCGTTTCTTCGATGTCTCGACGCTGGCCGCCGTGCGGGTCGAGGACCCTGCCGTCTTCGCCGCGACGCACGCCGAGATCCTGCGCTGGGTGGACGAGGGCGCGGTGGACGGCATCCGGGTGGACCATCCCGACGGGCTGTCCGATCCCGGCGGCTACGCGCGCGCGCTGCGCGCGGCGATCGGCGCCGACCGCTGGCTGGTCGTGGAGAAGATCCTGGGGCTGGGTGAGGCGCTGCCCGCCTCATGGCCGGTCGACGGCACGTCCGGGTACGAGGCACTGCGCGAGATCCAGGGCGTGTTCGTCGACCCCGACGGCGCGGGCCTACTCACCCAGGCCGCCGCCGTGCACACCGGCGTGCGCGAGTCGCTGCACGCTGCGGAGCACGCCGCGCGCCGCGAGGTGGCCGATACGATCCTGGCGGCGGAGGTGCGCCGCATCGCCGCGCTCGTCCCGGGAGTGCAGCAGGGTGACACCGCTGCGACTGAGTCGGAGCAGGGTCACCCTGCTGCAACTGATCCGGAGCAGGGTCACCCCGCTGCAACTGAGTCGGAGCAGGGTCACCCCGCTGCAACAACGGTCGTGCGCGCCCGGGAGGCCATCGCCGAGCTCCTCTGCGGCTTTCCCGTCTACCGCTCCTACCTGCCGGAGGGAAGGTCCGCGCTGGACACGGCGGTGTCGGTCGCGCGCACCCACCGGCCCGACCTCACCGACCTCCTGGAGGCCATCCGCGCCGCGATGCTGGCCGACCCCGGCGGCGAGCTCACGACACGCGTCCAGCAGACCTCCGGCATGATCATGGCCAAGGGTGTCGAGGACACCGCGTTCTACCGCTGGAACCGGTTCGTCGCGCTCAACGAGGTGGGCGGCGCACCGGACCGGTTCGGCGTCTCCCCCGCCGAGTTCCACGCGGAGCTGGCGGGGCGCGAGGCCTCCCGGCCCACGACGATGACCACGCTGTCCACCCATGACACCAAGCGTTCCGAGGACGTCCGCGCTCGGCTGGCGGTGCTCGCGGAGATACCGGGCGAGTGGACGCAGTCGGTGTGGCGCTGGTCGCTGCGCCACCCGCTGCCCGACCGCTCGCTCGAGCTGCTCGCCTGGCAGAACCTCGTCGGCGCCTGGCCGATCTCGGTTGACCGCTTTGCGGGCTACCTGGGCAAGGCGTCGAAGGAGGCGAAGCTCGTCACCAGCCACGTCGAGCCGGTCGCGGAGGTGGACGCGGCCGTCGCCGCGTGGCCTGCCGAGGTGCTCGCCGACACCGAGCTGGTGGCCGAGATCGAGGAGCTGGTCGCCCGGATCGCGGCGCCCGGGTGGTCCAACTCGCTGGGGCAGAAGCTGCTGCAGCTGGCCGGGCCCGGGGTGCCCGACGTCTACCAGGGCACGGAGCTGTTCGAGTACTCGCTGGTGGACCCGGACAACCGGAGGCCGGTCGACTGGGCCGTGCGGCGTGAGCTGCTGGCCCAGCTCGACGACGGCTGGCTGCCGGAGGTTGACGCAGGCGGGGCCGCCAAGCTGCTGGTGACGACGAGCGCGCTGCGGCTGCGCCGGTTCCGTCCCGAGGTGTTCGAGGGCTACCGGCCGCTGACCGCGGACGGGTCGGCCGCCGAGCACGCGGTGGCCTTCCAGCGGTCGTCCTCGCTCGTGGCTGTGGCCACGCGGCTGCCGGTCGAGTTGGCGGCGCGCGGCGGCTGGGACGACACGGTGCTGCCGCTTCCCGACGGCGCCGCGGACTGGCACGACGTCATCACCGACACCCCCGTCGACGGCGCCACCCCCCGCTTGGGCGCGCTGCTGGCCCGTTACCCGGTAGCGCTGCTGGTCCGCCCCTCCTGAGGCGCACTGGGTGCGGGCCAGGCAGGATCGGCCCGTGGCTGACTTCGCGGTGTGGGCACCGCAGCGGGACCGGGTCCGGGTGCAGGTCGACGGCGTCACGCACGCGATGGCGCGCGACGGGTCGGGGTGGTGGCGGGCGGACGTCGCCGCGGCGTGGGGCGCGCGCTACGCGTACCTGCTCGACGACGACCCGACGCCGCTGCCCGACCCCTGCTCGCGACGCCAGCCCGACGGCGTGCACGCCCCCTCAGAGCTCTACGACCCGTCGAGCTTCCGCTGGACCGACCGGTTCTGGACGGGGCGCCAGCTGGCAGGCAGCGTCCTGTACGAGCTGCACATCGGCACGTTCACCGACCTCGGCACGTTCGACGCCGCGATCGAGCGCCTCGACCACCTGGCCGATCTGGGCGTCGACCTGGTCGAGGTCCTGCCGGTGAACGCCGTCGACGGGCCCCGCAACTGGGGCTACGACGGCGTGGGCTGGTACGCGGTCACCGAGAACTACGGCGGCCCGGACGCCTTCAAGCGATTTGTCGACGCGTGTCACCTCCGCGGCCTCGGCGTTGTGCTCGACGTCGTCTACAACCACCTCGGCCCGTCCGGCGCCTATCTCGACCGCTTCGGCCCCTACTTCGCGGGCAGCAACATCTGGGGCCCGACGGTCAACCTCGACGGCGCGTTGTCCGAGCCCGTGCGCCGCTACGTCATCGACAACGCGCTGATGTGGCTGCGCGACTTCCACGTCGACGGGCTGCGCGTCGACGCCGTGCACGCGCTGCGCGACAGCCGCGCCACCCACGTGCTGGAGCAGATGGCCGTCGAGGTGGAGGCACTGTCGGCGCACGTGGGCAGGCCGCTGTCGCTGATCGCCGAGTCCGACCTCAACGACCCGAAGCTGATCACGGCGCGCGAGGGCGGCGGCTACGGGCTGGGTGGGCAGTGGTGCGACGACGTCCACCACAGCCTGCACACCACCCTCACCGGAGAGGCACAGGGCTACTACGCCGACTTCGCCACAGCCGGACTCACCGGGCTGGGACACGTGCTGACCAGGGCGTTCCTGCACGAGGGCACGTGGTCGAGCTTCCGGCAGCGCAACCACGGCGCGCCCGTCGACACCCGCAGGGTGCCCGGCCACCGGTTCGTCGTCTACCTGCAGAACCACGACCAGATCGGCAACCGCGCCACGGGCGACCGGCTGACCCAGACCCTCTCCCCCGGGCTCCTCGCCACCGGCGCGGCGCTGGTGTTCACGTCCGCCTTCACGCCGATGCTGTTCATGGGCGAGGAGTGGGGCGCCCGCACCCCGTGGCAGTTCTTCTCCTACTTCCCCGACCCGGCGCTGCGGGAAGCCGTCAGGGCGGGACGCACGGCCGAGTTCGCCGAGCACGGCTGGGACGCCGAGGCCGCGGTGCCCGACCCGAACGCCGAGTCGACCTTCCTCGACTCCACGCTCGACTGGTCAGAGCCCACGGTCGAGCCGCACGCCACCCTGCTGCACGTGCACCGGGAGCTCATCGCTCTGCGGAAGGCGTGGCCGGAGCTGTCGGACCCGTGGCTGGACGAGGTGGAGGTCGAGATCGACGAGGCGGCCCGGACGATCGTGGTGCACCGCGGCAGGCTGCGGGTGCTGTGCAACCTTTCCGTCACGGCCGCGACGATCACGGTCGGCCCCGTCGGGCGCATCCTGCTTGCGTCGGAGCCGGTCGAAGGCGCCGACGACGAGCTGAAGCTCCCTCCGGAATCCTTCGCGATCGTCCAGACGGTCTAAAGGAGGCCCAGGCCCCGGACGGCGTCGCGCTCCTCGACCAGCTCGGCGACACTGGCGTCGATCCGGGCGCGCGAGAACTCGTCGATCTCCAAGCCCCGCACGACCGTCCAGACACCGTTCTCCGACGTCACCGGGAAGCTGGAGATGATCCCCTCCGGCACGCCGTAGGAACCGTCGGACGGGAGCGCGGCCGAGGTCCAGTCGCCCTCGGCAGTGCCGTTGACCCAGTCGAAGACGTGGTCGATGGCGGCGTTGGCGGCCGACGCCGCTGAGGACGCCCCCCGCACCTCGATGATCTCCGCACCGCGCTTGGCGACGCGGGGGATGAACGCGTCGCGCAGCCAGGCGTCGTCCACCTGCTCCGCCGCGACCTTGCCGCCGACTTCGGCGTGGTAGAGGTCGGGGTACTGGGTGGCGGAGTGGTTGCCCCAGATCGTCATCCGCCGGATCTCGGTGAGCGGCACGCCGAGCTTGGCGGCGAGCTGGGCAACCGCACGGTTGTGGTCGAGCCGCGTCATGGCCGTGAACCGCTCGGCGGGCACGTCGGGGGCCGCGGACTGCGCGATGAGGGCGTTGGTGTTGGCCGGGTTGCCGACGACGAGCACACGGATGTCGTCGGCCGCGCCCGCGTTGATCGCCCGGCCCTGCGGAGCGAAGATGCCGCCGTTGGCCTCGAGCAGGTCACCGCGCTCCATGCCCTTGGTGCGTGGGCGCGCGCCCACCAGCAGCGCGACGTTGGTGCCGTCGAACGCCTTCGTCGCGTCGTCGGTGATGTCGATCCCCGACAGGAGCGGGAAGGCGCAGTCCTGGAGCTCGAGCCCAACTCCTTCGGCGGCCCGCACGGCCTGCGGGACCTCGAGGAGGCGCAGCCGGACCGGGGTGCTCTGGCCCAACAGCTGCCCGGAGGCGATGCGGAAGAGCAGGGCGTAGCCGATCTGGCCTGCCGCTCCGGTGACGGTGACGGTAACGGGTGGCTTCGACGCTGCAGACACGTCCGGAAGGCTAGTCCCCCGCGGCGGATCGGCGCCGCGACGGGCGCCACACCCGTGGGCCGCGCCACACTCCCGGGGTGGGGTCAGGCGCGGCGGCGGGAGGTGATCACGCCGGTGTCGAAGCCCGCGAGGTGCAGCCCGCCGTGGAGGCGGGCGTGCTCGACCTTGAGGCAGCGGTCCATCACCACGCGCAGCCCCGCCGCCTCCGCCCGCCGGGCCACCGCCTCGTCGTACAGGCCGAACTGGAACCACAGCCTGGCGGGCAGCGAGGGCAGCGCCAGCACGTCGTCGACGACCGAGGGAAGCTCTTCGCGCCGCCGGAACACGTCGACGAGGTCGGGGACCTCCGGCAGGTCGGCGAGCGACGGGTACGCCGGGCGCCCGAGGATCTTCCTCGTGCGGGGGTTGACGAACCAGACCTCGTAGGAGCTGCTGGAAAGCAGGTAGGTGGCCACGAAGTTGCTTGCCCGGGCGGGGTTCGGGGACGCGCCGACCATCGCGACGGTCCGCGTCTCCCTGAGAATCTGCTCTCGATCACCCGCCGAGGGGTTCTCCCAGGCCATCACGCCTCTTTCGCGGCCGCAGCCAGCGCCTGGTCGAGGTCCCACAAGATGTCCTCGACATCCTCCAGCCCGACGGAGATGCGCACGAGGTCCTCCGGCACACCGGCGTCCTGCAGCTGCGCGGGCGAGAGCTGGCGGTGGGTGGTCGAGCCCGGGTGCAGGACGAGCGTGCGGGCGTCCCCGATGTTGGCCAGGTGGCTGCACAGCTGCACGGACTCGATGAACCGCTCCCCCGCGGCCCGGCCGCCCGCCACACCGAACGAGAACACCGCGCCCGGGCCGAGCGGCAGGTAGCGCTCCGCGCGAGCGTGGTCGGGGTGATCAGGTAGGCCCGCCCACCGCACGTAGGACACCCTGGGGTCAGCCTGCAGCGACTCGGCGACGGCGCGGGCGTTCGCGACGTGCGCGTCCATCCGCTGCGGCAGCGTCTCGACGCCCTGCAGCAGCAGGAACGCGCTGTGCGCCGAGAGCGTGGCCCCGATGTCGCGCAGCTGCTCGGCGCGCACCTTGGTGAGAAAGCCGTACTCCTGGAAGTTGCCCCACCAGGACAGGCCGCCGTAGGACGGGACGGGCTCGGTCATCGCCGGGAAGTTGCCGTTGCCCCAGTCGAACCGCCCCGACTCCACGATGACCCCGCCCAGCGTGCTGCCGTGGCCGCCGAGGAACTTCGTGGCGGAGTGGATGACGATGTCGGCGCCGTGCTCGATCGGACGGCACAGGTAGGGCGTTGCCATCGTGGCGTCCACGACCAGCGGTATCCCCGCGTTGTGCGCGACGTCGGCCAGCCCGGCCAGGTCCGCGACGGCTCCCGACGGGTTGGCGATCACCTCCGTGAACACGAGCTTCGTCGCGGGCGTGAGGGCGGCGGCAACCTGGTCGGCCTCGCGTCCGGCGACAAACGTGGTGTCCACCCCGAAGCGCCGCAGGGTGACGTCGAGCTGGGTGATCGTGCCGCCGTAGAGCCCCGCCGTGGCGACGATGTGGTCACCGGCGCCCGCGAGGCAGGCGAAGGTGAGGAACTCCGCGGCCTGTCCGCTGCTCGTCGCCACCGCGCCGAGCCCGCCTTCCAGGCTCGCGAGCCGCTCCTCCAGCACCGCCACGGTGGGGTTGCCGATGCGGCTGTAGATCAGCCCGTACTTCTGCAGCGCGAACAGGCTCGCCGCGTCGGTGGTGTCCTCGAAGACGAAGCTCGTGGACTGGTAGATCGGGGTGGCCCTGGCGCCGGTCGCGGCGTCCGGCACGGCACCCGCGTGCACTGCCCTCGTCCGGAACCCCCAGCTGCGATCGCTCATGCGTCCAATCCTGCCCGCTCAGGCGTCGAGATGGGTCCGGAAGAAGGCAGGGGCTTGCCGTCCGACGACGGGAAGACGATCTCCAGCTGCACGGGCGCACCTTAGCTTGGCGTTTAACCCTTGATCTGTTGTTGGACGGTAGCGGCGCGATCGCGTGTGACGGTCTTGCCGACGTCGTGGCGGGGTGCGCGGTGTTGGTGGGGGATGGCGGGTGGGTTGTTTGGGGCCGGGTCGGCTGGGTTTCGGCGCGCGGGCCGGGATGGTGATTGTCGGTCGGAGGGGGCGAAATCCGCGGCGGACCCGGGCGCGGGTCAGCCGCCGGGTACGCGGTCTTGTCAAGATCCACAGCGGGGTCTGCTGGTTGTTGTTCAAGGACAGGTCTATCGGGGTGATGAGCTGGGCGGAGGCCGTCCGCGCTGACAACGGCCGGGGCGTCGCCGCTCGCCAGGGTGCCGGAAGAACGTGATGGCGCGGTCGGCGCCCGTGGCTTGGCTTGACGGCGTTGGGCGTCGGCGACATGTGACCGGCCGGACCTGTCATGGTCAGAAGGGGGGCGGTGGGTCCGGTTCGGGCGGCTCGGCCGTCGGAGGTGGGGGTGTTCCCGGTGGTGGTGCGCGGTGGTCGACCGGTCGGCTCCAGTAGCGGTGCCCGGTCGGGGTGATCCATTCCAGTCGTCGGTCGGGGTGCAGCAGCACCTGCCAGCCGAGTTGCTCTTTGAGGTCGTGGTGGCGTTGGCACAGGCAGCACAGGTTGTCCTCGCTGGTGGTTCCGCCGTGCTGCCAGGGCTGCACATGATCGATCTCACAGGCCACCGCCGGGCGGCGGCAGCCCGGATAGCGGCATGCGCCGTCGCGGGCGCGGAGGAACCCGGCCAGCGGGGCGGGGGGCCGGTAGGTGCGGCGGCCGTAGTCGAGCAGGGTGCCCGACACGGGGTCGGTCAGCAGACGCCGCCAGGTGCAGTCGGGATCGGCGGCGATCTGACGGGCGATCGGGGCCGGGATAGGCCCGTAACCGGCCAGCTCGCCGGGTTCGTCGTGCAAGCCCATCAGGGTGGTCAGGGGAACGGTGACGTGGATCAGGGGCCGATGCGCAGACACCGGCGCGGCCAGCACACGCGACCCGACCTCCCGGTCCACCCCGCCACCCGCACCACCCGCGTCACCCGCACCGCCTGGGTCATCTCTGCCCTCCGCGGTGGCGGCCGGGGTGGCGCCGGCCGGGGCGGTGCCGGTCGGGGTGGCGCCGGCCGCGGTGGTGGCGGTCGGGGCGGTGGCGGTCGGGGTGGCGCCGGTCGGGGTGGCGCCGGCCGGGGTGGCGCCGGCCGGGGTGGTGCCGGTCGGGGTGGCGGTCGGGGTGGTGGCGACCAGGCGGCCGGTGAGCAGGGCGACCAGCACGTCCGCGCGGCGACGGTCCATCGACCCCCGACCCCGCCCGACCACACCATCCTTGCCGTTGCCGTCCTTGCCGTTGCCGTCGGGGCTGTTGCTGTCGGGGCTGTTGCTGTCGGGGCTGTTGCTGTCGGGGGTGGCGCAGTCGATGCCGCGGGCCAGGCGGGTGATCCACTCGAAGGAGGCGGTGGCCTCCGGCGCGGTCAGCTGCGCGGCCAGGGTGGCCATGCCGTCACGACCAGGCCACAGCTGGACCCGCCGCTGCCGACGCGCCTTGCGGTGTCGGTCGGCAGGATCGGCCACCACCGCGGCGATGGCCCGGGTAAGCGCCGCCCGCAGCTGCCCCCAAGTCTGCTCGGGGGCCCGCCCCAACACCCGGTGCTGCACGGCCTCGGCGACCCCGTCGTCGTAGTCGGCGAGCATGTCGGCGATCAACCGGGCCCGGTCCGGGGAGATCCGCCCGGTGGACAGCAGGTCGCGGGTGGGCCGCAAGACCGCGGCGGCGCGGTCGGCGTGCGCCATCCGGGTCGCGGCCGCGGACGGGGCCAAGGTGAGCGCCAGCCCGATCTCATCGACCGCCCACTCCCGCCGGGCCGCTGACTCGGCGGCCGGATCGGCCGCGGTGGCGGCCGGGCGGACGGTGCCATCGGCGGGACGGCGGTGAAACTCGGCGAGCATCACTTGTTGACCGGCGGTGGCCCAGGCGGCCAGGTGTTCGTAGCCGATCGCGGCATCCACCAACTCGGCCGCGGACAACAGTGCGGGGTGGGCGGTGGCCCAGTCCAACTCCAGGGCCAGCGCCCCGCACGGGGCGCTCGTCGCGGCGGGGAGGGTCGGGCCCGGGTCGGTGCCGAGCAGCTCGTCGGGCGGCGGGTCGAGGAACTCGTCGAGAAGTCGTCGGGGAAATCGTCGAGAACGTCGTCGGGGTAGTCGTCGGGGGGCCGTTCCGCGTCGGGGCGGGTGTCGACCAGTTGATCGAACATAGGTTCGACTATAGCATCTCGGACTGGTACTCGGGCGCGGATGGTGAAAGATCTGTGCGCGTCCGCGGTGGTGCCGGGCAGCGGCTGGCGGGTTGACCACCTTCGCCACCGGGTTGGCGCCATGCTGCGGGCCGTCGGCCGGTGGGGTGGCGCCGGCCCCGCACTGCACACACGTCAGGCTGATCCGCGCCCGAGATGCACACCAGCGGGGTTCGATCTTCGATGGACCCCACGGGTGTCGAGCTCGCCTGCCAAGAGCTCCGCGCGGGGATCCGGCTTTGGCGCCGCCCACTGCGCGGGGGTTCAGGAACGGCCGAAAGTGGCGAAGGCGCTCTCGGTGCCGAAGGAGGCGAACCCGCGT